>NZ_NKQJ01000010.1 GCF_002312815.1 Agaribacterium haliotis
GGGGGGGATTTTAATACCACAGCCAAGATCACCCCGGCCAAAGCAAATAACGCCAGCGAGGCGGAGCCGGCCCACCAGTTTTGCCAGCCATTTGATAGTTTTAACAGCATTGTCGCTGCGACTTCAGCAATAATCGCCAAGCTCAACAAAAAATACAGCATGTGCTCTCCCTGCGCATTATTTATATATTAAACAAGCCTGAAATAAGGCCTGCATCTGCAAACCACCTTAAATTGATGTGTCGGTAGGTACAAGCGCAAACAAGGTAAGAGGCGCCAATGATTTCAAGGCCAGCGCCCTGCCTGCCCCTCCCTCTGGCATTAAAAATTGACTAACATATAAGTGCCGCAGGGCTGTTTTTCAGCAGCGCTAGCAGCTTCCCAGCACAAGCTAATATCAGAGCCCTTTATTACTCATACAACAAACGAGGCAAAGCAACGTCCAGATGCGCAGCATTATCGCTCTAGTTCTTATTTGTTTTAGTGTACTTAGCCAAAGCGCTCGCGCCGAGCGCTTGCAGATCGCCATGAAAGTCTACGACGGCGCCGAACGGCAGGTCTTTTCCGAGCTGATGTATGAATTTCGTCAGCAGCACCCCGGCGTAGAGATCGATATTGTTTTTTCCGCCGGCGACGCCTATCACCAGCAAATCAACGACTGGCTTGAAGGCCAAAGCGGCCCCGACTTGATGTTCTGGTACGGCGGCAGCCGCATCAAGTACCCGGCCAAGCTCGGTCAGCTAAAAAAGCTCGACAGCATTTATCAGCAGCATCAACTCGCACAAAATTTTAGCGCCTTTACTCGCGACGCCGTGAGCTACAAAGGCCAGTATTACGGGGTGCCAATCGCGTATTACCACTGGGCTTTTTATTATCGGCCCTCGCAATTTGCCAAACAGCAGTTAAGCCCACCTGCAACCTGGGCGGAATTTTTGCAGCAGTGTCGCGTGCTGCGCACACGGGGCATCGACCTGGTTGCCCTCGGCAGCAAACAGCACTGGATTACCCACGCCTGGTTTGACTACATCAACTTGCGCTTAAACGGCATCGACTTCTACCGCAACTTACTTGCAGGCAAAATTACCTACAGCGACCAGCGAGTAAAAGACGCTCTGGCAACGTGGTATCAAGCCATCGACGCCGGTTGCTTTAACAGCAACCACGAGAAACTCGGTTACGAACGCGCCTTTCCCCGTATCTACCACGGTTTGAGCATGATGAACCTGATTGGTATTCGCCCCAAAGATCGCTTGCCGAGCAGCGTCGGTGACGACCTGGCCATCGCCCGCTTCCCGCAGATCAACCCGGCCCTGCCCTGGTACGAGCTCACGCCCGTCGATGCCTTTATTGTGCCGAACTACGCTAAGATGAGTGCCGGCCTTAACGCACTGCTGCTCTATATCAGCAGTGATAGTTTTCAGCAGCGCTTTAACTATTCGATATCCAAAGTACCGGCCGCCCTAAAAGCTCAGCAACACGTTGGTAGTTTTGCCAGGCAGAGCGAAATTTTTGTCAGCGAAGCTGCCGATAGAATTCAGTTTCTCGACCGCGATAGCAACCCGCTGTTTGCCGAACAGGTACCGGACATCTTGCACGCATTTATGAAACACGGCGATATCAATAAAACCACTTCGGAACTCGAAGCGGCGCGGCGCAGATATTTTGGTGCCCTGCCCGCGGGAGACTTACAGCTCGAGTCACTCAAATAATATTGAGCGCCAAGAACACTAAAACTTGCGCCAAATAAGCAGCGATTCGAGGCGATAAAGGCAATTAACGGAACTGGTTGGCGCCGGAAAAATAATCAAAACCGGCAGCTTTTAAGTGAGCAAGCAGTTTATCTTGGTCAAGATCATAATAACTAACAAGCGAGTCGAGGCTGCCAAATTCGTCTCGCAACTTCATATTAATCATGCTCATGAGCATGGTCGTATCCATATCGTAAATTTTGGCAGGGTCTAACATAACTATCTCTCTTCACTACAACATTTGAGGTCAATACATCCAGGCTTAATAGCAGCCGCTGCGCAGCGGCGATAGCTAAAGCCGAGGCAAACAAATTCTCATCAGTGCTTAATCTCGGCCTTCTCTTCGGTCTCAGAGCTGTTTTGAGCGGCCAAATCGCGATAGTGCTGCGCCAAGCTGTGTTTACCATAACACGGCGCAAGCATGTCCATCGCCAACACAGTAAGAAAAAATTCGATCGGCCCATAGTTTTTTGAACTCAGCAACGAGCGCGATAAAAACAAAATTAAACGGCGCAGCCAATCGGGAAGGTGACTAATGCGCACCGGCTTTCCCAGCGCCTCAAACGCAAGCCGCGCAACCTCGTTTTGGCTCATAATGCCCGGGCCGCCGATATTGATATTTTTTTCTGTGCCGCTTAATGCATCAACACAAAGCTCGGCTAAATCTGCGCCGTGAATTGGGTTGCTTTTATACTCACCATCGCCAAAAAGATAGACCCGACCGCGCTTGGCCATCGCAAAAAACTCTTCCATATCGGAGAAAAAACCATTGGGTCGAATCACACAGTGCTGTATATCGGAACCTTGCAAAGCTTCAACAAAGGCTTCTTTCGCCTGAAATATTTTTAGCTGCTTGAGTTTTTCACCGTTCAGCGCAGAAACATAAATAAACTTTTTAACCCCGGCGCGCTCGGCTTCGCGCAGTAGGTTGAGATTGGCCATATAGTCAACCTGCATATAGCTCAGGCCATCTTTTTGCCGGGTGATGCCGACACAGGAAATGACAACGTCTATGCCATCACAGCAGCCGGCGATGCTTTGAGCTTCAGTCAGCTCTGCCTCAATCACATCACTGGGCCTGAGCTGAAGCTGTTCGACTTTTGCGCAATTTCGCAATACCACACGATAATAGAGCGCTCGTTTTTGTAATTCCCTGGCGATGTGACTGCCTAAATAACCACTCGCCCCCGCTAACAATATACGATCCATATACCTGTCCTTGCAGCCTTTAGCGTTCAAGCCTTAGCCCTAGCGTAAAGATAAAATCCATCGCCGCCACAGTGGCGCCGCCAAACAAAAAAAATAATTTTCAATCGCGCAGGACAATATACGGCAAGCTTGTGACAACAGCACGGCCTAGGCGCTGCAAAACACAAAAAGCTGGCGCAAAAATCATGCAGCCAAAATCAGGGCCACTAAAAAAGAAACGAAACGTAAATAAAGACAAGCCAGATCTGTCTACAAAAGACCGGCAAAAAAAAGCTCCTTTGCGTCACACGCAAAGGAGCTTTTAAGAGCATTTGATCGACTACTGTTCGCCGTAAAGGCTCAGATCGAGCGCTTCAAGTTGTTGAAGCAGGATTTGCCTATCGGCGTGCCACAGATTCACATGGCCAACTTTCCTATTTGGCCTGAGGCTTTTGTTGTAGGCGTGCACCTGCATATTACCTTGCATCAACCAACTGACCTCAACGTCTTTGCCGAGTAAATTCACCATGCCGGCATAACAGGCGGGTTTACAGTGGCCGGGTTTGGCTCCGGTAATGGCCAGTAAATGGTTCTCAAACTGCGAGCACACACCGGCGCCCTGGGTCCAGTGGCCACTGTTATGCACACGCGGCGCCAACTCATTGACCAATAAGCGCCCATCGACAACAAAAAACTCGATCGCCAACACACCAACGTAATCGAGACTTTCCATTAGCTTAAGCGCAGCATTTTTAGCTTGCAGCTGCAGGCGATCGTCATCCATCTGCGCCGGCGCAATAGAGCGCAACAAAATACCGTCGCGGTGCAGGTTTTCGGTAAGTGGATAATACGCACACATGCCCGAAGACGAGCGCACAGCGATAATCGACAGCTCTCGGCTAAAGCTGACAAAGGCCTCGACGATAATATCAAAGTTCAACTCGGTCTCAGCTAAAAAAGCCTCGAGCTGATCGGCGCTTTTAATACGCCACTGGCCGCGGCCGTCATAACCCTCTTCACACGACTTTAACAGTACCGGATAACCGAGCTCGGCCACCGCTTGACGCAGGCCGTCGGCATCGTTGGCCAGGCGATACGGCGCTGTTTCGATGCCAAGATCGCTCAGGTAGTTTTTTTCGCGGCCGCGGTGCTGACTGACAGCAACGGCATCGGGGTTTGGGTGCACCTGACAAAAAGGCTGCAAGCTGCGAAGCAACGCAGTATCGACATGCTCGCGCTCTACCGTGACAACTTCCGGCTTGCCAAGCGCGTCGTAAAGCGCTTCGCCGCGAAGCCCCGGCGTCAGCTCAACCACACTGCCGAGCCCGTCAACGCAGGCGCTGTTCTCACCCGGGTCAGCGATAAAAGAAAAGCGCATGCCCACACGCCAACCGGCCAGGGCGAGCATACGAGCCAACTGCCCGCAGCCAACAATCGCTACATGCATTATTCGACCTCCGTCGGTACCGAGGCCGTTTGTTTTTGTCGCCACTGTTGCAGGCGCTGACTTAAGGCTTCATCTTTTAAGGCCAGCATTTGTGCGGCTAATAAGCCTGCATTGTAAGCACCGGCATTGCCGACAGCCTGGCAGGCAACGGCAACACCGCGAGGCATTTGCACCATGGACATCAAGCTGTCCATACCGTTGAAGTGCTTGCTCGGCACAGGTACAGCAATCACCGGCAGGTGGGTCATCGCCGCCGCCATACCGGCGAGGTGAGCTGAGCCGCCGGCACCGGCAATAATCACCTCAATACCGTGCTCGTGCGCGCTTGAAGCAAACTCGTGTAAACGATCCGGCGTGCGGTGGGCAGAGACCACTTTTGTCTCAAACTCGACACCGAGCTCTGTCAATACCCGGGTGGCCTCTTGCATGGTTGGCCAATCGGATTGAGAACCCATAATGATGCTTACAGAGGGAGAAGTCATAGTTGTTCCAATAAAATTATTTCAAGCCAGCTCAAAGCGCCGGGATTTTACAATATAATGCGGCGTTGATCGCCATTATTTTCAATTGAATCGTTTGCATACGGCAGCAATGCAAGTCTGGCCCAGCCAAACAGCAGCAAACAAGCGTCAAACCAGAGCTGGCGACACAGGCCGAATTTTCGCTCAATCAAAGCAATACTTCAATTTTGCCTACAAAACACACAGCGCCTAAGGACTAGACTCAGCGTTTTTGCTCAAATCTTGCTGCTGGGCTAAAACCACCCTGATGCAACAAGCCAGATGGAATTACCTGGGGCAGTTAGGCTTGGCTTGTATGGCTTGGCTTAGGTAGGTAGGTAGGTAGGCAAGAGCAAATTTCATACAGATGCGGTGCAAGTGGCACCGGCTCAGGCCCGCGCGGTGAATCAGCTTAAAGCGGGCACGTACACGGCCCCACTGACTCAACGTCGTATCGCAGGGCCGGTGCCAAGGGCGCTAATAATATTTTAAATCACTGGCTTTTCCGCGAAATACCCAGTAGGCGTAAACGGTGTAAAGCAAGATGCAAGGCACCACGACGACCGCGCCATATAAAATAAAGCGCAGTGATTCGGGGGCACTTGCCGCCTGCCATATATCGAGTTTTCCGGGCACGATATACGGAAAAAAGCTGTAAGCAATGCCACTAAAACACAGTAAAAAAATCAACGCGCAGCTCAGCAAAGGTCGCCAACAGTGGCTGTCGGCCAGAACTGTCTTGTTACGCAGCAGCTTTTCATTGTAGGCAAACAGCGCAAAACACAACAGCGGCACAGGCAACATATAAAGCGCCTCGGGAAAATCAAACCAGCGCTGAAAAACATCTTGATTCACCAAAGGGTTGGTCAGCGACACCAACAGCACACCGGCCAAACAAAAGCGCCCTGCTAACCGGGCCCAGCGCCTGGCTTGCTGCTGCAGTTGCCCTTGTGTTTTATAGAGCAGCCACGCGGCGCCAATATAACTGTAGGCGGCGCAAACCCCTGTGGCACTCAACACGGCAAACAACTGGGATTTAATATCGTAGCTAAAGCCAACAATATACAAACCGAGCATATACCCCTGGCTTAGCGCCGTAAGCAGAGATCCAAATTTAAAGCAGCGATCCCACAGGCTTTGATGGGCAATAGCGGCCTTTGCGCGAAAGTCAAAGGCAACACCGCGCAAAATTAGCGCAATCAACATCACCGCCACGGGCAAATAAAAATGGTGCAAAATTTCACTGTGAGCAAGTGGAAACGCAATTAACAATAAACCGACCGCCAACACCAACCACGTTTCATTGGCATCCCAAAACGGCCCGATTGAAGCGATCATACGATCGCGTTCATCACTGTGTTGATCCCCCAGCGGCAGTAAAATCCCCACCCCCAGATCGTAACCGTCAAGTATTGCGTAGACCAAAATAGCCAGCCCCATCAGGCCGACAAAAACTATAGGCAGCGTATAAGCATCCATCAGTTGAGCTCCGTCTTAGCGGTATTCATTAGCTTTGTCTGGTTTTTATTTGACGCATGCGCCAACGCGTGTTTTGAGCCGGGTGCCTGCAAGCGCGAACCCGATGCTGGCTGTGGTGAAATATCTTGTTGTTCGTACTCTTCAACGTCAACCGCGCGCCTGGCCATCAACCTCAAGGTGTGCAAATACGCCGCAAGCAATACCACATAGACCAGTGCGTACGCGGTTAATGACAAAGCGATATGCGCACTTGGCACCGTGGTCACTGCATCTTTGGTTTTTAGAATCCCTGTCACCAGCCAGGGTTGGCGCCCTACCTCACTGACATACCAACCTGCAAGCGTCGCAAGCCAGCCACTGAAGGTCGCTGCGACATACGCTTTTAATAACCAGCGCGGGAAATGTCGCTTGCGCAAAATAAGCAAAGCGCCAATCCAACTTAAAGCAAGCATAAGCAGGCCGACGCCAACCATAATACGAAAAGACCAAAACGTCGCCATCACCGGCGGGTGCAGGCCCTCGAACTCGTTGAGGCCCAAAATCGTGCCGTTGCTGTCGTGCGTTAAAATTAAGCTTGCCATTTTGGGCACAGACACAGCGTAGTCATTGCGCTTTTCTTTTTCGTTGGGCAGCGCAAACAATAATAGCGGCGCGCCCTGTTCCGTATGCCACACCGCTTCAACCGCGGCAATCTTTGCCGGCTGGTGCTCAAAACTATTCAGACCGTGTGCATCGCCGACGTAGATCTGCAGCGGCGTTAAAATGGCCGCCGCCATCACTGCGGTTTTTAAAGCCAGCCTGGGCGCATGTTTTTTATCGCCTTTTAACAGGCGGTAGGCGGAAATACCGGCAACAAAAAATGACGCCGTTAAACCCGAGGCTATCAGCATATGGGTAAAACGATAGGGAAAGGACGGGTTAAAAATAATTTCCATCCAATCTTTTGCATACACAACACCGTCGCGAATTTCGTGCCCAGCGGGTGTTTGCATCCACGAGTTTAAAGCTAAAATCCAGAAGGCACTTAAGGTTGTGCCAACGGCAACAATCAGTGTCGCCAGCGTGTGCACAGCATTGGGCACACGATTAAAGCCAAATAACATAATACCGAGAAACGTGGCCTCAAGAAAAAACGCCGTCAACACTTCGTAGCCAAGTAAAGGCCCGGCAATGTTGCCAACGGTCTCCATAAAACCGGGCCAGTTGGTGCCAAACTGGAACGACATAGTAATGCCACTGACAACCCCAAGGGCAAAGCTCAGAGCAAAAATTTTCACCCAGAAACGGTAGGCGCGCATCCATACCTGTTGGCCACTTAAGTTAAAGCGCAACTTAAAATAAAATAAGATCCAGCAAAGTGCGATAGTAATGCTCGGGAATAAAATGTGGAAACTGATATTCAGAGCAAATTGAATTCGAGATAGGTCGAGCGCGTCCATATACATCCTCTAAGTTTTGCTGCTGCCAAGTGCTTTATCTTTTAGTTCAATTAATTTTCCCAAACCTGAGCCCAGCGTCATTAGGCTCTGTAATTGCTTTTGACTCAAGCCGCTAACGGCGTTACTCCAGTCATTTGCCAACTCTAGAAGCTCGTAGATTTCTGCCATTTTTTCGTGGGCAAAAGCATCGTTCAGATCCTGACTCGGCTCGATCAATTGCGAGCGCAGCAGGCTCAGCGTCGGCACCAATTCGCGGCGACTGCGCTCTTCAAATACCATGCGCGCCATATCCCAAATTGAGCCGGCCGCCTGGTAGTAGTCTTTTCGGTCTCCGGCCACCTTGTGCACTTTGATCAAACGCCAGCTTTGCAGCTCTTTAATGCCCATGCTGACGTTACCACGGCTGATGCCCAGCTTTTGTGACACCTCGTCGGCACTGCTCGGCTCGGGGCTAATCACAATCAGAGCCAACATCTGGCCAACCGTACGGTTAAAACCCCAGCGACTGCCCATTTCACCAAAGTGGGTAACAAAGGCCTGGGCGTGAGAACTCAGCTGCATAAAAAAACCTGCGAAATCAAAACAAAAAACTTTCTGAACTTTCAGTAATTATTGAAACCATGCCAAGAAACTTGATCTGCGTCAATAAAAATTTGTGCCTCACATCACACAGGCAAGTGCCACAATAGTACTTCGCCCCCGATTTCGGGCATGATGCGCAAACCGCTTTTTTCCAAGCTCAGGTTCAATGGATGGCCCTCGATGCGCAGTTTGGTGCTCAACACAACACAGACCCTCTACTCACCAGCCCAAGTAACAACAATAAGGCTGGCGACTCAATGACATTAAGCCCAAAACAGACGCTAAAACGCTGCGTTGTTTTTGCCGCATTTGTGTGTGTGCTTGTGGCCAGCTGTGAGCTTCTTGCCTCCCACCGTCAACAACAACTGCCGCTCGCGGCTGCCAAGCATGTTGTTGATGCCTATAAGCGCCTTAGCAAAGGTAAAAAATGTTACGAAATTCAGCCAAAGCTCAATAACAACTACCACCGCGGCGCGCTCGAAATTGCCTTGATATGTAAAGCGTTGGCACTTGGCGGCATAAAAGTTGAACCGGAATTACAGGCGCGCCCAAACTACGCTCGGGCATTAAAATCCGTCGAACAGGGCCAGGCGCTGATGGCCGCCGAATCGATATGGAGTAAAGACATTAATCGCGAAGTGCTGTTTTATTCGCGCACAGTGATTCCGCGCAATAGTTTTGAAAAAGGCCTTTACGTACTCGAGCAACACCCGGCGTTAACAAACAGCGAAAGCGGCGCGGATATCTATCACCTTCGCGGCCTTACCGTGCAAAGCTGGCGGCTGGACTGGGAGGCCTTAAGCGCCATCACCCAATTCCCACAAAGCACCATTCGCTACGACGCGCGCTTGAATATGCTCAAGGCTCAGCGCGCCGATTTTAGCCCGATGAGTTTTTCCAACAATGAAGACCTGCACGTCAACATTGACGGCAATGTCTTAAGGCCGATAGACGGCGTAAAAATTGTGCTGCGCGAAAGCCGCCGCTTTGTTATTTCTGCCAAATACAAAAACGCGCAAACGATACAAAAAGCCTTAAACAAAGGCTTAACAAAACTCGAAAAAAGCGGCGAGCTGAACCACTACCTTCGCGCGATGAAAATTTACAACCCGGCGACCGCCAGCTGGCGAATATTAAATTAAAACCGGCCTAAGAATCTCAGCTCCGCCCCGGGCCCGAACAAGCCCTTTAACAGCGCCTTTTTGCAAACCGGGCGCGAGCTAACGGTTTAGACGACACGCGCTTTCTGCTATGGTTTTGATGTCGCTCCAGCAATCGATATTAATAATTCCAACGATGGCGATTCAGACACCAAGTACTATGCAACGCTGCGCCGCCTTTACGCTGGTCGAGCTCAGCGCAACACTCGTAATTATCGGCATCCTTGCGGCAGCGATCGTGCCCAAATTTATCGACTTAAGTGACGAAGCTGACAACGCTCATATCGACACCATCGTTGCGGCAATGAAGGCTGGCGAGCAGCAAGTACTGGCCTCGTATTATATTCAAGGCGCCCCCGGCCTCGGCCAAAACGGCGCCACCGTTGTCAGCATCGACAATATTCCGGTTCGTTTTAACAACGGCCAGATACGCACAACGGAGAGTTCTGACCACGTCCCCGCTGGCACCCAGAACCGCAACTCGGCCTACTCGCGGCTATTTTTCCTATTTCTAGAACAAGCACCGGGGCCGCTGGTTAACCGCAACAGCGCGGCAACAGGCTGGGTAATGCTCGGCAATAACAATCGCTGCGCGGCCGGCCAGAACCCGAGACGCTGCTGGGAATATCGCAAAAACGGCAATCGTCTTGCGCGCATCACCTATTATCCGCGAGAGCGCAGCTTTGTCCGCGATTAAAGCCAACTGCAAACAGCAGCTTTCAAACCCAGCGCCGCAAAGCATGCGAGCCAGCCGAGCACAACCCTGCCTTAGCGCTTTATCAACCCACTCAAAGCGCCCTCGAAAACAGCGGTGATAACAGCTCGTATTGTAAGAGCTCAACCGGACTAACGTGAGCAAAGCCAGAAAAACAGAGCGGGCAGGATAAGGCCAGAGCCAAGCGCCACGGGCCTGTCAGGCCGTTTATCTGAAAACAGTTATAAAACCCGCGCCCATAAGTAAATGTGTGACTTAGTGCCAAAACGACCACTATCAATACATTATTCTTGCCGCACGCCAGTTCATGGCAGACAAATCTTAGTGCGCAATTCTTACTTTCGTGGCAAGGGGGGAACATGAAGTTCGAGCACCGGCTAATCCAGCCGTATTTTTTTTCCAATCTGAGCAAGCTTTCAGCAGCGCTGCTTACCGCTAGCGTCTTGACGGCTTGTGGCGGAGCAGCTGTCGGCACCGACACGCCGCCGGGCTCTACCGCATCGCCCAGTCCCGATGCACAACCCAGCTCAAACCCGGGCTTTCCATCGCCTGCGCCGAGCATGAACCCCGGCCAGCCAAGCCCTGGCCCAAGCATGAATCCAGGTTTGCCCAGCCCCATGCCGAGCATGGACCCGGGTCTGCCGAGCCCTGCACCAAGTATGGATCCAGGCCAACCGAGCCCCGCTCCGAGCATGAACCCGGGCCAGCCAAGCCCGGCACCGAGCACGGCGCCTACTTATACCCTTGTGTACGCCATTAATGCCGGCGCCAACCAAGCTTCCAGCTTTGACGGCATGGCCTACGCCGCCGACAGCTACTACAACGGTGGCCAGACCTCAACAACCGACAAGCGCATTGAAGACAGCGACCAACAGGCTGTTCACCAGAGCGAGCGCTGGGGCGAAAACTTCTCTTACGCCCTGCCTCTCGGTGGCGGCACCTACGAAGTCACCCTGCAGTTTGCCGAGATTTACTGGAACAACCCCGGCGAGCGTGTGATGAACGTCGACATCGAAGGCCAGCGCGTTATTTCGGGCCTCGACCTTGTCGCCCAAGCCGGTAGTCTAAGTGCGTACGACCAGGTCATCACCAAGGTTCCGGTCAGCGACGGCACACTCGATCTCGCATTCTCGGCCAGCACCGACGCGGCAAAACTTTCAGGCATTGTGGTGCGCAAGATGGGCTCCGGCTCTGTGCCCTCACCACAGCCTTCAGTTGCGCCATCTGCGGCCCCATCTAGCGCACCGAGCCCGACACCGTCTCAGGCTCCATCGATAGCGCCGTCACCACTGCCGTCGATGCAGCCATCAATGGCCCCGTCGCCAGTGCCATCTATGCAGCCGTCCATGGCCCCGTCACCAACGCCGTCGCAGCCGCCCTCAGGTGAGCTGGCCGACTACTTAGCTGGTGAAGAGGTTTACAAAGCGAGCTGTGCATTCTGTCACGGCGGCCTTGAAGACTCTGAAAAGCGCGGTGCGACAAAAGCGCGTATCGAGTTCGGTATTCAGGCCGTACCTCAAATGCAGAACATCTCGCTGAGCGATGAACAGCTTCGCGTTCTGGTGTTTGCATTAAACAACGACAAGCCCGCAGGCCCGGTCGATCCAGATCCTGAGCCACCCGAGCCAATTGATGGCGCCGAAGCCTACACTCAGTACGGCTGTACCGCGTGTCACGGCAATGACGGCCTGCAGGAATCGCAACCTATTATCTTTGCAAACTACAGCTACGAGACCTTTGTTAAGAAGATTGCCGACGACATGCCACCTAAGGATCCGGGCTCGTGTGTTGGCGAATGCGCCGAAGCCGTTGCTCAACACATCTGGGCGCTGCGACCGCAGATTTCCTGTGATACCGAGCACGTGCTGCCCCGTCGCCTGCGTCAGCTGACCAAGTTTGAATACGTCAACACCATCAACGACCTGTTCTCGCGCAACGATGCGGCCTCGCTGGCCTCAGGCGTTGGCTCCGATACCACCGTTAAAGGTTTTGACACCAACGCCGACGCCAACCGCATCACCTCGATTCGTATGGATGCGTACTGGAATGCCGCCGAGAAAATTGCCGGGGCCGCGAACTTCAGCCCTTGGTTAAACACTCAAAACTGCAGTCAGAACGGCGTTGGCGCCTGTTTTGTTGAGAAATTTGGCCGCAGCGCTTTCCGTCGCGACTTAAGTTCCGAAGAGCAAAGCCAGTACACCGACCTGTTTAACGAAGGCAGCAACGATACTGAGGGTGCTCAAACCGTAGCTCAGGCCATGCTGGTATCGCCGAACTTCCTCTACCGCACCGAACTTGGCAACGGCGGCAACCTGACTCAGTACGAAATTGCCAACCTGCTCAGCTACACCTTCTGGGGCTCTATGCCGGATGCCGCGCTGCTCGAAAAAGCTAAGAACAACGGCTTGAGCAATACCGCGGCGCTGCGCAGTGAAGTTGAGCGCCTGATTGCCGACGACAAAGCCAAGAAGCAGTTTGTGCACTTTGGCCGCCAGTGGCTCGAGCTTGAAACAGTGCAAGGCCTCGACCGCGACGCCAACCACTTCCCAGGCTTTACCGATCAAGTGGCCGAAGCGATGGACGCCGAAGTGGATATGTTCCTCGCTGAAATCATGCTTGCCGACGGCTACAACATGGGCGACTTCTTCGAGAGCGACTTTGTTTACGCAAACCAGGCGCTGGCCAACTTCTACGGCCTGAGCGGCGCCAATGGCAACAGCATGCAGAAGATCGCCAGCAACAACCAGCGCGGTGGCCTGCTCTCACTCGGCGCCCTGCTCGCCCGCAACGCCAAGTTTGACGACACCCACCCAATCAAGCGCGGCTTGGTTGTGCGCCGAAACTTACTGTGTCAGGAGTTCGGTATTCCACCTGCAGTAATCGGTGAAGTTGAGCCATTTGACCCGAATAAACCGACGCGCGAGCGCTTTGCAGCGCACACGGCAAACGAAGCCTGTGCCTCGTGTCACCAGTTTATCGACGAAATTGGCTTTGCTTTCGAAAACTACGACGCCATCGGCAAGTTCCGCAACACCGAAGGCAACAACCTGGCGATTGATGCCTCTGGCAACATCAGCGGCCTCGAGCGTATGACCGATTCCGATACTCACAGCTTTATGAACCTGCAAGACCTCAACGGCATTCTCGCCGACGAAGGCCTGAACGCCACCTCACACTGCCTGGTCGAAACCTTCCAGCGCATGTCTCAAGGTGTCGGTTCACCGGACTCGTGTACCACAGACAATATCGCTATGAAGTGGACCTCTGGCTCACTGAAAGATCTGTGGGTTGAAATTGTTGCTTCTCAATCCTTTACCAAACGTCAATAGGAGGCCTGTCGATGAAACGTAGATCATTATTAAAAGCCATTGCCGCAGGCTCTGTTACCGCCGCTCACCCGTTGTCGTGCCTGTTGGCACGCAACGCCATGGCTGCCGAAGGCGACGCACCCGTTCGCACCATCTTTTTGTTCCACCCCAACGGTGCCGTACCCGATGTGTTTTTCCCGGCCGCAGGCAGCAGCGCGCTGCCGGCGATGTCGGCGCCACTGCAGTCGGTCTATGAAAACCTGGTCTTTCTCGACGGCATCGGTTATGCCGGCGCGGCCAACACCCACGAAGGTGGCGCAGCGAAGTGCTTAACCGGGCGCATGACCTTCGACGACAGAGAGTCTTCGATCGAAGTGTTGATGGGTAAAGAAGACTGGGCCAACCGCGCAAGCACTGGTATCAGTATCCCGTCGGTACAGATGGGTGTCGGCACCATGTGGGGCAACGACGACAACAAACGCATTAGTTTTGACGGCGCCACGTCGCTCGACTCGGCCTGTGACCCGCGCTTGGTTTACCCGCTGCTGTTTGGCTCTGCCCAAGCACCGGGCACCATGCCTCCAGCTGGTGGCGGCCTTGAAAGCAAAATGCTCTCTGCTGCACGCGAAGATTTAAACCGTCTCGAAAGCTCCATGGGCAGCATCGAGCGCGAGCGCATGCAGCAGCACAGCGACGCCCTGTCCGTGCTCGAAGCCAAGTTTGCTTCAGCTGGCGGCGGTGGCGGTGGCGGCATGGCCTGTATGGGCCCGGATATCAGCGCTTCGCCTGAATCTGATCGCGCCGACACCGACGAACTGCTGTCGCAGACCGACGTGCTTGATCTTGCCTCAGACCTGCAACAGGACATCGCCATCGCCGCTTTGTCCTGCGGTATTACCCGCACAATGGCCTTCAGCTACGGTGTATCTGTATCTCCAGTGAAAGTACCGGGGGCCAACCTCGGCGATCACGATGCTTCTCACCAGAACGCCGAAACCCACACTACCAGTAAGATCTGGTGGATGGGCCAGGTTGCCAAATTTATTGAAAAGCTGAAGAACACCCCGGAAGGCAATGGCTCGCTGTTCGATAACACCATCATTGTCACGGTTTCCGACTTGGGCCACGGCAACTACCACGACCACTACCGCATCCCGATGTTTTTAGCCAGCGGCAAAAACAACAACCTCGGTTTGGTCACCGGCCGCTCGTTGGACTTCCGCCCTTACGGCACTGAAAAGCAAATCGGCGATGGTCAGCAGCACCCGACCATCAACCACACCGACGTACTGGACACCATCCGCCAGGTCGCCGGTTATACAAGCTTTACAATGCCAAACAAAGAAGGCGATATTATGGCTGCTTGGCGCGGCGGCGACGCGCCGACCTAAGCCAAAAACCTTAATATCAAACAAGGCGCTCAGTAGTTACTGCGCGCCTTTTTTTTGCCCGCTCACAAGGGCTACTCCCCCCCCTAAAAACGACAACACAACAACAAAAAAGTACACGCCAGCTCAATAAACGCTAAAACACGGGCAAGAACAAGCGTGGCAATAAGTTAAATTTTATTGTTAAAAACCGGGTTTACAGACTCGTACATATCCATCAACTTAGCGGGTGCAAGCTCACCGGGATTAGCCGGGCCAAGCAAACTAAAAAGCTCTTGCATATGCGCATCGAGTGCGGCTTGATTTTGCCAGTGCTCACACAAGATAAACTCTGTTTTACAATCGCGACTTTGATAAAACTCGTAGTGTGTGCAGCCAGCTTTGGTGGTGTTGTCTTGCAAAAAATCAAGCAGCTTCACAAATGCATCCAGTTTTGACGGCTTCACGCGGGCGTGAATCAAAATATTTAACTCGGCCTCTGGCATGTTTTTCTCCTTTTCACTCTTTATTTTTCACTTTTCCTGCTCAATGCCCGGCGGCCACACACGACTAGCCTATTCCTACTGGTCTATCTTTACTGGTCTATTTTGATTCGTCTGTTTTATTAGCCTGTTTTTATTAACCTGCTTCTACTTGGCCTATCTCTAGCGGAGCCCTTCAGGATAAACTGAGCGAAATAATTTAATACGGCAAGCTTATGGCGCGCTTTAGCACCGCTTTTATCAGCATTAAATGTCTGTGCCTGGCAGTACTTATTCTGGCAAGCCCAATAAACCGCGCCTCAGAGTTACAGCCACGCTACGATCAGGCAATAAAATCCCTCTACGAGCAACTCGGCTTGGTTGGTATTGTTAGCTTGTTGAGCATCGATGGCGATATCCAGGCACAAGCGAGTTACGGTTCAACAAGTGTGCTATTTGGTGAGCCGCTTACAGCCGATATGTCATTTCACATTGGCTCTATCACTAAAAGTTTTACCGCAACACTGATGGCCAAACTTGTCGAACAGGGCCAACTCAACTGGCAGGATACACTTGGTGAGTTGTTTGCCGATGACAACATACTGCCGGCCTGGAAAGCGGTCACTGTTGCGCAATTACTCCAGCATCGCGGCGGTGTTCGAGCCAACCTAAATGTTATCGATATGCTGCGCTACAGCTATTACAGTGGTGACGCGGCTGCAACGCGCGAGCACAAGGCACTTGCTTACTTAAAAGAGCAGGCGCCCGAATATCCACCCGGCTCAACCATGCTCTATTCCAATTTGGGTTATATGATCGCAAGTGTCATTATTCAGCGCACAAGTGGCTTGAGCTGGGAACAGGCCATGCAAAAACATGTGTTCAACGCACTGCAACTCAATAGCGCAGGTTTTGGCCCACCCAAATCGACTAAAACACAAGCCCAGCCTCTAGGCCACAATCGCAACATGGGCATCGCCTTTCCCGATAGAAATAAAGTGCCGAGCATTATCGCCGCGGCCGGCGACATACATATGAACATTGCTGATCTTTGGCGCTATGGCGAGGCTCACCGCCTCGGCGCCGATGGCAAAAGCGCTTTATTAAAGCGGCAAAGTTTTCAAACACTGCATCAGCCCAGCGCCGATCACTACGCCATGGGCTGGGTGCTCGAAGATACACAAGACCGGCCCTTTTATTGGCACAACGGCTCGGACACACGCTGGTACGCACTGCTGCTTATCGTCCCTAAAATAGGCGCCAGCTATATTTTTGTCAGCAATGATGGCCTGTTAATGCGTAAACAAGCTGCGCTTTGGGAAATCATTAACCGCTTTAATCGACAGCTAGCCGAAGCTCATAATCAATAAGCGCAGCTTAGATTTCAACTAACCTGGACAGCGCTCAGAAAGACCGGCTTGTATTACTTTCATCTTTCCTTGTTTCTTTCTCCTTTCCCTTGTCCCAAGCCCTTAACTCTTACCCATCTTCTCTCAGTGCAACACAAGCAACCGGGCTTTTTCAGGTCACGACAGACCTATATCTTTGTTTCGCCAAACAAGCGCATGCAGCCAAAACCAAACAATACGCAAAAGCGCCAATACTGAACTAGTCTAAGTCAGGATGCATAACAATACGCTATAACGAGCTCATCGAAGATTTCCAGTGTTTGCTGCATCTGCTTAGCCTAACAACCCTTTGGAATCAGTATGCGCGACTTCAAAAACTATTTGTTAAACGGCCTCTTGATTGCCGCTCCAGCTCTGGCACATGCATCAGACTCAAGCCCTCACCCACTGGAGCTTAACTATGACAAAGGTTATTTAGTCTTTAGCTCACCGGATAAGTCGTATCAAATGAAGATCGACGGCCGCATTATGCTTGATACGGGTGCCGTGCAAGCAGAGAAAAACAACCTCAAAAGTGATTCGGAAATACGGCGAGCGCGCCTTGCATTTAAGACCGTATATGACAATACCTGGGCCGGGGAGTTTGATATCGATTTTGCCGGCAATGAGTCAAAAATAAAAGATATGTGGGTAGCCTATATCGCCATCCCCAATACCACTATCAAAATCGGCAACCACAAACCGCATTTCAGTCTCGCTGAATCAACCACCTCGCGCTGGTACCCACTTATGGAAACTCCGATGGTTTCCGATAGTTTTGGTGTCGGCAGAAGAATTGGCCTAAGTGCGAGCAACTGGAATAAAAGATATTTTATAGGTTTATCTGTGTTTGGCGACGACATCGGTGTCAGTAGTGCAGACGAAGATCAATCAGAAACCTTTGGTTATGCCAGCCGCGGTCTCTTTCGCCCACTATTAAGTGACGACGCTCGACGTTTTACCCATATCGGCTACAACTACCTGCATTATTCGCCACAGTCAGATGAAGATCGAGAGATAAAATTCAAGGCCGGCCTTGAAAACGAAGTCGCCGATTATAAATTCTTAGACACCGGTAAAATCGACAACGTCAAAGACATAAGCACCTACGGGCTTGAAATTGCCGGACAATTTGATCGCTGGATGTTCAGCGGCGAGTACCTTAATACAAGTGTCAGCAGAGACGAAGGTTCAGCAGACTACGAAAGCAGCGGTTTTTATCTTGAGAGCAGCTATTTTTTAACCGGCGATGGCCGTAGTTATAACTTGAGTGATGGTGAATTTGGCCCAGTTATACCAAGCTCTGAACACGGCGATTTAGAACTCATTCTGCGCTATAGCACGCTTGATTTAAGTGATGACAGCGCCGATATATATGGCGGTGCATCGGACAACGTCACCCTAGGGCTCAACTGGTACGCGCATAAAAACGTGGTCTTCAGGCTGAACTATATTCACGCGGCTATGGATGACAATGCCGACGACGACGGAGACCTAATCGGTGGTGATACTGTTGAAACCTACGCCATGCGTATTCAATATTTATTCTAGGTAGCGCTCTTATGCCTAAACTTCGATCGATAGGCTTGGCATTAGTGCTAAGTCCCAGCTTTGTTTTCGCCAGTGTTGAATTTCGTTTTGTCGATAAAGGCTCAACACCTAACTATCAATACAAGCAAAAAACGCATCAAGATTTAAGCGCCGCCGCCTACTACAACAAGCACGTGTTACTTGGTTTCGACGGGGGCAAGAACAGCGAGTTCCCCGAAATAAGGCTGAGCCAATACAGCCAAATCAATCAACCGGCAATAAAAATACAACGGCAAATGTCTCAACAAGATATCGAAGGCGCGACGTATGTCGACGGTGTATTTCTTATAAGTTCAAGCCTGAGTCAGGCTAACGAAGATACCTCAGAGTATCGCTTGTTGACGGGCATAGAATTTAATTCGGACTGGAGCATTCGCAAAGAACACAAGATGCCCATGCGCGACTTGATTTTATCAGCGCTGAATCAGCAACTAAAAGATCCGCATTGGTACGCCAGAATTGCTCCTTCGTTTGGCAAGTTAGGCGGCTTAAACGTAGAAGGCTTATCGGTATCACACAAGAACCCCAAACGAGTCATCTTTGGTTTACGCTCCCCCCTTTCCGGCGCAAGCTTTGGCGCACCCACATTTGGAGATGAATTCTCATTGTTTGAAGGCGATGCAATACTCGTGGAAGTAAGCTCGCCGTTGACATACCCGGCCGTCACGGATGTTATCACCCTACCCTTGAACGGCCACGGCATAAGAGGCATGGAGTATATCGACGCAATTAAAGGCTATTTGATTATCGGTGGCCCGGTACCCAAACAGACTCAGTTCAGTCTCTGGTTTTATCAGCCAGAAACCAAGACTCTAGAAAAGCTAAACATTAAACACTTTGAAAAACTGTGCAGGCCCGAAGCAGTATTAAGCAACCCAGACCTTAGAGAAATAATTATTTTAAGTGAGTCATCCGGAAAGGCCTGCCAAGGTTCAAGTATCAACTACATTAAATTGGCATATTAACGCTTTTAGATCTATGCGCGGCTTAAAATACAAATTCATATCCCGCCTGCTGCCAGTAGTTATCTTAGGCTTGATGGTCACCGGTTGGATGGTGACGAGCATCAGTCTAAATACCAACCGGGAAATAACTCAGCAAAAGAATGCCAGCAATAGTGCATTTTTGTTAATGAATATTACGCATTGGCGCCAATTTCATGAAAAGCTATTGCTGTCGCTCTCGGAAGATGCGCAAATTAACGAGGTGCTCACCCTACCGGAGGCAGCGACTGAACTTAATGCCCGCTGGTCAAGCTTAAAAGCTCAATTAAATTTAAGAAACATTGCTTTACTCAACGCCAACGGTACAGCAATTGCCGCCAGCAATAAAAACAGAGTCGGCCAATCCTATGCGTCAATGGAATATTTTCATGCTGCACGCACTGCAAATACCGTAGTGATATCAAGGCCAAGATATAGCCGCGTAGACGGTAAGCCGCTAGTCACTTTCGCCAAACGGCATGAACAAAGCAACGGAGTTATTTTTATCAGCGTGCCATTGGGTGATTTTTACAATGACTACGTCGACGTCTCCACTTATGATCGCTCAGCCAAAGCCTTTATTCTCACAGCAGACTGTAAGCTTTTGGCTCACTCTTCAATCGGAGCAGCGCCGCCAAAAGATCTGGTACTGACGCCGCTGTGTAATAGCGAAGGTAATATCGAGTTTAGCGAGAACGGTATTGTTTATCAGGGGGGCGTTTCCCAAGACCCCGCCACAGGCTGGTATATTGTTAGCGCAACAGACAAACAGTTATCCGAACAAAATCGCGCTGAAGTAATTAAAACCGGCCTGCAAATTGGCTTGTTGGTAACCATTATCGTGTGCACCGTTGTTTACCAGCTGGTCAGTTCAATCACCCTCTATATATCTTCCATTGTTAGAGCAATCAAAGACCTCTCCCGAGGAGACCTGTCACTTGCTAATGTCGAGAAAGACGAATGGGAGAAACTAAACAGCCGCAACGATGAGCTGGGAATGATTGGTTCTGCGCTGAACACACTTATCTACGAACAAAAAAAGCTCGTGACACTGGCTCAACGTGTTGCCGATGGAGATCTAACACACGAGATTACCCCTGCGAGCAGCGCCGATATTCTGGGCCAAGCCCTTGCCAGCATGCAACATAACTTAACAAACTTGGTCACAGCTCAGCAAACAATTGTGTTGGATATTAGTCAGGCAATTGAGTCCATCCATGCCAGCGGCACCCAACTGTCTCAGGGTACACTGAGTCAACACCACTCTATCTCTGCTATCAACGATGTGCTACAAAACTTTCAAACAAAGACGCTCAACATCGCAAGCTCGGCCAAGAACGTCAAGAATAAAGCAAACGGCGTGCTTGATGAAGCTGAGGGCGGAAAACAGCGTATGAAAGCGTTGATAAGCGCGCTCGAGGCTATCAATCAGTCCGGTAGCGATATCTCAGTGACAATGAAAGAAATCTCTGCCATCGCTGAACAAACAAATCTTATCGCACTAAACGCAGCCATTGAGGCAGCCAGAGCAGGCGAACACGGCCGGGGTTTTGCTGTGGTGGCCGATGAGGTGCGAGGGCTCGCTGCGAGAAGTGGGCTAGCGGCAGAAAAAAGCACAATGCTGATTGCCTCCACATTAGACAAAATGGCAGCTGGTAATCAGGCCTCAGATAAAACCGAACGCTCGCTCTTATCGATAGTCGACAATATTAACGTCACCGCAGACGATCTTAGTGAAATATCCCTAGGCGTGAGCGAACAAGCGACAGCGAGCAACGACCTTGCCAGCAGCTTGGCACAAATCAAATCGGTCACTGAATCAAATACCGAAATAGCAGAACAGGTCTCGCTACAGTGTGAACAGTTAGTTGAACTTGCCAAGAAATTAAAAGACGCCAGCCAAAGCTTCACCACCAACAAAACAGCGAAAGCGAATAAACCTTAGCTTTAGTTGTAGTTGTAATTGTAGTAGCGCCGTTAGCGTGACAAAACAGTGTGGCGCCCAAGTGCGCACAAATACAAATACAAGCGCCACACTGTTTCTTATTTAGGGCTCTTTTGATGCGCAGTATTTGTCAAAGGCTTCTGCAGTATTTTCAAAACCAACTTTACTGGCCAGCTCCCACGGGCGCTCACACTTGCCGGTGCGCTCGCACCAGCTAAAACCGGCCGAGCCAATACAGCCGTGCTCGTCTCTGTCGCCACCGACCATTTTAGCCTCATCCTGGCCCTTGTCTTTGTCAGCACAGCCCACTAAACCCGCCGCCATAAGCACTACTCCAAACAAAATCGTTTTCATCCTGATACTCCGTCAAATCCGTGAAAATACCTGCAATACCAACCACGTTTTAACAAGGTCAATATTCGGGCAGTCAGTATACATCATTGTAAGACCGGGCTTATTACAAACACCAGATTGCCCTCCATCAGTACAAAAGCCTAGATAACACTCGAGGCCAGCTTTATTCACCAGCTTTGTTCACCCAGGCACCACAACAAGCCCTTGGCCTGTGTATTTAGCACCGGCGCTTTTCTACAACTGTTACTGTGCTTAAGATTTACTGTGTTAGCGGCCAAGCATGGCTTAGCTACGCTTTGAATAGCGGCGTTTAAAGCGCTTAAGTTTGTACTTGAACGATTTTGCGTAGAAACTTAGTTTGTTATAGTGCATGGCTTTCTGAGCAGCTTTCTGAACCATTTGCTGAGCATCGCTCTGATCAGTTTGCGCCTCGAGCCGCGACAAGCAAGTAATCAAAGATTCGATTCGGTTGATATAGGTATGCTCGGCTTTAACTAGCTGCATCAAATCGACAATATCGGCGATTTTATTGTCAGTCAGCAACCAAGCTTCAGCTTTATCGACCATGACAGACACGTTTGAGTCATATATGGTTTTTTGATTAAGCACGCGGTGTACCGACATATTGTTTGTCACGCCCATTGCGCCGTAACTAATATTCTTAAAAATCCGACAGGGAATGTAGTTGCCAATATCATCTGTATTGTAAAGCTGCTTATAGCCTTGAATCGCAGGAGCAAGCTCGCTAGATCGAATAATCGCCTGGTTCTCTTCAAGGTCAACATTTCTTTTTTCAGACACCAACGCAGCCCAGGAAGTAACGGTATCAGGGTCTTTGATCAACGAGCCAAACTGATGAACGTGCTTACCCTTGTTCGCAACGGCACTAACAAAATCGTGAAATGCATCTTGGTTAGACTCCCATATAGAGCCAACAAAACTGTAGTTGTAGCGTTTCTCGTCGCTTGAGCTTTTTACCAGTTCAATATTTTTGTCAATTTCCTCGGGCAATAGGTCTGTACCCCAGGTAAGTATTGCGTTCTTTTCTTCGGCAGAATAAAAATGCGCATACTCGTTTTTTATGGCTAAGTAGCCATCTTTGGGCAAGCCTCGATATACCTCGTAGGTAATGGCGTGCATATTATCTAAGGCTTTTTGGTATTTATCAGGCTGCATGACTGCAGGCTTGTGATTGTGCACCAAATAAAAACTATTACTCAGCACAGGCAATCGAACATCCACTTTGCCTTTGTTGACGTTAGTCAGAATCAATGCATTTTCAAAAAAAGAAACCGGCTTAGTGTGTTCGTTGTCAAGCCAAACAAGCTCAAATTCGCGATCTAACATGTACGCTAAAGCGCGATAAAATGCGTTGTGGATCCAGTGGTGAGTGTGATCTTCTGGCTTACAATAACCGTAAACGATCACTTTACTCAGCTTCTTCAAACGCAGGAAGTTATTTAACGTCGACACAGCCTCGCCCTAACACAAAAAACGGATACAAAAACAAACTAACAACAAACTAAAACAACAAACAAAGCAGGCGCAAACATACGTGTCACCGAGTACCGGCTTTTTTCGGCGCCTAAATCAAAGGCGCCATTGTACATTAAGCCCACTCAAGTGTTTACAGACGACGCTTTTTCCGGCCAAAAACCTCGAACATTTAACTGCAGCCAAGCCCAGCTTAACCAGCGCAACAGCGAAAATGCCAACCATAGGGACCAAGCCAGCATCGCCACACGATAGGCCCACAGCGGCAATGAAAACACCCAAACATCTGAAAAAGCAGCCGCCGAGCGATCTTCGTACCAATTTAAATGCTGAGCGTAGCTGTTGGCATACGAGTTATTGCCACTTATCAGCATATCCGGGCTGGAAAGCAGCCCCATTGGAATGGTTGCCAACAGTAAGCACAGGCTAAGCGCCGCAAAACACAAAAGCGCAAGCTGCATCAATTTAAATTGTGTCGCGCTTAACTGTGTTTTTAACCGGCCCCTGGCTCCCAAAACCAGTAAACAAGCTGCAACCACCGCCGGCGTATATAAATTTGTACTGCAGATACCTAACCCCAATAAAAACCACTGCCAAAAACCCAGCGGCGTTAAGGCCAAGCGCGCCAAGATCCAGGAAAATAAAAGCAGTGATAAAACAATGCCCCAAAATAATACCACCGGGCCAATGCTCGGCCCGCCGAGCGCCAATACCCAGCGATCGCCGGGTAAAACAAGCTCGGTGTACAAATTGCTTAAGGCAAGCGGCATAGAAAAACTCGGGCTTTTACTAAGCGTGCCAATGCCGTCGTCAGAGCGCCATTTAAGCTCGATATTCTGCGCCCCTGGTGTTAACGAGAGATCAACCTTACCACTGCTATTAAGCAGCGGTTGCGCTCGCCCATCAATGCTAAGCGATTCAAGCACGGCGGCCTTGGGCAAGGTAAACGGCAGCACCACAGCGCGACTTGTGCGCGCAGAAAAATTCAGCTCAGTGTGGCTTGCGCGCTGCCCTAAGCGGTGCACAAGCTTAGCTTGCTCGATGGTCAAACTCTGCCCGGGTGCGGCCGCAGCGCGCTGAATACGAATATCCACACGCTCACCGGGCCACGGCCGCCAACTGGGCGTGTGCAGTAAAGCACTCGACTGTTTCAACGCGGCAATACCGGTAAAATCGACATGCCACACCGGTGATGCCGACAGCGTCCACAATTCGGAACTGTGGGTATTTTGCGCTGCAATTAAACTAAGCTGCTCGGTTTTTTCTAAAACACTGTCCCAACTGACACTTCGCTGTCTCGCCCCAAGCAGCACCTTCACACCAGCGGCATCGCGCTCGAGCTCAGTGACCGGGGATTCACCCTGAACAAGCGGCACCGTGATCGCCACCGCCGCATCGCGCGGTGCAATACGGCGAACGGTTGTTTTCATGCGCCACTGAAGCCCCAATAACAGCTCGCGCTTAATTTCCACAAAAGGCTCAATTGGGTCGGGCAATAACAACTCGCGCGCAACGCTATTTTTATTGAGACGCTGCAACTGCACAGTGCCACTTGCCGCAAAACGCTTGTTGACGCCACTTAATTGCCAGCCCTGAAGCTGGCTGCGCACATTGTGCAAAGGCCGAGAAAAATTAAGTGAGACCTGGTCGCGCTCGAGCTTTCCATGTAAAAAAATGCGGTGGCGACCGCGCTCTAAGGGAACATACAGTTGCCCCTGCGTCGAAAACTGTAATACAGCCGCTTGACCGTTGTGCTCAACACGCGTTGGCAGCCATTGCGTACGCCATGCCGGCAGTGCTAAAACAACGTGAGCCTGCGCATCAACAAACAGCTGCACACTCAGCACGTCGTCTTCTACATTGAGTTCAACCGCCTGTATCGATAGGCAATTGTCTAAACAATCTGGTTTGGCAATTAAACGCCGCTGGTACTCCGTCAGTAGTTTTTCACTGAGCAGGGTTTCGCCCACACTGATATTGTTTGCCGGCGGCTCTGGCGCAAGTGCTTTTGCCATCGACTGCGGCGCGTACAAACTCACAGCTACAATCAGTACGGCAATAAACAGCATCACAGGATTTAACTGCGCGGAAACACCCGGGTTATTATTTTTGTTGTTTGGGTCACTGTTTAAATCACCGTAATCTGCACGCTTGTTTTCCTTATCGCCTGTCGCAGCCGGCGCTGACGCCAGGCTTAAAAACTGCCAGCGCCCGCCTTTGAAAAAAGCGCTGTTACGCAAGAACAAAAATGCCAAAAGCATGCTCATCACAGCAGACAGCAAATAGCCCAGTCGATTTAACCACGGCGGCGCCAATACAAACGACATACGCTCAGCGCTAGTGATGGGGCCGCTCCAGTTTAGCCTTACTCGCTGCCAGCGCCACTGAGGCAAGCCCGGCCCGGTCTGCACCGCGGTATCCAGGTCGTACTGCTGGCTGACATTGCCCGCGCTATTATAAGGCGCAGGCCGAGTTTTTTCGCGCCCCTGCGCAATAGAATAGGCCTGCTCGGCAACGTCACTAAGTGCTGCGGCCGGCAGCGCACTGCGAGACTTCGCCGCCAGTGGCTTGTTAACATCTTGATAATTCATCGACGCCAAGTGGGGGTACACACTAAGGCGCAGCTGCTGCACAGCAAACGGCAATAACAAAATAATCAGCGCTAAGAATGAGAGCGCCTGGTAGCGCCTTAACCACAGCGCCAACTTAGCTTTGGCAAGCTCGGCAAGGGCAATGGCAGCCAGTAAATTTAACCAAATAAGAACGGGCGCGTGCTGGCGCTGAAAAATAAGTAAAAGCGTCACCAGCGCAAAACCCGCGGTGCGCCAACCCATCAAACGATAAACGGCAACAACAATCAAAGATAAAACAAAGATATTCCAAAGGCTCCAGCTCGACAGCCAGGAATCGCGAACCTTGTCGACCCCTGTGCTGGCAATTAACGACCACGCCGGCGGTAGATGTAACTCGGCCGAAACCGCATCAAAATCACTCAGCCAACCCGACACAGGCAAAGGGCCTTTTGCCGGCATGCGCGCAACACTCTGAAGTGAAACATCGCTGTGTCGCAACTCCAGCCCTTGGGTTTTACCGTCTTGCGAACGGGTGATTAACTGCGCCTGACCATCGACACGCACACTGCCAAGTTGCAGCTCGGGGCTCGAATCCAGGCGCCAGCTCTGTTTGAGCTGCCCTTGAATCGCATCGCTAACGGTAAATGCCGCACCGTCAAAATCCAGATACAACTTGCGCTTTAAATTCAGCTCATCGGCATCGGGCAACGAGGCGCCGCGATGCAACTCGGTTAAGGTTAACGTCTCGCCTGCTTGCAGCCTAAAACTTGGGAACTGTTTCCACGCTTCAGGTAACAGCGTTTGGCTCGGGTCAACGGCCGCAGCACCAGCTAATTGCACACTGCGCAGCGACCTATCTGCTACAAAAGCCCACAGCTCCGTTTCTGGCCAAAGCTCACTATTTTGTCGATAGCTAACACGACTAAGTGGCCCCACATGGCGAGCCTCAACGCTGAGCTGCCAGCGACCGGGTTTAACTTGCACACGCAAATCGCCGTTTTTCTCCAGGCGCGCAGGTAATTGACTGTTGAGCTTTAACGCAACAAAATTATCTAAAAGGACTTGCCCAAGCCGAAGTTCGCGAGCCTGACCACTGATATTTAACTGCAAGCGAGTTGTCAGGCGGGCGGGGTTGCCATCGTCCAACTTGCGAAATACCTGAATATCTTCGCTGTTGCGCTCCGATGTCAGGCCCGATTGTTGGCGGCGCAACCACAGCGCACCGTCGGCATCGATATCGGCTGGCACAGCCTTATTGTCAACAAATAAATGCACCAAACCACTGTTATTTGGCAGCGCCAGATTGGCTGGCATCGACGGCCAATTAATACGCCCGCGAATAACAAATGCGCCGTCGACTTGCACCTCTGGGCGACCTGATTTCGCTCGCACAGGTAGTGCTTTAGAAGATTGTGTTGCGCTAACGCGCACAAGCTGCTCGGGCCAGGCCTGCTCATCGCCTGGCAACAGCAGCCACTGTGGCGCAAAAGCCTGCCCTCTCACTGTAAAATCCAGGCCGCGTTGATCCGCCCTAAGTTCCGTTTCAGAAACCCAAAGACAGCTTCGTTCACCGCCTTCAAAACCCGCGCGCTCGCCGGCAATACTGATATAGGGGCAGTGGACATCGTCGTGATCAAAAAGCAACCAGTCGCGCCACTGCTCGAGTTCCGGCGGCGCCAAAACCTTAGGTGTGGCAATGGCCAGATGACTGATGCAAACAAAATAAGACGTAACAAATAGGCGAAAAAGCACGTGCTTCCCTCAATCGTTGCCAGGCCCCAGCGCAGATCAACAGCCGGAGCATATTTAATGCACAACTATGGGCCAAATAACGCAAATGCTCAACTGGCCAATGCGGGTTGAGCATTTGCTATTTAGAGCAGTGGCCGGGGAAGATTAAATAGCGGAGCCTAAATGCTTCTTAGGCAAACAAACACGGCGCAAGTACAACAATTAAAACCACTGCTATTTAAGATGCTTTGCCAAAAACGTATCGATCGCTTGAAGTTTCTGCAGCTGATGCTGCTCGCTTGTGTGCCAGTGTTCGCCGCCTTTAATTTTAATTAACTCAACATCATTCTTATTTCGCTTGAGCTTTTTATACAGTTTCTTACTGTGTTTGATTGGCACGACGGTGTCTTTGTCGCCGTGGATTAACAACAACGGTGCACGAATCTGATCGGCGAGGTGATAGGGACTCACCAATTTGGCTTCTTTCTTCTTATTTAAAATTGCTTTGTTAATGCCACTAAACATGTATTCGCCGCGATCGGCTATAAACTGTTTCATATCCAATACGCCGGCTACGGAAACACCGCAACGATATAACTCCGGTGTTTTTGCTAACCCCATAGCCGCGGCATAACCACCAAAACTCTCACCGACAATACAAATCTTATCGGGGTCAGCAATACCCTGCTCTATCAACCACCTTACGCCATCGGTTATGTCGTCTTGTATCGCCAGGCCCCACTGCTGATACCCTGCTTGCTCGTGGTCTGCGCCATATCCGGTTGATCCGCGAAACTGAGGTTGGAAAACAGCGTATCCACGATCGGCAAAAAATTGGACGTAGGGGTCAAAACCCCAGACGTCGTGAGACCAAGGGCCGCCATGAGGGAATACAATTGTCGGTACTTTTTTCCCTCGCGAGGAATGTGGCATCGTCAGGAACGCAGGGATCGTTAAACCATCGCGCGCGGAATAACTTAACTCCTCCATTTTAGAAAAAAGCTTTCCCTCAAGTTCAGGATAAGGCGAGGGAAAACGGGTATAAAGTCCTGTTCTTTCGTTGTAATAGAAGTACGCAGGCACCTTGGTATCGCTGTGCAGGTAAACAATAAACTGACTATCATCGTCGTTCGAGGAGACGATACTGACCGTATAGCCTGGCAAGGCCTTTTCAAACTTTGAGATCACTTCCTCATGCTTGGAATTTATATAAGGCCCAATCAACTTCGATTTATTTAAATCAAACTGATACAAACGGCTTTTATCATCTGAGCTTTTCTCATCTTCACTCGTAGACCGAACAAGCAAAATATTATTGTCGCGTTCGTGAAAAGCCACAGGGACGTAACGTTTGTTATCAAAATAGTTTGCTCGTTGAAAAACCTTAAAGTTTTCGCCCTTATCCCTGTAGTAAATCAACTGATCTGTATCACCCGTCAACCCTTTATAAGCGACACCTACACGAATGTTACCGTCATTATCTGCAATCCAATCGTATATGCCCTTAATATTACGCTGAACCCGCTGCTTTTTACCGGTATATACATTAACTCTATCAACCTCCGGAGCTAAATACTGTGCTTTTTCATCCTCATCTACCGCAACAAGGATATGGTCATTGTCCTTAGGTAAACGATGAATAAAATTGGAATGCTGCTTCGGGCGCCCCCATGAGTCTGAGTCAGCACTGATAAACTTATGGTCGAGCGCTTTATCGGCCGGGATTAAAATAAAGCGCGTCACATTTAGTAAATTACCGTACCAACGCACTGTCGTGCGTATATCAGCCAGCAGTACGTCTTCATTTACCCACTTATAGTCTTGAAAATAAAGATGCTCTGATTTAGACATCAGACGCACAGGTTTAAGCAAGGGGTCTCGATCAGGGTCAAGGTCAAAAAGATAGAGATACTCCTGTCCATCTTCAACCATAACTGCGGACAACTTGCTTGATTTTGGCGACATTACCGGCTCGGCAAAAGCGGGCAGCCGAGAAAAGTGCTCAACGGGTATTTCTGCCCAGCATCGCAAACAAACAAGTATTAAGCTAAAAGAGATAAATGTACGCATATGCAACTGACACATAAATTATTATTAACAAATTAGCTGCGGAGCATAGCAGGATATAGGCACAAACAGTGCATACATACAAAGCTTCTTGTGTAAATACGAATAAGACAGTATCAACCAGAAACTCTATAGGTGAATTCACCGAACTAAAGTCAAAAGACCAATTGAAGCTTGATGGCTACTTGCTAGCAAGCAGCAGACTTATTTTGAGTTGCTCGAATAAATCGTAAGAATTGGAAATTTATGAATACCAAATGAAACGGTAATTGTTTGGCTTTCACGGCCTTTAAACTCTAAACCAAACTGCTCCGGAGCCAGGCGCTTGCCATTGGCAAATAGAGCCATAAGGTGGTCTTGATCGAGCTTGCGATTTCCCGACGACAAGTTTTCGAGTGTAATAACGCTCCAGCGTTCGCCGAGCTCGTTGCTCATCAGCACGTAGTTTAAAATCTTAAAATCACCGTTCTTAGGCTTTAACTTATCGTCGTTGGGAAATGCGTAGTTACTATTAGGGATGGATCGATCCGGTGTGAGCGCCGCAGAAACCTCCGCCGAGGCATAAGACGATAAGCAAAACAAAATAAACAGTAGGCATCTAAACATCACACGACTCTCACTGAATTAGCACGCTCTGATCACCAGTTCAACACTTGTTGTGGCGCTGAGTTGAATACGCAGCTAAGTCTACGTCGAAAAGTACTGAGAATAAAGTGCAGTGCCGAACAGCGCCAATCGTGACAACACGGCTACAGATCCTGAAGCACTTCACTAAAGGTCCACAACTCCCAAGTTTCAGGAAAGGCATCTTTTTGTTGCTGATCGGAGATGATCGCACGTTTCATTCGAGGCCAGGCAAGCAGCGCTTGGGCGCCGCCAATATCACAGTAAATATCCGCCGGCTCGAACTGCTTAAAGGTGTCGAGCAAAGGCTGCCAACTTGGCGGGAAGTGAAAGGCGATCTGCCCCCAAGAAAACTTGAGCCACTCAGTTGTCGCAGCATCAATATTGTTAACTTGCTTATAGGTCGCTTTCCAATCCGCATAACGCCTGGCATACGCTTCAATTAAGGTACTGTCGCGAACGATGGCAACCGGTTCAGCCTTATCAGTACAGCACAGGCAGCACGGTTGCTCTAAGCCCAGCAGCGCCGCCGCATCGTTGACAAAATACGCCGAATCAGCTTCAAGCGGCCACTGGCAATGCACACATACACAGGCGTCGACATTGCCACCGGTATCAAAGTCGCAAAGCTCCCTGCCCTGGTGCCAAAGTTTAAAACTTTGCTCTGGAAAATAATCAGCTGAGCGCCAGCGAACAAAGTCAAGAAAGTTAAATTGCTCTTGCAACTGCGCTTGCTGATTTTGGTTGAGTGCGCGATACCCGCGATAATTGCTTTCAAACAAACAGTGGTGACAAAGCTCAAAACTGAGCTCGCTGGGCCATTTTTTCAGCGCTGATTGACAACTGGCGATGTGCACATAACGAGATTGGTCACTTAGGGCTTCGCAGCAAGGCCCGAGGTGCACCTGATGATAAAACTGTGTTCTGAGATCGCCATCATCTAACTCTGCAACATCGACAGCAAAAACAAATACCGGCTGATTTTTGTAGCTCCAAAAGGCACCGCGCCTATCCAGTGCCCAAAGCGGCAGCTCCAGCCCGGAACGAAGCTCGGTTTCAAGCTTAGAAGCCGGCAGATACGCGTCGCTAATACGAGTATCAACTTCTTTGTGAACAACGCCAGGCTCGGCGCTAAGCGCACTTTGCTCAAACTGATTAACCAGTGAAGCAAGCTCGTCAAAATGCGCCAACCAAACAGTCACGACGTTTAATCCTCAAGAATGGAGCGAATCCGGGATTCAGAATTAGTCATTACACGAAACACAACACGCTTTGAACGCTCGACATCCTCATTGCCATTGGCATCGACAATTAAATGTGATGAAGAGTAGCCAACCGCAGCGACGTGTTCGATTATCCAGGAGCGGTAGGCAGCGACGGCATCCAGATAAAAAAGATATTCCAGTACTGAACTTGCACGCTCTTGTGACAGCGCCAAGTTTTTAAAATAACTATCGCTAGGGGCGAAATCGCTCCAGCTTGAACTGGTGTGACCTTCAATATTTATACCGGTGATTGACTCCCGATAAGGCGCCAGCGCTTTTAAATAGCGGGCAAAAAACTGCTGAAACACATCGCGATAAATACCACTAATCTGCGCCTGCCCAGTTTCAAACATAGCATCTGCACCCTGAAATGTAAGCGTCAGTGTTTGTTCATCCAGGTAGGCGCCCCAACGCACAAAATCATGTTGAAACTCGCTGTTTAGAGAGTGGTAGATCGCCTGTTGAGTCTCGGCGTAGGACTCAGCAATTTCACGAACTTTTTCGCGCTCGATATTTGCAGAGCGCATCATAAACATGGCGATGCATAAAAACACCATCATCAAACCCGCCATCAGGTCTGACACGCTGATCCAGTCGGCTCCCGAATCCGCGGAATGATCCGCCCGGCTAGATGCAAACATTAGACGACCTCGACCGACTTATCTAACACCCGTTTCATCTGCGCAATCAACTGGTGATAATCGCGAGTAAACTGGCCACTAATGGCCGCCAGCGACTGGCCCATCGCGGCCATCACCGCGTCGATTTCACTGGCCATACGCGTTTCAATCATCGACTGCTGATCGCTGACGTTAAGCTCAATCTTGGATAAACTTGTCGAGATAACCGCGCTCAGCTGCTCAACCATGCTCTCGTGCAAATGCAGCTGCTTACTGGTAATAGCCTGCACCGCCGATTGATGCACCGTTGCACCTTTTTCAATAAATTCCTGCATTAAGCCTGCATCAATATCACCAATATCGGCAAATGCAGAACCAACCTGAGACAGGTGCACACTTAAATTTTGACTCTGTTTCGACAGCGAAGCCAAGGCGCCGTCAATGGTGTCATCGGTAACCTTGGCCAGTTGTTCGAGGTTAGAGCTAAACAGTTCTATCTTGGAGTTCATTTCAGGAATCATATCGATTGCCTGCATGCTCTGATTACTGTAATCAAGCAGTTTTTCGTTTAACTCACTAAACTGTAAATTTGAACGATGCACCAGCTCAAACAGGCTTTCCATATTGTTAAAATAGCCCTCAAACTTGTTATTCAGGGCATGCAGTTTATTGGCGATTTCCAGCATAGTGCTTGCGTTGGCAAGGTTTGTTTCGGAAAGTTGCGCCGTATTCTTTTCAAGCCCGGCAAATTCTTGTGCACACCGGGTCATTGACTGCTCAAGCGAAGCAAAGCTCTGGGAAAAAGCCTGCAAGTTTTGACCAAACTCGGTTTCGATGCGCTTATTGAAGTTGTCTACGACCAGGGCTAGCTTCGCTACAATAGACTCACTAAGTTCGCCGATAAATTGATCCTGCTTTTCGGCGCTGCGTTTGACTGAAAGATCGATGTTATTCAGTGCAGCCAAAAACTGCTCAGAGCTAACCGGCTTGCGCCGATCCTCAGCAGAAACCAGCACATGCTTGATAAATAAGTTTAAAACAACAGAAAGTGTTAAGCCGACAACACTGGTAATAAAAGCAACTTTCAAGCCCTCTAACAAATTGACGATGCTGGCGTCCATTTGCGTGGTACTGAAGTGCATCAAACCAACCAAAATACCGAAGAAGGTGCCGAGTATACCGAGCGAGGTCAACAGTGCCGGGGCGCCATTTACAAACGCTGGCGCCAGAGAAAAAAATTTGAGAATAATTGCCAGGCTAAAAACTGCCAGCATCAACAATAAAAAAGCATCCGTCACAGCGCCAGCGCTGAGATCACTAAGAAAAGCATACAACAATTGGGACATAAAGCATCAGCACGTAATTACTTCGCGATTTCACTGCAGGCGCTATCCATATGCCACTCAGAGATCGCCCAGGGCGATCTCTGGTATTGATTAAAGCAGCTAGATTAAGGTTTGTTTGCCGTAGCAGGCTTGGTTGAGTTAGGGCTTACTGATCCGGGGGTCGGCGCCGCCGCTGTTTTGTTGGAATCCTGCTGAGCCGAAGTATTGGCCTTAACAGCGTGATCAACCTTTAACTTCTCTTTAAATTTCTCGTAGCGCGCTTTTTGTTCCTGCTCGTCGTCAACCATATCGATGGTACCGCGGAACTTACCGCCATCTTCAAGTTTGATACGCGGGGAAATTAAATTCCCTTGTACTTTGGCTGTTTTACAAATCTCGATTAATTCATCGGCAAATACATCGCCATCTAACTTGCCATTAATAAGCACATTCTGGGCGTGAATATTGGCAGATACTTCGCCGCCAGTACCTATGGAGAGGTTTTGACCACCCATAATAATTGATCCATCAACCTGCCCTTCAATATGTAGGTCTTCCGTACCTTCAAGTTCCCCCCTGAACTTGATGTTTTTCCCTATGTATGAAGATGACTCAGAGCCATCTGCATTCATGCCACTCAAAAATGACTTGCCTTTACTCTCTTGATTGTTTTTGGGTTCAACGGGGCTGACCATATAGCAAACTCTTTACTGCCTTTAAATAAGAACTTACTAATCACCTAGCAACTTAAGGATCAACTAAGAAATTAGCATGGGAGTGGCGCAACAGAAGGGTTGCGCGGCTACAAACAATATCACAGTACGTAATTTTGCTGGCGCGAATTACCAACAATGATAACCGGTTAACAAAGATCAGAAACAACTTGGCACTTACGAAGACAAGAGGATTGCGGCGCCGGTTAATTTAACTTAATAAATTAGCCGCGGAGTTTATTTAACAAACCGAGCGCCGTATTAAATAAACAAAAGATTAAAAATAGACTGCATCGTTAAGGTGAGCGCTCACTGAGCCGACCCTAAACTTCAATATGAGCCAAATGCTCAGTCTCACCGATAGCTTGAGTCAACCACAACTGCATTGACGGGTGGGCAAGTAAACTTTGCTGGTATCTGCCAGCGGTGCCCGAAAGTTTAACGCCGTAGCTGTGAAAGCGAAAAACAACCGGTGCAAAAAAACAATCGGCAATGCCAAAGCAGCCAAACAGCCTAAGCTGCTCACTTTGATCAGCGCTGACATAGTTGTTCCACAACTGCTCTATACGCTGTACTTCGGCGCGCACCGCCGGGGAAAGTTGCGCGCTTTTAGTCAGCCTGCAATTCATAGGTAGCTCAGAGCGAAGTGCAGCAAAGCCCGAGTGCATCTCGGCGACAAGCGATCGGGCCTGCGCTCTATCAGCTGCCGATTTAGGCCAGCCGCGCCCGGACAAATAGTTTTCGGAAATATATTCGCAGATCGCAAGCGAATCCCAGATAGTGAGCCCCCGATCAAGCAATACCGGAACCTTGGCGCTATCGGAGTATTGAGATAAGCGCTCGCGAATACCGTGCTGCGCTAAAGACTCGTTCACTTCTTCAAAATCAAGTGCGTGAGCGTGCAGCAATAACCACGGTCGCAGCGACCAGGAGGAATAGTTTTTATTGCCAATAACAAGTTTCATAACACTCCCATGACAGCACCGTGACGCCCCCATAACAGCACCGTTCCAGTCCTGCGCACGAAGCTTTCAAGTGAATTAAACTCCGGCGGACTCCATGCCGTATTGGATCGCCACCTTAATCAAAAACCCGAGTATACCAAGCCCCAAACCAATAAAAATAATGATGGTGCCAAACTTGCCCGCATTGGTTTTTTTGGCTAGATCCCACATGATAAAAATCATAAAAGTAATCAGTGCGCCAACGCCAACAGCAGTGCCCCACTCATTAATCCAGTCATTTAATGCTGACACAGCAACCTCTTAAATCGCTTTCGCCAGTTCTTGCACGGTGTGCACCATGGCTTTAATACCGTTGCCGCGTGTTGGGCTTAAGTGCTTGATCAGCGCCAGCGCTTCAAAGTAGCTTTCAATATCAAAATCAATCACCTGAGCGGGCGTTTTATTATTGTAAGCGGCCATAACCAATGCCAGCAGACCTTTAACAATAAATGCATCGCTGTCAACGGCAAAAAATAGTTTGCCATCACGCAGCTCGCTGGCCACCCAGACCTGGCTTTGACAGCCGCGCACGATGCGCTCATCGGTCTTTAAAGCGTTCTCCATCGGCGGCAAACTTTTACCAAGGTCAATAATATACTTATAACGCTCTTCCCAGCTTTCAAAAAAACTAAGCGTATCGAGTATATCTTCGGTGGTGATATCGTCGCCAAAAGGCATTGTCGGCAGCGTCATAAAACTCTCATCATTAAATAAATCAGGGCAATTAGAAAAACATGCCCGTTTCTAGTTGCGCCTCTTCACTCATCATATCGCGGTGCCACGGGGGATCAAAAACCAGCTCAACGTCGACGTGCTTGACGTTGGGCACCATGCTCACGCGGTGTTTTACATCCCCTACCAGTACCGGGCCCATACCACAGCCCGGTGCGGTGAGCGTCATTTCGATCGTCACCGTAGCGTTGTGCTGGCAAACTTTTAGCGAGTAGATTAAACCAAGCGCGCGCAAATTAACCGGAATTTCAGGGTCGTAAACCGTTTCCAGCGCCTGCCAAATTTGCTGCTCGTGAATACGGCCATCGCCCGGGTCTTCAAATTCGAGTTGGTATTTTTCCAGGCCGAGCGCATCGGCATCGGTGCCGTCGACACGCAACATATTGCCTTGGTAAACAACCGTATAGTTGCCACCGAGGCTCTGAGTGATGGTAACAAAAGTATTGGCAGGAATGGTCATTGCATCACCAACAGGTACTAAGCGCGCCGGCACATCTCGCACGGTGCTGACCATACGTTGTTCAGCCATATTAATTCTCACCCTCTACTTTGGCTTCGATATTGAAGCTTTCACCACAGCCACATTCGTCTTTGACATTGGGGTTTTGCATAACAAGGTTTAAGTTCAACCCCTGCTGGCGCACATCGATTTCAGTGCCCTGAATGGCGCTTAGGTACTGGCTGTCGATATAAAACTCAACACCATTGGCCAGGCTGCTGTTTAAATCGCCCTGCTCGGCTTGATCAACTTCATCAATTTGATATTTGTAGCCGGTACAACCGGCCTGCTTCAGGCTCAGGCGGATCGCCGACTTGCCGGAGCGCGCTAACTGCTTGGCAAAATGCTGCTGCGCAGCGGCGGTGACATGCACCACATCCGCCTGCTGAAACTCAAAGTTTTCTACACTCATTTTTTTACACCCACCTTGCTGACCACGACCTAACGCAAGAAACTTAAAACTTTGTCTAGCGCGGCAAATAATGCGTCTACATCAGCCTTGCTGTTGTAAATGCTAAACGAAGCGCGCACCGTGCCGGGAATATTAAAATTCTGCATCAACGGCTGCACACAGTGATGACCAGTGCGCACGGCAACGCCCTGCTGGTCAAGCAGTGTACCTATGTCAGCAGGATGCGTACCTTTGACAATAAAACTAAATACAGATGCACAGTGCTGAGCTTCACCGACGCGGACCAGGCCGTCTATCGCCTTACTTTTTTCGATGCAATAAGCCAACAGCTCACTTTCATGGGCAAGCAGCTCACGCCGGTCAAACTGCTTTAAATAATTAAAGGCCGCACCAAGGGCAATCACACCGGCGATATCGGGCGTGCCAGCTTCAAATTTGTAGGGCAACTGGTTAAAGGTCGTACCATCAAAACTAACCGTTTCAATCATTTCACCACCGCCCTGCCACGGCGGCATAGACTCAAGCAAAGCCTTTTTACCCCAGAGCCCACCGATACCGGTTGGCCCAAAAACTTTGTGGCCGCTAAACGCGTAAAAATCGCAGTCGAGCGCCTGCACATCGACATCAAAATGGGCCAAACCCTGGGCGCCATCAATTAAGACCAAGGCGCCGACTTCGTGCGCCAACGCAATCATTTGCTCAATGGGGTTAATCGAACCCAAAGCGTTACTGACATGGGCAACACTGACAAATTTCACCTTGTCACTGAGCATGGCTTGATAAGCTTCAAGGTCGAGCTCACCCTTAGCGGAGACGGGAATCGCTTTAAGTTTTGCGCCAACGGCTTCACAAATTAACTGCCACGGAACGATATTACTGTGGTGCTCGAGCGCACTGACCAGTACTTCATCGCCGGCCTTTAAGTTTGCCCGCCCCCAACTGTAGGCAACCAGATTAATCGCCTCGGTTGTGCCACGCGTCCAGATTAGCTGTTTTGCCTCAGGACTATTAATGGCACTGGCCACGCTCGCCCGCGCGTTTTCAAATGCTGCTGTTGCCCTATCGGCCAGCGCGTGCGCACCGCGATGCACATTGCTGTTATCGCACTGATAGTAATGCACCAGGGCATCAATAACCGCCTGTGGCTTTTGGCTGGTTGCGGCATTGTCGAGATAGACCAGCGCGTGGCCGTTGACCGCCTGATTTAAAATAGGAAATTCAGCGCGGACTTCATCGACATTAAAGCGCCGTTGTTTTTGGCTTAGTTCAGCGTTCACTCGTTACTCATTAGTTCCAACGGAACTTACAACAGATGTTTAGTTAGCGCGGGATCGCGGGAAAACAAGCCCGTTAGTTTTGACCTCGCCCAGGCAAGTAGTTGCTCATCGGCAATTTCTTCAAGCAGCTCATTAATAAACGCAAAACTCAGCAGTACTCTTGCCTCTTTTTCACTGATGCCGCGCGTGCGCAGATAGTGAAGGCCAAGGTCATCGAGCTGCGCAACGGTTGCGCCGTGAGCACAGCGCACATCATCGGCGTAGATCTCAAGCTCGGGTTTGGTATCGACTTCAGCTTTATTGCTGGTCAGCAAATTCTTGTTGCTTAAATACGCTTCGGTTTTTTGCGCATCGGGATGAATATGAATACGGCCGTTAAACACCGCCCGCGCCTCGTCGGCAACAATGCCGCGAAACACTTCATTAGTTTGGCAGTGAGGCACCGCGTGCTCAATACAACTGTGCACATCGACATGCTGTTTATTCTGCGGCAGATAAACACCGTTAATCTCAGCCTCGGCGTTTTCACCTCGATAAGTCACACTAACATCAAGGCGCTTAAGCTCACTGCCCAAGGTCAAATAAAAACTGTTTAAGCGTGCACTGCGCTCAAGGCTCGCGTGTACGGCGCCGATATGCAATGCCGTTTCTTGCTCATCCTGCAGGCGATAGTGGCGCAAGCTTGCGTTCTCAGCGAGCACACATTCGCTCACCGAGTTAACAAAACTATTTTGTGCCGTCGCCGTCGTGCAAAACTGCTCAACCAAGGTCAGCTGAGCGCTCTTTTCAAGCACAAGCAACAAACGCTGATTGACAGCAAAATCCTGCTCGCACTGAGTACTAATATTAACGATATGTACAGGCTTTTTGGCTGCGGTATTGGCACTGACATGCAGCAACACGCCACCATCGATCATTTGGTTATTTAACGCGGCAAAACGATGATCGGCCAGCTCAAAACAACTATTGAGTTTGCTTTTTATCAGCGCTTGCTGAACCTCACTAGCATCGTCAAAAGTCAGCAGCTCAACACCGGCTTCGGCGTCCAGCAAACTAAGGTCTTTACGGTACACGCCGTTGACAAAAACCAAACGCTGGGCCTCGTAAGCGGGCAGATGGGTCAGCGCTTCAAGCTCGGCGCCGGAAAACGTTTCTCCGGCACGCCTGGCCGCAGCCAGCGCTTCAGGCTTAAAAAAGTCGCGCTTTTTAAGGCCGGCGACGCTGGTGTATTTCCAGTCTTCGCTCTTGCGTGTCGGCAGTTCAAAACCGCTCCACAGCGCTTTGCCCTGTGCTTTGATATCGGCAAGAAAGGCCGGGCCGTCTATTTCCGCCTGCTGCGACGAAATTAAAAAGTCCGCCATTACACCGCTCCGCCGTCAAGCCAGGCGTAACCTTTGGCCTCAAGCTCGAGGGCCAGGCTTTTATCGCCACTTTTCACGATTTTACCGTCGGCCAGCACATGCACAAAGTCTGGCTCGATGTAGTCGAGCAAGCGCTGGTAATGGGTGACCACAATAAATGATCGCTCGGCCGAACGCAGGCTGTTTACGCCATCGGCAACCACTTGTAGCGCGTCGATATCGAGGCCGGAATCGGTTTCATCGAGAATCGCCAGAGACGGCTCGAGCAGCATCATCTGCATAATTTCGTTGCGCTTTTTCTCACCGCCGGAAAAACCTTCGTTGACACCGCGCTTTAAAAAAGCCTGGTCGAGATTAACGGCCTTACAGGCGCTGCGCGCTTGTTTCATAAAGTTCACGGCATCGAGTGCTTCAAGGCCGCGGTGCTCACGCACGGCGTCGACAGCAGCTTTTAAAAACTCCATATTGCTGACGCCGGGAATTTCTACCGGGTATTGAAACGCGAGAAATAAACCTTCGCGAGCGCGCTCTTCGGTTTCCATTTCACACAGGTCTTTGCCGTGAAATTCAACGCTGCCAGAGGTCACTTCATAACCTTCGCGGCCACTTAAAACATGGCCGAGGGTACTCTTACCCGCGCCATTGGGGCCCATAATTGCGTGCACTTCACCGGGTTTGATCTCTAAATTCAAACCTTTGAGAATATCTTTTTCTTCAACTTTGGCTTCTAAGCCTTTAATGCTAAGCACAGTTTTCTCCAACCTTCACCCGTTGTAGCAAGCGCGCCACATGCAGCTGCCTGCTAAACCCTCGCAATATAATGCCCGCACACTTAAAAACTAAATTGAGTGTTTGAACATGCTCACCGCGAGCGTTTTAAATTAATTAACCATCGATAACACAATAGCCGGCACAATTTAATCGGCGCCGACTGTGTACACTTAACCAACCGACCCTTCGAGACTGACCTCTAACAATTTACCGGCCTCAACAGCAAATTCCATCGGCAACTCTTTAAACACTTCTTTACAGAACCCGTTAACAATCATTGACACGGCTTTTTCCGTATCGATGCCGCGCTGCAAACACAGGTAGAGCTGATCGTCACTGACTTTTGATGTTGTCGCTTCGTGCTCAACCACCGCACTTGGGTTTTTGCTCTCTATATACGGAAAGGTATGTGCCGCACACTTGTCACCAATTAACAGCGAGTCGCACTGGGTATAGTTGCGCGCCCCTTCGGCTTTAGGGTTCATGCGCACAAGGCCGCGATAGGCGTTAGAACTTTTACCCGCGCTAATACCTTTAGAAATAATGGTCGACTTAGTATTTTTACCCAAGTGAATCATCTTTGTGCCGGTATCGGCTTGCTGATAATTATTGGTCAGTGCCACCGAATAAAATTCACCAACACTGTTATCGCCTTTTAATACGCAGCTTGGGTACTTCCAGGTCACCGCCGAGCCAGTTTCAACTTGTGTCCAGCTGATGCGGGCGTTGTTGTGGGCCACACCGCGTTTGGTAACAAAGTTATAAATACCGCCTTTACCTTCGGCGTCACCGGGGTACCAGTTCTGTACCGTGCTGTATTTAATATTGGCATTGTCGAGCGCAACCAGTTCAACCACCGCCGCGTGCAGCTGATTTTCATCGCGCATCGGCGCGGTGCAACCTTCGAGGTAACTCACCGTTGACGCTTCGTCGGCAATAATTAAGGTGCGCTCAAACTGGCCGGTATTACTTTCGTTAATACGAAAATAGGTCGACAACTCCATCGGGCAGCGCACCCCTTTAGGGATATATACAAAACTACCGTCGGAAAATACCGCGCAGTTAAGTGCGGCAAAATAATTGTCTTTGACCGGCACCACCGAACCTAAGTATTTTTTAACCAGCTCAGGGTACTCGTGCACAGCCTCGGAAATCGGGCAAAAAATTACCCCGGCATCTTTTAGTTTCTCGCGAAAGGTGGTCGCCACCGATACCGAGTCAAAGACCGCATCGACTGCAACGCCGGCGAGCATCTCCTGCTCGTGCAGCGGGATACCGAGTTTGTTGTACGTTTCAATCAACTCCGGGTCGACCTCATCCAAACTTTTGGGTTTGTCTTCCAGGCTCTTAGGCGCCGAGTAATAAGAGATCTCTTGATAGTCGATTTTCGGGTAGTTAACGTGGGCCCAGTCGGGCTCGTCCATCTCTTTCCACGCAGCAAACGCCGCCAAGCGCCATTCGAGCATCCACTCGGGCTCGCCTTTTTTTGCAGAGATAAAACGAATCGTATCTTCGTTTAGGCCCGGCGCCAGCGTTTCACTTTCAATATCGGAGACAAAACCTGCGGCGTAGTCTTTTGATATCGCTTCATCGATTTGTTCTTGAGACATAATACTCGTCTATGGTTGGTACAGCAGCAAAGCTGGTTTGCTTAAGCCAGTTAAGCGGCTAAAGAGCTGTAGACACGCCGAAGCACGGCCACAGCCTGTTTAATATCATCGAGCCGGGTAAAGCGGCCAAAACTCAAACGGATGGAACTGAGCGCATCGGCCTCACTTAAGCCCATCGCAGCGAGCACATAAGACGGCGCCATGGTTGCCGACATACACGCAGAACCGCTGCTGACAGCAAGCTCTCGCAAACTCAGCAACAGCACCTCGCCTTCCACACCTTTAAAACACAGATTGACGATACCGGGCACACTGTGCTCAAAGCTGCCGTTGTGGCTGATGCCCTCGCAGCCTTCGAGCCCTTCAAATAATTCCTCGCGCAAACCTTGCAGGCGCTGCTTTTCGCTTGGCAAACGCGCTCTGGCAAGCTCGGCAGCTTTGCCCATGCCGACGATCTGGTGCGTTGCCAGGGTGCCCGAGCGCATACCGCGCTCGTGGCCGCCGCCGTGCATCTGCGCACTTAGTTCAAGTTCAGGGCAGCGCCGAACATACAGTGCGCCCTGCCCTTTAGGGCCGTACATTTTGTGCGCCGAGATCGACATTAAATCGATGTTCAGCGCTTTGACGTCAACGTCAATTTTGGCCACGCTCTGCGCGGCATCAACATGCAAAAAGATACCCTGCTCGCGGGTCCAGGCACCAAGCTCGGCAATATCGTTGAGCGCACCGGTTTCATTGTTGGCGTGCATCAGTGACACCAGTGCCGTGTTCTCGCGCTGCGCCGCTTTGATCGTATCAATGCTGACGCGGCCGTCGCACTCGGGCGATACATAGCTGACTTCACAGCCTAACGCTTCGAGCTCGGCGCAAACATCCAACACACTTTTGTGTTCGATGCTCGAGGTAATAATGTGCGCGCCCTGCAGCGCCTTTTTTTCGACCAAACCTTTAAGCGCGAGATTGCTCGCCTCGGTTGCACCACTGGTCCAAACAATTTCTCTCGGGTCGGCATTAATCAAACCGGCCAGCTCTGCGCGAGCGTGCTCAACCGCTTCTTCAGCTTTCCAGCCAAACAGGTGCGAGCGCGACGCGGGATTGGCAAAGTTGCCATCAAGGGTTAAACAGGCAGACATCGATTTGGCAACGGCGGGATCGACAGGCGTCGTCGCGGCATAGTCAAAGTATATTGGCTGCTTTAAACTCATAGTTTCACTACTTAAGCGGAGCCGTTCAGGCTCTCGACACGAATTTTTTCCACGGGGCCAAGACCTATGCCCTCGTTGCGGTTCTGCCGCTCGGCGACATCGCGAACGGCCTGTTTTTCGATCAGCGAAGCGAGGCTAATACTACTTAAAAATGTGTGGATCTGGGCGCTAAGGTCAGACCACAAATAGTGGGTCAGGCAAACATCGCCATTTTGGCAGTCGCCCTTGCCGCTGCAGTTGGTCGCATCAATGCTCTCGTTGACGGCATCGATAATCTGCGCCACAAAGATCTCTGCGGCCTCGCGGTTTAAACGATAGCCACCGCCGGGCCCGCGAACGCTCTTAACCAAGCTATTTTGGCGAAGTTTGGCAAACAACTGCTCAAGGTAAGACAAACTTATATGCTGACGCTTGCTGATATCGGCCAGGCTCACCGGCCCTTGATTGGCGTGAAGCGCCAAATCCAGCATCGCTGTCACCGCATAGCGGCCCTTGGTTGTTAAACGCATGTCGTTATTCCTCGCAGCATGTGCGCGGATTATCGTAAAACCCGAGTAAAACAGTCAAGTATATATCCGACTATTTTACTCAGGTAAATAACCCCTTTTTATGCAGGGTTATTTGCTTTGTAGCGTTTCAATTTCAGCTTCGAGTTTTTCGATGCGGTTGCTGCTGTGGTAAATGCCATTTTGTATCGACGTCAGCATACCGCGCAGGATGCTCAGCTCCATCTCATCGAGGCGAATGCGATTAAACATGCGCCTAAGGCGTGTCACCGTCTGCCGCGGGTTGTCTTTATCGAGAAACTGCAGCTTGCTTAAAGTTTCTTCGAGGTGCTCGTAATAGCGTTCCAACGCTTCATTATTGGCCGGCGGCTGGTCCCAATCGTTAAAACGCAGCGGCTGGCCATCTTCCGGTGCCAGCGCGCTCATGCGTATCTCGTAGGTAATCACCTGGATCGCCGCGGCAATATTGAGAGAGCTGTATTCAGGGTTCGCCGGGATGTGCACGTGGTAGTGACACTTTTGCAGCTCTTCGTTCGTTAAACCGCGATCTTCGCGGCCAAACAAAATGGCCGTTTTGTGTTGTTTAGCCTCCTGCCATATGCGATCAGCGCATTCGCGCGGGGTTTGCAAAGGCCACGGGATGCGGCGCTCGCGCGCGCTGGTACCAATCACCAAAGAACAATCGGCGATGGCCTCGTCGAGGCTTGAGGCCACCTCAACCTGGTCGAGCACATCGACCGCATTCGCCGCGCGCCAGGTAGCTTTGGCCGTTGGGTACTCTTTTGGATCAACCAACACTAACTTGCTAAGGCCCATATTTTTTAAAGCGCGAGCAGCCGCACCGATATTGCCGGGGTGAGTGGTATTGATCATCACGATCTTAATATTGTCGAGAGTCGCTTTTAAGTCAGACATTGGCGCCTTGAATTTAGCTCTGATTGGGGTAAATAGGCCGCGCATTCTACTCTGCTTAGCGCTTGACGTCATGTGCCCGACGACTACTAAAGCGCGCTAAAAACAGACCGTCTCAATATCGCAGCAGCAGCTGGTATCGCTCGCGGCACCGCCTATAAATGCGCTCGTTAAACGCCAAGCGCACAGATGCGAGTGTGCTAAGATCGGCTTTTCTTCCAGCCGTTAAGGGATTAACCCATGCCGCGTCTTCGCTTGCCCCGCGCCGCCTATCTTTCTTTTACCGCTCTTTGCATAAGTTGTGTATTTTTTTTAAGCGCATGTGAGCAACAGGCCAAAGCAAGCCTGCCGACACAAAAGGTCTTGCTCGCCGACGTCAGCGAGCAGCAATTTAACCCGCAGTCGAGTTATGTTGGCCAGGTTAAAGCCATCAGTGATATTGCCGTGCGGCCAAAAGTCAGCGGTTATATTAAAGAAATTGCATTTAAAGAAGGCCAGCTTGTCGAGCTTGGCCAGCTGCTGTTTCGCATTGATGCGCGGCCCTTTCAGTCTGAACTCAACCAGGCAAACGCCCAGCTAAGTAGCAGCGAGGCAAATTTTATCGCCGCCAAGGCTGCGTTTGATCGCGGCCAGCAGCTGGTCGCCGACAACTACATCAGCCAAAACGAACTCGATGAATTACAAGCGCGCTATTTAGGCACGAAGGCCTCGGTCGACAGCGCCCAGGCCGCCGTCAATAACGCCAAGCTCAACCTCGACTACACACGCATTACTGCGGCGTTTGCCGGGCGTATCGGCCGCACACCTTATGCCGTCGGCGACCTGGTCAGCCCCACCGATCAGGCGCTGGCCAACTTGACCTCCATCGACCCGATACGCATTGAATTTAGCATCAGCGAAAAACTCTTTACCCACGGGCAAAAACTCAAAGAGCGCCATCAACACAGCGGTAAAGTCTCTGACATGTTTAATGTCTGGGTCGATTTAGATCACGATTTTCGCTACCCCGAACCCGGCGCCATCAGCTACATCGCCAATCGTGTCGACACCAATACCGGCACAGTGCTGGTGCGCGCCGAACTGCCCAACGCCAGCGGCTTTTTGCGCCCCGGCATGCACGCCACCGCGGTGCTTGAAACCAAAATGAGCATCGCCGGTTTATTTGTCCCCAGGGTGGCAGTTCAAGCCGATCAACAGGGGAACTTTGTGTTTGTTGTCGATCAAGACAAGGTCGCCAGCAAACGCTACATCGAACTGGGCGACACCCAGCTTAACGACCTGATTCACGTTGAAGACGGGCTCGAGCTCGGCGAGCGGGTTGTCAGCAAAGGCCTGCAGCGCTTGCGCTCGGGCCAGACCGTCGACATTGAACAGGCGCAGCCCTACCAGCCGAGCGCAAATGCCGACAGCGCTGGAGTAAAACCGTGATCAGCGAAATATTTATACGCCGCCCCAAGCTCGCACTGGTGGTTTCGCTGGTGCTGACCCTGATGGGCGCAATTGCCTACGTAAGCCTGCCGGTGGCCGAATACCCGCCCATTAGCCCGCCGACCATCAGTGTATCGGGCAACTATGCCGGCGCCTCGTCGCAGGTTGTCGAAGAGACCGTCGCGCGGCCGATCGAAGATAAGGTCAACGGCGTCGAGGGCATGATTTACATGAGCTCAAAAAGCTCAAATGACGGCAGTTATCGCCTCGACGTCACCTTTGATGTTGGCGAAGATCCGGACATGGCGCTGGTGCGTGTGCAAAACCGGGTCAAACTGGCCGAGCCCATGCTGCCCGCGGAGGTGACGGCCTCGGGCCTTAAAATCGATAAAAAGTCGCCCGATATTTTAATGATCGTCAGTTTTTTTTCGCCGCAAGAAAATCTTTCTTACACGACGATTTCTAACTATTTAAAGATCAATGTGCAACCGAGCTTAAAGCGCATTCACGGCATATCCGACGCAAGCATTATCGGCGCCGCCGACTACAGCATGCGCCTGTGGCTGGACCCGGTAAAAATGGCCGGCCTCGGTTTAACGACTCAAGATCTTGTCAACGCACTCAGAGAACAAAACGTACAAGTCGCCGCCGGTAAAATCGGCGCACCGCCGTTTAATCGCGAACTGCAAATGGAATACAGCCTAAGCACAAAAGGCAGGCTTTCAAGCGCCGAGGAGTTTGGCGAAATTGTGCTGCGCACCGGCGACAATCAGAGCATTATTTATTTGCGCGACGTCGCCCGAGTTGAACTGGGCCAGGCCGACTACAGCATCGTCAGCAACCTAAATAATAAACCCGCCATCAATATGTCGATGTACCTGGCGCCCGGTGCCAACGCGCTTGAAGTGGCCGAAGCGGTAAAACAAGCCATTCAACAAGAGGCCGGTTTTTTCCCCGAGGGCATGGACTACCTTATCAGCTACGATACCACCGCCTACATTAGTGAAAGTATAGAGTCGGTGCAGCTTACTTTGCTGCAGGCAATCGTGCTGGTAATCATTGTAATTTTTATTTTTCTCGGCAGTTGGCGCGCCGCGCTGGTACCGGCGCTGGCCATCCCGGTATCGCTGGTCGCAAGTTTTATTGTGCTGCAGGCGATGGGCATGAGCATTAATACCGTCAGCCTATTTGGCCTGATTCTGGCAATCGGCATTGTTGTCGACGACGGCATTCTTGTGGTTGAAAACACCGACCGCATACTCAAGCAACACCCCGAGCTCAGCAATGTCGATGCAACTTTACAAAGCATGCGCGAAGTCACCGGCCCGGTAATCGCCACAACCCTGGTGCTGCTTGCGGTATTTATCCCGGTAGCGTTACTGCCTGGCATTACCGGGCAAATGTACCGCCAGTTTGCCGTGACCATTTGTGTGGCCGTATGTTTTTCAAGCTTAAATGCCCTGAGCCTCAGCCCGGCTCTGTGTTCACTGTTATTAAAACGCAATGAAAAAATACCGGCGTGGTATCGCTGGTTTAATCATAAATTTGATGCGTTAACCGGCTCTTATTCCAGCGGTGTCGCACTGTGTTTAAAACGAAGCGCGCGCATCAGCGCAGTATTTATGGTCATGATTGCAGCACTTGCCTGGCTCGGTTTGACGCTGCCAACAGCCTTTGTACCGCCCGAAGACAAAGGCGTGATCCTTGTCGACGTGCAGCTGCCCGACTCGGCCAGTTTAAACCGCACCGACCAGACGGTGCAGGCCGTCACCCAAATGCTGCTCGACGATGAAAACGTGCGTTATGTCACCAGCTTCGCCGGTTACGGTATTTTATCTGGCGCCGCAGAGAGCAACTCCGGGGCTTTATTTGTCTCACTAAAACCCTGGGCCGAGCGCGAAGGTTTAGTTAACAGCTCATTTGCGGTTACCCAAAAAACCAACGGCCGCGCTTTTGTTGGTTTTCCCGAAGCGCAAGTTTACGCGTTAAACCCGCCTGCGGTACCGGGCATGGGTGTCTCGGGTGGGCTGGAGATGGTGATGCAGAGCACCGAAGGTCAGAGCCCGGAAGAACTGGCCAAAGCCATTCAAACATTTATTGACAGCATTCAGGAAAATCCGCGTATCGCCAATGCCTTTACCAGCTTTCGCGCCTCAAGCCCGCAGTACTATCTCGATATCGACCGGGTTCGGGCAAAAAAACTCGGCGTGAATTTGCAAGATTTATTTTTAACTTTGCAAACACAACTTGGCTCTTTATATGTCAACGACTTTAATATTTACGGCCAAAACTACCGCGTGATGATGCAGGCCGATGCGCCCTATCGCATGAGCCTGAACGATTTACAAAATATTTATATACGCAGTGTCGACGGCCAACCTATTCCGCTGGCAACACTGATGAGCGTGCGCCAAATTACCGGCCCGAAAACCGTCGAGCGCTACAACAGTTTTTCAAGCGCGGTGATTCGTATCAACCCCGGCCCGGGCATGAGCACCGGTGAAGGCATTAGTTATCTGCAGCAGCTTGCGTTAACGGATTTGCCCGCCGGTTATAAATACGAGTGGACGGGCCTGACTTATCAGGAAATTAAAGCCGGCAGTGTTGCCGGATTGGCGTTTTTAATGGCGGCGGTATTTGTGTATTTATTTTTAGTTGGCCAGTACGAGAGCTGGTCGATTCCCGGCGCAATTTTGCTGGTGGTGCCGATTGCCATACTCGGCGCAATGGGCACACTGGCCCTGCTCGGCTTAAGCTTAAATCTCTACGCTCAGGTTGGCCTGGTTTTGTTACTCGGCCTTGCGGCAAAAAATGCGATTCTGGTTGTCGAGTTTGCCAAAAACCTTCGCGAACAAGGCAAGAGTATTTTTGACGCCGCCAACGATGCCGCCCGCCTGCGTTTTCGCGCCGTGTGCATGACCGCGATTTCGTTTATCCTCGGTATTATTCCACTACTTGTTGCCAGCGGCGCCGGCATGGTCAGCCAGCGCTCTGTAGGCTATACCGTTTTTGGCGGCATGCTCGCGGCACTGTTAATCGGCACGTTTTTTACACCGGTGTTTTATTCTTTGATTCAACAACTGCGTGAAAAGATTAAGGGACAAGCGACAAGCGCCGACGCGTAAAATATCGCGCCAGCGTGTGCCGATAAACCCGCGCTATACGACCGCCAGCGATGGCGAAAATGCAGTTAATGTATTAACACATGGATGTGTACAGTAGTGCGTATGCAGGAGCAAAATGCCGAGAAGCAATTAACTGCCGTTCATCCTGAACATATGCGCTCTTGTTCATCCTTGAACCCGCGCTATACCGTTAATCCTGAACATAAAGCCCCGCGAGCGGGGCTAATGGGAGAGAGCTAAGGCTTAATTACGGGCGCTTAATCGGTGAGCTGAACTCAAAGGTTTGCAGGCCGACGGTGGAAATTTTACCGTCACTTTCATCAAAAACGATGCTGACGGTATTTTTACCCTGCTGCAGCAAGCTGTAGTCAACCGGGATTTCTAGCACACCAAAAAAGACACTGCGCGCCCGGTACTCGCGCCCAAAACGATCGTGTTTCTGATCGTAGCCGCGAAAATCTGCCGGCACCTCGACTGGTTGGCCATTGACATGCACGTTTGGCTGCAAGCTCTGATCGTGATGGCGGGCAACACCTAAGCGCAAAATCGCTTCGCCACTTGCACCTTTGTTTACACCGTCAATAACAAACTCAAGCGGCTGAGCGCCGACTATGTCGCGCACCATGTCTTTGGCAAAATGCTTTTCTTCAAGCGAGCTTTCACTGATAAGCACATCGCTGTTGTATTCAACAACAATAACAGCGGTCGCTTCGGCACCGAGTGTAATGGCAGCTGGCAATACCGAACCGTAATTGTGCTCGACATACTTGGTGGACGAGTCGGCCGCCTGATAGGCCTGGCGCACGGTTACCTTGCGCACACCGCTGGCACCGGCAAAATTTAAATTTAAATCCGTATCTTTAAACTGCAGGCTGTTGGCAATGAAATACGCAGTGTTACCGTCAATATAGGCATCGACCTGGATATCCGGGTCGGCCGCCCAGGTGTCAACACGAGTGCCTTTAACATCGCACCACAAGTCGTAAAAATGCACTACGTCGGAATAAACCCAATCGCTTGAGCCGTCGTTATCGCGTTCATTTTCACGAATCATCAAACGCCACGGGTAGTTCGTTACCCGCCCCCACGGGGTAATAAATTTTGCCCAGTTGCCGTCGGCTTTCACCGGCACAAACGGAATCGCAACGCCGATGCGATCGGGCCTTTGCATAAATTGCATCATCATTGAGCTGTGCGCCTTCACCTGGAACCAGTCGCGCTCGGGGTTCCAGCCGCGGCCAAAGTCACCCTGCATCTGGGTGCCGTATTCGGAAATAACGATGGGTTTGCGATAGCCCCACTCGGCATCCATATAGGCGTCGAGCATGTCGAGTATCGCTTCGGCATAGGCGCCTTTTCGGTACTGTTCAAAAAATTCGCCTTTGGCACTAAATGGAATATTCGGAAAGTCGTAAAGGTGGATCGACACAAAATCAATGCTGTCGCCGGCAATTTCTAAGAAACGCTTGTCCCACTGATTCCACTGCCCAAAACTGACGGCGTCCCACTGGCCAAATTTAAATTCACCGCTGTCGTCAATATAATAGGGGTCGGCTTCAAAGTCGGGGAAGGCCGCTGTATAACCACCGACTTTAGCTTCGTCGGCCCACTTGTGGAATTCATCGGCCGCACCTTTGTGCACACGGAAAATCTCTTCAACATCGCTCACCGGTTTGTGATCACTGTAAACGGCGTTGCGCACAAGCTCAAAAATCGGCTCATTTAAGATTTCAACAAACTTCGGTTTATTTTGACCTTTATCGCTCGAGCCAAAGGGGCGGTAAAAATTATTGACATAGGTGCCGAGAAAATGCCCCGTGGCACTGCCTAAAGGCTCTTCGGCCGTATCTGTGGTCGACAGTGCAAAGCTGTTGGTTGTCTCCTGGCCATCGGGGTAAATCGGCCTGACTTGCGCGCCTATTACGGCGTTTTGTGAGCGCCATTCGAAACCGTTGTCAACATAGGCATTGCGTACGCCGAGACCGCGCCCCTGCATATGGTTTGTGCTGACCCAGCCTGGCTTATTGGCATCTTGTGCAGCGCTCATTAGCTCAATTTGTAAATCGCCGGTATCGCGGCCGAAATACACATCGCGCCCATCAAGAAAATCGTGCATCAATTGATCGCCAAGTTTATTTGCATCACCGCCACCTTGTTGGTGGCCACTAATCCAGTCTCTGTCTGCAGGGTAACTGTGCATGGTGATATAACGACTGCGATCAAAGCTGTCTTCGCCGCCAACACTGTGGCGGGTATTTAAGTTAATTTGCACATCGACGCCGCCGGCAAGGTGTTGCTCTTTTACCGTTGCATTTAATTCTTGCTCGACAATGCGCGGATCTTTTTGCCCCATATACATCACCGACAGATAATCCGCGCTCCACTGCCAGGCGGCAGTACCGACACTTTCAATACGAAGGGTGTGGCCACCGCTCGATGCAATGTGCATCACCGGCGCCAAATCTATCCATTTAAACGGCGCCCAACCGCCGGTGCCATCAAAAAATACGGTCGCCACTTCTTCGCCATCGAGACTTAATTTTGCCCCGAGTGTTTCACCGTCGGCGGTATAGGGCCTAGCTACCTCCAATTTAACTTTGTAATAACCCGGCACATCAAAATTAATATCGTACTCGGCCCATTCGCCAAGGGTATGCATATTGATGCCGCCGTTTTGGCCAAAAGGCTGGCCCCAACCATCGACACCATCGTCATCAATGGTCTGCGCGCCGCGACCGCTTCGATCAAAATAACCGGTCGGCATAAAATGTTTGCGGTTGGCAGGTTTTGCGGAAAAGTCCGTACCAAAATAATCGAGCGGCGTATCAACAAAACCCTCGGCGCAATCCAGGCACACAGATGGCAACGGGCTGGCGCCTGGGCTGGGAGAGACCACCGGGCTAGGCGAGACAAGCGGGCTGGGCGTTACCACCGGGCTGGGCGAAGCACTTGGCGAGACACTCGGAGCGGGGCTTGACGACGGGCTGGGTAACGGGCTTGGGCTTGGGCTTGGCAGAGCGCCCTGCTCAATTAACTCAAACGATTCGATATTCCACTGCCAATCGCTGCTGCCGGACGCCAGTAAACGCAGCTCGTAACTGCCGCCGTTTAACAAAAACGATGGCGCTTCTACGGCACTGAAATTATCCCAGCCCAATGCCGGCACAGCGGCCGTGCTCAGTGTTTGCCACACGTTATCTCGCTTGATCTGCAGGCTGATTTCCACACCCGAGTTAACACTCGTGCCGAGCTGAAACACCGGTTTATAAGTTCCGGCCGGAATATTTAATACGTAGTCAATATAATCGCCGCGATTAATCCAGTTAAGCGCGCTCAGCCCGTTAACGTTATAGGTGCTGACCGGCTGAGCCTGGCCATCTGGCCAGGTGCCACCGACTGAAACATAATCTTCGGCTTCAAAAAACAGGCTCGGAATCGCAGGTGAGGGGCTCGGCGATGCACTGGGCATTGCACTCGCTGACGGGCTTGGTGTAGGGCTAGGCGACGGCGCAGCAAGCAGACTTAGTTCAAACGCGTCCATATTCCACTGCCAATCGTGGCTGCCCGAGCCCTGCAGGCGAATGTTATTTTGGCCCTTGTGTAAATTCACAGCATAAGTTGCCGGCAACAAATTAAATTGATCCCAGTGCCCCATTGGTACATCACTTGAACCAACACTTTGCCACGTTCCAAGCTGCTCAATAAAAAATTCAATTTGCGCGCCCGAAGCAACAGACGTACCGACAAAATAATCAATCGCATATTCACCTGCCGAGGCAACGTCGACAGTAAACTCAACATAATCGCCGCGATTGACGTAATTAATTGCACTGGCGCCATTGACACTGTAAATACTAACCGGGCTTGTTTGACCGTCGGCATAACTGCCGCCCTGAGCGGTAAACGATTCGGCTTCAATAAGGTAGTTCTGAGCGATGCTCGGCAGTGCGCACGCAGAGGCGACAACAGCCAGCGCCAACGACAGTTGGCTGGACAGGCGTTTTTTCATAATAAACCTACGAGATCAATTTGGTTTTTATTTTTATTTTTTGCGCACGCGATAACAGCGAAAATAAACACGTACTGTAGCGCTAGTAAAAAAGTCTGAAGTGTTTAAGCAAACAAAAACTAAGAGCTTGCGCCACAGTTTGACGCTAGCCTAGAAAAAGCCGAACTAATATTGCCCTGTGGTTCAAAAATATCAGCCAGCTTTGCTATTTTCCAAAATGGGTAAACCAACGTAGAACACAGCGACAAAAACGATAGCCACATGCACAAGAAAAACGCGCTTGGCCCCGGGGCTAAACGGCCATCGCTTTTGCATGAATTTAGACAGCCAACATATAGTCAAAATCAACTAATAACTAAGTGCGAGACAAAAAATTACTGTTTTTTGCAGTAAAGCCGCCAGGTACCAAGCATCTTCAGCGCTCGCTCTTAGCCAAGGTACTTAGAATCAACAGGCCCTAGCTCGTCGCGGTAAAGAGCAAAACCCTGCCACACGGCGCCGGTCACTGGCGCACCGCTTGGCGCGTCCAGCCCATAGCCGCAAAGCCGCGTCACTGCTATAATCCGCGCCCGATCTTTCCCAATATGTAGCAGAGTTGAAGTCTATGGAACCCATGCTGAATGTGGCACTCAAAGCGGCACGCAAGGCCGGCGAGGTGCTCGAGCACGCCTTTGAGCGCGTCGACCTGATTGAAATAGAAGAAAAAGGTCGCAATGACTTTGTCAGCGAAGTAGACCGAGCCTCCGAAAAGGAAGTGATCTACCACTTAAAAAAGGCCTATCCCGACCACAAGTTTGTCGGCGAAGAAAGCGGCGTCAGCGGCAATAAAGACAGCGAATTTGAATGGATCATCGACCCGCTCGACGGCACCACAAACTTCCTGCACGCCATCCCCCACTTTGCGGTTAGCATCGCCTGCCGCTACAAGGGCCAAATCGAGCACGCTGTTGTGCTCGACCCGATCAAGCGCGAAGAATTCACCGCCAGCCGCGGCCGCGGCGCCACACTCAATGGCCGTCGCATTCGCGTCAGCAACCGCCAGGGCTTAGATGGCGCCTTAATCGGCACCGGCGTGCCGTTTAACGGCTACGCGCTCGAACATATCGACGCCTACAGCGAGTGCATGAAAGAGGTCGCCGGTAAAACCGCAGGCATCCGCCGCCCGGGCTCAGCCGCACTGGATCTTGCATATGTTGCCGCCGGCCGCTTTGACGGTTTTTGGGAAATGAACTTGCAAGACTGGGACATTGCCGGAGGTTTATTGCTGGCCAAAGAAGCCGGGGCGATGGTTAGCGACTTTAAAGGCGGCAACAGCATGTTAGGCAGCGGCAACGTTGTCTGCGCCACCCCCAAGTTATTCAAACCACTACTGCAAATCGTTGGCCGCCATATGGGCCATATCTAAATTGGGGCTGCTCGGGGCTTAAAATTAAGCCCCTCTCACACGACTGCGCCCACTTACGTTAGTTGCTCCTACTTATATCCCCCAACCCACTTATATCCCCCAACCCGCTTACATCACTAAACTCCGTTACGCTCAATTAAGCATCGCCACAAGCGCTAACCGAACTGGTTCAAAGCTTAAACGACGTGCCGGTAAGCGCTTCTGATACAGACCAAAGTTTTTCAGCGGCATGGATATCAAGCGCCTGCCTGGCGATATTTGCCGGCCCCGCCGGGCCGGTCATCTCCATAAAGCCCTGAGGTCCATAATAAGCGCCGCCTTTGGCCTGCGCCGAAAACGCAGCCTGCAGTACCGGCAAGGCCCCCTTCTCAGCCGACTGCATAATAAAAGGCAGTACCGTGTATTTTAAACAGCGCATCAACATCGGTGACATATGCCGGCTTAAATCGGTATCTGCGCCACCCGGGTGCGCGGCGTTGCTAAGTATTTTTTTGCCGGACTTTTTTATTTTCCTATCGAGCTCAAGTGCATACATCAAACAGGCGAGCTTGCTTTGCCCATAAGCAGCCATCTTTGAATACGCCTGCTCGCTGTTTAGATCGGCGAAATTTAATTTAGCCTTTGTATGCGCCTTGCTGCTAAGCCAGGTAATACGCGAATCCGGCGAATCGGGAAAACATTCAAACAACAGCGCGCTCAATAAAAAATGAGCAAAACAATTGACCGCCATCTGGCTTTCAAAGCCGTCACAGGTTTTTTGATAAGGTGGGAACATCAAACCCGCGTTGTTGATCAAGACATCCAAGCGGCTGTAGCGCGCTTTAAAACGCGCCGCGGCATCGCGCACGGATGTCATTGAGCTTAAATCGACAGGTAAAATAGCGATATCGGCATCGGGCAACGCTGCAACAATGCGAGACTTCGCAGCTTCGGCCTTGTGCTGATTGCGACAGGCCATAAGCACCGTCATTTTTTTGCCAGCCAAGGCCCGTGCAAGCTCAAAACCCAAACCGGTATTTGCCCCGGTAATCAGCGCGATGCGCCCGCGCTGCTCAGAGATATCCTTTAGTTCAAAGCTCATGTGGACTGAGCACTGCCAGGGCCCTGCCACGCCAAATAGATTAAAAACAATAAAGCCAGCGCTTGCAGTGATGCAAACATCAAATCATCCATATCAGCCGAACCATTGCTAAGCACAATGCCCAACAGTGCAATCAGCGCGGCAACAATATTCAACCAGCGATTAAGTTGATCGGGCAACAACCGGGAGAGAAACATCATTACAAGCGGAATTTGCAACACGATGCCGGCAACAAGCAATAACTCGTCGCTCATTTGGGTGCCGTTGACCACACCCGTTAACAGTTGCTCAATAAAACCTGGGCGAAAAAATTCGTGAATATCACGAAATAACATGTTTAATAGATAAAACAGCCACAGGCCCGACAATAAACTGCGCCAGTGTAATTGAGCGTTCGAAGGATTTTGCTGCATAAGTATTCCCCGAGAATAAGCGTTATGCATACAACGTATGGCCGGCAACTTTGATTGCAGCAGCATAAAGCATCACGCCAACAAGGTATTAAATACCCGTATCAGCTCTGACAATTGCAACGGTTTGGTCAGATAGTGTAAAAATCCAGCCTCGCGCCCTTTTTGCACATCGTGCTCCATCGCATTGGCCGACAGTGCGATCACCGGAATGTTTGAAGTGACATCGTCGCGTTTCATTATGTCGAGGGTTTCGAAGCCGCTCATGCCCGGCAAATTAATATCCATAATAATTAAGTCTGGCACGCTGGTACGCGCCTCAAACAGGCCACTAAAGCCATCCGGCACAACCGTCAGTTCAATCTGCGGGTAGTGTTTTAAAATACGCTGCATCAAACGCTGATTGGGTGTGCTGTCTTCAACGTAGAGCACTCGCCTAGTGCCCTCAAAATTAAGTTTAAACGCGCTGTCGCCACTGGGCTCGTCGTCGCCTTGCTCGTCGCCTTGCTCATCGTGTTCAGGCTTTTTAAGCGGCAGCTGAAACCAAAACGTCGAGCCTTCACCCTCCACCGAATTAAAACCAATGACGCCGCCCATTTGCTCAATCAGACTTTTGGAAATCACCAGGCCAACACCGGTGCCCTCGATACTCGAGTTGTCGGCACCGAGGCGATTAAAGGGCTGAAACAACTGGCTGTGTAGTTCATCGGCGATGCCTTTGCCGGTATCAACCACCCGAAACTGCATCAGCTGAGAAGCAATAATGCGGGTGCTGACCCTGACCTTGCCGCCGTGGCGGTTGTATTTAACGGCGTTGCTGAGCAAATTCAACAGCACTTGATTTAAACGCCGCCTGTCGGTCCAGACCTTGGGTTCATCGACGGCGGCATCTTTGACTTCAATGCTGATACGGCGCGCATCGGCCTGGTTTTGCACCAGCGCCACACAGTCGCGAATGGCGCGCTGGGCATCGACACTCTCCTGACAGATTTGCATGCGCCCACTTTCAATGCGCGCCAAATCCAGTACTTCGCCAACCAGGCTCAGCAGGTGCTCGCCGGCGCGCTTGATCTCGTCGAGGTTGTCGCGCTGATCGGCGGTCAAATTGGTATCGAGCTCAAACAATTGAGTAAAGCCGAGAATAGCATTGAGCGGAGTGCGCAACTCGTGGCTCATGCTCGACAGGAACTCACTCTTGGCCATATTGGCGCGCTCGGCGGCGTCCTTGGCTTTGATCACCCGCTCTTCGGCCTGCTTGAGCTCGGTAATATCCATATTGGTGCCACTCATGCGCCACGGCCGCCCCGCTTCGTCGTAGTGCATCTGCCCGCGCGCGCGTATCCAGCGCCACTGCTCGTCCGCCCCGAGGATGCGATATTTCACATCAAAGGCGTTCTTTTTCATAAAGTGGTCATTGAGGGTTTTATCAAACAGCTCAAGATCATCCGGGTGGATGCGTTCGCGCCAGACCTCGAGCCGGTCACCACCGGGGTTGAGCTTGTCATCGCCGTCGACAAAACCGAGCTGCTCCCAACAGCGTGAACTGAAATGAAAACCACCGTGGTCGGCCGTCCACTCCCAGACACCGTCATTGGACGCTTTGAGAATACGCGAATAGCGCCCTTCGGAAACAATCAGCGCCTCTTCTACCTCTTTTTGTCGGCTGATATCAAAAATCAAACCCGAGGTGTACGTCACCCGCCCTTCGAGGTTGCGAATTGCATCGCAGCGCACTTCGGCCCATATAAACCGGCCGGCTTTATCGCGTATACGAAAAACCGCCTCACCGGGGCCGTGGTCTTTAATATGGCGCATAATGGTACTGCGCAGGCGCTCTCTATCTTCGACATGGACAAAATCCATAAAAGTATTGGCGTCGGAGATAAGGCGCATATCTTTTTCTGAATAGCCAAGATAAGTCCAAAAACCGCCATCCCAGAACAGCGATTTGTTCTCGACGTCCCAGTCGAGAAAACCATAGGCGTGAGAGCCCTTAAAAATACGATCGTAACGCTCAACATCTTTGAGCAGGCGGCGGTAATTGCGCACCGACAATTGCGAGCGCCGGCGGCGGCGCATACGAGCAAGCAAACCCATTGTTGTTGTTCTTGGCCAGTTTTTATCGAAGCAAGCACAATATCTGATTACCTCCTGGCTTGGAAGCGCTATACTGAACTCATCGCCCAGCGCAAGAGACCTAAGCATGCCTATCCAACAACTAGCAGCGTGGATACACTCCGGGATGGCCGAGTTGAGCAATATTATGGATGCTCTTTTTAACACCAAACAAGCCGCCGAAGCGCGCGTATATATCCCGGTAGAAGAGTATCGCCCCCGCCGCCGCGAGCACCGTTAAGCCGCTGCCATAGCGCTTTATGAACGCAGCCAGGCAAACATAAACCCAGCGGCGCTCGCGCCCACAAAAAAGCCCCCGCAGCACAAAGCTTTGGGGGCTTTTTTATAAGCTTATCGAACACTCGCCTGTGTTTTCCCGTATTACCTTAATTTGTGCAGCCGCCCACTGCAAACGTGGCGGCGGCGCAAACTAAGCAATTACGGCAGCTCTTCTAACTCTTCGCCTTCTTTCTCAACCTGAGGTGGCAACAGGTCTTCGCGGCTAATCTTCATCGCCAGCAACACGTTGGCCGCCACATAGATAGATGAATACGTACCGATGACCACACCGACGATCAAAGCCAGGGCAAAGTTGTGAATCATCTCGCCGCCAACAAAAAACAGGGCCAGCAATACCAGCAGCGTTGTCAGAGAGGTAATCAAGGTGCGCTCAAGTGTTTGGGTCAGGCTCAAGTCGATGACTTCGCGCGGCGTTTTATTGCGCACAATTCGGAAGTTCTCACGAATGCGGTCGGCAACAACGATGGTATCGTTGAGTGAATAACCAATTACCGCCAGGACCGCCGCCAACACGGTCAAGTCAAAGTCGAGCTGAAAGATCGAAAACACGCCGAGCACAATAATCACATCGTGAATCAAAGCCGCCACAGCGCCAACTGAGAACTTAAACTGGAAGCGCAGCGCAACATAGGCCATCACCACCGCCAGCGAGAACAGCAGGCCAAGGCCGCCATCGTTGGTTAGCTCTTCGCCGATCTGCGGGCCGACATAGGAAATACGCAGCAGCTCCACAGGCTCGGTGCTGTTGGCGATAAACGCCTCAGCCACTTCACCGCCTTTTTGTGGGTCATCGGTCTGGAAACGAATTTGCACATCGCGGTCAGAACCAAAATAAATCACCGACGCACCGGGATAACCCTGCTCGGCAATTTCCGAGCGGATCTGATTTAAATCCGCGGTTTTTTCATACTTTAATTCAACCAGGGCCCCGCCGGTAAAATCGAGGCCTAAGCTCATACCGTTGACAAAAAAGCTGCCAATCGAGGCGAGAATCAATACAACCGAAAACGCCGCCGCCAGGTAGCGCTGCTTCATAAAGCCAATAATTTTTGCTTCACTCATCTTAGTGCCCTACCTTAAATCCAGAGTTTCTTCAGCTGACGGCCACCAAAACTGAGGTTGACCAGTGCGCGTGTGCCCATGATTGCAGTAAACATGGAAGTCATAATGCCGACACTCAAGGTCACCGCAAAACCTTTAACCGGGCCGGAGCCGATGGCATAAAGAATAACGGCAACAATTAATGTGGTCAGGTTGGCATCGAGAATGGTGACAAAGGCGCGGTCGTAACCCGATTTGATGGCGCTTTGTATCGGCATGCCGTTTTTAAGCTCCTCGCGTATACGCGAGAAAATAAGCACATTAGCATCCACCGCCATACCGACCGTCAGTACAATACCCGCGATGCCGGGCAAAGTTAGCGTTGCGCCGAGCATCGACATCACCGCAACAATTAAAATCAAGTTGCCGGCCAGTGCAACGTTGGCAAAAATACCAAAAACTTTGTAATAGACCAGCATAAAAATAAGTACCAAAGCCAGGCCGATCTGTACCGACTTCACACCCAAAGCAATGTTCTCGGCACCGAGCGATGGGCCAATTGTGCGCTCTTCAACATAAGTCATCGGCGCGGCAAGCGCACCTGCGCGCAGCAGCAAAGCCAACTCCGAGGCTTCCTGCGGGCTGTCGAGGCCGGTAATCACAAAGTTTTTGCCAAGCGCGGCCTGAATGGTTGCCAGAGAAATCACCTCTTTTTCAGCGACCATGTCGACTTTGGTGATGTCATTGCCCTCGGCATCTTTAATAATGCGCGTAACCGGCTTGTATTCAATAAACAATACCCCCATGCGCCGGCCGATATTGCTGCGCGTACCGCGACTCATTTGGGTTGCGCCATCGCCGTCGAGGGTAATGCTCACCTGCGGTGAGGACGTTTGCGGGTCGAAGGTCGCCGACGCGCTCATAACGTTTTTACCGTACACCAATACCTGGCGCTCTAACTCGGCGCCGCCAAAATAGGCTTGATCGCGCTCGTTGCGAAACGGAAACTTCTCTTTCTGACTTAAGCGCGCACCCTTGCCCGCCTCGAGGCGGAATTCGAGGTTGGCTGTTTTACCGAGGATTTTTTTCGCATCCGAGGCATCTTGAATACCGGGCAATTGCACAACAATACGGTTGCGCCCCTGGCGCTGCACCAAAGGCTCGGCCACACCAATTTCATTGACGCGATTGCGCAGTGTCGTTAAGTTCTGATTGACCGCGTAATCTTCTTTTTCGCGGATAAACTGCTCACTGAGTGTCGCTTTAATACCAAAAACGCCATTCTCATCAAAGCGCTCAAGCAAGACCTCAGTCATCTCTTTGCGCATCAAACTGTAAACCGTCTCGCGCAGATCTTCATTTTTTGCCGTCACACGCATGCCGTCAGCACCGGCGCGCACCGTGACCCCGCGCAGATTATTCTTGCGAATCTCGCGCTTTAACTGCTGCTCAAGGCTGTCGATGGTATCTTTTAATACCTTCGGCGTATCAACCTCCATCAAAAAGTGCACACCGCCGGCCAAATCGAGGCCGAGGCTCATCGGCGTAGCACCCATATTCTGCAACCACTCAGGCGTTGTCGCAGCCAAATTCACCGCCACCACATAGTTCTCACCCAGTGCCGCTTCGACCTCGCGACGCGCGCGCATTTGATCGTCCTGATTTTTCAGGCGCACCAGTATGTTTTTTTCACTCAGCTCTTCACCAAAGTGTTCGATACCAAGCTCATCGAGGCGCTTGGATACCGTATCAAGCGTCGCTTGGGTGGGTGCAAAACTTGCTGAAGAACCAGAAACCTGGATGGCCGGGTCCGGGGCGTAAATGTTCGGCAGGGAATACACCACACCGAGGCTGACGATAAGCAGTATCAGCAGATACTTCCATATTGGAAATTTGTTCATTTTTTAATCCAGCACTGGGGCTTGTTTTAATTTCGCTCAGTCTGCGCCAGTGGCGCGCACAACGAGGTCGGCGATTATAGCGGCTTTTGCCGTCTTGTTTATATGAAGCTGCACAACAATGGCGAAGGCTTTGATCGAAATGGGGATGATCTGGAAGTAATCAAGGGCCTGCAACCTTTGCCCTTGCTAGATTTGGAGAAAGTATTAAGGCGCTTTAGGTGAATGGAGGGCGGGCATTTGGAAGGGTCTTGGCAGGCACTTGGTGAAGCCTATCTAGACCGTCGGCAGCAGGGAGCTGCCGCCGAGCCCCCACGGATGGGTTCACGGCGTGCCTAGATAGGTTTTGCCAAGCGCCGACTGGCACAATCAAAAGCAGCAGTCTAAAAGCAACAATCTAAAAATCACCGTCACACTATTCGCAAGCGCTTAAACCTCAGGCACACTCAACATAAAGCTCGGCCGCTCTTTGCCCTGGCGAGCGTAAAACTCCTTGATATACTCACTCAAACGCTGCTCAGCAATCGCATCGCGCAGCTCTTGCATAATGATCTGGTAGTGGCGCAAATTGTGAATCGTATTCAGTTGAGCACCGAGAATCTCGCCGCACTTATCCAGATGATGCAAATACGAACGGCTGAAGTTCTGACAGGTATAACAATCGCAGTGCTTATCGAGAGGGTTGGTATCGTGGCGATGCTTGGCGTTGCGGATTTTAATCACACCCTCAATCGTGAATAAATGACCGTTGCGCGCATTGCGAGTTGGCATCACACAATCAAACATATCGATACCGCGCGCAACCGACTCAACCAAATCCTCAGGCTTGCCAACGCCCATCAAATAGCGCGGCCTGTCAGCGGGCATCTCTGGCCCCAAGTGATTCAACACACGAATCATATCCTCCTTGGGCTCGCCGACACTCAAACCGCCAATGGCATAACCATCAAAACCGATATCGACCAGGCCGTTTAAACTTTCGCTGCGCAACTGCTCGTACATACCGCCTTGCACAATGCCAAACAAAGCATTGGCATTATCGCCGTGCGCATCTTTCGAACGCTTGGCCCAGCGCAGGCTGAGCTCCATCGACTTGCGCGCCACATCCGGCTCGGCCGGGTACGGCGTGCACTCATCAAAAATCATCACAATATCCGAGCCGAGCTCGCGCTGCACTTGCATCGCAATTTCAGGGTTTAGCTCAACCATCGAACCATCAATCGGCGATTGAAACTTAACCCCCTGCTCCGAAATCTTGCGAATATCACCGAGGCTAAAAACCTGAAAACCACCACTGTCGGTTAAGATAGGCCCCTGCCACTGCATAAAATCGTGCAGATCACCGTGCTCCTGAATCACCTGCGTACCGGGCCTAAGCATTAGGTGAAAGGTGTTGCCAAGGACAATCTCGGCGCCGATATCTTTAACATCTTTAGGCAGCATGCCTTTGACCGTACCGTAAGTGCCAACCGGCATAAACGTTGGTGTTTGCACGGTTCCGCGGGCAAATTCCAATTGCCCCCGGCGGGCGCGACCGTCTGTACTGTGTAATTCAAATTTCATTAGTTTTCCGTCGCGATAACTTTTTCAGCATTGGGGTTGCGGGTAATAAACATGGCATCGCCGTAGCTGAAAAAACGATAGGACTCAGCAATCGCCTCTTCATAAGCTTGCATCGTGTGGCGATAACCGGCAAACGCTGACACCAGCATTAGCAAGGTTGATTCTGGCAGGTGGAAATTAGTGATCAAGCAGTCGACCACTTTGTATTCGTAACTTGGGTAAATAAAGATATTGGTATCGCCCTGGTACGCGGCAATATCACCATCGTTTACCGACGCCGCCGTTTCAAGGCAGCGCACGCTGGTGGTACCGACCGCAATCACACGCTTGCCGGCGGCCTTGGTGGCCTTGATTTGCTCGGCGACGTCAGCGCTTAACTGCATCATCTCACTGTGCATATGGTGCTCTTTAACATCGTCCACACGCACCGGCTGAAAGGTACCGGCACCAACGTGTAAGGTCACAAAAGCCTGCTGCACGCCTTTTTTCTTAAGCGCCTCAAGCAGGCTTTCATCAAAGTGCAGGCCCGCGGTTGGCGCTGCAACCGCACCGCGTTTTTTGCTGTAAACCGTTTGATAGCGCTCCTTGTCGGCATCGTCATCGGGCCGGTCTATATAAGGAGGCAGCGGCATGTGGCCGATTTTTTCGACACACTCAAGTACATCTTCGCCCTTCGGAAAACGCAGCTCAAATAGCGCATCCTGGCGGCCGGTCACTTCGATCTCGGGGCCGTTGTCGAGCAGCAGAGTGCTGCCAGCCTTGGGCGCCTTGCTTGCGCGCACGTGAGCCAGAAGCTCTGAGCTATTTAAAACTCGCTCAATCAGGATTTCCACCCGTCCACCACTGGCTTTTTGCCCATAAAGGCGCGCCGGAATCACGCGGGTATCGTTAAAAATAAGCAGATCGCCCTCGTTCACCAATGCCAGCAGATCGCTGAAACCGCCGTGGCAAATGGCGCCACTGGGGCCATCGAGCTGCATCAAGCGGCTGCCGGTGCGCTCGGGCATCGGTTGTTTGGCAATTAAGTGTTCGGGGAGCTCGTAATAAAAGTCCTGACGGCGCATAGCTTTACCACAGAATTAGGGGCGGCAAGGGTAAAACAAAGCCGCCGTTTTTTCCACCAGAGCCGCGCTGAAAGCCGCAGCCAGAGCCTTTGCAAGCTTTCAGCAACGCCAGGCCAAACAGCGATTCGCCAGACCAAAGCTCGATCGGTATTTTTACAAAGTCTTGTGCATAACAAAGTTGCGAAGTCGCTGACCGCGAAGATCAAGGCTCTGCTCTTTATACAGTTCAAAACCCATATGCTCATAAAACGGGCGAGCGCTGATGCTCACTTCTGAGTGCAATCGCGCTATACCGCGTGTGCGGCCAAGCGCAAAGATATGCTGCATCAGAGCGCGGCCAACTCCGCAGCCTTGATGCTGGTGGTGACAGAAAAAATGATCGATCAAACCGCTCGGCTGCAGATCGCTGTAGCCGACAATTTTGCTAAACCTATCAGCACCTTCCGAAACCGTGTGAGTGGCGTGGCTCGAAGAAAACTTGCCGCCAAGCTTTGCATCGTTCAGCGCAAGCCTGATTTCGGCAACAAACGGAGAAATTGCCTGCATCTTTTTTTGCCACAGCTCAAGCGGATAATTATCGGGCGCCCACGCCGCCACCTGCTCCGCTGTATAATCGCGGATATTGACCCGGCGAATCGTGTTAAAAAAAAGTGCCCACAGAGCTGCGGCATCGTTCGGCTGATAATTGCGAATAGATATCATCGCGGCCCTTCTTCTAATAAACAGAAAAAAACAAAAATAGCGCCAGAATTTAACTCTAACCCAGGCTCAACAAACACTGTGCAAATAGCATAACAACAACTAAATAACCGGGTGTCTACTTTTCGTGGGTAACTTGGCAAGTTTACGTCGTTTAGACAATAAAAAAGGCCGCGACAGCGACCTTAAATTAAGCAACAACAAAATATGTCGCGCTGAGCTTAGAAGTCTATGCGAACACCCAAGCTTAGGCCGCTGGACTCCGAGCCAAGCACAATATCAGCAAGTGCATAAAAAGCATCTTGCAGATGATAAGCCACACCACCGTTCAAGCTTGTGTTGCCACTAAACGCCGTCTGGTGGGCGAGCTCGACTTTAGCTTCAAGCTTAGGAACAACAAAACCACGCACACCACCTGCCAACACTAAACCCGAATCACCCTGACCCACATCGACCGAGGTATTGGCGTAGCTCAAACTTGCATAAGCATCATAACTTTCGTTGAGCTGAACTTTGTAGCCAGCTCCGGCGCTAAACGTTGTCGAACCACAGCCATCGCCACTGACATCCGCCAGCGACGCGACAGCAAAAATATCGTGTTCAAACTCGTAACTACCCTTAAGCGCTAAACCTGTCTGAGTACAGTCATATTGATCGATATTTTCACTGACAAATTGCACCGTAACATAGTCGTAGTTTACTAATGACGAAGATGGCACTTTGGGTTTAGCAAAGGCGATAGGCGCAGCCAATAAACCTGCGCAAATAAAAGTCATTGCTTTCATATAAGACAACTCCAAAAACGACTTCCCCCCGCCAATTAAAACGCAAGGGGAGAAAACACATAAGAAAGGAAAGCTAGGGCCTGTTAACACTAATAACAAAGTACGTAAAACAACGAATAAAGAATTAGAATTGGCGCACGTAACGCAGCAGGCAAAGCAAGGCCATTATGACAAACACAAATAGATAAGTAGTGACGTGTGTCTCTATACCATCAGTGCAGGCAGAGAAATCGTATTCGGCAACAGCCGCCTCGCCAATCGCTAAGCAACGGCAAGATAATAGGTTGTAAAGTGGCGCCCTAAAAGTTCGGTTTTTTCTACTTTTTTAGCTATTTTCGCCAGCGCTTTATATTCACGCCGGCTATCGAGCAAGTGGAATAAAACCTCCCGATGCCCCAGTTCAGCGGCCCAGGTCATAAGTGTTTTAAAAATAGGCAAGCCTGCGCCCCAGAAACGCTTTGATACCACAATGGCCAGCTCAAAACCCTGTTCATCGGGCTGAATGCCACACCAACCGGCAAGCTCACCATCAATGACTAGCACCCTAAGCCTACAGCCTGGCAGCTTATCTTTTTTACTTTTCTCATTTATCCACTGTTTAGCGCTAGCGGCATCAAAACGCGGGTGTTCTATCAAGTGGGTGCGCAACGACTCTTCGTTTAAAACATCTGTGAACGCCGCTGCATCAACGCAGTTAAAGTTTAAATATTCAATATTCGACATTAAAGACTCTGCAGGCTTGGCACTTCGACCACAGCTAAGTTGATAGTCTATTTATTAAAACACAACTATATTGTGCGCCGCTTGAAAATGCGTTGAACTGCACTAAAACGTCGATGCTTGGCCACATAGGGTTTAGCTTGAAAGAGCAGCATGCCGCCGTCTTGTACGGCGGCTTTTTTAATACATAGTGTTACCGTTTTTGGACTCACTCGGCACTTCTTGTATTGAGTCCCAATGCTCGACAATTTTCCCCTGCTGGTCGAAACGAAAAAAGTCCATGGTGACATACTGATCATTGCCGGGCCAAACCTGGTGAGTGTGCAAGGCAACAAGATCATTCTCAGCCACCACTCTTACAAATTTAATTGACTTATCAGGGTAATCCCTCGCCATTTCATTAAAGTAATCTATAAAAGCTTGCTTGCCATTACCAACAAGTGGGTTGTGCTGAGTATAATCCGCGCCAACATACAGCTCCACCGCTCGGCTGGGATCACCTTCATAGGCCATCCTATAAAACGCAACCGCATTCGCCTTATTGTCTTCTAAGTTCTGGGTCATCTATTTCTCCGTATCTGCCTAAAGACTAACGAGTAAAAGCCTAGCAAATAATTATTGCTACAACCGCTACTTGTTGTGCTAAAGAAATTTTAGCGCTTTAGCTTAAAGCGTATAATGCTTCCCGAAGCCGATTCAAAATGCGCTTATTTTGAATCATAGTCGTCGACCTTACTAACAATTAACGCGGCATTAACCCCACCAAAACCAAAACCGTTGCACAGGGCGTGCTGCACACTTTGTGTACGCGAGTGATTTGGCACAAAATCCAGATCTTGAAAGTTGTTATCAACATTCGTTAAATTGAGTGTCGGCGGCACAACATCGTTAATAATCGCCATCGCTGAGATAATACTCTCAATGCCACCGGCAGCGCCCAGTAAGTGGCCCGTTGACGACTTGGTTGATGATATTGCAATGTTTGGTAAATCTTCAGCAAATACGCCGCGCAGCGCTGCCACTTCTGCAGCGTCACCTACTTGTGTCGAAGTCGCATGAGCGTTGATGTAGTTAATCTCCCGGGGTTTGATTGCAGCGGTTTTTAACGCGCGCGTAATGGCGGCAGCAGCGCCTTGGCCGTCCTCGTGGCCCGCAGTAATATGATAGGCATCTGAACTTGTGCCATAACCACTTAATAGCGCTAGCGGTGTCGCGCCCCGCGCTTTTGCGTGCGCCAGAGTCTCAATCACCATAAGCCCAGAGCCCTCACCCATAACAAAACCATTGCGCGTTTGATCAAAGGGCCGTGAAGCCTTAGCCGGCTCATCGCTTTCACTCGACAAGGCCTTTAGCGCATGAAAGCTCGCCAATGAAAATGGATCAACGCAGGCCTCCGCCCCCCCAACTAATGCAACATTTGCTTCACCGCTTCGCAGCAAGCGCATACCGTCACCGATGGCTTGCAGACTCGCCGCGCAGGCCGTTACCGGGCAAGCCAACGGCCCTTTAAAACCATATTTAATTGAAACGTTGCCGGCGGCCAGGTTGGCTAAGAATGCCGGCGCGGTAAACGGCGACAAACGTTTATATCCGCGGCTGTCCATTGTTCGAAGCGCCTGCGTAATCGTTGATAAGCCACCAATACCGGTGGCAATAATCGTTGCCGTTGCCTGCTTGTCGTCTTCGCTTTTGGGCAACCAGTTTGCTTGCTGCAGCGCTTCTTTCGCCGCTGCCAATGCATAAATACTAAACAGATCGAGCTTCTTGCGCTCTTTTTTTTCTACAACCTGGTTTACATCAAAACCTGCAAGCGCATCCTGTTCGATATCCGGTACTAGCCCGGCTATTTTTATTGGGATATCAGCCGTATCAAAGCGATCAATAAGGCCTATGCCTGATTGCGCTGCAAGCAGTCGCTGCCAAACCGGCTTAACACCACAGCCGAGCGGGCTTACAAGCCCCATGCCAGTGATAACAATCGGTGAATCCATAGTAGCTCCAGATAAATGTACGTACGCAAAATCAATCCAGAGACCCTAACACCCGCCATAATATGATCAAGATCATATTATGGCGGGTGTGCGAACAAGTGAAAAAATAAAATAATTGTCGCGTATTTATTTATTTTTGGCGTCAAAAATGAAACGCTCTTGCTGAGTTTCTCCCCCTACTTACCTAAAGGCGGAAAAGCCTCAAAGCTTGCGATACCCTCATACGGCTCACACCAGGGCGCTTTCGATTCAGTATTACAGTGCGCCACCGGGTAGTGACTAAGGGCTGTATCGAGCGTATTCACAACAATGGATAGATACTTGTTTTTATCCGGGCCATAGTTCATCAGCCTTGTGCCACAACAGGCACAAAATGCGCGGTAACCTCCCAGGCTATTTTTGTGTTCCCGAAGTAGCTTTTTATGATCAACAAGCGTTAAGGTGTTCGCATCAGCCAGAGCCAGGGTGACATAGTCTGCGCCATGTGCTTTCCTGCAAAAACGGCAATGACAGTTAAATATCTTATCGGCGTACAAACGAACTTGATACGTCAGCTCACCACATAAACAGCTTCCACTTACCACAAGCCCCCCCTACAAAAGATACCGACAAATTAGTTCCATTGATAACAGCAACTGGCGTCAAAGACGCTCAGAGCACAGATATTTCACTTTTACTACAGCTAAAGATTCTAACAGCAGGTTCCCAACTGGCTCAGATAGCGAATATACGTCAGTGCGCCCAAGCCCAGCTATAGAAGATAGAGCTTCATCATAAGGTAAATATTTAATATGATAAAGATCATATAAATATTCGCTGCGGTGCTATGTTATGCCCTATTCAAAGGCTCACAAAAACAAAACCCGGGAAAAGATCCTTGAAAGGTCCTTCAGACTATTTGTAATAAAAGGCTTTGATGGGGTAACCATCGACGACTTGATGAATAATTGCGGGCTCACCCGAGGTGGTTTTTATGCTCACTTTGCGAGTAAAGCAGAGCTTTATCGCGAAGCCTTAAAATTTGCCGCCAACAATACCAAACTTGCCAACCCCAAACCCGACGAGTTAAGCAACAAAGAGTGGTTACAATTATTGTTAAACCGGTACTTAAGCATCGAGCATGTAAAAGGCAAGCATTCCTGCCCGCTCGCTTTTTTAGCCACCGATATCAACATAAAAAACAAAGAAGCCAATAAGGCTTACGCCAATACTTACGACAATATGAATACCGCGATTATGCAGTACGCACAGAGCTACACCGACTGTGACGAACAAGATATTTTATCTGTCACCGCCATGATGATTGGCGCCGTCGCCATAGCCCGAACACTGCCAAATAAAGATTCGATTGAACGTTTATTAGCTTCGTGCCGACGTGAGGCAGGTATAAAGCTAGGGGGAATATAACAAATTTATTTTGTTAGTGAGCGTGCACTGTCAATAAGCCAGCTAACCATTGTTGGTAGCATTGATACAATTTTACCCTCACTACAGCACCAAGTTATTTGCGTTAACAGTCGCGGTGACGGTGTAGCCGAGAGAAAGAGCACACCTAACTGTGCTATCTACACAAAACCCACTTTGCATGCCACATATAATTAGCTCCTGAATAGCCAGGCTATCTAGGTATTTTTTTGATCGGTGTTTTTAAACGAGTCTGAAGCCTGCTTTCGTACGTAAATATCTGAGCCTTTATTATTCAGCTCAACTGGTACCTGCCAAGCTTCACTCTGATAGCGTAAAACGCCAAGCTGCGTTTCATGCTGAACATAAATGACTGGAACACCACTTTCCCTAACCTGAGATGCAACTAGATTAAAAGCTAGTCGAGGTTCAAACATGTATAAATAGATAGCTGGGTAGTACGATTCAGCTAAGAGAGGACAACACCGGTAAATATTCGTGTTACCTGTGTGCTACCTTTTTTATTTTTAGGCCCCAAACAAAAAAGGCCTGCATCGCTGCAGGCCTTTTTAATATTGGTACCAGAGGCCGGACTCGAACCGGCACGCTTTTAAGGGCGGGGGATTTTGAATCCCCTGTGTCTACCAATTTCACCACTCTGGCATGTCGTCAAAACCTGAAGCTTAGTGGCCTCAAGGTTTATCGGAAAGGCGCGAATTATATCAGCGAAAGATTCGCGGTCAAGCACCAAAATATGCTCACTTGTGCCAGGCGAAGGTGTTTGCGGACCAAAGCTCCCTGGAATAGCTCCTGACGGGCTAGAAATTGGCCCCGAGAACAGGCCCCAGCAGGCAACGGCAGCTCGAGCACTGGCCAGAACCCAGATGTCACCAGCTATTCAAGCTTTTAGCAGTTGCTGGATCTAAAGACCGAAAAACTGCCGGCCTCGCCTACAGATACTCGCTCAAGCAAGCAGCCTTCTGCCAAATAACTAAGCGGTGCCCAAATTGGGGCCCGCTGGGCTTGTCTATACTGATCAGGTGCACCGATCTGTCTTTTAGCCTGCCCCAAAGGAGCTCTAGCTGTGGCCCCAGGCACGCCTTACCGATTGCTGATATTCAGCCTTTACTGCCTGCTTTTGTATTCCCAGAGCAACACAAGCCTCGCCGCTGCTGACAAGCCGTCAGAGCGCAGGCAGGTGCGGGTTGGCATTGTTCAAAATATCAACAACCCGGAGCTTGCGGTTTTTTCAGAAATTCTGGCCTCGCCAAAAGCCGATTTAAGCCAGTGGTGGTATCGCTTTCCGTCAGCGGCAGCCGTGCAGCAGGCGCTGACGGTGCAGCTGCTGGCCTACGGTGAACTCGACGCCGACATTGTTTATGTTCGCTACCCCACGCACAAGCGCTTAATTGAGCAGCTGATACAAGGCAAGGTTCATATCGCCGCTGAAACACTTTGGGCATCGCAGTTAAGGCCGCACCGGGGCAAGCTGGCCTTATCTGAACCACTGCTGCGCATTGGCGAATATGAGAAAGGTTTTTACACGCACCCAGACAAACTCGAACACCTTAAAAACCTTCCGGTCAGCGAGCTTAAAAAGCTGAGTGTTGCCATAGGCGAGAACTGGGACGTCGATGAAAAGGCGCTAAAACACGCCGGCTTTCACAATATAAAACAAGCCATTGATGCCAATGCACTGTTTAAGATTATTCACGCCGGCCGCGCCGATCTAACCATATTGGAATTCTCCGGCCACCCGGGTTTAATGATTTACGCCAAAGATATGAGCGATCACTCCGACATTAGCCTCGCCCCGATTCCCGGCCTTAAAATCTTACTGCCGGATGAGCGCATATTTGCCGTATCCGTCTTGGCACCGGGCGGAGACGAAGTACTGCGCGCACTTAATCTAGGCCTTCAAATTATGCGCGAGAAAAATTTAATTCTGCCACTGATGCGCCGCACCGGCATGCTCAGTGAAAAAACTGCCGGCTGGAAACGCATTAACGACCTGTAAAAACACCGTTGGCTTTCAGCATCCTCTAAGGCTCTGTACCTTCCTATCCTGCCCCCTGTCCTGCTTCCTATCCTGCCCCCTGCCTGCCCTATCCTGTTGCGCAGGCGCAGCCACAAGCTCAAACAAAGCCTTAAGCCCCAGCTCCTGTAAACCCTAGCCAAGCGCAGCACCTGGCTTGTCTATACTGATGCTATCGTTTCTTCGCCATATAAAAGGAGCACAAATTGTGGCCTCAGGCACAGCTTGCCGAGTATTGATCCGCAGCCTTTTCTGCCTGAGCTTGCTGTATTTCAGCAGCGCAAGCCCGGCCACAGCTGAAACAAGCCCAGCGCCCCCGAAACCAACGCCGGTGCGCATAGGCATCGTGCTGAACAGCGACAAGCCCGAGCTTGCGGTATTTAAAGAGGTACTAGCCTCGCCCAAAACAGACTTAAGCAAGTGGTGGTACCGCTTTCCATCTGCATCGGCGGTGCAGCGCGCGCTTACTGCACAGCTTCTGGCCTACGGCGGGCTCAATGCGGATATTCGCTATGTGCGCTACCCCACCCACAAGCGCTTAATTGAACAGCTGACTCAAGGCAAGATACATATTGCAGCAGAAACCCTGTGGGGCTCATAGGTAAGCGCACACCAAACCACACTGGCGCTGTCTGAAGCACTGTTTCGCCTGGGTGAATACGAAAAAGGTTTTTACGCCCGGCCAGAAAAAATAAAGCAACTGCAACAACTTTCAATCGACGAGCTTAAACAGCTCAGCATCGCTATTGGCGCAAACTGGCCGGTCGATGAAAAAGCCCTGCACGAAGCCGGTTTTTTTAATATCAAACAGGCCGTCGATGCCGATACCTTATTTACAATTATGCACGCGGGCCGGGCCGATTTAAGTATTTTAGAGTTTTCCGGCCATCCCGGTTTAAGGCGCTACGCCACAAACAAAAACGATGGTTCAGATATTGTGCTTGCGCCAATTCCGGGGCTGAAGATAGCCCTGCCCGACGAGCGTGTTTTTGCGGTATCTAAGCATGCGCCAAACAGCGCTGAGGTACTTAAGGCCCTTAACCTTGGCCTAAAAACCATGCGCGAGAAAAATTTAATTCGGCCACTGATGCGCCGCACCGGCATGCTCAGCGATACCACCGCCGACTGGCACTTAGTTAACGCCAGCACATCGACAAAAAAACCAGTAAAAAGCTCATCAACTTCACCATCAGCGCCTTTATCAGGCACAAGTACAAGCACTGATAAAAACGCCAGTATCAAGTACTAGCACCCCGGCTGATCAGGCGTCGTGTTTAAGAGCTACTATTTAAGAGCTATGGTTTAGTATCAGCGGCCAGCTCCTGGCTTGAGCAGGCACTGCTGTGTAACTCTTTGGCACCGGAGTACAGCCTAAGCTCAGCTTCGCGCGCAAGCTGCTGTAAAAAACCTTTATCAATTAATTTTTTAATGGCTGTATCCACTTTTGTCACAAGCTCAGCAGATTTGCTTTTATGGATGTAGTGATATAGCGCCTGAGTATCCAGAGGTTCCGCTGTTTTTGAAAATGTATCTTCAAGCCCCATCAGTGATATTGCGTGCAGGCCATTGCTTGCATTAGTTAAGGCCACATCGGCTCGCCCGGCTTGCAAATACAGAAACAACTGCTCGGTACTATCTACGTCTTTAACGTGCGCAAAATCTTTGCTAACAAAGTCTGTGTGAGTAACACCGCGCACTTTCACCACTTTGAGTTTTTTAATCTCTTCAAGGCTTAGATTTTCATAAGCCTTGTCTTTTAAAAAAAAGGCAGTGGTATCGACATAATAATACGGGGTAGGCACACGCACGGTATTCGGTGCGTAATCGCCATAGTCGTAAATACGCATAACCTCACCGTCAACGCTGCCGCTATTTGCCGATGACAGCGCGCGCTTGGCCGGGTAGTCAACAATACTTATTTCGTGGCCGAGCTCTCGATAGATACACGGCAACATATAGCGGCCAACCTGCTGTGCAAACAGGCCGTCGGTCGCGGCAAATTTAAAACTACTGGCAACAGCAACGTGGCCAAACAATGAAAAAGCGGTGATACAGGCAACAGAAATAATCGAGCGGCGACAAATCAAACAAGCGTTCGCCCATACTTTGATCTTTCTTACAACAAACACCAGAATCACTGACAATTTAAGCATCATCAGCAAAAAGTCCCTAAAACCCTACGTCAAACAACAATCGAACTACTATCGAGCTACTATCGAACTACGTCAATACCGAAAATGCTCGGGGAAAGCCGTCAAAACAGCCCCCCAAGCGCCATCGAACTGCAGTAAACAATATCCATCAACGGCCTAAAATAGAAAATACAGAAATCAGCAAAGAAAAAGCTGCATCGTTCCACAAAAAGCAAAAATAACACCGGAATTTTGTCTCAGCAATCAGCGGGCGATTAGCGGTAGCATTTGGCGATCTGTAACCGCGTTAGTTTAAGCCCGAGGGCTACCTGTTATCCAGCGCTACTGATTGGGCTGAACAGGTCGCAGCAGCACCCGGCGAAGTGCCCATATAAAGCAGGGCTTCGGCCTCGCGAGCACGCGCTTGTAACTCACCACTAGCAATTTGGCTCTGTATTGCACGATCCAGTGCAGGCACAAGCTCTGCGCGGCTTTTGTGCACGTAGTGATATAGCGGCTGTACATCCAGAGGCTCCGCGATTCTGGAAAAAGCATCATCTAAGCCCAAACGCTTTATTGTGTGCACACCATTACTGGTATTTGTCAGAGCAATGTCGGCGCGCCCGGCCAGTAAATATAAAAACATCTGTTCGGAACTGCTTAAATCACGAACGTTTTTAAAGCCGTCGGTGATAAATTTTGTATGTTTAACGCCCCGAACTTTTACCACCCGCAGCGCCTTTATCTGTTCAAGCGAAAGCTGAGAGAAGTCTTTGTCGCGCGTAAAAAACGCGCTGGTTTCCAGTTGATAAAAGGGCGTCGGCACACGCAGCGTATTCGGAGCATCCATCGCGTAGTTATATATACGCATCACTTCGCCATCGACATTGCCCGAATTAGCAAAAGCCTGTGCACGCTTGGCCGGGTAATCAACAATCACAATATCGTGGCCAAGCTGTCGATAGATACACGGCAACAGATAAGCCCCTACCTGTTGCTCAAACAAACCGTCAATGGCGGCAAAGCGGTAGCGATCGGCAATACTTGTTTGAACGGCGATAAGCTGAATCACGACAAGCTGAGCCAAGATCAGTTTGACCAAGCTTCGCGGCCCAATGCCCAACACTGGCAACCTTGCAGCAACTAGCCTGCGCAACATAAGCACCTACAAAGCGCCCTATATTCAGCTACAAAGCGCCAGGTATGTCTACGGCTTCTAGCCAAAGCTTTGCGCCTTGGGAAACAAAACATCATCAGTCAGCACACCGTTATCGATCGCTAAAAAATAAGCCCAACGTAAGTACAGCCAACAAATGTCAGCCAGCTAAACGGGCCACATAAGACGGGCTAGCAGAGAGCAAGAGAAAATGAAATAAACGCAGATAAGGCAGGATTTTGCGCGGAAAACTACAATAGCACTGGAATGCGCCAGCATCAATCTATCGCCAACCAATGCAGCCCTCAACAAGCAGGAATAGTGTGACTCAGCTTACATGCATAGTGCTCAGCGACGCACAGACACAGCCGTGCTTAAAGGTTATTGTTAGGGTCTGTTAACACTAATAAAACTCATTTAAGGCTTGCCCCATGTTAACGCACGCGTATTTGTTATCAGCTGCAAAAAAACGCTATTACGTGCCACGCCTTTTGCACGTAGCGGCCGCAGCCGGTTTAATTTTGACGCTGCAAGCGTGTGGCTCAGGCGGCTCGGACCCGGTTGCAAACACTAACAGCGAGAACAGCGCTAACAACAATAGTAGCGGCCCCAGAACAGGCTCTCTGACCGATGGCAATTCCGACAACAAAGCCCCAGAGCCACGTGACGAGCAGCTTGTTTTTCAAGGCGAGCGCCTGGCCAACCTTAGCGCCGACAGCGGTGAGCAGCTTAACTTTGTCATACTGATTCCAGAAGGCGCCGAAAACTTGGTAATCGAAACAAGTAAGGGTGTCGGCGAGCTTAGCCTGGTGCTCAGCTACAGCCAGTCGGGCGGCGGCTCGGCCATCCAGTGCTTGTCGAACAGTGAAGGCGTAAGCCAAATCTGCCAACTTACCGAACCCTTCGAAGGTGAATATCAAATTACCCTGCTGGCCGAAAGCGATTTTGCCGGGGTTGAATTGGCCGTCGACTACGATGAAAACGATGCGCTGGGCAACCCCACTCCCAATCGCAGCCCCGCGCCAAGCCCACTGCCGAGCACAGCAGCGAGCCCAAGCCCAGCACCGAGCCCAAGCCCAACACCGAGCCCTGGCAGCGACTCCGCTTCAAACAAAGACAACTGTCAAATCACTGAAACTGAGCAGCAGCTGCTCGATGCGCACAATCGAGCACGAGCCGACGATAGACAGTGTGGCGGGCAGTTTTTTCCCGCCGCCGGCGCCTTGCGCTGGAACTGCAGCTTAAACAAAGCCGCCTATCTACATTCGCAGGATATGGCAAACAATGACTACTTTGATCACATCAGCCTCTCAGGCGAAAGCCCCGCATCACGCGCTCAGAAACAGGGCTATCACTACAGTTATATCGGCGAAAATATCGCCGCCGGCCAACGCAGCATCGAACGTGCGATGGCCGGCTGGCTCGACAGCCCCGGCCACTGCGCCAATATAATGAATGCCAACTACACCGAGCTCGGCGCCAGCGTTTTCGAAAGCAGCAGCAGTGAATATGGCATCTACTGGACCGCTGTGTTTGGCCGCCCGCGCTCTTAGCGCTAAGAACGAAAGCCCCCACTTTAGTTACTAACGTGGGGGCCGTGGCGGTTACAAACTACTTGAGCCGGCGAATCCAGGTGCCATCGGCTTCGTACTTAAAGGCTCGGCTCAGTTTTTTTGCACTGCTTGCATACGTAGTTTTAACATCGTACACCCACCAAAAAATCTCATCGCGCTTAAACTGCATCCGTGTGTAGCCGTGCAAACCACTGCTGAAATCTTTGATATGGGGGTTGTTTGTCTGCACGCCGCCGTTGGCAAGCTGCTGGCTAGACAGCGGCACCTTAATGGCATTGCGCAGCAAGTCATCAATATTCGGTGAGGTTAACGACGGCGTCATAATCTCTACGCCCGAAAGATTGCTGTAATCCCAGTTATTAATATTGCCGTAGTCGAGCTTAATATATGACGTTAAGTACGTGTGCATATCACCGGTCAGCACAACCAGGCGGTTATCAATGCCGGCATCTTTTAAGCGCCTTAATATATCTTCGCGCTCGTATTGATAACCGTCCCAGGCGTCAAAGTTAGCGTAACTTAGCTGCGCGCCAAGAAAAGTCAGGGCAATTTGCCCAAGCATGGTTTGGTTACCCCAGACCTTCCAGTTTGCATTGGATGAGATCATGCCATCGAGCATCCACTCTTTTTGCTCTAAGCCGAGCATGCTCTGCTGATCAGACCAGTATTTATTACCTTTACAGCCAAGCGCATTGCCACCTTCGGCGCAGGCTTGCTGAGTTCGGTAGCTGCGGCTATCGGTCATAAATAAATCAAGCAAGTCACCGGCAGCCAAGCGGCGGTACATTTTTAAATAATCAAAGGGGTGCTCGGCGCTTTCATCTACCTGCACTCGCGCCGGAATATATTCTATCCACGCGCGCTGGGCATCGCGTCGAAGCTGGCGCAGCTTGTCAGCCGATTGCGAATGGCGGCTGTCATCCTCGGGCAAACCCAAGGTATCGTTGTCGTAATCCCAATAACAGTCGTTTGCTGTCTCGTGATCATCCCAGACAATCACAAAGGCGTGCTGCTCCATGGCCCGCTGTAAACTCGGATCTTCGCGGTACAAACGATAAATATGGCGATAATCTTCAAGGTTATCGGCTTTTTTCTGACCACTTGGCAGTTTAATTTTGCGAACGTGCTGAGCGTAGTTCGGATACTCGGCGTATTCGTAAATAAAATCACCAAGGTGCACAACAAAATCAAGCTCTTCTTCAGCCAAGCGATCAAACGCATTAAAATAGCCAGTGCTGTAATCCTGACAGGTCAACACCGCAATGTTGAGCTCTTCCAGTCTTACCCCCTCTTTGGCCAAGGTCTTAAAACGGCCGGTGCGGCTCGTTTCGCCACGGTAATGAAAACGATAATAATAAGTTTTCGAGCTAGACAATAAACCGTCGAGATCTATGTTGACCGTGTAATCGCGCTGGCTGCCGAGCGCCTCGGCGCTGACTAAACCTGAGTATTCGATGTTGTTGAAATGTTTGTCACTTGCCACATCAAAACTAAGCGAGGCTTGTTCACGGTATTCAAGTTCGTTAATTCTGGTCCAGATAATCGCGCCACTGCTACTTGGGTCGCCGGAGGCAACAGACCAGGAAAATACATCTTGCCAATTTTCCGAGCCATTTTGCTCAGAGCTGCTGAAAATAGCGGCATTGACAGATTTTACGTTTAAAACAAATGGGGTTAATAAAGCAATGCCAGAGTGTTTTAATAGACGACGGCGATTCATAGATCTCCCTATAGTGAACAGGCAATAAAGAAGGCCCGTAAACTAATCGCCGTTGTTTTCAACTTGATAACAGTTATATGAAGATAGCCGCTGCGCTGGCTAATTGGCGCACAACACCGAGAAAAAAAACGCCGGCTAAAACCGGCGCGTTTGTCATATCATTAAAAAGCAATCAAAGCCGGCCTGAATTTTATAAAACCTCTTCAATCGCCGCAGCGACCACAGCATTACTCGCGCGAACTTTGTATTCAGGTGAAACAAAACTAAAACTAATATCGCCCTCGCGGTTGACAACAAACACAGCAGGCACCGGCAATAAGCCGTGGTCTTTTCCAGATGCTTGTTTAAGATCGATATCGTAAGACTTCAACATAGCATTGGTTGAGGCCGATACCTTATAAGCCAAACCAAGCGCCTTGGCGGCCTGCATATCACTGTCAGAGTACAGTTGGTACACACTGCCATAGTCTTGATCTGTTTCTTTTAAGCTCTCTGGGCTATCTGGGCTAAGCGCGATGATTTTCAGGCCTTTTTTGCTGTATGTTGGCAGGATCTTGCGTAAATCCTGAAAGTGGTTATTGCAATACGGACACCATCCACCGCGGTAAACAATAATCAAGCTCGGGCTACTGTCGACAAGTTCGCTCAAGCTAACTTTTTTACCATCGAGCCCCACTAAAATCGCGTCGGGCAAGGCTTGGCCAACAAAAACAGGCCGAACCTGCTCTGGGCTATCGGCAATATAGGCGTTTTTTGTGTCGCTTGTGTCGGCTGCGCCGGCATAGCTGGTTATCGAAAAAAGAGCGATAAACAACAAGCCGATCACAGACTTAAAAAAAAGAGCGACAATCGCCACAGAGGGATATCTAAACGTCATTGGTTTTCCTAAATACAATCAATTAAACAATAATGAATAAAACTGCTAATAAAGCAGATACTAGGTATTGTCTGCTAAGAACCGGCATTTATTACAAATTAACTTAAGTTTTATGCAAAAGGCTTAACAGCTGTGTTGATCAAGCAGTGAGGGCGTGTCCTTTATATCAATATCCCGTAAGAAACCGCTGCGACAGGCCTGCAGAATCAAGGCGCCTACACGCTTCACTTTCAGTTTTTTCATCAGGTTTTTTCGATGAGACTTAATCGTTTCAACCGATAGGCTCAAGTCAGACGCTATTTCCCGCGCCGAATGTCCAAGCGCAATATGCTTAAGCACCTGCATCTCTCTTGCACTTAACAGCATTGCCCCACCATAGGCATGGTTATTAAGGCCCGCAGACACAAAACGCCGGTTTTGTCTAAGGGCCTCAATGCACGGCAAAATATCGTCAATGGCCGTGTACTTGCCAACAAGGCCATCTAGCTGCTGAATAGCCTGCACACTTAAACAGCCGGGGAAACACTGGCCGCAAAGCGCAATAAATTTAACCCGCCGAAAAACACAGTTGGGCCCCTGCCCCGGGCTTAAGTTCAATCTTTCTACCGCCGCCGCATAAATATTAAAGTCGACAATGATGGTAGCCGGCCCGGCCAATGAATGATTTTTTTGTATCCAAGACTCCAGTTCAAACCAAGAGTCAACACTTGCTAAGACTTGACAGCGCTCACACTGCGATAACAACGAGCGCAGGCCAAAGCGAACCAATGAGTGTTCATCGGCAATAAGTATATTCACACAGCTACCTATGTTCTGAAACCCATGTTCTGAAACCTATGTCCTGAAACCCATGTCCTGAAACCTATGTTCTGATAAATACGCGTTTGACCAACAGCAAAACGCCTGGCGCAACATCACAACTCAGGCAAACGCACATCTTGCCTTGCAAGTGAGGCGAAGTCAGCGCAGCGCCAATAACTTAATAAAAGTTTCATTTGTTTTCCCTCTTCAGGGTGATTGTCGTTCAAGGCTGCCCTCTCTAGGCTGCGACGCTCACTGCAACAGCAATTAAAAACAACAAACAAACTGGGAGACAAACAATGAAATCTTATTTCAGGGCACGGCGGGCCTTGCCGTTAGTACTAAGCAGTGCACTTGCTGCAGCTTCACCGGGCGCAGTCGCCAACAGCGAACTTAGCAAGGTGCCGCCGCTATCGACGTTTGCAGCTGTTGTCGCCGATGCCGATATGGACGGTATCGCCGATGGCGACGAAAGTTTAGTCATGGCCTTAGGGCAGCCAAACAGTCGTTTGGCCAACTCAGCAAAAGCTCGTAGTTATATAGCAGCGAACAAGTTTGAGAGCACAGTAAAGCGCGTTAGCGCCGCTCAGGACTCGGACGGCGACGGCATCTCAGATTTTCTCGAAACCTATGGTTATACCGTGCAGGATAACCAGATAGTTGGTTTAAGACGGCAGCTTTCCGATGCTGACTGGCAAGCGTTTAAGTCGCGCGATGCGGTCGATGGTTATGCCGTTTTCCAGTTTGCAGCCAAAGCATTTGAAGACAACCTGCTAATTCGCAAGCACCCATTCGATCAAAGCCAGTGGCTGATTAAACTAGCCGAAAGCCATCAAGCCTTGCGCGCCCAGTTTCTTGCCGAAGGCATTGCTGAAAATAGCCGCCTGATTGTTGGAACAACGCATGAACAAGGGTCCATTGCCAGCATACTTTTTGAGCTGGTAAACGATTACGCCATTTACCAGGAGCGCGACAGCAATGGCAATACACTACCGGTATTTTATAGCCACCCACTGCTAGCGAGCAGCGATCGCGACCCCTATACCGACCGTCAGGAAGTTCTCGGTCTGATTCAGGCCGACGTGCTCGAGCGCCCTTATAACCACCCGCTTGTTGCCGCGTTGCCAAGTATTCGCGCAAACCTGCTTGGCTACCGTTTTACCCTACAAAATGAAACGCGTATTACCCACGGCGAAATGGACACCGAACAAACGGTCACGAAACAAACCGAATCCTACGCTCACAGCCACGGTTTTGCTGTGACCGTTGGCGCCGAGAAGAGCCTCGGCACAGAAACGGGCACCACCGTTAAATTCGAAGTAAGCACGAATCACCAGTGGACCTACGGCAGCTCGGTCACCGAAGAGCTGCGTGTTGCCCACTCCACCTACTCTCACAACACCGATGTCTCCACCGCAGCTTGTTTTTCAAAACTACAACTTAAATTAGCCTTAGAAAATGTCGGATCGGCAAGCATTTCAGATATTTCGCCCAAATTTAATATTTATATCGGCGATACGCTGTGGAATACCGTTAGCATAACAAGCGACGAGACCTTGCTGCCGGGCATGCAATCGGATGAATTTACGATACTCGGCCAGGCCGGCGATGAATCTTGCTTAAGCCTTGAAGAAACCAACTACTTACAACAAGGTGGTTTACTCGGTATTAACACCTCTGTGAACAATGGCCGTTTTAGTTATTTTGATAACGATGCCGGTATATTGGTAGAAAATGGCAGCTGGGATTCCTACGCCCCGTTTATTCCCGATCAACTTGCCAGAATAGACCTAAGCATCACCGACGATGCGGGCGTTCACCACGAGAAAAGTTTTCACTCGGTGGTCCATAGCGAACACTACCCCAATATTGGCTTAAGCAGCCTCGACGTGCTCAATAAAGCCTATCAACAGCTTGACTGTAACGACAGCAATCTAAACGATGCGCTTTATTGTTTTGGCTCGGGCAACAATATACTCAGCCTAAACGACACATCCATCGTTACCTTTTCGTTCTCGAATCGCCAGGGCCAGCTGCTCGACACCGTTGCCAGCCAAAACGCCTACGACAATATGCCCGGCGCCTTGCAGGCGCTACCCCCTCTGGAAAAACAACTGGTTGCGCGCAGCATCGTTTCAATCATTGATCGCGCCAATGAAAAGCCGGATATCGCACATATTGAGGCGATTAATATTCTTAGCGCCCCGACGACCAATACAGCACAAAACAACCCAACACAAAACAACGTTCTTATTAGAAGCACTGTGCGCGATTATTTTGGTGTTGCAAAAGTAGAATTTTGCCTTAACGCCGATAAAACAAGCTGTCAGGCCATGCAAAGTAGCATTAGCGCCGCCGAATATCCGCAAAGTGCCATCTATGAGCTGCGCTTAAGTGATTACGAGCTGAGCGGCAGCGAAGTGATCCGCGCGAGTAATATCGTCGGCAACAGCAGTGAACTGAGCCCGGAAACCTTCTACCTTACCGTCAACCAGGGGCTGGAGCAGAGCTTAGTTAAAAAAGCCAATACCCTGGCCGAGCACTCGCGCAATATTCAACGGCTTTCCAACTTGCGTAAAAATGACGCCAAACTCTATCAGCACATTGTCGATGGCGCCAAGCTTATGCTCTCGCCAGAGCAGGCCCGCGAAAAATTAAATCGCCTGTCAGACGCACTTGCCGCCGCCCGCCAAAGCTGTGGTTTAGATGTGTCCAGCCAATTAAGCGGTGAACAACTAAAACAAAAAAACCACGAGTGTTACCTGCAGCTTACGCAGCTTGAACAACTGATTGCCAGCACCGCCGTAGGCGTTTTTAACTACAACAAACTGCCAATATCGCGTTTAAAACGCAGCGATCACGGCTGGAGCTCGGATGACTCCAGCGGCAACCTTAAAAGCTGTAAATTAGCCGGCAATAGTTTTGTTGTAGGCATTGGTGTAGGCAAGAAAAAAAATCGCCCCAAGGGCACAGCCATTGAATTTAAGTACCGAAGTGTCGATCAGTACGGCAAACTCAGCGCGGTAAAAAATAAAGACTGTGGTTATGACACCGGCATAGAAAGGCGCTTTGCAGCACCGTGGACCAGTAAAGATATCGATGCCAAGCGCGTTAACGTAGTGCTTGACGTTGGCCTTTCCGCAAACAAAGGCAACTACGACAAACTCTGCGTTAAATATCGCATGTATGACTTTGACAAAGGCGAGTTTATCGGCAAGGCCATTACCAACTGCAACGGTCACAACACCGATGATGCATCGACAGAGAAACGCACCGGCGATCTCAACAGCGATTACGACACCCGCATGCTGCGCAGCTTTGCCGCGTATTCACGCAACAATGACGTCAAAATTGTTAAAGGTGAGCATATTAGTTTTTCACGGCCCTATGATCACAAACTGCCGAACAATCTTATTGCCGGCCAGGAGTACAAAATCATCAATGTCGCCTCCAAACAAGCACTTACCCTAAGCGGCAACGAAATCAATAGCCGCAGCATCACTCTTGCAAACGACTCAGGCCTAGACAGCCAAATCTGGAAAGTTGAGGCCGTTAACGACAGAGAATTTCGGCTTATACCAAGTCAATACGACGCATTTACCATCAAACAAAACAACCGCATTATTGCAGTAAAAAAAGACGAACAAGATGAAATGAGCGTAGACTACCAACAACACTGGAAACTATCGTGGCTCAAACCCGGCATCTACGCCATGCTCGACGCACAGGAAAATAAAGCTTTAACTGCACAGGTACTTAACTTCAGTAATTACAACGCCAGAACAAATCAACAGTGGCAGTTTATCCCCGTCGGCCCTATTGATTTAGGCACAGCCAAACAACAAACCCTGTGCGCCGAAGAAAATCAAACCTGTTATTTTACCGGCAAACAGCGTGTGGCCTACGGCGATAAACAAAACAATAAATTTAACTATAAAAATGCAACAAATTCGATCGCTTGCAACAAGCAAACTTTTGGCGACCCGAGCAAAGGCAAAGCTAAAGCGTGTTTTCTAACAGGCGCTATTCAATAACATAGCTTTTACGTTAATAAACTTACCGGGCACCCTTAGCGGTGCCCTTTTCTTGAGTCACATATATTCGTCAAACACGACAGCTACCAAAAACACAAGCTCTTTACACATAAATGCCCCAAACGCACTAGCGGCCATTGCATAGCTATGTGTAATCGATGAATACGTATTCAACTTGTCTACACATATTAGCCATGTAAGCTTTGCATCGCTGCGCAGCACACACCAGAGTGAAAATAATAATGTGATACGCGTTCTACAACATTTATTTTCACGCCTGTTTCATTCAATGAACAAGGCGAGCCTGTCGGCGCTTAGCGATAGGCTTAGCTGTGCTTCGCACTGGGAGTCACTATGGATAGCAATGACGTTCAAACAAAGCAGCATCTATCATATACCTTTCATAAATTACGATTAAAACACCTTAAACCTGACAGACACTCTATACCTGACAGGCACTTGAAATTTTACAGGCATTCTAAGTTAAACAAGCAGCTGCATTTTCTAGTGCTTATATTTTCCTGCTTGTTTTTTTCCAACAAGCTTTATGCCGGCGCCTTTGTTCACCTTTTTGAATGGCAGTGGGATGACATTGCCAGTGAATGTGAAAACCACCTTGCTCCAGCCGGTTACACCGCCGTACAAGTTTCTCCGCCGCAACAATCCATCGATGGCCCGCAGTGGTGGACACGCTATCAGCCTGTCAGTTATCACATTCAAGGGCGCTCCGGCGGGCGCTCAGCTTTTGCAGCCATGGTTGAGCGCTGTAATGCCGCGGGTGTCGACATCTACGTTGATGCGGTGATTAACCATATGGCAGCCTGGGATCGATCATTTCCCGTTGTGCCCTATCGCAGTGAGCATTTTCACAACTGTGTTGAAGATATTGACTACAGCGACGCCTGGTCGGTGCAAAACTGCGATCTGGTTGGCCTCAATGATTTAGCCACAGAAAATGACTACGTGCGGGATAAAATTGCCACTTATTTAAATGATCTGTTAGCGCTCGGTGTTGCCGGTTTTCGTATTGATGCCGCCAAACATATGCCAGCGGACGATATCGCCGACATAGTCAGCCGTTTACACGGCCAGCCCTATATTTATCAGGAGGTCATAGGTGGCGGCGGTGAACCGATCACACCTGAAATGTACAGCCATATTGGCGCGGTAACAGAATTTAACTTTACCCGCACGATCGGCCACTTTTTTAAAGGCCGTGGCGAGCTCAAAGAGCTGAGAAATATTGGTTTATGGGACGGCTGGTTAAACAGTAATACGGCGGTCACCTTTGTCGCCAACCACGATAATCAGCGCCAGGATAGCAACAACACCATTACTCACAAAGACGGCAACGATATTAATATTCTCGCTCACGTATTTGCCCTTGCCTGGCCCTACGGTTATCCCAAAGTGATGTCCAGCTACGACTGGAGTGATCACGACCAGGGCCCACCGAGCCACGGCGCCAGCAGCTGTAGCGGCGGCTGGCTTTGCGAACACCGCGAATTGGCCATTGCCAATATGGCCGGCTTTCGCAAACACACAGATGGCAGCCCCGTCGAAAACTGGTGGAGCAAGCCAGATAACGGCAACCAAGTTGCCTTTGCTCGCAGCCAGCTGGGTTATGTGGTGATCAACGGCGATCGCAGCCAAAGTTTAAATGAGTATTTGTATACGGGCTTGCCTGCAGGCCAGTACTGCAACTTAGCGCTTGCGCGCTATAGCGACAAGCACTGCCAGGGCCCAAGCATAGAAGTAGAGCAAAACGGCTACGCGCAATTTAATGTCGCCGCCAGGCAGTCAGCCATTTTATCAAGTGCGGCCATGCTTAGCGCAGATAATAACAATGATTGCCGCTACCCGAGCATGTACCTGCGCGGCAGCTTTAACAATTGGGCTAGCCAGGCGATGAGCTGTGTCGACGGCGTATGGCATATAAAACTAAAACTAAGTGCAATGGATGAATTTAAGTTTGACGCATTTGCCGACTGGTCTACAAACTGGGGAGACAACGATAAACCGGGCAAACACAAAAAGCGTCGCGCCGAAGCCAATGGTAAAAACATTCAGGTTTATAAAGCCGGCGACTATCAGATCAGCTTTAACGATGAAACATTAAAATATCGCTTTCGCAAAAATAAAGCGCAGATGAGTGACAACAGGAAAATACACTTCACCTGCGCTAACGCCTTTACCGAAAAAGGGCAAGCCCTTTACATTAGCGGAGACATTGAGCAACTCGGCAACTGGGATATTGACCAAGCCGTGAAGCTAACAGCTTCTGACCACCCGAATTGGAGCAAAAAAATTAAGCTGCCCAAAGACCGCGAGATACAGTGGAAGTGCTTGAAAATATCAAAAAACGCCGGTGAGAAACTAGTTGAATGGCAGGCCGGCGAAAACAATATTCTAGATAGCCAAACAACGCGTTTTGCCCACAGTTACTTTTAATCTGCAAAAATATTGGTGCAATGCAGGGCTTGCGCTGTTTAGCTGCTTTTAAAGTTTTAAGCCTTAATGCCCATTTAAAGTCATTAAACCCATTAAAACCCCGGCCAGCACAGGCCGGGGACCTTACCCTAAACTGTAGCTAAAACAGCTGCGCCTAACACCAGTGGCGCGCAATACCAGCGGCTAATTAGCGGCGATACAGCCCTGTAAACACGTATTGAAAAAGCTGCAAGTGCCGGACTCGCACGGGCTACAGGGCTAGCCTTCCCTGAACCTTCTTGCACTGACTATTCTTGCACTGACTATTCTTGCACTGAATAGTCTAGCCCTAAATATTTAAGTAGCACCCCAGGATTTAGGCAACAACACTAAGTTCATACGCGCTGTACTTGCGGATATTAATCACACCGTTTTCAAAGATTAGATACTGGCCTTTAATGCCGATCAGAACGTCATCGATTTCAGCTACTTTATCTAGGTTATACGATTTAATTTTTTTAGGAAATTCCGTCACCGGGTAGTGAATGGTCTGCACGGGGCAGTCTACGCGCTCTATCGCCTGCTCGCCGTGTTTGTCAATAATATCAGCCAACGCCGCTTCAACCTCAGCAATCAGTTCGGCCGCACGCTCCTTTAAATCAATACTGTCGTGGTTGCCTTTCAGCATTGCCTGCCAGTGAGTTTTATCGGCAACAAATTTTGCCAGCGCCACTTCAACCAAACCGGATATATGGCGCGATGAGACCTTAAAAATTGGCAGCGCTTGTGTTGCCCCCTGATCGATCCAGCGTGTCGGTAGCTGAGTGTGCCGGGTGATGCCGACTTTCAAACCCGAGGTATTGGCCAGATACACATAGTGCGGCACAAAACAGTTTTGCTCAGCCCAGCTGGGCTCACGGCAAGTGCCCTGGGCAAAATGGCAGGTCTCGGGTTTCATCACACACATATCGCAGCTGGCGAGTTTCTGCATGCACACGTAACAGTGCCCCTGGGCATAACTCTTTTTTGTCGCCTTGCCACAATTTAAGCAATTGATTTTACCGGTGTAACAAAGCCGTATTCTTTGGCCAATTAAGCTGTTTAACTCAAGCAACTGGTCGCCAAGCGGCAGCTGGTAAATCGCCTCGTTTTCGGTGTTTAACGATGTAACGAGCTTACGTAGGTGGCCCTGCATGGTATTCATCCAACTCTTATCACTTTGCGTATTGTTTTTGCTGTTTGCTTTTTAACCTGACTTGCCGCACAGGCAGTACTGTCGAAGCAGCACGTAAAAGCACGCTTAAAAACAGAAAAAACACTTAAGGGCGCGCCCGGGCAAATAGCAGCAAACAGCAAAACTTACAAAAGCCGGGCAGTATAGCCTACTTAGGCCAGCGAGCCGACCACGCGCCTTAAGCGAGCAGAACGCTTTTAACACGATTAAGCCTGCCAGCTATATAGCATGCGCCGCGCAGCTACCGCGCAATGGCCTTGCGCCGCTTGTCGCACGCCGACAGAAAAACCCTGGAAAAACACTCACAGAATCGTTAGATTGAAAGCCAAAACCTTATGCATACACAATTAATAATAAGCAAACATTGAGCGGCCCGATGCAGCCAACCTTTATGCAACTAGCCTTCATACAACCAGTCTTGATGCGACTAGCTTTAATACAACTGGCCTTAATAGAACCAGCCTTGATCAGAGCAAGCTCGACCTTGCGAAGGTTGAAACTAGCGAGCTTAAGCCCACAGGCGAAAACTCAAAGGCGCCAGCGCAGCTTTCTTGCAGCGAGCTTGTTTTGGCTGCTGAGCCCTATTGTCGGCGCCCCGCTACTCGCTCAGACAAACATCCAAACCATTAGCGAGCGTGTCATTAGCCAACCGGGGCAAATTTGGCTCAGCCATGAGCACCTGCTGGTCGATTTTCGCGGCCCCAAGGGCCTGAGCTCTAACGAGGCAGAACTGGCAAACAAACCCTATAAAAGTCTGCAGCCGGTCGTTGCCAGCTTGCTGCCTTTTCTCTTGCCTCTTAGCGATTACAAGGTAAGTTTTTTTGTTGACGCCACCCCCAAGTATCTCGGCAGAAATGCAGCATTGTTACAAGAGATTCAGCGGAAAACTGGCCTTAACGTACTCACCAATACCGGCCTGTACGGGGTACAGAATAATCGTTTTATCCCCAAAGACCTGCACAATAAAAGTGCCCAAGCCCTGGCCGAGCTCTGGATAGATGAATTTAAAAATGGCATCGACGGCAGTTCAGTCAAACCCGGCTTTATCAAAATAGGTGTCGATGCACCCCTACCAAATAAAAACTTAAATACGCTGCAGCAAAAGCTGGTTGAAGCCGCGGCACTTTGTCACCAACAAACCGGGCTGAGCATAGTCTCGCACACGGGCCCTGCCAGCGCACTGTGGCCCCAGCTTGAAATACTCAAAAAGACTAAGGTCGAAGCCAAGGCTTTTATCTGGGCTCACGCCTATATGGAAAAGAACAACAACGAATATATAAAAGCCGCCAAACAAGGTGTTTGGATCAGCCTCGACGGCCTGGCCTGGGATCTTAACGGCCATATTGAAAAACTTCTGTTTGCCAAACAAGCCGGCATACTCAACCGTGTGCTGATTGCTCACGACGCCGGCTGGTACGACCCGCAAAAAGCCAAACTAAAACACCCGCAAAGCATTAAACCCTATACAAGCTTATTCACTAAGCTGATTCCCGCGCTTAAAAACGCAGGTTTTAGCCCGCGGGAAATTCAGTTGTTAGTAAGTGATAACCCCGCCAAGGCCTTTGCGCTAAAAACCTTAGATTAAGAGTTTTCACAAAAACCTTTAGCTAATAATGGCCTTTAGGCTGTTATACATTTTTCATTCTGTAACTCATTTTTATAAGATAATAGCAACCACCTAAAGCGACAATAATGACACCTAAACCAATTATTGCTAAGGGGTCGTACTTTTCTAAATCAAGTAAAATCACCTTACGAGAGACAGCTATAACCGCAACAAGCAACACCACCTCAGCATGAATAACATTATCTTTAAAATACATCTCCACAGTTTCAACCAACTCAAAACCAATAAGAATAATAAAGAAGAAACCGAAGATCTTGAATAACTCATCTATTTCAAGAAAAATCACATCGTCAGTGGGGTCAAATATATCCAAAAAAAGAAGAATGCCTAGTTCTACAATGGCGATAGCAACAATTATTGTCATGAGCACAAGAACAATAAACGACATCCATTTTTTTGATGCGTGGATTAAAGAGATCGCTTTATCAATATTTTTATCCAATGGTGATATTCTCCAATTGATGCTCCCCACAACAAGTAGACAGCTAACTTAAGCAGCGATAGCTGCTGACTGCTCAAAGGCGACAGAACTCTGCTCAGCGTTTAAAGAGAGTGCCTCTCTTGCGCTTATAAAATGTTTCGCTGTAACCAAATATACCTGAACGCGTTTCATCAATCGACTGATCGTTTTGGCGTCGATCAGCGCCACTTTCAATCTGCCGACCTAGATTCAGGGGCCTGCATTAGCGCTTAGCTTATTAGCCCCTGGCATATTCGGCGCCTGCATAAAACAGCCTAAAGATATTTACGGGCTACAGAGCATTAAAAAAACAAATCGCTCAAAATAAACACAAGCTTAACAAAACCTGTGAATACTCCAGTATTCAAGGCCTCGCGGCAAGTGTGTGAACGTCTGCATTAAAACAAAATAATTTCACAGCACTGTCACACTAACGTCATCTGCCCCTCTCAGAATCGCGTGATTTTTGCATTTAACAAATACGTTAACCGGGGAGAACAATTGTGTTTAAACGTATAACAAGCATCGCTTTGCTGTCTGCTATGGCAGCGCAGAGTTATGCAGCGAGCGATCTGGTACGCCTGGCGTGGACGGATGATCCGTCGACAACAGCTACCATAGGCTGGCGCCAGATATCCGGCAGTGATGCCCGTATTGAATACGGTCGCAGCGCCGATAAAAGCGATTGGACAAATCACGCTGTTGATAAAACAACCAGCATGCAACATCCGGATGACGACGTCAGCCTGGATACTGAGCTTGCCATGCTAAAAGGCCTGAGCCCAGACACAGCCTATTATTTTCAAATTTGCGATAGCGAAGGCTGCAGCGATACACGCTGGTTTAAAACCGCGCCGGATAGCGCCGAAAAGTTTAGTTTTGTCGCCGGTGGTGATTCGCGCACCAACTCTGAGCCGCGCCGCTTAGGCAACCAGCTGGTCGCTAAAATCCGCCCGTTGTTTGTGTTATTTAACGGCGACTTTACCGACGACGGCACACACGACCAGTGGCAGCGCTGGCTTGAGGATTGGCAGCTAAGTGAGAGCGAAGACGGCCGCATCTTCCCCATCGTCGCCACGCACGGCAACCACGAAAACGACGTTGTCGACATGCTCAGCCTCATCTTTGGCATTCCCGAAACGGCTTATTACAAGCTCAGCGTCGGCGGTGACATGATGGAAATCTTCACCTTAAACACCGAAACCGAACCGGGTGTCGGTTACGGCGCCTACAGCAAACAAGACGACAGCATCTGGAAAGCGCAAAACGAGCAATTTGCCGAAGACGCCAATGCGTCCGAAGCGACTTGGTTGATCGGCAACTACCACCGCCCAATGCGCCCGCACACCAGCGGTAAAACCGAGGGCCTCGGCCGCATCGACGCCTGGGCTAAGACCTTTAGCGACGCGGGTTTTGACTTAATTATCGAATCCGACACCCACCTGTCTAAATACACCTTCCCTGTGGTTTACAGCGATGAAGCCGGCAGCTACGAGAGCTTTAAGCGCGACGATGCCAATGGCACCATGCTGATCGGTGAAGGCAGTTGGGGCGCGCCGACCCGGCCAACCGACGACGACAAACCCTGGACCATGGACAGCGCCTCGTTCTGGCAGTTTAAGCTGGTGCACGCCTCCGAAGAACAGCTTGATATTCGCACTGTGCGCTTCGGCTCCGAAGCCGAGCAAGTCGCCGGCCTTATGCTCGACACCGACAGCATTAGCGCCCTGAGCGAGGCCGAGCAAGAGGCCAACGCCTTTGCCCTGCCCAAAGGCCTGCCACTGTGGCAGCCGCTTTCGGGTGAAGTGATCAGCCTGCCTGCCAGCGGTTTTGCCGGTGCCGATATCGACAACCTGCAATTGATCGGCTCAGGTTCAAGCTGGTCCTACCTCGATGACGGCAGCTCGCCTAAGCTCTGGAACAGCGCGGATTTTGACGCCTCGGCGTGGAAAATCGGCGCCGCGCAACTTGGCTACGGCGACGGCGATGAGAAAACCGTGCTCGCCTTTGGCGACGATGAAAACAATAAATTCACCACCACCTACTTCCGCCAGAGCTTTGAGCTCGACGATGCCAGCAAAGTTATTAAATTAACCGCGCGCCTGCTGCGCGACGACGGCGCGGTGCTCTATATCAACGGCCGCGAAGCGCTGCGCTCGAATATGCCAGCTGGCGAAATCAGCAGCGCGAGCTTTGCCGCCAACGGCATTGGCGGCGATGCCGAGTCGACGTACTACGAGTACTTTATCCAGCCAGAGCTGCTAAAAGATGGCGAGAACCTCGTCGCGGTTGAAGTTCACCAGGCTGACGCTTCGAGCTCCGACCTGAGCTTTGATTTAGACCTGACCGCGGTGGTTTCCAATGTAGACACGCCGGCAGCTGAATCGAGCACCACACTTGAAGCCAAGCCGCTTTCCATTTCAGAAATTGAACTGAGCTGGAACGACAGCGAAGACTTTAACGAAGTGGCCTACCAGCTCGAGCGCAAGAGCCCCGGTGGCGATTGGCAGATTCTGACCTGGCGCATCGACGCCAACACAGGCAGCTATATCGACAGCAAGCTCGCTGAAGGCCAGCGCTACAGCTATCGCATTCGCCCGTTTAACGCCTCGGGTTTTACCACCAGCAGTAACGAAGTTGAAAGTGCAACCCTGGCCAACGCCACGCCACTGGTGTATTTCCAGGACTTCAGCCTGGCTGAATTTGGCGACTTCACAAGCTTTAGCGCCAGCAGCAACGCCGACTGGGAAGTGCGTGACTACAACGACAACTTTTACGCTTACAACAACGGCTACGGCGCCGACGAAGCCAGCGACGACTGGTTGATCAGCCCCGCCCTGCCTATCGGCTATTACGACAACGCCTCGCTGCACTTCGACAGCGCCTTTAACTACGGCGGCCCGCTTTTGGAACTGAAGTACAGCGCTAACTACCGTGGCAGCGGCGATCCAGGCTCAGCCACCTGGATCAGCATCCCCGAGTGTAAAGATGCCAGCGACAAGTTCTGCTGGAACGAACCGTCGTCGGGCAACTACAGCTTTGAAGCCTCCGAAATCGATTTGTCCGGCATCGACGCCGAACACGTGCACTTTGCTTTCCACTACCTTTCAAACGGCAGCGCAGGTGGCGACGGCCGTATTTGGCAAGTCGACAACATCGGCCTTCGCGGCATCTACAAAGGCGCCGTTATTGAAGGCAGTGAACTGGCCAACGGTGTGCCAACTAGCTGGACCAACGCCAGTGTCAAAAGCGACGCCAACTGGGAGGGCGGCAACAAGCTCGACATTGCCGGTGTCTTTATCAACGGTTTTGGCGCCGACGGCGCAAGTGAAGACTGGCTGATTATGCCCGCCGTCGAGCTCGCTGACGACGACATGGCCAGCCTGAAATTTGACTACTACCAGAAATACAGCGGCCCAGCGCTCAAAATAATGGTTTCCAGTGACTACAAAGACGGCGCCGAACCCGAAAGTGCCAGCTGGAGCGAAATCGACGTGCACATGCCAGCCCTGCACGATGCCTGGCAAGCGGTCGGCCCTGTCAGCCTCGCGGGCTTGAGCGGCAAGCAGCACCTTGCTTTTGTATACAGCACAACGGGCACCGGGCCCGGCGACGGCGCCAGCATGGGCCTTGCTAATATCGAAATTTTGCGCAACCTCGACAACGTCGTTCAGGAAACTGAAATTGTTGAAGAGAACTTTGACGCGCTTGACTCGCTCGGCCAGTTCAGCGCGTTCTCCAAAGCCAGCGATGCCAATTGGGCGGTGGCGACGCTCGCCGACGAACGTGGCGCAGCGGCCAATGGCTACAACGCCGACGAGGCCAGCGATGACTGGCTGATCTCACCTGAGCTGCAGATTTTAAACTGGCACAACGGCCTGATTCGCTTTGATATCTACACCAAGTACGGCGGCCCGGCACTGGAAGTTAAGATCTCGAATAACTACTCCGGCAAAGGCGACCCGAGCGCGGAAGGCGTTAGCTGGACGACGCTGGACTTTGATATGTCCGCTGCCAGCGACGACGCCTGGAACAGCTACGAGCTAAGTGTTGCGCCGTTTACCGGCAAAGCCTACATCGCCTTCCACTACACCACGACAGGTACTGGCAGTGGCGAGGGCCGCATCCTCGGTGTCGACAATTTCCAATACATCAGCAGCTACGGTGAACTCGGCCTCGCGGCGAGCTTCTCTGCCGGCAAGAGCGATTACACCACGATTGAACAGGTTAGTTTCAGCGCCAGTGTCAGCGGTGGTGAACAGCCCTACAGCTACAGCTGGGACTTTGGCGATGGCAACAGCTCCAGCGAGGCCGCCCCGCTGCACAGCTACAACAGCGCCGGCACCTATTCAGTCAAACTGACAGTCAGCGACGCCGCCGGCAAGCAGTTTGAGTTTGAGCGCAAAGACCTGATCAAGGTTGTGCAATCTACCGAAGAAGTGGTGCCTGAACAGCTAGGTGATGTGCGTGTTGCAAGCTTTAACGCGTATTTGAACCGCGCAAGCGAAGGCCAAATCCTGGCCGATGCCCAAAGTGGCGACGACGAGCAAATCAAAAAAGTTGCCGAGATTATTCAGCGCGTGCGCCCGGATGTGCTGCTTATCAACGAGTTTGACTACGTCGCCGACGGCTCTGCCGTGCAGGCACTCAAGAGCAACTACTTAGAAGTTGCCCAGCAAGAAGGCCTCGAAGGCATTGTTTATGAGTATGTCTACCTAGCGGAGTCAAACACCGGCATCGTCTCGGAATTTGACTTCGACAACAACGGCAAAGCGGGCAGCGGCGGCGGCGATGCCTATGGTTTTGGTGAATTCCCGGGCCAGTACGCCATGGCCCTGCTGTCGCGCTACCCCATCGTCAGCGACGAGGTACGCAGCTTCCAGCACTTCCTCTGGAAAGATATGCCAAGCGCTGAGCTGCCCTTTGACCCAGAGACTATGCAAGAGTGGTATAGCGACGAAGAACTGGCCGTATTCCGCCTCTCGTCTAAGAGCCACTGGGATGTGCCGATTGATGTCAACGGCCAGATCCTACACGTGCTGGCTAGCCACCCGACGCCGCCCGTGTTTGACGGCGACGAAGATCGCAACGGCCTTCGCAACCACGACGAAATAGTCTTCTGGCGCGACTATGTCGATCCGAACAGCAGCGACTATATCTACGACGACAAGGGCACTAAAGGTGGTCTCGGTGCCGATAAGCGCTTTGTTATTATGGGCGACTTAAATGCATCAACAGACGAAGGCGACGCCAGTAAAGACCCGATCGCCAAGCTCTTTGCCAGTGACTACATCAACGGCAGTGTTGAGCCGACAAGCGCCGGCGGACAAGAAAACTCACCGGACAATGAGTTTGCGCCTATGCACACAGCCGACTGGGCGATGCGCGCCGACTACGTTATTCCATCGGTCTACGGCATTCAGGTCGAGCAGACAGCGGTTTATTGGCCGGCATCGTCCGACGTCAACTACGACCTGGTAGGCCCCGGTGTACAAAGCTCCGATCACCGCTTAGTCTGGCTCGATGCAACACTGAGCGGCACTGACGATGATTCGGATAAAGACGGTGATTCGGGTAATGACGATGACTCCGACAAAGACGGCGATTCGGGTAATGACGATGACTCCGATAAAGACGGCGATTCGGGCAATGACGATGACTCCGATAAAGACGGCGACTCGGGCAACGATGATGACTCCGATAAAGACGGTGACTCTGGCAACGACAGTGATTCAGATAAAGACGACGATGACGACAATGATTGGCTCGGCTCGTTTAACTACACCTTTATTCTGTTTGCAGCCCTGCTCGGCCTCGGCCGGCGCTTTATTGGTAAACTGAGCTAAAAACGAAACCTGGCGCAACGCGCCTAACGACAAGCCCCGGCTTTGTGTCGCACCACTATTCACTTAATCATATAACGAGATGGTAGGAGCGAAGCTGAAGCGGGTTTGATTGGGTCTCTGCCGCAAGGATGCGGCGGCGAAGCCCCCATGGACGGGTTTACGGCATCCCAAGAAAGCCCGCATCAGCTTCGTTCCGGCAAGCTTGTACTTAAGTGAACAACGTTGCGGCTTTGTGCCGGGGCTTTTTTATTTAATTCAACAGCATTTTTTTGTAAACAGAGACACCCCGTGACATCGCCCCGCCCGTTAGCTTTAATTATTTCTTTTATTCACTACAGCTTAATCATTGCGGTACTCGGCGCTTTGCTGACAGGCCTGCGCATCTTAACCGTGAAAGCACCCATTGGCGCACTGGGCATCTGGACCTATATTATTCCCCAGGGCAGTGTTTATCTCTGGCACGGCATCTTTGCAGGCTTGCTCTGCCTGACGTTTTTTGCGTATTTATACATATTACTTGCCTATAAACGCTATCGACTGTTTATCCCAACCAAAGCGGCGTCAAATGACACCCACGCACCGCAAAATAAATCAGCAAATAGCAACAAAGCACTGGCGTTTATTTTTTTGCAACTGAGTGTTTGGCTTGCACTGGCTTTGTTAAGCGGTGCCATTATCACAGGTAGCCTACAGTTCTTTTCTGTTTACGCTGGCAACTATGAAAAACTGAACAAGATTCACCAGTTATTTGCCTGGGCCCTGCTTGGCTTTTTTATTGTGCACGCACTTATTGCCCTAGTGGCTAAAGGCATACCGGCCGTATTTTCAATTTTCACACCCAAGCTTGGCGATCACAAATTAGTACTGGCAACGACGTCACTCGCTGTGGCCCTGGCACTTAGTTTTATTTATATTTTTATCCCCAAACAGCTACAGCAAGAACTTGTGATTCACGCGTTAAGCGATAAGCCAGATGGGCTCACAAGCGAGGGGGCAAGCGAATCCATACAGCTCGACGGCGAAGCTTCGGATAGCATCTGGAAACACATCCGCGCCGTACATGTGACGACGGTCGGCGGCAGCTCGCTGGAAAATGGCCAGGTGACCGTCAGCGTAAAAGCTGCGCACGATCACAAGCACGCCTATTTTTTATTTCGCTGGCCAGATGCCAGTCGCAGCTTAAAACACACGCCGCTTATCAAAACCGAAGAAGGCTGGCGCATTATGCAATCGGGCCTGTTAAACGCCGACGAAACCGGCTTTTATGAAGATAAATTTGCCGTGATGTTATCGCGCTCAGATGAAATAGCCGGCGCAGGCACCTTAAAGCTTGGCCACCGACCACTTAAACATCACCCGCGACCAATAGGTCAGCGCGGCCTGCACTACACCGACGATGGCAGCGTAACCGATGTCTGGCAGTGGAAGGCCGTGCGCACCGGCTTTAGTCTTGGCCAGGCCGACGACAACCACTTTGGCGCAGCGCTGCCATCGGACTCTGAATTTAAACGCTATACCGGCGGTTACCAGCGCGATGACGACTGCGAACACTTGGTTCGCTGGGAGGCCGGCGACTACCAGCTAAAACCCGAGTGCGGTGGATATATAAGCAACTGGAAACTGCTAAAAGAAGGCATTGTGCAGCCGCGCCGGTTGCCGAAAAACCTAAACGCCGTCAAACATATTGACAAGCTGGATCTAAGACACAACAGCAGTGACCGGGGCAAGTGGTGGATGGACTGGCAAGACAGCCAGGTCTACAGCGCTGACAGCGATACGCTGCCGCTCGGCTCGGTAATTCCGTCGGTGTTATCACTTGGGCCATTTAAACAAGGCCGCGGCGACGTCAGCGCCGCGGCAAGCTGGCGAGACGGCTACTGGAGCTTAGAAATAAAGCGCAGCCTCAGCAGCAATTCAAAATACGACCTGCCAATTGAAGACGGCATCTTTTTTTGGCTTGCGGTATTTAATCACAGCCAAACACGCCACAGCTATCACCTACACCCGCTAAAAATAAAAATGAACTAGGCCGCCGTGTTTCACTTAAATATAAGAGCGAAAAAAAACGGCGATAGCGCATTAAGCACTGCGGCCCAACTGAAACTAAACAAGCGGGATATTGCGCTAAGTGCAGGCTTATTTTTATTGCTACTGCTTATTGCACTTGTCGATGTAAAAGATCAGCTTGAACTAAGCATAAGCGCCATTAAAGCCGGCGAGCTTTGGCGGCTTTTCAGCGCCCATTTTGTTCACGCAAACTGGCAGCATTTGTTGATTAATATCGCCTCGCTGATCGCATTTTTTTGCCTGTTTCCCGAGCAACTCAAATATAAAAGGCTGAGCCTTGGCATTGTTGTCAATGCCTTGTTACTTAGCCTGGGCTTATTATTTGTATTGCCAGCCAATACCGCCTACCTTGGGTTTTCCGGCCTGCTCTACGCGCTGCTGGCAAGCGCAGCAATGTTAAACTTACGCCGCAACACATTTGCCCCGTGGGTACTGCTATTTTTATTGCTAAAAATAACCTGGGAACAAATTTTTGGCGCAACAAGCTCAAAAGCCCTGCTGCAAAACGGAACAAGCGCCATCCACGCCCACCTTTTGGGCGCCCTTAGCGGATTAGCCAGTGCCTTGGTTTATTTGGCTAAACAGAAATTTATTTCGGGTGTGAAAGATAGATAGGCTTGGCAAAGTTTCTACCACTACGACTCCATCGCCACCTCTTGCAAAGTGGCCAAATTATTCAACCACAACACATCTTGGTTTGCTGTGAAGAACGAGCTTGTTAGCTATGTGGCAAGCGGAGGAAGAACATCGATCTCCCCCGTAAACAAGCGCCCTTAATCCGCTGTCGGCCACTGCAGGGCTTCGTGTAGAACACGTAATATTTCAATGCAGCTCGCCGTCACATGCTCTCGATAGATCACGATAAACGGTAAACCGTAGATCACCAGTTCTCGTGTGTTTTTAACACGCCCTTGGCGTCCGGCACGCGGGTGTTCGGCTAGGATGAGGTGTGTGCTATCGATGATGTTCATCACTACATCGATAGCAACGGTGGGGCTATTATTTTCGGTGATATGGGCTTCGATCTTTTCCAGGTCGATGTCGGCAAGCTCAGTCCATTTGAGCTGCACGCTTGGCCTCCCACTTGGCCTTGATGTCTGCATGGTCGATCAAGCGACCTTCGTCAGCAGCTTTCACGCCCTTCTCCACTTCGTGGATAAACCATTCTTCACGAGCCACATATTGCTTGATGGCTTCCGCCATCAGCCATGCGCGGGGTCTGTCCATCGCTTCGGCCATCTGGCCAACACGAGTTAACGTTTCGTCATCCAGTCTCACTGAGGTAGCTTTTAATGGCATAGCGATTCTCCGAGGTTCTCATGGAACCTCAACTATAGTCGATTTAGCCTTCACTGTCTTGCTACTCTTCAGCGGCTAAGGTGACGAGCAAGGCCTCTTCGGTCGCCTCCAACGCTTCCTCAGCCCTTATGCGCTCTGACCTAGCGGTGCGTGTGGCGGTGTGAGTTTTTTAATTTATAGATAAGCACATGGGTCTAAAGCTTTGTCATGAGAGTTCCGGGAACTCTAATCCAAAACAACAATGCTACTCACACTTTCTATACTGGGCAGATTTGAATAGCTATCGCGCTTGCCAACAACCTCGATGCTTTTACCGATAAGCTCAGGTCTTAACTTAGGGCTCCACTTATCGCGCTGGGCGGATTCCAACTTCACAATAATGGTATCGGCAGTATTTTTATCGCGCATACGTAGGGCATAGATATCATTAAAGGCTTCAACAATAACGCCGACTGCAGTCAATGCGCTGCCCTTGGGCTGGGCCAGCGCCTCAGTCACACTTAACGCATCTGGGTTTGACGACGGCTGAGGCCCGGGCGTAGCGCTTGGGCTAGGCATAGCCGTTGGGCTCGAGCTCGGGTTCGGATTTGGACTCGGCGCAGGGTGAGCATTCGCAAATAGCGATATATCTAAAGATGTTTTAACCGGGCTGTGATCGGATACGCTGGTGTTTAAATACTGATTGCGAAGTGAAGCGCTTATCGCATGCCAGGCTGCGTTGAGCTCATCGGAAATCAGTATGTGATCAATATCGCTGTCTGGGTTGCTCGGCACATAGGGCTCATCCGTTACAGATCCAGCGGCGTGACTGTAGTCAGCTAACGCATCGCCATCTCTGTCCAGGTACATGCCCCAATCGGCAATTTCACCATTGGCGCCGCCGTGGCTGGCAACATTTAAATCACCGAGAACGATCATATTGGCGGTTCGATAATTTGCTGCGAGCTCATCGAGTAAAATTGCCATCGCATCGGCGCGGCGCTCGGCATTACTTTCGCCGGTACAGCATTTAAGATGCAGGTTAATTAAATTTAAAAGCTTTGAGTGGCCATCTACGGTAATACTTGCCGTCATCAAATACGGATAGCGCCCGGCAAAGGCCCTACTGCTTGTATCTGTCAAAATGGTTTGAAAGCTGGCCGCTATAATTGAACCCTTGTAGACATAAGCCAAACTCTGCGACGCCGACGGCTGACTGACTGCTCCGGCCCAAAGGCTCTGCGTATCAATGCTATTGAGCACTGCAAGTAATTCATTTAAAACAGCGCTGCCGCCAATTTCCTGGAGCGCATAAATATCGCCGCCGCCATCAATAATGTCATTTGCCGCAGCGCGGATTTGCTGCTCGCGCGTACCGTTGTAACCGGCCGTAGAAGGCCTGCCTAGCCACTCGATATTGTAAGTCACAATATCAATGCTGCTGCCATCTGTTGCCGGCGGCGTTGTCGGAAGCGGTGTAGGTATAGATGTAGGTTTAGGAGTCGGCGTCGCCGAGCCTGAACGATTAAAAGAAACAGATAACAAAGCGCCGTCAAAGGCCTTGTAGGCGCGCAGCATAATATGGTGCCTTCCGGCCGCAGGCTTTAATACGCTGCAGCGCTCGTTGTTGTCTGCTTGAAATGGGCGACAATCGTAAGTCGTGGTATTTGGCACAGCATTAAAGCGTGTATATAAGTCAACATCACCTGTACCGCCTGCGACACTGACCTCCAAATTACTGGCCGCTTCTGGCAGCTCAACAAAATAATACTGACGCGACGCGGTAGCGCCATCGACTGTCAATGTCTGACCATTGGATAACTCAGCGGCGTTGGCGCCGAGCGCTGAAAATACAGACACAAAGGCCAGGATTTTTATAAAATTCATTTTGTCCTCACAGATACAGCGGCAATTCAGTGAGTTGAATCACACGGGGGCTTGTTGATACAAACTTAGGAAACAAGCTTGAGAAAATAACCTTGGAAAAACAATCTTGGAAAAAGATTGCCAGAATTACGCGACCGCGCATTGTTACAGAGCTTTATTAAAAAAATATGATTATTTAGAGTCGAGCAAATGACACTTTTATTAACACGGTAGGAACAGTCTGAAACTTAAAAGCCTTAAAAACATCAACAACCTATCAACAAAAAAATATCAACAACAAAACACCAACAACAAAAAATATAGATCAAAAAAGAGCCAATTGAGCATTGGCCAACTCATCAAAACTTAAATTCACAAAAGGTAAAATAGCCTCAGCCACAGGCTTTAATTGCTTGTCGATATAGTGTTGGTAGTCAATCGACGCCTGGCGATGCTCTAGCGCCTGCGGGCCACTTACCGTTTGCACATAGTTAATCCAGCCCTTGTTTTGATAACGCGCCTTTTTACCCGCTTTAAGATTCAGCTCATCGGCGTGACGCGCCGCTTTGACTTGCGGCGGCGAACTTAATACATAGAGTTCAAGCTTGCGGCGCAGGCGTTTTCGGTAAATCAGTTTATCATCGTTTACACCAGCCAAGGTATCAACAATCGTTGTTCTTATATAATTTTTTACGTCTTGCCCAGAAAATACCCGCTGATAAAGTTCAGCTTGAAAATCTTTGGCCAATTGAGTCCAATCTGAACGCACCGTTTCAAGGCCCTTAAAGACCAATTGCTCACCGTGTTCCGTTTTTTTAACACCGGCATAACGCTTTTTAGAACCCTGGCTCGAGCCTCGTATGGTCGGCATCAAAAACTGGCTAAAATGTGTTTCAAACTCCAATTCCAGCGCACAAGGTAAATTAAAGCTCTGCTCAAGTTTGTTTTGCCAAAGCTCATTGATGCGCTGTTGCAGCATAAGGCCTACATCACACACGGCTTTGTGATCGTAGTCTCCGGCTAAATACACAAAGGTTGAATCGGTATCACCGTAGATCACTTCATAACCTTCGGCTTCGATCCAGGCTGCTGTTTGCTGCATAATCTCCTGGCCGCGCATAGTAATGGAACTAGCCAGGCGCGTGTCGTAAAACGGGCAGCCGCCCGAGCCGAGCACACCGTAAAAACTGTTCATTAAAATTTTAATGGCCTGCGAACGCGCGGCATCACCTGCGGCCTTAGCTTCGTCTCGCGCCTGCCACAAGGTATCAATAATATCGGGCAAAAAGTGTTTATCGCGGCTGAATTTAGCGCCTTTAAAACCTGGAACGGCGTCGGCCGGCGCTTGCAAACCCTCTACCAAACCGAGCGGATCAATTAAAAAGGTGCGAATAATGCTCGGATACAGGCTTTTAAAATCAAGCACTAAGACATTAGTGTAAAGGCCCGGCTTACTCTCCATAACATAACCGCCGGGGCTGGCAAGGCCGCCATCATCGGGGCGGCGCGGTGAAACATAACCGGCGCGATGTAACTTGGGTAAATAAACATTAATAAACGCCGCAACAGAACCACCCATGCGCTGCAGCTCAAGCCCCGTTAACTGTGAGCGCAAGCTTAAATAATTAAGTAAGTCGCAGTGCTCAAAAATATCCAGAACTAAGTTACAGTCCTGCAGATTATAATTGGCAAGTTTTATTTTATTGTATTTAAAATCGTGTTCAATCTCGGCAAGCCTGTCGTCAACGTTTTCGCTCAACTTGCCTTTGCCAAGCAACTGCTGGGCAACAAACTCTAAGCTGAAACTGTCAAAGTGGTAGGTTGCCGAGCGCAGGGCATCAATACCATCTATCACCACCCGGCCGCTAATCGTCACATAGGCTTGATTTGAGTCATCGCGGCGCTCGCGAACATGCATAAGCTCACCGTCGCGACCGAGTGCTAACTTAAGGCGATGAAGCTGCGCTCGCTTGTTGAGTAAACGCATATCAAAATTTAATACGTTCCACCCAACAATCACATCGGGGTCATAGTGCTGTAGTTTGTCGACAAAGGCATTTAACAGGGCCGCTTCATTATCGACATACGTTAACCAGGATGGCGACTGCAGGGTGTTTTCACCGCGCTCGGCCTCGCCGATCATCAGCACACAGCGCCAATCACGCGCTGCCAAACCAATGGAAAACAATTCTCCTGCTTCACTGCATTCAATATCGAGGCTTAAACAGCGAAAGCTCGCGCGATAATTCGACGGCAAACAACGTGCGTTGCTCAGCTCAACATACGATGAGCGTTGCTGCAGGCGGCCTTGGGCTTGCATACTGCCGTAAATAAAGCGCTCCATCAGGAAACGATCACTTAGGCGAATATCGGCTTCATACAAATGAAGCCCCCGGCCTTCAAGTAAGCTGCGGGCGCGATAACACAGCTTTGAACTGGTAAAATACACTGCACCGATGCGCTGCTGATCAAAACTTTTTAGGCTTAAGGCGCGCGTCTCAAATGTTAACCCCGCCTGTTTTAGCAGTTGTTCTGCCTGCAGCAGATCGCGCTGGGCGATAAAAAACACATCTTTTTGTACAGTGCTGATCACTTTACACGGGCCGGCTTCTGTCTTCAGCCAAAACTCAAGATACAGCTGACCCGCCCGCTCACGCAGGTGGCGGCTAAGTATCATGCCTTCAACGGCATGTATTGAGGTAGGGTTCGGTTCAGACATCAGGCAACACAAAAAACTGCGGCGATTATAGCGCTTTATGCGGCTTGACGTCAGCTAAGCGCTTAAACAACAGACACCACGGCAAGTGCCACAACAAACACCAAAACAAGCACCACAACTAATACCACAGCAAACACCGCAACAGCAGCAACGACGGCGGGCAGTAACACAAAGGCGCCTGCGAACAATAGTGTGAACAGGGCCTTAAACAAACTCTGCAAAGGCCAAGATAAAAAGCCCAAAGTGAGTTAGCATAGCCCGCCTCTTGTCATCAACATCAGGGAGTTGTCGTTGTTGAAATACTTAGTTGTACTGATCTTAGGCGCGTGCGCTTACTGGGCTTATCAAAACTATTCACTATCTGAAGCGGAACTGTCACTGTCGGAAAAACTGCGCCACGAAGGCTCGGTAAGTGCCAGTGAAGTGTTCAGCACCGCAAAAGAGCTTGTTGTAACTATTTGCAACGACAGCGAGCTTCAACAGGCCTGGGGTAATACCCCCGACAAATGCCTTCAGCAAGCACAGAACTTAGAATCAAGCTGCCGCCAGCAAGTCTTTGCCGATACAGAAAAAAACATAGATAGCATACCGGGCATCAAGGCCTTATTGGCACAGTACCATCGTTGCGTTTTACCTTAAAACTAAGAGGGATTAGCAAGTGAAGTTAGATATTGATATTGTCGATGCATTTACGGAAAAACAGTTTCAAGGCAACTCTGCCGCTGTTGTAATCGCTGAAAGCTGGTTAGATGAAAAACTCATGCAAGCCATCGCCACAGAAAACAATCTTTCTGAAACGGCTTTTTTGCTACAGCACAGCAGCACGCACTACGATATACGCTGGTTCTCGCCTATTACAGAAATTGATTTTTGTGGCCACGCCACACTCGCTTCGGCCTTTGTTATTTTTAACAGGCAGCCAGAGCTTACTAAACTGACGTTTTCAGCCAAAGCCGTTGGCCAAATGAGCATCGTCAAAAAAGACGATGGCCATATTGAAATGGACTTTCCAGCGAGAAAACCCCAATGCGTCGACAAGGTGCCAGCGGAATTACTAGAAGGTTTATCGATACAACCATCGAGCGTACTGTTAAACAAACAGGCGTATTTTGCCATCTACCAAAATGAAGCTGATGTTCTTGCCCTGACCTATAACAAGCAGTCGCTACAAAAACTTGCCCCGTTTGACGTAGTGGTAAGTGCCGCCGCTAGCGAATACGACTTTGTTTCCAGGTATTTCTGGCCAGCCAATGGCGGTGATGAAGACCCGGTCACAGGCTCCATCCACACAGGCTTGGCGCCGTACTGGGCTGAACAACTGGGTAAAACAGAGCTTCTGGCCTATCAGGCCTCTAAGCGAGGTGGGATTTTGAATTGCCGCCTGCAGGGCGATCGAGTATTTATTTCTGGCAAAGCGGTACTGTACTTACAGGGTTTTATCCATATCTAAATTTAGCGATGTAAACGTTGCATCCAACAACCTACTCAAACCCAACAACGCGGAACAAGCAAGCTGTGAGTTTAACGATAGAAAATATAGAGTATCGCCAAGCGACACGTGAAGATATTGACGATGTACTAGAGCTTCACTACCGCTACCAGGTCGATTCTATTCATGAAGACGACAAAAAAGACGGTTTTATTACTACAGCCTTTAACAGCGATCAGCTAGGTGAGCTTATTGAACAAGAACAAGGGCTATTTATTGCACGCCAAGACGCTAAGCTCGTCGCTTACGCGATGGCGGCCTCATGGGGTTTTTGGTCTAAGTGGCCGATGTTCCAGCACATGATTCGCGACTTAAATAAACTTGAGTACCGCACTTATAAACTAAGTGTTAAAAATTCCTATCAGTACGGCCCAGTCTGCGTCGATAAAAACGTTCGCGGCCAAGGTGTATTTGAGTCGATTTTTACTTATGCACGCAGAGCCATGCAAGGGCGATATCCGGTACTTGTTACCTTTGTAAATAAAATTAACCCGCGCTCATTTGCTGCGCACACCCGCAAAGCCGGGCTGGATGTGATTCAGGAATTTGAGTACAACAACAATTTTTACTACGAACTGGCCTGCTTAACGGCTGATTCAACAGAGCAAAAATAGCTAGCTTTTTATTTAAGCAATCAGTCCGGGCCCTGGGCCCGGACTGATTTTGTATCTACTGCATTTGGCATACAGATATATCAAGGCATGTTTTACAGGCTTAATTCGCCGAGCAACCTGCGCCCCAGTTTACAGCCAGAATATAATAGTCACCGTAGTTAACCCGGCCATCGCCATTGATATCGGCTTCTTTTGGTTGAATGGCTGAACCTGTGCGCCCGCGGTTTAATACATATAAATCGTAGTCGTCACCGTCGATGCAGCCGTCGCGATTTATATCGCCATAGATATCATCACTGCCCGAACCGCCATCACTGCCGTCGCCAATCGTTGTTTTAATCCAGCCGTTATCGCTTGCTTGCGCACTGACATCAGAAAATACCGTATAGGAAGTACAGCCTGGGCGGCCCCATGATACGACACCGGCAAGGCGCCAACCGTTGACAAAGCCCGAACGAGTGCGGCTCTGATATACCAGTGGGCCACCGCTATCACCGTAACAGCCGCCAATTGCGCCGTTCTCAAAACCCGCGCAGAGCATGTCGGCGCTGACACTGTTGACATCGCGAAGCGCGTTTGCACAGGCATTTTGACTGACAACTTGCAAACGCCCCTCTTGTAATATGGTGGTGCCTGGCGAGCTATTGGTCTCCCCCCAGCCACTGACATAAACAGGCTCATTGATTGCAGGCCGTGAATCCGCAAGCTCAATTGCTTGAACGGCGCTGTTAAACTCCAGATCCGAACTCAGCTCTAATAGGGCCATGTCGTGCTGCAGGGTGTAGTTATTCCACTGCGGGTGTTCAACAATACGCTTTACACGCACCGCCTGTACACGCGAGTCAGAATTTACTCGCGAACGATCGTGCGCGCCGGCATACACCGTCCATTCCGAGGCGGCCGTGCCATCGGTACAGTGCGCAGCGGTCAACACCCAACGCTTATCGATGATCGTACCACCACAGCGAACACCGCTGGTAATTAATACCTGCCACGGGTATTCACCGCGCAAGGCATCCTGACCACCAACAACAAATGGCACAACATTTTCAGGCTCTAGCGATTCGGCAAAGCTAACTGCAGAAAAAGCCAACGAAAACATTGCTGCAGTACCAGCCATTGCAGACAAACTAGAACAAGCTGAAACAAGATGCTTAACAAACTTCATTCAAACACTCCTTTTGGGGCCGGCGCTTAAAAACATAAACACTCAGCCGGTTTTCATTAATGTTTAATTGCTAAAACCACCAAACAACATGCAAACAATCACCTTGCAACAAACAGTTTCAATAGCAACTGCAGGCATATTGCGCCGGAAAAATGCTAACAAACACAAAGAGAAAATAAGCGCCAGAAAAAATCTGCGGCAATTGAAAACAAAAGCCCCTGAATAAACAAGCAAAAGCATTCAAAGCAAACAAACACGATAAAAACCAGAATTTATTCGAAGAACATTCAGCAGCTTAGAAACATCAACTACCAAAGCAAACAAATACGAAACAATTTACCCAAGCAGAAAAACAACTTAAAAAACACTTAGGTAACTATTTTGAAATGTTGTGTTAAAAGCTTTGAAATAAAAACAAGATCGTACTTCGGCTTTTGCGCCATCGATATACGGCCAAAAAATCAAAACACAAAGCCAAGAAGCAAGAGCCAGCACTAAAAACCACCAACAAACAACTGGCATATCTAGCGGATACGAGCGCTGCGCTTTAGAAGAATAAATTTGAAAAGGCTACTACAACTTAACAACCAGCATAAAAAAGCGCCACAATGTGGCGCTTCGAATAGTACGGCTGAACTATCTATATTTAACTATCTATATTTAACTAGGTATATTGAACTAGGTATAGCCACACCCTAATACGGTAACCCAGGTATTGTTACCGGCGCTGCAAATACTTTTGGTTTGTCGCCCAATGTCGTTGCAAACAATGTTTTGCCATCGGCGCCACCAAAGGCGAGGTTGGTTACCTGCGGTAAGTCTATCGATGTTTCAATCTGATCCGTTAGTGCGTTGATAATCACCACCTTGCCACTTGCAGTGACATAGAGGTTGCCCGCGCAGTCGATGCTTAGGCCATCGACAGACATCAGCGCATTGCCGGCAATTTTCTCTGCCGCGCCAAGCACAGTACCCTGCTCCGTCAGCGCGTATTTAAATAAACCGTTTCGACCACCCACGTAGATGTGACGCTCATCGAGTGAAAGTATAACGCCGTTTGGTTTTTCAACCTCGCTCGCAAAAGCGCTGACAACACCATCGCGGTTCACATGGTAAGCCCGCTCTGCCGATTGAGTCGGCGCCGGGTTTTGCCAATCAGGATCGGTGAAATACAAATCACCGCGAGTGGAAAAGACAAGATCATTGGGTGAATTAAAACGCAGATTGTTGTAGCTGGCGGCCAACACTTTTCCATCGTCAAGCCGGGTAATGCTGCCATCGGCATGGCGCGCCGCAACCACTCGCCCGGCTTCATCAAAGCTCAAGCCATTTGAGCCATAACCCTGCCTAAGCACCTCTAGCATACCGCCGCGCAATACAACTAAGTCGGAGGGGTTGGTCGAGTTGCCGTCGTTGTAGCCGATGTGCGACATCATCAATGCGCCGTCCGCCCAAATTGGGCCTTCGAGGATGGCAAAACCAGGCGTCAGCGGCTCCACTTCAAGCACCTGCTCAAAACGGATGGCACTCGCACTGAGTGTTTTCTCATACGTACTCGGGCAATACTTTAATGCCAGTGCGGGCGTTTCTTCCGGCACGTCCGGAGTCGGCGTTGGTTTGGGCGTAGAACCCTGATACGGATAACCATTGTCATTTGGCCCAAGCTTGGTCGATTCGTGCAGTAAGTCATTCACCCGGTAATTATCACCACAGCCAATACGGCTTGTGCTGGTCGCCACACCGTCGTACCAGAAGCTAATATTCGGCGGCGAATTTAAATTGTTAAAGCTGGTATAACCAAAGGCAAAATAGTCAAATAGGTAGGGCCCCCAGGGCTTATCAGCGTGCATTGAATAGGCACCGCCTGGCGCCTTGTCGGCATTGGTCCAGGTTCGCTCGTTGGTAACGTGCAACTGCTCTACATTTTGATTATCCCAGAACACCTGCACTTCGTTGTCATCACCATTAAAGTGCACCTCCAAACAGTACCAAAGTTCAGGCTGCATGCGCGCACCAAACTCTTCCATGCAAACACTGTCGTCACTGCCATAGCTGCCGGAAGTCATTTCCAAATCGTCGTCTAGATGCGCATGCATGCCGCTGCCGTCGCGATTTATTTCAAGCTGGCAGCGGTGATCTCCAACACGCAAGTGCTGGCCGCCATCCTCGCCCCTTAGCAACACGCCGTGGGCTCTGGCAAAACCCTGGCTGTCACCACCAAACGAAACACCTGCCCGGTCGCCACTGCTGCGCACAAAAACCCGCGCCCAGAAATCGTTTGCCGGTGGCAATACTTTAAAGAAACCGCCATCACTATAGTTCTGCGTATCAACTCTGACCGAGCTTGTACTGTTGTAACCAATACTGGTATCGATCGAATAATTACTGGCGTTTTGCACAATTTCAGCGGGCAGGCCATTCTCAAAATCAAAACACTGCGCTGCGCCATCCAACTCACAGATGCCCTTGGGGCTAGGTTCTGGCGTTGGCTCCAGGCTTGGTTCTGGCGTTGGCTCCGGGCTCGGGCTCGGCTCTGGCGTAGGTTCCGGGCTTGGGCTTGCTTCAGGAGTCGGGCTTGGCTCCGGCGTCGGTTCGGAGCTTGGGCTTGGCTGAGGGCTTGGCTCAGGGCTCGGCTCCGGAGTTGGCTCTGGGCTCGGGCTTGCTTCAGGCGTCGGGCTAGGCGCCGGTGTCGGTTCTGCACTTGGGCTTGATTCGGGCGTCGGTTCTGGTGAGGGTTCGGGCGTAGGCTCTTGTGTAGGTTGAGGGCTGGGCATCAAGGTCGGGCTCAGCGTAGGTGTGGCCGCCGGGCTGGGGAAGATAACCGGCGGTGGCGAGGCAGGCCCCATGCTTTGAGTGGGCATGGGTGTGGGCATGGGTGTCGGCATAAGTGTCGGCATCTGCGACGGCAATGGGCTCGGACTTTGCGGCTGCTGAGGACTCGGCGTTTGCACAGGAAGCGGCGTTGTTGTCGGCGCCGAACTAGGCATAACACTCGGCTGCGCACCGGGGCTTGGCAACGTAGAGCTTGTTGGCTGAGCGCCTGGAGTGGGCTGCGTCTGAGACCCTGGCGCCGAGGAAGATGCCTGACCACCACAAGCAGCTAACGAGAAAACAAATGCTGAATAACTAACAGCCTGAATAAAACTTACTCGCACAAGTATTGGCCCTAATTCAAAATAAAGAGCCCGAGAATATTCGAACTTCTAGCGAGCTGAGGTGATAGCTGTCTCATTCTTAGGCTCGTGCAAAGAGGCCAGACTAAAGTGCGCAAGTTTTTTGCATACAACGCTGCAGCCCCTACTCCATAGACATTAAATCTAACCCATAAAAACAGTTAAAAAGCATTAGCCAGCTAAATAATAAAAACTAAACAATAAAAACCAAACAACAAAAAAAGCAATAAAAACAAAACGACAAATAAGATCAGAGGCACAAATATTTTTGGCTATTAAGCCGACTTAATAAAAACCATTAAGAGCGTAAAAACTGAGGGCCCCAAATTCAAAGCCAAAACCCAGCGCCCCAAAATAGCCTTAGGGAATCTGAGCAAAATGAAAACAAACAAGCTAAGACCTGCCTGGCCCCGAGACTAATTAAAAAACCAGTAACAAATGTAAAAGCCGCATTAATTTCCATGCAAGGCCATCTAAGGTTCACATGCCAACTCAAAGCAAGCGCTGTTATCAATTATTTTAAGTTGGCGGTTATCGCTGTTTTAAGTAGGCAGATATCACCGCTCAGCCCCCACTGCTCAACCCCCCACCGCTCACCCCCCAGCTTTAGCCAGCGATAGCGCCAAGTAAGTCGCCATCAGCCAGACTTGCGCCTGACATTTAGCTATGCCGTAAGGTCCAAGCCTTAACGCACCAAGCTTCCGTACCTGCCTTGCCTAGCGCTCCTTGCCTAGCACGCCTTGCCGACAAAAATGATACGTTATATCATAACGACATCGTATTCATTCCCAGTAGCGAGCACGGCTATGAAAGATCAAGCCCACAAACTCCCCGTCACCGTACTTTCGGGCTTCTTAGGCGCCGGCAAAACGACGGTGCTCAGCCATATTTTGAACAATCGCGACGGCAAAAAAGTCGCCGTCATTGTCAACGATATGAGTGAAATCAATATCGACTCAGCCATCGTACAAAACGATGTTTCGCTTAATCGCGCTGAAGAAAAGCTTGTTGAAATGAGTAACGGCTGTATTTGCTGCACACTCCGAGAAGACTTACTCGAAGAAATAAATAAGCTTGCCAAAGAGGGCCGCTTTGATTATCTGGTTATCGAGTCCACCGGGATATCAGAGCCACTGCCCGTCGCCGAAACCTTTACCTTTGCCGACGAAAACGGTGTTTCTCTGTCAGATATCGCCGAGCTCGATACCATGGTCACCGTGGTTGACGCGGTCAACTTTTTAAAAGACTACGACGAAGCAAAATACCTGCAAGATACTGGCGAATCGCTCGGGGATGAAGACGAGCGCAGCGTTGCAGACTTACTTGTTGATCAAGTTGAATTTGCCGACGTCATTTTAATTAGCAAAAGCGACCTTTGCAGCGCTGCCGACATAGAGCGCTTAACGGCAATACTCAAAACACTCAATACCCACGCCAAAATCCTGCCTATTGCTCATGGTCAAGTTGATACAAAACAGGTGCTGCATACGGGCCTGTTTGATTTTGATCGCGCCCAACAGGCGCCCGGCTGGCTTAAAGAAATGCGCGGTGAGCACGTGCCTGAAACCGAAGAATACGGCATTGGCAGTTTTAGCTATGTCGCCCGGCGCCCCTTCCATCCAGAAAAGTTCCACCATTTTTTACACAACACCGAGCACTACGGCAAACTTATTCGATCCAAAGGTTATTTTTGGCTCGCCTCTCGACCGGAATTTGCCGGCCAATGGAGCCAGGCCGGCGGCATTGCCCGCTATGGTTTTGGCGGTATGTTCTGGAAAGCCGTACCTAAAGAAAACTGGCCCGAAGATAAAGACTACCTGGATTCCATTCAAAAGCAGTGGGTTGAGCCTTTTGGCGATATGCGCCAGGAGCTGGTATTTATCGGTCAGAATTTAGATAAACAAGCGATGTGCGCTGCGCTTGATCTATGCCTGCTCGACGAAGAAGAGTTATTACAGGGCAAGGCGTATTGGACATCGTTAAATGATCCGTTTCCACGCTGGGAACACAGCGCATAAATCACGCTAGTTTTATTAGGTCTAACACCATGAAGATCCAGTTTTTTTGCCCGCAATGGGGCAGTGAATCTTTGGCCTACGAAGATTTTTTTAACAAAGCCCAGCAAGCCGGCTACGACGGCGTGGAAATGGGCATCCCCGTAGATTCGATAAAGAAAAAACACATAGCCAACTGCTGCATTAAAACAAATATGCAACTTATTGCCCAGCAGGGCGAGGCCGGCCTCGAGAGTGATTTCGCCAAACACAAAGATTTATTTTTATCTTACCTAAACAACGCCATGGACCTAAAGCCGTTGTTTATCAATAGCCAAACCGGCAAAGATTTTTTCACCGAGGCGCAGAATCTGGAGCTTATCGACGCAGCTGCATCGTTAAGCAAAGATCGAGGCGTACAAATATCTCACGAATTGCATCGCGGGCGCTTTACCTATTCACCAACATCAATCCAGGCCTATTTGTACAAGCGCCCGGACTTAAACTACACCGCAGATTTTTCCCACTGGCTGACGGTTTCTGAATCCAGGCTCGATGCACCTCAGCAGCAACAGGTGCTCAACGCTGTGATTCCGCGCTGCGTGCATATTCACGCGCGCATTGGTTTTGAACAGGGCCCTCAAGTGAATGACCCCTCCGCGCCAGAGTGGCGTGAACTTGTTGATATCTATATCGCCTGGTGGCAAAAAATCATCGATACCCAAGTAGACAACGGTGCCGAGCAAATCAGCATTACCCCTGAATTTGGCCCCGGCCCCTATATGCCAAAGCTGCCCCACTCCCAGGCGCCAGTTAGCGATCAGTGGCAGGCCAACGTTTATATGATGAACTTGCTAAAAAACACACTGCGCTGCACACCTTTATCAAAAGCAAGCTAAGGCTAGATCAAAGGCCGCTTAAATGCTTGTCAAAGGCAAGCACAACGACAACTGCAACAACAGCAACAACAGCGCAGACTCGCCCCAACAAGGAACAAACATGGATAAAAAAGGTGCCGGATTGTTAAGCGAACAGCAGTTACTTGAAGCCCCCGAAGAAGACTATATGAATAGCGAACAACTCGCTTTTTTTAAGCATCTACTTCAGCAACTGCACCAGTCTACCGGCCTTCGAATTCAGCAAGCAAAGACACAAATGTCCGCCCCTATCAACTCGAGCGACCCCAATGACAGGGCAACAAATGAAGAACAATCAAGCATTGCGCTTCGCATAGTTGAACGAGAACAAAAATTACTGCCAAAAATACAGCAAGCGCTTGAACGCATCCGCCTGGGCAGCTACGGCTATTGCTTGGAATCAGAAGAGCCCATCGGTATTCGACGACTATTAGCCAGGCCAACCGCCGAATTTTGCGCCGAAGTAAAAGAGCTTAAAGAAAAAAAAGAACATCACTATCGAAGCTAAATGACTACAAGCGCAAGCTTTAGGCACATCCAAATGCCATATAAAGTACGGCCTACACCTTTAGCGACAAAAAATAACTATCCCAGCTCTGGTGCTCACGCCCAGCGGCTAATTGATAGTGGCTCGGGTTATCGGCCTTGCCCATGGCGATGCCCTGGTAAATACCGGCAATCACGGTTCCTAAGAATTTACCGAGTTCATTGATTCTATCCTGGCGGTATTTTTCAAAACTTACCGCATGATAAGCCAAATCAACATTAAAACGTTTACTCAAATAAGTGGCAAGCTCAGCCTGGCTCAAGCTTTGACCATGTAGGTTGTATATTTGACCGTTGTGCTTGTCTTCACTAAGCATTTTTGCGTAGGCGTAAGCGAGCTCGGGGCGGTTTGTGTAGCCGCATTTTTTATCGCCGGCACAATTGTAAATGCCGCCGGCTTTAACATAGCTGTCGAGATAATCAATATCCGGCTCAATATAAATACCGTTGCGGCCAATCACCCACTGTAAACCACTGGCTTTAATATCGGCTTCCGTTTGCCTATTGCTCTGAATCACCGGTGAAAAAGCCGTGCCAGCTTCTGCTCCTTGCACACTGGTATAGACAATTTTTTTAACGCCGGCATCTTTCGCCGCATCGATAACATTGCGGTGCTGGCCTATGCGCTTTTTTGGCTCACCCATGCCCGAAACCAATAGCACCGTATCAATACCCTGCAAAGACTGCTTTAAGGCTTGTTTATCATTGTAATCACCGGGCCGAACTTCAACACCGAGGCTCTGTACTTTTGCCGGCGTTCTCGCCAGTGCGATAAGGTCTTCACGGCTTTTAAGTTCACGTACAGCCTTAACAATGGCAGAGCCTAACTTCCCACTTGCTGCGGTCACTGCAATCTTCATTTTAAGCCTCTTTTTGTAGAGCCTGTTAACAATAATAAGTGTATACAATGGCCTTTTAGAGGGCCCGTGAGGGCGGGCTAAAATCGGCAAGGCATCGCTTATTAACTGAAGCCTAAAAAAAATAAACCCGCAGTTGTTTGTTGCGAAAACACTGCGGGCCTATTGATAGTGAGAACAAAAAAACACTCAAGTTTAATTAGTAGCTGTTCATATTAAACGATACCGTGCTTGACTAAAGGCAGGCGCCGGTAGCGCTTGCCGGTTGCAGCAAAAATAGCATTGCAAAGTGCAGGTGCTACCGGTGGTACACCGGGCTCACCGACACCACCTGCGGCAGGATCGTCAAAGTCCAAAATACTGACTTCAATCTCAGGGCTTTGATCCATGCGCAGCAGCGGATAGTTGTCAAAATTATCCTGCTCAACCACACCATTTTTTGCGGTAATCTCGCCGTAAAATGCCAGGCTCAATGAAAAAATAACCGAGCCTTCCATCTGCGAGTGCACCCGCTCTTTGTTTACCGCCGTGCCTGCATCAATCACCATCCACACCTTGTCGACACGGATCTTGCCGTCGACTTCGCTCACTTTCACGCAGCAGGCGGTATTGCTGACAAAACTTCGGTGCACACTGAGCCCCATGCCCTGCCCTTTGGGCAGCTTTTTACCCCAGTCGGCCATGTCTGCAACTTTATTTAAAGTCGCTTTTAAACGCTTGGTATTGTAGGGGTACTTTTCCAGGCTTTCGCCGTAGTTAAAAAAGTCTGTGCCCTCTTTGGCAAAGTCAATATTCCTGTCTGCACCAATAAAATCCAACCAGGCTTGTTTGCTATCGATCTTTAATTCGTGTGCGGCCTCATCAACAAATGAGCCGATCGCAAAACCGGTGCCGATATTGCCGACCGAGCGCATCCAGCCGTAGCGCACATGCGCATCGCCGGGGCCGCTGGTGCATTCAACATTGGCAACATCAAAAGGCATATCTTTCATACCCAGATTTGCTTCAAACTTAATGCCGCTGGCACCGGCTTCAAAAATTGAGCGAATGCCGGGGCCACTGAGTTGGTGCTGCCAGGCCGTCATGCTCTTATCATTAAAGCCCGCGCTAATACGCTGTAGATTACAGGCTTGATAATAACCGTGTTTGATATCGTCTTCGCGTGTCCAGATAACCTTGACCGGTTTGCCAACTTGTTTACTTAAATACGCAGCCTCTACCACAAAGTCCTGCTTACTTTTGCGGCCAAAACCGCCGCCGAGCAAAGTGACATGGGCTTTAACTTTAGCTTTATCAACACCGAGTTGGCTGGCAACACTGTCGACCGCCGACTGCGGGTTTTGGGTTGCCGACCACAATTCAACTTTATCTTGTTGCCAGTGGGCAGCCGCCGCTGGAGTTTCCATCGGAGCGTGGGCCAGGCTCGGCACATAGTATTCCCTAACCACACGTTTGTCGGCCTGCTTTAGCGCAGTTTTGGCATCGCCCTTTTGGCGGTGGGTAAAGCTGACCACATCGAGATCTTTTTCGAGCTGCTTTTCAAACTTGTGGCTGTCAAACTTGGCGTGAGCGCTGTCCGACCAGCGAATCGTTAGTTTGTCCCGCCCCTGCATTGCCGCCCAAGTATTTGTCGCAAGCACCGCGACGCCGCCGAGCGGTTTATACGCAACCGGTTCGGTAACAGCCTGCATTTTTATTACCTTTTTAACGCCTGGCACTTTTAGTGCGGCTTCAGCGTCAACTTCAATCGGCTCTGAGCCGAGCACCGGTGGGCGGGCAATCACGGCAATTAACATGCCCTCTTTTTGCACATCGATGCCAAATTCAGCGCGCCCGGTAACGATGTCCACACCGTCGATATTGGCAACCTTGTCACTGCCAATAAATTTAAACTCTTTTTTACTTTTGTATTTGAGCGTACTGCTATCGGGAACTTGCTGGGTTGACGCCAGCTCAGCCAGCTCACCAAAACTGGCTTGTTTGTTTTTGTAACGAAGTTTTCCGTCTGCAACGCTAATATCATCGGCGCTTATTTTCCAAAGCTGCGCTGCAGCTTGCGTCAACATATGTCTGGCCAAGGCACCGGCTTCGCGCAGGCTTTCATAAAACAGGCGCATTGTCGATGAACCATCGGTATTTTGGCTGCCGTATTTTGGGTCCCCCAGGGCTTGCACCAATTCTATTTGCTGCCAGTTAGCGCCGAGTTCATCGGCTACCACCATCGGGATACTGGTTCTTACACCCTGGCCCATCTCACTGCGATGACAAATAACCACCACGCGATCATCCGGGCTAATTTCTAGATACACACTCGGCGCAAATTTAGGTTTTTTGCCGTCAACACCGGCCAGTGCCTGCGGCACCAGCGAGGCGACCGGCAGCGATGCACTTAATATTAACGAGCCTTTGGCAGAGCCCAGAATTAACGAACGTCGACTGATATTCTCTAATTTCTTGTTCATCTCTGTGTCCTTATTTACTCGTTAAGATTTCACTTCAGTCGCTAAATCTGCGGCAAACTTAATTGCCGCTTTAATTCGGGGGTAAGTGCCGCAGCGGCAAATATTGCCCTCCATCGCCGCGTCAATATCGGCGTCGCTGGGTTTGCTGTTTTGCTTAAGCAGCGCTGCGGCATTCATCATCTGCCCGCACTGGCAATAACCGCACTGGGCGACATTTAATTCCTGCCACGCTTGCTGTACGGGGTGGCTGCCATCGTCACTTAAACTTTCTATCGTGCGAATATCCTGCCCGGCAACGGCGGCCAGCGGCATAGAACACGAGCGCACGGCCGCGCCATTTAGATGTACCGTGCAAGCGCCGCACAAACCTTTGCCACAGCCAAACTTGGTACCTTTTAAATTCAAAATATCTCGCAAGACCCAAAGCAAAGGCATGTTCGGGTCTTCGTCGAGCTCGTGCTTCTGACCATTGATAACGATACTAAGCATGTGCCATGTCTCCTATTAGGTTATGCCTCTATAGCTATTATTAACGTTGTTGTTTATTGCCCGCACGCCTCACTTAAGAACTGATGCGAAATACGCGCGGGTTTTAATATTTAGCTTAGCGCTACATCTGCTTAAGCTGTTTGCGCATTTGGCGCAAATCATCTTCGCTATCCAAATCAATCAGCGCCTCGGGCATGCTGTGCGCCAAGACCTGCGAGCGATTGTTTCGCAGTATAGCCGCCGCCCCTTTATCGCCGTGAAGACCTGAAAACAGCGCCAATTTGTGTTCGGCGCACAGCATCGGCGCCAGTAATAAATCCTGCTCTGGCGCATAAGCACAGGCGATCGCTTTCGATGATACGCACCAGCGCTGATACAGCGCCAAGTAGTCTTTGCTCTTTAAGCGCCACTGGTCCAACAAACACAGCATCAGCGCTGAGCGCTGTGCTTTGGCACAGGCCAGCGCCTTGAGCACACTGGTGGACATGCCCTGCTGCCAGTTTTCATTGAGTACACATCGCAGCTCGAGCCCATCTAGCTCCGCGCGCAATTTATCGGCCGAAGCGCCGAGCACAACGCTCAGCTCTAGCTTACATTTTCCTGCCAGCGCATTTTTTAAGGCCAACAGCTGCAAACACTTGTGCCGCAGCAAGCTGTGCTCGCCAACGGCAACCAGTGCTTTTTCCTGGCCCAAACGCCGCGACGCACCGGCGGCGAGTAACACCACCTGCAAGCTATCTACGCGCTTGCTCGTCTTTATTTGGCTGCTATCAGCGTTAAACGTTGTTAAATTTTCAGGCACGGTTTTAACTCAGAGTTCGATGCCGAAAAAAAGCGCTGTAACTCGGCGACAATAGACAGCGCGATCGCCTCTGGCCCCCGCCCGCCAAGGTCTAAACCTATCGGGCCGCGAACACGTTGCTCGCTTGTCTCCATGAGCGAGGCAAAATCGCGATCGCCATCGGCTGCAATGGCCTTTAATAGTTTTTGTTTGCGCGCTTTAGGCCCGAGCAAACCAATATAAGCAAGCTCGCTGTCTAAGCTCGCTGCCAACCACTGCTGATCGCGCTGGAGATTGTGGGTCATAATCACAAGCGCATCGGCTGCGGCGATAAGTGCCGGATCGACTGTTTTATCGAGTTTTGCATCTATTTGCTGCTTAAGGCCTTCAGATGCTTCTTTTTCCAGAACCTTGTTTTCTAGCGCTAGCGCTGAGTCCAACTCACCTAGCTGTTTTAAAGCATCAATCGCTGCCGGGCGGTGATCAACCACCGTCACCTGCCAGTGCATCGCCAAAAACATGCGTATTAACACATGCACATCTGGCCCGGCGCCGGCTAGTAATATGCGCTTGCTCGGCGCGGCGGCAATGGCAATATATTTATTCCACGTAAGCGTTTTTTCAAAGGCACTTAATGTTTGCTCAAAAAGGTTTTGATTAGCGGCATCTTGAGCACTCGGGCTTTGATCACTGCTTTGATCACTGCCCCGATCAATACCCTTACAAGTTAAATTAGTGGCAGCGATCGCAGCTTGTGCACGCTCAAGGTTTAAAGCGTAACAAGCGCCCTTACCCTGTAGTACTGCATTTAATAAATCGGCAAAATGTAGGTGATTGTTTTTTGGGCTCAGCGCCACAAGGGCAATATCTACCTGCCCTTCACAACCGGCGCCAAGCCCCCACAGCAGGGCTTCATCGCCGCGCAAGTCGTAACTTAAGTGCAGAAGCTCGTCACTTTGGCGCACTTTTTTTGCATGTAGAGCAATATCCGCCTCAAGGCAGCCACCACTTAATAAACCGTGACAGCGACCACTGGCTTCAATCAGCATCAGGCAGCCGGCTTTTTGATAGGTGGCGCCTTCAGTTCGGGTAATGCAGGCGAGCACATAGTCGCGCTTTTGATCAAAATGCCGAGCGAGTTCGGGCCAATTAGTTTGCATCAATGCCCCCCTTCAGATTTACAAAGGCCTGCCACGGCAGCAGAGCACACTGAATACGAATCGGATGGCGTTTAAGATGAGCCAGTGGCGCAAGCGGCTCAGGTACATTTTGTCTATCGTCAGCGAGCGCAGCTTCTAGTTCGGCGGCAAGCTGCTGTGCTTGTTCAAGCGACAGCCCCGGTAGTTGTTCACACAGCAAACTGGCCGAGGCGCGACAGACCGCGCAGCTGTCACCGTGAAAACTTAAGGCCTTAATTGTTTGTTGTTCACAACACAGCTGCAGGCGTATTTCATCGCCGCACACCGCATTAACAGCGCTGTGTTCAAGCGCATTAGGCAACTCAACAGCAAAGCCTGTCGGCTGCTGATGTAAGGCTAGCAGCTGCTGTTGATACAAGCTGTCACTCATAAATGTTTCACTCCACGCTCTTATATGCCAGCGCTGCAGCACTATTTGTTTTTATTAACAGCAAATAATTCATAAGCCAAATCAAGTGCGTTAAACAGGGCGTGAATATCTTCTTGCTGGTTGTACATAGCAAAACTTGCGCGCGCACTGGTGCTGACGGTGTGTTTCGCTACGGAATTATCTGCCGTTTTGTGCGCATAATAACGATGTAGCGGCTCGGCACAATGGCGCCCCGCCCTCAAGGCTATGTGATGCTGATCGAGCAAAGCGGCAATATCGTGGCTGTGAACACCATCGAGCATAAAACTGACAAGCAAAGGTTCGGACTTAGCTAAAAGTTCGCGCTCTATTAATGTTTTTATCCACGGCCGGTGCGCCAGCTCATTCCAAAAAACCTTGTTCAGTTGTTGCTGCTGGGTTTTAACTTGCGACCAGCCAATATGCTGCACAAAATTTATCGCGGCTTGAAGCGCAACAATGGCGGCAAGGTTGACGGTGCCGGCCTCAAATTTTTGTATGCTCTTAATATAATCCGCGCCCTCGGCACTGACCTTCACAACAATGCCGCCACCGAGCTTTACCGGCTGGCACTTTGCAAGCTTGTCTTCGCGAACATAGAGCACACCACAACCCGGGCCCGCATAAAGTTTGTGCCCGGAAAATACGTAAAAATCGCAGCCGAGTTTATTCACGTCAACGGCCATATGCGCGACAGCCTGGGCACCGTCAACCAACAGTGCGGCGCCGCAAGCTCTGGCGACTTTAGCGCAGGCGGGAATATCATTGACAAGGCCAAGCACATTGCTGACCTGGGTGAGCGCAACGAGCCGCGTTTGATTGTCACACAACTGCTCTAATTCTTGCACATCAATATAACCGCGCTTATCGAGCCCGACTACACGCAGCTCAGCGCCAACCTCGCGGCACAGACTTTGCCAAACCAAAAAATTTGCGTGGTGCTCGGCAACACTGAGCACAATATTGTCACCGCGTTGTAATTGCGGCCGCAGCCAACTGTAGGCAACAAGATTTAGCGCCTCGGTTGCGCCGGAACAAAAGGCAATGGTATTGGCACTGTCGGCATGAATAAACTTTGCAACCGCCTCGCGGGCCTGTTCTAGCAGCGCTGTCGCTTCAACGCTCAATTGATACAGGCCGCGCTGGCTATTTGCGTGTTCACAGGCAAGATAATAACTGATTCGCTCGATAACAGGCCTGGGCACAAGGGCCGTTGACGCGCTGTCGAGGTAGACGAGTTCAGGCCGCGTCTCGAAGGCGGGAAAAGCGTTTTTTAAATTTGATGTCGCAAGCAGATTCATCGCTAGACCTTATTATCACCAGACCTTAGCGCCCACGGATTAGACCACAAATACTAACACAGCCAAAGCGAGGCGACAGCGCCGGCAAAGAAAAAGCAAAAGTCACTTAACGCAAAAAAGCCGCAGCTGAACGCAAACAGCGGCGGCGGTAGATAAGTGCGGATTTTATATCCACACAAAACTTATTGTTTTAGTAAAAACCGCTTAAGCTGCGCCCTTAAAGCAAAAACCCAGGCAGCGCACCACTGCCAGTATCGAGCGAGCCAAAGCGCTGTACATCTTGTTGGTCAAAGGCGTGGCAAATACCCGTTAACAGACGGCCGTGACTTTCACCGCCAGCATTTAAAAACTGGCCGCTGTTCACCCGCCCACCGAGGCTGCCGAAGCTCAGATAAGGCATCGGCTCACGGCCGTGATTATTGCCAAGTGAAATCTCACTGCCGATCACCACTAAAGAATTATCCAGCACACTGCCACCGCCCTCAGCGCTCTCATCAAGCTTGGCAAGTAACGATGCAAACTGCTGCATATACCAGCGGGTACCGGCTTCGTAAGCAAAAAACTCATCGCTGCCTTTGTGTGCGTGAGACAGATCGTGATGGCCCTGAGTAATCGGCTTGCCATCGGCACCGTTTAACCAGTTAAAGCGCACATTGTTAATCGCCACCGAAAACTGCAGGCTGCAAAAACGTGTTAAATCACAGCGCAAACACGCGGCGAGCAAGTCGATCATCTGCTCGGCGACAAATGGCATCATGTCGTTGGCATCGTAATCGATGTTGTTCGGTTTTTCAGGCAGCACACAGCTGCCGGAAAAACTCGCCTCATTGCGCATCTCGGTTGCACGAACGGCATCGAGGTGGGCTTCAATCTTAGTTTTATCGGCGGCTCCGACTTTATTATTGAGTGTTTGTAAATCTTGATAAACCAAGTCCAATACACTTTTGCGGCGCTCGCGCAGGGCAATAACTTCGGGGCTATCGCCCGACACCCCCATAAATATGCGATCAAACATTTTTATCGGGTCGCGCTCTGCGACAATCGGCGACAGCGCCGAGCCGTAAATATTCACGCCGTTACCACCAGTGCCACCGCGGCTGGCGACACCAAACTGCAAACTGCTAAACAGCGTTTGCGGCTTTAAGCGCTGCACCAAAAACTGATCGATCGACGGGCCGTCGGCAAGGCCGTGCTCGTCGCCACCTGCGAAGGTTTTGGCTTTGGCCCCTGTCCACATCGAGCACATGCCGCCGAAGTGGTTGTTGCCATCGGTGCGCAGATGCTTTAACTGATCAAAAATAAGCATTTTGTCTTTAAACGGCACAAATGCTTGGTGCATATGGTTATTTAATTCAAAGTTGCGAGTGCTGCCACTGGGGCGCCAGTGATCGTAGAGCATGCCGTGATTGTAATTGCACAGAACCAAACGCTTAGGCGCTTCATCATTGGCGTAGGCGCGCTCTATCTCAAGCAGCGGTAAAAACGGCGCCAATGCCGAACTCAAGCCAGAGCGTTTCAAAAATGCACGGCGCGCCGTATTAACACCTTGAACGCGAGCCAGTAATTTTGGCTTTAAATAGTGATTAATCATCGAAAATTTCATTATTTATTGTCACTGCTCGTCCGGGTGGTCTTAAACGCTCGCGATTTGACGATGTCGCGCATCAGTGCATTTAAATCGCCGCCACTTAAATTAAAGTTTTCAACCAGGGCATCAATCTCACAGTCGTCCTGCGGCTCCATGCCCCGGGCCAAGGCGTAAGTCAGCCAGTTTTCAACAAAACAGGCCTGCACTTGCTGGCTGCTGGCAAGCTTATCGGCAAGCCCGCCAACACCGTGGAAACTGCCGTTAACATCGGTGCCAATCAGCTTGCCTTCAACGTCAATTGCCAGGCCAAACTCACTGTCGCGATAGGCGCCAACCGCGTCGTAGTTTTCAAACGCAAAACCGATAGGATCGATCAGCGCGTGACAGCCGGCGCAGGCGGGGTTACTTGAATGCGCGGCAAAACGTTCGCGGGTTGTGGCGTTTTCATCGATGTCGGGCTCGGCGTCGTCAACATCTGGCGGCGGTGGCGGCAAGTCCTGACAGAAAAAGCGATTGCGAATAAATACACCGCGCGCAACCGGCGAAGTCTGGCCACTGTGCGCATAGGTGCTCATCACCGCCGGGTGTGTCAACACACCGTGGCGCAAGCCTGCAGGCAGCGCTGCGGGGTTGTCGGCATCGCTGAAGACGCCGTATATGTTCTGCAGCGCGGTATTTTCAGTGCGCGTTTGCCCCGGCTCGTATAAGTCAAAGAAACTTGGCGTATCGCCGCGGTAAATATCGTCGATATAAGCCGAGAAATCCTCAAGCATGGCCACTGCGACCTCTTTGGAAAAGTCGGGATACAGCTCAGCAATTTTCTCGACGCCGGCAACGTCATCAACCCCTAACCACTGCACATAAAACCCGGTAATGCGCCGCTGCGCTCGCTCGTCAGCCAACATGCGCTCAACCTCAGCACCGTAGATATCGGCATCGCTGAGCTCGTTTTGTTGCGCGCGCTGCATAAGTTGTTGGTCGGGTGTTGTGCCCCATAAAAAGTAGGCCAGCCGGGTGGCCAATTCGTAATCACTTAAATCGACGTAGTCGCCCGCCAAATATCCAGCTTCATTGGCGCTGCCCTCGTAGCGGTAAATAAAATTCGGCGATGCAAATAAACTGGTCATTAATGCGGTGTAGGCCTGCTCGCTGCTGCCCGAGCTGCTTCGCACTTGTTTATACATATCAAGCAGGCGAGTTTTTTCATCGCCACTTAAATTGCGGCGGAAAATTTTAGGGGCGAGCTCACTGACATAGGCATCCATACAGCGATCTTCATTGCCGATGGCGGGCGTGATGCGCATGCCCGAAACAATGGCTTCAAAACTGCCATCATTTTGCTGCGCGGCATCGCAGCGCGAGGCGCCACACATGCAAACACTGTCGGCCGCTGAACTGTTGGCGCAGTCGCTGGCCGCCGGCCAGCGAGAACTGCATTCAGAGGTAAAATTGCACTGGTCTGCGCCGGGCATAAAGGCTTTATTTGCCGGCACAAACGCCAGGTTCAGCTCACCATCGTCGACCCGGATTTCAAAACTTTCATTGTTGATATTAAATTTATTAACCTTGCTTAGTATGTCGTGCGAATCGAAGACCAATTGCCCCTCGGCATAGACATTAAAGATGCGATCACCGACATTGTCGTACTCAAGCTCGGTGAAATGCAGCATGATGTTGTAATCACCGGAAGCCACTGGCACGGCGTAATTAAATTCACCGACACGCGCCGTTCCATAAATAATCTGGGCACCGGTACCGGGAATAGATTGATCGGTATTTATTTCGCGCCCACCGTCAACGTAGTTGTCGGCGATGTAGTGCACCCCGCCAAATGGCTCGTAGATCGGCCCGGCTGAGTTGATTGACAGCCGCTGACACGCTTCGGGCATCGGGCCGTTGTCGTTCAGCTCAGTGGCAATGTATTCGGCCATCAATAAATATTTTTCAAAGTCAGCCTCGCTCATAGGCAAGCTGCTGTTGCCATCAAAAAACTTGGATATTTTTTCATCGCCGGGCAGCGAAGATAAATTCGCAGACAAATCCAGGCCAACTAAGTCTTTTACCGATTGACTGTACTCAGCAGCAGTCAGGCGCTGCAGTGGTGTCTTACCTAAAACTAAATCACTTGCACACGACAGCGGCTCGGTTTGAATTTCTTCAACTAGAGTAAAGGTAATTTTGTCGATATTTACTGCGTTAGCGGCCTCTAAACCCGCAACGACATCGGCCACTTCGGAGCTCACCAGAATAACCTTGCTGACCTCGGCAAAACTTGTGTCGAAATCACCGGTATTGAGCCCGCTAAACGTCAGCGTTTCATCGCCAACACGAATATGCAAACCGCGATTGACCGCGCTCGAATAACGCACACTGACTTCATAGACACCCGGCGTTTCAAAATGCGTTTGATAAAAGGCAATTTGGTTGCCTTTGCCTATGTGTGTGACATAACTGATGCCATCGGTGGTCCTGACTCGAATATGGCCATTGCTGCTTGGGTTGAGATCACCTTCGAGCGTGGCGTTTTCTGCCTCTAATACAACACTGTGTTTTTCACTGGGCGTTTCGCCATTAAAACCATCGAAGTTCAGCAGAATGTAACTCGCCAACTTCGCAGCGCAATCGTCGTCACAGAGCATGGCATCGGTGTAGGGCATGGTATCGCGAATTTTTATGCGCAGCCGATCAAGGCTGGTACAGGTATCGCAGCGCTCGGCTGTCAGCGCATCACCGGAAACAACATTATTGCCTTGTTCATCGCCGTGGCACGCTTGACACTGCTCGGCGTACAGCGCTTTGGCCTGACTAAAATCCGGGCCCGGCGACGGCATTGGGCTTATTGCAGGGCTGGCGAGCGGGCTGGGTTCCACGCTGACTACTGGCGACGGCACAGGCTTTGGCGAAAACTCAGGGCTGGGCACAGTACTTGGCTGTGGGCTCGGTTCGGCGCTTGGCAATAAGCTCGGCACTGGGCTTGATAGCGGGCTTGATACTGGGCTTGGACGCGCACTGGCCTGGCCACTGGGCACAGGCTGCGGCGCACTGCTTGCAGCGCTCGACGGCTGAGGCTCAGGGCTGACAATCGGCTCAGGACTGTCCCCTGGCTTAGGGCTGTTGTCGGGCTCAGGGCTGACAACTGGCTGCGGTGTAAAGCCCGGTATCGGTGTTGGTGATAATGCTGGTGTGAGTGCTGGCACGGGTGTCGCCGACGTTTGTGTCGGCGGAATTAAAGCGCTGCCATTTTCGGCAACACCGCCGCATGCACTTAATACCAGGCAGCAAAAAAAGATAACTAGGTAGTGGCGAAACACAGTAAACCCTGTCGTTATTAATTGACGTAAATGCAGCGCGCAAAAATAAAATGAGAAAAATACAGAAGCAGCCTGCCCGCTGTGCAGCAGATAAGTGCCGGGCGCAGGCTCAAGCAAAAATATCTGTTACAAAAACAAGACTTAGTACGCGCGTTAACATGCATGTATCCCCTCGCCTGACATCTTAATGATGCAATGCATACCTTGTGCGACCTGGATCGCAGAATAAACAGCGGCGAATAAAAAGCGGACAAACGGCAATTTAAACGCCAGAAATAACAACAGCTACACAATAAAAAACATCAGTGATTTGCCCAAGATAAAGCTCACAAAACACGCAGGGCTAAGCTGTATAACGCCAGTATTAAGCAGGCGAAAATGAAAACGTTTACTTTTCTGTACCCCAAACAGCCCAGAAATAACTCAGCAAAAGGCTAATACAGCTCAGCGCTGCTCACACAAATCAGCCCAGCGCAGGCGCCCCTGAATAAAAGTACAAACAAGCCGTGGGCAAAGCCCGGATAAAGCAGCAATGCTGTTCACTTAAGTGCAAGCGTCCCGGAACGAAGCTGACGCGGGCTTTCTTGGGGTGTAAACCCTCGGGGCTCCTGCCCTCGACCTTTCAGGCGCCTGCGGCGGTTCAAACTTTTCCTGAAAGTTTGTCGCCGCCGCATCCGGCAATTGCTCCTGCATTGCCCTAATGAGCTACATCCATGTAGCAACCTTGCGGCAGAGACTCAATCAAACCCACTTCAACTTCGCTCCTACCATCTCGTTACATCATTAAGTGAACAACATTGCGGATAAAGCGGGCAAAACAAAAACCAAGTAAGCCATAAAACCTACGTATACATTGCTATACTCGCCCGGCGCATTGGCGTACAGGGCCTGGCTTGCCGAGGGGGATTGCTCGCGAGGATTTGCGGGGAATGATATGTGCAGCTAGCCGCTTTATTTTAATCAACGGTTCCAAGGATTATTTATGAACCCGTTCAAGCATGAGCGAGCACGTGTAAAAACGCGGCTATCGATCTTTGCATTTATTTTTTCAAGTATTTTTACAGCACAAAGCCAAGCCGATGGTGAACACACCTTTAACGGCGACAATATTATTAACGTGCCCGACAACTTGTGCCGCGGTGCTGGCGAAAATAGCCTGAATGTCTCCAAAGTCATTAGCGGCAACCCCGCTAAATTTTTTGTCGCTGACAACCAGGTTGTTCGAGTGCAATGCCCTTTACCTATGCGAGCGGCAAACGGCTATCAGCGCAGCCATAACGCATACAACCTGAATAACATCAAGGAAATTAGCATCGTCACCCAAGGCCTGGAAAGCGGCAGTGGCATCATCGGTATTTGCGAGGCGTTTTTTAGCTATGCCCTGCCCTACGTCGGTTTAGCCCAGGGCGGCCGGCGTGTAGTCAGTAATCGCCAGCTGCACACTACGACCTGGAGCGAGCCGTTTACCTTTGCTACGAATAAAACACGCATCTTTAACTACGGTGTCGAGTGTGAATTTCACAGCGATGTTGAAGTTATGTCTTTACAAATGATTATTGGCGACGAGGAGCATCACTAATGAAACGACATAAACAATGCTCTGTGCATAAACTGCTCGGCCTTATTTGTTTTTTATTGGGCTCGGTGTCTGCAGCGCCGAGTTTTGCTGTGCATGGCGCCTGGTTTTTAAGCGAAGCAGGCATGAACTGCAATACATTAATTGCCGCAGAAACAGGCTATGAAAAGTTCGACGGCGCCACAAAAATCACCACCAGCTACCCAACGCGCTTTGTCTGCCCCATCGCCTTAGCGGGCAGGCAAACCCCAAGTGAGGACTATCACAGCCGCACACATCTAAGCGCACGCTCGCGCTACGCTGCTATCAATGTTATCGATAATCACGCCCTACAAGATTTTCACTGCCAGGCCATCGCCAAATTTAAAGACGGCTCAGAAAGTTTCAGTGCACAAGTCAGCAGCCAGGGCACGGGGCCGCAAACACTGATCTTGCGGCTCAACGGCTTAAATGGCAGCCAGAACAAAGAATGGGGTGGCGATTTACAAAACAACCAGCACAAGGAATTAGAAGCGTTAAGTTATTTCTGTGTGGCGCCAGCGCAAGATGAAAATAACTGGTTTGCCAGCAGCGCCATTATTCAATACAGCGTTGCACTTTGTTACGGATCCGGCCAGTGCACCGGCCCATTTAATGAAGCTCGTGACGGCAGCGATGCCCGCGAGGCCACCGTCAGCGTTTCGGCAAATGAGTGTTATGTTCCCCACCAGCTAAGCTCAGTTGGCCGAGCTCAGCTGCACATCTACGGCTGGAAAAATATTGAACAAAACGGCTCGAACCTGAGCTGGCCATCGGTGCTGTGCCCAATTTCCGTTCCAGCTCAAGACAGCTACCCCCACCGCATGCTGTTAAGTCAGGGGGTCGTCACCTTAAGTGACCCGCAACAAGCCCGCTGTGTTGTTGGTTACCCCGGCGCACAAACTGGCAGTTTTAGCGACGGTGTCGCGTTTGAGCAGCAAGGTGGCGGTTTGCCCGGCGACGTGTTTATGAATTCAGTTTTATCTGTACCCATAGATAGCTCACCGGTTTTAAAATGCGATTTAGCACCAGGGCAGAATTTTTACGGCGCACAGTTCAACATATCTCGCACTGAAACAAATCAGGCGCCATAAACTAGACGCTAACTTTTATAACGCGCGGGGCCACAAAAAATGGCGGTGGCGCCGCGCGTATCTTACTGACTTAATTACTGCTTTATAAAAAGCAAAGCGTGATAGAGTTGCCAAACTACATCGTTATTCAGCATAACGTCACAATGCCCATGCCTGAGCTTCTTGTTGTACCAGTTGTTGTAGTTGCTATTTTTAAAGCTAAAGCTGTTGTAGTTACTGCTGTTAAAGCTGTGGCAGCCGTTATCGCTCGTGTCGCTTGTTATTATCGATGCGTAACTTTTTTAATTTCACTGCTGTGCAGCTCAACCCTGCTCGCTGGCCCCGCCACCAGTAAATACGCCGTTGAGCGCCTGGAACAAAGTGACGGTCTCGGCCAACAAATTTGGATACCTTACGCGTTTGAAACCGAAAGCATGGGCGGCAACGGCGGTATCGGTTATGTGCACAGAGGCTTTTACCAACCGCAAATGACCGCCGGCGCAACGGCATTTGGCGGCGGCTCCAAAGCCTTTGCCGCCATCGTCTACGACTACCGCCTACCCCACACCGACCGGCTTTATCTAAGCGCACTGGGCATGTACGCAGACTACCCGCGCTTAAAAGCCTACGCCATTCCACAAGATATGTTGTGGCCCGCTGACGAGCCCCGCCCCGGCTCCAACGATTCCGACGCATCGGCCCATATTGAAAGCCACGGCGAAAATAACTGGTTTGATTTGCGCCTGGAATACGTGTTGCCCAGCGGCGCAGCAAAAGACAAAGGTTGGCTCAAGATGCAGACACGCGGTGGCATGCTGGTCTCTGAAAGCCCGCGAAAAAGTGGCTGGAACCCGTTAAAGTCCGGTGTCAGTGTGATGATTTTGCGCGGGCTGTGGCGCGAGCAGCTCTATCAAGGCGAACTGGCAAGGCTCGATGCCAGCTCCACCTCGTGGCAGCTTGGCCTGCACTACGACAACAGCAACTTTTCACCAAACCCTTCTACCGGCAGCAAACAATTTCTCGGTTATACCGCCGACAGCAATTCACTCAAAGAAGCAAACTGGAACTTTGTTGAAGCAGAGCACAGCCAGTATTTTTATTTGGGGCGTGGGCTCGGCGCCAAACAACGTGTTTTGGCTGTCAACGCCTGGGCGGGCTACTCGCCGTCCTGGCGCCAGTATGTAGAAGACGGGCAAGTCTATCTAAGCAATACACCCATTTACGGCGAAGGCGCCACCCTTGGTGGCTTTGAGCGTATGCGCGGCTTCGACACTAATCGTTTCAGCGACAAAGCCGCGGCGTATTTTGGCGCCGAGTACCGCCATACCTTAAATTGGAACCCGGCCGACGACTGGCGCCTGCTGCGCTACGTCGCACTCGACTGGCTACAGCTTGTCGCTTTTGCCGAAGCCGGGCGTGTACACAGCGAATTTAATACTGAATTATTGCGCGATATGCACACAGACTACGGTTTTGGGCTTCGCGCCTATTTTGCAACCATGGTCGGGCGCATGGATTTTGCTATCTCCGATGAGCAAGCCGGTATGTGGCTGATGGTTGGCCAGACATTTTAAAAGATACGCGTGCCACCTGAGCTAATTGCAGTGCCAAGGCCTTAAAGATATTTGAAAGCTTTTTTCTGGAACTGATATACACAGGCCAATTGTTATCTGGCGAGAAGTTCTCTGAATTGGGTTTAGCCAAAAAGTCGGGCTGCATCACCATTACCGTACGCGAATTCCTAATTCGTTTTTCACATACAGGCTTAATTCAAAAAGAACCCCGAGCCCAGTGGCAAATGCTTGAGTATTCCAAGCTACTCTGAAAGATCGACACCCAGCTTAAAATAGAGACTGGATATAGCGCAATCAACAGCGAACTTGATCCCCAGCAAAATCATCAATGCTCAAGCGTGCTGAAATCCGCGATTTAGTATTAAACGATGGGGCTTAACTTATGCAACTGCAGCAAATGCAACACGTTCACGACATACTCGCTTTGCTTAAACAAGATCAGCATGGCTATTCAGCGGCCGGCTTAATACTGGCCATTGAAAAACAATTTGGTGTCGACGCCCGCTTTAATTCCTGCTCTGTCAGTGATATGGATTGTGAGCAAGCCGTTCGTTTTTTAATTGAGCGCGGCAAGTTTATTCCCGGGCAAAGTGGCTGCCACAGTGCCAATGACGGCAGCGCTTGCAGCTGCGCATCGCACGCTTAAGTACCGTCATTGGAGCAAGGGAGCCGCCCCTCAAACAAGTCTCTGTGCTGCGCCATCAGCTCGTACAGGAAATGTACCAGCGCCTGTATTTTTTTACTGCTGCGCAAGTCTGGGTGGTAAAGCAACCACAGCTCAAGTCTTGGCTCCGAACACCCCGGCGGCAAGCGCGCAAGCTGCGGGTCTGCATCGCCGATAAAACAGGGCAAAATGGCAACACCCATACCTGCCCTGCAGGCTTCGTGCTGCAAGCGAATATTCATGATTTTATGGCGCGAGATAAAGCGCGGATACGCTTTTGCTATCTTGCCCACTGGCCTGCGCATCCCCTCGCTCCAGCCGAGCCAATTTAATTTATCGGCTAGATAATCTGGCAGCATGTCTGTTGTCGCGTCACTTATTAAGGCCTGTAACAAGTGCTTGGGGTAATAACAGGCGCGGTGCACATTGACCAGCTTGCGGCCAATCAAGTGCTCGGGTGGCTGGCTACAAAAGCGAAGTGCAACATCGGCTTCACGCCGACTAAGATCAAGTGCTTGTTCGGTATCGATCAGTTCAAATTCAAGCTCACTGTGCTGATCGCTAAACGACTTTAGAGCCTGCATCAAAAAAGGCTGGGCGAGGCCATCGTGCAGAGTCAAACGCAAATCACCGGCTAATTTTTGATCTTTGGCAGCCATGCGCCGGGAAACCAGGTTTAAACTCGCCTCAAGGTGCTGGGCCTGCTCGTAGATATCGCGCGCAGCGGGGGTTAATTCATAACCTTTGGCGCCGCGGTCAAATAAGCGTTCACCGAGGCTTTGCTCAAAAGCGCGGATGCGCCGCGACACCGTTGCATGATTGACCTTTAACTCAAGCGCCGCCGCCCGCACCGAAGCACAGCGCGCAACAGCCAAAAAAACTTTAAGTCATCCCAATTCATAGCGGCCCCAAAAGCATTAGCATAAAACAACCCGAGTGTTTATTGCGGTGCAATTATGCACCAAGCGTTGGCGCACTTGCAGACTTATCGCCATTTTGTTCGAGGACTAAGCTAGGGCCTGGAACGCAGCAAGACCGAAGTTTTTAGCTAAATCTATGGAGAGCAATATGAGCGCACAACGTTTTGAAGTGTCAGCGATGACAAAAATTAATGCCGATCGAGCAACCGTTTGGCAAGCCCTGGAAGAATTTGACGACGTCTATCGCTGGGCACCCGGTGTAAGCGAAAGTTACGCCATCGGTGAAGAAAAACTTGGTATCGGCCACGGCCGCCACTGTAAAATCGATGGTTTTGGTGGCATAGATGAGTATATTACTGAATGGAACCCGGGCCAGAGTTTAAGCTATAGCGTTACACCGGTCGGGCCGCTGCACCGCAGTAACAGTCAGTGGCGCTTAACTGATGCCGGCGCTGGCTCAACCCAGTTAACGATTTGCCTAAACTACGAATTACGCTTTGGTGTGTTTGGCAAAATGATGCACAAATTAATGGTAAGAAAAAAACTCGAAAGCGCCTTGCCAAGCACTCTACAGGCACTAAAAACACGTATCGAACAACAAACGCAGCTGCAAGCCGAGCCCCTTGTCGCGGCAAGCTAAGAAAGAGCTAGAGTCTAGCATCAGTTCGAATCTAATTGAGCCTGCGCATCGCGACGCTTGGCAACTTTGTGTTCGTCTTCACTGCTATGTTGTTTCCAATAGCTGCTGATATAAAACGCGCTGTTGCCAAGTTTGCGATTGGCCGTAAATGTTTCGCCGTTAAAATAACGCCGCAACAAGCGCATCGCCGAGAATTCACACGCTGCCCAGATCGATACTTCACCAGGCAAGCGCGGCAGCGCTTTTACGGCTTCAACAAAAATATTGTCTTGCCCGGCAGCGTCTTGCCCCGCTTGACGAATGACCCACTGCAATTGCACACCGACAGGTTTGTCCAGTTGCTGCTTATCCTGCTCGCTTAAAATTTCGATCACCGCGTAACCACGGGCATTGTTCGGCAGTTGCTCAAGCTTGCAGCTAAGTGCCGGCAGCGCCGTCATATCGCCCGCCAGTAAAAACCAATCCGCTCGCTGATCAAGCAGTTTTACCGGGCCGGGGCCATAAAAACTCATGCTTTGCCCGGCCATCGCACGGGCCGCCCAAGCCGAGGCGGGCCCACCGCCACCGCCGTGCCCGTGTAAAACAAAGTCCACCGTCAATTCAAGCTTGGCAGGGTCAAAAAGCCTAACCGTATAGGTTCGCATTAAACACTTGGCTCCGGCATCTAAGGCCGCGGCGCTTGGCAGCTGTTTTCCAGGCAACGGGAACAGCAACTTAATATAAGCACTGTCACTATTTGCCGGGAAACTCGCTAAAGCGTCACCGCAAAAAACAATGCGCTGCATATGTGCAGTGATTTTTTTACTGCTTTTTACCTGAACTTGGTAGAGTTTGGTCTTGGGCATAGTGCTTACGACAAGCATTCGACGATGTTACTAAATGCCTAAAAAAGGCATCAATCTCGATACAGCTTTAATAAATCACCGTACTGATCAATGCGCCTGTCGCGCAAAAAAGGCCAAATTTGGCGTACCGCTTCACTGCGTTTTACATCGACATCGGCGTAGATAATACACTCGTCGTCAACTCCGGCTTCAGCGAGCAGTTCACCTTGAGGGCCGGCAACAAAACTTGTGCCCCAAAAGGCAATGCCCGCGCCGGCCTTAGTTTCATCGCCACCGGGGCCAGGGTCGGCCTCAAAGCCTGTGCGATTGCAGCTAAGTACCGGCAAACCATTGGCTACCGCGTGTGCGCGCTGGCTGATACACCAGGCACTGCGCTGGCGCTGCTTCTCGTCGTTATCGTCGCGTGGATCCCAGCCGATGGCCGTCGGATAAATCAGCATCTCGGCACCGGCCATAGCCATCAAACGAGCGGCTTCAGGGAACCACTGATCCCAACAAACCAATACGCCGAGCTTACCGACACTGGTTTGCACCGGCGCAAAACCCAAGTCACCCGGCGTGAAATAAAACTTTTCATAAAAACCCGGATCGTCGGGAATATGCATTTTTCGATAACAACCGGCGATGCGGCCATCGCTATCGAAAACCACCGCAGTATTGTGGTAGAGCCCCGCAGCGCGGCGCTCAAATAATGAACTGATAATAACCACACCGAGTTCGGCCGCAAGTGCAGCAAGTTTGTCGGTGCTTGGGCCGGGAATCGGCTCGGCCAAATCAAAATTAGCGAGCTCTTCTTGCTGACAAAAATACAGTGAACGATGCAATTCTTGCAGCACCACTAAGCGCGCGCCACTGCTTGCAGCTTCGCGAATTGCACTGAGTGTATCGGAAAAATTTTTATCGACATCAGCGCTTTTAGCCTGCTGTACAAGTGCAACTTTAACTGGCTTAGCTTGTGAACATTCGGTCATTTAAGAAACCCTTTGGGTAATTGCATGCTAATACAGTGCAAACTGCCAAATTGACGAATAAGCGCCAGGCAGTCTATCGCGATGATGTCGTGCTCTGGAAACGCTTTTTGTAATTGCTGCGCGGCTTGTTGATCACGTTCAGGCTGGCCGTAGGCCGGCATTAACACTGCGCCATTAATAACTAAAAAGTTTGCGTACGTTGCCGGTAAACGCTCGCCGTGCTCATTAAAACAGGCCTTGGGCCACGGCAGCGGCACCAATGAAAAAGGCTCGCCATCACGATTGCGCAGTGCCTCAAGTTCCGCCTGCATCTGTTTAAGCTCGTCGTAGTGGCTGTCTTGTTCATCGTCACAGCGCACATAGACAATGGTATTATTTGGCGCAAAACGCGCAAGCGTATCGATATGCGCATCGGTATCATCACCGGCAAGCGCGCCGTGCTCAAGCCACAAAACCGTGTCTGTCGCAAACGCCGCATTTAACTGCTGTTCGATCTGTTCGCGGCTTAAGCCGGGGTTGCGGTTTTTATTTAGCAAGCACTTAGCTGTTGTTAATAAATGACCTTGGCCGTCTACCTCGATGGCGCCGCCCTCTAAAACCATCGCCTTAGGCTGATGCTGCGCAGCCACCCACGGCTGCTTAACCAAGCCTGAGTTAATTTGATTATCGAGCTGGCTTTCATATTTTCCGCCCCAGCCGTTAAAAATAAAATCGAGCGCAATACAGGGCAAGGCTTCGCCGTTGGCATTATGTTTAGCAACCAGTGTCAGCGGCCCGTGATCGCGCGCCCAGGTATCGTTGCAGGCCTGCACCAGGCAAATGAGCTTGCTGCAATCGAGGCCCGCATCGAGCAAGTACTGGCGCACATAAGAAGCCAGGTGTTCGTCGTGACAGACCACCAGCAGGGTTTGGCGCTTAAGTACTTCGCGGGCGATAGCGCGGTAGCAGCGCTCAACGTCATCGAGCTGCGAAGCCCAGTCCGTCTGGCTGTGAGGCCAGGTTAGCACAACAGCATCTTGCGGGTGCCACTCGGGCGGTAAATAATAATTCATAAATCTTAGTAAGTTATATCGTGCCAACGGCGGCAATCAAAACACGGCTCAAAACTCAGCCTTAAACGCGCCCGGAATAGTACTCAACAATGAGTGTGCGAGTACAGTGCTTTTCGGCCCAAAAACACTGCTGTATCAATGCCTTGCTCAAACATAGACTACGCCGCCTCACAAGCGCGGCCGGCAGCAACGAAGGCCCCGAAATGATTGTAGTTCCGGCGCAACAGCACCCAGCGCACCACGCTGCCATCAAGAAAGCAATTATTGCCCAGTTAAATTAAGATAAAAAATCGCGAAACGTTTCATAGGAAAAGGCTTTGATCAGCCGTGTTTTTCCGCGAATATCTCGATGGCAAATTGATGGCATTTTTATGCCGTTAAAAAAATTCTTCTTGACCATCGAATAACCGGCCACATCGGTGAAAACCAGTTGGTGACCGGGCGCAATCGCCTTGTCAAACACATAGTTTCCAAATACATCACCAGCCAGGCAACTTCGGCCACATACACGGTAGACGGTTTTTCCCTGTGCCAGCGCAGCTTCAAGCTCGTGTTCTTCAATTGCCGTCGCCCCTTCCAGCGCTGGTGCAAAACGATAAATCAAAACATCTAATAAGTGAGTTTCTACACCTGCGTCAACAATCAAGGTCGGCAGGCCATTGTCAACCAGATCAAGCACCGTCACCACCAACGATGAGGACTGGCTTACCGATGCCTCACCGGGCTCTAAATAGACCTGTAGCTGATATTTATCAGACAGGTCTTTTAAACGCAGACAAAAATCCTCAAGCGCGTAGTCATCTCGGGTAAACGCAACGCCACCGCCTAAACTTAACCAACGTAACTTGGCTAATAAACCCGCCAAATGGCGCTCAAGCCAATCAAGCTGCGCACTAAAGTTGGAATAGCTGGTGTTTTCGCAATTCATATGCAACATAACACCGTCGATTAACGACTCGAGCCCGTCGGGAAGTTGGTCAAAAGCAACACCAAGTCGAGAGTATTTAGCAACGGTGTCGCTGAGACTGTAGCGCGAAAAGCCCAGGCCAGGATTTAAACGCAGGCCAGTTGAAACATTCGCAGGCACATTGCTTTGATACTTATCGAGCTGTGTTAACGAGTTAAATATGATTTTGTCACAGTACTTGAGTGTCTGTTTTAGCTCGTCGTCATCGTAGGCAACACTGTAAGCATGCGTTTCACCGCCAAACTTTTCGTAGCCCAATCGCGCCTCGTATAAACTGCTACTTGTTGTACCTGCCATATACTGACGCATAAAATCAAAGCAGCACCAGGTTGAAAAACACTTCAGCGCGAGCACTGACTTTGCCCCAGATCGCTGTTGAACGTAGTGAATGCGCTGCATCGCTTTTAGCATTCGGCATTCATCAACCAAATAATAAGGCGTAGCAAGCCCACTTAGGCCCGGCTGACTATCTGTACTCGTCATTGCTTAAATTACCGGCGCCAGGCTGTTGTTAAGCTTATTCGCTGCAAAATCGCTATTAAGAGCAAGCGCCCTTAGTTTGTTTGCATCGTGCTCGAGCGTGCGAATACTATTTGGCCCAAACCATTCCAAAGATGCATCGAGCTCAGACCAGTCCAGTGTGCTCTTTCTAAAAACATCGCAAAGGAAACGACGATAATCAAACTGCCCTTCAAACAGCGTAGACATGCCTTCGCGTGTTCCGGCCGGTGCGTAAACATTGGCCGGAGCAAAAACAGGCAGTTGTTTTCTGCTGGCGACGTTTTTTAGATGTACATGCACAACCTTTGGCTCGAGTTGGCTAAATGCATTCACCGGCTCACTGCCCATCTCCCAAACATGAATAACATCAAAATTGATACGCAGTGCAGGGTGATTCACTTCTTCGATCAGGCGTTTAGTTGAAGCGAGCGTATCTGCCAGGGTATTGGGATGAGTTTCAACCACCAGTTGCAAACCGTAGTCGTCGGCAATAACACAGTGTTCACGCAAACGCTTAGTCCACAGTGCTCGTTGTTCATCGCTGATATCGGCGCTGGCTTTGGAACCTGAAAAAGTCCGCAACTTTTTTGCGCCCCACTGCCTGGCCAAACGACAAAACAAGCCTGCATTTTCCGCCGCGCTGCTCGCTTGTGTATCTAGCGGCAAATAATCACTGAGCATAGATACCGACAAACCGAGACTCTCGAGCCAATCTCTATCGTATTGGGGGAAGTCACTCATATTCTTAGCGTGCACACCCCACAGTTCAATTGCGTCAAAATGATGGCACTTGGCCCAAAGTGCAATTTGTTCAAGCGAGATCAACTGGTGGCGAAACGAGATCGTACAAACAGATAACTTCACACTTCAACTCCCACTAGCGCTTCGTTTTTTTTTGCAACAAAGGTTTGAGCCCACTGATTTTTAACTGCAACTAAGTGCGCCTTTATTTCAAACTCACGTTTATCTTGCTCATCGAGCAGAGAACGAATTTTGTCCAGCAGACTTAACTCCTCACTCGCGGCTAGTTTCATTGCTTGAAATTGAATCAACTTGTAGCTTTTAACTAAACGATCGATAAGCTCACAGTAATCATCAAACTCAGATTCAGGCAGGCCGAGCGCTCGCCAGAAATAAGCAAAACCATGTTCATAGGCGTATTTTCTAAGCGATAGTACCTGCACCTCCTCCAGCGCTGAAGCGAGGTGTTTAAGTGCTAGTTCAGCACCGTTTTTGTCTCGCCCAAGCGCATGGGCCTCAACGATATTTCTCACCGCATCCGTCAATGGGTTACTATCAGCGATAAAACAGGCGTCAAAATAAGCATTTACTTGCGCGAGCGACGTGGGTCTTAAACCCTGCTCACTAACGACATAGCCACCCGCGACACTCGGCTGCGAAACAGCGTTAACAATACGCTGTTTTTTTATAACACCTTCCCAGCGATAATCGGGGTCATACATAAACCACAGCTTTGGGTCGGGCGTCGGCCCGAGCATGACATAGTGAGGAAAAGGGTCCTTGCTAAATTCATTTTCCCGCTCGGGCAACTGGAACATATCAAGCATGACCATAATGTGTTGCCCCGGCTTGCGCTTTGCGACCAGTTCAGCCAGGGTTTCAAGGTTTTTTTGCTTCTCGATATCGTGCCGATACCAAGGGCTAACCTTCATACCATAAAGTGTTTCATACCAATCAAAGAAGTGCTGGTGACTAATGTTTTGATCGTGATAACTAAGCACATAACGGTCACTGACACAGACCTTTGCATCCCATACAGCAAAATACAGAATACGATGATCGAAGCCACTTTGGCGTTTGACAATTTCAGCAAGGCAGCTGGCGACGCAGTGAATTTTTAAGTCTTCATATACTTCCAAGCCCTTCTCCACCTTCGGCAGACCTTGGGCCTCGTACATTAACTGCGCGACTTCCCGCACAGTTTTAAAGTCTTGATTCATCAAAGTGTCTTCCGTTATCGAAAGCCCGTGATCAAGCTCCAAAAACATGAGCCACTGCAAAATAAGTGAAGAATCTAACGCGAGATCTTCTAACAAGCGTGCGTCACTTTGGAATTTATCCAGGTTCGCATGAGACATTTTCTCACTTAACACCTGAAACATAGCCTCAACAATTTGTTCTCTTGTCATAAAAACTCAGTAGGGATTTGGATTAATATTGCAGAACTTAAATTTCGATCTGAGCATGCCTAAAGCAAGGCTTCAGACAGTTTCTTGCGACTGAGCTTGCCATTAGCCATACGCTCTATTTTATCGACCCGCTGGATGTGCATCGGTACTTGATACGCTGCAAGCTTTTCTCTGCACCAGGTTCTAATTTTTTCGTCGTCCAGATGCACCTTAGATTGATATTGCAAACACACCTGCTCATTGGCAAAACTATGAGCTCGTTTAAACACCGCAGCATCACTAATTTCAGGCATAGCCAGAACGACCTCTTCAACTTCAGCCGGATAAACATTTAGACCACTGACATTGATCATGTCATCGATGCGAGAGAGGAAAAACAAATGCCCTCGCTTATCAAAATACCCAAGATCCCGACTTAAGACTTCACTGCCGTCACCGCGTTTCACGACGATTTCAGCGGCCTGTGATACATCTGTTCCAGCGCTAACACTTAAATGTGGCAATACCTTGCCAACATCATTTGGCGAATGAAGGCCAGTTCCGAGAGCAATACACCCTACTTCCGAACATCCATATTGCTGATAGAAAAAACGCACTTTATTTTTAACCCGATCAAAACACTGCGTGTGCATTAACGTGCCCGATGACATCACCGCGTAAAGCGGCTGATCTTCGCTGAGCATCATGGCCAGCGTACTGATTAATACCGGTGACGAATAAAGAATTCCCTGCTCTACACTGCGCAACTTGCGCAGTATGTATTTGGGGTTAAGGTTTGCGATTAGATGCGGCTCACGACCGCGCTTAAAAGCCGCCAACGCGCCGCAGATCAAGCCGTAAGAATGGCTTAGTGGACAGGCCACGACAGGAGTCATCGAGTCGGCATCGCTGAAGTGTTTCACATAACTATCAAGTTCGGTATCGATGCTCTTCCACGTGCGCTCGATGTATTTGGGCTCGCCGGTTGTGCCCGAACTCATTTGTACCAGCACTGCGTTTGTATCTCGCTCGCGCTTATTTTGATCTCGAGCCACGCTCTCAAAACTATTTAATAACTCGAGTACACTCTCGCCGCCACAGAGCAAGTAGTGGCTACCGCTGCGCTCGGCCCGGCGCCTGGCAGCGGCGATCGGCGTATCTGCTGGCAGCGGGAACAGCGATATATCGTGCTGTTGAGCATACAGACAAAGCGCCAACCAAAGCTCGCTGTTATCAACACGAACAGTTAGGCGCAAGCCTTTTGCATCGTTAAGCAGCGCGTGCTGCTTAAACTGACGATGACAGCTGGCTATAAACGAAGCATCGTAATATTGGTCGTTCACGTAAAACATATAGATCCTAATTCGCCTGCATCAGGCACACTTAGCGCTTGTTTTTTGTTTCAGTTTGATTGCGGAAGCTGCAAGCTCAATGAGCTCAAATACAGTTGGTTTTGTACGCGATGTTCAAATAGCTCAAGCGGCCCGCCATCCATAATCTTCTTCTTAAGCAGCGACTCAACCATAATTTTTTGGTCAAACGCACGGAGCAAATCGATGCGCGATTTTTCGGTAATGCCTAACGCTTGGTAGTCAGCGAGTTTTCTACACAAAAAACGCCAGAAATCGGCTTCGCTATAGTGGTAAAATCGCTCAAGCAAGAACGACAGATCGGCAAGGTTAAATACAAATACGGTATCCATTACCATCTCTCGCAGTGATTCAACTGAGCTCTTACTAAAACCTTCATCTGCGGCAATATGCTCAAAGTAGCTATCCACCTCACTAAGCTTGGGCGTATTGCCCGGATCGTTTAAATACGACTCGACATATTCGATATCTTCGTGAAAATCGCGTAATACTATTTTTTCTGGCCAACCATCTTGATGTATCAGCAATAAATTTTGCGCGTGCGCTTCAAACGCAACGCCGTGGTGAACCAGCATATGCCACAGAGGTAGCAACATTGTATCGAGCAGCTGCTCCAGCCATTGCTCGAGCCCATACCGATCTAACCAATTGGCAATAAATGGCCGGCCGTCGGATTCCGTCAACATCAAGGCGCTAAAAGGCAGCACCTGCTGCCCGACTTCAAGCTTGTCGAGCACACTTTCTCTAAAAATTGCACCGACACGGCCATCCATCTGCTGCCTTAACGAGCGATTACTGGGTTCGTATAACAGGCCCGCGTACTCACTTAGCAAAATCAAACAATTTTTCTGCTGTAAATACGCATCGTTTTTAACCAGATCTTGTAGCCAGGTTGAAATTGCAGCGGCCGTGCAAACAAAGTGTTGCTGCAAATTGCGATGAGCCGAGCTACTAATAATATTTAGTGGAACTTTAATATTGGCCTTGCGCTTGTGACTGACATTAAGCAAGGTGCGCAGTGATTGTGATGCCTGATAATAATCGCCTGCCACACCGAGCTCGATAATTTCCCCGGTCGCCAGGGCTTCAGCCAAGCCCTGATGCTTAAGTGCTTTGAGCTGCCACGGGTGTATAGGTGCCAGCGCGTAACTTTTCCAATCGCCGGAACGCTTTGCGCCATTTAACTGCGGGCTTCGTTCAGCAAGGCGTTTGCTGAGTTGTTCAAAAACATCGTCACCAATCTCGCGGCGCCAGAATTTCTCATCGCTATCTGTCAGCGAACGATCGAGCTGAGTATCGACGATAGCCAACCAACAAAACTGAAAAGACTGCCCGGCCTCCGGGCCGTAGTTCTGGTGATCTGCCAGGGAAAAGCCGCTGCGGGTTTTAAAACAGGGATGATAGAGATGACCTTCGGTAATGGCCGACTCTAACTCCGTAAAACTAAGCTCGCGGCGCGATGTTAAATGATGCGCAAGCGTATGCTCATTCCAGCGGCAAAAAGCCACCGTTTGCATCAGCTCAGCAAACAGCCGCTGTTTAGCGTCAGCCTCAATATCCAACGCGGCAATAAGCTCATCCAAACGTACTTCGCGATAGTTATCGCCGACAAGCAACTGAATCGTCCCCTGTGCAATACGCACACGCTCAAATACGCGCACACTGCCTATACAGCGAAACACTTGATCTGCAATAGAAAAGCTAAAAAGCGAATCAAACACTGCATCGGCGTCTGCACTAATATCGCTATCGCTTCGCGGCATGGATGAATACGTAACAATACCTTCAAACAACAAGGCCTCGACAAACTGGCGCAGCACCCGCCGCTCGACCTCGTCTGCAATAGTGGGTTTACTTAAGTACGAGACTAAGTCAGACCCGAAACGATCGCGCAGATTTTGTGTCAGCGCTTGCGCGTCAAGAATACGCATATGCAGCATTGTTCGTACCTTTTTTGTCGTTTTCCCGCGTAAACGTATTTTCAGCATGCTCACACAGTGGGTTTTTCATCGTTGCGTAAACCGAGCGCTCCATGCCCTCGTGCAATTCATCAATATCATTCACGCGAGCAAGCAAATTATTCTTAGAGCTCAACTCTGCGCTAGTTAATAAATGTTCAATAAAGGCCGCACCGATGCCGTTCATGGCCTGGTGTTGTTGCCGAAGCTTAGCTTGAGCGCGCTTGATAAGGCTTTGCTCATCAATCAGCTTGTCCGCCCCCAAACGATAGATAATTGCAAATAGCTGATTGACAACAACGTAGTAAGAAAACGCATTAAAAATCCATTTATCGTCATAAATCATGCGAGAGAAACGCATCTGATCTTCAACTGAAGCGATGGTGCTGTGATAATTTTTGGAGATGTAATAACCCTGACTATCGCGATAATAAAAACAAGACGGATAACCAGAAGAGATGTCTAACAGGGCATTTTGCTGATGCGCCTCAAGTGCGATGCCGTGCTCATCATAAAGCCTAATCAAGGTCTCTATCGAGCAGTGCCAGTAACGATCAAACCAATGCATTGCAACATCAGCAAGCGAGCGCTGCTCTTTATCGGCCAACTTTTCAATAACTTGTTTAAGTAAAGTCGGCTTATCAATGAGCCCCAGCGGCGAAGCCTGACAAAGTGACAACACTGTACACACGCCCTCGCCCTTGCTCTTGCCATAGCCATCGCTAAACAGGTTTCGACGCAGCACCAGTTCAAAGCCAGATTCAGCCTCGCCATCACCGGGCTTATTAACAGTAATATAAGCAGGATCGTCGACCATCTTAAATTGAGGGTTGGCCGCCATAAAACCGCTCTTTTCCAGAAAGCTATGTATCAACATGCCATCTTCCAACTCATCACGCATATTACTGCGCAAGGAATTAGTGATTTTTACTGGAATTGAAAACTTGAGCATCCACTTAGATTTAGCGTTAAACAAGGTCCTTACCGACGAGGTAGCGGTATAAGCATCGCCACGCTCACCCAAGTACTTCATACGTCCGTCGGCAAGCAAATCACGCACCCAAGTTTGCAACAATAAAAAATGCGCTTGCAGAGGGTGGACAGGAATAGCCACATGGCCAGGCTCGATTGATACGGTATCGCAGGCTTTAAGTTCGTCAGCTAAAATTTGACTGGCACTGTTATCAAGCAGCGAAGCCTCGAGCACCAAGCTTTTATCAACGCTAAAATAATGTAACTGAAACGCTCCACGCAGCTCGGGGCTGTAGTGAGCGAGCTGCCAAAACGCCATACCCTGCCGACTTTTAGGCGTCGGGTGCAGCCAATGCCCTACCAAAGCGCTTTGTTCAGCGTCAATAAATAAGTCACTTAAGAGTGATGCATCACCTTTACGAAGCTCAAGAAATTTTGTCATCAGCTGATAACTATCCATCACCCGCGACAACAGCTCCATCTCATTGAGTTTAACGCTGTCTTTATAGCTGTCGCTGCCCGAGGGCGAAAGCTGTGCCTGATAAAGCTCACGAACAAGGGAAATAATGAGATACATTAATTCAGCACCTTGCCAAGCGCCAAAATCAGTATTTGAACAGGTATAGACTGCGTGAAAATGATGGCGACCAACACGAGAGCGATACGCCACATCAAATAAGACATGCAGGCCCACGCAGGGAAGGTCGAGCTGCAATAATTGATTGCCAAGAAATACAATATCCGGGCGTTTATCTGGCGGCGGAATTTCATCCGAAGACAACCAGCGCCCGCCATCGACCTCACGCAAATAGCAATTGGCAAAAGCGTGAAAAGACGCCTGTTCTGCAATTTCTCTAGAAGTTAAGGTCACAACTCAATCCAAACCGATGTGTTTATCTACCCAAACAATACTGCATGATAATAATTCTCATTAACAGCAGTGTTACAGATGTTACACAACGAGCTGCGACAACAAGTAAAAACCCGCTAGCAGCGCAATGTTGTTCACTTAAGTGCAAGCTTTGCCCCTACCATCTCGTTACATCATTAAGTGAACAGTGTTTCGCTAGCAGCGGGCCTCGAGTAATTTGTCTTGTTTAGACATGATTTTTTCCGGTCGAAAATAAATAAAAAATATAAGCGCAAGCACAAAAGTTAGTGCCTCAGCAACTGAGATGGCATAGATAAACCCGATATCGGGTAGCAATACACGAAGTAGCACAAGCAAAACAATCGGCAAAACGAGTGAGCGCGATAATGCGATTATGCTCGAATGCATGGCGCGCTCTGACGACGTCAAATATGCGCTGATTAATACGTTAAAACCGTTAAATAAAAAAATTGGCCAAATCATATGCACATAGGTTTGAGTTAGTGCGAGCGCTTGCTTAGCGTCATGTTCAAGAAAAAACTCAGCAACCAAGCCCTGAAAATTTAATAAGAATACAACTTGCAACAAACTGAGCACTGCGATTGAACACGCCGCTAGCTTAAAAAAGGATGACACCCTGTAAACAAGGCCGGCCCCGATATTTCTACTGAACAAAACATGCATAGCATCGACAATGCCGTAGTAAATCATCAGGCTTATATATATCAGGTAATTCACCACACTAAACGCTGCAATACCTTCCGCACCGCTTTGTCGACTGATAATCCAATGAAAAACGAGGATTACAATACCTATAGAAATCTCGTTAATAAATTCCGAGAAGCCATTGTAGATGCAAAAACCGAGCTCGGACCAAGACTTTCCTGGCCACGCAAAATGCAAGCTTGTTTTATTTGATAAAAAATGTCGAAGCAGATACAAAAGTTGTACAAGCTGCGCCAATAAGGTAGCCCAGGCCGCTGCCGTAATGCCCCAACCGAAGCCATAAATAAACAAAAAATCAAGTGCGATATTCGTTCCAGCACCAAGCAAAAGCGCATGCATACCAAGCTCAGGCCGATTATCTGCACGAGCAAAATAATAAAGCACCAAGCCTGACAGCTGAATCAGCATCGCCAAGCATAAGACGCTGAAATACTCATCCATAAGTACAAATAACTTCTGTGGCGCGCCCAGAGCCGCAAATAACTGATGACTAAATAACAAGGCCAGCGGACAAAGAACCAGGTTCATAGCCAATACAGCAAAAAACACCTGATTAAACACCCGGCTTGCAGAGCCATGGTCTTTTTTACTTAGGCTGATGCTAATTTTTACTGAACCGCCGACAGCCAGCATCAATGCAACACCAAATAGCAATGCAAAATAAGGCATCAACAGGTTGATCGAAGCTAATGCGTCAGCACCTATAAAGTTACCGACAAAAAATCCGTCGACAACGCTGGCCGTGGAAATTGCCAAAAGGCTCAAGGTCGACGGCAGTACATATCGTAAAAATGTCGAAACAATTGGCCCATTTTCAGGGTCACAGCTCAATGAAGCTGTACTCATAACACCTCGCTACTAATACAAGTGGCTAATACAAGTGGGGCGCAAGCGCCGTGCAATAGGCAAGTTCACCTCAAACAGCCCCTCCCCCGGGAAAAACTCTTTTGTAACAAGCTTAAGATCACTGGCAACGACCTGGGATTTTAGGGCCAGTGTCAAAATATAATTTGGCGCCACATCGAACAGATAGGCTTGCCACCGGGAAATTTCATCGCTGCCATCAACGCAAGATTCAAGTCTTAACAAATGCTGATCCGGATAACTAAATACATCGCCAGTCAAGCTTGGCCATAGCGGCTGCCCCCGGGCCTTGGCAAATGCTTCTTTTAAAGTCCATAGCTCAGCTACTCTTCTGGCTTGCTGGCGAGGCGCCAGCTTGTTCAGGACAGCAACTTCACGGCTATCAAAATAATGCTCAGCAAAAGCCGAGTTAAAGACCGGCTTAGTAATTGGCTCAACATCAATTCCGGGCTCTACGCCACCAGCACCATGGACAACAGCAAGTGCCACTAAACCTGGCGTATGCGACAAATTAAATTTAATGGATTGAGCGCCTGAAGGTGAAGCTAAAACAGGCTTGCCATGCCTATTTGCAGTGAAGCGCCATGCCGCCATCGGCATAGCTGGCGCATGTTGACAAAGTGCCTGGCGCAACATAAAGCGCGCCAAAACAAACTGATGACGCTGTAATTCTGAGCTCATTGCGCGACAGCGCTGACGCTCCTCGTCGGCAAGGCTGTTAAGCATGTCATTAAACAGCGCCTTATTTTCAAGCGCTTCATTTCGGCAAAAGTAAAGCTCAATGCGAGGCTCAAGGCTGTTGCTATCTAACAAAGCGGCTTTGATCAGCTAGAGCAGATCAAAGCCGGGCTCTTCAACAAGCTTCCACGGCAGGCCGTATTTATTCATGTCCTGCATAAATGGATCGGGATCAAGCTGCTCCATATTCCAAACCCCCGCCTGCATCCAACTACCTTCTAGCATCATCTTGGCGCCAATCATCGCCGGCACACCAGTGGTATAAGAAATAGCTTGCGACTGAAGCTCATTAAAACAGTCTTGATGATCTTTAACGTTGTAAACATACACGCTGCGTTTTTCACCGTTTTTAACGCCCTCGACAACACAGCCAATGCAGGTTTTGCCTTTTGTACGCGGCCCCAGCTTTGATGGGTCTGGCAGCAGGGTTTTCAAAAACTGAAGTGGTACAATTTTACTGCCGTTAAAATCAACCGGCTCGATGCCCGTCATGCCGACATTGCCAAGCACCTCAAGATGTTTTAAGTAACTATCACCAAAACTCATCCAAAACTGAGCTTTTTTTAAGCTCGGATAGTGTTTAGTCAGTGATTCCAACTCTTCGTGATACATGCGGTAGATATTGTAGCTACCAACTTCGTCAGGGCAGGTGAAACGCTGCTTGGTTGACATTGCGGCGCTTTTTACAAACTCGCCATCTTGCCAGTGGCGACACTCAGCCGTGACTTCCCGAATATTAATCTCGGGGTTAAAGTTTGTTGCAAACGGGTAGCCGTGATCACCACCGTTAACATCGATAATATCGAGCTTATGAATTTCATCAAAATAATGCTTTGCGGCGTAAGCGGTAAACATATTTGTTGCGCCGGGGTCAAAACCGGAACCAAGCAAGGCCATCAAACCTGCTTGCTTAAATTTTTCCTGATAGGCCCACTGCCATTTATATTCAAATTTGGCGCTATCTAGCGGCTCGTAGTTTGCCGTATCAAGATAGTGCACGCCCATTTCTAAACAGGCATCCATAATCGTCAAGTCTTGATACGGCAAGGCGACATTAATCACCATAAAGGGCCTAAGCTGATCAAAGAGCCGAACAAGCTCGTCGACACTATCTGCGTCAACCTGGGCGGTTTTAATTCTTACACCACTTTGCTGATAAACCTGATCGGCAATGAATTTACACTTTGATTCAGTTCGGCTTGCCAGAACTATCTCACCAAAGACCTCGCTTACTTGCGCACACTTATGCGCCACTACCTGGCCAACGCCGCCGGCACCTATAATAAGTACTTTTTTCACAATCGATTCCTATGGTTTGTATTTAGAGCTAAACATCTTTTTCGTAGTAGGTGTAACCTTGCATGCTTGCATTAAAGCTATTAATCATTTGCTGGCGCTCCTGCGCACTAATACGCCCATCTTTTACCGCCGCTTCAACCTTATCGCGAAAACGCAGCTTCATATTGGCAGGCTGAAATTCAACGTACTCAAGCACATCGGCGATAGAATCACCGTGAATTTCTTTGACGAACTCAAAGCTCGAATCATCATTCAGGCGAATACTGACAACATTGGTATCGCCAAATAGATTGTGTAAATCGCCGAGTGTTTCTTGATAGGCGCCGACCAAAAATACCCCAAGATAGTATTCTTCGGCGTCTTTTAGGGAGTGCACAGGCAAGGTTTTTTTAGCGCCGTGGGCGCCAATAAAACGGTCAATTTTTCCATCGCAGTCGCAGGTTATGTCGGCGAGCACCGTGTGGCGATCGGGCTTTTCATCCAGCCTGTGCACCGGCATAACAGGAAAAAGCTGATCTATCGCCCAGCTATCGGGCAAAGATTGAAACAGACTAAAATTGCCGTAATAGATATCAGCCAGGGAATCATCCAAGCCCTCAAGCTCGGTGGGCAGCTGCTCCATATTTTCTAATACGGCTTTAATTTGGCTTAAAACATCTAAAAATAAATTTTCACCAATTGCGCGTAAACGCAGGCCGATGCGGCCGCGTTTAAACAGTTCCCGCAGCTCATCGCGGTAGTAGTGGGCATCGTTATAACACTCCTGAATACGTTCTGGCTTTAAGTACTCAAGTATCTCGCGCATATTGTCGATTAAATCGTGTTTTTCATCGCGCCCGGCGGCCATTGGTAGCGCTTCAAAGCGCGTTACATCCAGTACGTTAAACAGCAAGATGGACGAGTACGCAACCGTCGCCCGCCCCGACTCGGTCACGATCGTCGGATGTGGCAGAGCATAACTATCAAGCGTTGCTTTAATGGTATCGACGACATCTTCACAGTACTCACTGAGCGAGTAATTACGGCTTTGACCATCTTGCGAGTGTGCGCCCGTATAATCGACAGCCAGGCCACCACCGAGGTCAATATGCGACATCGACGCGCCCTCTTTGCAGAGACTGGCGTAGTAGTGACAGGCCTCGCTAACACCTGCGCGGATATCGCGAATATTCGGTATCTGCGAGCCGAGGTGACAGTGCAGCATTTGCAGGCAGTGCAACATGTCGTGCTCTTTCAGACGATCGATCACCTGGATCATTTGTGCGCTTGATAAACCAAAGACACTGCGATCACCGCTGGTTGAATTCCAGTAACCGCCGACCTTGGACATCATTTTTGCCCGCACACCAATACGCGGCTCAATGCCCAGAGCCCGGCTGCGCTCAATAATGATCGGCAGCTCAGCGGGGGTTTCAATCACCAAAAAACAGGGCGTGCCCAACTTGCTTGCCTGCAAAGCAAGATCAACAAATTCTTTATCTTTATAACCGTTGCACACAAGTAGGCTTTCTGTGCACGTTGTGCTCGCAAGTGCTGCAATCAACTCAGCCTTACTGCCAACTTCAAAACCGTGCTGATAACGCGAACCAAAATGCGCAATTTCTTCGACAATATGCGCCTGCTGGTTTACCTTGATCGGAAATACGCCGCGATAAGCCCCTCGATATTCGACCTTGCTGATCGCCTCGGCAAAGGCCTCGTTTAACTCGCGAATACTCTGGTCAATAATATTTTCAATGCGCAACAACACCGGCATATGAAGCTCGCGCACCTGCATACCGTGTATGACCTGCAACAGCGACAAAGAACCTTGCTCAGGGTGCTTGCGATTAACAATCGCTACCTGACCTTGCTGGTTAATTTCAAAAAAGCCGTTGCCCCAGCGCTTAATACCATAACTGGCGGTGGCATCGGCGATAATCGACTCGATAGATTGTTCTAACTTAGGCACAAACTTAGACACTCACTTACATGCACAGATACATCAGCCAGGCCCAGACAGGCAGGTGGCCCGCACAACTGAAGCCAGCTACAGCAAAACCACACCAATGAGAACCAATATCATTTGCAAGCTATTATTATCTATTCGCCAGACGAAACACAGCGCTATTACATTTGTTACACCCAAGTAAGACGACTATGGCGCAATCAGCATCGACAGCTTTTGTTAAATCAAGCAAGGAGCTTTGCTGCGCCTGCGCCTGCACCTGCACCTGCACCTGCACCTGCGCTCTGGGCGATTTTTGTAGGCTGTGCCTTGCCGGGTACGCTTAGCCAGATGCCGCAGGCTTGACGCAGGCCGACAAGCCCATAAGCCGCGCTGAAGATGCAGTGGAAGATGAGTGAAAGCGCCGTCGCTGAACTATAATCAAACGATAATCAAACGATTAACAATAAAATGGGGATTAGCCGTGAGATTGTGGCCGGCGCTACTGTGTATTTTGGCTGAGCCTGTACTGGCGGATAACAGGCTCGAACAGCTACTTAGCCTCGACTTAGAAACCCTGGTAAACACCCCCATCCAAGGGGCAACCCTGACCAATCACGACCTGTTAAGTGTGCCGTCATCGGTTACCGTCTACCACCAGCAGCAGATCCAGCAGCTCGGCGCTAATTATCTGTATGAACTTGCAGCCCTGGTACCCGGCTTTCAAGTTATACGTATGGGCGATACCCCTTACGACTACGCTTTAAGTTCGCGCGGCCGCCGCATTGCCAATGTCAGTGCTGAAATCCTTATTCTGGTCGACGGCTTGCGGGTCGATAACGCGCGCAACGCATCGGGTTTTCAAATTCTTGCGCAGATGCCACTAAATAGCATCGACAAAGTGGAGTTTATTCGCGGGCCCGGCGCGGCCATCTACGGTTCAAATGCAATGATGGGCGTAATAAATATCAGCACGGTCGAGGGCAGCAAGCAGATATCTGCCGGGCTCGGCAACCACCAGCAGCAGCGCGTGGATTGGCAGCACCACTACAGTAACAAAAAATTAAAGCTCGACTGGCAGTTTAACTACGACAGCAGCGAAGGCGAAACATATTCGGTTGAAAGCAGCTTTGGCCCCGGGCAAATCAAAACGCAAGACCCACAACAACAACTTTTTAGCCATATCAAGCTTGCTTACGGCAACACTCGCATGGCATTTTTAAGCAATATTAGCCGCCAGGATGACTTCTATTTTTTTGAACGCATCAGCGATGAATTTAACTACAACGATGTGAATTATTACCGCTTAAGTGCCGAGCACAGGCTGCAACACAACAAGGCTCAACACGATTTTTCAGCGGCATTTAGCCAAACAACCGGTGAAGCGCAAACGATATTCACCAGCGATGGCGATTTTGGCCCCGGTAGCCCGGCCATGGAGGCAAGAATCCAGGGCAATTCACTGAGCAGCCAGCTGCGCTGGCGGCTAAACCTTGAGTTATCCGATACCCAGAGCCTGCAAAGTGGCCTTGAATATCGCCACTTAGATATTCGCGACGGCTGGGCCTGGAGCAATTATCAACTCAGCGACTTAGCTGCAGGTATTATTCCACCGGCGTATTACGGCGAACAAAGCAAAAACACCATTATTCAAGGCCAGATGCAGCAGGATATTTACGGCGCCTATGTGCAGCATCAAAGCCTGTGGTTTGAACACAGCCAACTTGTCGCGGGCCTGCGTTACGATTATTTTTCAGGATCTGGGCACAAATACAGCCCCCGCCTGACCTGGGTACAACACCTCAGCGAACAACAATCGATTAAACTACTTTACAACGAGGCCTTTCGTGCACCAACGGCAGCTGAGCGGCGCATCGTCAATGCACCAGGTATCAGCGGCAATGATCAGCTTGAACCGGAAAATGTAAAGACTCTGGAATTAAGTTGGCAGTTAAGTTTGGCGCAGCACTACCTGCAATTTAGCATCTATGAAAACCAGTTTGACAACGCAATTTTGCAGATCACCGAAAGCAACGGCAATCGCGTCTATGCCAATCAAGATCAGGATAAATCCAACGGCGCCGAATTCGAGTACAGCTGGCAACTCAGTCAAGCTCAGCAGCTGAGTTTGAACTTAAGTTATTTAGCAAACAAACCTGAACAGAGCTTTCGCGATGCCGATGAATTTGCCTCGTTTATCTGGAATTTAAACAAAGGTCGATGGAACCTAAATAGCAGCGTGATTTTTCAAGGCGAGCGCCAACTCACCAGCGGCGAAAAAACGGACAACTACACTGTATTCAACGCCAAACTACAATATCAACTGCAAACAAATTGGCTGTTGACACTAGAGGGGAAAAACCTGGCCGACAAGCAGTATTACACCCCCGCCCACGGCCTACAGCCGAGTACGGGAGTGATTAACCAGGGCAGACGAGTCAGCATTGGTCTGCGCTATATCTATTAACGAACAACGCTTAATAAACTAACCGTCTTTACCATCAACGCAAGTCAACTGGCTCCAATCTAGCGAGATCTTCAAGAGGCAGCTCATCTATTGTTGCAATAGTTAACTCGTTATTTTCTGTTGCAGAAACATTGATAAGAGAGTTATCAATACGCGGAGGTAGTTTATACATAGCACCTGTAGCAGGGTCGACAATCAACATGCCAATCAAACCACCAAAGATAATATTGCCCCAGTACCAGCCGTCTAGGCTTGCCGAAAAAGTATATGTTTTATCTTCATAACCTTCATGGCTTAAAATCAGCGTATATTTAGCAGATTTAAAGTAGCCGCTCGATGCTTTCAAATTTACAACGGCAGGTGTTGTCCCAGAGTGAACACTTTTACCCTGTGCGTCTTTAATTATAAAACTAGATGAATCCGGAGTACTTGAGATGGTAACAGGGTACTCAGTTTTACTCACAATACTAGAGCAAGAGCTTAAAGCCAGAACAGACACTAAAGAAATCGACAACTTAGGTAAAAACTTCACGATAAACAAACCAAAATTAATTAAACAGAAGTCTGTTCTGCAACAATTGCGAACAGAAAACAACCACCACTGTTAAGGAGTAAGAGATTTACAAACAGGGGAATAAAGCGAGAGCAGTTAAACCTTATGATTTAAGGCCTAACTTACTCGAAGATAAAGTATAGGAACGACGTCAAATACTTAAAATAATTATGCCAAATAAAAAAAACAAATGCCAGCCAGCATTTACGTATTGCAGAGCGGCATCAACCGAAATTACGAAGATATTACCGAGACAAGATCAAAAAACACCCGCTAAAATCTGTACTGACCAAAAAACAAACTAACCGGCCTAGGGTCTGTTAACACTAATTAGCCCAACTTACCATCAACGCGCGCACTGGTTAATATCGGCCAATAGCGTATAACAAAGATAACAAACGCTAACACCCAGCAGCCAGCTGCCAACCACAAAGACAGAACAAAAAACTGCGGCAACATAGCCAACCAAGCGCGGCTTAGATACGCGAGCAGCATCAGTATAAACGCCAAGCTCATGCCCCAGCCGACCTTGATTTCGCGGCCCGTATGGCCGAGAGATACACGCGCTATCATCGACAAAATCATAAAGGCCATGCCACCGACGGTAAGGCCGTGCATGGCACTTGAGCGGGTAAACAAAATATCAAATTCGCTAAGCCCTAGCCCTAAAAAAGCAAGTGCCATCGCCCAATAACTAAAGTGCAGCGACCAAAGCAGCGGTGTGGCTAGCGTTATCCAGGGTTTCCAGCGCGATGCGCGCACGCAGTGGGCAATACCAGCCCACATATAGATATACGCCAGCCAGGTAGCGGGCACAGGTAAACCCAGGCTCGCCAATAAAAGTAAGACCAGCGGCAACAAACTGGCAAACTCAAGCCAGCGCAGCGGCAATACTTTGGCTGTCGCCGTGGCATTTGCCGTAAACATAGGGAACACACGCCCGCCAATAACACACATTAATAAACTTATCAGCAGCACCATCGTGTTTACACTTTGGTTGAGGTGCTCAAAGCTGTTTAAAGCTGCAGCGCAGTGCATATGGGCATTGGCCCAGGTCATCAACAATAAAATTGGCACAAACATCAAATTGCGCCACATACGCTTTAAATAAATAAGCCGAGCTAAAGCCAGTGCCGCCAGCGGTAAAAAACTTAGGTCAACAGCAAGCACTAACCAACCTGGAAGCAGTGAAGGAAACAGCATCAGCACACGTGCCAGCAGCCACAGCATAAAAAGGCCGGCAAGCATAGGCCCGTTTAAACTGCGCAGGCCTGTCCAGGTTTGCACCGCGGTTAATAAAAACCCAACCACTACCGCAGCGGCAAAACCAAAGAGCATTTCATGCTGGTGCCACCAAAGTAAACCGCCGTAAACGTTAAGCTGTACTTTGCCGGTAAAAAGCAGCATCCACAGGGCTATGGCAATTGCGGAAAACGCGGCGCTGGCCAAAAAAAATGGCCGAAATGCCAGTGCAAACAGTGTCGAAAAGAAACTTGAAGAAGAATACGTATTTGCAGCTAAATCATCCTGACCCGCCATTACAAACTCCGCCTAAAAAAACAAAGAAGATAATCATTCTTAAAAAGTTTCTCAGTATAAGGCAAGTCGAGCTTTGATTTATATCAGCCAAGTAAGCGGCAGATATAAACAATAAAGCGCGACAAAACTGTCACGCGTTGTTGTTATTTGGCGGGGGTAATTGGTAACGCTCAGAGCATCTCGGTAGCGCCGGGATTTAAGTACTTATAAGCGAGTGAGCTCAAAGTCGTAAGCTTGAGCATGCTGGGTATTGAAAGTCAGCCGTGTTGCATCGTCGAGTAGGGCCAGCTCAACATCTGTGCTTGAGTGATCAATTTCCCAGCGCCCATTTAATGTGACACTGACAGGGAAGACCTTACTCGCATCGTAGCTTCGATAATCAATGCCTAAATCTGGATTTGCAACACTGAGCTTAAGTGTGCCCTGCTCTCTTAACATTAACATAAGTGGTCTACTGAGCTCTTTTATCCAGCCTTGATTAAGCGCGTTTGTTGCATCAAATACCGCATAGGCCCAGGTATCACTCGGCAAATACTGAACAATATGCGCAGCGCTATTTTGCTGCTGTACTTGGTAGGGTTTGGATGCGCTTAAATCTTCCAACACGGCTTCATTTGCGCCTGGAACTAAAACATACTCGTAAGAAGCGGACCTTGGTTTTTTACCGTGATTAAATTGAGCGTAGCTAATTTTTCCCTGGCTTGTTCCGCCTTTGCCATCGGACTTAGGCGATGTGTGGTTCAAGCGCACAAGATCTAGGGTGTCGGAGTCGTAAACTACAAAACCCGTACCGTACTCGTTGATAAACCAGGTTGGGCCAGAAAAATCTGTTTTTGTATACGGCAGCGCATCAATGGCCTGCCCTTTTAGGTTGAGCTTTTGCGTGTTGATCGATACTTGGTGCAAGGTAGTAACGGTATTATTTTGTGCATCGCTGTTTTGTATATCGGAGCCAAGCGCGATAACCATGCCGTCAAACGCAAACGCTGATTTCTTAAACTTAAAACTGGTATCGTGGCTGGCACTGTTATTGCGCTGCTGAAATTCAAACGCAAACATACCACTTTGACCTTCAATATTTAAAAAGCCATCTTCAACTTTGTCAAAACGCAAGCTGCCGGCAAAATTGGCGTCGGTGCGCTCATCCTGCCTGTCTTTTAATGCAATTAACTCCTGCCACGGTTTAACAATGGTTGTCGAACCCGACGGCCTGTTCCAGTCGTAACCCTGCTCACTAAAACCGCTGTCGTAGGCGCCGGGCTCGTAAATAACATCGAGCGTTCCGTAGCCCTGGTAGCGGCCATAGGCGTTGGCCCCTTTATTAAAATAAATTTCCGTACCCCAGAAGCTGCGGTTAAAGCCCTTAAAGCTTACCAGCCAATCGTTTTGTCGGTATGCACCAAGCGCTGCGTAGTGAAATTGGTAAAAACCTTCGGCGCTATCATAGTTCTGAATATTATCAAAATAAGGTTCGATTTCACGGTTGTAATACGAAGCGGTATAGGCGTCGATTTCGCCTATGTAATAAGGCCCCATTTCGGCAATTTTTTTATAGGTACTATCACTGATACGCGAGTCCAAACTCATAGGAAAACGCGTTGCGGAGCTATTAGAAAACGTTTGATTTTTACAAATCAAGCTCATAGCGTAGGCTGCATCGCGAAGTCGCTCATAGCTTTGTCGCTCCATACGAAACGCCGTATCTTTCAGCATATCAAAATAGTCGGTAAGCACATTCCAGGTGTAGATATACTGCGTTGTGTGGGTCCAGTGATGAAAAACCGTGCCGTCGGGTTTTACAAAATCAAAGGTGCCGGTTGAATACTGCATGGCTCTGTCGTAGCGGCGCTTAAAGGCTTTAACATAAAGCATTTTTTCGATATCGGTGTTGGTGTAGTACAGCGCCGTGCCCAGGTAGATATGTGAACCTAAATAGGCATAGTCGGTATTGCCAACCTTGAAGAAGTCACCCTCAGTTTTCCAGGTACTGTCGTCAACAAAATCAATTTCAAAATGCATGATATGGGCAAGCCCGGCGTATACATCTTTGCGCTGTTGCGCATTTAATTTGTCTGCGGCGATCATAACCGCGCGATAGTATTCTCTTGTGTTGTACCAAACCGTATCGGTTGTGCCTTGCTTGGCGACATGCCACACCAGATTGACCAACTTCTGCCACGCGTCTTGATTATTGCTATGCAGCGCGTAGCGAGCAATGGTTAAAGCAAAAGCGTTGGCTTGGTTATCTTTTAAAGCGTCGCCACTAATCGTGCCGCCCTCACGGCGGATATTGTAGCTATTGTATTTTTCAACAGCGTCGTTGTAGGCCGATTCGCTCGGTTTATTGCCTTTAAGTTCTTTATTAAAAAATCGCTCTTTAATCGCTGCCAAATCGGCCAACTCCTCGGCCGTCGGTTCATAGGCTGCTATGCCCTGAGGCAGCAGTAAATCACTTGTAATATCAAGCGGTGACTGGGTCGGCGAAGGCTGGGGGCTCGGAGATACGGATGGCAAAGGCTCGGGACTCGGGCTTAGCGTTGGCAATGGGCTCGGTACAGCACTTGGTTCTGGGCTGGCAAGCTCATCACAGCGCTGCTCGCCGCAGTAGCAAACACTGATTTCAGACTTACTGTCGGCACAATCACTGGCTAAATCACCGTAGCTCGCGCGACATTCACTGGTGCTATCACATTGATCGACCGGCAGTGGCGAGGGGCTTGGAAATAAAGACGGGCTCACTTCGGGTGAAGGGCTTGGGCTTGGGCTTGGGCTTGGGCTTGGGCTTGGGCTTGGGCTGACACTAGGCTGCGCCGTAGGAGACGGGCTTGGAAGTGGGCTGGGTTGGGCACTGGGTGTAGAGCTAGGCTCGGGACTAGATTCGGGGCTTGGAGCAGTGCTAAAAATCGGCCCTGGGCTTATGCCAGGCTGGGGGCTCATTCCAGGCCCTGGGCTCTCTATTGGCTGAGGGCTCTCTATCGGCTGAGGGCTCTCTATCGGCTGAGGGCTCTTTATGGGCTGAGGGCTCTCTATCGGCTTAGGGCTCTCTATCGGCTGAGGGCTCTTTATGGGCTGAGGGCTCTTCTCCGGAGCTGGGCTAGCCTGCACGGGCATACTTGCGCCGGGCTCTGAGCTTAGTTGGCCACCCGGCAATGGCGCCGCGCTTTCGCCACCTCCACATGCGGATAAAACAGAAACAAAAATAAAACAAAGCGCATAGTTAACTATGTGTTGTCGAGCCATCGTGATTATCCCAATCAGAATTCGGTGAATAAGGCGTACCGCTCTGACTGGCACAAACGTGGCAATCAGAGCTTCGCTAATTAACTGCGCTATTGTCTGTTTGCTTATTCCTTTTCACGACAACACAAAAACAAAAACGTGACACCTGATAACAAATAGATCACACAAATAGTCGCAGCGAGACTGGCGACGTTTTCTTAAAGCAGCTTAGGGCGCACTAGAACTAATCCGCCGCCCACGGCGAGTCTTTGCCTGTGCGCAAATGGTACTGAGCTTCATACAGAGATTCGGGCTCAACTTTATTTCCGTGGCTGTATTTAAATCCGAGCTCGGCGTCGTTAAAACGCGCCAAGGCGCCGTGCCAACCAACAATTTTAGGGAACAGGTAACGGCCGTACTTTGAGTCGCCAAAACGCCACCAGTCCCAGTACACATCGTCGCGACTGCCAAGGTCTTCAAAATTCCAGAAAATTAAATTTTCCATATGGTTCGGCTGGCTCGATTGCGAACCTCCGGGACCACCATTCGCGGCACTAAAACCGCCGCGTGTTGCATCAAATAAGGTCGCGTGGGGAAAACTGGCGTGGGCATCAAACGATGTTGCCTGCGGCCATGAACAGCGGTGAAAGACCACACCACCACTTAGCGCGCTGACACCAAAACTGTGGAACTGACCTTCACTGCCGATGCTGTGGGAGTCGCTCACCAACACGCCCGAGCTGCTGCTCACATGCAGCGAAGAATGGCCGCGATTGCCCGAATCGACATAGCGATCAACCGTAAACGAGTGACTTGCGGCAATGCTGACCGTCGCATTCCAGTCGACAAAGTGCACATCTTTTATCCAAGAGTCGGCATAAAGCGCTATTTTTAGTGCCGTCCAGCCCGAGTCGTGAATAATATTTTTGTGGTGCTCAAAGTCTTCGTGCCAGTTGCCGTGAAAACGCAAGGACTCAAAGCCCAAATGATTACCCATGTTTAATTTGCGCAGGCGCCAGCGATATTGCGCATCGATGTCCATATAAAGCGGCGCTTTTAAATACAGGCGATTGCCATCTTTGCGCTCAATTTGATGCACTTCCTGGGCAAACTCACCCTCTTTGAGTTTGCTCCATTCGGGCTCAAGCTGATAGGGAACCAAAGCTGCACTCGCTGCAGATTCGTCGTCGATGCGAATTAAAATATTGTCGCCGGCGTTAAGCGATGAGGCATCAAACACATCAATATGCATCTGGCCGATACGTGCACTGGCGCTTATTTCGGTAACCGGCGAACCCGAAACACTCGAGTTGCTGCCGCGCGCGGAAAACATTTCCGGCGTGGTCCACTTTTTATCGGGCTCAAGGCTATTTAAGTGATAACGAAACGCCAGTACTGAACCTTTGTCATCACTGCCTTCGCCGCGAAAGATAATATTTGAACCCGATATTGTCACCAAGCTTTCGGTCACGTCTAATTGTTCGCTCAAGTTGTAGCGCCCGCGGGGGAAAAATACAATCGCCCCATCGAGCTGTTCGGCATCGGCAACTGCCGCCCGCACCGCTGCGAGATCATCCTTGCCGTCATCAACCACCGCGCCGTAGTCGAGCACATTTAGCACCGGCCAATCTGGGTTCGGAATGTCGCGCTCGCCGCGCGCGTATCCGGCATACGAAAAGTCCGGCACCGGTAAACTCTCACCGGCCTCACGCGCGTCAACGTAATCTCGCCATACGGCAACTTCATTACCCGGGCTCACTTCGGGGCTCGGGCTGGCTTCGGGGCTGGCAGCCGGGCTTGGCAGAGGCAGCGCGTCACAGCGCTGTTCGCCGCACATACACACACTGCTTGCGGCTTTGCTATCGACACAATCGGTGGCGGCGTCACCGTAGTTCAGGCGGCACTCACTGGTGCTGTTGCACTGGTCTACCGGCAACGGCGAAGGGCTTGGAAATAACGAAGGGCTGGGCTCTGGCAATGGGCTTGGGCTTGGGCTGGGCACTGGCGAGGGGCTAACTTCAGGGCTGGGTTCAACACTCGGTTCAGGACTCGCTTCAGGGCTGGGGCTGGGCTTACTACTTGGTGTTGGGCTGGGCTCTGGCGACGGCTGCGGGCTGCTAGCAGGTGAAACCTCTGGGCTCGCCATTGGGCTTGGCGCAGGTGACGGTTTCAAGCTCGGAACAGGGCTCGGGCGCACACTCGGTTCGGGTAGCGGCGGCAACATGCTTGGGCTTGGCACGGGCTCAGGGCTTTTTATAGGCTGAGGGCTCTCTACTGGCTGAGGGCTCTCTACCGGCTCAGGGCTCTTTACTGGCTCAGGGCTCTTTACTGGCTCAGGGCTGTTTGTCGGCTCAGGGCTTTCTACTGGCTGAGGGCTCTCTATCGGCTGAGGGCTCTGCTCAGGGCCGGAGCCACCCGGTGCAGGCTCAGAGCTAAACTCGGAGCCCGAGCCGCCACACGCACTCAAGCTTAAGATCACTGCAATAAATATTAGGTAGTTTTTTAATATAGGCAGGCGCATACAAACATCCTGTCGGGCTTGCTGAGCCTTGCGCAGGCGAAGCTTCAGCAAACGAGTTCACGTAAGTTGTTCTGCTAGGGCGCAGTTGCCGCTAGAGCACATTTATCTGGGCGCCATTGTTTTTTATTCTGGTTTGCCACTCTAGCTTCGAAGCCGATATTTGAGACACCCTGCGAACTCGGCGCACTAAGTTGAGATACCGGTCACGGGCTAAGGTTTGAAGCACTTAAGCGAAGCGCGAGCCAGGCCTGGAACAAGACCGTGCTTGTCGCCACAAACGCAGCGACAGCGGGGCTTGACACAAGCGCAAAGGGTAAGCGCTTACCCTTAGGCTGTGCCTGAGTCTCAGCAAGATGCGCAAGACAAAACTTGCGCTTTATCAAAGAAGCCAGACAAGACAAGGTAAACGTTTGCCTTTTACCGGGCAGAGCCGTAATATCGCAGCTGTTTTTTAAGCTGGGCCAAGAGCGAATTCAAAGCGCGCAGCCGCCGCTCAACAGTTGTTTTACAGCAACTGCCATTACAGCCTTAAGCAACAACTACAGATATAAATTTACAGAGAGCTAAGCCGTGGAAAATAACAACGAGTTTTCATTTGTCGACCACCCCCACCGTCGCTACAACCCGCTGATTGGTGAGTGGGTATTAGTCAGCCCTCACCGCGCCAAGCGCCCCTGGCAGGGTCAGAACGAAGCCCCCGATACCAGCGTTCGCCCAAGCTACGATGAAAAGTGTTTCCTCTGCCCTGGCAACAAGCGTATTACCGGTGAAGAAAACCCAAAATACGAAGATGTATTTGTCTTCACCAACGATTTCGCCGCACTGCAACCAGATACCCCGGCCTACAGCAGCGATGACCCACTGTTTAAGTTTGAAGCCGAGCAAGGCTGCTCACGCGTTATTTGTTTCTCTCCGGATCACAGCAAAACCCTGCCTGAACTCGACGTCAAACAAATCGAAAAAGTGATCAACTGCTGGCAAGACCAGTGTGAAGACCTGAGCAAGGATTACAACTGGATTCAGGTATTTGAAAACAAAGGCGCGATGATGGGCTGTTCCAACCCTCACCCACACGGCCAAATCTGGGCGCAGAACCAACTGCCAACCCTGGTTGATAAAAAAGCCAAGAACCAACTGGCTTATTACAACGAACACAAAAGCAACCTGTTGCTCGACTACGTTGAGCGCGAAATAAAAAGCGACGAGCGGATTGTCTACGCCAACGACTACTGGGTTGCCCTGGTTCCATTCTGGGCCGCGTGGCCATTTGAAACCTTGCTGTTGCCGCGTTTCCCCATCGCCCGCATGACCGAACTCAGCACAGTGGCAAAAGAAGCGCTGGCCGACTGCATGAAAGCACTGACCACCCGCTACGACAACCTGTTTGAGTGCTCGTTCCCGTACAGCATGGGCTGGCACGGCGCGCCTTACGATGATCAAGAGCACCCCGAGTGGACCTTGCACGCGCACTTCTTCCCGCCGCTATTGCGCTCTGCGACCGTGCGCAAGTTTATGGTTGGTTATGAAATGATGGCCGAAGCCCAGCGCGACTTAACCGCCGAACAGGCAGCCGAGCGCCTGCGCAACCTGCCTTTGCAGCACTACCGCGCAAAATAAAGTACCCGGATACAGAAAATTACGAAAGCTAAGACCTTAGGGCAGCTAGTTAGCTCAGGTATTAAAAGAGAAAAAAATCATGCAAGAATTAGCGACGAATGCAACAAATGTTTTTAAAGATGTCTTTGGTTCCGAGCCCGCTTATGTTGGCAACGCGCCCGGCCGCGTCAACCTGATCGGCGAGCACACCGATTACAACGACGGTTTTGTTTTACCGGCGGCGATTAATTTTGGCACTGTCGTTGCCGCCACTGGCCGCGACGATCGCACGGTTAGCGTGGTTGCGCTCGACTTCGACAACGAGCGCGCCGACTTTGACCTCGACACGCTCGCCGATGCCGAAGCGAGCAGCTGGCGCAGTTATGTTCGCGGCGTATTGCTGGCGCTGATGGAACAGTACCCCGACATAAAAGGCGCCAACCTGAGTGTTACCGGCAACGTTCCCCAAGGGGCCGGGCTGAGTTCATCGGCCTCGTTTGAAATCGCCTTGCTAAAAACCATGGCCAGCCTCAATGAGCTGCCGCTTTCCGGTGCCGAAGCTGCAAAAATGGGCCAGCTCGCTGAAAACAAATACGCCGGCTGCAACTGCGGCATTATGGATCAGATGATCTCGGCCTGCGGCGCCAAAAATCGCGCACTGCTGCTCGACTGCCGCTCGCTGGAAACTAAGTACACCTCGATTCCCGAGGGTTACAGTGTTTTGATCACCAACTCCAACGTTAAGCGCGGCCTGGTCGACAGCGAGTACAACACGCGCCGCGAACAGTGTGAAGCTGCGGCCGCAGCCATGGGCCTTAGCTCTTTGCGCGATGCGTCGATGGAACAGCTGTTAGCCGCCAAAGACAAAATGAGCGAAAAAGAATTTCAGCGCGCCCATCACGTGCTGACGGAGAACGAGCGCACCTTGACCATGTTCGATGCGCTCAATGCCGGCGATATGGCCACCTGCAGCAAAATGATGGCCGAGAGCCACGCAAGCATGCGCGACGACTTTGAAATTACCGTGCGCCCCATTGACTACTTAGTAGAGCTGCTCGGTAGCCTCATCGGCGACAACGGCGGCGTGCGTATGACCGGCGGCGGTTTTGGTGGCTGTGTGGTAGCGCTGGTCGCCGACAACAAGGTTGACGAAGCCAAAACTCTGATTCTTGAAAATTACGAAAAAGAAACCGGTATCGCACCAAGCATTTTTGTATGCAGTGCCGAAGACGGTGCCTTTACTCAAGCCTAAAGCAAGGATAAGCACATGAAAATTTTAGTTACCGGCGGCGCCGGTTATATTGGCAGCCACACTTGCGTTGAACTCTTAGAGAGCGGCTACGAAGTTGTTGTTGTCGACAACCTTTGCAATTCCAAGCGCGAAGCCATCAGTCGCGTAGAGAAAATCACCGGAAAAAGCTGCCTGTTTTATCAGGTTGATATCTGTGATCGCGACGCCCTAAGTGCCGTATTTCGCGAGCACAAAATTGACGCCGTGATTCATTTTGCCGGCCTTAAAGCCGTTGGTGAAAGTGCTCAAATTCCTTTGGAGTATTACCAAAACAACGTTAGCGGCAGCATCGTGCTGGCCGAAGTGATGCGTGAGTTTAACTGCTGGAACTTTGTCTTTAGTTCATCGGCCACCGTCTATGGGCCCGACGCACCAATCCCCTACGTTGAAACCTTGCCCACCGGCCCGTGTAACGTTTACGGCCGCACCAAGCACATGGTCGAAGATATTTTCCGCGACTTGTGTAATGCACCTGAAAGCAAGTGGAATGTCAGCCTGCTGCGCTACTTCAACCCCATCGGTGCGCACGAAAGCGGTACCATCGGCGAAGACCCTCAGGGCATCCCCAACAACTTGATGCCCTATATCGCCCAAGTTGCCGTTGGCAAGCTCGAGTACTTAAATATCTTTGGCGACGATTACGACACCGTCGACGGTACCGGTGTGCGCGACTACATTCACGTTGTCGACTTAGCTAAGGGCCACGTTGCCGCCGTTGCCAGCCTGGTTAAAGCTGAGCAAGCCAAATGCAATGTCTACAACCTCGGCTCTGGCCACGGTTACAGTGTGCTTGAGGTGGTGAAAGCCTTCGAAAAAGCCAGCGATGTAGAGATACCTTACAAAGTTGCACCGCGCCGCACGGGCGACTTGCCCGAGTTTTTTGCCGATGCCTCTTTGGCTTTAAAAGAACTCGGCTGGAAAACCGAGCTCGGCATTGAGCGCATGGCCGAAGACACCTGGCGCTGGCAAAAAAATAACCCCCGGGGTTATCCTGCCTAAGTGCAGTAGCGGCAAAAGCGATACCACGCTGACGCTAAAAAAAAGGCCCCGCCACGATGTGTAGCGGGGCCTTTTTTTTAGCGTTAGCTTGGCAATCGATGATGTGCCACTAAGATTTCAAAAGCATTCGGGCCTAGGGCCTGTTAACACTAATTAAATGCACTCTGTTGCGCCCCTCATTCTGCTATCAAGGCGTTTGGAGCGCAGTTTGGTTGTTCCAAATAAGCGACAAACAACACAGAGAGCGGGATGAGGGGCACAACCCGAAGGGCTGGGCCTGAATATCCGCCCAGATGCGTTACTTATCGCTTATTTAGCTTGCTAAACTGCGCTCAAAGTGCCTTTCTGGTCGAATATTCAGGCTCCAGCAGGGCGTATTTAATTAGTGTTAACAGGCCCTAGTCAGTATTACAGATGCTCAGATAGCCGCTGCAACATTAATCGGCTATTTCAAATTATTTATAGCCTTGATCAAAGCGCGCCTTTGCTAAACCCAAAGCCACCTTGTTGCGCCATACAATGGCATCAGGTGGCGCTAAATAACCGCTATCATCAATGGCTTGTAGACTCTGATCATCCACCAACGATTGCAAAATCATCTGCCCCGATGCACTTTGTTGCAGCGTATTTAAATCGCTGATATAGAGCCAATAAAATGTCGCCGTTTCGGGTCGGTCGTTATATATATGTAGCTTTTCTTGCTGCTTTTTGTCTTTTTGATCTTTGTTGTCACTGTCTTGCGAATTTAACGTTGAACTAGCTGCAACGAGCAGGCGAGTCGGAAGATCTTGCTTGCGCTGCTGCTGAAATACTGCCAGCTGCTTATCTGTTAACGGCGCGGAGCTTAAGTAAAAATCTATCCCGGTGTTTTCCAGATAATCCTTCTGCTTGCCGTGCAGCAATTGCATCTCGCTGTTTTGGGCAAACACTTGCGCGATATGGCCGATATTAGTATCGCTGTATACCAGCATGTTGTTGTAAGCAGCGTCGCTGCCGCTCGTCTGCGCTTGCAGAGGCCCGCAAATCAAGCCAAAGATCATTGCTAAAAAAATATAAAGCTTCATAGGGCCCCCTAGTTATTTTCTGCGCTATCTTCAGTGCTGTAGACAGTCCAGCGCTGCTCGTTATTTTCTGAGCCGGGGTAAATAATCAGGCCCAGGGTGCGTCGACGGCGCTCGTGTAACGGCCGGAATAACGAGTTGGCACTATCGGTAAATATATGCTCATTCACGCGGCTTTTATCAACACCTTTACTTGTCAGCGCATCGATAATTGCGTCCGCGCGCTTTACCGCAAGCTTGCGGTTATATTCCAGGCTGCCCTCGGAACTGGTATCGCCAATCAGCTGTAAACTTGAAGTCGGCATATCGAGCATCGCCTGCGCAAGGCGATCTATTTTCCACTGCTGATCTGTGCGGATAGCCGCGCTGTCAAAGTCAAAGTCAATATGAAACTCTTTGTGTGCCAGTGAAGGCTGCCAATCGGCACAGCCGAGCTCATCGATAATTGCCGCTTCCGGCGAATCGGCACACAAGTCGCGAGCATTGATAACACCGTCTTGGTCTTCATCGCTTATGTCGTCCCACTGATAACGCTGAACTTGTGAACTGGGTAAGTGTTCACACGCGGCGAGGAAAAAGGCGGGCAGCGCCGCCACGACAGCAAGCACAGGTTTTAGCTTGTTTATAAACATCCTAGTTGTCCTCTGTTTTCCATTCTTCGGGGTAATCAACGCGCAGTGCATAAAGCAAGGTGCCCATGGCATTGTGTACCCGATAATCGGCCAGGCGGGCGTCGTATTCAGCGTTGATATAATTTCTTCTAGCTAAAAATAGTTCGATCTTGGAATCGAGCACATCCAGCAAAGAGCGGCGCCCCAAATTAAACTGCTCTTTGTAACCGAGCGTCGCCTCGGTTGCAGCATCAACATTTTCTTTATACAAGCTCTGTTGTTGTTCAAGGAAATAACGCGCGTTCCAGCTTAACTTAGCGCCCTCTTCAACTTGAATAATGGTGCGTTTTTGCAGTGAAAGCGCTTCTTGATAACGCCAGCCTGAAGCTTTGACTCTGGCGTGATCACTGCCGCCGTTATAGAGCTCGTAGCGGAAGTTCAGCATCAAGCGCGCATCTTCATCCGGGCCTTCAAAACCACCGATATTGTCATTTTTATTTGCGACAAAATCGAGCGTCACCTCGGGATAGTGTTTGCTCTTGGCACCGCGAAACTCTTGTTTTGCCGCCTTAATATCCGCTTTTGCTTCGAGTATTGAGGGGTGCTGATCGCGGGCTTTTGTAATTAATTCAGATACATTGGCCGGCAGCATAGCGACATCGGCATTGGGAGTATTTAGATTATATGGCGGCAGATTAACCTGGCTCAAAAAACGCGCGCGCAAATCGGCGAGATTATTTTGTGCCGAGGCCAGCGACGCCCGAGCTGTAGCCAGGCGCGCACTGATTTGCGCGTAATCTGAGCGGCTCGACAAGCCTTTGCTCATACGCGAATGCACATCATCGAGCGTTTTTTTATGGTCGGCAACATTGCGTTCGCTAAGTGCAACAATCTCTTGCGCTTTAATTACCTGTAAATAAAGCTCGGTAACCGTCAGCGCAATATTTTCTGCGGTCACCATCAATTGATAGCGCTCTGATTCAGCTTCGTAACTTAAGCGCTTTACTTCGGCATCGGTGCGAAAACCTGCAAATAATTGCTGGCTGATGCTCAGACCAAGCTCGCGTCTATCTAGATCGGCATCAATTTTTTGGCCGCTGTTGTAGCGGGTATCTTCAACCCCGGTGCCGCCATACACGGCAACCGACGGCAGATAACCGCCCTTCGCTGCGCGGCGTTCACTGCCCATCGCCCGAAAGCGCGCGTACTGATGCTGAACTTCGGGGTTGTTATCAATCGCCGACGCCACGGCTTGCTCTAGCGTCAGCGCCGAACTCATCGGGCTAAAACCCAGGGCCCACAGCAGCCCCCAATATCGAAATCGCATAGTCTTTCCTTTTACAGTCATAATCAGGGTTCTCGCATCGCACCGGCGCGGGCGCGCAGCAGGGGTTTCATCCAGTAACTCAATACACTTTTGCGGCCGCTAACAATGTCGACAGCCGCCTGCATACCCGGAATGATCGGTTGTCCATTTAAGGAGCTGGCACTGGTTTCTATATGCGCGCGGTAATAAGTCAGGTCTTGTTTTTCATCGCGCAGGGCATCAGCGCTGACATAGGTCACCGTGCCACTTAAGCCACCGTAGATAACAAAATCGTAAGCGCTGAATTTAACCACGGCTTTAAGCCCCGGCTTAACAAAAGCAATATCGGCCGGCGCAATACGGGTTTCGACAATTAGTTTGTCGTCGAGCGGTACAATTTCCATAATGGCTTCACCAGGGCCAATCACGCCGCCGCGGCTTCTGACGGCAATATCTTTTACTTTGCCGTCGACTGGGCTGCGAACTTTACTGCGGCTGAGTTGATCGGCCAGGGCCGTGCGCATTTCACTTAAGCGCGCAAGTTCCGCATCGAGTTCAGCGAGTTCTATCTGCGCGCGCGTGCGAAATTCCAGCGCCGTGCTCAGCCGCTCACTGATCGCCTGATCGCGCGCAGCGGCGAGTTTTTCAGCTTCGAGCTGCACACCTTCAAGTTGACCGCGCATGCTGGTTAATTCACGCTCGAGTTTTAACAGTTCAATTTCCGCAACTGCGCCGCTGGCAACTGCCGCCTGCATCAGCTGTTTTTCCTGTTCAAGCGAATGCAAATTTGCGGCAATGGTCTGCGCTTCACTTTGTTTTTCATTGACGGCGCCAAGCTGTTGATAAATTCGCTGAGCCGCCTGCTGTAACTGCGCCTGTAATTGTTGCAGGCGCTCGTGATAGCTCGCTTGAGAGTTTGCCTCGGCGTGGGCAGATGCCTCGGTATCTTCAAGCTGCCTGAGTGACACCACAATTGCGCTCTGCCACGGCAGAGCGCTGTCGACTGCAACGCTGTCTAATTCCGCCTGCAAGCGACTGCGCCGTGCCAGCAGAGCACTGCGCTGCTGTTCGCTCTCCTGAAAATTTGCACGAAAACGCGTATCGTCCAACTCTAAAAGCACCTGCCCCTGCTCGACCAATTCACCTTCGTGAACCAGCAGTTGTTTTAAAATACCCCCCTCTAAGCTCTGGATTTTTTGTACCGCCGTGAGCGGAACAATTTTTCCATCACCCACCACAACTTCATCAAGCTCGGCCCAGGCCGCCCATAAAATCAAGCTCAAACTCAAGCCGGCAACCAGATACACCACTTGCCGTGCGCGATAGGCTTCTTGAATATTTTTCCAGTGCTGCTTAGTTGTCATTGCAGCCTTCCTCTAAGTGCTGCTGCGCACTTACCACTTCGGCTACGCTGCCCGCGCTTTCTTTTTTTACACTGTGTATTTGTGAATACTTTGGTCGCAAGCTGTTTATTTGAGAGTTATTTTGTTGGTTTTCTTGAGCATTAAATTGTTCTTCGGGTTTTACCGCAGCTTTTACCTCAGGTTTTCCAACAGGCTTAACCGCAACCGATCGCACGCGCTGTTGTTGTTTTAATAACTGCGCTACCGGCCCGTCGGCAACGATGTGGCCGCGCTCTAGCACAATTGCGCGATCGCACAACTCCAGCACTTCGCGATTGTGGCTGGCAACAAGCAAAGACTGGTTGCGCGGCAGTTTTTGCAGACAGGAAATAACCTGTTGCTGCATTTTTTCATCCATAGCACTGGTCGGTTCATCGAGCAATAACAATGGCGCTTCGCGCAATAAAGCTCTGGCCAAAACAACACTTTGACGCTGACCACCGCTTAAATTTCGGCCGAGCTCACCGACACAGGTGTCTAAGCCCTGCGGCAACTGATCAACAAAACGATTGAGGCCGCTTTGATACAAAACATGTTTTAACAGCTGCGCATCAACTTGCTCTTGGCCCCAAACAATATTGTCGAGCACTGAGCCGTATTTAAGTGCCGGCTGCTGAGCGAGAAACGCACTTTGCTTGCGCAGTTCGGCCAGTGGCCACTGGCGCAGATCAATACCGTCAAATAAAACCTGGCCGCGCTCAACTTGATACTGGCCGGCCAACAGCGACAGCAAACTCGATTTACCCGATCCAGCGGCGCCAATCAGTGCAATGCGTTCACCGCGCGCAACACTAAAATTAATTGTTTGCAGAACACAGATTTCGCTATTGGGGTAAGAGAAGTCGACATTTTTTAAACTGACATTGCCATTGAACTGGCGGTTTTGCATAGCCTGTTTGGCGCTGCCCTCTTGCGGCAAATGCATTACTTGCTCAACAGAATTAATGGCCGTTGTCGTTTGCTGGTATTTAAGCAGCAACATCGACAGCTGATTAATACTTGCCGCCGCGCGGCCGCTTAACATGACTATGGCAATTAAACCGCCCATGCTTAACAGGCCATCGCCAATGCGATAGACCCCCCAAATAATGAGCCCGACGGTAACAAATTGCTGACAACTTAGGATGCTATGGCTGAGCTTTTGACTCTGCTGGCGCGCGGCTGTATTCCAGTCGTTCAATGCGGCGACCGTTTGCTGCCAGCGATTTAAAGCCTGGGCTTCGGCATTTAATTGTTTGCTCTCGGGCAATAGTTGCAGTTGTTCTATCAGCAGGCTTTGCCTTTGCGTTGACAATTGTGAAGCCTGCTCAATGCTCGCCTGCAGCTGAGGCCTTAATAAAAAACTTGCAGTAATAATTAACAGCATGGCCAACAGTGGCACCAAGACCATAGGCCCGCCGAGCCAGGCTATTACAACTAAAAACAGCAAGCTAAAAGGCAAGTCAACAAAGCAGGCAACCGTGGCGGAAGTTAAAAATTCGCGCACGCTGTCGAACTCTTGAATTTGTTTGGCAAAAGCCGCTGCCGATTTAGGCCGGTTTGCCAGGCGCATGCCGAGCGTGCTGGCCATAAGCTTGCTTGATATATTCAGCTCTATGCTGCGCCCGGCCATATCGGCAAGGCGGCTGCGCGCTTGTTTTAACAGCCAGTCAAAACTCAGCGCGATTGCCGCAGCCAGCGCCAGTACCCACAGGGTGTGCAGTGCCTGGTTCGGCACCACCCTGTCGTAAACATTCATGGTAAACAGCGGCACTATCAAGGCAATAAAATTAATACACAGCGAGGCAAGCAAAAAATCCCGGTACCAGGGTTTTACTTCGGCAATGGCATTGATTAACCAGTGGCGCTCTTTGCTCTGCACTAAGTCGCGGCTGCGCGCATCGCTTAATTGTTCCGGGGCCAGCAAAAAAAGGCGGCCATCTAGCTCATCAAGAGATATAAAACTGTGCAGCTCTTCACCCGCTAACAGTTGTTCACCGTCGTCAAACTCGGGGCGGCAGATTTCAAACTGCTCGGCTTTGAACTTAAGTAAAATTAAAGGCCGGCCTGCAGTATCGATGGCCACGGCTGGCAGCGGTGGCCTGGCACCGACACCGCCCGCACCGAGCTTGGCCACACAAACATCAAAACCCGCGTTTTCGGCCGCGCTTGGCAGCTGCGCTTCACTCAAACAGCCGCGCTGCAGCGGTAAAGCCTGCAACAGTTGCGCCGGGTGCCTGGGCATATCGTAGTGCCGGCAAAACCAATACAGGCAGGCTAACCAGGCATCGTGTTGATTTATGCTTGTGCTCACTTGCTTATCCTTTAGCTTGTTATCAGCACTTGATCGTCTATTAGCTTTTGAAAAATAGCGGCATCGTCGAGTCCGTCCGTGTTGCCGCCATAAAGATCGTCGACCGTTTGTGAGCTAATTAAAATTTGTTGCACGGCGCCGCCGCCAAGGTTAATCACAAGTGTCGAATCGCTGCCGTTGTCACTGAGATCGACATAGCTATCGAGCTCGGAGCCGCTTGAGCTGTCGACCGAGCTGAGTAAATCACTAAGGTCAATATGGTCTTCGCCGACACTAAAGTCGCTAATCTGATCGGCCGCCGGTGAGCCGGCCGCACCGGCTCCGGCCGCTTCGAAAACAAAAAAGTCTTCGCCGGCAGCGCCGCTGACTACGTCGTCACCTGCACCGCCAACTATGCGATCGCGAAGGCCGCTGCCGCTTAGTGTCGAATCGCCGCCGCTGCCAACTTCAATTTCCATGCTCGCGGTTGTGCCGCTAACAGTTTTGCCATCGAGGGTCGACTGAGGCGTTAATACAAGCGAAAAATTATCACCGGCCTTAAGGCCGACAATTTGTACATCGGCGACTTTGTCTTCGGCTAACAGCCAGTTGGCGCCGCTGCGTGTCGCACCAATAAAGCTGATGTGTTCGGGCGCGCCCTCAATCAGCAGGCTGGCTTTTTCACCGGGCGCGGGGTTCTGCGCGCTTAAGCTCAAGCCGAGCGGCTGGGTGCTATTGGCATCGGCGTCGCTGTATAAATTGTCGTAACTGAGCGTTAGCAGCGGGGCATCGGGTTCGGCGTTAAGGTGTATAACTAAATCCTGAGTCACAGCGTCACTGCGATCACTTTCGCGCTTGCCGTCAACCACGGCAGTATCGAGCGCAACAACACCGACACTTAAATGCAAGTCGCCAAAGGCAGTGGCACCACTGATCAGCTCAAAACTATCTATCGTTGCGCTGGCACTATCGAGCGAGGCGATTAAATCGCCGCTGATGGGGTTGCGAATAAAGCTCGCTTGTTTGTCGCCAATTTTTATGCCGGTCAGGCCGTCGAGCGCGCTGGCATCCGAGGCCGCCGCATCAATGTGCACCTGTAGTTTCAGGCTTTCATTGGCATTGACGGTCTCGGTGGTGCTGGCCTTAATCGCGATATTAATAACATCGCCTTCGTTGGCATTGAGCTCGCTTAAGTCGTTGGCCATCTGTGGCTGATCGGCAACCGGGTCGATATACACCATAAACGGCGCATCGCTACTTAAGGATTCGCCCGTCGCCGTTTCAACCGTAATTGCTTCAAGGCTCAGCGGCAGATCGCCGCTGAAATCAAGCGGCGGCCGCAATACCAGGTTGTCGAGCTGAGAGGCAAGCACACTGAAGGCGCTAGTTGGCTGGCCCTGAAAACTTCCGCCATCGGCACCGTTGTTTGGCAGCTGTTGCAGCGAAGCGCCGCTGTTCCAAAAAATCACCGCATCTTTGGGCACGCCTTTAATTTGCAAGCTCATTACTTCCGAGCCATCGACATCAAAAAGTTCAGCACTTAGCCCCGTTAGGCTGATATCGCTGTCTTCGGCGCCGCGCACATCTGCACTGTTGACAATGGCGTGATCGGTAACCGGCTGAATATCAAACACCAGCGCTGTATCAAACCAGTCGCTAACGACATTGTCTTGCCCGGTCGCCGGCAGCGGCACCGTAGCATCCTGCACTTGTAAACTGATCGGTAAACTCAAGTTACCGCTGTAATTTAGCGGCGGTGTGTAACTGAGGCTGCTTAATTTAGACGTGTCGTTGAGCACGTAGTTGCCCATGCCATCGGCAACTAATACGCCTTCTGGATCATTGAGCTGGCCGCCGTCGGCCGGCAAACTAAAGCGCAGTGCAATGACACTTTCTACGCCCTCGTTGGGCTGGGTGTTGACGTCACCCACCAGAGCACTCAGATCAAAATCAAAAACCACAGCTTCGTCTTCAAGGCTGGAGCCCACGGTCGGCGCTGAAGCCGTGTCGACGATAGGGCCTATTTCAAACTGCAGTGTTTGTATATCGGTGCGGGTATCTCCGCTCGGGTCGGTTGCAATCACCGTCATCGGCATCTGCATCACTCCGGCAAAATCCTGCTCAAGGCCATCGAAGTGCAAGTGGTTGATGCTGGCGTCGGTGAATACAAACGCAATAACATGTTTGCCGCTGGCATCGTACTGCGCACGCACATCGGGCCCGGAGATCCAGCCGCCGCGCGGCATATCTGCGGTATCGATGCGAAAGCTGATATTGTCATTGCTATCGTCGGTAATTTTGCCGTCGAGGTGGCCGGTGCTGGTAAAAAACTCATCTTCGCGGCCGTCGATCACCGAAGTCTGCACATCGTACAGCTCCCCGGCGCCGTCGCTGTCACCGGGCTGGTCAAAGCGAATCTTAATTGCGGCGTTGCGCATCTCGGCGTCGTAACCATTGCTGCGATCGCGATCGCCGTCGTCGATGACCCGGGCGCTGACTTTAATCAGGTCATAACCCAGCGCCGAGCTGGTGCTGTGATCACTGCTGATCGTCGCGCCCTGTAAAAGCTGCACGCCCGCTTCGGCAACGGTATCGCTGCTAAAACCAGTTGCCGGAATCAACCAGTTGCCGCGCCCGTCGTGAATGGCGCCATTGGGGTGCGTCACCGACCAGCCGTCGGCCTCGGGCATCGTCAGCTGGATGTAGTCGAGTATCTCCGAGCCGTCGAGGTCAGAGTCCCAGAACCCGGCGCTGTTATCGAGCGCGATGGGCGAGCCGTCGCTGCTAACCAGCACGTCATCGCCGCCGTCGATAATGGTGTCTATCTCTACCTGGGCATCGACATGCACCTTGAGCTGGCCATCTATATCGCGGCTCTGTTCAACACCGGTTTCAGATCTGTCGACAATGGTCCAGGTAACTGGCAACACAAACTCGCCGGCGGCATCCTGAGGCGGCAGCCAGGTCACGCGGTTACTGCTCAGCAGCTCGGCCATGCTCGGGCTGGTCGCATCGAGTAAATCGCTGAGCCTCGTCTGGCCCGCTGGCAGGGCTTTACCATCGAGCTGCAAGCTGCCCGCGTTTGCGGGGATCACAACATCGGCGACGGTTTCCGAGCCGTCGACATCACCGAGCTCGGGGCTGAAGTTCAACACCACAGGCTGGTCTTCGATACCCTGACTCTGGGTTGTTAAATTGCCATCGCTGTCGATAACCGGGTTAACAACAATATGCAGATTGACATCAAAACTTGCCGAGTCGCCGTCCGGCTCGGTATTAATCTGCTCCAGGCGAATATTGAGTTCACCACTGAAATCTTGTGGCGGTTTTAAACTCAAATTAGCCAGCTCACTGGCCTGAACCTGATAAATAGCATTGTTGCCATCAAAGCCCGGAATAAAACCAACGATGGCTAGCTTTGCCGGCTTGCCGTCGCCATCGACAAGCTCAACCCCTTCGGGCAGGCCGGCAATTAATAAATTAATATGCTCGGAGCCATCCTCGTCTTCGGTGCCGACATCAAAGTTGAGTTTAATTTCTCCGTCTTCGTCAAAGGGCTGTACCGCGCTGATGGTTTTACTGCCGTCGTCGTAGCTCCAAAGGCCATCGGGCCCAGGCCCGTAATCGGGCTCATCGACAACGCCTTTTAGATCAACATGTAAATTCTTGGCGGCCGATAGCGCATCGCCGTGACCGGGTTCCGGCGCCACCCCGCCCTGAGTGCTTTCATGGGCAACGGCTTGCACTGAGATATTAAAATCGCCACTGACCGAACTGATATCTTCGAGTGGGCGCAAAACAATATTGCCCGCCTGCAAATCGTCGTCCCAAAAACTAAATACAAGCCCGGCGCTGCTGACGACGGCCCCGTTCAAACCGACAACAGACCAGCCATCGGGCACTGTTAACTCAAAACCCAGGCGCTCTGAACCATCGCTGTCACCGAGCTTGCCGCTGACAAGGGTTTTTAGGTTGATATCTACATCTTCAAGACTGCGTTTATTTGGCGTTACCACCAGCGAGGGCTGATCTGCAACCGGGGCAATCTGTACGGTTACGGTGCGCGATGACTCGGCGCTGTCTTTGTTGTCTTGCTCGGTTGCCACCGCGGCAATAACAAAATTAAAACTGCCGGCGACGTTGGCTTTACCGGCAACGTGCAGCTGCGCAAGCTGCTCAACACTCAAATGCTCGCCGACTTTTACCACGTGTGGGCCGCGCTTAAGCTCGAGGCCACTGTCTATGCTGTCGATGCGATAGTTGAGTTTTTCAGAACCATCCGTATCAAATAACGAGGCGCTTAGTTGTACGGCGCTGCCGCCATCATCTTCGTCGAGAGTATAAATAAACTGCGAGCTGTCATCCCACAGCGGCTCATCGGCAACCGAAGTAATTTTAATGCCGTGTTTTCCGTGAATGGTTTTATCGCCTACATCACTGCTGACCGTCGCGCGAATATCCAGTTGCGGGCTGCTGGTCGCCTGGCTTTGATTTAGGGCCGGGTGATAAAGCAAAGTGCCGTTCGGGCCCACCGAACCAGGGTCGGTACCCGAGACCACATTTATTAATTGATCTTGAGTTAAAAAAGCATTGCCGTCACCATCGATTGCAAGTGCGACACCGTTGAGCGTTAAACTGCCACCTGCAAGCTTGGCAGTGTCAAACACAACTTTGGTTACGGTTTCATTTTGATCGGCATCGCCGGGATTAATAACCAGCGCGCTAATATCGAGCGGCTGGTCTTCAGCACTAAGCAGTGGTGGAAAAATAATGTTGCCGCTGGCATCTTTAACATTGACAGTAAAAACATTGCCATTTTCAATATCACCGTCGTTATCGGTGACTTGATAATCGATAATATCGGTGTGTACGTCGCTTAAGTTAAATGCATCGCGGCTGACCAGTTTATAACTGCCGTCGGCGCTGACCGTCAGGGTTGCATATTCCTGATCGGCATCGTCTTTTAATTCAATAACAAATTTGCCGTCTGCATTGGCGCTGTAGTTTTTCCCGCCGTAGCTCATTTGGGTAATTGAGCCGCCGTCGGCACCTGCGCTGTTATCCGGCATTAAGCTGCCACTGACAGTTTTACCTTCAACCAAATCCTGGACAATATTCTGCGCAACCGGAATGTCATCGCTAACAGCAACGGTAAAGGTTGCGGTGGTGCTGTCGTTATCGGCGTCGAGCACAGCAACTGAAAAATCGATATTTTTTATATTGCGGCCAGCGCCTGGATCGTGATCGATCGCCTGTGAAAACTGAACCTGGTAATTGCCATTATCTAAATCAAAACGCAAACGCAGAACTTCGTTACCGGAGCTGGTGCTCGCAATCCACCAACTATCGGCGTCGGCAGCGCCGGCCATGCTCACCGCTTCGCCGCCACTGGTAATAGAGCTGAGCAAGCTCGGCGTTGCACTGACCTTATCATCACTGCTGCCGCTGCTGCGGGCAATGCCTTTGTCACTGTCGAAGTCCGCCGTCTGCAGGGTCAGCTCGTCTACGGCGAGGTTGTCGTCGCTGATAATATTGGGGTCGCGACCGTCGACAATATTTAGCTCTACCTGTTGCGTTGTTTTTGTGCCATCTGAATCTGTGACCGCAACCGGCAATTTAACACTCAGCACCTGGGTGGTGTTTGTTCTATCGTTATCGACCGTACTGTGCAGCAGCAGGCTGATTTCAACATCACTGTTAGCACCGGGTTCAATATCAATTTCTGCCGGCAGTGTTACCGTAAATACCGCTACGCCACGGCCGTCGATGGCATCGAGACTGCCATCTAAGTTGTCTCGCCAGTGCAGTGCTTCGCCGTTGCGAGTCACCGCATTGCCCGCTGCATCGACAACCGCATCACCGCTTGTTAGCTGATAACCGATATCGACCAATTTATCCTGACTCGCGGTCAGTGCGATATTGGCACTGGCTTTATTGTCCAGATTTACACCGAGCTGAGGTGGAAGTTCCGTGACCGTTAAGCTGGCGGTGCCAACGTTTGCGGCATCACCATCGATCATCGTTACTGAAATATTATTCCTTGCTTGATCGCCGTCGCTATCAAATACCAACACCGGCAGAAAAATCTCAAGATCGCCATCATTGACGCCATTTTCTAATTCATCAATGGCCTGAAACATCTGCGCCTGATAAATTAAATTACTGTCGCTATCTCTGCTGGGCAGAGCCAACAAGGTAATTTTCAGTACTTCGTTGCTTTGATCATTGGCATCGGCATCGTTCGGCAAATAATACGTTAAGACTTTTCCATCGGCGCTTAAATAACTTAGTAGCGCTGTGCCACCGCTGCTCAGCTGCGGCGCTGCGCTTGCTTCAAACTGCCAATCTTCGATGTAGTCACTGCCAACCTTAAGCTCGACAGTGCCATTGCTGGAAACCGGTAAAGCCGGATTGCCGGCGACCAGTAAATCTTCATCCAGCGATGCGCCGCTTAACAGGCTTAATTGTGGCAGGTCGCCATCGTTAAAAAGAAGTTGAATAGACGCATCATTGCTTGGCGTGGCGTTGTCGACATCAAACGCAACGATCGAAGCTTCAAGCAATAAACTGTCACTGCTGTTGTGATCGAGCGGGCGCCTGACATCAAGCACCATGGTTAAATCCAGGTCGCGGCCATTGGCCGCCTGCAGCGCAGATAAACTCGCGATAAAAACCACAGCCGAGCCACCTGCAGTTTGAGCTGTCAGTGTATCTGCGTCGGCATTTAAACTAAAAACAACGGCTTCGCCGTCACTGCTCAAGGCTAAAGCGTTAAGTTTATTTATTAATTGATTATCGCTGTTATCAAAACGCACCGAGCTTGGCTCGAGCACATCGCTGCCGGCTAAGACACTGACAACACGATTGCTCATATGACCTTGATCGACATGCACTTCGCGATAAAGCACATGCTCATCGTCGATATGACCGCCGTCGCCATCTTTAATTCTAATACTCAGCTGCGCGCTGTCGACATCGCCATCCGGGTCGCGAGCAAAATACTCTATCTGCACTAGCGGATCAGAAACACTGTTGTCGAGATCTTCATTGGCCTGAAAAAACCACGAACCGTCGTAGTTAACCGTGAGATCACCTTCGGCAAAGCTGTGCTGCGCGGGGCTTGTTGCACTGACATTAATAATAGAGCTGCCAACTTGGATGGCGGTCAGCGTCAATGGCCCCTCGAGCGAGCTATCGTTAAAAAACACATTGCCGCTGTGACTCTCGGTTTCTTTAACGCTGGCGTGATCGTCGAGCAAAAAAGGCTGCACGTCTTTAATTGCTAGCACAACAGGTGCGCTAACCGTCTCGGAAGTGCCGTCGGCGTCGTGCTGGGTGGCGTCAATCCAGATTTGCGCCAACAGTGTCTCACTCAGCACATCCTGATCAACACCTTCAAACAAGGTGACTTTTAAACTTTCCTTATCTGGGTCGAGCACGGCTTCAAGCACTAAACTGTCACTGCCGTCAGCGCGCGTCATACGTAAACTCAAGCCGTCGCCGCTGAGCACATGCGTGGTTGCATAACCGTTGCTGGTAATGCCATCGAGCGCACTTTGGTCTGCGCTTAGACGAAATTCATCGGCGTGCAGGATATTTAACTTACTGGTTGCCGTTGCCAGAACTGGCGGGAAAATAATGCCCTGCTCAGAAATAGCTATGGGCTCGGGCATAACAATGCTCGGCGTGCTGTCGTCGGCAGTGTTGCCGGCCCTGTCCATAACTTCGGCAACGAGTTCCCAGCCCACGGCTCGATTAAGCGTGGTAACCGCAACAACGCCAACCGACCAGCTACCATCGGCCCGCACCAAACCGCTGAAGCTTTCGCTATTGCTGCCATCACTGAAGCTAAGTTTTACAACTTGATCGGCTTCGGCCGTGCTGGTACCGCTAATAACTGTTTCTTGCTGAAAAATTAAATCGCTGATATTGATCGCATCGGCATCGATATCTATCCAGACTTGAGTATCGATTGAGGCCTCAGTCGACGCAGTTGCCGGGTTGCCAGCTAAGTCACTCGCCTGCGCAGAAGCGTAAAGTTCGCCATCAATAAAACCCGCCGCTTGCAGATCAAGCGCGTCACTTTGCCAGGCGCCGTCGATAACTTCTGCATTGAAGTTGAGTTCATTGGCCGGGTTCGCACTGTCCCAGACTTTTACTTGAACGACTTGGCCGTTTTCAATACCGTTGACCCGGCCACTTAAACTCACCGCACTGAGCTCATCGGCGCTGTAGTGCTGATCGCCATCAAAGACAATGCTCAGTTCGGCGAGGGTATCTTTTGTGATATTAAGCTGATCTTCAGCGTGGTTGCCGGCTTTGTCGTCGCCGCTGACATCAATAATAAGCTCACCATCGGCCAAGCTATCCAGGCTCTCGGCAAAACGCCAACTTAAGTCGTCTTGCACGATGACCGTGCCGCTGACTTTATTGCCCTCGCTATCGCTGATTGTCACCGCAAGCTGCTGCCCGGATTCAATATCCACTACTCGCCCCAAAACACTAAAAGCTTGAACTTCAGCGGCGTTAATAACCGGGCCTTCAGGCACCGAAGTGATATCAATTTCTGCCAGCGGATCGTATTTAATTGTGGCTATGGCGCTGGCTTTATTTCCGGGTTTATCTTCAGCCCGAGCAATCAGCTGCAACTGCCCCGGAGCAAAATTACTGAGATCGAGGCCGTGCACTGACCAGCTGTTATCGTTAATACTGGCGGCATTATTAAAATCGACCGAGGCGCCACTTTGGTCACTAAAACTCAAACTGACTTGCTCACCGCTGTCTATATCCAGCGATGTGCCGCTCAGTAAAACAGCTTTTGCTTCTTCGGCATTTAGTACCCCGTCATTATCGTCAAACTGCACGCTCAGCTCTGCGGTTTGATCGAGCTGCTGATCAATCGCAGCTTGAGCACTTTGCCCTTGCAAGTTGCTGCTGCGCGCCTCGATATGTAACGGCCCGTCGGCAAGCGAGCTTAAGTCTGGCCCAGTAACTTGCCAGCGGTTGTTGTTAACCGTTGTATGAATTTCAACACTTAAGCCATTAAGGTCTGTCACCACCAGCGTTAACGGTTGACCGTTTTCAATATTCAAGCTGGTACCGCTAAAAAGCGGTGCGGGGCTTTCGTACTGATTGTAAATACCGTCGTTGTCGTGAGCCTCGATGCTTAACTGCGGCGCCTGCAACAAATTAGTGCTGTTACTAATGCTTGCAGGGTTGCCAGCTTGATCGATGGTCGATGCGCTAAAATGCAAAACACCGTCGGCCAGTGAGCTTATATCTGCGTTTAATTGCCAGCGACCATCTGCATCGACGCTGCTGCTAAAACTCAGCTTTTTGCCGTCGACATCTTCAACCACAAGCGCAACTTCAGCGCCAGCTTCAACGTAATTAAAATGGCCGCTAAATGGCGCAGACAGTGCTTCACTGTGCTCAATTAATTGATCGTCACCAGTATCGACAGCAACCAGATCACCGTCGGCCAGGGTGTCTATGGTTGAGTCGTCCTGGGCGCTGATGCGATTGCCGTAGGGGTCGCTAATACTGGCCTCAACAATAACCGGGCCCTCGGCCAGCGAGCTTAAATCAATGTCTTCGAGCCGATAGCTGCCGTCATCAAGCAGCGCTGTGCTAAACAATAACTGTTGGCCCTGGCTATCGGTAAACAGCAACTCAACCGTTCGCTGTTGACCAGCTTTGTGGGTAGTACCGACAACCGTCACAACGGGAATTTCAAAGCGGTTAATCCAGCCGTCACCACCATCGAGAATTTCCACCTCAATGCTCGCATCCGGATCTAACTTGCCAACTAGTTGGTGGTGCTCTTCGCTTTTATTGTGATCGATTGGCGGCGCCGGGCGCGTTTGATAGTGGGTTTTGGCAAGCATTTCATCGTTGTTGCGATGAATAGTTGAGAAAAACTGAGCTAAACCACCTTCGCTTTGGTAGGAACTATTTAACTGAGCAGTTTGCTGGCTTGAACGGTGGTGTGAGGGTGTAGGTGTTGCAGGTGATGTTTCGACTTCGGAAGTTTTAAGCTCGCTGTCTTTGCTTTCATCGTTGGCAAGTTGCTCGTACGCGGCAAGTTCGCGCTCGACAACGTTAAGTATTTCAAGCTCAACCTGTTTAAGCTCTGCGCTTGCTGCAAGTGCCTGACCGCTTTGATCAATAAAATTCAGGCTGGAGAAATCTTGCCACTGTGCAGCAATGGCTTGCAGTAAATCCCGCTGAGCGTCAGCGAGCATAAGCTCTGCGGAAACTGGCGGTTCTGAGCTTAGCTGCTCAACACTTAAATCGGCGTTAATACGCCACAGCCTGCCATCTACTCCGAGATAAAGCACCGAATCCATAGTCGTCCTTTCCATTTTGATGCGGCCGTATTGAAACAACCACAAGGCACCTAAAGTGCCGTCATCCTTTCTGGCCATCCATTCGCCAAGCTTGCGTTTTAACGCTTAACTTACCGACAGATAAACAGCAAAAACAAAACACAGCGCATGCATTGTAAAAAACAGCGCCACGAAGCGCTAGAGCAAAATCGAAGAATTCACCAATAAAAACACAAAAAAGTTTTAATAAGGCTTAGATATTTAGTTAGGGCCTGTTAACACTAATTAAATACGCTCTGCTGGAGCCTGAGTATTCGACCAGAAAGGCACTTTGAGCGCAGTTTAGCGAGCTAAATAAGCGATAAGTAACGCATCTGGGCGGATATTCAGGCCCAGCCCTTCGGGTTGTGCCCCTCATCCCGCTCTCTGTGTTGTTTGTCGCTTATTTGGAGCAACCAAACTGCGCTTCAAACGCCTTGATAGCAGAATGAGGGGCGCAACAGAGTGCATTTAATTAGTGTTAACAGGCCCTAGTGCGAACTAGCTCTTCATCTAATTCAACATAAGAATTAATAACGATAAAAAGCAGCTTGCGCTGATATGGCAGCGAGAATATAGCGCCGAGATAAAACGCGGATGTAAAACAATAACAGCGACAATAAATCGTAAATACAAGCCTTTAAATATCAGTGTCATGCAACAAAATAATCAACCATATAAAAGAATAAGGCGACACAAAAAGAATAAATCCGTCTTGATACCTATTTGCAGTGCTAATCGTTTACAGCGGAAATTCGGGCCCTGCGATCAATAAAAAGCAATAATCTATTGGCACAATCAGTGTGTGGCCATGCCTCTTTTTATTTTAAGGAACAAAACATATGCTTAAACTCACATTGTTGCGCCATGCGAAGTCAAGTTGGGCCATGCCGGCATTAAGCGACGTTGATCGGCCGCTAAAAAAACGCGGTTATGAGAATATTGATGCAATTAGTCAGCGTTTTATCAGCTCTGCTTTGCCCGGGCCGTCGCTCATTCTTAGCAGCCCGGCGGTACGCGCGCTGACAACAGCCCACCTGTTCAGCGATAAGCTTGGCTACCAGCGCAATGACATTTGCGTCGAACAAAGCTTGTACGAAAGCTCAGCAGCAGAGCTCTACCGCCTACTTACCAAACAGCACGATAAGTTTGACCACCTACTTGTTGTTGGCCACAACCCCTCGATCACTTACGCTGCCATTGAGCTGTGCCATCTCGACGTCAGCAATGTGCCAACCTGTGGGCTGGTGCATATGCAACTGCACATCGATAGCTGGAAACAACTGACACTTGGCTGTGGCGAACTGCGTTATTACGACTACCCCAAAAAAGCGTTAGCCAAGAACGCCACACAAGCTTGAGACCTTTCTAAAAGCACTAGCATCTAAGCCTTTAAAGCCGCAACAAGCTTGCTACAATAAAGGCTTGAATAATTAAAGGATGCGCCATGATACGCCCTCATTTAGTCACCTGTGCTGCGGTTACAGTATTTCTCTCTAGCGCGGTGCAGGCCGACGTTAAGCAACCAAGCTGGGACTTCTTCTCGATCAGCTACGACAATGTTTCGGCCAGTGATAGCGATTTCCGGCCTTCTGGCTTTGGCCTACTGGGCGCTTCGAGCATCGGACAAAAAGGGGTAATGTACGCGCGCTACCAGCGCAGCGATGACGAAGTCGCCGAGCAGAAACTCGAACTCGAGCAAATCCGCATTGCCGCCGGAGGCAGCTTCGACAACTGGGAAAAAACCGATATCTACGGCCTGGTTGGCTATAGCAGCCGGGAGCTCGAAGGTATTGAAGACAGGCGCGAGGACGGGCTAACGCTCAGCATTGGTGTGCGCTCTTTGCTTTTTGCCGAGCTTGAACTCGGCGCAACCGCCCACTATATCGACTACAGCGAGGGCGGCGAAAGCGAACTAGACCTGAGTGCACAGTATTATTTTAGCGATGGTTTTAGTGTCGGCCTGCTCTATCAGAGCGCCGACGACTACGATACAACATCGGCGCAGATCAGTATTCACTATTAAAGTCGCGAACTTTTTTCAACGCACAAAATAAAAGGCCGGCAATTGCACTAACGCAGTTGCCGGCCTTTGTTTTGGTACAGACAAATTTAATACGAGCGCTTATCAATGCGTTTGCGAAATTGCTCGGCACTTTCTTTGCGCTCGCTGTAGCGGTCGGTCAGATAGTCCATTTTACCGCGCAATAAATAAGTAAACTTAATTAACTCCTCACAGACATCGACAATGCGATCGTAATACGACGATGCTTTCATGCGGTCGTCATCGTCAAACTCCAGCCAGGCCTTGGCAACCGAGCTCTGGTTTGGAATGGTAAACATGCGCATCCAGCGCCCCAGCACTCGCATCTGGTTAACCGCGTTAAACGATTGCGAACCGCCGCAGACTTGCATCAATGCCAGGCACTTGCCCTGAGTTGGCCGAACGGCTTGCAGAGCCAGCGGTATCCAATCGATTTGACACTTCATTATGCCGGTCATCGAGCCGTGCCGCTCGGGGCTGCACCACACCATCGCTTCAGACCAGGTAACCAAGGCGCGCAGCTCCTGCACCTTGGCGTGTTCGGCTTCGGCGTCATCCGGCAGCGGCAAGCCGCTCGGATTAAAAGTTCGGCACTCGGCGCCGAGCGCCGTCAAAATACGCGCGGCTTCCTCGGCAACCAGGCGGCTGAACGAACGCTGCCTTAACGAGCCATATAACAGCAAGATTTTGGGTTTGCTGCTGAAATCAGGCAAGGCACTAAGTGCACTTTCATCAACAGCGTTAAAACTTTCTTTATCTAAATTCGGGATTTCGTTCATATCAATCAAACCAGTGTCGCGTGCGGTTGGCAAAAGCCACCAAGGTCAACATAACAGGCACCTCGACAAGTACACCAACAACCGTGGCCAGCGCCGCGCCGGAGTGTAAACCAAACAGAGAAATGGCCACTGCAACCGCCAGTTCAAAAAAGTTTGAAGTGCCAATCATGCACGCCGGAGCGGCAACATTGTGAGGTAATTTAAGCAGTTTTGCGCCGCCGTAAGCCAGCGCAAAAATACCGTAAGTCTGAATTAAAAGCGGGATGGCAATTAATACAATTGCCATCGGCTTGTCGATAATGGTCTGCGCTTGAAACGCAAATAACAAAATAACCGTAGCCAATAAACCACAAATAGAAATGGGCTTAATACCGGCAAGAAAAGCCTCGAGCTTGGCGTGATTGTCGGGCCTATCGAGCGCCCTGCGCGTTAAAACACCGGCGATCAGCGGCACCAGTACATACAACACGACTGCCAGCAGCAGTGTATCCCACGGTACCACAACATCACTGACGCCAAGCAAAAACGCCGCTATTGGAGCAAAGGCAAAAATCATAATCAGATCATTCACCGACACTTGCACCAAAGTGTAATTAGCATCGCCCTTAGTTAAGTGCGACCAGACAAAAACCATCGCCGTGCACGGCGCAACACCGAGCAGTATCATCCCGGCAATATATTCAGTTGCTGTTTGGGCGTCGACAAGATCGGCAAAAAATACCCGAAAAAATAACCAGCCGAGCGCTGCCATCGTAAACGGTTTAATCAGCCAGTTCACAGTTAAGGTCAGCAACAGACCCTTGGGCTTGCGACCGACATCTTTAATACTGGAAAAGTCGACCTGTACCATCATAGGGTAAATCATGACCCAGATAAAAATTGCCACCGGTATATTTACCTGGGCAATATTCATCGCTGCAATCGCCTGAAAAACATCGGGCACCAACAGACCGAGCACAACGCCTGCAGCTATGCACAGCGCCACCCAAAGACTTAACCACCGCTCAAACAAACCCATAATTATTTCAACTCCCCGATAGCTTGCAACTCGGCTTCCAGTTGTTTCTTGTCTCGGTTGTTTAGATCCAGTGCCAATAGAGCTTGCACACGCTTTTCTATCAGCGCGATCACCTTAAAAAAAGCCTCGGCAATTTCCTCTTCGCTGCCTTCAAGTTTGCTTGGATCTTCTAAACCCCAGTGCACTTTAATGCCCTCGGCAAACCACACAGGGCAGCTTTCATTTGCCGCACTGTCGCATACCGTCACCACGATTTCGGGTTTGACCTGTTCAAAATCATTCCAGCTCTGGCTGCTTAAACCCTCGGTGTTATAGGCTTTGGCTTCGAGATACTTAAGGCTAAGTGGGTGCACCTGGCCGACAGGCTGGCTGCCCGCGCTCCATGCTTGAATTTTGTCTCCGGCCAGCTGGCGACAAATTGCCTCACTGAGTATGCTTCGACAGCGGTTGTGGGTACAAATAAACAAGATATTCATGTTAATCCTCGCAACATTGGCGTTTGCGTACTGGGCGGTTGCCCATTTGCATTAGAGCTTGCCGCGCCTGCGCCATGTAGACACGGCTGTTTTCTCGGGTAGTGCTAATTAGGGATCTCTGCCACGCCGGCAGCTTTTTATTGAGGCGGTAAAAAACCCACTGACCTTCGCGCCGGTCCTGCAGCAGCGCCGACTCGCGCAGCTGCGCCAAATGGCGGCTGATCTTTGGCTGGCTTTCGTTGAGCGCCTGCATTAACTCGCAGACACAGAGCTCACCCTCAGCGTCGATCAGTAACAGGCAGCGCAGTCGGGTATCATCAGCGAGTTGTTTAAAAAAAAGGCTTGGGTTCACTAGAGCCGACATCCAGAGAAGTGATGCGGCATAATATATACGAAAATCCATATATGCAATTACACATATATGACAGAGAAAAACCAGAAGGTAAGCGGTAACCTTGCGAGCTCTACTTCAGCCCCACAGCTGCCCGGCAGCAGCTACATAGCCAAAATTTCACCGCGCGCGCAGACCAAGGCTGCGCCGGCGGTGCGCAGCTTAGTTAGAGACGAGCTGTCTTTATCAAATTCAAGATGAATAAAACTCTGGCGCGCCTCGCTGTCACCGCGAAGCACACTTAAGCTGTGCGTACCCGCTTTCACGTGCTCGTGAGCACACAAATACGCGGCAAATGCAGGCATCGCCTCACCGACGGCCGGGTCAGCGTGGGCCGCATCCCCTCGGCGCAATAAGCGACAGTGAAAATCAGCACCGCTACCTTCAGCACTAGGCGCGTGCAGTAAAATACGATCAACCAAAGAGCCCGGCAGACTGGAGGCCTCCCAGGCAGATGTTTGTAGATGTGCCTCGCGCAGCGCTTGGTGATCGACAACCGGAACAAGTAAATACGGTTTGCCGGAATTGACTATTAAACTCTGATAGCGCTGACTGCCGAGGGCTCGCTCATCGAGCCCGATGATTGCCGCCAGCTCAGCAAGCTCCGGTACAAACTGGTCGAGCTCGGCACTGACACTTTGTTTCCACAAAAAAGGGTGCTCTGAACTGCGGCCGTCGATATAGGCCTCAAAGCAGTCTTCGGTTGTCTCGATCTTTAGCGCCTGCAACTGTGCAGCTTCGTCACTGCGACGCAAATACTTAAGCGCGGCCAGGCCGGCAATAATGGTGTGACTGCCCGCGTGGCAGGGGCCAAATTCGTTGTAAAATTGAAAGCTGTAGTGGCCGTTGCTGGCATCAATACAATCGATAAATACCGTATCACCGGGAACAAGCTCTTCGGCCAGCGCCTTAAAGTACACAGGCGGAATATCACCGGCATTGGCAAACACAGCAACGGGTACACCGCCAAAGGCCACTTCACTAAACGCATCGATGATTAAATAGTTGCAAGTCATTGCACGCCTCCTGGCTGCTTTTCTCCCAGCGTACAACTGCAAACACCGCTGTTGTTATTATTAGTCCGGTATCAAAACCACTCGAATTCGGTTGTGTGGTTTAGCTTTGGCATTCCACTGCCCGGCTGTTGGCATAGTGCCGTCGTCCAGTTGTTCATCCACGCCACTCGAGCTCAAACTGAGGCGTATCAGATTATTCACCAGCGGCGGCGATGTCTGTTCAAGTTCAATATAGACATCATTAATGTAGTTGTCTGCAGCGTGATTAACTGCCAGCGAGCTCAGCATCGTACAGCTACTGCTCTGCATCTGCGCTTCGGCCAATTGCCAACTGCCGTCGTCGCTAGCGGCCAAACAGAAGTCGCCAAAATGAAGGTCGAGGGCAATTTCACCGCGAAAACCCGCGTTGGCTAAACGCAGAATCAACTCCTGAAGCTTAGCAGCTTGGGCGGGATTAAATGGCTGCTCGGCAAAAGCAAAAGAAAAATCGATGCTCAGCGCCCAGCTCATTGCATCCATTAAGTCGTCAAAACGCCCTTTGTGTAACTGCTGCAAGTTGCGGCTTTCTGCCACACTCTCGCCGATGATAATCAGCGCCTTTTGCGCATCGCGATATTGATTTAAAACCAATTCGTGCTGTTCTGTAATTTTGTCCAGCTCGCTTTTATCAGCGCTGAACTCATAGACCAAGTTGGCTATTAACAGTAACGATGCAATAACAAGTGCACAGATCAACAACCAGGGTTGGCGCGGCTGCTTAAGTTCATTTGCCGGCGTAAATTCAAAGCCCGCAGGCGCCTTGGCGGCGGGGCTTGCAGGCTCAGCTTTTTTATTAATTTCACTGCGCAAGTTGCGCACGATAAAACGCGAATTTTCCGATATCTGCTGGCGCACGTCGGCGATATGCAGCTCAAACAAGCGCGCGACCTGGGAGCGAATCTCTTCTAAAGTCGGGCCGGATGTAGCCGGGTTAACAGCGGCCTTAGTATCGGATGGTGCAGCTGCCGCCGGTGCTGGAGCCGCTTCTTTTTTCTGCGCGCTGGCGCCGAGCTTGGCGATTTTTAAATTCTGTAACAGGCGCTCAATATTGGCCGGTTTAATGATCTCTTTACTGAGAATATCGAGCGCACCCAGCGCCCGCGCCTGGCCCATATAGACATCGCCTTTTTCCGAGGTGTACATAACCACCGGAATCATGGCTGTTGTCGGGTTATTTTTGATAATTCGCAAAGCCTCTAAACCATCCATGCCTTCCATGTGGTGGTCGAGGAAAATCACATCGGGCTGATTGTAGCTAAGATAACCCAGTGCCTCTTCTGCACTGAAAGCAATATCTATCTTCAAATCATAGTTTTTCAACAGCGCCTTTAAGCGGGCCTGAGCTGTTTTACTATCGTCGACAATCAGAGCGCGTGGCATAAACTATTTCCGTAATCTTTTATTGTATACACCGGCCATGGGTGTAGCCTTTGCTCAAGGCAGCCTCCCTAAAGATAGTCGCCTCAAGCGCTTTTGTGAATCTACCACTATGCACGCCGAACTGCAGCTAAAGCGTTAACTGATGTGACCCAGATCCCATGCAAATGACGCAATACGCGACACAGCACTACTCTTGTTCCACATCACCGACAAATCAGCCGAAATACACCCCGGAACAAGAAAGCTGGCGCAGACCTAGCCTTTAGTGAGAGAAACTTGTAATACTGCAGCCCCAGCCACCATCTGCTTGAGGCCTTTATGCCCACCAATAGCCTGTTGCAAAGCTCCGCCTTGCCAAAATTTAACGACATTTCGGCCCAACACGTTGTGCCGGCAATAACAGAGCTGACCGAACAAAATAAAGCTGCGCTAGAGCAGCAATTGCAGCAGTTGTCAGAGATAAGCTGGGCGTCACTCGTCGCCCCCTTAGAAGAGCGCGAAGATCAACTGAGCAAGGCCTGGTCTCCGGTCAGCCATTTAAACTTAGTGTGCAACAGTGCCGAACTGCGCGAAGCGCACGAGCAAGCACTGGCCCTGCTCAGCCCGTACTACAGCGAAATGGGGCAGAACAAGAAATTGCTCCAAGCCTGGCAAGAGCTGTCGCAAAGCGATGAAGCAAAACACTTCAGTAAAGCTCAACAAAGCGCCACCGCTCACGCACTGCGCGATTTTCACCTCAGCGGCATCGATTTAGACAGCGATAAACAACAGCGATTTATTGAAATCCAAAGCAAGCTGTCGCAGCTTACCAGCCAATTTAGCAACAATGTACTCGACGCAACTCAGGGCTGGTTTTATCACTGCACAGATAAAAAGCAGTTACAGGGTTTACCCGAAAGCATTGTCAGCGGCGCCTTAAATGCGGCTCAAAAACACGAGCTCGACGGCTGGGTTTTAACTCTCGACGGCCCGGTTTATGTTGCCGTGATGACTTACGCCGATGCACGCGAATTGCGCCACAGTATTTATCAAGCCTACAACACTCGCGCCTCCGACCAGGGGCCCAAGGCCGGACAGTGGGACAACAATGCACTGATTCAAGAGATTTTGAGCCTTCGCCACGAACAAGCCGAGTTGCTCGATTTTAATAATTACGCCGAGCTTAGCCTGGCCACAAAAATGGCAGATAACCCCAGCCAGGTGTGCGAGTTTCTACACGCATTAGCACAAAAAGCCAAACCGGCAGCAGAAAAAGATCTCGCGGAACTGCGGGCTTGGGCCAAACAACAATACCAACAAGATGAGCTAGAAGCCTGGGACATCAGCTACTACAGCGAGAAACTGCGCCAGCAAAAATACGCGGTTAGCCAAGAAGAATTGCGCCAGTATTTCACTCTGCCTCGCGTGTTAGATGGTTTGTTTAATGTCGCCAATAAACTTTACGGCATTGAATGCATAGAGTGCAGCGACAAGGTTGAACTGTGGCACGCCGATGCTCGTTATTTTGAAATACACAAAAACGGCAAACAAATCGCAGCTTTTTATTTAGACCTATACGCCCGCGAAGGTAAACGCGGCGGAGCGTGGATGGATGTGTGCCGCAGCCGGCGGCGCGGCGCGGATGGTTTGCAGCTACCTGTTGCCTACCTGGTCTGCAATTTTAATCCCGCTCAAAATGATCAGCCCGCGCTGCTGATGCACAGCGATGTGACAACCCTGTTTCACGAATTTGGCCACGGCTTACACCATATGCTGACTCAAATAGACATTGCTGCGGTCAGTGGCATTGCCGGGGTGGAATGGGACGCAGTTGAACTGCCGAGCCAATTTTTGGAAAACTGGTGCTGGCAGGCTGAGGTGTTAAAAGAACTCAGTGCTCACGTCGATAGCGGTGAAGCCCTGCCCGATGACTTAATCAATAAAATGATCGCCGCCAAAAATTTTCAAAGTAGCTTGTTTCTGGTTCGTCAAATCGAGTTTGCTTTGTTTGATATGCAGTTACACCGAGACTTTGGCAGCAAAGATTTCAGCGGTGTACAGCAGAGCCTGGATAGTGTCAGAGAACAAGTAGCGGTTATCAAAGTACCGGCCTGGAACCGTTTCCAGTGCAGCTTTAGCCATATTTTTGCCGGCGGTTATGCCGCGGGTTATTACAGCTATTTGTGGGCTGAAGTGTTGAGCGCAGATGCCTTTGCAGCCTTTGAGGAAAGCTCGATTTTTGACGCCGAAACCGGTCGGCGTTTTTACGACTGCATATTAAGCCAGGGCGGTAGCGCCAGCGCGGCGGAGCTATTTAGAAACTTTAGAGGTCGCGATGCCAGCGTTGACGCCTTGCTGCGCCACAGCGGCATCAGTTAGGCTGCAGCGCAGCTAAGCCCGTACACACCCGCTGCTACAGCGCCTTAGCAGCGAGCAACTATTAGTCAGAAATGCTTTCGTAGTTATTTGCTTCAATTCGCACAGGCTTAATACCTCGCTGTTGCTCGGCCTGCTGGCAGATCATGCCCAGCTGCGCATTGAGCTGACGATTACATTCACCAAGCGCTTTGTAAAACGATAAAAAGTATTCCTGTACTGCATCAATATCGAGCTTTTCTAAGCTGGGTTTGCTTTTTAAGCGGCTGCGAATACGCGCGGCCAAGTTATCGTACTCCTCATCAATCAGACAGGGATATTTTTCCATGCCACTTAGCGCTTTATCGCAAGTTAGCAGCAGCTCTTTACAAATGCGTTCAATACGTTTTTTGTGATTGTCTTCGCCCTTGTCTTTCATGCGCTGTTCGAGCACGGGCAGATACGCTCGCTTGAGCTGCAGTTCGCGCAGTTTCACTCCCAGCGAACTAACGCCGCTTAGAATTTGCAACAACTTGATGGCTCTTTTTCTGCGCGCTCCGTCGCGCTGCAATATCGAAGCGAGCAACAAACGCTTGCCCATCAAGCTGCAGAGTTTGTTATTGGCGGTCAGCCATGCGGACCAATCTTTTTTTGCCTCTTTTAGAAATTCATCAAGATAGCGATACTGTTCGTCGCTAAAGGCAAGTTCGTCGGGGTCAAACTGATAACCCGCCTTGCGAATTTCACTGGCAATAGCAAACTTCAGAAAATTATTTTTAATTGCACTGTAGTTTTGCTTTAGTTTTAAAAAGTCGGCCGTGTGATGGCGCACTCTGTCGTTACACAAATTCAGCTGCTCAAGCAGCTCTTGCTCACCGAGGCCGGCGATCGAATCGGCACTCGGAATACGCCAAAAAACGCGCTCTTCAAACCAGCGATTAAAGTACTGGTTGATAAAGTCAGCGCGAAGTTTCTCTTTGACCGCCTGTTTGGCGAACTGTCTCACCCCCAGCAACGACTCGGCGTCGGGCGTAAAACCAAAACCATGGTAATAATCGAGACTGGCCTGGCGATTGAGTTCGGACCAGCGGGAAAAAAGCTCAGCCGCAGCTTGCTTTGGCCAGGCCAAACCTTCGATGTCGAGCTCCTCTGCCATCACCAAACGATCGCGGTCACTCGGAAAAGCCAAAGCCACACGGGTTTCACCCGACTCCAGCGCCTCGTCGAGCTTGCGTTTTTGCAAAGTATTCAACTCGTCGAGATGATGGGCGATTAGCCCGGCAATACTGTCGACCAGCTGAGGCTTATTCACTTCCTGGAATACTTGTTCAGCACAGAGCTCCCAGGCTGCTTCATAATACAAACGCTGGTACAAAGACTGAGAAAATTCGCGCGAGCCGACTATCGCAATCGCAGAGCGATCGGCAGCTTTAAGCAGAGGCCTTTGCCAGGCTCGAAGCAAGCATTCATACCAGCGCAGTGGATTTGAAAATAAACCCGCTGTCGCATTCATATAGATTTTTTTCACACGCGAGACAATACCGCTGGCCGGGCGCTCGCTGTCATCAAAAAAATCCGTACTTGTTGCCAGGCGAGACTGCAAAGCCTTAGTACTCGCGTCGGCCAAGGCCTGCACCGGGTTGCGCAGCAGCGCGAGCTGCTGCACCAGCACACAGGCCATTTGCGCGTGCGTCAGCTGGGCCAGCTGCGGCAAACTCAAACGCAGTTGATAGCTGCCCTGCCAGAAGCGCAGCAGTGTGCAGCGGTAACTGGCTTGCGTTTGAATTTCACCACTGAGTTCGATGACATCTGGTACCGGCATCAACAAAGCATCACAAACGGCTTTCAAGCTGGCGATAAATTTGCCTTGCTGGCCCTGGTTGAGCTTGAGCTCAGCGCTGTGCGGCTTACCATTGGCGGCCCATAGCGGGCGCAAAACAATGGCAAAAACAACCAACATGAACAGTGCGGGCAAAACAGACGTCAGCAGATAAGGCGCCAGCGAAAAAGTCTCGGCAAACAGCGGTGCCGCCAGGCGCTCGAGCGCCCACAGCGGCAAAAGCGCCAGCAGCAGCAAATACACACCAGTTAAAGTGATGTTGGCAGCGAGCATCGCCAAGCTCGCGAGCACTGCCGGCAGGGGCTTGGGCAGAGCCTGCAGCTGAGTCAGGTCGACAGGGCAGGCTTGCGCGGGCGCGGCTAGTGCCGCTGTAGATGCTTTGGCCCGGGCCTTTTCTGCCTGGCCCGGTTCAGCCTGGTCTAGTTCAGTTTGGCCCGGTTCAAGCTGCGCCTTTTCCGGCGCGGCGTCAGTTTGCTCCGCTGTGTCCGGTGTCGAAGCCGGCGGTGATTCACCTGCAACGACAAGCTCGACAGCAATGCCCTGAGCTTCAAAAGCTTGGCGCAGCTGTTCCGCGCGGCTGTTCGGCAAGGCTTTTTTTATGCACACGGGGCGGCCGCCGAGCAGTGTCGCAAGGCCCTGTTCGTTAAGCTGTAAACGCTCTCTAAGCCACTTCCGAGCCTGTTGCTCATCGTAGCCGGGGCGAACAAAGCCGCTGACAAAAACCGAACTGAGCTCGCCCTCACTGGTGCCGAGCTGCGCAGTTACTGATGACATTCTATTCTCACAAAAAAATTTCTAGCGCATTAGAACACTTGCATAGAAGCAGTCCCAGCGAGCAAATCACAGAAGCGCAGACTGGCAGCACAAAGTGTTAGCTTGTTGATCGGGACCTGATGACACTAGTCGCGACTGCTTTGCATGGCGTCAAGGTAGGCGTCCATCTCTTCCCAACTGGCAAAGATCTGCAAATCGGGGATGGCTTTGACAATATCAAACACTTTTTCAATATGAGCTTTGCGGTTAACCACCGCTACTTTGCCGCCGTGAAGCTGGAGCTTTTTCAGGGCCATAAAAATCGAGCGCAGGCCCGCTGAACTGATGTACTCGAGCTCGGCCATATCAAATACCAAGGTTTTAACGGTCTCCGGCACTTGCGTATTTACCAGCACATCCAACTCTTTGGCGGTGTCGCCGTCCAGGCTACCACCGAGGTGCACACGCAACAGGCCAGCTTCAGTCAACGGCTCTACTCTGGTACTCAAAGGCATGATCTTATCCTTAACTTACGATTAATCTAAACCGAGCCTGAGGCTCAGTATGTTTTTATTGTAACGGTGACAATAGCTCAGGTCGCGGCTAAATTGTTTTATCAAACCCAAGCCCAGGCCGCCAATTTGTATTTGCCCGTCATCACCGGCAGAACTCTGGTATTGCAGTGGGTCAAAGGCCGGGCCGGTATCCCTATATTCAAGCACTAACTCGCGCTCGTCCACCGCCAGCAGCAGGTCAAATTGCGCTTTGGCGTGGTGGCGACAGTTCATAAATAACTCTTCTGCAACCAGCTTCAGCGCAAACTGGGCCGTATCACTTGCACCAACTTGCACCGCCCAATTCTCCACCGCCACCAAAAAGGCCGTTAATTCAGCGCTGCCCGGGTCGAGAGCAATGAAATCCTTGCAGACCGTCAACTCGGGTGCCGAAACAAATGCGCTGGGGGGGCGCCACTGCAAAACCAGGGCGGTGCGATCGTCGTTTTGCGCGGCGCCGGCGCAAAACTGCTCAAGCGCGTCATAAAGCGCCTCACCACGCGCGCCCACTTTGGCTTCAGGGGCATTTAAAGCTTCAGCATTTAAATGCTGTAGCAAGCGCGGCAGGCCAAAACATTCTTGAGAAGCATTAAATGCCTCATCTATACCATCGCTGTAGAGCAACAACTGCTGAGCCTCGCCCAACTGAAAGGACTGGCTGCGATAGATAGCACCATCGTAGAGGCCGAGCGCCGGCCCCCCATCGAGTTCCAGAGGCTGGCTCTGGCGGCCAATTAATATCGGCTCGGGGTGCCCGGCACTAAGCACAGAAACTTCGCCACTGTCGGTATCAAGCTCGGCGACAATTAAGCTGACAAACATGCACTCGTCGTTGTCCTCACACAGCTCTTTATTGAGGCTATCAAGCAGAGCTTCCAGGCCGAGGCCCTGATGGCCAAGCGCTGACATCAAGGTCAAGGTACGCGCCATAAATAGTGCGGCCGGCATGCCCTTGCCGCTGACATCGCCCACCGCGACCAATACTTTGCCAGGCTTGTGCTGGATAAAATACAAATCGCCACCGACCTGACGAGCCGGAATCAAGTGCGCCCACAGCGCAGCGCCATCAAAACTCTGGCTGTAACGGCCCTCGGTACCGGCGAGCAGGGCTAACTGAATATCACGGGCTGCGCTCAGTTCCGCTTCAAACTGGCTGCGCAGCGCTGTCTCAGCTTGTAGGTTGTCGAGATACTCACGCAGGCGCCGCTGCATCGATACAAACGCATCGCTCAGCTGCAGCACTTCTCGCGATGTCGCTTTAACATCAATCGGAACCTTAAGATCGCCGGCGCCTATGCGCTGGGTGTGCTCAGCAAGAGAGGCCAAAGGTTTGGTCAGTGACGCAATAATGCGCCAGACCACCGCCACCACCACCACCAGGGCCAAACATGCCACCAATAGCAAGCGCCAAAGGTAGGCGTTGAGCGGGGCAAACATCTCATCTTCGGGAAATGCAATCATCATCGGCCAACCGCTTTCGCTCAAGGTTTTACTGGCAACAAAACACGAGACCGGCCGCTGCGGGCAAGGCAGATTCAAAATGCCCTGCTGGCCCATTAATAATTCCGCTTCAGCGGCGAGCCAAGCTTCGCGATTGTGCTCTGGCGCCACCGAGGCAAAAGGCCGCATCAGTAAGGAGCTATCCGGGTGGCTAATTACCCTGCCCTGACGGCTGAACAACATGCCAAAACCACTGTCACCGAGCTTTATCTGGCTAACGATCTGCTGCAAACGCTTGAGCTCTACGTCGGAGGTCAATACCGCCAGCAGTTGCTGCTGACCATCGAGCTCGGTCAGTACCGGCACGGAATACGTCGCCATTAACACATCGCCGCCGCCGCGATCAAAATAGGGCTCGCTCCAGTACGGCTGAAGACTTGTTTGAACTTCGCTGAACCAACTCTGCTGGCGATAGCGGTAATTGTTGTTGGCAAGGTTTTTATACTCAAGCGCGCCGGCCTGGCGGTAGACGTAGGGAGACATGGCTCGCTCTACCCACGGGTGCTCGGGGTTTAAAGCCACGGCGGCGCCAAATAATTCAGCATTGCTGCGCAAATACGAAAATAATAATTGGCGCAGAGCATCTTCGTTGAGTTCGTTTTGGGGGAACAGTGCGGCAAAAGTCTGTACCGAATGTTCAACACTCGATAACAGCTCTTCTATTTGCAAGTCGACGTCGGCAATAATTCCTTGCGCTTCAAGGCGGCTCGACTTAAGTATGTATTGACTTGAGTTCCGGTACTCAAGCACCAGCAGCAAACACACCAAGACAGCAATTGCGCTGCACAGCCACAGTGACAACCAGCTTGTAATGGACGGCGCACCAGCTCTGCTAAAGCCCATAAGAATCTTCCCGCTATAATTATCTGCGCCAAAAATGACCGCAGTGTAACATGAACATCATTGGCCCCAAGCCGTCATAGTGCTAACCTTCAAGGCTTGATAAATGCCACGGAGTTAAGGCATGAGTACGGCATCAAATACCGAGACGAATACACCATCAAGCCCCTCGCCTAAAACTAACAAGCGCTTAGCACCGCTTTTAAGAATTTTACTGATTTGCTTGGCCGCGCTCGCGACTGTCGTCGCCATCATTATTTTATGCCTTTTCCTGATCGACTTTGGCCACTTTAAAAAACAAATTGCCGCCTATGCCAGCGACAAACTCGGCCGGGAAGTACGCATAGACGGCCCCGCACGTTTAAAAATACTGCCGCGCCCAACCCTTAGAGTAGAGGGCCTCAGCGTTCAAAACCCGAGCTGGGCCAGCCAAAAAGAGCTGTTACAAATGCAGCAGCTCGACTTTTCTGCATCGTACTTCGAGCTGTTTCGCGGCACCGCCATTATTGACCGCCTCTACGTTAAAGGCCTTAAGGTCAATATCGAATACAATGGCGACGGTAAAAACAATTATCAGTTTACCGATTCAGCAAAAGCAAAAGACACAACTAAAGCGCCAAAAGAAAAAACACCGAGCAACAGTGGCCAGTGGCCATTGCTGCTTGAAAAACTAGAGCTCAGTGACAGCAGTGTCCATATCTATCGCCAGGGCAAGAGCCTGCTTGATTTGGAGCTCGATTTAATTGAGCTTAGCTTCCCCGACGAAAACAGCTACCAGCTCGATTTAAAGACAACAGCAAACCAACACAAGATTACCGCCAAGCTCGACATCAACGATATTAGTGCGTTTAGCCGCGGCGATAATTTTGACTACCAACTTCAGGTGAACGTCGATGACCATCAATTGCACTCTGAAGGGCAGGCGGGCCAGCTATTACAGCAGGTACACAGCAGCGGTAGCAGTGACGTAAGCATAGCCAGCCGTCAATTGCTTGAGGAATTTGGCCAAGAGCTGCTACACAGTGAGCAGCCACTTAAATTACAGTTAAAACACCGCTTTGAAAAACAGCAACTGCAACTGCAAGGTCACGCTCTGCAGGATGATGTAGACCTTGCTTTTAATCTACAGCTCTCCGGCGAAAACGTCAGTGGCGAAATCAAACTAAATAGCCTTTACAAGCTCGGTGCACTACTGGGTATAAAACAACTGCCCAAGCAAACACTCGCCATAAATACGAATATTGATATCCTCGCCAACAAGCAAAAAATTAATCAACTTGAGCTAAGCATGCCAACACTGAAAGCAAAGCTCGATGGTGAGGTCGCTGAAAAGATCAAACTCAACTTTAACTTGAGCGGCAGTTCACTTAAAACGCTTTACCCAGACCTGCCAGAAGAAGCTGTGAAGCTCAGCGGCCACTTTAGCCAAGAAAAGCAGCTAAGCAGCCTAAGGCTTGATAGCGGAGAAATTGCACAGAGTAAAATCAACAGCCTCAGTTTGGATTATCAAGCTGAGCAAGTACCGCGCATTAAACTTAATGCCGATATCGAAAATATTGTACTTGAGCCGTGGCAAGATAAAAGTGCTGATAGTAGTAAATCGGCAGAGGCCGGGCAATCCGATACAGCGCCGCAGACGGCAACGCCGCCGCCCAACACAACAGACACCCATTATGTGCTAAAAGACGAAGCCCTGCCTTGGCAACAGTTAAAACAAGTGAACGCCGACGCCACCATTCGCATTAACGAGATTATCATTGCACAGAACACCCTGAGTAAGATTAAGCTTGATGCCGAACTAGAGCAGGGAAATTTAAAGCTCAACGCTAATTTAACCGGCCCTAAAAATAGTGAGCTGGTAACGGATTTAAAAGTTAATCAAGACCAGGTTCCAAGCGTAGAGCTTTATACCGTCATCAGTGATTTGAGCTACAAGCTGGTATCAAATAGTGAGCTGCAAAGCCCACTTACAAATATCCACATAGACCTGAGGGCTGAGGGTGAGAGCCCGCGCAAGCTAGGCGAGAACAGCAACGGCAATGTTGTGCTGACCCAGGGCAAAGGCCAGATAGACAACAACTTACTCGGACGTTTCTCCGGCGATATTGTTGCCCAGTTGGTCGGTGCGCTTAACCCCTTTGCCAAAAAAGAAAAATTTACCCAGTGGGAGTGCACGGTATTTGCCCTGGATATTAACAATGGCAAAGCCGATATCAATAGCATGCTCGGCCAGAGCGATAAATTAATCATAGTCGGCGGCGGTAACGTCAACCTAAACAATGAAAAAATCAATATTGAATTTAATACCAAGCCGCGCAAAGGTGTTGGTGTCAGTGCCGATATGCTGGTCACCCCTTTTGTACGCTTGGCCGGAACACTTGCGTCGCCGTCGATAGGCCTAAACAAAAAAGGCGTATTATTAAGCGGCGGTGCCGCAGTGATGACCGGCGGCATATCACTGCTGGCGCAGGGCATGCTCGATCGCGCAACCGCAACCGGCGATCACTGCGCTGCGGCTCTTGCAAGCGTGGACCAACTCGAAGCCAAACCATCGGCTGCAACTAAAACACAATAACTTCGTGCCATTAAAGCAAGCGAACTGCGAACCATGACTATTGATATCGAACACCTGATCACGGTGTTTCTTGGATTTTTTGCAATCATGAACCCGATTGCCAATACCGCGGTTTTCCTCGGCTTGTGTTCAAACCAAGGCGCTGACGAGCGGCGTCAAATCGCGTTGCGTTCACTGAATATTTGTTTTGTCATAGTCGTTTGTTTTGCCCTGCTCGGTAAGCTCATTTTTGATTTGTTTGGTATCAGCCTATTAGCCTTGCGCTTGACCGGCGGTATTTTAATCTTTGTGGTCGGCTACCAAATGCTGCACGGCACCAGCGCCAAAATGCACCAGCAACAGCAAGGCCAAGAACACAGCGACATCGCAATATCGCCACTTGCCGTGCCGATATTGGCCGGCCCCGGCACCATAGCCACAGCAATGAATTACAGCGCCGGCGGTTGGCAAAATGTCCTGGGCAGCATCTTAGCGTTTACCTGCCTGTGTTTTATCACCTACATTGCGTTTATCAATAGCCAGCGCATCGTCAGTAAATTAGGTAATGGCGGCCTGGCAATCGTCACCCGCCTGATGGGGCTGATACTCGCCGTGATCGGCATGCAAATGCTTATCGACGGCAGCGACGAGCTCTACAACATGTGGACAGCAACAACGAACTCTTAAGCACAAACGATATTTTTATAAGCACTTCATAGAACCGTAAGCAAGCCGTGGTAGTATGCGGCCACTACAACAGCCTGCCTTTTGGGGGAAATATGAAAAAAATTACAGCAGTCATGGCCGCAACCGGCCTGTTGGTTATGGCTAACAGTGCGTTGGCCGGCAAAGATAGCGGTCTTTACATCGGCGCCTCGCTGGCATCTTCATCTTACGATGTTGTCAACTCCGGTGGCGACCTCGATGAAACAGATACCAGCTATAAAGTGTTTGGCGGTTACAACTTCGGCCTTGTACCCTTTTTTGATATCGCAGCTGAAGTTAGCTACTACGACCTCGGCGCCATCAGTGTCGATAAAAAAGATTACTCGTCGACTGCTCTGGCCGCTTCAGCCTTGGGTGCGTTTAACTTTGGCCCATTTGGCGTATTTGCCAAATACGGCTTTGCCCAGTTAGACAGTGACATTTCCGACGTGGACGGCACCGAAGATGCTTACGGCATTGGTGCGCGTTTCCAAATTGGCTCGATTGCTCTGCGTGCCGAGTACGAGCTATTTGATTTAGCTGACGACGTCGACCTCGACTACGCATCACTCGGTGCAAGCTGGACTTTCTAAGCCTTGGCATTGGCACCCAACACACAAAAGCCCGCTGCATGCGGGCTTTTTTATTGCTTAATATCTCTCCTATCTAAACAAGCCTGCCTTTAAACCATCTGTGCGTGTTGTTTTGGCACATAAAACAACCACAAAAGCCATGCCCTTTGCTATTTTGATTCAAGTCAAAGTGATTTTTGGCGACGGCTTTCTAATGGGCCCTATCTCGGTCTTGTAACACGGCTGTTGCTAGACTGAAGACTCCGCCTCTCAGGCAAAAACTACAAATTAAAGAGAAGGCAAATGAACAAAGAGACCGATCAAATCACCCGTGGACGGGAGCTTCGCTCCTTTCTCTTCATTACCGTCGTGCTGTTTCCAGCCTTAAGTGTTGCGCTTGTTGGCGCGCTGGGTTTTGGCATCTGGATGAGCCAGCTTATTTTTGGCCCTCCGGGAGTTTAAACATGGGCGAAACCCACATCAGCAGTGTCATCCTGCACTTTCAACCCGAAGCTGCAGAAGCGTTAAAAAGCTACGTAGAGAGCTATGACCACGCGGAGTTCCACCGCGATCAAGAAACCGAAGGCAAAGCTATTGCAGTATTCGAACTGCCCAGCCTTCATAAAACAAAAAAACTTATAGATGAGCTTCAACAGCAGCAAGGCGTCGTTTCAGTTTCAATGATTTACCACCACGCCGAAGCTAACGACGCCCTCGAGGAGAAACTTGCGTGAAATTAAGCCGACGTACTCTGATTAAAAACCAAGCTCTGGCCACCGCTGCAACCGCCGCGGGTATGACCGTGCCCAGCCAAGCCGCCAACCTGATCGCGTCTTCAAGCGACAGCCAGTTGACCTGGTCAAAAGCTCCGTGCCGTTTCTGCGGTACCGGCTGCTCGGTTAATGTTGCCACCAAAAATGGCCGTGTAGTCGCCACTCACGGCGACATAAAAAGCCCGGTGAACCGCGGCCTGAATTGTGTCAAAGGTTATTTCCTGTCAAAGATCATGTACGGCGAAGACAGGCTGACCCAGCCACTTTTGCGAATGAAAGATGGCAAATTTGATAAGAACGGCGACTTTGCTCCAATTAGCTGGGATCAAGCTTTTGATATCATGGCGGAGAAGTACAAGGGCGCACTGAAAGACAAAGGCCCCAGTGCGCTGGGCATGTTTGGCTCAGGCCAGTGGACAGTCTGGGAAGGCTACGCCGCTGTTAAATTAATGAAAGCCGGTTTCCGCTCCAATAATATTGAGCCCAACGCGCGCCACTGTATGGCATCTGCTGTCGCCGGTTTTATGCGCACCTTTGGCATCGACGAGCCGATGGGCTGTTACGACGATTTTGAGAACGCCGATGCTTTTGTGCTTTGGGGCTCAAATATGGCGGAAATGCACCCAATACTGTGGACACGCATTACCGACCGCCGCCTGAGCAACCCGCATGTCAAAGTCAATGTACTCTCAACCTATGAACACCGCTGCTTTGAACTCGCCGATGAAGGTTATATCTTTGAGCCACAAAGTGACTTGGCGATTGCCAACTATATTGCCAACTACATTATTCAAAACGATGCCGTAAATTGGGATTTTGTTAAAAAACACACCAAGTTTGTCAAAGGTAATAACGATATCGGCTACGGCCTGAGGCCAGAAGACCCGAGGGAAAAAGCCGCCAAAAATGCAGATAAGGCCGGCGGCTCATCACCTATCGACTTCGACGAATTTAAGGCTTTTGTCGCTGAATACGACGTTAAAAAAGCCAGCGAGCTTTCTGGCGTTAGCGAAGACAAGCTGCTTAAACTCGCCAAAACATACGCCGACCCAAATACCAAGGTCATGAGCTTGTGGACCATGGGCGTCAACCAGCACACTCGCGGTGTGTGGATGAACAACCTGATTTACAACATCCACTTGCTTACAGGCAAAATCGCTCAGCCCGGCAATAGCCCTTTCAGCCTAACCGGCCAACCTTCAGCTTGCGGCACCGCACGCGAAGTAGGCACCTTTGCCCACCGCTTGCCGGCCGACATGGTTGTTGCTAATCCCAAACACCGCGCCATTGCCGAAAAAATGTGGAAGCTGCCCGAAGGTACCATTGATGCCAAGCCGGGCGCCCATGCCGTGCTGCACAACCGCCAACTTAAAGACGGCGTTATGAACGTTTACTGGGTTCAGTGCAATAACAATATGCAAGCTGCGGCCAATATGCTCGAAGAAGGTTTGCCTGGTTATCGCAACCCGGAAAACTTTATTGTTGTCTCTGACGCTTACCCCACCGTCACCGCACAAGCTGGCGACCTGATTTTGCCGACAGCAATGTGGGTTGAAAAAGAAGGCGCCTATGGTAACGCCGAGCGCCGCACCCAATTCTGGCACCAGTTAATTGATGCCCCGGGCGAAGCAAAATCCGATCTCTGGCAAATCATGGAGTTCTCCAAGCGCTTCAAGGTAGAAGAAGTGTGGCCTGCAGATTTGCTAGCTAAAAAGCCTGAATACAAAGGCAAAACGCTATTTGACGTGCTCTATGCTAACGGCCAGGTAAATAAATTCAGCAGCAAAGAGCTGAACAAAAATTACGGCAACCACGAAAGCGAAGATTTTGGTTTCTACGTACAAAAAGGTTTATTTGAAGAGTATGCCGAATTTGGCCGCGGCAAAGCTCACGACCTGGCGCCATTTGAAACCTACCACAATACCCGCGGCCTGCGCTGGCCCGTAGTCAACGGCCAGGAGACCCTGTGGCGCTTCCGCGAAGGCAGTGATCCATATGTCGAAAAAGGCAAGGGCTTTCAGTTTTACGGTAAACCCGACGGCCGCGCACTGATTTTTGCTCTGCCTTATGAGCCACCCGCCGAAGCACCTGACAATGAATTCCCGCTGTGGTTGTGTACTGGCCGCGTACTAGAACACTGGCACAGCGGCTCGATGACTCAGCGTGTCCCCGAGCTTTATAAAAGCTACCCTGATGCGGTTTGTTACATGCATGCAGATGATGCCAAAGCCGCCGGTTTACGCAGGGGAGATAAAGTAAAAGTTGAATCGCGCCGAGGTTATATCATCACCCGTGTCGAAACCAAAGGCCGCAACAAAACACCTAAAGGTCTTATTTTTGTGCCCTGGTTTGATGCTCGCCAGCTGATCAACAAAGTCACTCTCGACGCGACCGACCCCATTTCTAAACAGACCGACTTCAAGAAGTGCGCTGTGAAAATTTCTAAGGTTTAAGGAGAAGAATAATGAAAAAGTTACTAATCTTAGCCACCCTTAGCAGCGCCTTGTTCTCGGTTTTGCTCTACGCCAACGAGATTGCCACACTGCGCCAAGGCACTCCGCTGGATGAGGTCAGCACAAACCCTGCGCCTATGCAAAACGTCAGCAATACCGACGTCAAAGAAATTCGCGCCTACCCGATGCAACCGCCGATGATTCCTCACAAGATCGACAATTACCAAGTCGATCTAAAGGCCAATAAATGCCTGAGCTGCCACGCGAGGGACATGGTCGGTGACTCTCAGGCAACCATGATCAGCGTCACTCACTTTATGGATAGAGACGGCAACTTCCTCGCCGATGTCAGCCCGCGTCGCTACTTCTGTACTCAATGCCATGTGCCTCAGGTTGAGCGCAAAGACTTGGTCGAGAACGAATTTGAAGACATCAAAACAGTCATCAAACAATAGTGAGTACAAACCGTGATCAAGTTAATTAAGGAATATTGGAAGGTCGCCAACAGGCCTTCCATGCACTTCAGCCTCGGGTTCTTGACACTCGGCGGATTTATCGCGGGCATTATTTTCTGGGGTGGTTTTAACACCGCGCTTGAGGTTACCAATACCGAAGAGTTTTGTATTGGCTGCCACGAAATGGAAAACAACGTCTATGAAGAACTGCAGTACACCGTGCACTTTAGTAACGGCTCCGGCGTCAGAGCAACCTGCCCCGACTGCCACGTACCGCATAAATGGACAAATAAAATTGCCCGGAAAATGCAAGCGTCTAAAGAAGTTTGGGGTAAGATTTTCGGCACCATCAATACCCGTGAAAAGTTTGAAGAAAAGCGCCTTGAGCTTGCTCAGCACGAATGGGCGCGATTAAAAGCTAACGATTCACTCGAGTGTAGAAACTGCCACGACTTTGAATACATGGACTTTACTCAACAAAGCCCACGCGCTGCCGTTCAGCACAGTACCGCACTCGCCGCTGGAGAAAAGACCTGTATCGACTGCCACAAAGGTATCGCCCATCGCCTGCCCGATATGGAAGGTGTCGAGGGTTGGCAATAACTGCTCAACCACCTCTGCTGAAGGCCGGCCGCGAGCCGGCCTTTTTATTTTAAACTGCATGTATCAATAATAAGGCTTCATTGTGTATAAACTAATAAAGCCATTGGCTCTGCCACTAGTCGCCTGTTTAGTTCTAACGATTAGCTCAACAAGCCTTGCACAAGACTATCTATGGGTCGATGTGCGAAGCGCAAGCGAATTTAGCTCGGGACATTTACCAACAGCCATAAACATTGAATACAGTCGTATTATCGAGGGAGTGGAACAACATAACTTCAACAAAAACACTGAGCTTCGCTTATACTGCCGCAGCGGTCGCCGGGCTGAAATAGCCAAGCAAAAACTAATCAGTTTAGGTTACAACGCCGAAAACTATGGCGCTTACAAGAAGCTATTAACGCAACCAAACGAGAGTTAAGGTTCTGCTAAAGAATAAACCTAGCTTTACCAGGCAGTCATTTCAGCCGGCCGTCAGCTTCCCAACTACAAAGCCGCACCCTTCTAAGCACATTATTTTTGAGATATTAAAAAAAAAGCTAAAAACCCAATAAGCATTCCCTTTGATAGTAAGTGTCACTCTTTACCACAAAAAGAAAGAAATAGGCGCCACAAAAATTTAATTAAGCACCAGGGCCAAGCGTAAATCGCACCATAAAATGGCATTAAGTAGAAATACAATTGCATCGGCAAATAATAGGGCTTAACTCTCTTAAACGGCGCTAAGCGCAATTTTCCTCATATGCTAAACCCAAGCTATACCCACTTCGTTTGCAGCCAGGGATGGCCGCCCTGCTGCGTTTGATTGCAGGAGAGTTCTATGTGGTCTGCCCTTGGTAAATACCGTGCCATTGTTGTTTCAATAGCATTATTTCTTTTTCTCGATGCGTCAGTACTTACGCTAAATTTCTATATCTCTTTTAAGATCGCGGACGATGCTGTCGGCGTAAACCTTGCCGGTAGGCAGCGAATGCTGACGCAGAGAACAGTAAAGAGCCTCTATGCCATTGATAACGCAAGCGTGAAGTCTGAGGCCGAAGCAACAGCCATCAACGAGCTTGAAATGAGCTATCAACTATTTAGCTCTACCCTCACTGCCTTTGAGCAGGGTGGCTACACCACTGGTGCCGCGGGAGAGCAAGTAGAGCTTAAAGCCGTTAGCTCGCCCAAGGCCATCAAAGCCATTGCCGAGGCCAAAGAACTTTGGCAGCCGCTGAGTAAAGAGATTCAACAAATATTACAAGCAGATAGTGAGCAACAGCTTTACAGCGCCCTCGGGCCCGCCATTAGCTACGCTAATGCCAACAATTTAAAACTGCTTAGCTTGATGAACAGCCTTACTGTTGAACTCGAAAGTATCGCAACAAGCCAGGCGCAAACGTTGCGCTATATTCAAACTGGCGGCATCAGCCTCGCCATCGTTAATTTCTTGTTTATTCTGTTCCACTTTCTCGGGGAACTTCGAACAAATGACCGCAAGCTGGAAGCGGCACGTCAAGAGACAACCGAAATATTAAACACGGTGAGCGAGGGTTTATTTCTTCTCGATGAAGACCTTCGCCTCGGTAACCAACACTCTGGTCAGCTATCAGAGATGTTCGGCGGAAAAGAAGTATCTGGCATTAGCTTTTCAGAACTTATTGGCGACCTAGTTAAAAGTAAGGACTTAGAAACAGCTGAACGTTTTGTCGGTTTATTATTTAGGCCAAATGTGAAAGACAATCTTATCAAAGACCTCAACCCACTTACTGAAGTCGAACTCAACATCCCCGATAAAGAAGGTGGCTACAGCACTCGTTACCTAAGCTTTGATTTCAGCCGCGTTGCAGGCGAAGAAAACAAAAATACTGTATTGGTAACCGTAACCGATGTTACCCGAAGCGTAGAGCTTGCTCGTGAACTAGCCGAAGAAAAAGAACGCTCCGAACAACAGATGGAAACCTTAACAAGCATCTTGCACACGGAGCCCAAAACCCTTAAACGCTTTATTCAGGATGCTTTTGATAGTTTCAGTAAGATCAACGAAGTACTCAAAGATCAGGGTCGTACCGACTCGTCAATGTCGAGAAAACTCAACGAAATTTTTGTAGAAGTTCACAACTTCAAAGGTGATGCATCTGCACTGGAGCTCGACAACTTTGCCGACCTCGCCAATCGTTTTGAAGACGATATTCAACAAACCCTAACTAAGAACAAAGTCGGCGGCAATGATTTTCTCAAGCTTGCGGTGCACTTAGAAAACCTCATTCGCTATACCGAGTCTGTACAAGAAATCGCTGAAAAGCTTGCTAGCTTTTCTGTTATGAGCTCGGACAATAAAAACACGCCTAAAAATCACAGCGACTCTAGCCGCTGGCAGCATTTGACCAAACTCTGTTACAACGTAGCTGAGCGTGAGCAAAAGCAGGCACAATTAGTCATCACAGGGTTTAACGAAGCTGACCTCGATGAGGCAACCGAAAGCCTCATCAATGATGTTTGCATTCAGTTTATCCGCAACGCTTTAGTACATAGCATTGAAAAGCCAGAACTTCGTGAAGCTCGCAATAAAAATGCCTGTGGTCGTATCGACGCCAGGCTCTGCACCATGCCAAGCGGCGAGATAGAGCTCAGCATCCACGATGATGGCGCCGGCATCAATTACGATAAGATCAGAGATAAAGCAGCTGCAAGTGGGCAGTGGGATCAGAATAGCCTCGCGAACTGGAGCAATAAGAAACTTCTCGGCCTGATATTTGAGCCAGGTTTTTCCACTGCAGACAAGCTAAGTAACGATGCAGGAAGGGGCGTCGGCATGGACGTTATCCGCAGCCGAGTTCAAGCCCATAACGGCAGGCTTAAAATTAGCAGTCGCTCCGGCATTGATTGTCAGTTCACTATTACCCTCCCCCCACAAAAACAAGCTTCTGCAGCTGCGTAAGGAGTACACGGTATGACAGCCCCATTAAAAATGCTTATCGTCGATGACTCAAATGTTATCCGCCGAAAAATAGAACGCGGACACGACGATACAATCTTCACTGTTGTCGGCAGTGCCGCCAGCGGTGCCGAAGCTGTTGAACAGTTCAACCAGTTGCAGCCGGATGTTGTAACTATGGATTTGACCATGCCACAAATGGATGGCATCGAGTGCATTAGCCATCTCATTAATTTAAACCCCGAGGTAAAAATACTGGTGATATCTGCTCTCTCAGATAAAAGCACGGGCATAGAAGCACTAGAGCGCGGCGCTCAGGGTTTTTTAACAAAACCCTTTGACGATCAAAAACTCTCTGAAGCATTAAAAGAACTGGTGGAGGTGTAATATGTCAGAATCAACGTTACAAGTATTTATTGACGGCGCACTGAACTATTTTCAACACACATCAGATAAAGATGTCAAAGTAGGCACGCCGTATTTAATTGAGAACAACAGCCCTGCTGCGTTTGACTTTACTGGCATCATCGGAGTCAGCGGCCCCTATCGCGGCACCGTCTATTTTACCGCCCCCAAAGCCTTGCTTACGCACCTGTTATTATCTATTGGTGAAAAAGATACATCTATGGATTACGTTTTAGATCTTGTTGGCGAGGTCGCCAATACGATTGCAGGCAATGCGCGGGCTCAATTTGGGCAAGAATTTATGATCAGTGTACCGGTAGTTGTTGAAGGCTCGCCCAGCCATATTCACATGCCCAAAGACCTCAGGTCATATGTCATCCCCGTTTACTGGAAGGCCTACAGCGCTGCTGTTGTTATTTGTTTGGAAAATTAACCAGCACAGTTTGCGGCCGAATCTCGGCCGCAATAGATTTCAGTATTTCGCGCTTTCAAGTAATAACCGCAATTTTCTTTAGTTTACGCCGCTAACAAGTCTTTGCGCAGCCCCATAAATAATTC
>NZ_NKQJ01000011.1 GCF_002312815.1 Agaribacterium haliotis
TTGACGTCGTCATCGGTGACAATAACAAACTTGGTGTACATAAACTGGCGCAAGTAAGACCAAACACCGAGCATAATGCGCTTGGCGTGGCCGGGATAGGCTTTTTTAATGGTGACTACGGCCATGCGATAGGAACAGCCTTCCGGTGGCAGGTAAAAGTCTACGATCTCTGGAAACTGTTTTTTGATCAGCGGCACAAACACTTCATTTAATGCGAGACCGAGTACCGCCGGCTCATCGGGCGGGCGGCCGGTATAGGTGCTGTGATAAATCGCATCTTTGCGCATGCTTATAGTGCCGACGGTAAAAACCGGAAACTTTTCAACTTCGTTGTAATAGCCTGTGTGGTCTCCAAAGGGGCCTTCGTCGGCAAGCTCGCCAGGCTCTAACCAGCCCTCCAGAATAATTTCTGCGGTGGCAGGAACTTGCAGTTCGTTGGTTAAGCTTTTGCAAACTTCCGTTTTAGCTCCGCGCAGTAAACCGGCAAATGCGTATTCACTTAAAGTATCGGGAACCGGAGTGACGGCTCCAAGTGTTGTCGCCGGATCGGCGCCCAGGGCGATGCTTACCGGATAGCGCTCACCGGGATAGAGTTTTTGAAATTCCTGAAAGTCCAGAGCGCCACCGCGGTGGCTGAGCCAGCGCATAATCAATTTATTGCGCCCGATTTTTTGCATACGGTAGATGCCGAGGTTCTGGCGTTTTTTATTTGGGCCTTTGGTAATTACCAATGGCCAGGTAACCAGCGGCGCCGCATCGCCGGGCCAGCAAGTTTGGATAGGAATATTATCGAGATTAACTTCGTCGCCTTTAAGCACAACTTGTTGGCAGAGGCCTTTTTTAACTTCCTTCGGCGCCATATTTAAAACCTGTTTAAATATTGGCAACTTAGACCAGGCGTCTTTCACACCTTCTGGCGGCTCGGGTTCTTTTAAAAACGCGAGTAACTCACCAACTTCACGCAGCGCATCAACACTGTCTTGCCCCATCGCCATAGCCACACGCTCGGGCGTGCCGAATAAGTTGCCGAGCACCGGCATGCTGTGACCGGTAACATTTTCAAACAACAGTGCCGGACCACCTGCGCGCAGAGTGCGGTCACAGATTTCAGTCATCTCCAGCTCAGCGCTGATTTCCTGTTTAATTCGAACAAGCTGGCCTTTGTTTTCAAGTTGAGCCAGAAATTCACGCAAGTCTTTAAAAGCCACGGTGTTTCCTTGTATCTAAATTTGGGGTAGGGCCACTGACTCTGCCCCCGGTTTTTACTCCGATCCAATTTTGTCGATACGACTAAGCGGTGGTCGGCACTGAGCCATAATTCAAGGAAAGGTGCGAAGGGATGTTTGCCGCCGGGAGCGGCAAGCCAAGCGCATAGGGACATTTAGAGCGTGCCCTGAGGGCCTTTCCTTGAGTTGTGGCGGTCTCGATTAATAAACCAGTGTATTCGCGTATTCTATAAACAAATAAGCCCCTGTCGAGACAGAGGCTTATAGGTAATACGAGTCAATAATCGCAGTGGATTATTTTGACTTCATTGACATAAAGAACTCGTCATTGGTTTTAAAATTCTTCAGTCGCTCAATCAAGAATTCAGTTGCTGGCAAATCTTCCATATCGTGCAGAAGCTTGCGCAGAATCCAAACGCGTTGCAGCTCATCTTCGCGCATCAACAGATCTTCGCGACGAGTACCGGAGCGGCGAACATTGATTGCAGGGTAGACACGCTTCTCAGCAATGCGGCGGTCGAGGTGCAGTTCAAGGTTACCGGTACCTTTAAACTCCTCGTAAATAACCTCATCCATTTTTGAACCGGTATCGATCAGTGAGGTCGCGATAATAGAGAGGCTACCGCCTTCTTCAATATTACGCGCAGCACCGAAGAAACGCTTAGGGCGCTCAAGCGCGTGGGCGTCGACACCACCGGTCAGAACTTTACCGGAGCTTGGAATTACGGTGTTGTAAGCGCGGGCCAGGCGAGTGATTGAGTCGAGCAGGATGACAACATCTTTTTTGTGCTCAACCAAACGTTTGGCGCGCTCGATGACCATCTCGGCAACCTGAACGTGACGCGAAGGTGGCTCGTCAAAAGTCGAGGCGACAACTTCGCCGCGCACGCTGCGCTGCATCTCGGTCACTTCTTCCGGACGCTCGTCGATCAGCAGAACAATTAGATGACACTCAGGGTTGTTGCGGGTAATTGCCTGGGCAACGTTCTGCATCATAATGGTTTTACCAGCCTTAGGCGGCGCAACAATCAGCGCGCGCTGACCTTTACCGATGGGGCTGATCAGGTCGATGATACGACCGGTTAAATCTTCAGAAGAACCATTACCGGCTTCCAGCGGCAGGCGCTGATCGGGGAACAATGGGGTAAGGTTTTCAAATAGAATTTTGTTGCGCGAATTTTCTGGCTTGTCGAAGTTGATCTGATCAACTTTAAGCAGCGCAAAATAACGCTCGCCTTCTTTAGGTGGGCGAATTTTACCTTGAATGTAGTCACCGGTACGCAGGTTAAAGCGGCGGATCTGGCTCGGGCTTACGTAGATATCATCGGGGCCGGCCAGGTAGCTTGAGTCCGCTGAACGCAGGAAACCAAAACCGTCTTGCAGGATTTCCAACACACCGTCGCCGTAGATGTCTTCACCGCTGCGCGCGTGCTTTTTCAGAATGTTAAAAATTACATCCTGCTTGCGCGAGCGGGCCAGATTGTCCATGCCCATTTCTTTGGCAGTTTCAATCAGCGACTCAATTGGCTTTTTCTTTAAGTCTGTCAGGTTCATAAGCTCGGCATCACCGTCACGTTTCGGCGCCGGTTTGGCTTTCGGCCTGGGGCGTGGGCCAGGCTTCTTGTTGCGCTGAAAGCTTTTATCGTTTTTGTCGAAGCTGAGTTGTTCCGGGTTGTTGTTATCTGTGCTCAAGGTAGGTATCTGTCGTTTGGAAATGTTAAAGGCTCGAAGCCATGTGATGTTTGCGTTGTGTTAAGTTTTGGCACGGCGCAGTCAGTGGAGCATGCTGTCAGACACGGAAGAGGGCGATTTAGGCTTTCCCTTTGCTGAAGCTACAGCAGAACTTCGAAAATTAGAGACAAGTGAAGATTCGGGGAAAGATACTAATGCTGTGCGAACGACAGTCTTGAGGAGTATAGCGAACTTGTAGATCAGTGCAAGTAGTTGAGGTGGGCTGTTTGGCCCACCTCAAATAAGGCTTACAAAGCGCTGTCGATAAACTCTTTTAATTGAGCTTTAGACAGGGCGCCAACCTTGGTGCCTTCAGCGTTGCCGCCTTTGAAGATCATCAGGGTTGGAATGCCGCGGATGTTGAACTTAGCCGGTGTTTCTTTGTTGGCATCAACGTCCATTTTGCAGATCTTGATCTTGTCGCCGTACTCGCCGGCCAGCTCGTCAAGAACAGGGGCAATCATTTTACAGGGGCCACACCAGGCTGCCCAAAAATCAACCAGAACCGGTGGCTCTGCCTTCAGAACTTCTTCTTCGAAGCTTGAGTCGCTAACGTGCACGATGGCATCGCTCATAAGTATTCTCCGGGTTAAGGGGGTCAGAAAGGCGCTAATAATAAGGACAGGCGCAGTTGCTGACAATAGTTGATGCATAGCCAGTATTTATAGCTTCGATAGCGTCACACTAGCCGTGGCATTTATTACCTCTTTATGCGTAACTCAGCTATGCTGGTAGCCCGTCAGTTCCGCCAGCAAACGCTGCTGTGCGCCCTGGTGCTCTTCGTCTTCCACGTGTGTGTAAATACCCTGGTCGTTTAGCTGCCAGCGGTTTTCACCGTCCTCGCAGTGATACTCAAGCTCTTTGATAACACGCTCGGTCAGTGAAGGCTGAGTAATTGGGAAGCAGGTTTCAACGCGGCGCACCAAATTGCGTTCCATTAAGTCGGCACTGGCGCAGTAGACGTTGGGGCTGTGATTGGCAAAATAATAGACCCGCGTGTGCTCGAGTAGACGCCCGACTATGCTGTGAATGCGAATATTGTCGGTAACGCCTTCAATACCGGGGCGCAGGCAGCACATGCCGCGAATGACCAAATCGATCTGTACACCGGCTTGAGAGGCGCGAATCAGGGCCTGGATGACTTTGGTTTCGGTCAGGCCGTTGCACTTGAGTATGATGCGGCCTTTGCCGCCTTCTTTTTGTACCTTGATTTCGTTATCTATCATGCGAATAAGCTGGCGGCGCAAGGTAAACGGCGCGTGCAAGATCTTGTTGAGCTTGTCGTTTTTGCCCATCGACGTCAGCAGCTGGAAAACTTTGTGCACGTCGTCGCCGAGATCTTCGTCGGCGCTGAGCAAGCTGTAATCTGTATAGAGACGGGCGTTGCCGCTGTGATAGTTGCCGGTGCCTAAGTGCACGTAGCGCTTGATCTGTTCGCCCTCGCGGCGCACGATCATCATCATTTTGGCGTGGGTCTTGTAGCCGACTACGCCGTAGACCACAACCGCACCGGCCTCTTGTAGACGGGAGGCGAGCTCGAGGTTTTCCTCTTCGTCAAAGCGGGCGCGCAACTCGACGACGGCGGTGACCTCTTTGCCTGCACGGGCGGCATCGACCAGGGCGCTGACAATGGCACTTTTGTCGTCGCTGCGGTACAGCGTTTGTTTGATGGCAATGACGCTGGGGTCTTTAGAGGCCTGGCGCAAAAACTCTACAACGGGAGTGAAACTCTCGTAGGGGTGCAGCAGTAGATAGTCCTTTTTAGCCAGTGCATCAAAGATATTGTCTTTGCGGCTCAGGCCCTTTGGCAGCTTTGGGGTAAACGGGGGATAGAGCAGGTCGGGGCGGTTTACCAGGCTCGGCACGGAAAACAAGCGCTTGAGGTTGACCGGCCCGTTGACGCGGTAGAGCTCATCCTGGCTCAGGCCTGTCTGTTTAAGCAAGTAGTCTTCGAGGTGCTCGGGGCAGTTATCGGCGACTTCGAGGCGCACAGCGCGGCCAAAGCGGCGCGAGTGCAGTTCGCCGCGCAGCGCGCGGGCGAGATCGGCGATGCCCTCGACATCGACATCGAGATCGGCGTTGCGGGTGACCCGGAACTGATAGCAGCCTTTTACTTCCATGCCGCTGAAGAGCTTGTCGGCGTGCTCGTGAATCATCGACGACAGAAATACAAAGTCGTAGCGGCCTTTTTCACGCAGCTCCGGCGGCAGAGGGATGACCCGTGGCAAAGAGCGCGGAGCGGGAATAATGGCATAGTTCAGGTCGCGGCCAAAAGCGTCGTTGCCGTCTAGCTCAACAATAAAGTTGAGGCTTTTGTTCACCAGTCGCGGGAAGGGGTGTGCAGGGTCCAGGCCGATTGGGCTGGTAATTGGCAGCACTTCTTTTTCAACGTAATTGGCCACCCACTGGCTCTGCTCTTCGGTCCACTGGTTGCGGCGCAAAAAACTAATGCCCTCTTTCGCGAGCTCGGGAATCAGTGTGTCGTTGAGAATTTTATATTGCTCATCGACAACATCGTGGCAGATGCGGCTAATTTCACTGAGCACCTGCTTTGGGTGGGCGCCGTCGAGGCCCTTTGTTTCGCGCTCAAAACGAATACTCTGCATTAAACCGGCCACCCGAATCTCAAAAAATTCGTCGAGATTAGAGCTGAAAATCAATAAAAACTTGAGCCGTTCAAGCAGGGGGTGTTTGTGATCCAGGGCTTGGGCGAGCACACGCTGGTTAAAACTCAGGTGGCTGAGCTCCCTGTTTAAATAATAATCGGGGTTGTCTAAGTGATTTGCGTCGGTTGTCGTCTGAGGGCTCATTCGCGGTCGTTTTTTTCCGTTAAAGACTGGGCACAAGAAAAACTGATTATATGCCTTTTGACTTTGCTAAGCCGCTGTTAGCGGCAAGCTTGGCTCTGAGTTGCTATCAAAACACATATTTCCTTCGATAAGATGAAGTTATCTGGAATTGTTAACTGTGGCCGATTCTAAGCTTTATTCTGCTTCGCATTATTAATGGCAGCGCTAACAACGGGCGTGCACGCATTGCTTCTTATGGCATTGCTCGGCATGCTGGCAGCTATGAAAAAGCTTGTTTCACTAAAATCTGTTTTTGTTGTTGCGGTTTTGTTGGGGCTGTCGACGCTGTTTGTACACCTGGAATTGCAGCGTTTTGCCGATATTGAACGCCTGCAAAGCTTGGTTCAGCAAAATTATTGGCTTGCGCTGTTACTGTATTTTGCTGTGGTGGTGGTTGTGGCGACTGCGAGTGTACCGGGCATAGGGCCGCTTACGGTCAGCGCTGGCCTGCTCTTTGGTTTAGTTGTCGGCACAGTTGCGGTCAGTTTTGCCACTGCCATTGGGGCGACACTGGGCATGCTGATTTCGCGCTTTTTATTTCGCGACTGGGCAGAGCGGCGTTTTCAACACTTTATGCACGAGATGGATGAACGCATTGACCAGGACGGCGGCCTGTATTTGTTTTCCCTGCGCATGATACCGGTCATTCCCTTTTTTGTTATCAGCCCCGTCTTTGGCTTGAGTCGTATGCCCGCGTGGAAGTTTTATGTCATCACCCAGCTGGGTTTACTGCCGGTGCTGGCGATTTATGTCAATCTCGGTACCAGCATTGCCGGTCTCGACGAATTCAGTGTGCGCAGCGTATTGTCGCCGAGCATCGTTTGTACGCTGTTGTTATTAGTTGCGGTACCGGTTTTGACTAAAAAGCTGCTGCTGCCATTGCTGGATAAGATTCGTGCAAGACATTTGCGCGCAGAACTCGATGACTAAGCTTTCAACTCGAGCGAAGCTCAGGCGACACCGACAACACTTAGAGCTTCAGAGATTTTTTCGAGGGTGACAGGTTTACTGACATAATAATTCATGCCGACATCGTGAACGCGCTGGCGGTGCTCGGCTTCGACGTGCGCAGTCAGTGCGATAATCGGCACGTGCGGGCTGCCCCGGTCGCTTTCCCAGCGGCGGATTTTTAAGGTCGCTTCAAAGCCGTCCATATTGGGCATTTCACAATCCATAAAAATAAGGTCGTATTTTTTATCGAGCTTGCAGTAGCGTTCGACAACTTTGAGCCCATCTTCGCTGAAATCCGGCTTGATATTGAGTTTTTCGAGTAGCCCTTCGATCACCATGCGATTGACAATATTGTCTTCGGCTACCAATACGTTTAAATCAACTTTTTTGGGTTCGCTCGGGTTGCAGGTTGGCATTAGCTGATTGAGGCTGATACCCGAAGCTTCCGAAAGGCAGACTTCAATAATGCGAGAAACCATGCACGGGCGGCGCAGCAGTGAGCTGATTGGCATCAGCTCCTCGAGGCTAAACGACGAGCTCTGCTCGTTGGTCAGCATGATGATCGGTGTCTCGAAATAAGCGTCGAGTTCGCGAATTTTATGCGCAATATGCAAACCGCTGCTGCCATTTAGGCTTTGCGACAGCAGAATAAAATCAATATGGCTGTTGCCACTGCGCAATTCGGCTAGGGCGATGTCGGCATCGCGGTAGATCAGCACCCGCAGATTGTTCTGCGCGGCGTGTTGGCGCAGGGCCTCGTCCATAAAATCGGTTGGATGCACGTAGAGCAGGCGTTTGTTTGACAGCGCCAGGCTGCAGCTCGGTGCGTGCTCATTTAAGGCGTCGACCTTGCCGGAACGTATGGTGAACCAAAATGTTGAGCCGTGATCGGGCTCGCTGTGCAAACCGAGGCGCCCGTCCATCAGTTCCACTAATTGGCGGCAGATAGCCAAGCCGAGGCCGGTGCCGCCAAAGCGGCGGGTTGTGCTGCTGTCGGCCTGTTTAAAGGCCTCAAAAATACTCTCTTGAACTTCGGGTTCGATGCCGATGCCGCTGTCGCCAACAGAAAAATGCAGCAGGTGCTGCTCTTCGTCGGGGCTTGATAGCAGGCCGACCTCAATAAACACGCTGCCCTCTTCGGTAAATTTAAACGCGTTGCCTATCAAGTTGACCAAGACCTGGCGCAACCGGGTGGGGTCGCCTATACAAAAGCGCGGGGTATCGGGCGCGATATTGGCCATCAGTGCAATATTGCGCCCCTGGGCGTTGCCGGAAAACAGTTGGATGCAGTCGCCGACCAGTTCGTAGAGGTCGTATTCGATGTATTCGAGGCCGAGCTTGCCCGCTTCAATTTTGCTGTAGTCGAGAATATCGTTGATGATGGTCATCAGCGATTCGCCACTGCGATTGATGACCTCAACGTAGTGCTGCTGCTCCTGGTCGAGCTCGGTGCCGCGCAGCATTTCCACCATGCCCATAACACCGTTCATCGGCGTGCGAATTTCGTGGCTCATGGTCGCAATAAACTGGCTTTTGGCGCGGTCACTGGCTTTGGCACTCTCAATCAGCTTGCGGGTTTCAAGCTTCTCTTCTTTCTCTGCCATAAGTGCCAGCTCCATGGCCCGGCGCTGGTCTAAATCCTGAATCAACTGAGTGCGCATCTGTTCAAAGGCGTCGACAACGTGATCGAGCTCGTCGATAGCCTGTTCTTTTTGTGGGCGATTTAAGCGCAGTGCCTCACTTAAGTTGTCGACACCGAGGTGGCGCGCGTAGTTGGCGATGTTATCTAGGTGCACAAGCACCAACTTGCGCACGCTCAGCAACATGCCGATGGCAATCAAGAAAATAATGGCGACGTTGATGGCGACGCTGATTAAAACAATCTGGCTCGAGCGCTCGAGAAAAGGGTCTGGGTGCGCCTGGATAAGAAGCTGGGCCTGGCCACTGCTGTGCGGGCTTTTGACTTGATAGCGAAATTCAGAGCCGTCGGAAATAAAATAGCTGCGGTTTGGGTTTTCCGCTTCAAATTGATAGTAGCGCCAACTGCCGGAGCTGAGAAAGCGCACCTCTGAAATTACCGGTGTTTGGGCCAGATCGCGCAGAACCGCGCGGGCTTGCTCGGGGTCGTTGTCGTCGAGGTGGTGAATCAAAGCCGGGCTGGTCAGGCGCACTGCTTGCTCGAGCTGGCTGCGCAGCTCGGTGTTAAATTCGTAGCGAAATAATGCTGTTTGCAAAAAAACGCCGGCGATGGCGACAAGGGTACCTAACAGCAGGGCGATTAGAAGTAGCTTCTGAGCCAGGGTTTGGTTTGCAAATTTTTCTGCCAAGCGGCTCATAAATGTGACGATGCTCCGGCTGGAACAGACCAGCCCTGTCCTTGGTTTTACCGATAAATCGGCTTTTTTAGTGTAGCACTTCAGTGTGTCATAAATTCGCTGAGCACAGTGTTCAGCCAGCGCCGGCCGAGTTCACTGCACTGCAGGCGCTGCTTATCTTCAACAAGCAGGCCGCGCTGCCTCAGGCTTTCTATCTTAACGGCGATTTTGCTGAAGTCGAGCATGCATCGCTGTTCAAAGAAAGCGCTCGGTACACCGGCATTTAAACGCAGTGCGTTCATCATAAATTCAAGCGCGAGCTCGGCCTCGTCGACGCTAGTTATTTTGCTGCTGCGGCTGGGCCTTTTATTTAGGTAGTCTTCGGGCGTTCGCGTTTTTTGATAGCGCAGGATTTTACCGGTCTTGAAATCGGTGATCTTACCGTGGGCACCGGCGCCGAGAGCGAGGTAGTCGCCAAATTGCCAGTAGTTCAAATTGTGCCTGGCTTGGTGGCCCGGGCTTGCGTAGGCGCTGATTTCGTATTGAGAAAAGCCGCTGTGTTCGAGCAAGCTCAGTCCGCGCTCATAGATTTCGGTGCTGACATCATCGCTGGGCAGCACCGGGGCTTGTTTGTGAAAGGCAGTATTGGGCTCGATGGTAAGTTGATACCAGCTCAGGTGAGTGGGCTCGAGCGCCAAGGCGTTTTCGATATCGCGCAGCGCATCGTCTGGGCGCTGGCCCGGCAGGCTGTGCATCAAGTCGATATTAAAGTTATCAAAACCTGCGGCTTTGGCTTTGTTGACGGCAATATGGGTTTCAGCCGCCGAGTGCACGCGCCCGAGCTGTTGCAATTGCAGATCGTCGAAACTCTGCGCGCCAAAACTCAGACGGTTAACGCCTGCATTTAGCAGTGCGTCAAAGTCGCTGTATTCGGCCGTACCCGGGTTGCATTCGAGGCTGACTTCAATATCGCTGGCAAAGTCTAAACTGCTGCGCAGCTGTTGCATCAATCTGCTTAGGGCTTTGCTGCTGAGTAAGCTCGGGGTGCCCCCACCAAAAAAGATGCTCTCGATTTTGCGCTGTTGGACGTAGCTTAAGTCTTGTTCAAGATCTTCGCAGAGCGCATCGACATAGGCCTCGTGGGGTAACTCAGCATTTTTTTGATGGGAGTTAAAGTCACAGTACGGGCACTTTTTTAAACACCACGGAATATGTATGTACAGGGCTAAAGGGAGCTCGGTCATAAATGCGCTATCAATCAGGGTAAGTGAGCAAAGGTGCAATAGGGTACTAAAGTGTGAATTGTGTTTCGGGCGGTTTAGCAAGCCTTGTTACACTAAGCATTGCTTTAAACCCCATGCTTTAAGCCCCAAGATTAAGAGTACATTGTATGAAGTTTCGCGCCAAAGTCCTATGTGCGCTGGCCAGCGGCCTAACTATGGGCCTGCCCACCATCGGCTCCGCTCTCGACTACGGCATTTACGATGCCCGCGCACTGGCAATGGGTGGGGCTTCTGTCGCTGTTGCGAAAGCGCAGCAAGCTCAGTTTTACAATCCGGCCCTGCTTGCATTTTACGATGGCCGCGAAGAGGACACGCGCAACGGGCGAGTGTATTTGCCAATTGCCGTCGCTCAACTCAAAGACAATGCCAGCGATAACTATGACAAAATCAACGATGCTCTCGACATTGATTTACAGCGAGCGGCGGACTCCTTTAATGCTGCGCCGTCCACACAGCGAGCGGAGCTTGTGGCGTCGCTAGCCAGTGATTTGCGCACATCGCTCGAAGATATTGACGACAGCAGTATCGATGGCGACGCCTTTGTTGGCTTTAGTATCAGTGAGCCCGGCCACCGCGCTGGCGGGGCTTTTTATTTTGGTGTGCGCGCTGTCGGTGGTGGCAAGGCGACATTGGAAGATGCCGACTTTGACTTGCTCGATGACTATGTCGAAGCGATGCGCTTTGTTGCCAGTGCCGGAGCCGAGGGGGCCGTGCACCCCGAGCTGTTTAATGAAGACGGTAGTTTGATCAACCCAAGTGAGCGTATAGCGTCGACCGCGCGGGTTGCGTCGCTCGGCTTTGCCGAGTGGGGGCTGTCCTTTAGTAAAGAGTTTAAACTTTGGGGACAGCACTTTGCGCTGGGGGCGACGCCCAAGCTGATGCGAGTTGATGTTTTCAGTGAAAATCTCACTTACAGCAATACCAGCCTGAATTACAGCGAAGATTCGCGCACACACTATGCGGCCAACATTGACCTCGGCGCGGCAATCGATCTCGGCTCTTATGTTCGCCTCGCCCTGGCCTCCAAAGATCTGGCTCCTCAAGATTATGAAGCGGGTTCTGGTTTAGTTGTCACTACTGAGGCGCGCACCCGCCTGGGCCTGGCCTTTGAGCGCAAGTGGTTGAGCCTTGCGCTCGACTACGACCTGCACGAAAACGAAAGTGTCGGCAGCGAGGCGGCCTCACAAGACCTGAGCCTGGGTATGGAATTACGCCCAATCAAATATCTGTCGCTGCGCGGAGGTTGGCGCAGCGATCAGGCCGGCAATCGCGAAGACCAGCTTAGTATGGGCCTTGGTTTGCAAGTGGGACGTATTGTCGCCGATCTGGGTTACAGCTCCGGTGGAGATATCAAAGGCGGCGGCCTGCAATTCGGCTGGATCTTCTAAATCCTGACTTTGGTGCATGCATCGCGTGCGCCGAGCCTTCTTTTTGTGCTTGACGGGGCGCGTTCAAAGTTGACGCTGCTCTATATTTGAGCGCCTTGCTCGCTTTTTCTGCATGTTTTCGAAAAAAATGTGACAAGTGCCCTAGAACTTTCACATAATCAGGTTTTAATAGCAGCTAATTATATGGCTGTGCCAAACTTTAGTAGGGTGTTTTCGGAGCTTTGGAGAGAACTGGTTCACATAATTCAGCTAGTTCGGCGAAGATGACGCTATCAGGTATGCTTCCTGCAATTGTTTGCCTGCGGTTACAGAAATATTAAAAATTATAAGGTGAACACTTATGAAATCGGATACGTTGACAGCGGCAGCGGCGGTGTTTGTCATCGGCCTGTTGCTCAGTGGTCTCGGTGTTACGGATATGTTTTCGCCGAAGGCGGAAGTACCGAGCGATCTGCAGCGCGGTTTTCAGGGAAGTAGTCTTAAGCGTTAAGGAAAACTTACGCGTTGAATTTTAGCCAGTGCTTGTCACTGACTATGTAGTCGAGCTTCTGGTCCCAGGTTTCGGTCGGAAGCTCGTCGACACATTGGCAGGCGTGCGCCAGCCCAACCAAGATTGGGCGCCTTATATGTCGCTGGCTGCGAAAAGCAAAGCTGCGATCGTAAAATCCTCCTCCCATTCCCAGTCTATTGCCACTTAAATCATAGGCAACCAACGGCATGCAGACTAAGTCTAGTTTGCGGGCATCTATCTGATCACTTGTCGCCGATGGCTCGGCAATACCAAAGTCATTGTTTTGCAGTGTGTCGCCTTTGCGGTAGCGCATAAAAGACATGTTTTGGCCAACTACGCGGGGCAAATAACAATGCTTGCCGTAGCGCCAGCTTAAATGAACAAGCGGTAGCGCACTTATTTCGCCATCGTTGGGCAGGTACAGAGCAATATGTTTGGCTTTTTGAAAAAAACGCAGGCTACTCAAGCGCCGGCAGATTGTCTGTGCTGCTCGCAATTGCTGAGCTTGGCTCAAGCGGCGGCGGCGCTGGCGCACTTGTTTGCGAAGCTGGTGTTTGCGGGCGGAGAGTTCGGTAGCGGACATGCAACGTTAACAAGAAGTGGAGGCCCGGAAGTGCCGCTGTCAGCCTTACCTTGAACTGTAAAGTTCAAGGGGGAGGTCGCTGTAACGTATCGGGCTTTCCGCAAAGCGGACCTGCACTCCCACGCACGAGCAAACTCCGGGGTCGGTATTATCAGCTCAGGGATTCAGCCAACTGGCAAACACCCCAGGTTGCATACAGTATAACACTGGCTAGACGGCGAAACAGTCTTGACAATTGTGGCTTTGGCCCTGGATCAAAAAAAGCTTCGATGACTGTTGAGAAGTGGAACTTTTACTGTTGTGATCGATGATTGGCTTGCTAGTTAAAAACAAGGCTGCAAGATCAGTGGCCCGCTAGTGCCGACGCTAATTTTTGATTGAGGCGGCTTAAATCGGCGCTGTTGTCTGCCGCTTTGCCCTGCATCAGCTCGTGACAGAGATTCAGTGCAACCATAATTGCGATGCGCTCGACACCGATAATTGTGCCGCTTTTGCGCACCGCGCGCATGCGCGCATCGAGTTCGCTGGCTGCGCGCATCAGGTCGTGGCGCTCGTCGGGAGAGCAGGCAACTTGGTAATCTTTATCGAGTATATTAACGGTAACGCGGTTTTCGTCGCTCATGAGGCGGCCTGCTCCGTGTTGCTCAAGCTCTTAAGATGAGTAATCATAGCTTCAACGCGACTGCGCGCTTCCTGATTTTTTTCGATCAGCTGCTCGCGCTCTTGCTGCCATTGCGCTTTTTGTTCGCGCAGGGCTTGAGCTTCGCTTTCCAGCTCGGCGCAGCGTACGATTAGCGCATCGATATTCCGTTCGAGTTCAGCGAGTACAGAAGAAGTCATAATGTCAGTCTGCAGATGTCCGCGTTAAATAATCCGCTAGGGCATAGGGTATGCTCTATCACGGTATCTTGATTATCTTAATGTCAATTCTAGAAAAGTATAGCCTTTGTCTTGAGATATAACGTTTTTATGCTTCACACAAGGCGTAAGTAGAAATGAAATTTGAGTACCAATTCCACAGCTTGAGTGATCAACTGCTCACTATGGGCGCAGTTTGCTCGGCAGCCGAACTACACGGCATGCTCTGTGGCCTGGTTGCAGGTGGCAAAAATACTGCCGACGATGACTGGCTTGAGCTCGCGCGTGAGTTCAGCGACCTCAGTCACTTTGAGATAAACGACAAACAAGTTTTGTTGATTGAGTTTTTGCGTTCGTCGTGTATCGAGGCGCTGGCGAGCGAGCAATTTGAATTTGAACCGCTGTTGCCCGACGATCGCTGCCCTATTAATGAGAGGGCTCGAGAGCTCGGCGCCTGGTGCCGGGGCTTTTTGCACGGTTTTGGCTGCAGTGGCCTCGACAAAGATAAAGCCCTGCCTGAAAACGTCGTCGAGGTCGTGCGCGATCTCGCTCAGATCAGTCAGGCTGTCAAAGCGGTGGAAGATGAAGAAGACGAAACTGAGGCCGACTTGGTTGAACTCGTCGAATACTTGCGAGCTGGAGTGATGACCATCTATCAGGAGATGCGAGCTCCAGATGACCAGGAATCAAGCAAGGTAGTTCACTAATGAGCATCAGTAAAAAAGAGTACGCCCGTCGTCGCAGCAGATTGATGGAGCTAATGGAGGCGAACAGCATAGCCATTGTGCCGGCGGCCCACGAAAAACACCGCAGTGCCGATACTCACTACGCGTTTCGTCAGGACAGCGACTTTAACTATCTCAGTGGTTTCCCCGAGCCCGATGCTGTATTAGTTTTGGTGCCCGGGCGCGAGCACGGAGAGTGTGTGCTGTTTTGCCGCGATAAAGATAAAGAGCGGGAAATCTGGGACGGCTATCGCGCTGGCCCCGCGGGTGCTGTTGCCGACTACGGCGCCGACGATGCTTTTCCTATCGACGATATTGATGAAATTCTTCCGGGCCTGATCGAAGGCCGTGACCGCGTGTATTACGCCATGGGTCGCGATGCTAATTTTGATAAGCGGCTGATGGATTGGATCAACGCCATACGCGAAAAAGTGCGCGCCGGTGCTCACCCTCCGGGCGAGTTTCTCGATCTCGATCACTTTTTACACGAGCTGCGCCTGTTTAAAAGTGCTGCTGAAATTCGCCTGATGGAACAAGCTGGCGAGATAAGTGCGGCGGCTCACTGTGAAGCCATCAAGGCTTGTGAAGCGGGTATGTACGAATATCAGCTCGATGCAATTATTCAGTATCACAGCGCCATGCGCGGCGGCCGGGAGCCGGCTTACACCAGTATCGTTGGCAGTGGTGCCAATGCTTGCGTGCTGCACTACATTGAAAACAACGCCAAGCTTAAAGCCAGTGATTTAGTGTTGATTGATGCCGGTTGTGAATATCAGGGTTACGCCGCTGATATTACACGCACTTTCCCCGTCGGCGGTCGCTTCAGCGCTGAACAGCGCGCTATTTATGAACTTGTGTTAAAAGCGCAAAAAGCCGCTCTGGCTGAGCTCGCCCCGGGGCGTCACTGGAACGAGCCACACGAAGCTTCGGTTCGGGTGATTACCGAAGGGCTGATTGAGCTCGGCTTATTACACGGCGAGGTGCAGAAAAACATCGACAACCAGAGCTACAAAGCGTTTTATATGCACCGCATTGGCCACTGGATAGGCATGGATGTACACGATGTCGGCGACTACAAAGTTCACGGGCAATGGCGTGTGCTTGAAGCGGGCATGGTGATGACGGTTGAGCCAGGCATATACATTGCCGCCGACAACGAAGATGTTGAGGCGCGTTGGCGCGGCATCGGTGTTCGTATCGAAGACGATGTGTTGATCTGTAAAGACGGGCACCGCGTACTGACGGCGGCTGTGCCTAAAGAGGCCGACGAAATCGAAGCGATGATGGCAGCGGCAAAAAATGCCAGGGCCGAACAGCCTTCGTTACTATGAGTAGCCAGCCTCAACAGTTAGCGCAAAAATAAGAGTTATACAGTGCAAAGCGATAAGCCAGACAGTGTTGAACAGCTACATCAGGGTTTGCCGACGTCGGCTTTTGATGTGCTGATAGTGGGTGCCGGCATGGTTGGTCTCACTCAGGCGCTGCTGTTAGCCGAGGCGAGGCCGCAATGGCGCATCGCTGTGCTCGAGAGCCGCGCGGTTGCCAGCGGAGAGTCGAGCCCGAGTTTTGACGACAGGGTGACGGCTTTGGCCGCGGCGTCGCTCGAGACGCTTAAGCGTCTCGACTTGGCCTTGAATGGCGCGACAGCGTTCGCAGATACCGAGCTGCAGAGCATAACCCAGGTCAAGGTCAGTGACCGGGGCTCGTTTGCTGCGGTTAATCTCGACACTTCACTCAATGCTGGTCGCGCGCTTGGTGCAACCATTAGCAACCGCCGCCTCGGCCAGTTGCTGATGGCGACACTGAAGTGCCAGCAGAATATTTCTCTGCTGGCGCCGGCCGCTGTGAAAAAATTAGTTTTTAGTGCCGATAATGTCGGGGTTGAGGTTGAACTCGGTGCGGCTGAGCCTGAGTCATTTCAGACAAAATTATTGCAGACAAAGTTACTGTTATTAGCTGATGGCGCTGAGTCTCCGCTGGCGCGACAACTCGGTATCTCTTTTAGCAAACACGACTATGCCCAGCAGGCGCTGATTGCCAATGTGGAACACAGCAAAGCACACCAGGGCTGTGCTTTTGAGCGCTTTAGTGAAGACGGGCCGCTTGCCTTGCTGCCTATGCAAAGTTATGCGGGTCGACATCGCTCTGCGCTGGTGTGGACACGCAGTGAGCGCGCTGCAGAGCAATTGCTACATTGCAGTGAGAAACAATTTCTCGGCCAACTGCAGCGGCTCTTTGCTTGGCAGCTCGGCGCTTTTAGCGCTGTTGGCGCTCGTCACAGCTACCCGCTGCAGCGTATTGTCGCCGATGAGCAGTGGCGCCGGCGCGTGGTTCTGCTCGGCAATGCCGCGCACTACTTGCACCCAGTTGCAGGCCAGGGCTTTAATCTTGCGCTGCGCGACTGTGAAGAACTTGTTAAGCAGCTAGTAGCCGCTGACGATAGGGGGGAAACCCTGGGCGACAGCCGCGCTCTTAGCCGCTACATCGAGGCCAGAAGCCTCGACCAACAGTTAACCGGTGCTTTGAGCCACACTTTTATCAAGGCTTTTGCCGCCAAAAATCCGGTTTTAAAAACAGGCCGCGGCCTCGGTCTGAGCCTGATCAATCACTGTTCGCCCCTGAAAGCGATGTTTGCAGCGCAGATGATGGGGCGGGGCTTGAAATTGCCCGGGGGCACTTATGCCCAGTTGTGATATTGCCATTGTTGGCGGAGGTTTAGTGGGTGCCACACTTGCGCTGGCCCTCAGTCGCAGCGAGCTCGCGGATAAGTGGCGCATCGTGCTGCTAGATGCCGGGCCTGCAAAAATTGATGCCGAGTTAACGCACTGGGATAGCCGTGTGGTTGCGCTTTCCCAGCGCAGTATCGCCCTGCTTGATCGCCTCGGTATTTGGTCGGAGCTTAATCGTTTTGCAGATTACCAGGCAATGCGAGTTTGGGATGAAGACGGCACCGGCAGTTTAGAGTTTAGCGCCGGGCAAATCGGTGAAAGCCGGCTCGGCGCCATTGTCGAAAATTCAGTGTTGTTGGCGGCGGTAAATCGCAAACTCAGTTGTGTATCTAATATAGAGCAGCGCCGCGGGCTTAAACTCGAGCATTTAGATCGATCGCCGAATCAGCCCTTCGCGCGTTTGCAGCTCAGCGATGCATCGTCATTGGAAGCGGGTTTAGTTGTTGGCGCCGATGGTGCACTGTCGCGCTTGCGCAGTCTTGCCGGCTTTGAGATGCGCGAATGGGACTATGGCCACAGCGCTATTGTCTGCACGGTCGAAACCCAGCTGAGCCATCAGCACTGTTGTTGGCAGCGCTTCTCAGAAGATGGGCCGCTGGCTTTTTTACCGCTCGACAGCAGCGATGGCCGGCACCGCAGCGCCATTGTTTGGTCACAGCAACACACGAAAGCTCAGCAGCTTATGGCTTTGAACGAGTCGCAATTTTCCTCGGCGTTGGAAAGTTCAATTGAGAAACGCCTCGGCGAGCTTATTTCTTGCGGCGAGCGCCAACTGATAGCGCTGCGTCAGCGCTCTGTAAAACACTATTGGCAGCAAGGTTGTGTACTGATCGGCGATGCGGCGCACACAATACATCCGCTCGCCGGGCAAGGGGTCAACCTGGGTTTTTACGATGTTGAGGTATTGGCGGCGGAACTGCAGCGCGCGGCCAGTCGAGACCTTCCCGCGTGTGAAACGGCAACCCTGCGCCGCTTTGCGCGTCAGCGCCAGCCCCACAATCTTGCGGTTATGGCGATGATGGAGGCCTTTAAGCGGGCTTTTGGCAGTGCCGATCCCGCTGTGCGTCTGCTGCGCAATCGCGCTCTGTCTGCGGTGAATAATCAAGTTTTGCTAAAGCAGATATTTGCTTTAGCCGCCGCGGGTTAGATCTGGCTATGAGTAGTAATAAAAAGGAATTACAGCAGCTGCTCGAAGACATGGGGCGCTCCGGGCCCGAATCCTTGCACAGCGAACACAAAGACTGGTTGGTGTGCAACGAGTGTGGGCAAGTTCAATATGTCGTTGCACTTGAGGCCGATCACGCGCTGATGTGTTTTAACTGCGGCGCGGAATTGAGCCAGAGCCAGAGCCGCTGGTTTGAGACCGTTATTGCCCTGGCGTTTGCCGCTCTTGCGCTGTTTATTATCAGCATGTTTTTTCCGATCCTGACGCTGGAGATCGGCACTCAGAGCCAGAGTGTCACCATTGTTGATGGTTTTTGGGCGCTGTTTCAGCGCAACAATTTTATTCTGGCGGCGCTGATTCTGGCTACCTTAGTTTTATTTCCGTTATTTGAAATCTGTGCGCTTCTATATCTGGTGCTGCCGTATTATTTCAATCGCCGCCTGCGCGGCCAGGCAACGGTACTGCGTTGGTTTAACCAGGCTCAGAGCTGGTCGATGCTGGAGATATTTTTATTAAGCATGGTGGTCGGCTCCATTAAAATGGCCGACATGGCTCACCTCGAACTTGAAGTGGGTAGTTACGCGCTGTTTTTACTTGTTGCGATATTGATATTGGCCAACCTCAAACTCAGCCGTATGAAGTTTTGGGCGTGGATAAATACCAATAATTATTTTACCACTGAGGTGGGTGAAGAGGTGCTCGACTGCACTTCGTGCAATGCTTTGGTCGGGCGCAGCATAGTCGAATCAGGCGGCCTGTGCCCGCGCTGTGGCTCCGAAGTACACGAGCGCATCCCGCACAGCCTTGAGAAAACCACAGCCCTGACGTTGGCCGCAGCGATTTTATATATCCCTGCCAATATCTTGCCGATTATGACTTATACCAGCCTCGGTGAGGTCAGCACGGATACGATTTTTTCCGGTGTTGTGTCGTTGATTGCCAACGATCTGTGGGGCATCGCTATTATTGTGTTTGTCGCCAGCATCGTGGTGCCGATACTTAAGTTGGTGATACTGACTTATTTGATTGTTGCCGTAAAATGGCGCATTCGTGTCGGTGCTCGCCACCGGGCCTGGCTCTATCGATTAACGGAATTTATCGGGCGCTGGTCGATGGTTGATGTATTTGTTGTCACTATTTTTGTGGCGCTGGTGCAATTTGGCTTCATTTATACTGTTGAAGCTGAGGGCGCTATTATCGCCTTCGGCGCTGTTGTAGTGATTACGATGGTGGCCGCAGAAACTTTTGACCCGCGTTTAATCTGGGACGCTCGAGAACAGCAGCATGGTAAAACAATCAATCGTTAAGCGTATGACGCGTATCAGCCCGGTATGGATAGTGCCGCTTATCGCTTTTGTTATTGCCGTTTGGCTTGCTGTGCAGGCGCAGATGAGCAAAGGCACACAGATAGAAATTACCTTTGCCAAAGCTTCGGATATTATCCCCGGCCAGACTCAGATTCGCTTGAAGGACGTGCAGGTTGGCTCTGTAAAGAGCCTGCGCCTTAGCAAAGACCTGAGCAGTGTTATTGTCACCGCTGAGATCGACAGAGCGGTGAGCCGCCACTTAAGTAAGTCGACACGTTTTTGGGTGGTGACTCCGCGCATCTCTGCCAAGGGAGTCAGCAATCTCGGCACGCTGATTTCCGGTGTGTACATCGTTATGGACCCCGGCCCCGAGGGTGCAACTGAAACCAGTTTTCGCGGGCTCGACGAAACACCGATCTTACAGAGCTCAGCTCAGGGCACACACTACGTGTTGCAGGCCGATACCTTGGGGTCACTCGACATAGGTTCACCCGTTTATTATCGGCAGATTCGCGTGGGTGAAGTCACCGGTTATCGCCTGGCGGAAAATCAACAGCATGTTGATATCAACTTTTTTATTCGTGCGCCCCACGATCAAATGGTTCAGCAGCGTTCGCGTTTTTGGGATGTCAGCGGTTTTGGTGTCAGCCTCGGCGCCGAGGGCATGAAAGCTAAAATGGCTTCGCTGACCTCACTCATAGCCGGCGGTATTGAGTTTGGCAATGGCTCGGCGCTCGGCGATGAAACGCCCGCCGAGCAGGGCCACCGTTTTTACCTCTATCCCGACAAAGAAAGTGTGCTCGAAGAGCGCTTTACGATTAAACATCATTTTTTACTGCGCTTTAGCGATACTGTGCGCGGTTTGGCGGTTGGTGCACCGGTTGAGTTTCGGGGCATCAAGGTTGGTGAGGTGGTCGATGTAAAGCTCGACAATGCGAGCAATAACGATAACAGCCTGCATGTTTATATAGCTATTGCCCCACAGCGTTTTAGCCCGGACCACGAGCCTTCGCGCGAAGAGTTTGATGCTCAACTTAAAAGCATGGTTGAGCAGGGTTTGAGAGCAAATATGGCTACCGCAAGTTTGTTAACCGGGGCTAAATACATCGAACTCGGTTTTACCGATGAAGGCGCCGGTGAACTTGTTGTCTTTGATGATTACAGTGAGCTGCCCAGTGCCCCCGCAGGGGAAGGTGGCATAGAGGGCAAGATCGATAATATTCTTGCCCAAGTTGAACAAATTCCGTTTGAGCAGATAGGTAAAGATCTGGCCTCTGGCATGGCGAGCCTAAAACAGGTGATGGGCACGCTTGAGCAACAAAATACTGCGCACAAAATTGATGGTGCAATGGCCGGCCTCGAGCAGAGCATGGCCAAAGCGCATTTAGCCCTGGCCGAATCTGAAAAGTTGCTTGAGAATTTTAATCAAATTCTTGCGCCGGATGCGCAGTTCCGCCACGAGATGAGCTCAATGCTTGAGAGTGTGTCAGATGCGAGCCGCTCCATGCAGTTATTTCTCGATGAGCTCAATCGCCATCCCCAAGCCTTGATTTACGGAGCCGATAAAGATGAATAAGTTATGTGTGCGCGCTGCTGTCATGCTGCTGTGTGCTGCGGCCGCCGCTTGTTCAAGCAGTGGACCGGCGACCAGTTATTACAGTTTATTTGCTCAGCAGCAGCCTCTTGAGCAAGCCGAAGTGATCAGTGTGCCGAGCAAAAAAATATCAGCCCTGGGCATAGGCCCGGTGAATGTTGCCGGCTATTTGAAAAATACTGCGATCGTATCGCGCAAGCAGGGGCAGGGCTTGGCTGTTAGCGGTGCGCACGCATGGGCTGAAGCTCTGGATTCCGCTATTGCCCGGGTTGTCGCCGCTGAGCTCGACGACGGTATGCAAGCCTTAAGTGTGCAAAGTTTTCCGTGGGACAGCCGCTCGCGCCCGCGCTGGCAGTTGCGCATAGACGTACAGGAATTTGATGGCGAGCGCCCTGGCCCTGTTCGCGCGCGTTTGCAGTGGACGCTTTTTGATGTTGAGGCCTCCACTGAGCTTGCTCGCGGCCGCTATCGCCACAGTCTCGAAAGCGGTGCATCTTACGAAGCCTACGTACAAAGCCTGAATCAGCTATTAAATGACTTCAGTGCTGAATTAAAAAAAGAGTTAGAAGGCCTCGATATTCTTTAAGCTCATATAGCGGCAGCTTGATCTCGCATGGCATATTTCTAGCTGTGCTTAGTCGCAAGCCGTTCTAAGCAGCTACTTTTGAAAGTCTAAGCTTGTTGTATCAACTTGTTTGAGTGGCAGCAGGCTATGTCTCGATATCTGTTTATTTATCTTTTGTCAGTTAGCTGTGTTTACAGCGCGCCTAGCATGGCTGAGTCTTGCCTCGACGCTAACGGGCAGTGGCGGCACGCTTTAGTCAAACTCAATATGTCGCCGGGTGTTCACGCCAGTGGTGTGGTGATTGCGAAAGACCGGGTGTTGACGGTTGCCCATGCGCTGGCTCAAGGTGCTCGTTTGTATCTCGACAGCGGAGAAGTCTCCCGGCTGATCGCTGTGCACGAAGGGCTGGATTTAGCCTTATTGCATATTAATACCGGCTCGCGCCCGAGCTTGCCTTTTTCTGCGAGTCTGCCCAAACCGGGTCAGCCTCTTTATGCCTATGGTTGGTCTTCTGCGCACGTACCGGAGCTAAACAAAGGCAAATTGCTCGAGGTGCGCTGGTCGGGTTTATACAGCTCGGCTGCAATAGCTGCGGGAAGCAGCGGTGGCGCGCTGTTGTCTTGTGAGGCAGGGCAGGTGAGTTTGCTCGGTTTGTTGCGTGCTTATCGCGCATATTTTAATAACGGCTTCGCTCACAATAGCGGGGTAAGTATTGCCGTTGAAGCCACACAGCTAAAAGCTTTTATTGCCCAGTACGGCCACCCGGCTCAACAACAGATGCTGGCGACCTATTAATATTACAGGCCTTAACAACTTATAGTGAGCTGCACTTGTTGCAAGTCTCAAGCGGTTTGAAGTGCGCCACTTTATTGGTTTTGGCGCGCGGATCGAATTACAAATAAATACCGGCTTAGCTCAAATTTGTTTTAATAAGACTCGTTATACTAGGGCCTGATCTTATTTTATCTATATCTTATCTGACCTGTTAGGAAGCTGATCCGTGCAGTTAGTCTCAGCGATTGCCCCTGTTTTATGTATTGCCGCTCTCGGTTTTGTTTTAAGCCGCTTTAGGTTTTTAAATCGAGAAGGCGAGGCAAATCTAAATAGCCTTGTTTTTAGTATTTTGATACCGGCGCTACTATTTAACGGCATACTTAAAGCAGAGCTTGTGGGTTTTAATTACCTCGCTTATCTCGCCGCTTATTTCCTGCCTTTGCTGTTACTTTTTATCCTGTCTTTTTCTGTATTGAGCTTGCTAAAGGTTAGAGCTAAGAGCCGTGCGGTATTGGCGATGAGTTCTGTTTACGGCAATGTCACGGTGATTGGCATTCCCGTATGCCTGCACTTTTTGGGTGACGAGGCGCTGTTGCCGATGTCAATTATCATCAGTGTGCACAATTTTATTTTGTTTACTCTGGCGACACTTGCTGCTGAAGGTGAAGGGCTAAAGGCCGGGCGTTTTTGGTTACAGCTTAAAGCTATTGTTTTGAGCCTGTTTAAAAACCCGATAACCATGAGTTTGTTAAGTGGCTTGGCCCTAAATGCGCTCGGCTTTTCTCTGCCAACGGTGCTCGACAATGCGATGGCATTATTAGGTGAGGCGGCCGTGCCACTGTCATTTTTGGTACTTGGGGCAACACTTAGCCATTTCAGCTTAAAGGGGGAGCTAATCCAGGCTGTACTGTTAAGCGTGGCAAAACTAAGCCTGTTGCCGCTTGCGGTATATTTTAGTGCGACTTATTTGTGGGCTATAGACGGCTTGTGGTTAAAAACGGCGGTGGTGATTGCGGCGATGCCAGTTGGCGTTAGTACTCAGGTCATTGCGCGGCGCTATCAAAACAATGAGGCTTTAGTAGCCTCAACGATTATCTTATCGACCTTGTTGAGTTTATTTAGTTTAACGGTGGTCATGCAGTTATTGGGCCCCTAGTAGGGCTAAAAACCGATTCGAGCTTAAGCAAAAAAAGGGAAAAAGCGGGCTCGAACCGGCGCAAAGCTTGATCGACACTTAATGGACAGCAGCCGCTTTAAGCCGTGCCAGCAATTGGAGTGATATTTTGCTTGTCTGCGGGCTTGTCGCCGTCACTGCTTTCGCTATCTGCAGGGATTTCGAGCAATATCTCTGGTTTACCTTTACAGGCTTTCGCTAATTCCTCGCGGTGGCGAGATAAGAGCAAACCAATCGCCTCGCTGTGTTTTTCGTCGAGCCCCTCAATATTAGCTTCGATATAAGCACTGATATTCTCAGCTAGCTCGAGCATTTTATCGTGCTCTTCTGCGTCTTTTTTGTTCGCAAACATAGCGCCGTCCCGGTCACACTTCCAAACTGCAACAACTGCCATAATGGCCTCCAGTAATACTGTTTAAATATACAGTATCAGTTGTGGGGGTGGAGTCAATAGCCTGCGAGAAAAAAATGAAGCCTGCGGCACTGAGCCCCGCGTGACTCGGCCCCGCAGGCTTCATTTTAGCTTTCGAGCAACAGCACTAAATGTAGCAGGCGCTCTCGGTTGTAGGGGCTCTGAGCATTGCAGTGCAGGAACTGGTAGTTTTTAGTGTTCGAACCGACTTCCGAGCTAAAACTAGTATTAATGCTGCAGGCGATATTGCTTTGATTCTGCGGGTCGCCGTTGACCGGGTGGTTGGTTATATCCCCGGTAGCCAGGCCGGCGCTGTTATTGACGTTCAGGTTATCGTCAAAATTTAGTGTGTAATACAGCTGGGTTGAGGCTTCGGGATTTTCGATATCACTGACCTGATACAGGCTGCACTGGCCGTCTGTGCACTCAGCACGGATATAAAAAACATCGTCCGGTGCCGCAAAGTCGCGAGCAAAACCGACGTAATTACCATTGCTGTCGGCAATAGCATTGATGCTTCTGGCCGGCAGGCTAAATACTCGGCGATAGTTATTTTCGCCGGCATCGAGCTCAATCACGGCGGAATTATCCGCTAAAAAATGGTTGCCGTTATTGTGCTCGGCAATGCCGTCTTCACAGTCGGCACTGCTAGTGCTGACATCGTTTTGGCGAGTAAAGTCATCGTCGAGAGCAAGGCCGTCGGACAAGCGCGCCGACTTGTCGCTAATGCCGTAAGTAAAGCTGCCAAGCCAGGCAATGCTGTCGCTGGTGGCGTTGTCTTCGGGGCGTTCAAGAAACAAACCGTTGCCGCGTACATCGTTGCTTGGGCATTTGTCTTTGGGCACGATAGCGATGAGCTCGTCGGCTCCGCTTTCAACGGGGTAGAGTACAAAAGCTTCGTTGCCAAACTCCAGGGCAACAAAGTTAGAACCGACGTTGTCGCCCGAGCCTGTCTTAGAGCTTACGCTGAACTGAGCATAACCGCTATCCAGGCGAGTCATGGTGCCTTTGAGCGTGAAGTCTGTTTGAGAGCTGCTCGGCGAGGGGCGTCTTCGCAGTTCATAATTATTGCCGCTGCCGGTGAACGTCAGCTCCCACCACTTGCCTTCGCTCGGGCCGCTGTAAATGCTTTGGTCTTTATCGTCTGGATCCTTGGCTTCAAAACCCAGCTTGCACGCTGCCAAGCTGGAGCAGATCAGGGTCACTGCCAGTACGCTACTGATTTTCATCGTTATTCCTTGAATATGGGCTCAATACGCGACGGAGATAAATGCGCGTACTACATGGGCACCAAAACTGTAAAAAGGTTCGTTACCGGAACCGTATTCACTGGTGTTTTCCGGCGTATTCTCGCGGAAGTTATGGTAATCGAAATTGATGTAATCCCAATAGAAGTTCAAGGTGGTTTTATCGGCCCACGATAAATATTTCTGATCCCAGTCATAACTAAAACCGAGGCCCAAAGTGCTATCGCTAAATTCGCTGAGCTCTTTGTCCCGTGCCAGGTACTCTTGAGCATCGGCATAGGGGAAAAGGTCACTGTAAAAATCAGCTTGGCCCTGTTCGTAAGCGCGGTATTTCGCTTCAAAGATCCAGTCTCGCCACGGGTGAATGTAGCGAAGTTCCCAGTTGCTTGCCTCTATGCCCCAGCTGTCACTAAATATGCGATATTCAGCTTTTAATGCCGCTCTATAGGGCAGGTAGTACATGGCGCGCAGCGCAAAGGCATCGCTGTTGCGCGAGGCCGGGTATTTTTCTTTTTCGCGGCCCAGATTTTCACCATCGAGGTAGCGCACCCAGCGATAGGGGTTGTTTAAAAAGCCGTCGTCGACAACCGTTTCAGCGTTAAAAGACACGATCAGTTTGCGGGTTATGATTTGACTAAGGCCGAGGCCGTAACGCTGGTGGCGAGCTTTGCCCCGATCTATCGTGTCAACAATGCTGCCGTCTTCGTATATGTTTTCGCGAACATCGTCGTTACCCTGGCTGTAACTCAAGCTTAGGGTCGACATATCACCAAAAAACGCCTGGCTTAAGCCAAAGGCAAAACTGTTGGCTTCGTAGTCTCGCTCTGAGCTATTGGTGCCGCTTAAGCTCATAATTGTGCGCCCGTGCAGGTAGTCTGCGCCGACGCTGGTTTCTGTGCGGTGCTCTTCGTAGTAGCTCGAGCCCTGCGCTAATAAATCGATCGAAGCGCCACTGATGTTGTCGGTGTAGTAGTTGCCCCAGACACTGACTTTGTCTTTAAAACCTTTGCGAACCAAAACCGATGGGCCGTCGATGGTAATGCCGCCGCCCTGGTAGCGGTGGTAGAGCACTTCGCTCTGATCTTCGGGCAACACGGTCGCACTTGCGCTAACGCTGAGAAACAGTGCAGCGAGCAAGCATAATAATCTAGTTACAACCACAGCCGCCTCCCGCGCCGCCTTCGGCTCCGCGAGCAGACTCGCGCGCCTCGTATACGTGATTAATGTAGCGTGTTGAAGCCGGGTGGCGTTCAAAGGCCATAATTGGGTCGGCGAGTTCGCCGCGTTCATGGCTTTGCACCCACGGTTGTATGGAGCAGGCACTTGAACTCGCGGCGGCAATTATTAGAACAAAGCGTTTTAGGCAGAGCATGTGCGCATCAGCTTTTTGATGGTTTTGATATAGGCTTTTTCATCGCCGGCTTTATAACCTCGATGTACGGTGTCGATGTTGCCGTCGCAGTCGATAAAGATAGACAGGGGGATGCCCTGGTATTTTTTAAACATATCGCGCACTTTACTGTCCGGGTCGTAGACGATGGGGAAATTCACCGGTCGCTCGGCGAGAAAGCCGGCTGCGTCTTGTTCGGTGACATCATTGTTGACACCGAGTAACTCGAAGCCTGCGGCGTTGTAGCGCGCGTAAATTTTATCGAGCAATGGCATTTCCTGGCGGCAGGGGCCACACCAACTGGCCCAGAAGTTGAGCATGACCACTTGGCCGCGCAAATCGCTGATACGAATATTTTTGTTCTGGTTGCTCTTAAGTGTGAAGTCCTGGATCTTCTCTGCTTGAACTGTGCAGGCCAGAAGCAGTAAGGCGGCAAAGCTTATTAGGTTTTTCATAGCCATCTCCTTTAGAAAAATAGTGACAGGCCAATATTGGCTTCTAAGTTTTGTACGGTTTTATCTACGCCAAAAATACTGTGGGTGAAAATACGATTGTTAAAGCCCATGCGCAGTGCCAGCCAGTCTGTTGTAAAAAACCTAACTCCGGCACCGTAGTTGGCGGTGAAATACTCGTCGCCGCCAAACTGAGTGGAGCCGACTCCAGCGAGCACATACATCGCTGCGTTAAATGCGTGTTTCTCTCCGAGGAAGATTTCTCCCGGCAATAAGTTGAGCCCGAGCGACATATCAAAGTAGCTTAAGTCGCGCTCTTCTTCAGTTAACAAATCCTGCGCGGCGAGATACTCGTAGCTGGTCAAGCCGGCCTGCGAAGCGCCGTAAGTGCCCTCTAAAAACCAGTCCTCGCTAATGTGGTAGGCCATGTGCAAGGCGACGCTGTTGTGGGTGCCAAAATCTTCGATGCTCATGACACCGGCACTGAGGCCAAACTCAAAATTCTCCGAGTCTATTTTGCCCTCGTCGATTTGGCGGCGCTCTAGATCGGGGTTGATGACCCCCTCTAGAATTTCTTCGTCATCGCCGGCATCTCGCTCTTCGGCAAAGCCAGGCAGCGCTATTACTAGCGCGGCACTTAGAAAAATACGCTGAACCCAGCTTTCCATTCATGTACCTCATCATTTTCTGGCCGACTGGTCAGCACTGTGTGGTGGTTGTATTCGGTTCTCAGCATAAAGTTGCGCGACGCGTAGATAAAAAGGCCGCCGCCAACAGTCATTGCTGTGTCTTCCCTGTCTTCAGTTTCAACAAGGCCGGAGTTGGGGAAGGTCTGCATCAGGCCCGAGCCGAGGGTGAAAAAAGGGCTAAAACGCCAATCTGGAAATGGTTGGTGAATGGCGTTCAGGCTGTAAAGTTTAATATTCGAAAAATTGCCAAAGGCTTGAGTGTATTTTAGCTCGGCGCTGAGATTGGCCGTCATGTGGTATTGCAGGCCGAGCGTGGTGGCGCGAGCGCCGCTGAAATCGCCGAGCGCAAGCCCCAGTTCCCAGCGGCGAAGTTCGTGTTCACTTTTGTCCGCGCGGCGAAAATCTGCGCTTTTACCGGCTTCAACACCGCTGTCTTGCGCAAACTCGGCGCCAGTGAGTTCTTCGCTGTGCACCCAGCCGCTCAGGCCTTCTTCAGTATGCACGCGATACCAGTCGGTTTTACTTTTGTCGACATGCAGCTTTTCCCCGCGTTCAACGACGTGAGTAACGGGGTAGCCGCGTCCCGGCCCTGTGCGTATTTCGGCAAATGGTGCTTTGATAATAATATCGATGCCCTCAGCGCCAGCAAAAAGCTGCCAGTTAAGGGGGTTCCACTCTATCGCATAGCTGTTGAGGCTATATGCACAATTAAATACTAAAGTCAGGGCCACTAGGGCGACCCTGAGCTGTCTAATTAAGTCCAAATGTCTGTCCTAATTTGGGCTGTTATTTCCGGCGCAGTTAATGGTTGAGCAAGTGTTGTTGCCACAGGCTCTTAACGAACGGTTATTCGGGCGCCTCGAATGGATTGTTGTAATACTGGGCGCCAATGTCTAGCCACTCAGCAATTAATTTTAGCTCGGCCTGGTTTAACCACCCGTCGTGGATAGCACCGCTTTCAAATCTGGAGAAAAAGCGCTCGCTGTCACGAGCAGGGCCGGGCATAGGTGCAGGGCCGGCGGCAACATCTACAAGCATGGTGTCTTGAATAGGGTTGCCGCTGGCATCGGTCAATAAAATAAATTCACCGGTGACAGGATCGGTCAGGCGCTCGCCGGTAACCGGGTCGGTGGCGATAACATAAACGGGGTTGCCGTTGCCATCGACGGCCGGCACTTCTTGCTGTTGATTGACCAGGGCGCCGTCTTCATTTAACACTTGCGGCACATCCCCGCGCAGCAGCTCAACGTAGGAAGTCACGTAGTCGTTGTTGTCCTGGCTCTGTTCATTGGTCAGTTCAAGCTGGGCAACGGGAACACGTGTCGCGCCGTTAATGTCGGTGCGGCTGTGGCAACTGGTGCAAGTTCTATCGATTAGCAGCAGGCTTGGATCCATATCATCAAAGACACGGCGGTCGGCTTGCCACAGCGGCGCAATATTTTCGAGGTAGTTAATAACGCTGCGACACAGGGCGTTCCACTCCAGCTGACATGCGGGGCTTGCAGGAGCTGCGCCGATATTTAGGTCGGCATAGGCAATATCGATGCTGTTACTTCTGGCGGTTACGCTTTGGTCTGTCCATTCGTCGTCATAATGTAGGTTGACGCTCGGGCGGCGCGGGCCCCTGAGGCGGGCGTAGTATTCGGCCATGGTTTCGCCAAACTCCGGTGCGGGTTCGGCGGTATCAAATTCGTCGAGTAGCTGAGTATTGTTGAACGGCACTGCGCCGAGCGCACCTACATAACTGAAGTCGGCCTCGGCTTCGAGGCGGCCGTGGGGCTCAGTGCTGCCGCTTTCATGGCAGCCGCCGCATTCGCGCACTTCGCCGGCTCTTACACTTAGCCAGTTGGCGTGCGTGCTGCCGATGTTGCCGTCGATGGCGCGGCCGTTTTCATCGACAACCTGAAAACTAAAAGCGATATCCGCCGGCACTGCAAATTTAACCGAGCCGTCGGGCTCGATTGGCACATAGCCAATAATATCTTTCATCTGGCCGCGAGCGCGCAGACCAAAAGCGCTGTTGTCAAAATCGTAGACATCTTCATTTGGCAGGCTAACGGCTTTTAACAGGCGCAAGAAGCGAGCGGGCCGCTGTTCGGCTGGCGTAAGCAGTGGGTCGGCAACAGCGCTGATCGACGAGCCACTGTTGTCGCTGCCGTGCAGCTCGTAAACACTGTGAATATGTACCGCACCGAGATTGTCGTCGCGCAGCTCAACTTGCATATCATCGAGAGGCTCCGGTACGTAGAAATCGGGCAGCTGGTATTCCTGCATGACTACGGCGTCGGTAAACATTGAGCCGCTCTCTGCGAGAACCACCGGCCTAACAGTGCCTTCCTCGGGCTCAACCGTCCACAGAGCGTAGTTTGGGCTGGCAATGCTGAGTTCATCGAGCGCAACAACATTGGCGCCACAGGGAAAGGCTTGAACATCGCTGGCGTCTGCGGCAACGGGTTGCTCCGTGCTGGCAAGCTTGTCGCCGTCTTTGTTAACAAAATCACCGTAACCGTTAACAAGTAGGCCGTCGTGGTTGAGGTAGACGCCTATTTTGATACCTTCGACAACACAGCCAGCCCAGCTTGCAAGCAGGCGACCGGTGCCGTCGTAGAGTGGAAATACGCTGCTGAAATAACCGCGCGGTGAGACGCCGTCGTTGGTATAGACTTCGCCGACAGAGGCGCTTAGCTGGGCATCCCCGCCATCACTGCCGTTGGCAAAAGGCAGGCCGACACCAACATAGTTGAGATAGTCGATATAGGCGATGTCCCCTCCCTGACTGTCAACTTCGCGCGCTTGCAAGCCGACTAATAGGCGCCCGTCTTGAGTTTGTATGGGTTTGATACGAATGGCTTCACTGGCATCGGTGCCGGTGTTTTGACTGTGGTAACCAAAGAGGTGAGAGGTGCTGCTGCCGTCGGCTTGAGTTGTATAAAGGCTGACCCTATCTTCGCCGCCGATGAAATTGTCCCAGCGAACAAACGCGATGCGCCCATCATCTAATACGACCGGGTCGAGGTCGTGGCTCTGGTTGTAAGTTAACTGCTCAATATTGCCGCCGTCTTCGTCCATGATGTGCAGAACAAAGGTGGGCATGTCTCTATCGTCTTCAGTGCCCGGGTCAAATTGGGGTTTGTTTTCATCGAGCAAGATGGCTTTGCTGCGCGGTTGGCGGGTGCTGGAAAACACAATGCGGTCATCGGGCAGATAGCGTGGTGCGATATCGTCGCCGAGCTCTGCTTGTAGGTCGCTGCTAATAATGCGCCTGAGCTCGCCGCTCTCGCGATTGTATTGCCAGATATTCCAGCTCGGCTGCTCATCGTCATCGAGGTTGGGGTCTTCGGGCGCGCGCAGGGCAAAAAGCAGTTTCAAGCCGTCGTAGCTGACACTCAGATCTTTAACATCGTAAAGCGCGGGCAGGCCGCTTTCTTCGTCGGCAGGAAAGAGCTTGTCGGTTACTATTTCTTCAGCTGCGCTGGCCTGGGCTCTGTCTTTGATTATTAGTTGCGCACCGGGCTTAAACGCGGCGGGGTCGAGCGGGCTTTTGGCAACAACTAAGCCGTCTTCATCGATGGGGATGGGCCTTTTGACATAGGCAATAGGGTAGTCGACAACCACCGGGTCGGCGGCCTGAGAGCCGCGCGACGAGCCATTTACGCCGCCACTTGCATCGCAGCCACTGAGCAGAGCGGCGCTGAGGCCACCTAATCCCAGCAGGAATATCAGCTTAATCTTCATGTTTCTATTTCGTTTCACCATTGGGTGTCATCTACATCGTTGTTGAGCACCCGGTATTGTCCGCTAAGCCAGCACTAAAGTCGGCAGGCTTGGAGGGCCACTTATCGCGCCAAGCTTCCCTTGGTCTGACGCGGCCTTAAATGAATGAGCATATTGCCATTTAATTTTGCATACGAGCTTTCTGGCACTGCTGTGTAAGTTCACGATTTCAACTTCTGTGCCAGCTTGTGAACAAGCTTATAGTCAAAATTACAATGATATGTTTTGCTGGCTGCTGTATTTGCTTTGGCGTCTGTTTTGCTGTTCGTTTCAATCTTAAGTACCAGCTGAGAGAGCTTTGAAGCTAGAACTTAACAACTAAAACATGAAGCAGTCCGCAAACTTTATAAACAGAGGCCGGCCTCGCTATCGAGCTAATGGTAGCGGAATAAAACGTGCCTGTTTAAGGCAATAGTTAGCGTTTTAGCGTTTATGCAAGGAAGTTCACGCTAATTGATCAAAGTGATTCGAATTTAGATGACAAATTTTGACCAAAGCTAGCAAATTTTAGCCTGTGCAATATCGCTCGAGTTATTTACCAGGGCGGCTTAAGTCGCGGGCTTGTTGATAGATAAAAAGGTAGAACAATGAATATCATGGCTCACTCCGCCGTGCTCGCTGTGGCTCTAAGCCTCGCTCACGCGGCTCACGCAGGCTCTCTCGAGCAGGCAAAACGCATACACGATCGCCTCGCTGGAACTCCTCCGAGTGAACAGGTTCTGCTGCAAATGAAAGCTGAAATTGATGCCGGCGACATGCGTGCAGCGGCGGACATTGCGATGGAGAACGACGGTTTTTACAACGCCACACTGAAGAATTGGGCGGCGCCGTGGACTAACCGCGATTTTGATGTATTTACCCCGCTCAACGACTATATCGCGACAGTTATCGGCATAGTTCGCGACGAAAGAGATTTTCGCGAACTGCTCTATGGCAATCACCTTTATATCAGTAACGCTTCGGGCTTGAGCGCTTACAACAACGCCAACAACAATCACTACGCCGAACTCGAAGCGGCGGGCCACAGCCTTAAAGATACGCTGGTTTATCGCGAGCAACACAGTGTTACCGGCTTGCCGGCCGATGCAACCGCCGGTGTTATTACCACGCGCGCAGCGGCCAAGGCTTTTTTTATTGCCGGCACCAACCGCAGCCAGTTTCGCTACACCCTGGTCAACCACCTGTGTATGGACCTTGAGCAAGTTCACGATGTTGAGCGAGTACCCGATCGCATCCGCCAGGATGTCAGCCGCAGCCCTGGCGGCGACAGCCGGGTATTTTTAAACACTTGCATGGGTTGCCACGCGGGTATGGACCCGCTGACGCAGAGCATGGCGTATTACGACTTTAACTACGACGCCGACGGCGACCCGACTGGCGAGCAGGGGCAGATTGAATACAACGTCGACGTCGACGAAGAGACCGGCTCGCGTGTCCAGCCTAAGTACTTTAACAACGACGCGACCTTCCCCTATGGTTTTCGCACACCGGACGACAGCTGGAGCAATTACTGGCGCGTCGGCCAGAACGCGGTGCTCGGCTGGGATGAAGCGCTGCCCGGTGAAGGTCAGGGGCTGCGCTCTTTGATGCAAGAGCTCGCCCACACTGACGCGTTTGCCAGCTGCGCAGTTCGCAAGGTGTTTAAGCATGTGTGTCTGCGCGATGCTCACAGCCAGGCCGACCTGGATCAACTCGCCGCGCTGCAAACTAGCTTTGCCGGCGCTGCTTACAATATTAAAAACGTCTTTGCCGAATCGGCAATGTACTGTGCGGGCAATTAGGAGGTGGCCATGAAAGATTTAACACTGGTGGCGCGCGCTCTGATTTGCGCAGCGATTGTTCTGGCGCTCGGCGCCTGTTCTCAGGGCAGTGGTGATCAGGTGCAGCAAAATGCACCTCCGTCGGCAGACGAGAGTGATCGCGGCATTGTCTACAACGGCCCGGCGCCGAGTACTGACGATGTACAAAATTTCAAAATCAATGTTTGGGACAACCTCGCCGGCGAAGACAAATGCGGTGCCTGCCATGTTCAGGGTGGCCAGCCGCCGAGCTTTGTTCGCGCCGACGATATCAACAGCGCCTACTCCGAGGCGAATTCTCTGGTTGATCTCGGTGCACCGGCGCTGTCGCGGCTGGTGACCAAAGTTTCCGAGGGCCACAATTGCTGGCGCCCGGAAATCAGTGTCTGTGCCGATACGATTACTAACTATATCGAAAACTGGGCTTCGGCTTCCGGTGCCGTTGCCAACACCGTGGTGCTGACCGCGCCGCCGGTGATTGAAGTTGGTGTATCGAAGAGCTTCCCCGCCGATACCGCGCTGTTTGAAAGCACGGTTTATCCACTTGTGAAGCAGTACTGCGAGGGCTGCCACAGTGAAGAAGCCGCGACGCGTCAGCAGCCTTTCCTGGGCAGTGAAGAAATCGATGTCGCTTACTTGGCTGCGCGCAGTCGCATCAACTTAGATGAGCCGCAAAACAGCCGTTTGGTTAGTCGCCTGGGCCAGGAGTTTCACAACTGCTGGACGGACTGCCCGTCAAATGCCGCCGAAATGCAAAGTGCGATTCAGGCCTTTGCCGACGGTATTCCCCTGACGGAAATTAACCCTGAGCTGGTAGTCAGTAACGCGCTCGGCTTACCGGACGGCATTGTCGCCAGTTCGGGTGGTCGCATCGAGAGCGCGGTGATTGCGCAGTACGATTTCAAAACCGGTTCCGGCGCCGTAGCCTACGACACCTCCGGGGTAGAACCTGCTCTGGACTTGCAGTTAAGTGGTGACTACGAGTGGGTGGGCTCGTGGGGTGTTCGCATCAACGACGGCAAGGCCCAGGGAGCAACCAGCGCTTCTGAGAAATTACATCAGTTAGTTCGCAGTACCGGTGAATTTGCTATTGAGGCTTGGGTGATTCCCGATAACGTCGCTCAGGATGGCCCTGCTCGCATCGTGACTTACAGTGGTGGGCCAGATGCGCGCAACTTTACCCTCGGCCAGACAACTTACGACTACGATTTTCTTGTGCGTCACAGCGAAGCTGAAGGTGTGGCCGGGGATCTGCTGAGCACGCCGTCTGCCGATGAGGTACTGCAGGCTACTTTGCAGCACGTTGTGGTGAATTTTGACCCAATTGACGGGCGCACCATTTATGTCAACGGTGAGCTTGCTGCCGAAGATACTAGCCCGCTTGGCAACTTTAATGATTGGGACCCTACCTACGCGCTGGCTGTGGGCAATGAGGTCGACAACGACTACCTGTGGATGGGCACCATACGCATGCTGTCGATTCACAATCGCACCTTAAGTGCTGAAGATGTGTTTACTAACTTTGATGTTGGTGTCGGCGAAAAATTCTTTTTGTTATTTGGTCTCAGCCACCTGATCGGCGTGCCCGAAGCGTACATTGTGTTTGAAGTTCAGCAGTACGATAACTATGGCTACCTGTTTGCCGATCCGTTTTTTATCAGTCTCGATGAAACCGCGGTACCGGACAATCTCAATATTCGGGGGCTGCGCATCGGCTTAAACGGTAAAGAAGTGGCCACAGGCCAGGTCTACGCCAATCTCGATATCAGCATTAACGCCGATAATTACGATGCTGCTCTCGGTACGCCGCTGTCCGATCTCGGCGCTATTATTCCTCTCGATCGCGGCTCGCAAGACGATCAATTCTTTTTGAGCTTTGACAGTATTGGCGGTGAAGCCTACGCGCGCCCGGCAGAACTTGCGCCTGTTGCCGTTGCCCCTGTGCCCGGCGATGCGACCAGCGATGTCGGCGTGCGAACCTTCGATGAAATTAACTTAAGTTACAGTCAAATGACGGGGGTGCCGGTAGATCACCCTGTCGTCGCGCCGGTTCTGGCGAATGTGCGCCAAGCCATGCCTGTACTTGCCGATCCGCAGGCGTTTTTGGCGTCTCACCAGAGCGGCGTTATGCAGCTTGGTGTTGCCTACTGTTCGGCGCTGGTTGGCGACAGCAGTTTGCGCGCGGCGATGTGGCCTTCATTTAATTTTGCGGCAGCGTTTTCAACAGCGTTTGACAGCGCTGGGCGCGAGCACTTTATCAACCGCCTGATGACGGCACTGTTGACCAATGATATCGATGACGGCGGTTCAAACGTGAGTTTGACGACACAGCCGGTGCCCGCTGATGTTTACAGCGAGCTCGATAGTTTAATTACAAATATGCAAAACACCGACACTTCAACCGCGGCGGTCGCAAGCTGTTCGGCTGCGCTTGCCTCCGCAATTATGCTGGTTCAATAAGGGGAATTATCATGGCTAAGAAAAATTTATTTATTCCTCTCGATCAACCCATACCTCAGCCAGATCACGCTCGCCCTAAAACCCGGCGCGAGTTTTTGGCCCAGGGTTTTAGCACTGGTGTTGGCACTGTGGCGACAACATCTGTGCTCGGCTCGCTATTGGCTTCACCTGCGGCGATGGCCGATTTAAGTACGGACATGCTTGCGCGTTTGACCGAATGTGGCCTCGATGGTGGTTCGTCGCGCAAGATTCCGTTTATTCATATTGACCTTGCCGGCGGCGCCAATATGGCCGGCTCCAACGTACTGGTTGGCGGTCAGGGCGGGCAGATGGATTTCCTCAGCGCCGGTGGTTATAGCAAGCAGGGCCTGCCGGGAGACATGGTGCCCGGTGCACTGGAAGCGGGTGGTGCAGCGAGCAGTGAAACCGGCTCGTCCAACGGTGACCACACTGATACGTCGCTCGGCCTGGCTTTTCACAGCGACTCGGCGTTTTTGCGCGGCATTCACGATCGCACATCGGAGCTAACTCGCGCCAATATTAACGGTGCAGTGATACCGGCGCGCTCGGAAAACGACACTGGCAACAACCCGCACAACCCGCTCTATGGCATAGCCCGCATCGGTGGCGCCACGGGTTCACTGCTGGGTCTTATCGGCTCGCGCAACAGTGAAAGTGGCGGCAACTCAATGGCGCCTGCGCAATATATTCAGCCGGATTTGCGGCCGAGCAAGATAGATAGGCCATCTGATGTGACCGGGCTGGTCAGTGTCGGTGACTTTGGCTCATTGAGCCCCCAGGAGGTGGTCTACGTGATGGAAAGTGTTGCGCGCATGTCAAAAAACAAGACAGACAGCGTCAACACCTTGCTTGCCAACGACAGCGAAGTTCGCGAGAAGCTCGCCTGCACCTATGTTGAGAACGCCAGCCTCGCCGACCAGTTTCCAAATATCGATGTGCTCAATGTCTTTAGTGATCCGGACATTGTTGGCCCGAGTGGTATTTTCAGCAGTGACGAAATGAATGACCGCGAGTTTTCCAAAACCGCGTCGGTGATGAAGTTGGTGCTCGACAGCCCGGCTAATGGTTACCCCTACGCCGGGGCCGGCACCATTGCCATGGGCGGTTATGACTACCACGGCGGCGGCCGCTCGACAGGTGAGGTACGCGATTTTCGCGCTGGGCGCTGTATGGGCGCGTGCCTAGAATACGCAGCGCGCAAGGGCCGGCCGCTAATGCTCTACGTCAGTTCCGACGGCTCGCTGTCGTCAAATGGTGCGACCGAAGATGGCCTCGGCCGCGGCAAAGGCATGTGGACCTCGGACAACCAGCAAACCGCAGCATCGTTTTTTCTGGTTTATAACCCTGGTGGCCGGCCCCAGCTTATCGGTGCTTCGGAAGCGGAGCAGGCACGCCATCAGCAGATTGGTTATATGCGCGGCAGTGGCGATGTTGAAACAGGCTCTAGCCCCGCGGCCAATAACGTCGATCAGTTGGTGCAGATGGTGTTATTGAACTATATGGCGCTACACGGTGAGCAGGGGCAGTTTGCCCAGCGCTTTAACGATGAAGGCCTGGTGCAGGGGCTTGGCTCTTCGCAAATCGACAACTATACGGCTTTTGAGCCCATCGTTAACGGGCAGATTAGCAACAGCTAGTTTTACTGTGTGAGCGATAAATCAATTTGCGGGGCCGGTTGCAGTTGTCAGTATCCGGCCCCGTTTATTTTTCAGTATAAGAGTTTTATCCGTGCTGTTCTCAGACCCTGCAGTTGGGACAAGGCCCGAGCTTTTCAGCTAGACTGAGAGCATATTTCTTGGGATACCGTCATGAGTCTTTCCAGCGCCTTTAGCCGCTTGCTTTGCTGCCCGCTAAGTGGTCAAAACCTTCAGCAACAAGATGATCAGCTTGTCAGTGAAGACGGCAAACACAGCTACCCCCTGGTCGATGGTTTGCCCTGGTTATTGGCTCACCCTCGCAACTCCTTGCTCGATTGGGGCGCCAAGCTCAATCACTTCCAGCAGGTTTTACTGCAGGAAATTACTCAGCTTGAGCTCGATAGAAATCAGAGTCAGGGTGCGGTACACGATAGAATTGAGTGTTTGCTGCTGGCTAAAAAAGATTTCCTGCTTGAAATCACCAAACTTATGCAACCGCTCAATCAAGCAAAGGTTGCCTCTGTTGAAATTTACAATGCCCTGCGCGACCGCGCACCTGCGAGCCAAAACCTGCTTAGTTATGAAGCCAATATTTACCGCGATTGGCAGTGGGGAGATGAAGAAAACCAACAGAGTTTAGAGTTAATCAAAAAAGTTGCGCCAGCGCAGCTTGGAAAGCTGTGTGTGCTCGGCGCCGGTGCCTGTCGTTTGGCACTTGATGTGCACCAACACTTTGATACTGAGCTTACCGTTGCCACTGACATAAATCCGCTGTTTATGTTTGCAGTGCAGAAAATGTTAAGGGGGGAGAGCTTCTTTTTTACCGAATTTCCCCTGCACCCTAAAATCGTCGACTACGTCGCGATAAAACATCAAATGTCTGGTTTTGATAAAGTACCGGACGATTTTTATCTGTGTTTTGCCGACGCAGCCAAACCGAGCTTTGTTAAACACGCCTTTGATACGGTGCTGACCCCGTGGTTAATTGACATTCAACCGCACGAGTTTTCTCGCTTTTTAACACAGCTGAATCAGTATGTGCCCATCGGTGGCCGCTGGATTAATTTGGGTTCTTTGGTTTTTAACCAAAATCGTGAATCTCTGTGTTATTCAAGTGATGAGGTGGTCGAGCTGGCGGCTGCAGCGGGTTTTGAAATCGAAGAGTTAAAACAAGTTGAAATGCCTTATCTCAAGTCTCCTTATAATGCCGGTTATCGCATGGAAACCGTGTGGTCGTGGGAAGCGGTTAAACGCCAGCATGTCGAAGCCGATAAAGATTTAAGTTCGATACCCGTATGGTTGATCGATACTGGTAAGCCTATCCCAGCCAGTCAGCAGGCGGTGGCTGAACAAGCTAAAGCTGCGTTTTTAGCTGATTTGTACCAGCGTATTGACGGTGAAACCAGCTTAAGAAGTTTGGCGCGCAAGCTGGCGCAGAAAGAGGGCGCTGATGCTGCGGAATTTGAAGCGATGTTAGTGCAATTCTTTTTAGAGCGGCTTTAATCGCCGCGCTAAAAAGCTTTGAAGAACACGCAGCAGAAAATTTAGCGGCGAGATAAACGATAAAACAGCGCTTTTAAATACTGTGTTTCTACAATGCTTGGGTGTACTGGGTGATCCGGTGCCTGAGAGCCTTTAAAAATCTGCTGGGCGTCTCTGTCCAAGTGTGCGGCCGAGGCGCGAACGATGTCGGCAAGACTGTCGTCGGCTAGATGCATCGAACACGAAGCGCTTATTAAAATACCCCCGGCTTCAACCAGGCGCATCGCCAGTTCGTTAATATGGCGATAAGCGGCCGAACCGTTCTTGAGATCTTTTTTGCGTTTGATAAAAGCCGGCGGATCCAATACAACAATATCGAATTTTCTGCCCGCTTCAATTAATGCTTTTAACTGATCAACGGCTTTGCCGTGCAAAAGTTCGGGCTTGTGGCCAAGTTTATTTAATTCATAGGCGCGCTCAACCCAGCCGAGCGCTTTTTCAGATGCATCGATAAAACTTACCTGAGTAGCGCCCGCGGCGGCGGCCTGCACACCCCAGCCGCCAACATAAGAAAATACATCAAGCACGGTTTTATTGTTGCTGAACTTTTGCAGCTGGGCTCGGTTGGCGCGGTGATCGTAAAACCAACCCGTTTTTTGCCCGCCCTCTACCGGCACGGCAAATTGAACACCATTTTCTTCGAGCAAAAACTGCTCGCCCAGTTCGCCAAAACGCTCACTGTAGTTTGGCAGTTCCTCGAGCGCTCTTGCACTGTGGTCGTTTTGCAAAATCATGCCGCTAGGTTCGATGGCGTCGTCAAAAGCTTCGAGGATTTCCTGCTTAAAGTTCTCCATACCGGCGGTGGTTAGCTGGACAACTAAATCTGAGCCAAAGCGGTCACAGACCACTCCGGGAAGAAAATCGCTATCCCCGTACATTAAACGGTAGAAGGGTTTGTCGAAATACAGCTCGCGTAAGCTCAGTGCCTGCTGAATTTTTTTGATAAAAAATTTGCGGTTGATGTTTGCTTTAACGTTGCGTGTGATTAGCCGGCCGCACATCAAAACCTTTGGGTTTAAGGTGGCGATGCCGAGGCTTTTGCCTTTGTCGCTGACAACAACAACCAGGGAACCGATTTCAAAGCTATTTAAGGGGCTGCGCTTGCTGTCTACTTCGTTTGAATAAATCCACAAGTGACCCTGACGCAGGCGTTTATCGGCGCGGGCTTTGAGATAGAGACTGGGCAGCATGGTGCTTACTCGCTGGTTTTTGGGGGATGCGCAGTATAGCGCCAGCGAGGCTGAGTTGTCGCATTATTGCCACTGAGCCCGAATTTGATCAGTTGTCGCGACGGGAGACAGCGCAGGCCTGGCGGCAGCGTTCAGCGGGCACGTAGAGTTGCTCAAGCATATAACGCTTAAAGTCTTTGTCGTAGTCTTGCTCGTCAAGCGCGTGTTCCATACACAGCATCCAGGCGTCGCGCTCGGCAGCGCCGATGGCTAAATGGCTGTGTGCTCGGGGAATGGCGATGCTGCCGTAGTGTTCTTTATACAGCCTCGGCCCGCCGAGCCAGCCGCTTAAAAAATACGTCAGTTTTGTTCTCGATTCTGTTAGGTCTTCCGGGTGCATCGCACGTATGCCGCGAGCCTCTGGCAGCTCTTGCATATAGTCGTAAAAAGCGTCGACGAGCTTGCTGATACCGGCAAGTTCGCCGGCGGCGCGGTAACTGGCATCGAGTGTTCCGTAGCTTTTGCTCATAGTTTGTCGCTGGTCCGGGCTGTAGCAAGGGGGTTCAGGTTAAGCTGCGCGGCGGCTGTGGTAAAGCGAGTCCAGCGTTGGGCAGACAAGTTGGCGTGATTTTGCGCTCATGCTGCAAAGTGCGGTAAAGATCAAGAGTGTAAGCAAGCCGGAAAAAGCGCATAATCCGCGCCTTAAGTTTTAGAGCAAGCGCCGCTTACTACGCGCTACTCACAGTTATTCGTTTTGTAGTTAGATACAGGTTAAGAGATGACGCAAATCAGCTCCATTATCGCCAAGGAACTCGGGGTTCAGGAAAAGCAAGTAGCAGCCGCCATCGGCTTGTTAGATGAAGGCGCGACGGTGCCTTTTATCTCCCGTTATCGAAAGGAGGTCACCGGCGGTTTGGATGACAGCCAGTTGCGCAGCCTCGATGAGCGCCTCGGCTACCTGCGCGAGCTCAATGAGCGCCGCGATACGGTGCTGAAAAGCATTGCAGAGCAAGAGAAGCTGACACCGGAGCTCGAGAAAGCGATTAAGGCTGCAGAGACTAAGACGGCTCTTGAAGATCTGTACCTGCCATACAAACCCAAGCGCCGCACCAAAGCACAGATTGCACGTGAGGCCGGGCTTGAGCCGCTCGCCGATACACTGTTTGGCGACCCTAACTTAGAGCCGGAAGTACAGGCCGAAGCATTTATTGACGCAGACAAAGGTGTCGCGACAATAAAAGATGCGCTCGACGGTGCCAAACAAATTTTAATGGAGCGCTTCAGTGAAGACGCGACCCTGCTTGAGCGCCTGCGCGGTTTTTTGCGCCAGGAAGCCTGGTTGCACTCAAGCATGGTTGAAGGCAAAGAACAGGAAGGTGCCAAATACCGCGATTATTTTGATCACCGCGAACCGCTCAGCAAGGTGCCCAGCCACCGAGCTCTGGCCATGTTTCGCGGCCGCAATGAAGGTGTGTTAAATATTCTGTTTACGCTCGAAGAAGATCTAGAGCCCGGCCAGGCCCACCCGGCCGAAACTTTAGTCGGCGAGCACTGGAATATCGAAGATCAGGGCCGCGCTGCAGACAAGTGGTTAAAAGAAGTTCTGCGCTGGACTTGGCGAGTAAAATTGGCAACCCACCTCGAAACTGATTTGCTCGGCGACTTGCGCGACAAAGCGGAAGCCGACGCCATCGATGTTTTTGCTCACAATTTAAAAGATTTATTACTGGCAGCGCCGGCGGGGCAAAAAGCGACTATTGGCCTCGATCCGGGCCTTCGCACTGGTGTGAAAGTCGCCGTGGTCGACAGCACCGGCCGCGTGCTTGATCACTGTGCGATTTTTCCAAACCCACCGCAAAATAAAATTCGTGAATCCGAAGCTGTATTGGTGAATTTGATTCAAAAATACAACGTTGCGCTAATTGCTATCGGCAATGGCACAGCGAGCCGCGAGACCGATAAGTTTGTCGGCGACATGTTAAAAAGTTACAAGCTGACAAATACTCAAAAAGTAATGGTTAACGAGGCTGGCGCTTCTGTGTATTCCGCTTCCGAATTTGCCGCCAAAGAATTTCCAGATTTGGATGTAACTATTCGCGGTGCGATTTCTATTGCCCGGCGCCTGCAAGATCCACTGGCTGAGCTGGTAAAAATTGAGCCTAAGAGTATAGGTGTTGGCCAGTATCAGCACGATGTCAGCCAAACGCGCCTGGCAAAAAGCCTCGATGCGGTTGTTGAAGATTGTGTAAACGGTGTTGGGGTTGAAGTAAATACTGCGTCGGCGCCGCTGCTTGCGCGTGTATCGGGTTTAAATCAGACCATAGCCAATAATATTGTCGCCCACCGCGACGACAACGGCGCCTTTAAAAGCCGTAAAGAATTATTAAAAGTCAGCCGTCTTGGCCCTAAAGCTTTTGAGCAGGCAGCTGGCTTTTTACGTATTAACGGTGGCGAAGACCCGCTTGATGCCTCTGCGGTACACCCGGAAACTTACGCCGTTGTGCAAAAAATTGCCGATGCCAATAGTAAAGCCGTTAATGAATTAATTGGTGACAGCGCCTTTTTACGCAAACTTAAGGCGGCCGATTTTGCCGATGAAAAATTTGGTATTCCAACGGTAACGGATATTATCAGTGAGCTCGATAAGCCCGGCCGCGACCCGCGCCCGGAGTTTAAAACGGCTCAGTTCCAGGACGGCGTTGAGGAAATCAAAGACTTAGTTGCGGGCATGGTACTCGAGGGCACCGTTACCAACGTGACAAACTTTGGTGCTTTTGTTGATGTCGGCGTGCACCAGGACGGTCTTGTACATATATCTGCACTTAGCAATAACTTCGTCAAAGATGCGCGCGAAGTTGTCAAAGCCGGTGACATTGTTAAAGTCAAAGTAATGGAAGTTGACGTGCCGCGCAAACGCATTGGCCTTAGCATGCGCCTCGACGACAAACCCGGCGAAGGCCGCGCTAATCAAAATGCCAATAATAGAGCGGGTGGCGAACGCCGCGGCGGTGGCCAGCGAGCCCAGCGCAATCAGCGCGGCGGCCAGGGTGGCGGTCAAGCTCAGGGAACGATGGCTGCGCTTTTTGCCGAAGCGATGAAAAACAAGAAATAAAACGCAGTATTTGTATAGCTTGCTACTGCAGCGGTGTTTCAGTATTGCCTGTTTAACAGGTTTTGAAACGCCGCAGCTTAGCGCTTAATTTTCGGTTTATAATTAGTGTTAACAGGCCCTAGTGCTTATCAATTAGCATTTCTAGTGCGGGCGTTTTATCTTAAGTTAACTGCCCCTCAATCAATTCTCGTTTTTTCTCAAATAAGCCCAGCAAAAATTGTTTAAAAACTTTAAGCCGGGCGACATCTCGCTGTTTGCTGTTGCTGATCATCCATATGTGATTTAAGTGTTTTGTATCTGCCCCGGGCAGGCGCTGTAACTCTTGTGTATTGTCGCCTAAAAAACAGGGCAGATGAGCCATGCCCATACCGGCGCGTGCAGCTTCGAGTTGTAGGCGGCCATCAGCCAGGCCGTGCCAGGCTTCTAATTCAGGGTGGGGGCTGAAACCGACCCAGCGCGGCGATTTTTGCATCTGTCCCCAGCCGAGCCAGCGGCCCTGGCCGCGATTTAATTTATTTTTTATATAGTCTGGTCGCGCATAAAAACAGCTGGCTGCGGCGCAGAGTTTGCGGCCAATAACATTTTCCGGTAATTCACTTTTTATACTGACAAAACGCAGCGCCAGCTCTGCCTCGTGTTTTTCAATATCGAGTACATTGGTGCCTATGTGCAAGTTGAGTTCTATCTCGGGGTAGCTGTCGCAGAACTCGGCTAGTTCCGGCAGCAACAAATAGGTGGCAATAACATCGGGGCAGGTCAGGTGAATAACGCCGGCCAGAGTCTGATCTTTACCGGTCAGTTCGGCTTCGGCATCAAGCAAATTTGCTTCGGCCTTTTGCGCGTAGTTGAGCAAGCTTTTGCCATCGTCGCTGAGTTGGTAGCCGCCAACGCCGCGATCAAATAGACGTACGCCGAGAGCTTTTTCCAATTGGTCTATGCGCCGGCTGACCGTGCTGTGACTGGTTTGAAGCTCAGAGGCGGCGGCGCGGGCGCTGCCCGAGCGCGCGACTAATAAGAAAAATTGGATATCGTGCCAATCTATGGTCGATTTTTGCACCGCTGTGGTCTTTTATTTGCTGTTTCGGTGCGTTAATTGTCCGTTTACACTTTGTTTAAGTCAATTCACTTCCACCGTAAACACTAGAGCAAAGGCCAACGACAGCCGAGCAAGGACACCTTAATTATGCGTATTCAAAAACAGATACAACTTAACTGCGATATCAATAGCGCCTGGCAGGCACTGGCTCACGATTGTGCAGCCATTGATCAATGGTTTGCACCTGTGCAGCGCTCCTATGCGCTCGATACTCAGCCAGCGCTTAAGGGGGCGGCCTGTGCTGGCCGCGTATGTGAGTTAGGTAAAAATGCCGGCGGTGCCAAAGCAATAGAGAAAATCACCGAGTGGGATGAACAGCACAAGGTGCTGGCTTTTGATGTGCAATTACAAGATGCGCCTGCGCTTTTGCCAATTCGTGGCAGTAGCGCCCGCTTCTATTTACGTGAAACTGAGGGGGCTAAGCTGACTCTGTACATCGATGTCAGACCGAAGTTTAAAGCGCACGCTTATTTGCTTTACCCATTGTTGTTGCTGGGGCTGAACAAGAGCTTTAATGACCTGCTCAAGGCCTTTAAAGCTCATGTTGAGCAGCCCCTTGCCGCACCGGTGTGATCGCGCGGCAGAGCTGGGGTGCTCGCCAAGCGGGCGCAATTAGGGGGTAAAGCTAGCAGAGATGGTACTCTGGCCAAGAATATAACTCTCGTAGCTTTGCTCAAACTCGCGGCGGCTAAAGTTCGGTGTAGCGTTGATTAGCGGCATATCCTTATCGAGCGCATAAATGGTGCTTTTATAAATATGGGCAAAGGGCGGGCAGGGGCCTGCATAGCCAATAGCTCCGTTATAAGCTCGACCTTCAACCACGCCGTGCATGCTTGCCGGATTAAAATCCAGAGGCAGGCTGCTAATTTCGGCGGGAATATTAAATACTGCCCAGTGCTTACAGGCATTTACACCCGCGCCGCAGGGGCTGACTTCATCGTCCATAATCAGCGCAAAACTCGCCGTCTGCGGAGGTGGATTTTGCCAGCTGAATTCTGGTGAACTGTTGCTGCCGCCTCTGGCTGTGCAGGCGTGGCTGCGTGGGATAACAGCGCCATCTTTGTAGTCGCTGGAGCTTAAGCGAAAGGCGGCCGGGCTCGGCTGAGCAGAACTCGAGGCTTCCGGGCTAGGTACGCTGGAGGCTTGAGTTGAGGGCTGACTTGAAGGCTGGGGCGAAGGCGATGGTTTGGCAGAAGCAGATACTGAGGGCGAAGCCTCAGGTGAGGCATTTGTTTGGCTGGCCGTATTGTCATCACCCGCGCAGGCGCTGAGCAAAAGGCTCAAGCTTGTGGCAACAATTAAGCGATTTGAATTAAGCATAGATTTCCCTTTTCCGTTAATGGTTTTTACTGGGCTTTAGATCTCAAGTTGTCAGCGCAAACACTGGCCGACTGGGCGTCAGCAAATAAAAAATAGGCAAGGGGCTCTAGTGAAATACTCTAAAAAATTTTGAAAGCTGTACCTTTACTTAAAATTACAGCTTTAGATTATGACAGCTAAGCATTGTGAGCTTTAAAGTTGCTGAAGGCGTTTGTGCAGGTGGCTGTAATAATTTTGCATGGCACTTAGCTCATACGTGCTCATCAACTGTTTGGCCTGATGCAGCTGTTGCTGCGCTGCGAGTTTGTCACCTGAATCCAGGTAGTTGCGGCTGCGATGTAAATAAGTACGGCTGCGACCGATGGGGCAGTGTACATTGCCGTAGAAACTCAGCGCGTGTCTGTAGGCGTTTTGTGCGGCGGCGTAGTGCTTATCGCGTGAATAAAACTGGCCCTGAAGTTCTGAGCTCAGCGCTTGAAACAAGCGATTATTGTTTTGTTTGGCCTGCGTGAGTGCAGCATCAATCCACTGCTGTACCGGTTCTTGCTCATTTTTTATAAACGCAATAAAAGCGCGCCAATAGTATAGGCCCGCCAGGGCAGGGCTCTGCTCCTTTTTGGCCGCGTTGATGGCCGCGCCCAGGTGCTGCAGCGCTTGATCGTAGTGCTTCTGGTAATACAGGCTTTCGGCGAGCTTGCGCCGGGCGCTGAAATTTTTTGTCTCGATGCTGACAAGTGCCTGAAAGTGTTGTTGTGCTGAGTGGTAGTCCTGCCTGTCCATTGCGTCGAGGCCGTCGGCAAATAATTGATTGCTAAAATCCGACACTAAAGCATCGGCCGAGTCAGAGGCCTTCAAATCAAGTTTTTGTGCTAGCGCTTTTGCTGTTTTTTGCAGTGCCTCAACTATTGTGGCCGCTTCAATAACCGCGCGTTGTTGTTGCTGCTCTGTGTGTATGCTGTAGATCAGTTGATATTCGTGAATACTGCCACCGAGAGAAAGTTCAACTAAAGCTTTGGCTCCCGTTTTTTGAAAAAGTGGTAATAGCTGCTCTCGCTGATAGTCTGGCGGCAGTTGAATTAAACGGCTGAGCTCAATAACAACTTCTGTCTGGCGCACAAATGTATTGTCGCTGCCACGCAACATATTCGTTAGTTGATCCATGGCCCCGTAACGGGTCCACGCCAGTTCGTTGCTGGCGACTGTGTTTTTTACCGGGAGTATTAAAACACTGCCGTCTTTAATATCGATGGTTTCTGTTGGCTTAACAACAGACCAGCTTAAAAATACGGCAAAGGCCGCTAACGCCGCTGCAGCGCCGAGCCAGGGCCACTTAGTTTGTGTTGAGACTTTTGCCGTCCAGCTATAGCCGAGCCGGGGGTGCGTGTGAATCAGCCTGGCGTCGCCGAGCAGTTGTCGCAGTTCTTTGATGGATTGAAACAGTACTTGCTCGTCGACAATAACATCTTGCCAGACCTCATCGAGCAGGCTCTGTTTGGAGCAAATTTCCCCGCGTGCCCGGATCAAACAAAGCAGTAGTGCAAAGCTTCGCGGCCTGACCGCTATTTGCTCGCCGTTGCGGCTAAGACAGCGGCTATGTTTTTCTATGCGATAACCGGCCGTGTAGAAAACATCGCTGCTCATAGGCAAAGCCATTTAGTCGGTTTATTGTTGTAATACTGAGTCAGAATCTACTCTGCCGAACTGTCTTCAAGCAAGCGAATTATGCTCATCGCCTCGTCGCGATTACTGCCGCAAAAAGCTTCTTCTGGAATAAAGGCCTTACACCACGGCGGGTAGTCAGCTTGGCCCCAAATGCGACAGCGCAGTGTTTGTCTATCGAGATTGATGCAGTACTCACCTGCTTTTTTGCCGGAAGGAGCGTTGGCATAGCCCTGTTTGATTGACGGCGCGATGCAGCATGCAGCGCAGCCTTCTCGGCATTTCATAGCGGGTGTTGCTCAGTAATTTAGGGCCGCAGGTTAGCGACGTGGTTTGACAGCAAGCTTTGCCGCTATGCTTAAGCGGCATTAAGTGATACTGCCCCTGTAAGGCGCAGTTTACATAAACTCTGCGCAAAGCGCCTCAGCCTTAACTCAGCGCCAATACAGAGCGCCGGCGTCAAACTTTTCACCCGGCGCCTGTGTTTTTTGCCCGGCCGTGCTCTGGCTGCTTTCAAAGCGCTGGCTGTCACACCAATTGATACCTTCTGGTATAGCTTTAGTACTGCCGAGATTGTTGATAAATTCACTGAAATCACTTTCGGGCAGCATGCTGTTTAATACAAACTCGGCCCGCGCGAGCACTTGAGCGGTGGCGACTCGGTTGCGCGCGCCCCAGCCGATGACGTAGTCTGCACAGCTGTTGCTGCCCGGTGTGGGCGCGCTGGTAAAGGCCATATCGCGGTCAATTGCAAACAGTCGCAGCATCATAATTTCTTCAAACAGCATGGCGACATCTTCGTAAGGGGTGCTGTAGTTGTAGTTGGCGCTGGCGCCGTCTGGCGCAAAAGCCGCGCCTATATCTGTGGCTTGCTGGCTTTTGAGTGAAGAGCTGGCTTTTTCACCGTGGTACATCGTCAGTGCCGCTTCAAACATCAGGCCCGAATCCAGCGGGTTTAGGGCCAGTAAGCGGCTGCTTGTCCAGCTGTCGAGTTGGCTGCGCGCGGCTTGCCAGGGTTTATCGGAAGCTTTAAGGCCGCTGTGGCTCGCCACGGGAAAGTAGTCATTGGCGTGAGCGAGTTCGTGCAGAAGCAGGGCACTGGCCAAGTAGCGCACGTCTTCAAACTCGCGCGGTGTAGTGGATTCGGGGCCGCTATAGCGATAGGCCAGCTCTTGATTTTTTACGTAGCGAAATAAGTTGCGAAAAGCCAGTTCGTTGTCGAAGTCGGCGCGAAAATCTTGTTTGGGGTTGATAGTTTGCGCCTCGGAGACGTTTTGCCACAGATAATTAGGGTCTAAATAAATAGCGCCGGTTTGAGGGTCGTAGTAGGCCGGGCGAATATCGTCGTCGATCACAACCATGGTGACGCCGCGAAACATCGTGAGTAGTTCTATTGGGCTGTTGAGCAGTAGCTCTTCAAAACGCTCGCCCATCCAGTCGTGGCTGACAAGTAAGCGCTGACTAATTTCGGCAATGCCCGGCTGGCTGCTTGCCATACCGATTAATGGCATGGTGCCTAGGGTACAGGCTTCTTTTTCGTTCTGCGCCGAGGCACACTCTTTAAGCTGGTGGGCCCAAGGGCTGGTTACGAGCCAGGGTTTTAGGTTGGACAGTTCTTCGCGGCTCGCGCCCTGATGGCTTGTATCGTTTTCTTCTTTAAAATCGCAAGCAGTTAAAAATAAGAGCGATAAGAACAAATTGGTGCTTAGTAAGGTTTTTAACATAAGCAGTTCCGCAGGCTGTTTTAGGGCCTGTTAACAGGCCCTAGTAAGTTTAGCTAGTTCAACAGCGGCCGGGGCGAACACCGCGCGTTTTTCTCAGAACAAATTAGATTAAACACACAAGCCTTAGCAAGGCCCCTGTTAACAAAACACAGTGAATATAGGTAAACCCGGTTTTTGTCTTGTTCCAAACGAAGGTAAGTATTTACTCGCTTTTGCCGAGCTGTGGCTGCAGTATGGTGTTTGCAACACGCCGGAGTAAAACGTTTAAATTAAAAATCGCCCCAGTACTGCTGAGCCAGAGCCAGTGCAGTGAGCGGAGCAGTTTCGGTGCGAAGTACTCGCGGCCCAAGGGCAAGATTTTGAAAACCGGCACTGTGGGCCGCGTGAATTTCAGCCTCACTCAAGCCGCCTTCGGGGCCAATTAAAAAGCAGGCGGAACTTGCAGTCGGCAAATCGGAAAAGCGCTGGCTATTGCGGTGGTGTAAAACGAGTTTTAATTCACAGTCCAGCTGTTGTTTGTAAAATTCCGCAAGTGAGATAGCCGGCTTTAGTTCAGCAAGTATATTGCGCTGGCTCTGCTCGCAGGCAGCGATAATGATTTTTTGCCAGCTCGCCGCTTTCTTCTGCAGGCGTTCACCCCGGAGTTTAACCTCGCAGCGTTCAGTAAACAGAGGTTGAATAATGCTGACGCCAAGTTCGGTGGCTTTTTGTAAAACTAAATCAAAACGCTCGCCGCGACTTAAGCCAATGGCAAGTACGCTTTTTAACGGGCTTTCATTATTGTTCTGGCGAAACTCACCTACGGCTAGAGTGGCCGCTTTTTTTGAACTGGCAATAATGCTTGCATCAAACTCGCCGCCGCGGCCGTTAAACAAGATAAGCGAACGCCCGACATCCATACGTAAAACTTTGAGCAGGTGATGTGAGGGCGCTTGCTCAAGCTCTAGTTCAGTGCCGGAGCTAAGTTCCTGTTCGGTATAGATGCGAGGTACGCGCATGGTTTGTTTCCGTTAGCTGCTCAAGCCGAGGTTTTTAATAATATTTGCGCTCGGTTCAACTTGGTTCATTGTATAAAAATGAAAACCCGGTGCGCCATTATCTATCAGTGTTTCGCACAACTCACTTACTAGGTCTAAACCAAAGACGTGAATACTGGCGCTATCGTCTGCGTAAGATTCAAGTCGTTTGGCTATCCAGCGCGGTATATCGGCACCGAAGTTGGCACTAAAGCGAGCTAAATTTTTATAATTTATGATTGGCATAATACCGGGGTAAATCGGTTTATTAATGCCAGCTTTGTCGCATTGTTCGATAAAATAAAAAAATGCGTCAGGGTTATAAAAATACTGGGTAATGGCGTAGTCAGCCCCGGCGTCAAACTTAGCTTTTAAATAAGTTATGTCTTTGTCGTAACTTTCGGCTTCCGGATGGATTTCCGGGTAGGCTGCAACGGCTAGTTTAAAATGATCCCCAAAGTGCTGGCGAATAAAACTTACAAGTTCATTGGCATAGATAAGTTGCAAAGAACCACCGACGCCGGAGGGTATATCACCGCGCAAGGCGACAATGCGGTCAACACCTGCGTTTTTATATTTGCCCAATAGTTTGAGCATGCTTTGTTCATCGTCGCCACCAAAACTCAAGTGGGGAGCGACATTAAACCCTTCGTTTTTCATACTCGTGACGATACCGAGTGTATTGTCGCGTGTAGAACCACCAGCACCGTAGGTGACGCTAAAATATTTTGGCTGGAGTTTGTTTAGCTCATTGCGGGTGGTGACGAGCTTTTCGCGCCCGGCTTCGGTTTTAGGGGGGAAGAATTCGAAGCTGAACTGGATTTTTTCTTCGCTCATTATATGTTGCCACTCTTGGGCTTATAGTTGTTGCCTTCCAGGTTGGTGCCATCGGCGTGAGCGAGGGGCTGGCTTTGGGGGAGCGCGGTAAATACATCCCTGTACGCTCAGCGTCGGCATCCATGCCTCCGATGTCCCCAAAAGCCAGCCCCTCACTCACCTGACTCTGTGCCATTCAGATAGTTGAGCTGGCAGAGTGTCAGCTGTGATGGTGGGGGCGACTTTCTGGGCTGTCCGAAACATGGATGTCGAAGACAAGCCCCCAAGGATGGCCCTCTTCGAACGTAGAGAGGACTGCTTGTGGCGTCTCCAGAAAGGGCCTCCCCCAGCGCAGCGGGAAGTTACTGTTTGACTTACCCGACTAATCGTCGGGCAAAGTACTTAATATTTGTAAGTCTCAGGCTTATAAGGGCCATCAACCTCAACATTAATGTATTCCGCCTGGTCGGGGCGCAGTTTGGTGATCACGCCACCAAAACCTTCAACCATCGCTGCGGCAACTTCCTCGTCGAGTTTCTTCGGCAGAACTTTAACGTAGATGTTGGCAATTTTTTCTTCTTTGGAAAGGTCGGCAAACTTCTTCTCGTAGAGATAGATCTGTGCCAGTACCTGATTGGCAAAAGAGCCATCCATAATACGGCTTGGGTGACCGGTAGCATTACCGAGGTTCACCAGGCGACCTTCCGACAGCAGAATAAGATGATCATTTTCAGCTTTGTTGCGGTAGATCTTGTGAACCTGAGGTTTGACCTCATCCCACTCCCAGTTCTCACGCATGTAAGCCGTATCAATTTCATTGTCGAAGTGGCCGATGTTGCTAACCACGGCGCCGTTTTTCAGGCTTTGCAGCATCGCCGCATCACAAACATTGATGTTGCCGGTCGTGGTCACAACCAGATCGGTGGTGCCCAGTACGATGTGGTTGATGTCTTCAACCTTGCCGGTGTTAACACCGTTAGTGTACGGAGACACAACTTCAAAACCGTCCATGCAGGCCTGCATCGCACAGATTGGATCGATTTCGGTCACCTTAACAATCATGCCTTCCTGACGCAGTGAGGCGGCAGAACCTTTACCGACATCGCCGTAGCCGATTACCAGGGCTTTTTTACCGCTGAGCAGGTGGTCGGTGCCGCGCTTGATCGCATCGTTCAGGCTGTGGCGACAACCGTATTTGTTGTCGTTTTTGCTTTTGGTTACAGCATCATTAACGTTGATCGCCGGTACCAGCAGCTCGCCCTTTTCCTGCATTTCTACCAGGCGGTGAACACCGGTGGTGGTTTCTTCAGAAATACCGTGAATGTCGTCGAGCAGAGCCGGGAATTTGTCGTGGCACAGCTGGGTCAGGTCGCCGCCATCGTCCAAAATCATATTCGCATCCCAAACTTCACCGTCTTTAACGATGGTTTGTTCGATGCACCACCAAAACTCTTCTTCGGTTTCACCTTTCCACGCAAACACAGGAATGCCGGCGGCGGCGATTGCGGCGGCGGCGTGATCCTGGGTTGAGAAGATGTTACAAGAAGACCAGCGCACGTCGGCACCGAGCTCTACCAGGGTTTCGATCAGCACGGCGGTTTGAATGGTCATGTGAATACAGCCCATAATTTTGGCGCCGGCCAAAGGCTGTTCATTTTTGTAGCGTGTGCGAAGGGCCATCAGGGCTGGCATTTCACCTTCGGCGATATCAATTTCTTTACGACCCCAAAGTGCATCACGGTCAAACTCTTCTTGAGTCTTAGCGGCAACTTTAAAATCAGTAAAATTATTTGGAGCTGTAACTGCAGTCATTTTTTCCTCTTCCCTACTGGGCATCGGTGTAGTTCTGTTCAATTCCGTTTAGATGGGGCGGTGGCGCCTCGCGAGGCACGCTCTAGACTCCCTGTCCGCTAAGCGGGCGTTCCCTACGCCCGATTGCCCTGCGAGGCGCCACCGCCCCATCTAAACTCAGTGCCAGCGAAATATCGAAGTGGCACTTGGCTAGGTGAGGAGTGTGAAGCAGAGTTTTCAGTACCTTCTGCCGCAGGAAGCGGCGGAGAGCCCCATGGATGGGTTTACGCGTGTCTGAAAACGCTGCTTCACACTTCGCACCGGAATACGAAGTTAAGTCGAATAATTACAGTGCTGACTTAAGTAAGTCGGCTTTGTCTGTCTTTTCCCAGGTAAAGTCTGGAAGCTCGCGGCCGAAGTGCCCATAGGCTGCGGTTGCAGAATAAATAGGGCGCTTCAGGTCTAGCATATCGATCAGGCCTTGTGGGCGCAGATCAAAATGTTCACGTACTAAAGCAACAATCGCATCATCACTGATTTTGCCTGTACCAAAAGTATTTACTGCAATCGAAGTTGGCTCGGCAACACCAATCGCGTAGCTAACCTGAATTTCACAGCGCTCGGCAAGTCCGGCGGCAACAATATTCTTCGCAACATAACGACCGGCGTAGGCAGCGGAACGGTCTACTTTAGACGGGTCTTTACCCGAGAACGCACCACCACCGTGACGTGCCATACCACCGTAGGTGTCGACGATAATTTTGCGGCCGGTCAAACCACAGTCACCAACAGGGCCGCCGATAATAAACTGGCCGGTTGGGTTAATGTGGAACAGGGTATCTTTGTGCAGCCACTCGGCAGGCAGAACCGGCTTGATGATTTCTTCCATCACCGCTTCGCGAATTACATCCTGGCTAACATCCGGGCTGTGCTGGGTTGAAAGCACAACTGCATCAACTGCAACGGGCTTGCCGTTTTCGTAGCGCAGGGTTACCTGGCTTTTGGCGTCGGGGCGCGACCACGCGTGCTTGCCGTTTTTACGCAGCTCGGCCTGCTTTTCAACCAGGCGGTGAGAATAATAAATCGGCGCGGGCATCAGCACGTCGGTTTCGTTGGTGGCATAACCAAACATCAAGCCCTGGTCGCCTGCGCCGAGGTCTTTATTGCTGGCTTCGTCAACACCCATGGCGATATCCGAGCTCTGCTTGCCAATGGCATTGAGTACCGCGCAGCTGGCGCCGTCAAAGCCCACCTCAGAAGAGTTGTAGCCAATATTTAAGATGACATCACGAATTAAATCTTCAAGGTCGACATAAGTATCGGTGCGCACCTCGCCGGCGACAACAACCATGCCTGTCTTTACCAGGGTCTCTACCGCGACGCGGCTGTGAATATCGTCTTTGAGTATCGCATCGAGAATGGCGTCAGAAATCTGATCGGCCATTTTATCTGGGTGGCCCTCACTGACGCTTTCGGAAGTGAATAAAGAATAATCAGCCATGGTTGCTCTCTCTGTTAAAAGCGGGGCAAAATCAAGTTTTGCCCTTAGTGCTGTTTAAAAAATTGATGAATCTGAATTTGAAAACCATTGCGCAAAGCAAAATAACGGCTTGCACCTTCTGTTAGGGCCTGAAGTTTGGCCCACTGCTTTAATTCGCTGCTGGCAAAACCAAGCCACTGATCACCGCAGGCTTGTTTGACCCAGTCCTGATCGTGGGCGCCGAGCTCACATACCAATAACATCGCACCGGGTTTAAGCGCACTGCTAACATCGGCAAAAATAGTTGCCGGTGACGGCGTGTGGTGCAGCACCATATTAATAACAATCGCGTCTAAGCTATTTGCCAGCGCGCGGCAGTGAGCGGTATCGCCGTTAACAAAATTTACGTTGTCGATATTTTGTTTTGAACAAAGCTCTTTGCTTTGTTCAAGCATCTGCGCCGAAGTATCCAGGGCGATAACCTGCTCAAAACGCGCAGCCAGTTCACTTAAAAATTCACCGTTGCCGGGGCCAACTTCGAGCGCTTTTAGGCCGCGGCCCAACAAACTTGCTACCTCTGGCCCGTAAACATCGTAGGCGGCAATTAAATCTTGCTGCTCTTTAAATGCTGCGGCGTTGTCTTTAAAAAACGCCAGCGAAGCGGCAGCGCGCTGCTGGTACAAGGTTCCGAGCTGGGCTTGAACTTCATCGCTCAAGTGCAGGGCATCGGCCGCTTGATAAATACTGTCGCGCAAATGATCGAGCGCCTGACTGCAGGCTTCATCACTGCGCCGGTAATAGTTGGTGTTGCCTTCGCGCCGGGTACTTACCAGCTGCGCTTTGTTTAACACCTTTAAGTGGTGGCTCATGCCGCTTTGCTTGCTGGCAAAAATTTGGCAGAGCTCCTGCACTGCGTAGCTGTCCTGGGCGAGCAAGGCTAAAACCTGCAAGCGTAAATCGTCGCCAGCGGCTTTCAGCGCCTGGCTCAGAACGTCGACCGTAGTAGTGCTTGCTGCATTCATGGTGGGCAAGTCTAGCAGTGCTTGAAAGCTATATCAAAATATTTTGATATAGCTTTGTTTGGACACGATCGCTGCGAAGGAACTGCATTGTATTGGTGCAATATGTCGCTTTTGCGGCAAATCCAGGCGTGGATAGGGTGAAAGTTCCACAGTTCGGCGCCACTTTGGTTTACCTAAGCGGTGCATTAGTAGAAAATGGCGGCCCCAATTTTGAGGTCAGAGCTTACGGATCGTAGCTGTGATCGGATCACCCACCTCGACGTTTGTCAGACAACAGACAGACAGTTAGACAGCAAAATAGGAGCTAAGCAGTTATGCCTACGCGCAGACAACTCGCCAACGCCATTCGTGTTCTCAGCATGGACGCGGTACAAAAAGCCAAGAGCGGCCACCCTGGCGCCCCCCTCGGAATGGCAGATATTGCTGAAGTTCTGTGGAACGACTTCCTCAAGCACAACCCAACTAACCCCGAGTGGGCCGATCGCGACCGCTTTATCCTGAGTAACGGTCACGGCTCCATGCTGATCTACTCGCTGCTGCACTTAAGCGGCTACGAGCTGCCTATCGAAGAGCTCAAAAATTTCCGTCAGCTGCACAGCAAAACCCCTGGCCACCCTGAATACGGTTACACCCCGGGTGTTGAAACTACCACGGGCCCTCTGGGCGCCGGTATCTCCAACGCCGTGGGCATGGCCATTGCCGAGAAAACGCTGGCGGCTCAGTTCAACCGCGAAGGCCACGACATCGTCGATCACTTCACCTACTGCTTTATGGGCGATGGCTGCCTGATGGAAGGTATCAGTCACGAGGCTTGTTCCTTGGCCGGTACCCTGAAGCTCGGCAAACTGATCGCATTCTGGGATGACAACGGCATCTCCATCGATGGCCACGTAGAAGGTTGGTTCAGCGACGACACGCCTAAGCGTTTTGAATCTTACGGCTGGCACGTGATCCCGGTAGTAGACGGCCATGACGCCGACGCTATTAAAGCCGCTATCGAAGAAGCTAAGTCTGTAACTGACAAGCCAACTCTGATCTGTACTCAAACCACCATCGGCTTTGGTTCACCCAATAAAGCCGGTACTCACGACTGCCACGGTGCGCCTCTCGGCGACGATGAAATCGCAGCCGCTCGTGAATTCCTCGATTGGAAAGAGGGCCCGTTTGAAATTCCTGCTGATATTTACGCTGGCTGGGATGGCAAAGAACAAGGTGCCGCTGCTGAAAGCGCATGGGACGAGAAATTTGCTGCCTATAAAGCTGCTCACCCAGAGCTTGCCGCTGAATACGAGCGTCGCGTAATTAAAGACGAGTTGCCCGCTGACTTTGAAGTTAAAGCTCAAGCTTTTATTAAAGAGTGCCAAGAGAAGGGCGAGAACATCGCCTCGCGCAAAGCATCACAAAACGCCATTGAAGCTTTTGGTGCAATGTTGCCTGAAATTCTCGGTGGTTCTGCCGACCTCGCCGGTTCAAACCTGACGCTGTGGTCTGGTTCCAAAGGTATTCAGGACGATGCGGCCGGTAACTACATCTACTACGGTGTACGTGAATTTGGCATGAGCGGCATCATGAACGGTATTGCTCTGCACAAAGGTTTTGTTAACTACGGTGCAACCTTCCTGATGTTCCAGCAGTACGCGGCCAACGCTGTGCGTATGGCAGCGCTGATGGGCATTCAAAGCATCTTTGTTTACACCCACGACTCAATTGGTCAGGGTGAAGATGGCCCAACTCACCAGCCCATCGAAAACCTCGCCCACCTGCGCATGACACCAAACATGAGCGTATGGCGCCCTGCCGATGCAACTGAAACTGCCGTTGCATGGAAAGCCGCCGCCCAGCGCAAAGACGGCCCAACCTCGTTGATTTTCTCTCGCCAGGGCCTGCCTGCTCTCGCTCGCGATGATGCTCAAGTTGCCGCAATTGAAAAAGGTGCTTACGCCATTGTCGATTGCGACGGTACACCTGATTTAATTTTAATTGCCACCGGTTCCGAAGTTGGCCTTGCAGTAAATGCCGCAGCTGAATTAAGTGGCCAGGGTAAAAATGTTCGTGTAGTAAGTATGCCGAGCACGACCACCTTTGATGCCCAAGACGAAGCTTACAAACAAAGCGTACTGCCGGCAGAAGTTAGCGCCCGTGTTGCCATCGAAACCTCACTCGCCGACTACTGGGCCAAGTACGTTGGCTTCGACGGCCGCGTAGTTGGCATGACAACATTTGGCGAAAGTGCACCAGGCGGAAAATTAATGGAGCACTTTGGTTTCACCGTTGAAAATGTTGTTGCTGTAGCGAGTGAGTTGTTGGATTAATTTTTTAATAAATTAATTTGTAGCTTAAATTTTTAAGCTATTTGTTGTTACACAAAAAAGCCGGGCCTAGTGCCCGGCTTTTTTGTGCGTACAAATTATTTATCTATGATGAGCGATTTTGTTAGTGGTGTATGCGCAGCATTGTGTGTATCTATTTGTTTATAGTTAGTTCTTTTTATTTGCGCCTCGCTAGTATATGGTGCCGGCCGATTTGTTGGTAAATAATTTAGTGATAAGTTTGAAATGAAAAATATAAAAATATTTGCTTCTTCAGTTGCACTGTTTCTACCGCTGTCGGTATGGGCAGATGGCGTAAACCTTGGTTTGGGCTTTCACAAAGGAAGTTATAAAGAAGACCAGGTATCCGATGTGAACACCACAGGCCTAATGTTTTCATTGGGTAAGAATTTCAATAAAAATATTGGATTAGAAGGGCGGTTCATCGTTGGTAAGGGCACTGATGAAGGCGATTTAAAAGTTCCAAATTTATTTGGAACTGGAACACATAATGAACGTGTAGAGCTGGGTCTTGAATACCTTTCTTCATTAATGCTTAAGGGAGACTTAGGTTTAGGGAAAAATTCCTCTCTTTACGGTATGGCAGGTTGTTCAAATGTAAGTTTGAACGCGAGCTTTCCCAATCAAAACTATGATTTTTCGGATAGTTCCTCAGGTCTTTCCTACGGTGTGGGCGCTTGGGTCGGTGATCGAGATTCTTTTACTGTCAATATTGAATATGTGTCTTATGTAAAGTCGTCTGATTATGATTACAGCGCATTAGAGTTATCTCTCAGGTTTATAAAATAACCTACAGCATTAGCTCTGGTTGTTATTCGTGATTACCGATGAGTTATGTGTTTTTATCTCTAGTGATCATTTGCTTTATTTATCTTGTCGAACATAACACTTGCTAGGAATGTTTTTATGAGAATGTCTTTAGTTCTTGTTTTGCCGTTGTTGTTGGCTCTGTATGCCTGCGGAGGAGGGGGGAGTTCATCAAGTCAGAATAATGAGAGCCTTGATTTAACCCCCGAAATTCCAGTTCTGTTAAGCCCAGAAAAAGAGATAATTCCAGGTGGCGAGCAAACGCAGACATTTATCGTAAATGGGGTTGATTCACCAGTTTCCATTAGCATCGATGGCGCGGAGTATGCGATAGATGGAGGGGGTTTTACGTCTGAACCCGGAATGGTTGGCAATGGTCAAAGTGTCTCTGTCAAAATGTTTGCACCTGATGCATATGGAGAAAAGGCTACCGCGGTAGTTACGGTTGGCCGAAGCGAAGTGCTCGTCCAGGTTGTATCTGAGGAAGAGGATTTAACTCCAGACGAAGTTGTTTTTAAAGATATAAACTCTGCGTCTATTGGTCAGGAGTTTGAATCTGAGGCTCACATCATTTCAGGAATTAATAACTCTATTCCGATAACTGTTTCAGGGGCTCTCTATTCCATTGATGGAGCTCCATTTACTGGTGAGCCAAGTATGATAAGCGCTGGGCAAGCAGTTTTAATGAAAATGATGTCTGGTGACTCGTTTCAAGAAAAAGTGACTGCTGAGCTTACTGTTGGTTCGGTAATAATGACCTGGAATATTGTTACTGAGGCTGAAGACAAAACTCCAAATGTCTTTAGCTTTGATGTAGTGACAGATGCCATGCGCGAAAGTGAGCATGTTACGCAACCTCTCCAGATTACCGGCATTAATACTGCTACTGATATCAGTATTAGTGGAGGAGAATATTCTATCGATGGTAGTGACTTTACTGCGGACTTGGGGAGCATCAATGATGGCCAGCATGTATCTGTTAGGTTGATAGCTTCTTCCGAATTTTCAACGAACTCAGTAGCAAAACTTACTGTGGGTGAAACGTCGGCTGATTTTGTCGTTACTACTGAAGACCTAGACATAACACCAGATGAAACTAGCTTTATCTCTTTAACTGATTTAGCTCGCGACCAGCTTGTTGAATCAAATCTAATCACAATCAACGGTGTGAATAGCCTTGTACCAGTGTCAATCGCTGGTGGTGAGTACTCCATTGATGGCGGTGAATATACAAAAGAGCCAGGGCATGTTGCTGAAGCTCAGACCATTAAACTTCGTGCATCCGCAAGTAGCGACTGGGAAGGTATTCATGAGGTTGTGCTAACTAGCAATACAACGAGTACAAGCTGGATACTAACAACCATGGTGGAAAATATCCCTCCTGAAGCGGAGATTATTTTCCCCATCTCTGGCACAAGCACCTCTGCTGAGGAGCTGAGGGTGCGTGGTATTGCGACTGATAATACCGACATCGCTAGTGTGAACGTAAATGGCGTCACGGCAGAACTTACGACCTTAAGTGTTAATGAGACTGGTGTTGTTGTTGAATGGGTTGCGGATATCAGTTCAAGCGCTGAACATGGTCTAATCAGTATTGATGTGGAAGATACAAAAGGAAACTCCGCCTTAGATGCTGATTCAGTAACAATTCACAAAAACTATAGATTGCCATGGTATCTCTCTCACGTTGAGAGGGGTGTAGCTATCTTTGGTCGTCACGTTTGGGACGCAGAGCGTGCGGATATTATTAATGGTCAAATGCAAAGCTTCCGATTGAGCACAGATGGCATAGGCCAAGGTTGTTATTCACAAAAAAATAACAGCTATTTTTATCTTGAGACTAATGATTCTGTCGCTGCCGACGCAGATTGGGCCGGTGATGATCATATTGATTTAGTTGTTAAAGCCTATAATTTCGATACAGGATTGATATCTAGCTACTCAGAGTTTATGGCATCTTCTTATCCCGGGCCGGAACAGATTTCGTATAAAGTGATAGAGTTAGAGTGTGCTGATGAGCTCGATGCAGTGTATGCCTTTACTAGTCTTATTAAGTCAGGTTATGAAAACTATTATTCACAAATTAGCAAAATTGGAACGAGCTCATCAGCTTCTGCAGAAGTGGTTCTAAGTAGTAGTGATGAGGGTTTCGCTGAATGGGAACTTGAAAACGCTACGATATCCGGCACTAGCCTGGTTACTATTAGTTCTGTTATTGACCCTGAGGTATCGATATTTAATTTGAATACGATGGAGCTGACTAACAGCTATAGCCTGACCCTTTCAACCGTCCGCGATCTGGCTTTTGATAATGATAATAAAGTGTTTTTTGTGACGGACTCTAGCACCTATCAGCTGCTTGTAGGCTCAGGTGGGTTCTCCAGTTTGTCTGTTGTCGACGCAAATGACGATAACGCATTTCATTCGGTCTCATCTATGGTGATCGGTGATGATGATCAGCTTTATGTAAGAGATGTTAGTAAAGACGCATTATTTGAAGTGGATCCTGCTACCGGAGATAGAAGCTTATATTTAGCGCCATCGCAAGTTGGACAAGGCGATGCACTAGTAGCTGGACAGTCGATGGTGATTGATAAAGATTATCAAAAAGCTTATGTGCTGGATCGTGTAGCTTGGCAGAAAATTCTGCTTGTTCAAGTGGATTTGAACACAGGTGATCGAGAGCTGCTAGAGGAAATTGGCACAGTTGAAGCTGTAGAAAATCTAGCTCTGGAAATCTCTGGTGACGATGAAACTCTATATCTGTCTATAGAGTCGGCTGTCTATAGTTACGATATTGCTACGCAAGCCTTAGCTATAGTAGCGTCTTCTTCCTACGGAACTGGCTTTGAATTTAATGCAGTATCATCATTGGATTTAAATGAAGACGAAACGCTGTTGCTTGCCAGTGATCCAGAGCTCGGAGCTGTTTTTTCCATCGATCTTGAGTCGGGATTAAGAGCTCTGATATCGCAAAATGGTGCTGTAGGAGATGGGCCAGATATGCTGAGCATCAACGGCGTTGTTGCGCTAGATAATATTTATGCCCTAGTTTCGGATAGCGATTTAGTTGTTTCAATAGATAAAAATACTGGTGATAGAACAGTGATTTCACCATCTGCTTGCCCACACTGGTCTGTTGGTAATTTGGGTGTCGATCTGGAAGGGCATTACTTTAATGGCCTTCGTCATAGTGCAATTGATAATAAATTAATGGTCTCTGGAAACTTTTCCAGTATCTCAATTGGTTTAGAGGATAATCAATGCACGTTCTATACCTTCACAAGTAGTCGCGATATTTATGCTTACGGCAATGATACTTACTTCACTTTGGCCTTTGATGCTATTCAATATGTCGACTTTAAAACAGCTGGTGTAGTAGATGTTTCCAGATGATTCAGGCCTGTCGCCGGTTTGAGTAGTGAATTTTGGGGGTAGTTTACTTATTCAAGTATTAGCTGTGATCAGCGATGATATAAGTGAACTGCCCTTTTTCTAGGCTAAATGGATCTAGTATCCAAAGATTAAATAAATCGATGTATATACTGCCAGTAAAGGCACTGTAGATAAAACTGTGTAACTGGCTGTCTTGCTGACCGCAAGGGGACGGCTAAAGATCGACAGAGAACAAGCAAGACTAAAAGCCCTCACTTGCGAGGCAATTACTCCATCATTTCAAGTGACAACCCTCATTATTCTAACCATTGGCTAAAATGTATTCAGCAAAGATTATTTGATGTGCGTTTTGCTGTTAGTTTGTCTGTCTGAAATAGCAAATTGTTATATGGTTCGGAATAAGCTTCTTCACGAATTACTCCGTATTAACTGAGTATTTCAGGTGCATATTGCCGTGGTATAGCTTGGGTGTTGAGGAGCTGAAATGAAGGTTTTTCGCGGCTTAGTCTTAGTGGCCTTTGTACCGTTTCTAATTGTTGGCCTATCAATTTTATGTGCTCGGGTATTAGCTCAAGATAAAACAAGTGATATTGACCCTAAGTTATACCTTGTTCCTGAGGGCGAGTATTTAAATTCTACTTATGTTATCGGTGAGTCGATGACGGTGCGAGCGCGTTTTGATGCTGGCGAAGGTAGTGTCGTTAGCGATCAAGGGCAGGGTATTGAGTTTTTACTTCGTCGGGTAAATGCTAATTGGGAAGTGATTTCAGATCTCGCTGTAAATGATAGAGGGGCAATTGGCAAAAGACGAGGTCTCTCAACGGTGTCGATTCCGCTTGGGGCGCTTTTACCCTCTCCTGATTTGCCACCGGGGGAGTTCTATTTGCTGTTTGTTCATTTTATCTCTTCCAGCGGTGTGAATACAAATACCCCTGGTGTTGCACCAATTTTCATTGTTTCAAAAGATAAAGCGGTGAGCAATAAAATTGAAAAAGTTGTCCAGGTTCAAGCGAAAAACGTGGATGAGGGTATGGATTTATCTGTTCCTTTTTTGCGTTTAAATGATTCTGCTAGGTACATAAACGAAATCTATGCTGATTCAGATAGAATGTATGTTTCTACCGTATTTAACGCAGGGGAAGGGAAAACGGTTGATAAATCTAAAGGTGGTATAGGTTATTATTTGCGCCGGGTGGATAATAATTGGAATATTTTTTCCGATATTATTATTTATGACCGTAGTGCAATTGGCAGGCAGTCTGGTGTTTCCAGTGCGCAAATTCCGCTAAATGACTTAGTTCCTTCGTCAGATTTGCCCGATGATCAGTACTATTTCTTATATGCGCAATTTTCTGCATCAGATGGTAGTGTTCACGATATCCCCGGCGTGGCTCCGGTTACGATTATAAAAAAGCTAGCGACTGATGGCGGCTCAATCGCCAATCTATCTAAAAAAGATAGAGAGGTTGTTATTGCAGTGGGGGATTTGGCTGCCAATGCATTCAGGCATGAAACCGTTAATAAAGGCCGTCGCTGCGAAGACATAAAAAAGTATAATTCGCCGAAACTTCTTTCCCGATCTGTTATCGAGTTGGTACTAATTTGTCAGGCGTTTAGGTCGGTAGGTAATAATATTTCTCTTCGTTTTGTTATTGCGCCCAATTATAGTCGTTCATTGGAGTTGGTTAAGTCTGGCAGCGCCCATATGATGGCTGAAAGCGCTTGGGATGATGATATCGACAAGCAAGAACTGTATGTTACTGAGCCTATTATACAGAAGGGTGAATACTTTAAAGGCATCTACAGTACTGAAGAAAAGCTTATGCATATGAAAATCAAAAGTGCTGAAGATTTACGTCGTTATACCGCGCTAACACCAACACACTGGCATGTTGATTTAAAAGCTTTACGATCTATTGGCGTAACAAATAAGCTCGATGTTCATGTTCCGATGGCTATTATAAAAATGATTCACAATGGCAGGGGCGATTATATGTTAGGTGATTTTACTCGTCAGAACCGCATGGCTATCAGTGATGGCGAGTTACTCCTGTATCCGGTTCAGGGGGTAAAAATTGCTTTATACTCCGAGCGAAGGTTTGTTTTATCTAGAAAGGCAGACCCTGACGGCGAGTTAGTTGAAGTTATTAATCAAGGTATAAATAATTTACGAAAGCAAAATATTATTAAACAGGCTTTTAGTGAGAGTGGGTTTTTTAATAATAACGTAGGTGATTGGCGGGTACTAAACGATTCGATTAATTAAGGTGGAATTAATCGTAGCGATTATTATAAAAAATCGTGTAAATGAGGGTGCTAATATTTTTCCCGTGCTTGAATTTTTAAGCTAAGTATAATCGGGCAACGTTACTGACACGTTCAGTTGACTATCTAGGTTTTACTTCTAGCCTGAACTCAGATTCCTTTTCTAAGTCTACGCAAGTTATCCACTGCTTTGGCGCGAAATGCAACATGTCTATTGTTTGAGATAGCGGGCTTAAAAATTTCATTGATAATTCTTCTTTTCGATATTAGTATTTTTGGGCTTGTTTGTTTTGCTCGATTCACAACTATCATAATTTGTCGGGTACAGCTTCATTGTTTCAGTAGTCAGAGGCGCGTATCGAGCTTTCGCGCTATGTGATTTAAGGTGGCCAGTTGTCACCTATAAATTTGATCATGCTCAATTTTTTGATGTCTATCTAACGTTGTTCTTTGGTGGCGCAATAATTTGCTTTTGATGCGAATGGATGCATTGATCGAATGTCTTGGTTTTCTGTTTTTAAGAAAGCCACTTGCACTTTGGGTTGTAGTGCTTCTCTCTGCCGAATATTTCGGTAAATTTTTACGCAAAATAAATGGAGAAATTTATGCGTAGTTTAGTTTTTGTGGGCCTAATTTTACTTTCCGGTATTGCGTCAGCAACCATCTATACGTCTATGTATGCTTATGGAACGATCAGTTCTATCGAAGCCCATGACGACGGTTCTGTTGGTGTAATCATTAACACCTCAAATGGTGGCGGTTCTGTTGGAACTTGTGGCTCTTCTAACGTTTGGATCTTACAATCCGGGGTTAAAAATGAAGACAAGTTCTTTACCATGTTATTTGCTGCGGCGGAAAGCGGCGAAAAAATCTATCTTCGTGGTCGTTCGTGCCTGTCTAGCACTTTCTGGACATCGGGTACTCAAGCGAATGTTATCGCAACAGTGAGAATGTAATTCGCACGAGCGCTGTTAGATATGTTGTTTTGTGCGAGATTACTCTTCTGTAGTTGCCTTTCTTTCGTGCTTTTCTCTAGCAGCGCTGTTTGCGCCAATATTGAAGATACCGTTACCGTTGACTGGGCTACAGCTTTGAATATTGGCGGAGAGCGATATTTTGACCGTCAAAAATTTATTACTATTCATTCGTGGAGCGGTGAGCAAGATTGGTCTGATGTCTACGGAGAAAACTTCTCTGATAACTTGCTTCGAGACTTTATTGAAAAGTACGATGTCTATTTTGGCCGCGATACAGGAACGATTGCCTGGGAGCTAAATCGTCTATCTGAAAGCAAGGTTAGGTCGGGCTTTGTCAGTGAAGAAGAAGTGAATGACAATGCCGGCGCTGCGAGATGGATATATAGCCAGCATGAAGCTAAACAATGGCAGCAGGGGCGATCGGTTGCAAATAGGGATAAGTCGCTTGTTGTTGCCGGCCGGCCAGTCGACTTTTGGCCCTCTAGTCATTTTTCTGCAAGACAGTGGTCTTTCCCGGAGTTTTCCGTCGACAATAAAAAATTCGGTTTAGCGTCAGCATCGTTTTATGCAGACTATCTTGAAAAGTACTTTTCTCAAGGTGATGGGGATATGGGCCGGCCAAGGCCTAAATATCTCGAGGTAATCAACGAGCCACTCTATCACCTTCACGATTTTCCTTATGGCGGTGAGCAAGCAAAGCAAACACTCGATTCAATTTTTCAGTTTCACAATGTGGTTGCAAAACAAGTTAAGTCTCAGGTTCCCGATGTTCTAGTCGGTGGCTACACGGCAGCGTTTCCCGATTTTGATAAAAATAATTTTGCCAACTGGGAAAGCCGTGACAAACGCTTTATTGATATGGCGGCAGATAGCATGGATTTTATATCCCTGCACCTATATGACTTCCCTAACTTCGAGGGTCGTGGAGAGTATCGGCGCGGATCAAACGTTGAGGCGAGCCTGGATTTACTTGAGCACTACACAACTTTAGCAAGTGGCACGACAAAACCTTTTCTTATTACAGAATACGGTGCGGCGGTGCATCAATATCGGCATCAGCCTTGGAGTAAAAAACGCGACGGTCTTAAGTTAATGGCAATTAATTCGCTGTTGATGTCTTTTTTGGATAGACCTAACCAGATAGAAATGGCTATTCCATTTATCACTGTCAAAGCTGAATGGGGTAGGGTTGCACACGATATTCCCTACACAGATAGATTGTTGATTCAAGAATTTGAGCGAGGAGCAGGACAGTCTCGAACCTGGGTGTATTCAGAATTGGTTAAGTTTTACCAATTTTGGCGTGATGTCAATGGCCGCTCAGTTCATGCTTTTAGTGATACTCCGGACGTAAATGTAAAAGCCTACAGTGATGGAGAGTATGCTTATCTAATACTGAATAGTTCGGATTTTAAACAAAGAGAGGTTCATATTAATTCTCTTTTCACGGGCAAAGTAGCTTCCGTAGATATACGACACCTGTATTTGAATAAAAATGAAGAGCCTGTTCTCGATGAGTTCTCATTAGCTGAACTACCGAAAAGCGTAGCTATGGGTGATCAGGCGACAATTTTACTTAAAATAAAGTTTTTAAATCAGCCTATTCAGAAGCAAGAGCGGGTGCGAGAAAAGCATTATGCACTTGAGTATAAAAAAGCAATTAAAGCGAATAAGAAGACAAGTTTTGTTTTTGATCTTAAGGGCACTGCTGAACCCCAACAAGCCGTACTAAGGGTGGGTGTTGGTCGAGATCATGGTTTAACGCTGTTTCCTAAGCTGGTTGTCAACGGAGTAGAGATATCTATTCCGAAAGAAATAAAAGGCTATGATCAATATCTTAACGGCAAAGGCCGTTTGACGTTTTTTGGTGTGTTGGAAGTACCTATTCCTTCTTTTCAGAGAGCTGACAAATATACGGTTGATCTGGTATTCCCGGATAGTGGAGGTTATGTCAGTTCAATGGCCTTGCAGCTAGATCATTTGGCCAACTCGCCTGAGTTGTCGTCGCAGGCGCTCAAGCAAACAACACTGAAGCCTATTTAGACATAGCTTAATGGTTAGTTGTGGTTTAACAATTTGTTAAATTTCCCCCCAGGATTCAGTGCTACAGGAGCGGTAATTTCGACCGAAGCTCCTGTAGTTGCTATGGATTACTTTCTGAGACTTAGTTTTAAGATGCTTTTTGGCTTACTAGGTTTACTCGCTTATTGCTGGTCGCGTTAGCGAAGATAGATCCGATAATTGGGGACAGATTTTGCAATAATTCGAGCTGCTCTTCATTAAATTGCTTGTGCACACCCTTGCCGACAACCAGCGCAGCTTTCCAGCTGTGGTCATCGTTTAGTAGTGGCATAACGACAAATGATCGCAACATGGTTTTTTGAATAAGCTCTCTAAAAAATAGTGCGCCACTGATGTCAGTGTTTTTGGCCCGTACATCTTCAACCCACAGGGATTTTTTTTGTTTTATACACTCGGCAATGTCTTGTTCCAATTTAGATCCCGAGTCTAGATTAACAATACGATGGCGCCAGGTACTGACTTGGGTATCGCTCTGTTGATGGGTCAGTACCAACTTCTGGCCCTGCTTGTCTTGTATTAACAGGCCCATCCAGTCTGCGTCAAGGTAGGATTGGGAGTCATTCCAAAATGCCGCGAGTGCATCTCCGGGTTGGCGTGAACTATTTAGCTTGGTTAGTAAGTTTAAAATAAAGCCAATACGCCCGGATAAAGAGTTAAAAGCACTGGTCATCAAACCAATTTCATCTTTGCGTTTATCGGCTAGTTGATAACCAAAGTCGCCATTGGCGACGCGGTGGCTGGCAGCAGCTGTGCGCCCAACTCGCCATACAAGCCACTGCACCAGAACCAGCGCTAACAGCATGCCCAGTGCCGTGATCAGGCTGGCCCAAAACGCGAGCTGGCGACTGTTTTGATCGGTTAAATGAATCAGCTCGCGATAAAGGCCGATCATATTTTGCAGCTTGGAGGTTAAGCTATCGGCGTTTTCAACAATATACTGAGCGCCCCATTCAAGGCGCGGTTCATTTTTGTCAGTCCCCAAAGCCTGGTTCAGGCCTTGTTGAAATTTTGCCCAATGAGTTTCCGACAGCTTGATTTCGGCGGCCAGCTCTTGCCAGTTTTCTCTAAAGAGTTTGCCCTGTAAGCCGTGTGTTAACTGTTGCTGTTGGTAGTCGGTTGCAACCCGCTTGAGCTTGTTATCGAAGCTGTGGATATCACTCTGCATTTGTTGGTTAAAGACAGCAACATCGCGAAAGTAGCTTTCATAATCTCGCGGCGCATTGGCTATATAGTACTCGCCGCGCGCTTTGAGGTTTAAGCTGGCATCTTCAAGCTGGCCAAGGTCGCTGAGCATGGTGTAGTGCTTGGCTTGGCTTTCGCCGATAGCGTTAAGGTATTGCAAGGTAGCAGCAACAACAATAAACAACAAAACAAAAACAATGGTGACGATACTTCTAAGGCGATATGAAACGGCCTCGCGACTCATGTGAACTCCCCGAACTGAACATGTGGTATAGCCTGCTTGTGAACCTTAAGTCGCTATGGTGCTGGCATTTATTACATACAATCGTTTAATAAAGTTTCTGCATTTATTGCAGGCGAACAAAGAGCGGCTTTATGTTGCGATGAGCATGGTTTTATTCGGTTTTTGTTCGTGCAGGGCAAGCAGCGAATCGGTTAAAATTGGTGAAATTTTCTAACAAATTATCTTCTATGAGCTCTGCTTTGCCGCCGTGCCCTGAATGCCAATCAGAATACACCTATCACGACGGTACACGTTTAGTCTGCCCTGAATGTGCTCACGAATGGAATGAGGGCGAAGAACAAGATCAATTGAGCCTGAAAGATTCGGTTGGTAATAAAATCGTTGAGGGCGATAAAGTAACTCTGGTCAAAGATTTAAAAGTTAAAGGTACATCTACGGTATTAAAAGTTGGTACCAAGGCCGTGATTAAGCGCATCGTCGAAGGCGATCACGATATTGACTGTAAGGTCGATGGAGCGGGGCCGATGATGCTGAAATCGAGTGTTGTCAAAAAAGCCTAAATTGCGCGTTATTTCGAGCTTGTTAACAGTGAGTTATTGATAACAGCTGAGCCGAAGCGAGCCTATTATCAATAACTCTTCTGCTTTTTATTTTTTCTGCAGTACTAAATCAACGTTGACAGGCACGGCCAGAGCGATAGAGCTCAAGCCTGCAAGCTCTGTTAACTTTTGGATACCCGAACTTAGATCAAAATCAGCTGCGTTGACAATCAGTGACTCGCGGCTGATCACTCGCAGCTTGCCATCTTGTTGTTTTTGCACGGCAAGCTTGGCAGACAAAGACTGGGTTTTGCCATGTAGCTGTAGAGTTAACGGAAGCTCTAACTCCAGCTGTTCGCCAACTTTAAGTTTGTCGACGTTGATATCACTGAGCTTGCCCGTCGCCTTGGCAGTTTGGTACTGCTTAACTTCAAACAAGCTCTCGCGCATGCGTTGATCGCGAATATCGATACCTGTGTCAACACTGTTCAAATCAATAACAAGATTAAAGCTACCGTCTTTCTTTAGCTGGCCAGATAGGGCATTAAAGTGATGAGTCTCGGCGACACTGCCTTTTTTGATGCTGATAAATGTTAAGGCTGACAGGCTGTTGTTGATTTGCCAGTCGGCGTAGCTGAAGCTTGAGGCAAAACACAGCAACGCAGCTGCCAGGCCCTTTTTAAAAAGTGTGTGCTTTAAAATAGAGTATTTCATATTACTTCCCTTTAGTTATGACGGTGATCGGTGGCCGGGCGATGATAGTAGCGCTATTTAGTGAGCTCGCCGGCTATTCTTGTAGCGCCTATTGGGCTGGCACTTGCGTTCCATGCTAGGTAAAAATGAGCAGCTAGGCTAGGGCCTGTTAATACTAATTAAACAACAAGGCCGCTGACAGAGCTTGAGGGGAGTCTCAGGGTTAAGGCTATTAAAGGTTTTCTTTTGATAGATTTTTGCGATGCTCTAGTCAAAAAACTAGAGCGCTTGCAAGTCTTCGATCGTTAGCTTTTTAGGGTCGAGCCAGTATTTTGTTTCGTTAACGGGGGTCGCCGGGTGCATAAACGGGTTGGGGATACGGATGACGGTACGCTGGCTGACATCGGCATCGATAAGGGCATCTTTAAACATCGGTGCTGAAAACAAGAAACGGTCGTAACTGCCGTCATCTAACATGGCGTTCATGCCCGAGTGCAGAATATTGCGCAGCTTTTGGTCTTCAGCGTTGACATAAAAATACATCGCAAACGGGTATACCAACAGCAGGTGTTTTTCGACGGTTAGGTTGAGGTCTGTGCGCGAGCGAATCTCGCTCCACGGCTCGTGAATGGCGAGCGGAAAATAGTCAAAGCGCGCACCATCGAGCATGGGCCACAGGTTAACACCTTTTGATGTCGTTACCGTTGGCAGGCCCGCAGCTTCGATAATAACTGTATCGCCCCAGCCCATGCCCGAACCGGCCTCGAAGCGCTTGAGGTCGTCGAGGTTTTTGACCATGGCAAAGGCACTTTGGGATTCGGGGCGTATGCTAAAAATGCGGTGGCCTTGAATGCCCTTAAAGATGGGCACACGCACGGGCAGTAAAATTTCTTCCCGGTCTTCACTCATGCCGGCCCAGATGATATCGAGGCGGCCGGAGCGAAGCTCTTCCGTTTGGCGTGAGTCGCTCAAGAATTCTGTTGCTTCAATAAAGTTGGCTCGGTAATCCTGGGCTTCAAAGATGCGCCCGAGCAGTTCGACGACAAGCCTGTCTCTATCGTTGTTGGTCTGCGGAATGTTGATATCGATGCTGCGTTGGGCCAGGCTTTGGCTGCTGAAAAAAGCTAAAAACAGGGCGCAAATGTAGGCTTTCATAGAATGGTCAAAACTGAGTTTATTGTCTATGAAAGCTAGTTCAGCGCCGGGCCTTTCGCAACTATAGACCCGGCCTCTTTAGAACCGATCTTTGTAAGTGGCGGCCGTGTTTCAAGGCCTGTTGTAAGCGCGCTTAACTGAAGTTTTCTTCACACTGGGGGCGGATAATCAGCTCGTGAATGTGGGCATTGTCGCTGCTTTTTAGCATGCTTAATACGGCTTCGGCGACGTCTTTGGCCTGCAGGTACTGAGGGCGCTCGGCGTCGCGGAAGTCAGTATCGACACCGCCGGGGTACAGGCTGAGCATTTTGATATTGTCTTTTCTAAGCTCTTTGCGCATGACCTTGCTGTAGGCGTCCAGGGCGGCCTTGGAGGCGCTGTAGCCGGCGATACCCGGGTTGGCGTAAAGCGCCGTGGTAGACAGTACATTGACGATGCTGCCGCGCTGGCGCGTTTGCATCTGCGGCACCACTGCGCGCATAAACTCTATCGGAGCGTAGCAGTTAATGCGCATCATCCAGTCGAGGTAGTGGTGCTCCAGTTCGTGGCCGGCCGCGCGGCCATTGTTGAGACCGGCGCAATTAATCAGTATGTCGGCTGGGCCAAAGCGATGCTCGGCATCAACACAGAAGCTGCGGATGTCATCAAAGTGGCTAACGCAAAACGCTCGGGCAAAACAGTTAACGTTTTTAAGCGCTGCGGTGGTTTGCTGCAGCTTATCTTCGCTGCGCCCGCAGAGGCTGAGTTTGTTGTCTGGTTGATCGAGTAGAAGCGCAAGTTCGCGACCGATGCCCGAAGAGGCACCGCTTAAGACTATATGCATGGGCTGCTCCTAAAAAGTGTCGACAGCATTTAACGGCAAGTCAGGGTTCGGGTCTAGGCCTTTTTACTTTTCTTATATCAGGTTCGAGCGCTTGTCAGCTTCGCAGCTGAACAAGCTGAGTTTGCACCGTAAGCCAGGTAGCGCTGAGCGCTGCTTGTTCTTTGTTTGGCTGAGTTGCCAGCTGGCTGCCGATCAGGGCTGCGCCCAGTATCAGTGCTGTCAGCGCTAGCGCCGCATTAGTTTGGCTGTTGCTGTTTTTGATCTTTTTCATGTTGCCCGGCCGCTGTGAAATTGAACTGAGAGCTCAGTGTGGCTAGTTTTAACTGAACCGCAGCTTAAGCTGGCTGATGATGTTTGCCTTGGGTGCATGGCCTGCGGCGGACTGGCGTCGACTTGTCCTGCGACAAGTAAAGCGTTTACCCTTTCTGTAAAATTGCTTGCGATTTTTAACTTATCGCACTCTCTCGATTCCCAATGGAGTTCTCTATGGCAGTTCAACAAATGAAGGATCTCGACCTCAAAGGCAAGAACGTTCTGATTCGTCAGGACCTCAATGTGCCCATCCAGGACGGTCAGATCACTTCCGACGTTCGCATTCAAGCCTCTCTTCCTACTATCAAGGCCGCGAGCGAAGCCGGCGCCAAAGTCATGTTGATGTCTCACCTCGGCCGCCCGAGCGAAGGTCAATATGAACAAAAGTTTTCTCTGGCGCCCGTTGCTGCCCGTTTAACGGAGCTGCTCGGCAAAGACGTCAAGCTGTTGCAAGACTGGCGAGCCGGTGTAGAACTGAGCGAAGGCGATGTTGTACTGCTGGAGAATGTGCGTTTTAACGAAGGCGAAAAGAAAAATAGCGACGAGCTTGGCAAGGCCTATGCCGAGCTGTGTGATGTGTTTGTTATGGACGCCTTTGGCACAGCTCACCGCGCGCAGGCTTCAACCCACGGTGTTGCAAAGTACGCCCCTGTCGCCTGCGCCGGGCCACTATTAAGCGCTGAGCTCGAAGCTCTAGGCAAGGCGCTCGACAATCCGGCTCGGCCTCTGGTGGCGATGGTTGGCGGTGCTAAAGTCAGCAGCAAGTTAACCGTGCTCGATTCACTGTCAAAAATTGCCGATGTGCTGGTTGTCGGCGGCGGTATCTCCAACACCTTTGTTGCCGCCGATGGCAACGAGGTGGGCGCGAGCCTGTACGAGCCAGATTTAATCCCAGAGGCTCAGCGCCTGTGTAAAGAAACAGAGGTTGTCTACGCAGTTGATGTAACCACCACAACCGATGCCTTTGATGACTGGGCCGACGATTCTCCGGTTGAGGTCAAAGGCGTGGATCAGGTTAAGCCCGGTGAGCAAATTATCGACTACGGCCCTGAATCCTCGGCAAAAGTGGCGGCGATTTTAAAAGACGCTAAAACCATTTTGTGGAATGGGCCCTGCGGCGTATTTGAGTTTGACGCCTTTGCCAAAGGCTCGGAAGTTGTCGCGCGTGCGATCGCCGAAAGTGATGCGTTTTCTGTGGCAGGTGGCGGAGATACCCTGGCAGCCATCGACAAATACGGCCTAAAAGCCGATATCAGTTATATCTCAACCGGTGGTGGCGCCTTCCTCGAATTTGTTGAAGGTAAAAAATTGCCCGCAGTTGCTATCTTAGAAGAGCGTGCAGCTGAAAAAAGCTAATACGTTTTGAGCCTTTCCGGGCCCGGGTGCTCTGCTTGGGCCCAATGTGTTTGCTGTCTACCTTTGCGTTTTCGCTTTAACCCTTGTGCTCGCTTAGCGCCGTGTGTGCTTAGACCATCGCGAAGCTCAAATTCTTGATGCGGGTCAAACGCTTTCAAAATCTGTACAATGGCCGCCGATCTAAACCCTCCCTACTATTTTGCTTCCTAAATGGAGTCACCCATGGCAGTAAAACAAATGAAGGATCTCGACCTAAGCGGTAAAAAAGTACTGATTCGTCAGGACCTTAATGTACCCATTCAGGACGGAGAGATTACTTCCGACGTTCGTATCCAAGCTTCCCTTGCTACTATCAAAGCCGCTAGCGAAACTGGCGCTAAAGTGATGTTGATGAGCCACCTCGGTCGCCCGAGCGAAGGCCAATACGAAGAGCAATTCTCTTTGGCCCCTGTTGCCGCTCGCCTGAGCGAACTGCTGGGCAAAGAGGTCAAGCTTGTGAAAGACTGGCAAGCCGGCGTCGAACTGAATGACGGCGATGTTGTTTTGCTTGAGAACGTTCGTTTTAACGAAGGTGAAAAGAAAAATAGCGATGAGCTGGCCAAAGCCTATGCCGCGCTGTGTGATGTATTTGTTATGGACGCCTTTGGCACGGCTCACCGCGCGCAGGCTTCAACTCACGGCGTTGCTAAGTTTGCCAGCGTTGCCTGTGCCGGCCCACTGTTAAGTGCCGAACTGGAAGCCCTTGGCAAGGCCCTCGACAACCCTGCTCGCCCGCTGGTGGCGATGGTTGGTGGCTCTAAAGTCAGTAGTAAATTAACCGTACTCGATGCACTGTCAAAGATTGCCGATACCCTGGTTGTTGGCGGCGGCATCTCCAACACCTTTGTTGCCGCTGCGGGCAATGAAGTAGGCAATAGCCTGTATGAAGAAGAGCTGATCCCAGAAGCCCAGCGCCTGTGCAAAGAAACGGAAGTTGTTTTTGCTACAGACGTGACTACAACCAAAGAAGGTTTTAGTGACTGGTCCGACAGCTCTGCGACTGAGATAAAAACCGCGAGTGAGGTTGAGTCCGACGAAGAAATTATCGACTACGGCCCGGAAACAGCTGCTAAAGTTGCCGAGATTCTGAAAGGCGCCAAGACCATCCTGTGGAATGGCCCTTGTGGCGTATTTGAGTTTGACGCTTTTGCCAAAGGCACTGAAGTGATCGCTCGCGCTATTGCCGAGAGTGATGGCTTTTCGGTTGCAGGCGGTGGTGATACGCTGGCAGCTATCGATAAGTTTGGCCTGGCCGACAGCATTAGCTACATCTCAACCGGTGGCGGCGCGTTCCTCGAGTTTGTTGAAGGTAAAAAACTGCCTGCCGTTGCGATTCTAGAAGAGCGCGCTGCAGAGTAAGCGCTATACGCTTTTGTTTGAGTCAAAAAGGGCCTGCGGGCCCTTTTTTATTGCTCGCTTTTGCCCGGTTTTAAAAGCGTTTTTAACGCTGATCTAAACCAAGATTAAACGTCTGTATTTATGTTCAAATGTATTTGTGCTGTTGTCGTTGCCTTGCTGCTAAATGGCTGTGCGCAGATGTTTCCGGCTCGCTCACATCAACTCGATACGGCTTTATATGAAATCAGTGCTGCGGGCAATGTTTTTGCATCCAACGATAGCCTGCTCAAAAAAATAGAAAAAAAGGCTAAAAAGCTATGCTCGCCGCAAGCTTACGACTTTGTCGATAACAACACCATTGAGTGGCATGAGTCCAAGACCTATATCGACGGTAGAAATTATCAGGGAAGTTATAAAACGCTGAACAAGCGCGCAAAATGTCGCATAGCCGAATGAACTAACTAACACAGGCTTACTAAAACACTGTTATTGTCTGATCACACGGCTCTTACACGGGCCAAATAGAGAGGAGGCTTAGTTAAATGAAAGGTAGTTGTCTATGTGGCAAAGTTCGTTTTAGCTTAGATCAAAAAGCCAAACTGTTTCAGTACTGCCACTGTTCTCGCTGTCAAAAAATTACAGGCTCGGCCTTTGCTGCCAACCTTTATGCCGATCCGGCCAGCTTTAAGTGGCTTGAAGGTGAAGAGTTAGTTGGGCGCTATGAAGTTCCCGATGCAAAATATTTTGCTACCGGTTTTTGCAAAAACTGTGGTTCATCGTTGCCTTGGTTGGCTAAAGGCGGCCGCTCGGTTGTGATACCCGCCGGCAGTTTTGATGAAGACCCCGGCCTGCGGCCAAAACAAAATACCTTCTGGGCGGACAAAGCCTGCTGGTATGAAGAGCCGGCATCTCTGCCCTGTTATAAGGCCCTGCCCGAGCGCAAATCTTAACATTCGAGTAGCCCAAAGCTACTTGTGGTGTTAATGGCGCACTATTTACAGCCATTGTCGCGGCTGAATTTCTGCACTTGTGTGGTGCCTGGGCTTTTTTCTCTAGTTAATTTTGCACCGTCATGGCGCGCCTTTATTGTTGCTGGCAGCGAGTCCGCCCGCGCTTGATCCAGCTCAGATGTCTGTGCCCACAATACTTACAATGTTGCTGGAAACAGGCCCTGTCACATGCAGTTCCAGCAGGATCTTTCTTTCAGCTCTAATAACGATAGCGACAGGGGTGCTTATGACTTCTCTTAAACGCAGTGTGTTGCTGCTTGGCTGTTTTTTTCCGACAGCAGTTTTTGCCGACGTTTTAGATAGCGGTAATACCGCGTGGATTTTAACCGCGACCGCGCTTGTATTATTTATGACCTTGCCCGGCCTAAGTTTGTTTTACGGCGGCCTGGTGCGCTCTAAAAATATTCTGTCGGTGCTTATGCAGTGTTTTGCCATTGCCTGTGTTGCGAGTGTGCTTTGGCTGTTATTGGGTTACAGCCTTGCATTTGGCGAAGGCAACGCATTTATCGGTGATTTCAGTAAGGCTTTGTTTGCCGTTATTACTAAAGGTGAGTTAGTAGGCGATATTCCCGAGTCACTGTTCGCCATTTTTCAGATGACCTTCGCCATTATTACCCCGGCGTTAATTGTCGGTGCGTTTGCTGAGCGTATGAAGTTCAGCTCGGTCTTAATTTTTTCAAGTCTGTGGTTAATGGCGGTGTATGTACCAGTTTGTCACTGGGTCTGGGGTGGCGGTTGGCTCGGTGCTATGGGGCTGTTTGATTTTGCCGGTGGCACTGTTGTTCATATTACCGCGGGGGTGGCGGCACTGGTGGCGGCGCTGGTGATTGGCAATCGTGAAGGTTTTCCTACAACAGCAATGCCGCCACACAACATGACAATGACTGTAACAGGCGCCGGTATGCTGTGGGTGGGGTGGTTTGGTTTTAATGCCGGCTCGGCCCTGGCGGCCAATGGCGATGCAGCCATGGCCATGCTGGTAACACACATTTCCGCTGCAGCGGGTTCATTGGCGTGGATGGCTATCGAGTGGAAAAAATTCGGTAAACCAAGTGTGCTTGGTATCGTCACCGGTATGGTTGCAGGCCTTGGAACCATTACCCCGGCCTCGGGTTTTGTCGGGCCGATGGGGGCCTTGGTTATCGGTAGCACAGCCGGTACTGTCTGTTTTTGGGCAACACAATTAATAAAACGAAAATTTAAAATTGACGACAGCCTTGATGTGTTTCCTGTGCACGGGGTCGGCGGCATACTCGGCACTTTATTGGCCGGCATTTTTTCTTCAACAAGCTTGGGGCTGTTTTCCGGTCACGGCTTTGCCGAAGGAATTGAGACGATGGCGGCGCAGTTTAGTGTCCAGCTTATCGGTGTTGTCGCTACGTTTATTTATACCGCATTTGTTACGTGGTTTTTATTGAAGTTAACCGGAATTTTAACTAACGGTATTCGTGTATCTAAAGAAGAGGAAATGCAGGGGCTCGATGTGGTTCTGCATGAAGAGAGCGGCTACAACATGTAAGGCGGCTGTGGATACGGCATCAATGGTGCTGTATCCACTTTGTCTACTGTACAGTTTTGTCTTCGCTAAAACTGAAATCCTAACGATGCGTTGATAAGTTGTTGTTTGTAGCTGTAGTCATCAATGTTTGAGTCGTTATTTGTATTGCGCCATTCGAGATCAGCGTAATAGTTGTGGGGTAAATCAAGGCTTATTTGCAGGCCAAATACGGCGCGTGTATCTTCGCGTACTATTCTTTCAGGTAGGCGCCTATTTTCCTGCCAGTACACATTGGCATCTTTGTATTCGCTTGTCCGCCATTGATAAAACAGCTTGCTGCTCCAGCGCTTATATTTGTAACGCCAATCGGCTTTAATGCCCCAGCGCAAGGCGCTGTAACTAATAAAATCTTGCCCTAGCTGTTTGTTTCCGCTGTCGTTGCGATTGTCGTTGTCGAACTGAGCCTGTAGTGCAAAGTGGTGAGCTCCGAGTGTTTGAGTGAGCTTGCCATAAAAGCGATTGCTGTTTCCTGCAAAGGGTTTATATAAGGAGCTGAGCTCTTGCATTTTCTGCCAGCGCAAGCCGTAGTCCAGGCGCAAACCGGAGCTGTTTTTATAGCGATTGCCAAGATCAAAAAATGTGCTTTGCATATAATCATCATCGCCGACTTCACTCTGATCTAAGCGAGCAGCAACAAAACTTCGGTTGGCCTTAATTAAGCTGAAATTTTTCCTGATGCCGGCGGCGACAATGCGGATATCATAATCGCTAACTTCTCGGTATCGATTATTGTAATAACTGGCGTCGAGTACCCAGTTATTGTCAAAATCTTCAGAGCTAAACCAGCTGGGGTTAAGGCTCAGTTCAGTAAACGTATCGCTTTGGGATGACGCCACAGCATCAACCACAGAAATAACATTGTCATCGATGCCTGTACCGACACTTGCCGAGACAAACCAGTGTTTGTTTTTTGCTTGGTCTAGCTTTTTTAAATGTTGATACGCCAGCATGGAAATGTTGTCACTTTCTGCTGTTTGATAAAGCCAGTCGAGTTGGGCAAGTGCTTGCTGCTGCTCACCGAGCTTGTACTGAGTCAGGGCGAGGTTAAGCTGAACAAGTTCATCGTTTTGCTCTTGTTTGTTAAGCTCACTAAAAGCTCGATAAGCTTTTTGCCATTGGCCGAGTTTGTAGTGACAAATGGCAATATTAAAAAGCGTGCTGTTGTTAAGTTCGGTAGTTTCTATGGATTGATACAGGTCGAGTGCTTGCTGATACTGCTTGGCATTAAATGCTTGTTGTGCCTGTTTGTATACGGCGTTGATATCGAAATATGTTTCGGCAAAAACAGTTGTGTTTATTGCTAGAAACAGTAACAACGCGCCGGGGGTTCTGAGCTGGGAGCGCATATGGTTCTCTGTTTGTTTTTTTATTTTTTTATTTTTTTATTTTGTTTATAGCTGGTTGCTGTAAAAAGGCGCAGCCAAAGCCAGTAGTGATGCTCTGGTTCAGGTTGCGCAACAGCTCAACTATTCAGCCGCTGGCTGGCGTCGTTCGCGATGCTCTTTGCGGCGCTCTTTGATGGTTTCGCGCTGCTCTTTTATGGCTGCAGCCAGTTCTTCATTTTCCGCAAGGTAGTCTTTCATTTGTTCGCGGCGCTCGTGGCGCTGCGCTTTGAGCTCATCGAGGCGAGCTTGTAAGGCCTCTTTATCACCGCTCTCTTTTAGAGCGCGAATTTCTTCGCGCGTGGCTTTTCTCTGCTCGGCGCGCTGGTCGAGTTCCGCCTGGGTGATATCGCCATTTTCAAGCATGTAGTTGGCAACTAAGTCACGCATTTCTTTGTGGGCGCGGTGACGTTTGTGTTTGTGCTCTCTGGGCTCCATGCTTAGTTCTTCAAGTTCTTTGTCGATATCTTGAGAAGAGGCAGCACTACTAATTAAGCCCGCAAGACCTAAAACCAGGCCAAGTTTTTTTAGGTGTTTTTTATTGAAAATGTTCATTCCAGTTCTCCTGTGTGTTTTATATCAACGCCGTGTTAATGCAGGTGAACACAGCTCTGAGCTGCCGATCTCTATCGTTTGATCAGCGCTTATTTCAGAGCTTAAGCAGTTGATGGCTGTAGCTTAGGAGGCAAATGTGCAAAAACTTTGCATGAAATGTGTAAGCTTTCAGGTATGCTTTGACAGCCGGGAGTTTTGACTTCTGGATATCAACAGGCCCTAGTTAATAACGGAGCAAAAAATGCCTAGTTATGTCATCAGCTACATCGGTGGTGATGCACCAAAAACGGAAGCAGAGGGCAAAGCCCATTTTGCCAAATATATGAAATGGCTCAACGACTTAGGTGATGCTGCGCTGAGCCCGGCTAACCCGTTTAAACACACGCATGTCGTTAACCCTAAAGCCGAAGTTAGCACGGGTAGCGTGACTAAGATGAGCGGTTTTAGTGTGATTAAAGCAGACTCTATTGAAGCCGCGATAGAAATAGCGAAAGCTTGTCCGTTTTTGGATATTGGCGGAAGTTTGGAGGTGAGCGAGCTTGTAGCGATGGGCTCAGACGAGGCTTAAGCTCTTTATTCTGCTCGTAGCAGCAGGCGCTAATCAAAGAGGCGAAGCTGTTGCTGGCTTTCATCTTTAAAGCGAACACCTAAGCCGAGCAGGCGCACCGGGCGCTCACTTCTTAACAGCGCCTGTTGCAGTAACTTTTTATAGTCTTCTGATTTCGCGGTTGTGCCCGCCAACTCCAACGTGGTGCTGTTAAAATCGTTGAACTTTACTTTAACAAACGCATTTTTTATTTTTTGTTTGTCGATGTGCTGAAGGCGCTTAGCAAGTTCTTGCATTAGCTCGGGTATTTTTGTCAGGCACATCTGTCTGTCGCAAATATCTTGATCAAAGGTACGCTCCACACTCAAACTTTTGCGTTTGCGCTGATTAATGACCTTTCTATCGTCGCGCCCGTGAGCGAGCTCAAACAGGCGCTGACCAAAACTGCCAAAGTGTTTGCTTAGCTGAAGTTTGCCCACTTGTCTGAGCTGCTCACAATTGTAAATGCCCAGCTTGTGTAGCTTCTGGCTGGTGACTTTGCCAACACCGTGAATTTTGTCGACGTCAAGTTGGCGGACAAAATCTTCAACCTGTTCGGGGGCAATAACGGTCAGGCCATTGGGTTTGTTCCAGTCGCTGGCTACTTTTGCGAGGAATTTATTTGGCGCAACCCCGGCAGAGACAGTAATACCGCAGTTGCGCTCAACACGCTTGCGTATTTCTTTGGCAATATTCGTGGCGCTGCCACCTTGGGCAGGGCTTTGGCTGACATCGAGGTAGGCTTCATCAAGCGATAGCGGTTCGATTAAATCGGTGTAGTCGGCAAAAATATTGCGCATCTGCGCCGAGACCTCTTTGTAAAGCGGCATGCGTATCGGCAAGATCAATAGCTGCGGGCAAAGCTTGAGTGCTTGGGCACTGCTCATGGCCGAGCGAAGGCCAAAGCGCCGGGCTTCGTAGTTGCATGTCGTGAGCACGCCGCGCCGTTCGGAGCTGCCTCCCACCGCCATGGGCCGGCCGCGCAGCTGCGGCTGCTCTCGCATTTCGACAGCTGCGTAAAAGCAGTCGGCGTCTATGTGAATGATTTTTTGTTGCATGGCTAAAACTGTATATAGATACAGTTAAGGCCGCAAGCTTTGAATTGTTCTGATCTACTTGTAAGCTTTTGGCGCTGCTTATGTTTTATAGTGCTGAAGTCGATGCCACAAGCATCGAACGATCATCGAACTAACGCCGAATCATCACCAAATTATGGAGAAATAATGAGCCTTGATTACCACCGCATTGCACAAAGCGCACTCGCTGCCCGCACAGCTGAAAACAAACAGGCGCGCCTTGCCCCTGAATTGAGAGCGGTCAGCCTCGACGATGCGCTGGCCGTGCAAGCGCAGATGATAAAACAGCGCCAAGATGGTGTTGCTGCCTGGAAGTGCCTCTTGCCACCGGCGGACGATGCGGTAGTGGTAGCGCCGATTTTTGCCGGGACAATGTGCCGGGGCGATGGCTGTGTACTGATGCCAGATGGTGGCAAGGCGCGGGTAGAGCCTGAAATTGCCTTTGTTTTGGGCCGCGACCTGCCCGCACAAAACAAGGCGCGCAGCGACGATGAAATTCGCGCAGCGTTTGACCGTGCACATATGGCGCTGGAGCTCATGCAGGACCGCTGGCAGCATGCAGCTGAGCTCGCATTCCCCGAAAAGCTTGCCGACGGCCTATTTAATCAGGGTATTTACCTCGGCCCTGAGGTTGATTTGGACAAGGCCAGATCCTGCTCTGCGCTAAACATTGAGATTGCTCAAGCGGGTAAAAAGCAACACTTCGATGGCAAGCACCCAAATGTTGATGCTTTTGCGCCGCTGCTGTGGATGATTAATTTTATGAGCGCCCGCGGTCAGAGCTTTAGCAAAGGGCAGGCGTTTATCACCGGCTCCTTTTGCGGCATTGTCGAATTGGATTTTGACTGCGATACACAAATTACTTACCAGGGTTTAGGCTCGTACACGGTAAATTTCAGCGCTCGTTAGTGCCAGCATTGTTATCAACTGGCCGCAGCGAAACCCATATTTTACCGCAGCGGGATAAAACTAAATTGGGACGAGTTGCGGCGCTTATTTGGCGCTAATGGCACGGGCTGCTGTCGCGCTTGGGTTTGTATCGGTGTGCGTGCTGGCGGGGGCTGCTTTCGCTTGTTTTCCCTGGCCCTCTTGTATTAGCGCGCGCCACCAGCGGGCTGTGTCTTTAGCTTCGGAGTTTTTGATGCTGATTTTTTGGCCCATCGCTGGGCTCAGCACTTCGACCCCGTGTTGGGCTGCCGATTGCAACAAGCGCTCAAAAGGCTCGTACCAGGCGTGCATGGCTAAATCAAAGGTGCCGTTGTGTATTGGCAGCAGCCGCTGGGCGCGGACATCAATATGAGCCTGCACACTCTCTTCGGGCATCATATGCACGCCTTGCCACAGCTCGTTGTAGGCGCCGTTCTCCATTAAGCTGATATCAAAGGGCCCAAGGCGCTCGCCTATTTCTTTAAAGCCGTCGAAGTAGCCGCTGTCACCGCTGAAAAATATTTTGCTGTGTTGGCTTTGTATCACCCAGCTGGCCCACAAGCTTTTGTCTCTGTCGCTTAAGCTGCGGCCGCTAAAGTGCTGGCTCGGTGTGGCGGTAAGCCTGACGCTGCCAGCTTCGACGCTCTGCCACCAATCCAGTTCGCTAATGCGCTGTTTATCTACACCCCAAGCCTGTAGGTCGGCGCCGAGGCCCAGCGGAACGTAAAAGTGCTTCACTTTGCCAATCAGCGCTTTAATGCTGTGTTTATCCATATGATCGTAGTGGTTGTGAGAGAGGATAACCCCTTCAATTGCGGGCAGGCTGTCAATGCTCAGCGGGCTCGGGTGAAAGCGTTTGGGGCCCATAAAGCTAAAAGGCGAGGCGCGCTCTGAGAATACCGGGTCCGTCAGCCACAGTTTGCCATCTAGCTGAAGCAGGATGCTTGAATGGCCGAGGCGATAGAGCACATCTTCATTTTTGTTAAGTGCGCTGAGATCTTCTGTGCTTATTGTTTCTAGCGGCACTTGGCCCGCGGGTTTTTTATCTATCTGGCTTTGTTTTAACCACTGCCAGCTTGCCTCGAACAAGCCGGCCATGGCCGGTTGTTTTTTATTGTGAAAGCGACCGCTGTGATACTGGGGGCTGTTCTGGATGCGTTCGAGCGCTGTGCCGCTGTCGTGGCTGTGGCTGCCGAGTTTTTCGCTAGTCATATAGGCTCCTGTACCGACTGTTGCAATGGCGAGGCCCAGGCAGAGGGCGCCGCGCAGCATTAGCTTGTTCATAGACTTTCCCCAAAAAGTACACTCGAAAGTTTACATGTGTTTTTGGAAAAGTAAACCCGCCAGTGTATTATTGCCGTCATTGAATAGGGGAAGAGCTCCATGACCGATATTGCGATACAGATTTCACCCGAAGCGCGCTCTGCCTACTTTGCGGACTACCGCGAAGTGGCGAGGGCCGAAATCGAACAGATCGTGCCGGAGGCAGAGTTTGAACTGCTTAGCTACGGCGATCTGAATTTCTTTAGCACAGCAAAGACGGCGTCACTGCCTCTTAACTTGTTACAGCGCTTGAGTTTTGCCCAAGGGCTCTACGACAGAGACGGCGACCTGTTTCGGCCACTTGCTCTTGAGCACAGTTATGCGCTGCACGAGGACTTTGTCTTTGGCAGCAAATTTAAAGGTAAAACCAATGAGCGCTTAACCCAGCTGTTAATTAATTTGGCTCTGGCTGAACTACAGCGCTCGCCGGGCGACAAAATAAAGCTGCTCGACCCGATGTGTGGCCGCGCTACAAGTTTGCTGTGGGCTATGCGCTATGGCCTGCAAGCTCGGGGCATAGAGCAAGACAACAAGGCGCTTGAGGATGTGCGCCGCAATATAAAAAAATGGTGCAAAATACACCGGCAAAAACACCAGCTCAACGAGGGCTGCATTGGCAAACGCAAGCGCGGTGGCGAAGGTAGTTTTTTGGAATTTTCTGCCGAACAACAACGCATGCAATTGCTTATCGGCGATGCGCGCAACGCGCCGGAATTATTAAAAAACGAAAAGTTCGATATTTTGCTCAGTGATCTGCCCTATGGCGTACAGCATATGGCGGCTGAAAGCAGCCGCAATCCACTCGCTGTACTTGAAACTTGCGCCAGTGCTTGGTTGCACTGCATAAAAAACGATGGTGTTCTTGTTTTAGCTTTTAATAAACTTAATCCAAAACGAAAAGCTTTGATTGATGTATTTGAAGCTGCGGGTTGGCAAGCTTTAAGTTTTAGCGCAGCGCACCGAATGAGTGAGTCGATAGTACGCGATATTGTGATCTTAAAGCCTGCCTTAGGTAAAGCCGCATGAAATTAAGTGAACAAAAAAAGCAGGCTATTGTTGAGGCGGCAATTGAGTTGTTTTCGGAGCAGGGTTTTGCCCGCACTCGCATGGATGATATTGCCGATAGAGCAGGTGCCAGTAAGCGTACCGTGTATAAGCATTTCTCTAATAAAGAGCACCTTTTTTTCCATATCGTAGATTTAATGATGATCTTGTTTGCAAATGAAAACGAGCTGAATTTAGAAGATCTTGATGAAAAATCTCAATTGGCGGCATTAATACGCCAACAAATAGATATTTTGTGCTCGGAACAAATGATACGTTTAAGTCGTGTAGTATTAGCTGCAACTTTAAATAAGGATGTTGATATGACCGAGGTGCAAGCCAGGTTAAATAAGCCTGAAGCTGCACTTAGGCGTTGGCTGGAAAAGCAAATTGCCGATGGGTTTTTAGCTGGCAAAAGTGCAGAAGAATTTGAATTGAGTATTTTATCTACTATTAAAGGCAGGTTTTTTTGGCCGCAACTGGTAGGTTATATGCCGGCACCCTCTAAGCAGGAAAAATGTAACGTAATAAACGATATAATTACATTTGTAACTAAATAAAGTAAGTAGCATCCAGTTGAATGGTTTGCAGTCGTAGGTTCTGCTGTTTTAAACCATAGTGAGGTTGACGATGGGCGTTAATCTCGACAACAAAGGATGTAGTATGAAAAAACTTATGGTTGTTGCTTTGGCTGTTGTTTCGCCAGGCATGTTGTCTTCCACAATGGCCGCTGAAGTTGGCATTGGTGTGAGTGTTGATCGCACCAACCAAATATTTATCCCGATTGAAGTAAATCCGTCTTTGCGCATTGAGCCCTACCTGCGTTATACCGTGGGCAATGAAGAAGACGATTACCGCAGCGCGGACCACAGGCACTTAACAGTGGGTGCTGGGCTTTTTGGTAAAAAAGAACTGGAACAAAATTTTAATTTTGTTTACGGCGCTCGTGTCGGTTATGTTGAAACATCAGAAGACGGTGACGGTTATGAAGTTACGCCGGCTGTATCGCTTGAGTATTATTTGATTCCGCGCCTTTCGTTTGCCGGTGAGGCGAGTGTGAGCTATAGGCGCTTAGATGACTCAATTGATTTTGACAGTCGCTTATATGAAGAGCGGACCGATACGCAGTCGAAGTTTATGGTGCGCTTCTATTTTTAAATAGACAGAGCTTAGCGATCACTCCTGTAGTGATCGCTAAGCATATTATTGTGACTTTTTTGTGGGTTTTTATTGAATAAGTACGGTTAAGCGTTGCTAAAATTAGTTTGCTTAATCCTCATCCGCTGAGCTCATGCCGAGCTCTTTAAGTTTCCTGGTCAATGTATTTCGGCCCCAGCCTAATAAATTGGCGGCATCGCGTTTGCGCCCGGCAGTGTGCTTGAGAGCCGTTTCAATTAAGGCTTTTTCAAACGTGGGCACCGCTTCACTTAAAATATCGCTCTCACCACGGCCGAGCGCTTGGTCGGCCCAGTGGCGCAGGGCTTTATCCCAGTCGCCGGCGGGCGCTTCCACACTTTTGCTGACTTTAAGTTCCGGTGGCAGATCCTGAATATGTACCTCGCGGCCAGAGGCCATAACGGTAATCCAACGGCAGGTATTTTCTAGTTGGCGCACATTGCCCGGCCATGCGAGGCCGGCCAAATATTCTTCGCTTTCCGGGGTTAAGATTTTAGGTTCAACACCGAGCTCAGAGGCTGCTTTGTGTAAAAAGTGTTGGGCCAGGCGCGGAATATCTTCGCGTCTATCGGCGAGCTTGGGCAGATGAATGCGAATAACATTTAGGCGGTGAAATAAATCTTCGCGGAATAAGTTTTTCTCGACCAGGCCTTCGAGGTCCTGGTGGGTGGCGGCAATAATACGCACATCTACTTTAATTGGCGTGTGGCCGCCAACACGATAAAACTCGCCATCGGCTAAAACACGCAAAAGGCGCGTTTGAGTCTCGGCGGGCATATCACCGATCTCGTCGAGAAATAGTGTACCGCCATCACTCTGTTGGAAACGGCCGATGCGCTGGCCTCCGGCTCCGGTGAAGGCACCTTTTTCGTGGCCAAAGAGTTCGCTTTCAATTAACTCCTGTGGAATGGCGGCCATATTCAGGGCGATAAATGGGCCGTCTTTGCGCGGGCTGTGATTGTGCAGGGCGCGGGCAACCAGTTCTTTACCGGTGCCGCTTTCACCGTTGATTAATACGGTGATATTACTCTGGCTCAAGCGGCCAATTGCGCGAAACACCTCCTGCATGGCCGGCGCCTCGCCGATAATTTCGGCATTCTCAGCCTCCGGCGCTTCGCTGAGTTCGCTGCTTTGCTCGTCGGCGTGAGCGAGGGCACGCTGGGTTACAGCTACTGCTTCATCGACATCAAAGGGTTTGGGCAGGTATTCAAACGCGCCGCCCTGGTACGCATTGACGGCGCTGTCGAGGTCGCTGTGGGCCGTCATAATAATGATCGGCATATCCGGGTAATTTTCGTGCACTTTGCTGAGCATGCTCATACCGTCGGTGCCGGGCATGCGCACGTCGCTGATAATGGCATCGGGGCGGCTGCTGCCGAGTTGGCGCAAGGCGGCATCACCGGAGTCAAAACTCTCGATATCTATGCTGCTTTGTTGTAGGGCTTTTTCCAGTACCCAGCGAATCGATCTGTCGTCATCTATGATCCAGACTTTGTTGGCCTTACGCATTTGCAGTTCCCAAAGGTAAATACATTTTAAATTCTGTGTTGCCGGGTATGCTCGATACTTCGATCAAACCCTCGTGGCGGGTGATTAAATTTTGTGAAATCGCCAGGCCCAAGCCCGTACCTTCCGCGCGGCCGGTAATCATCGGGAAAAAAATATCTTCAACCAGCTCGGGTGGAATGCCCGGGCCGTTGTCGATAATGCTGACTTCGGCAATCAGCCGGTGATTTTTTCGGCCTATGGTAAAGCGGCGGCGTATGCGAGTTTTTAGGGTGACACTGGCGTGATCAATTTTGTTTTCTTCAAGGGCCTGAACAGCGTTGTTAACGATGTTGAGTGTGGCTTGAATCAGCTGCTCTTTATCGCCGAGCAGGTCGGGTATGCTCGGGTCGTAATCTTTGTTCAGTCGAATGCTGTCGGGCAGATTTAAATTGGTGACTGAAGATACGTGCTCAAGCACTTCGTGAATATTGACCGGGCGGTGGTGCACGGGTTTGTTGGGGCCGAGCATGCGGTCGGTCAGGCGCCGAAGCCTGTCGGTTTCGTCGATGATAATTTTGGTAAATTCGTCGAGCTCGTGGCCTTCGAGTTCACGCGAAAGTAGTTGCGCCGCGCCGCGTATGCCGCCGAGCGGGTTTTTGATTTCGTGAGCCATGGAGCGAACCATATTGTTGGTTGTCTCCTGTGAGGCTATCCAGGCTTCGTCACGGCTGATGCGCAACAGGCGATCGAGAGCCTGGGCTTCAAGTACCACGTGATTTTCATCCTGATCGGGGGTGACGCTGTAGTCGACCGTCATCTCGCGGGCGTTGGCCAGCTGCCAGCGCGCGCGGCGCTTGGTAAAGTTCACCCCGCGCGACAGCGCATCTTTGATGCTGTAGGGCGTGTCGTCGCCCTCGGCAAAATAGTCGCCAAAATTGGTGCCCTGAGTGTGCTGACCACTGATGCGCAGCATGTTTTCTGCGGCAGCGTTCATATACAAAATACCGAGATCGGCATCGAGTACAACGATGGCGGTCAGTAGGTTGTCCAGAACTTTGTCGAAATGTGTTGTCAGCATATAAGTGCACCAATGTGTGAAGCGGGTTTTGCAAGAACCAAACCAATATTGGGCGCTGCATCTAAATTGAGCAGAGTGCGCGCGCGGCAACGGTGCGAATAGCGATACTTATCAATAAAGTATTTAAAAAACAGCAGCTTAATCTAAAAATTTCGAAACTCAGAAAGCGCTTATAGAGTGTTTTAAGCGCAGCAGCTAAGCCCTGACGTTAACGGCTAGCCCCATCATAGTTCAATTTTTCGGGCCTTGATAGCCGGGCTGCACCAAGATTGTGCTATTTATTGCGGTAACTGAACGGGTCGGAGCCCGCTGCCGCTGGGCCGGATAATGTGCAGGCGCACATTGGGGCTTTGGGCGATGGTGCGTCGATCTTTATCGAGCAGGTGAATATGGAAACTGTGCTCGCCGCGATGAGGTAAGCGCAGCGCGAGGCCGACCTGGCTGCCGTAGGCAAAATCGCCGACAACCTCGTGATCCATCCACAGTTGCACGCGCGAGATTAACTTTGCGTCGACGTTGCTTGTCCATTCAAATACCAGGTGGTTGGTCTTTGGGCCTATGCTCTGGCCATCGCTCGGCGAGGTAATTTTTACCGTTAGCGGCTCGGCTTGAATCGGGTCGCTAGTGCTCGGCTGAGGCGAGGGAACGTCGATGGATTTTGCGGTGTTTGTTTGCGGTAAGTTAATACTCTGGCTGTCTTCACTTGCTGTGTCGCTGAAGCGCTTTTTACCGTCGGCATCGGTGGTTTCGTAGATCTGAGCCTGGGCAGTCAGTGCAGAAAAAAACGCGAAAGGCATAAGCAACTTGAGCATCGTTAATCCGTAAACGTGGTGGGTTAGCAGTGGCTGTTTTAGTTATTGTCGATGCCGCAGAATCATTTGTCGAGCGCAGCTATTAAAATATCCTATTGCCGTTTTTAACTGTTACCGGGGTTGAACAATCAATGAGCAACAAAGTTGAAATACATTATTGCCGCTTGTGTCAGTGGTTATTGCGCAGTTCATGGATGGCCCAGGAGCTGCTCACGACCTTTGCTGAAGAGATAGAAGAGCTCAGCTTGAGGCCGGGTACGGGCGGCATATTTCAGATATACGCCAATGGCGAGCTGGTTTGGGACAGAAAAAGAGACGGTGGTTTTCCCGATGTGAAGCAGCTCAAGCGCTGTGTGCGCGACGTTATTGCGCCGGAGCGGGAGCTTGGTCATGTCGATAGCAACAAAGCTTAAGTTGCCGTTTTTGAGCCTTAAGTGAAAGGGTAAAACAGGCTCTGAATTGCTTTGCCAATGCAGATATAGGCAGCTAAGCCTCAGAACTAAGCCCCGGCAGCTAAGCCTCAGAAATAAGCCCCAGGGCATGGATTGACGGGCACCCTAAGAAGAAGTCTAGCTATGCCCTTTTTGCAGGGGGCCAAAACCAACTGAGCAAGCTTGCACGGTTACTATCGCACCTTGCTCAGTTAGTTTTGAACAAAATTAAACGCTGTAATACATATCCAGTTCAATTGGGTGTGTGGTCATATTTAAGCGTTCTACTTCTTCGGCTTTAAGTGCGATGTAAGCGTCGATGGCGTCGTCGGTAAATACACCGCCGGCGGTGAGGAAGTCTCGATCAGCATCGAGTGCTTCCAGAGCTTCTTCAAGTGAGGCGCAAACGGTCGGGTATTCAGCCAACTCTTCTGCGGGCAGATCGTAGAGATCTTTATCGGCGGAATCGCCGGGGTGTATTTTGTTTTTAACACCGTCGAGGCCGGCCATTAGCAGTGCCGCAAAGGCCAGGTAGGGGTTGGCGGTTGGGTCTGGGAAGCGAGTTTCAATGCGCTTGCCTTTGGGGGCCGTTACATAAGGGATGCGGATAGAGGCCGAGCGGTTGCGAGCGGAATAGGCCAGAATAACCGGCGCTTCAAACCCCGGAACCAGGCGCTTGTAAGAGTTTGTCGAGGCGTTGCAGAACGCGTTTAACGCTTTGGCGTGTTTGATAATACCGCCGATATAAAACAGCGCGGTTTCGCTGAGGCCCGCGTAAGCGTCGCCGGCAAATTGGTTGACACCGTCTTTTACAAAACTCTGGTGTACGTGCATGCCTGAACCGTTGTCACCGACTATGGGTTTGGGCATAAATGTCGCGGTTTTGCCGTAGGCGTGAGCGACATTGTGCACGCAGTACTTAAGGATTTGCACTTCGTCGGCTTTTTTAACCAGGGTGTTGGCACCAACGCCGATTTCACACTGGCCGGCAGTGCCCACTTCGTGGTGGTGAACCTCAATCTCAAGGCCCATTTCTTCCATTGCCGCACACATGGCGCCGCGAATATCTTGCAGGCTGTCGACCGGTGGTACCGGGAAATAACCGCCTTTGACGCCCGGGCGGTGGCCCATATTGCCGTCGTCAAAACTGTGCTCAGAAGACCAAGCCGCTTCTTCAGAGGAAATCTTGTAAAAAGCGCCGCCCATATCTGAGCCCCACTTTACATCGTCAAAGACAAAAAACTCGGGCTCCGGGCCAAAAAACGCAGCGTCACCGAGGCCGGTTGATTTCAGGTATTCCTCTGCGCGCGCAGCGATAGAGCGCGGGTCGCGTTCGTAACCCTGGCCGGTCGAAGGCTCTACAATGTTGCAGCGCACAATCACTGTCGGTTCATCGGTGAACGGGTCGAGCACGGAGGCGCTGTCGTCCGGCATTAAAATCATGTCGGATTCGTTAATGCCTTTCCAGCCGGCAATTGAAGAGCCGTCAAACATTTTGCCTTCTTCAAAGAAGTCCTCATCCACTTCAGAAGTGGGGATGCTGACGTGTTGTTCTTTACCTTTGGTGTCGGTGAAGCGCAGGTCGACCCAGCGGGCTTCGCTCTCTTTGATCAGGGTGAGAGTGTTCTCAGACATTGGTGCAGTTCCTCCAGCTAGGTTCTAGCCAAGATTGGTGAAGTTGTGGCGCTATGCGTTTTATAGCTTTGTTTTAGCAGCGTTTTAGCTGCGTGCAATGGTAAAGCAAAGCCCGGATGCTGTTAACTCATTCAGGCGCCAAGTGGCGCAGCTTTGATGCTGCATCAAATCACGCTCAATAACTGTCTGCAGTAGGGCATTGGCTTTGGGCTGGCGCGCTTGGTTCTTAGCCTAATAGTCTGCCGCGATGGGCCCGCTAGCAACGGCGCCGGGCGAGTGTGGGTGCTGCTTTCTGAATTGAGCGCTGTTTAAGCTTGTTTAAAACTACGCATGGCTTTTTAACTTAGGTACTATAGCCGGCTCCAGCTAGCCCCATCTTCACTGTAAGTTTTATGCAATATATCGTTCGCCTTTTTCCCGAGATCATGATTAAGAGCAAGCCTGTGCGCAAGCGCTGGTGTAAAAAGCTCACCGACAATCTGCGCATCCTTGCGCGGCGCATCGATGAAAAGGCTTCAGTTGTGCTCGATTGGGATCGCATCATCGTGCGCAGTAAAGGCGCGGGTGAGCACTTGGATGCGCAGCTCAGCGCGATGTTGGCGTGCACGCCGGGCATTGCCCATTTCACCCGGGTCAGTGCCCACAAGTTTGCAAGCCTCGACGATATATATCAGCTGACTTACGACTACTGGCAAGACAAACTCGATGGCCGCACCTTTTGCGTCAGAGTTAAACGCAGCGGTCAGCACGACTGGAAAAGCATCGATATCGAGCGCTATGTCGGCGGCGGTTTAAATCAGCATACAACTGCTGCCGGAGTGCGTTTAAAAGACCCGGATGTGACCGTGGCGCTGGAGATCAAAGACGACGAGCTCTACATTGTAGAGCAGCGCACGGAGGGGCTTGGAGGTTTTCCTCTGGGCACTCAAGATGAAGATGTTTTGTCTTTGGTAAGTGGTGGTTTTGATTCGACGGTTGCTTCGTATATGTTGATGCGCCGGGGCATGAAAACACATTTTTGTTTTTTTAATCTCGGCGGCCGTGAACACGAGCTTGCAGTTAAGGAAGTTGCGTTTTACCTGTGGAACAAATTCGGCTCTTCGCACCGGGTGAAGTTTATCAGTGTGCCTTTTGAAACTGTTGTTGCGCAGATTTTAGAGCATGTCGGCCCGGCGAATATGGGCGTGGTTTTAAAGCGCATGATGTACCGCGCCGCAAGCCAGGTTGCCGAGCGGGCAAAAGTGAATGCCATTGTCACTGGCGAGGCGATTTCTCAGGTTAGCTCGCAAACCCTGCACAACTTAGCGGCGATTGAAAAGGTTACCGACAAGTTAATTCTGCGGCCGTTAATTTGCATGGATAAGCCCGAGATTATTGATCTCAGCCGAAAAATAGGCACGGAAGAGTTCAGTGCGGCGATTCCGGAATACTGCGGAGTTATATCGGTCAAACCTTCGTCGAGTGTAAAAATGCACAAATTGCTGGCTGAAGAAGCCCAGCTTGATTTTTCCGTACTCGAAAGCGCTATTGCCAATAGTCGCGCGCAGAGTATTGACGAGGTGATGAACGATATAAGCCCGGAGTCAGGCGAACTTCCGTTGGTCGGCGAGGGCGATGAGCAAGACTATATTGTGCTCGATATTCGCCACCCCGATGAAGTAGAGCAAAAACCGCTGGCGGTGAAACAGCTAAAACTAATGCCGTTTTACAGTTTAAATAGCCGCATTCACGAGCTCGATAAAAACCAGGCTTACGCGCTTTACTGTGACAAGGGGGTGATGAGCCAATTGCACGCTGCTCATTTACAAGAACAGGGTTTTGCGAAGCTTGCTGTATATAAACACGATAAGTAAAAAATACGGATTAACTATGGGTTTAACACGCAAGCAGCAGAGCATCGTTGTTATTGTCGCCGCTATTTTGATGGTGTCGTCGAGCGTATTGACCCTGGTATTTACCGGTGCGCTTAAATTAAATTTTGGCGCCGAGCGCGATACCGGCCATAAAAATATTACCTTTACCGACGCTAATATGGCCTGTGAGCAAACAGTTGAAGATGAGTTCTCCGGGCGTTTAAAGACCTATTTTGTCGACAGCCACAGCTCGCGCTACGATCACAATAGTTTTTTGTACAAGATTTTTCTTGAGGCCGATGTTGTCGCCGATGGCGGGCGTGTTGCCCAGGTTTACGTTGTCTGTTTTGTTGATGCCGGTGACGGCAACATTGACAAGCTTGAGTACCTTGAAAAAAGCGATGCGCCCAAAGGCCAGGCAATACGTAAAGGCGGCGATAAGTTTATTGAGTGGCCACAGTAAGCGCGCTGCGATATCAGCGGGTAAATTTCCCCAGCGCTAGACTAAAGGTCACTAAGAGTCGCGACTGGCCGTCTTGGGCGAGGAAGTAGTCAGCGTTTATTCCTGCACCAAGGTATTTTCCGAAACTGATAGAGCCGTTCAGTGGAATGCCCAGCATCGTGCCTTCGTTATGATTGCAGTAATAATTGCTGTGATCGCCAAATAACTCGCTATCTGCGTTAGATGTTTTTTGACAGTCAAGGCTCCAGTCGCCTTGCATCAGGCCAAGGCCGATACCGGCGTCTGTATTCATCCAGCGATTGCTATAGCTCCACAGCCTGCTAACGCTAATAATATCTACCTTTGGATCCAGGATTTCTTCTGTGACTTTATCCATATAGGTTTCGTTGCAGAAAAAACATGTGTGTTCTTCAATATGGCTGTATCCAAGTCTCCAGCCTCGAGTGCCGTCAGCGATTTTAATGTGGGCGGAACCGCCGTTGTAGGAGAGCCCAGCTTCTACCCAGTAGCGATCAAACGCCGGGCTGGCTGCTGCGGGAAGAGTTAAGAGCGTTAGGGGAAAAATGATAAAGAGCTGGCGGAGCTTCATAAATTTGTCGATGTCAGCAGTTTTTATTGTTATTTGTAAGTGCACTTAGCTCTGTTGTTAAGTTCATAAAAAAGCCGGGCAATGCCCGGCTTTTCATAAAACAACTTAAGTCGCTTAGCTTATTTAGCCATAGCTTCTTTAGTAGTTTTAACGATTGCAGCAGCAACCTTGTAGGGATCCGCGTTAGAAGCAGGACGACGGTCTTCCAGACGGCCTTTCCAGCCATCTTCAACAGTGCCAACAGGGATACGGATAGATGCGCCGCGGTCAGATACACCGTAGCTGAACTCGTCGATGGCTTGAGTTTCGTGCTTACCAGTCAGACGCTGGTGGTTGTCTGCACCGTAAACGCTGATGTGACGCTCGATGTTTTTACCGAACTCTTCACAGATCTTGGTGAATACAGCTTCGTCGCCCAGGTCACGCATTGCGCCGTTAGAGAAGTTAGCGTGCATACCAGAACCGTTCCAGTCAGTGTCGCCGAGAGGCTTAGGATGCCACTCAATCGCGTAACCGTATTTCTCTGCAGTGCGCTCGAGCAGGTAACGGCCCAGCCAGATTTCGTCACCAGAGCGCTTGGCGCCTTTGGCGAAGATTTGGAATTCCCACTGACCGGCAGCAACTTCAGCGTTGATACCTTCAACGTTCAGGCCAGCTTCCAGACACAGGTCCAGGTGCTCTTCGATGATTTCACGACCGAAAGCGTTTTTGCCACCTACTGAACAGTAGTAAGGACCTTGTGGGTCAGGGAAACCGCCAGCAGGGAAGCCGGGAGGACGGTTAGTAGTGGTGTCCCACAGGAAGTATTCTTGCTCAAAACCGAACCAGAAATCGTCGTCGTCGTCAGACTCGTCGATGGTTGCACGGCCGTTAGAGGCGTGAGCAGAACCGTCGGCGTTCAGTACTTCGGTCATTACCAGGTAAGCGTTGGCGCGATCTGGATCAGGGATGATGGCAACAGGCTTCAGCAGGCAGTCAGAGTCGCTGCCGTCGGCTTGCTCGGTAGAGCTGCCGTCGAAAGACCACATAGGACACTCTTCGAGAGTACCGCCGAAGTCGTTACGAACCATAGTTTTGCTGCGCAGGCTTTGAGTTGGGTGGTAGCCGTCAAGCCAGATGTATTCCAACTTAGATTTCATCTTGAGTTTCACTCCAATGGGTTTTATTGATTGACGAGGTCGTGCCTTGTCGTTAATGGGATCTTCATGGCAATTATTGTTCCAACTATTCTAAAGTGGCGCTCACACTTTGGCCAGCGCCCTTAAAGGGCGCACATAGTCTGCTCTGCGGGCGAGCGACATATAAGCTGCTGACGCTGTCTGCAGAGCAGCAAGGAAATAATAAGCGAAAGTGGTGCTCAATATTGGTGCGTATCGGGTTTTTGTGCTTCATTTTGGTGTGCTTGTTGGCTGGCTTAACCCTGCTCCGTATCGACCACAATAACGCTGATATTATCCCGGCCGCCGTTGTCGAGTGCTCGGTCTAATAAACTGGCAGCGGCGTCATCGACACTGCCCAGTGCGAGGCGAGTGTGCATGTCGGCAATGGATACCCCATTGTAGAGCCCGTCGCTGCATATTAGATAGCGATCGCCGGGCTCAAACGCTGCGTGGCGCAGGTCGAGCTGCAATGTGCTGTGCACCCCGACGGCGCGTGTCAGCACATTCGCCGATGGGTGAATTGCGGCCTGTTCTGGCGTCAATTCGCCGCGCGCGCACTTTTCTTGGGCAAGGCTGTGGTCCTCTGTCATCTGCTGCAGCTGACCTTGCCTCAAGCGATAAATGCGACTGTCGCCTGCCCACAGGAAAAAACAGTGGTGACCGTAGACAAACAGTGCAGCGACGGTGCTGCCTATGCGTTTGCCGCGAAATGCGGTGCGGCACTGTTCATTGCAGGCCGCAAGTTGTTGCTCGAGCTGTTTAACACTCGCGGCGAGCCTGTCCTGCCAGCAAAACTGCTCAAAGGTTTTGATAACGGCTTTGCTGGCGTAGTCGCCGCGGCTGTGGCCGCCCATACCGTCGGCAATAACCCAAAGGCGCAAGCTGTCGGCTTGTAAAAATGCATCTTCATTGACGGGGCGAACCCGGCCGATATGAGTCAGGCCGGCGCTGAGCCAGTGTTTGCCGTCGGCGCGCGAGTCGCTTTCTAAGTTGTGCAGTTGTTGTAGGTCTATATCAGCCATGTATGTCGTAGTTTGCGCTTGTTATTACCAGCCACTTTGCAGTGAGCGAACCAGCTCATCGGCCGATCTGGGCCTGTTTTGCGCGTCTTTTTGCAGGCAGCGCATGCACAGCTCGGCGAGGTTGTCGGGAAGGCGGGCCTTGCTCACTGTGCGCGGATCAGCCGGCAGTTCGTCGCGAACTTGCTGCAGTAGAGTCTGCACAATTTCACCTTGAAACGGGGTGGTTCCGGTCAAAGTTTCATAGAGTACGGCGCCGAGGCTGTAGATATCACTTTGAAAGCTGATGCCTGGGTCGCGGTCGATCTGCTCGGGAGACATATACATTACTGTGCCCTGCAGTTTGCCCTGACCGGTCATGCCCTGTTCGGCGTCGGCTTCGTCGATGGCTTGCTCATCTTCGCTGAGCGCGGCATCTTTGTGCCAGACCTTGGCCAGGCCCCAGTCGAGCAAGAGAATCTCTCCGTAGGGGCCTATCAAAATGTTATCGGGTTTGATATCTCGGTGCAGAACGCCGCGAGAGTGCGCATAGGCTAGCGCGCGAGCGACTTGCATGATGACATCCATAAGTTGGCTAAGGTCGTAGCGCTCGCGGTAGTTTAATACTTCGCGCAGGGTATAGCCGTGGATAAGCTTCATCGTGAAATAGAGATTGCCGCGCGCATCGCGGCCGAGCTCATAGGTCGGTACCGTGTTCGGGTGCTGCAGCAGTGCGCTGATGCGAGCTTCGCGCAATAGGCGTTTATTCTCAATAAGGTTGTCTTTGAGCTCGGGGCGCAGGGTTTTGTAGCAAACGGTTCGGCGCAGGTGCAGATCCCTGCAGCTCTTAATTAGCGATTTACCGCCCGTCGCAATGGTGCTGAAAAAGGCGTAGCGCGTTTTGGGGTTGAGGGTTTCGGGCAAGGTGGCATCGGTATCTTCAATAAAGAGCCTTGCTTCACTTGTATCTTGTTGTTGAAATTCCAGCATGCATCAACCTTTAGCGCTTTGGGTTGGGCTCGATTCTATACTGAAATTAGCATTTGGGCAGTTTTGCTTTTCCTGCACGCCCTTGTCTGTTTATTCTCGCTGTTGTTTTTGCCTGTTTTTTAGTTGCTGCTGGAGCTTTTTGAGCTTGTGTTTTCTGGCTTTGCTCTGTTTTTTCATGTACTGAATATAAAGCCAAAGCAGAGCGGCCATGGCGAGGCAGGCGAGCATATAACTGCCGTAGTTTGAACTGTCCATAAGCGTTAGGGCCTGTCTACACTAAAGTCTGTTACCACAAATTCACACGGTCGGCTTTTGTCTTGAAAGCCAAAGCTGCGAGCACCTCACTATGCCAACACGTCGTTATTTGATTCAAGGGAAAGTACAGGGTGTATTTTTTCGCGCAAGCACGCAACAAAAGGCCAATGAATACTGTATCTGCGGCTGGGTGCGCAACCTCAGTACCGGCGATGTCGAAGTTGAGGCCAGTGCCACCGAGCCGCGGCTCGAAGCGTTTGAGGCGTGGCTGCGCAGAGGGCCAGAGAGCGCTCGGGTCGATGAGCTGTCGGCGCGCGATGTCGACGAGCTTGAAAAGCCCGCCGGTGGTTTTGAAATTCGCTAGTGAATGCTGACAGATACGGCTTAGGGCCGCTCGGTCTTCGCGCAGTTGGCACGCCAGTTTTTCTACGTGCTCGACAAGTTTAATAACTTTCATTGAACACTCTCAAAAAAGCGTACTTTTTAATCACTGCTCGGCTATAATGCGCGCCCTTTGACGTATCTGCCGGACCTTGAGGCCCATCCTGTGATTGAAAATCTACGCAATATTGCCATTATCGCCCACGTTGACCACGGTAAAACCACCCTCGTCGACAAACTCCTAAGCCAGAGCGGTACCCTCGATCGCAAAGATGAAGGCGCCGAGCGCATCATGGACAGCAACGATCAGGAAAAAGAGCGCGGCATTACCATTCTCGCCAAGAATACTGCGATCCAGTGGAACGACTATCGCATCAACATCGTCGACACCCCGGGCCACGCCGACTTCGGCGGTGAAGTAGAGCGTGTATTGTCGATGGTCGATTCCGTATGTTTGCTCGTAGACGCGGTAGACGGCCCCATGCCCCAGACCCGCTTTGTAACCTCCAAAGCGTTTGAGCAAGGTCTGAAGCCAATTGTTGTTATCAACAAAATTGACCGCCCCGGCGCGCGCCCTGACTGGGTGATGGACCAGGTGTTTGATCTGTTTGACAGCCTCGGTGCGACCGAAGAGCAGCTCGACTTCCCTGTGATCTACGCTTCAGCCTTAAACGGCATCGCTGGCGATGATCCGGAAGCCATGGCTGACGATATGACGCCTCTGTACCAGATGATTGTTGACCAGTGCCCAGCGCCACAAGTAGACCCCGAAGCACCGTTCCAGATGCAGGTAAGTGCCCTCGATTACGACTCTTACGTTGGTGTTATCGGTGTTGGCCGCATCACCCGCGGTACTCTCAAGCCAAACCAGCAAGTTGTTGTTAAGAGCGCAGATGGCAGCGAGCGTAAAGGTAAGGTCTTAAACGTTAAAGGTTATCTCGGCCTTGAGCGTATCGACACCGAGCTGGCCACCGCCGGTGACATCGTTTGTATCAACGGTATCGACAAGCTCAGCATCTCTGACACCCTATGTGATCCCGAAAACATTGAAGCTTTGCCTGCGCTGAGTGTTGATGAGCCGACCGTAAGCATGACCTTTATGGTGAACGACTCTCCGTTCGCTGGTAAAGAAGGTAAATTTGTCACCTCGCGCAATATTAAAGAGCGCCTTGATCAGGAGCTGATCCACAACGTTGCTTTGCGTGTAGAGCAAGGTGATACGGCGGATAAATTTATTGTCAGCGGCCGCGGTGAACTGCACTTGTCTGTACTGATCGAAACCATGCGTCGCGAAGGTTTTGAAATGGGCGTTAGCCGCCCGGAAGTTGTTCAGCGCGAAATCGACGGCGAGATTCAAGAGCCATTTGAGTCTGTTGTGATCGACGTTGAAGACCAGCACCAGGGCTCGATTATGGAAGAAATCGGCCTGCGTAAAGGTGAGCTTAAGAATATGGAGCCAGACGGCAAAGGTCGTGTGCGCCTCGAGTTTATCGTGCCTTCGCGCGGCCTGATTGGTTTCCGTGGTCTGTTCCTGACCTTAACTTCCGGCTCGGGCATTATGACTTCTATCTTTGATCACTACGGTCCGGTTAAAGGTGGTGATGTAGCTAAGCGCCAGAACGGTGTATTGGTTTCAATGGTGAAAGGCAAAACCCTGTCTTACGCCCTGTACACGCTGCAGGATCGCGGCCGCCTTTTCCTTGGTCACGCTGTTGAAGTGTATGAAGGCCAGATTGTCGGTCTGCACAGCCGCGCCAATGATCTGGTGGTTAACCCAACTAAAGGCAAGCAGCTGACCAATGTTCGCGCTTCTGGTACCGATGAGGCGTTAACGCTGACACCACCTGTTCGCCATACCCTTGAGCAGGCGCTTGAGTTTATTGAAGACGACGAATTGGTGGAAGTGACGCCAGAATCCATCCGTCTGCGCAAAAAACTACTGTTAGAAAATGAGCGCAAACGCGCAAAGAATGCAGCGGCGAAATAAACGTTGTAGCATAAGAGGGGCTTAGGCCCCTTTTTTTACGCCTGAGTTTTGACTGCGGCTCCAGGGAATGGGGGACAAGTAGCTGCGCTTCAGCTGTTGCTCCAAGCCGTCGGTTTTATTTCCCTTCTGAACAGATGATAAATGGCAGTGCTTTGTATTTGCTGCGGTTTGTCTAACTATGAATAAAAATAAAGTAAGGCTTATGTATCAGGACATTATTAAATTTTGGTTTGAAGATAGCGATCCGTCGCTTTGGTTCGCCACTGACGAAAGTTTTGATAGAGATATAGAAATCAGTTTTGGAGAGCTGCATAAAAAGGCTGCCCGCGGTGAACTAAGCGGCTGGCGTGCAACTGCAGAGGGTCGACTGGCGGAAATTATTTTGCTCGATCAGTTTTCGCGCAATATTTTTCGCGGTAAAGCCGAAGCGTTTGCCTACGACAACCTCGCCCTGGTGTTGGCTCAAGAAGCCGTGCACGTCGGGGCGGATATGCAGCTTGATGTAGCAAAGCGCGCGTTTATTTACATGCCGTATATGCACAGCGAAAGCCAGCAGGTACACAAAGATGCCGTGCACCTTTTTTCTCAGGTTGGCATGGAGAGTAACCTGGAGTTTGAGTTGCGCCACAAAGAAATTATTGACCGTTTTGGCCGCTACCCCCACCGCAACGCTGTGCTTGGCCGTGAATCGAGCCCGGATGAACTGAGTTTTCTAGAGCAGCGCGGCTCATCTTTTTAATTGTTGTAAGCCGCCCGCACAAACTAAAGCGGGCGCAATATCCTACATTCTGGGTCGTTGGCACGACCATCTATCGGTTTTTTCTTTGATTTAAACATCAAATATTTGTTTTGTTGCATTAAATGCTTGCCTATTTTTTCACTTTGATTAAAGTCTGAGCACTCTGTATGCATGCATTATTGCTGTGGCGATATTGAGCTGTTATCGCAAATACGGAGCCGCCACTGCTGTTTACGGCTGGCGGAATAATAAAGATAAAAATCAAATTAAGGATAGGCTCATGAACAAGCACTCCCTCGCGTGCCTGACGGCACTGTCAGTTTTGTCTTTTAGCCCCACGGCTTTAGTCAACGCCTACGACTGGGACAATGTAGCGATTCCAGCTTACGCCGGTGACGGCAAACGTTGGCAACTGCAGCCCCAGTACAGTGATGATTTTAACTACAGTGGAAAAAACGCCACGTTCCACAGTAAATGGAAGGATGGCTATTTTAATAATTGGACGGGCCCAGGGCTCACCTATTGGAAAAAAGACCACAGTAATGTAGCCGGTGGCGCCTTGGTGCTGCGGGCAAGTCGCCACGGTAGTGACAGGGTTGGCACAGGTGTAATTACCTCAAAAACAAAAGTCACGTATCCCATTTTTATGGAGGCGCGCATTAAAGTTAGCAACTTAGAGTTGAGCTCGAATTTTTGGCTGTTAAGCGACAACGATCAGCGCGAGATAGATATACTCGAAGTCTATGGCGGAGCCAGAGACAGTTGGTTTGCAAAAAATATGTCGACCAACTTCCACGTATTTTTCCGCAACAGTGATAACAGCATCAAAAGTGATTACAACGATCAAACACACAACCAAAGCAATGGTTATTGGCGCGATGGCTACCACCGTTTTGGCGCTTACTGGAAAAGTCCAAGTGACGTGACATTTTATATCGACGGTAAAAAAACACCGGATGGTTCATGGGCTCAAGCCGAGATGTTTGATAAAGACTACACTCGCACTTATCTCGACAAAAGCCGTTACAACATGAATCAGAGCATGTTTATGATTCTCGACATGGAGGATCACGAATGGCGCTCGAGGGCGGGCAATGTCGCAAGTGATGCGGACCTGGCCGACAATAGTAAAAATCGCATGTATGTTGATTGGGTGCGAACTTATAAGCCTGTTGCAAGCGGCGATGGTGGCCCCAGTGGCGGCACAACACTGCCACCGAATGACTGGACTAACCTAAAAATGCGCCACAGTGCAAAATGTATGGATGTTGCCTACGGCGCAAGAACAAACGGCTCAACCTACCATCAGTGGGCCTGCAATCAAAACAATGTGAACCAGGCCTTTAAATTCACCAGTGTCGGTGGTGGTTATTACACGATTAAAAGCCGGGTGAGTAATTTGTGTATGGACTTAAGCGCAGGCAGCAGTGCCAACGGCGCAAAAGTTCAGCAGTGGTCTTGCAATAGCAGTAACCAAAATCAACATTGGAAAATTGTCGATAAAGGCGACGCCTGGTTTGAATTGAGAAGCCGCAAGGCCAATAAGTGTTTAGATGTTGCCGGTAAATCAACGAAAAACGGCGCAGATTATGTGCATTGGGCCTGTTACAACGGGCATAATCAACAGTTTCGCTTTCACTAGGTGATATGTGGTGCGGCAGTTTTTAAATATAACTGCGGCACCACCGTTCAACCAGCTCTGCTGTTTTAAGCCACTTTATTACTCAGCCAAACAAAAGCGTAGGGGGCCAGTTCAAGGTCTTGATGTAGGTCGTCGTATCGTGTGCCGCTAACCAGATCCGTCCACGAGTCGAGGCTGATTAGGTTTATGCTCGACAACGGAATGCTGATTTTTTCATCGCTGATATTGTGGATGCAAAAGATGCTTTGATCTCGCTTGAGACTTTGCCGCCAAAAACCAAATACTTGATCACCCAGGTGCAGGGTAAATTGTGTTGCATTCGGGTGGAAGGCACTCTGTCGCGAGCGAAGCTCGAGCAAAGTTTTCATTTGGTTAAAGACTTTACTGTGGTGGCTGTTGTTATCGTTAAGTTTTTCACCGAGCAACTGCCTGTCCCATTTGTAGCGGTTTATGGCGCGATTTTGTCCGCTTAGCTCAACGCCTTCGTACCAGTTTTGCCCACCGATTAAGCTCTGAATATAAATGGCAGGTACGCCCTCCAGGCTCATCATAATTGCGTGAGCGCAGATAAAACGTTGCACTTGCCACTGATCGGGGCCTTTACTGGTGCCGGCCATTGCATCGAAGTAGGTGATATTAATTTCGTAGGGTTTACTTACTCCGTTGGCGGCACTGCGCCAGTTAATACGAGCACCAAACTGTTGCATGGCATTGACGACGGTGCCTATATCTTCCTCGTTGAGCAAGCCTTCAGCTGGCCGTAAACCAATACCATCGTGAGATGAAAGGAAGTTAAAATAAAAAGTCCCTAGCTGGGCTGGTGGCATGCTCATTTGCCAGTATTTTAAGTGCTGGCTATTGCCCGTTACCATCGCGTGTAATATCAGCGGCGGTAGGCTGAAGTTATAAACTGCGTGAGCTTCGTTGGCGTTGCCAAAATAGCTTAAGTTTTCGTGATTCGGAATATTTGTTTCGGTAATAATAATGGCGTTGGGGCTGTGGTGCTCAATTAAACTGCGGAGCAGGCGCACGATTTCATGGGTTTTGGGGTGGTTGATACTGCTATTGCCAACTTCTTTCCAAACAAATGCCACGGCATCGAGCCTGAAGGTCAAAATACCCTTGTCGAGATAAAATTTAATAATGCGAGTAATTTCTGCCAAGACCTTTGGGTTGGAGAAATTTAAATCTACCTGGTCGTGACTAAATGTGCACCAGACATGTTTTTTCCCGTCCAGCGTTTCAACTTCTCGCAGCAGTGGTGATGTTCTCGGACGAACCACCATGCTTAAATCGTCTTCGGGGTCGGCTTCAAAAAAGTAATCGAGACCCGGGTGTTTACGCTGTTTAAAATTATCAAACCAACGGCTTCGGCTGGAACAATGATTGACAACTAAGTCGCCCATCAGTGTGCACTCTTTGGCGATGGCTTCGATATCTTCCCATTCGCCTAAACTATCGTTGACCTGCACATAATCAATAACGGAAAAACCGTCGTCAGAGCTATAGGGGAAAAAAGGCAGTATGTGTATACCTTTAATAAAGGGCGACAGTTCACCTCGATAAAATTCCAGCAAGCTCTGCAAAGGTTTTTTACCGTGCTCTTTAATCGAGTCACCGTAGGTGATCAAATACGAGTCTTTTTCATCCCAGTGGCTCTCGTGGAATGCCGGTTTTTGGCAATCTTCACTCAGGCCCATAATATCGATAAGTTCGCGCATTAAAGCCGTGTTGTCCCTATCTTCATAAATAAAGTTAAGGTGGCTTTCGACAATAAATTTTAGTTCGTTCTGCAGGGATACTGTCATGCTAATTCTATCTGGCAGTTTATTGGGTAAATCAATAGGCGCCGGTGGCGGGCCTATTGATTGAGTTTCATTGCTATCAACCGGCCCTGGTTTAGGATGAAAATTCCTTCATATCCGCATCTACCGCCTGATAAATTCGGGTCAGTACATCCGGTACGGCACTGCTAACGCGGTTCCAGCTGGGTACAAAGGGTTTTTCCATCGGGTTGTCCAAAAAGCTTTGTCCTGCTTCCAGGATGTTTCTGGCAAAAAGCTCGACGGCCTTTTCCTCGTTGTGGATATCAAAGTTCAAGCCATTCATGCGCGCATCGTTGTAATAGGTTTCAACAAAATCGAGGGCGATGCGAAAGTAAGTTGCTTTAATTGAGCGGAAAGTTTCGCTGTTAAAAACAACACCGTTAGTTGCGAGTTTTCTAAACAGGGCCTTGCTAATATCGATGCTCATTTTGCTGAGGCCCTTGGCGGCATCGTCGGCGCTGAGCTCCTGGTGCTTGTGATCGTAAACGTCGGCAATATCAGCCTGACACAAACGATTATTGGCATAGTTGCGATTCATTTCAGACAGCACGCCTATTTCTAGCCCCCAGTCACTTGGAATGCGTATATCTGTCATGACATCGGCGCGGAAACTAAACTCGCCGGCGAGCGGGTAGCGGAAGCTGTCGATAAAATCTAGGTAGGGGCTGTGGCCAATGGTGCGCATTAATGCGCGGATCAGTGGTGTCACCAACAAACGGCTAACGCGGCCGTGAATTTTTTGGTTGGCAACTCGAGCGTAATAACCTTTGCAAAACTCGTAGTTAAAATTGGGGTTAGCTACTGGGTAGAGTAAGCGCGCAAGTAACGATCTGTCGTAGGTGACGATGTCGCAGTCGTGTAAGGCGATGCTTTCCGTTCTGCCCGAGGCGAGAGTGTAGCCCATGCAGTACCAGACGTTGCGCCCTTTACCGGGCTCCATTGGCGACAGGCCTTCTTTTTTCAAGGTGTCATCGATTTCGCGAAGTCGCGGCCCGTCGTTCCACAGAACTTTAAAATTTTGATTAAGAGGCTTAAAAAACTCGAGCGCATGTCGGTATTCAGCTTCAGAGGCTCTGTCTAAGCCAATAACGATTTCTTCTAGATAGTCGACCTTGCTTAGTTCTTGCACAATGTTCAACAAGGCATCACCTTCAAGCTCACTGTACAAAGAAGGCAAAATTAGCCCCATAGGTCGCGACTTGGAAAACTGTTTAAGTTCAGCCTCCATGTCTTCAAGTGGCCGCTGGCTAAGATTATGCAGTGTTGTAATAATGCCATTCTGATAAAAGTCGCCCATGGTTTATCCTCAGTTTAAAATTTTATTTATTGCTTCGCGCCAGCCTTGCGGCCCTTCAGCTTCCGTGTGAATAAGTTGTTTTTCCGTTTTAAAGTCAGGGAATTTATGAGCCGGGGAGCGCACAAGTACAGCGATATCGGCAACCCGAAGCATATCCAGGTCATTAAAACTATCGCCGAGACAGATTAGTTGTGAAATTTGGCTGTTGTAATAGTGTTTATTGAGTTCGACTAAAGCCTTGCCTTTGTCACTTTGGCCAAGCACGTGATAAAAGCGGCCACCTTTTAGCAAACGAAAGCCGGCATCTTCAACGGCGAGCTTAAATTCGGCCAAGTTTTTATCGCTGTCTAACCACAGTAGTGGTTCAGAGTAGTCGCGTTTGGCTGAGCGTTCGGCGCTGCTTAGGTCGAGCCCGGTATGTTGTTGGATGTCCTCGATACTCCAATCGCTGTAGCCTTCAAACTTCCATGCGTGTTGCTTTTTAAGTTGTTGAAGTTTTTCGACGATATGTTTTCGTTCGGCACCGAGCAATAAACTATCAAATTTATTGTTTTGTTCAGTTTGAGGAATAAACACGGCAGAGCCGTTTTCAACAATAAATGGGGCGTTGAGTTGTAGACTTTGTTGCAGCTCAATTACTTCGGAAAAAGTCTTACTAGTGTTGATGACAACATCAATGCCGAGCTGCTTGGCTTGTTTCAGGCTGGGTAAGGCCGCTTGCCAGCTGTAGCTATGGTGATCTAGCAAAGTGCCATCGAGATCTGTGGCAATTAAGGTGTTGCTGTTATTCATAGTTATTTGTGCTTAGCGTTTGCACGCGGTGATTGGCGTCGAGTTGCAGTACCCAGTCAGCTTTACCCGGCAAGCTTACAAGACAATGACGAGTCAGGCGCTCGTAGTGGTTAATAAAGTGACGCAGGGCTTTTTTGTCTAAAAGTTGTTCGGTACTTTGGCCGCTGTCACAAAGTTTTTTTCGTAGCTTTTCTTCTTGCAGGGCGCGCCATTCATAGACACATTCAAATGAGGGCGCTTGCAATACAACTAGTTTATCGAGTTTGCTAAATAGCTTTTTATATGGGCCCGCCAGAGCCTGATTGACCGCGTGGCGCCAGCGGCCGTCAGTGTCTTCCTGTGTTTCAAGTTCGTTGAGTGCTGTTTGCAGTTGTTGTTCAGTTTGGGCTTCGACACCAACACACCAGCCTTCAAAAATGACAATATCTATTGGGCCACTGACACTGTCCCACTGGGTGGCGGCTTTTCTATCGTCGCTGGCTTTGTCAAAGCGAGGCAGTGCAAGTGTTTGCCCGCTTTTTAAGTTTATTAGCTGGTCGAGACTGTTACAGGCGAGCTCAACATCGTGGGTGCCCGGTACACCTCGAGTTTTAAACAACGGGTGCAGTTGCCGGGCGAGCTGTTCGCGCTCAGCTTTTTTGAGGTAGACATCATCAAGAGACAGCGCAGCGCAGCGCAGGCCGTGCTCGTGTTCAAGCAGGAATTTTAGAAAAAGAGCCAGGGTGCTTTTGCCGGAGCCCTGAGAGCCCTGCACACCGAGTATATAATTGCCGCTTTTGGCGTGTTCGGCCAGTGCCGAAGCTAAGGGGCGATAAAATTTGTCTACCTGAAGCGCAAAGGAGTCGGGTAGCCCCTCTTGTTTTATCAGTTCTGAGATCGGGCTTTGCATCATTTTGGGGCCTTAGACCGCATCCGTTTGACAGGGTTGTGCTCTTTATTGGTGCTCATCTTGGCGAACTTTCTTTCCGTTAAGCCAAAACGCGCCGAGCTTGCATAGCTATCAGCAAATATTGAACCAAACTAGGGCTGCAGTTAAGAATTAACTTGCTTGAGCAGCTCAAGCAGTTCCTTTAGTTCAACTGGTTTACTGAGGTAGAGGTCCATACCCGCCTGCTCGCAGAGTTCTTTGTCCCCGGATAATGCGTGAGCCGTGCAGGCGATGATGGGAATATTTTGACAGTGTGCGCCGGCCAGGCCTTTGCGGATTTGCCGGCTTGTCTCGTAGCCGTCCATAACTGGCATTTGGCAATCCATAAAAATTAGATCGTAGCGCCCCTGCTGTTTTAATGCGGCCAGCGCCAGGGCGCCGTTATCAACACTATCACTTTCAATACCTAAATCCTCAAGCATAAAAGCCAGAGTTTGTTGATTGATGCTGTTATCGTCGACGATCAGTGCTCGCTGCTGAGCGACTTCAGTTTGGGCGGGCAATGTTTCCGTTGCGCGCTCAGTAAATAGCTTTGTTAAGCTGTGATGTAAGGTGGCTGCGGTTGTTGCTACCTGTAAGAACTGGATGTTTTTGTAAGCCTTCATTTGCCTTGTAAAGTCCGACTCGGCATCTCTGCTATAGACAAGCAGAGCTTGGCTGGCATCAAAACCAAGGCGATAGATCAGGCGCTTCAGGCCCCCGTGGCCGAGATGTTCATTGGCAATAAGCGCGTGATATTGGCTGAGTTTGATTTGCCCCTGTTCTGCGAGCACGGCTTCTGCACTGAAGTGAGTGACAGCCAGGCCCCAGTGTTTAAGTTGTTCGGCAAGTTGTGCGCGGGCTTGTTGGTTGTCGTCGATAACAAGTAATTTTTTATTTTGAGCAAAGGGCTGCAAGCTGTTGTTGTCGTCGTAAACGATATGCGTATCGAGCTCAACTTCAAAACTTGCGGTAAAACAGCTGCCTTGACCGAGTTTGCTCTGTACGGCGATATCGCCGTGCATGGCTCGGCAGAGTTTGCGGCTGATGGCCAGGCCCAGGCCTGTGCCTCCGTATTTGCGTGTAGTTGAGTTATCTACTTGGCTAAACTCATTAAATAAATCTGGAATCTTTTCTTCGGCAATGCCTATGCCGGTATCACTTATTTTCACCGACAGCCTGCAATAAGTGTTGCCGTTATCGTGTTGTTTGATGTTGTCTTGTTCGATACTGATTACTAAACCGCCGTGCTTAGTGAACTTTACGGCATTGGAGCACAGATTCAGTACCACCTGGCAGATGCGAACAAAATCGCCCTTTACATCGGGCACTAGGTTTTCTGGCGGTTTTAGTTGCAGGTATAAGGCTTTGCTGTCACAACTACTTTGTACATTTGCGTGAATGCGGTTGAGTAGTTGGTAAATAGAAAAGGCGCAGTGTTCAAGTTCAACTTTGCCGGCTTCGAGTTTGGAAAAGTCGAGGATGTCATTGATGATGGCCATTAAATGGCTGGCACTTAGGGATATTTTTTCAACAAAACCCTGTTGTTTGCGATTTAGCTCACTGCGTTTGAGCAAGCTGGTCATACCGATAACACCATTCATAGGCGTGCGTATTTCGTGGCTCATATTGGCGAGAAACTCAGATTTAATTTTTGTAGCTGACTGAGCTTGTTGCAGGGTAAGTTCGAGTTCTCGGTTCTGCTGCTCGAGTTTCAGTGTTTGTTGTTTAACAAGTACTTGCAACTGATTTTCTCGCAGTTTGGTATTTCTAACCTGCCATGAAATAAAAAGAGGCAGTAAAAACATAAATACGGCCAATACCGGTAGCGCCGGTTCCTGGAAAGCTGATTCAGGTTTATTGTCAAAGCTGTATAGGCGCCAGTTCTGGCCATAGAGATCAAAGTCGTAGGCGCTGCTTGCTGCCTGTTTATCCAAGCTGTTGTTGTTAATGCGATTGTCGGGAAACCAGTACTGGTTGCCGGCAAAATCGATTAGGCAAAATGAAAATCGATCCGCTGGGTAATTGGCAAGTTGTTGTTGAAATATATGCTCGATGGCAATACTGGAAAAAATAAAACCATCGTAGTTAGAGCTTTGTATTTGGCCGGCTTGGTAAATGGGGGCAAAAAATTGAAGCTGGGGCCGGTTGAAGTCATCGCTTGCCGAAAGTATTGGGCTGGATATTGCGGTCTGCTTGTCAAGTACTCGCTGTATATTCTTGTGCAAGGGGTTTTTGATACCAATATTTCGGCCATAAAAAAATGCTTTGTTACTCGTGGGCAAGCTGTAGGCGATAACGTTTATTTTTCCCTGGCTCGGGTCGAGTTTGATTGCTTCACGACTTCGGTGGTCGTAGTCAAATATCTCTAGATCGCGAAAAACTTTGTCGCGGTTCTGACGCAGTTTATTTTGAACCTGTTCTGCATTGATTGCCGGTGCATGAATCAGCCAAGTCAGCCGTTGCCAATTGAGATCGTTCTTGTCAAAAAGCAAGGAGACAAACTGTTCGAACTCTTCATGGCTAACCCATTCAGAGCTTGAAAAATAGCTTGCGATGACACCGACTCGCATGCCCTGAAGTTTAAGCGCCGCTTCGATGTCGGTGCTCAGGCTGAGGCTTAGCTCTTGCTCCTTTTGCTGAAGACGCTGCTGTGCTTGGCTTAAGATAAAACTGTAGAGCAGGCCTGCGATCGCAAGGTCCAGTATCAGCGTCAGCGCAAAGTGGCGGTTGGCTGTGCGCAGGATGGACTGGGCTCGTGTTGAGGCTACTTGTGTTGTCATCTTGCGCGCCAGATAGCGTGTCGCTGTTGCGCGGGCGCCGTTGGTATTTGCGGCGCACTCACTATAGGTAGTTGGAGCCTATAAGATTTAAGCATGGGCTTGCCAGAGAGCTTGCTTGGGAACTTCCTCAGTATAGCCGCTGCTTATTATTTGCTTTATTTCCTCGCCGGTACTGACACAGCAGCCAATATCGGCCTGCTCATTTGGCCGTAGCTGTGTTAGCCGCCGGCTTAGCTCCGGCAGCTGTTTGATTTATCGCTGTGCTTAATTAGTGTTAACAGGCCCTAGGCTGAGGCCGGTGGGGCGGTGTCGATAAACCATGAGCTTGCGCTAATGGCCTCAAACCACTGTTCAAGTTCTGGGCGCGACTGGCGCCAGTTTAAATCGGGGTGGCGAAAATCGAGGTAACCGAGGGCTGAGGCTAAGCAAAAACTGCTCATGCTGGGTTTTTCTGCACTGCCGCAGTGTTCGAGCTGCAACTGGTCTAGCCCCTGCTCAATCGCTTCGCGCCAGCGCTCTAGCCAGTAGTCGCTTGGCTGGGTGTCGCGCTTTTTTTCAAACATAGAGCTAACTGCCGCGTCGAGTATGCCATTGGCGGTCATTGCCGCTTTGCGCTCGGCATAATAAAAGCGCGAGCCGCGCCGCAACAGGCTCAAGTTACCGTTAACTGTCCACAGGTCATCGAGGTATTCGAGAATCAGCTCGCTGTCAAACAGAGTTAAATCGCCGTTGCGCAGCGCTGGAATTTTACCGAGCGGGTTGTGTTTGCGCAGTTCTTCGCTGCTGAAGCTACACAGTACTAACTCACAGTCGTTAACAAGCCCTGTGTAGTTTAAGAACATGGTGACTTTGCGGGCAAATGGCGAGGTCTGACTGTAGAAAAGCTGCATGCGTATCCCTTACAAAATGGTAGGCCGAAGTTAGAGCTGCAGCTTACAGCGTATTTCGGCATCTTGGTAACTGCAGTTTTTGGTCAGTATGTGGCCCAAGCCGACGCCGATGAACAATATGCCGAGCAGCAAAGCCGCGTGGGCAAGGTTTCTTACTCGCGAGTGGCCGGTCTGTTTGTGTTTGATTTCTTTGGCACTTAGCTTTGCGCGAGCGTTTTGTGTGTTGCCAGGCAGTACTTTGCCTGCCCTGGCTTTAGGCGCGGAGCTTGTTTTTTTTGTTGCCGGTTTTACTTTGCTTTCTAGCTCGATTTCGCCACCGGTTTTGATTTTGCTTTGGTTGCAGTGACGGCACTGGCCTAACTTGTTTAATAGGCGACCACAGTGCCGGCAGTTACCGTCTATCTTGAATAATGCCTTGAGCGCGTCTTCATGGTTTACCTGGGCCTTGGGCGCGCTATTTTTTACCAGGCTCAATACCGGTTTTTCTATTTTTACCAGCAAGCCACAAGCTTCGAGCTTGTTTTTATATAGTTGTGCGGTATTGGCGTTGACATTGGATTTAATAATGAGGCGTTTATCCAGATAACTTTGCGCCTGCTGTTGCTCAATGTTAAGCAAGCTGGCTACTGCGCGCATGACCGTGCCTCGATCAAAATAAGCAATGATGTTTGCTTCAGAGCGTATATTAAATAGGTGGGCGTTATTACTGCTCTCAGCCGGGGATTGTTGAGCGCTCATCATCCGTTTTACATCTTTCTTAACTAAATAACTCTTAAAAACTCTGCAGCACAGAGTTGCAGTGCACATATTAGCGACAATTGCATCGCTGTTGTTCGAGTGCCTGCGTATACATTGTACTGATTTTAAGCGACATTGTTTATGACAGCTGTGGCATCAATGAGCTTATTGTGGATTTTGACGAAAATTAAGTAATGGTTCTTATAAATTTGGCTGGGCAGCCTGCAACTAAAGTATGGGCTTTTATGTTTTTAGTGACGACGGCCCCTGCCGCAATAACGGCACCGCGGCCTATGTGAACACCCGGGCATATACAGGCCTGGGCGCCTACCCATACGCCACTTTCTATCGTGATGCTTTGGGCGTGCTCGTAACCTAAGCGGCGCTGTTTTTCATCGAGTGGGTGATTGGGGCTGGCAATAACAACGCCCGGCCCCAGCAATACGTCGTCGCCAATAGATATTTCAGCGCAATCGAGTATGCAGCAACCGTGATTGGCGTAGAAGTTAATGCCAGTTTTGATGTTGTAACCGTAATCGCAGAAAAAAGGCGCTTCGATATGCGGCTTAGGGCTGTGCTCAAGCAGCTTTGAGAGTATTGCTTGAGCTTCATCAGAGCCCGGCTCGCTGCGGTTGAATTGCCAGCAAAGTTTTTTTGCCCTCAGCCGCTCAGCGCTCAGTTGTTCATCGTTGGCCAGATAAAGTTGCCCGCAGAGCATGCGCTGTTTTTCATCCATAAATACCCCGTTATATATGCAAGTGCCCAAAGCCTGTTGCCGGGCCTTGGGCATAAAAGCAAAAACTAACTGCGGCGCTCGTATCGGCGTTAGGCAATGCTAGAGCGCAGCATCCAAGCTGTTTTTTCGTGTACACGCATGCGGTCACCAATTAATGCCGCGCTGCTTTCATCGTCGGCGTCCTGGGCGACATGCAGGGCGTTGCGAGCGGTGCGCACTACACGTTCGTGGCTGTCGCAGAGTATTTGTACCATAGTTTCTGCACTTGGGACCTCTTCGACTTCTTCTATCGAACTGAGCTCGGCAAATTGTTTATAGGTTCCAGGTGCTTTTACTCCCAGGCTGCGAATTCGCTCGGCAATTTCATCTACGGCGGTGGCAAGCTCGGTGTAATGTTCTTCGAACATTAAATGCAGCTCACGAAAGCGTGGGCCGCTGACATTCCAGTGGAAGTTGTGGCTTTGCAGGTACAGGGTATAGGAGTCTGCCAGCAGTTTTTTCAACTCGTCGGCAACTTCGATGCGTTTTTCACTGTTGATACCAATATTAATAGTGCTCATAACTCTATTCTCCTATTGGGTCCTGGTAATAATTTGGACCACGCTTTTTGAATGCAGTTTCAGTTTATGACCCATCAAACCCTAAAGATATTTGCTTTGTTTTATCTCGACGATAAAGCTTGGCTAAGGAACTAAGTGAGTTTGTGGGTTCAAAAATCGAGGGGCTGCAAATCAGGAAATAACTTTTCCAGACACGACGTGAATACATCCATGTAGTCTCGGCCGCCGCATCCGACTTTGTGCTCCTGCAAAGTCTAATAAGCTACATCCATGTAGCGACCATGCGGCAGACGGTCTGTAAAAGTTATTTCCTAATTCACAGCACTAGAATGTGCCAGCCTTGAAGTGTTGTTATTTTTTGATGGCTACTTTTCGCAAAAGTGATTCAAAGGATTGAGTCTTCAAAGTAATAAATCACTGAAGCCTGATGTATTGACCCAAGCGTACATGATCAGCTATTCACCTTGAGGTGGGCCTATTAGAGGGCTCGCAGATTTACAGGCAAGGTAAGGAAATAAGCCTCACCAGACCGTCTGCCGCATGGTCGCTACATTGATGTAGCTTATGAGACTTTGCAGGAGCATAAAGTCGGATGCGGCGGTCACTAAACTTCTGGAAAGTTTATAACCGCCTTGCGCGCCCGAAGGGGCGAAGGCAGGAAGCCTTCGAGTTCACACTCCATGGATGGGTTTACGGCGAGTCTGGGGAGGCTTATTTCCTTGCCTGATTGGCACCATGTAAAAATACGATTAACAGAAACAAAAAAGCCCGCCTTCTTTGCAGAGGGCGGGCTTTTTATAAGTGCTAACTAATTACGAATTAAACGTCGTAAGTAGTAGAAGCAGTATCGCCACCGCGGCCGGTCCAGTTGGTGTGGAAGAACTCACCGCGTGGTTTGTCGGTGCGCTCGTAAGTGTGAGCACCGAAGTAGTCGCGCTGGGCTTGCAGCAAGTTAGCTGGCAGACGCTCAGTGCGGTAGCCGTCGAAGTAGTTCAGCGCTGCAGTCAAACACGGAGCAGGCACACCATTGGCGATTGCAGTCGCCGCAACATTACGCCAGCCTTGCTGAGCGTTGCTAACGGTATCGCGGAAATAATCGTCGAGCAGCAGGTTGTTCAGGCCTGGGTTCTTGTCGAAGGCTTTTTTGATGTCGCCGAGGAAAGCTGAACGGATGATACAACCACCGCGCCACATCAGAGCGATGCCGCCGTAGTTCAGGTTCCAGTTAAACTCTTTGGCCGCTTCGCGCATCAAGGTGTAACCCTGAGCGTAAGATACGATCTTGGAAGCCAGAACCGCCTGACGCAGATCTTCAATAAAGGCAGCCTTGTCGCCAGTGAAGCTCTTCTCAGGGCCGGAGATAACTTTGCTCGCTTCAACACGCTCGTCCTTCAGTGCAGAAATACAGCGTGCAAATACAGACTCGGCGATCAGGGTAAGAGGAATGCCCAGATCCAGGGCTACAACACCCGTCCACTTGCCAGTACCTTTCTGGCCGGCAGTATCGAGAATCTTCTCAACCAGGGGCTCACCGTCTTCGTCTTTATACGCCATGATGTCGCGGCTGATTTCAACGAGGTAAGAATCCAGCTCGGTGGTGTTCCACTCTTTAAATACTTCGTGGATTTCGTCGGCGTTCATGCCGAGTACTTCTTTCATGATCTGGTAGGCTTCACAGATCAGCTGCATGTCGCCGTATTCGATGCCGTTGTGAACCATCTTCACAAAATGACCGGCGCCGTTTTCACCAACGTAGTCACAGCAAGGCTCGTCGCCTTCAACTTTGGCTGCAATGCCCTGGAAGATAGGTTTAACGTACTGCCACGCTTCGGTAGAACCGCCAGGCATGATGCTTGGGCCGGTCAGAGCGCCTTCTTCACCACCGGATACACCGGCACCAACAAAGTGGATGCCTTTTTCGCGCAGGTAAGCTTCGCGACGGATGGTGTCAGGGTAGTGGGTGTTGCCGCCGTCGATGATGATGTCACCTTCGTCGAGGTGAGGCAGCAGGCTTTCAATGGTTGCGTCGACAGGAGCGCCGGCCTTAACCATGATCATAATCTTGCGAGGTTTCTCGAGAGACTGAACCAGCTCTTCTACTGAGTATGCACCGCGGATGCTCTTGCCCTGGGCGCGACCGTTGATGAACTTCTCAACCTTCTCTGTAGAACGGTTAAAAGCGGTAACGGTGAAGCCTTTGCTGGCCATGTTCAGGATGAGGTTTTCGCCCATTACGGCGAGGCCGATCAGGCCGATATCTGACTTGTCTTTCATAGCGAGAACTGTGCTGTCCTGTGTTGTTTGCCGCGCCCGTGATGCTCAGTACCCTAGAAAGGCGTCGGCGTTGCTGCTACCAAGACTAAAGAAATGGGGCTCCGTGCCCGACTCCGTGGTAGCTTCGAAGGGGGCGCAACCATAGCAGAATTGCCCGCTTTATGGAATCTCACTGCTCTTATAATGAGCAGTATTAGCAGGCAAATTACGGCATTGACGCACTTTTGAACAAATTTAGGGCGCTTAAATTAAGCAAGTTTAAGTTTGTGCCGTTTTACTGGTGTGTCAAACAAGGCCTGCGTCTTAGATTAGCGCCAAAAGATGGAGAATGTATGAAACTCAATGATTTTATCAACGGCTTAGCTTATTGCTTGCCAGCACTTATTTTTTCTCTGCTTTTAGGCTTGGCTGCAAAGGCTCAAGCGCTGGTAATCCTGCAGTATCACCACATCAGTGACAGCGGGCCGGCAAGTACGCGCATCAGCCCCGAACGCTTTATCGAGCATCTCGACAGCATCGAGGCCCGGGGTTATACGGTGATGCCGCTGCCTGAGGTGGCCAAGCTGCTGCGAGACGGCAAGGTGCTGCCTGACAAAAGTGTGGTGCTGACCTTTGACGACGGTTACCGCTCTATCTTTGATAAGGCTTATCCCGAACTGCAAAAACGCAATATGAGTTTTACCGTATTTGTTAACTCCCAGGCGCACGATCAAAACTTGGCCAGCCATATGAGCTGGGATGAGCTGCGCACCTTGGCCGCCAACGGAGCTAGCATCGCCAATCACAGCCACAGCCACGCCTATGTGTTGCGCCGCGATGCAAAGCAAAGTGCCGCTGAGTTCTTTCGCGCGGAAGTTGCGCACGCCGAAAAACGTATTAAAGAAGAGATTGGTTACAGCCTTAAGCTGTTTGCTTACCCTTTTGGTGAATACGACAGTCAAATTCAGGCGCAATTAAAACAGCACAACTACTTAGCTTTTGGCCAGCAAAGCGGCGCTGTTGCCAACAGCGACAGCTTACAGGCTCTGCCGCGCTTTCCTTTTGGTGGCAACTACGGCGATAACAAGGATTTTATGTTGAAGTTAAGCACACTGCCTTTTGACAATATGAAGCTTGAGATAAGTGATGAACAGGGCCGGCCACTAAAACAAATGCAGCTTGCACTCGAGGTAAAAAAACCGGTGCTAACCATGAGCCTGCCCAAAAATATTCCGGCTGAGTCACTAAACTGTTTTGCTTCAATGCAGGGGGCGGCCAACATGGCGGTGCTTAAAGAAAATAAATTAAGAGTACAAGCCAAAAACGATATTGCCATCGGCCGCAGCCGCTACAACTGCACCGCACGCCACCAAAGCGGGCGTTTTTACTGGTGGTCAACAACTTTTGTGCGGCGCGGACAAGATGGGAGCTGGAGGCATTATTAGTGTTAACACTAGGAGAGCGGCGAGTATTTTACTGTTCGCGATATAGCATCTATAAACATATTTTTTGTGTGATGACTGAGGCGCGCCCATCAATCGTAGCGCTAACCAATTTGAAATTCACCGGCGGGATAGCGTATTTGGCGTTTGTGTGGGGTTGCCAGTAGCCAGATTAAGGTTAGTGGCCCGAGGCGGCCGGCAAACATAAGTAAAATAACAACTAGCTGGCCAAAGTGGCTGAGCTCGGTGGTTAAACCGCGGCTGAGCCCGACGGTGCCGACGGCACTGACGACCTCAAAAGATATATCGAGAAACTCTGCATCTTCACTGATGCTCAGTAGAAAAATACCGCCAAATATAACTGCAACTGTAAGCACGGCAATGGCTAGAGCTTTTAAAATTTGCTGTTGATTTAAACGTCGCTGCGCAATAACAACTTCTTCTCGTTGGCGTAAAAAAGCGTAGGTGGCGAAGATTAAAACCACAAAAGTGCCGACTTTAATACCACTTGCCGTGCTCATTGAGCCGCCGCCAATAAACATTAACAGCATGATAAATATCGAGCTTTCATCGCGCAGGGCGGAGATGTCGACAGTATTAAAGCCAGCGGTGCGCGGGCTTAAAGCCTGGAAAATCGAAGCCAGTGTTTTTTCCTGAAAATTTAGCTGGCCGAGGGTACTGGGGTTGTCGTATTCGAGCAGGGCAAAAACGGCGATGGCCACGATGTTAATACACAAGGTCGCACTTAACATCATTTTTGTATACGGGCGAAGCTGGCGCCAGCGTCGTTTGGCCCACAGGTCTGCCAGAACCGCGAAACCCAAACCGCCGACGACAAATAAAAAACACATAACTAAGTTGACGTGAATGTCGCCAACATAGTTGCTCATATTGCGCTGCTCAAGGCCAAAGCCGGCATTGTTAAAGGCTGAAATACTGTAAAAAGCAGCTTCAAATAGTGCGTCGGCCCAACCTTTGGGGTGATACCAGTGCACGGCTAATAACAGCATGCCGAATAGTTCAATAATGAGTGAAAACTTAATAACGATTTTGGCGGCTTGTTTTACATCGGCGATGGCGCTTTGATTTAACGCTTCCTGGGCAATAATGCTGTGTTTTAGGCCGAGCCTGGCGCCGAGCGCGAGCGCAGTAATCACACTAAATGTCATAAACCCGAGGCCGCCAAGCTGGACTAGCAGCATGATAATCACATCGCCAAAACGGGTAAATTCGGTGCCGGTATCTACAACCGCCAAACCGGTAACGGTAACCGCTGACGTTGCAGTAAACAGGGCCTCGAGCCAGCTCAGTGGCAATCGTGTTGCCCACGGTAATTTCAACAGGCAGGTACCAATTAATATTAGTAGCGCAAAGCCGCTGGCCAAAACGGCGGGGGGGCTGAGCAGCTGAGAGGGGCGCGATTTGTGTCGGTGGCGGTGCTGGCGCCCGCGACTTATCCAAGGCCTCATGGTTTTAATCTATACGCGGCTAGGCGTTTTAATTGATCGCGCGGTCCGGCCAGCAGTATTTTATCGTTGTCTTCTAGCGGGTAGTCGTCATCGGGCTTGCAGATAACTTTTTCGGTGCGTTTGATGAGCAGTAAATTGACTTCAACGGTACTTTTTATAAAGCTGCGATAGCGCTCGGCGCATTCTTGCGGCACCGTTAATTCAACCGTAAACCAATTGTTGCCAAGCGCAAGGTAATCTTGTACCAGCGGGTAGCTGATAAATTCAGCGGCGCGCTGCCCCATTTCCGATTCCGGGTGAATAATATTTTTAATACCCTGGCTGCTAAGCAGCAGGTGGTGATCTCGACTAATTGCCTTGGCCCAGATATTTGTTACGCCTGAGTTTTTTAAGTGCAGAACTGTTAATAAGCTCGCTTGAATATCTTCGCCAATGGCAACTAATACGCCGTCAAAATCTTCAAGGTCGAGCTCCTTAATCACACCTTCTTGGCTGGTATCAGCAATAAGTGAGTGGTCGAGCTCGCGGGCAAAACGATCAATCAGGGCGCCGTCTTTGTCGACGCCAAGCACGCTGTGACCGATGCGACTCAAAGCCCTTGCCGCTTGTGAGCCAAATAGCCCCAAACCAATAACGGCGTATTGCGCCATGTTATTTCCCGCTAACTATCTGTATTTAGGAGTTTGTAGTGCTCTGGATTGGCCGGGCACTCTAAAGGGCCACACTCAATAAAAACGGCAAGCATATTTGCGCTGCAAACCAACACGGCCAAAGCTATCGCAATTTTTGCTAATGCACTTTGTTTACCGAATGGTAAGTAGCCTGAGTTTTGGTATTGTTTGTTAAAACTGAGCATCACCGTGGCGCCGAGAATAACCAGCGCAAAGACAACAAAAGCCCAGGTATAAAAATGCATGCCTAAAAATGGTTCACCGTAACCTGGGGTGCCGGGAATCACGTGTAAAGATACTTGCCTTAACGCAAACGTCGCGCCCATAAATGCGCTGAGTATCATAGCGCTGTAGTGAATTAATTTGGGGCCGTAAATAACGTTGGCGATCAAGGTAGTTAGTACGGCAATAAAAGCGACGCGCTGCAATAAGCAAAGTGGGCAGGGTAGGTCGTTTGCGTAGAATTGATCAAAAAAGGCGTAGGTTAAGATAAATGCTATGGCAATAGCGCCTAAGGTATTGAGCAACCTTGATAAATTTTGAGTCACCGTATGCTCCAGTCTATTTCGGTTTTAAAGCAAAATATTCAGCGGGTCAGAGGCGTGATGCATAAACCACAAACTGCTGGCAATACAGGCAAAAACAAAAGTAAAAGCGGCGGGGCGCCACTTATTAAAGATCAGTAAAAAAAGTACGGCTAAGAATAAGCCAAACAATAGTGCCATCATCGCTAATAAATCCCTGTTTTTAGCTCAACCACATTGATTGCATAGTAAAGTAAATGTGGTTAGATTGTAAGCGCAAGGTATTTGTTGGGATTCGTAAAGGGATGAATGAATATGGTTAAGCAGCACTCTCTCAGTTTAGTTAGCGTGTTTTGTGTGACATTGGTATTACTGGTCGCGTGTACAACTAACCCCGTTGTGCAAACTCAAAGTTCTCCGGGGCTTGATATGTCCCGCTACCAAACCTTTGGTTTTTTTTCACCACTAAGTACTGACCAGAATGGTTATTCATCGCTGGTGACGCAGACTTTAAAAGATGCAACGCGCAGTGCTCTTGAGGCAAAAGGTTATGTCTATCAAGAGCAAAACCCATCGATGTTGGTGAATTTCACGACAACCACCAAAGAAAAAATGAACGTCGATAGCGAGCCGGCAATGATGCCGATTTTTCCATTGCGCGCTGGTTTATATGGGCCCTGGGGCGGTTATGGTGATATCGACGTCAATCAATACGAAGATGGAACACTGCTCGTCGACTTAGTTGATGCCAGTAAAAAACAAATGATCTGGCAGGGCACGGCGTCGTCCATTGTTGAAAGTAGCCCCGAGGCGAATAGCAAACATTTGCGAAGTGCAATTAGCGATATGATGGCAAAGCTGCCAGAGGCTTAAGCGGCACAAGTGCGCGATAAGGCTTAAAAACTATAGACAAGTGCAGCACAAATATATTTTTACATTTTGCTGCACTTGTCTTGTAGAAGCGTGCTCTGCTTTAGTTATTTAACAGCTGGGCGGCATCTTTGGCGAAATAGGTCAAAATGGCATCGGCACCGGCACGCTTAAAACACAGCAGGCTTTCCATCACCACCGCCTCGTTTAAATAGCCCGCGTCGATGGCGAGTTTGTGCATGCTGTATTCGCCGCTGACCTGGTAAGCAAAGGTAGGTACTTTAAATTCTTCTTTTACTCGGCGAACGATGTCGAGATAGGGCATACCGGGTTTAACCATGACCATATCGGCGCCTTCGTTGAGGTCGAGTTGAACCTCGTGCAGGGCTTCGTCGCTGTTGGCCGGGTCCATTTGATAGGTGCGTTTATCGGCTTTGCCGAGATTATTCGCCGAGCCGACGGCGTCGCGAAAAGGGCCGTAATAATTAGAGGCGTATTTGGCACTGTAGGCCAAAATGGCGGTATTAATCAGGCCGTGGGTGTCGAGTGCTTCGCGCACGGCGCCTATGCGGCCGTCCATCATATCCGAAGGTGCAATCACGTCGGCGCCAGCTTCGGCATTGCAGCGCGCCTGCAGTTGCAATGCGGTGACGGTCTCGTCGTTTAAGACATAGCCGTCGTCATTAATAATGCCGTCTTGACCGTGAGAGGTATAAGGGTCGAGGGCGCCGTCGCAGATAATGCCCATTTCCGGAAAGTGTTTTTTCACCGCCCGCACAGCGCGCGGCACTAGGCCGTCGGGGTTGTGTGCCTCTTCGCCCTTTAGTGTTTTTAAACTTTCATCGGTATTTGGGAACAGCGCAATTGCCGGGATGCCGAGCTTGAGCAATAGCTCAACCTCTTCGAGTAAACTGTCGATGCGTAGGCGCTCCTGGCCGGGCATGCTGGTGATTGCCTGGCGCTCTTTGCCGGGGCCGTCGAGGATAAACAGTGGGTAAATTAAATCGCTGGCACTTAAGCTGTTTTCTTGCACTAAACGGCGGTTGAAATCGCTAAAGCGATTGCGGCGCAGGCGCGCGGTAGGGAAGGAGCGAGTCATAGCGGAATCCTGGTTGCTGATTCCGCTATGTTAGGTGCTGTTGTCGCTAAATTAAAGCGACGAGTCGGCATCGCTGATAACAGCTTCTGCTTCTTGCCAGTTCAGGCGGATGTCCCACTGATATCGGTGTTCGGGTTTAAGTGGCGCCTGTTCGGTATTCACCTGCTTTAATACATTTGTTGCCGGTGCCAGCACGGCATCGCGGCCGTAGAGGTAGCTCTGCTCTTTAACCACTTCTCTATAAGCTTTGTTTAAAGCCAGCGCACGCTCACGCGATGGGCTAATCAACTCGTAAATACTTTTGGTGCTGAGCACCGCAGCTTTGTTTACCTGGCCTTTGCTGTCAAACCAGCGCTCGAGCATTTCGTCATTTTGGCGAAACTCGTCGCCGCCGCCAACGCGCTCTAGGTAGGTTAAAAATTCACCTTGTTTTTCACCGATATTTGGTACGTCTTTGATGCTTTTTAGGTCGATATAAGCCCAGCCTTTAGCGCCGGCGACTTTGCGCGGAAAGCCGAAGGTCTGATCGATGGTTGAGCCGATCGCTTTGTGGCAGCCGACACAGGCAAATTGTTCTTCGCGGTGCTGCTTGCGCAGCTGGCCTTGTTCATCTTCGATAAAACCGAGCAATAACCAGCCAAAATTATTGCTGATACCTTTGTGTTTTTTATCGACGGCACTGGGCAGGTTTTCGAAGTGCTTTTCTTTGAATTCACCGTAGTAGCGGTTGACTAAGGCGTTGCGCGGCTTAAAGCTCTTTTTAACCATGTAGCGCACTTCTTTCATGCGCGCTGCCGGGCTGGTATTGCCCTGCTCATCGACGTCGATATAGCGCACGGTATGCAAAAACTCGGTGCCTTGGGGGTAGAGCATATGGCTAAGTGCGATGGCGCTGGCATCGCCGAGGTAGTTGTCGCGGCGCTGAATATGCGTGCTGATACTGAGCTCGCCGTCGCCGTCCAGGTCGGCGCCAAGCTTGGTTTCATCAAGCTCGGGGGTATCGATGCTTTGCAGGCCGCTGATCGCGAGTTCCAACAGGCTTAAATTGGCGTAATACAGATCGCGGTTAAACTCTCCGTTTTGTTCAGAAAATGCCGGTGCGAGGCGGATCATGGTATCGTCGCTTGAGCCGTTGGTGGGCCAAAAAGTGCTCGGCAGGGGTTTGTAGTTAAAGGCCACCCAGCGCGAGCCATCGAGGGCGAGGCCGTATTTATCAAAGGCCGCTGCGCCGCTGGCAAGGTTGTTAATTTCCGGCACCACACCCTGCCATTGATCGCTTTTCATCCAGCGTATGAGCTCGCTGTAATTATCCTCGCGTACGTACTCTAAGATTTCTTCATCGCTGACTTCGGCGATGGCTTGACGTCTATCTTTGAACAGGTTTGACCAGCTGTTTGTTTCACCGGCTTCGGAAAAAGCGTAGCTGCCCTGCTGAAAGCCGTCGTGCATCATATTTGTTCGCTGCTCGTCGCTGTAAGTCTGGTGGCAGACATAACAGGGGTTGTGCACGCCGTCGGTTTTTGTATAGCACTGCGGCGGTATCGGCGCCTCGGGGTTGTAGATTTCACCGTGCTCGACATAGGCAAGTGCGGGAATAGCTTCACCTTGTTGGTAGGCCGGCTGAGTCGGCGCAGTTTGTGCGTGAGCCTGTTGTAAAAAAGGGCTAGTTAGTGCGGCAACAACAAGCGCAGGAGCCCAGGAGCGGAACAATATTTGAATTTTCATGCTGAGTTTTATAACTGAGTTTTTAGCTGCGGCTGGGTCTGAGCGCGCAACCAGAAAAGGCAAAAGGAGGGCCGAAGCCCTCCTTATTAGGCAGTTAAGACAGAGTATTAGTCGTTAACTTTGGGGTTGTAGAGCCACAGGGTGTTGTTGTCCTGGAAACCGTCTTCACCGATGATGATGCGGCCGTCGTCCATAACAATAACGTTGTCCGGTTGGCTCAGGGCATTGACGTCGCAGCGCTCGGCACCCTCAAGCGTTGAGCGGTAGGTTGAACCCATTACCACAGGCTCGATACGCTTAACGTCGTAGTCTGCTTCAAGGCGCATGCGGTAAACACCGCCGCAGTCTTTTACGCGCGAGCTCAGTTGGATGTCGCCTTCGTCGTCGATCATGCCTTTATCGAGGTCGGCAATCGCAAAATATACGTAGGCGTCTTTAACATCTTCGCCGGGAACCAAGTCCGTGCCTTCAACGGCTTCTTCAGCGCGTTTGGGGTTAATGTAGATACCTTCAAACTTGCGCCACTCGGCGGTGGCTTCTTTCGCGCGCGCAGCTTTGCGCGATTCGAGAAAGGCAATGCGGTCATCCATAGCTTTACCTGCAGTTACTGAGCTGCCGCCGTCGTTGGTGACGGGGTAGTTAGTCTCTCCTGCGGCCCAGGCCTCGGCGTCTGCATCGGTCAGGTAATTGCTTTGGCCTTCGACAAAACTGCTGTAGTTGATGTTGTCGTACTCGGCGATCCAGCTTTCAATTTCACTGTTGTTGCCGTGGGCGAGCTTTTTCCACTCGATGTCAAAGCCGGTGGTCAGTGGTTCGTTGCTGCCTTTATCTTGAGTCAGCTTTGCGGCGTACAAGGTACCGCTGCTAAGGTCGGCTTCATTGTCGGCAACAAACTTAAAGAACACACCGTTGGTGTCATCCTGGCTCAGGTAAACCGTTTTCTGATCCGGCATCACGATAGAGTTTTCGTGTTCAAAGCGGCCCATGGCGTAGTGCTTGACCGGAACTGGCGCAGCAGAGCTCGGCTCGGTGATCTCGACAATATAGTGGTAGCGATAGGTATTCGGGAATACGTCTGCATCATCGGCTGTGGCGGCATCGTTATCTGTGTACTTGGCCAGCGTGTCGCGGTTTTTGTATTTGTCTTCAGCGGCTGGGTTGTTCCAGTCTGTCGTGTTGTCACCAAAGTTGCCCCACTCTTCAGAGGTCAGCGGCGTGCCCCACGGTGAAACAGAGCCAAAGCAGTTGGCGATGGTGCCGTACTTGCCAAAGTCGATCATCATTACGTCGTCTTCATCGACTGACCAGCGGCCGGTATCGGCGTCTTTCATTATCTTCAAGCGGCTGACACCGCCGGGCACACTTTCCCAGTTGGTGAATAGATAACCTTCGTTGTCCGCAGTTTCGATATAGCCGTTAAAGTCCGGTGAATCGATGATGGCCACTTCGTTTTCGCCACTGGCGTCGAGGATATGACCGAGGCCCTGAGCGAGCTTGTTGTTGTAGGTATCGCCAGTCTGCGCAATCACCTGGTACTGGCCATAGGCAACTTGCACGGTTTCTTGCTCTTGTTCCGTGCGCGGCACCCCGACTGAAACCAAGTTTTTGGGCAGCTTGTTGATGTTGACACCGGTCAGTACACCGACAGTACCGGTGTTAAATACCTTGCCGTCAGCGTCTTGCGCTTCGTTGGTATCTTCGGGGTGCTGTACGTTAAAAAACAGATCGCCGTCTTCGCTGAGGAAGGCCCCGGTAACTTCGGCGCCAGCCGGCACTGTGGCAAGGCGGGTCAGGCCCGGAGTTAACAGGCTGGATTCGTGGCCATCGTTACCGTCTGCACCTTCAGGGCCTGCGACGCCTTCAGGGCCAGCTGCACCCGCGGCGCCGTTTGATCCGTCTTTGCCATCGTCACCGCTACAAGCAAGCAGTGCCAAGCTTGGCACGGCCACAAGTAAGGCGCGGCGAATAGCGCTGCTCAGTAGGTTGTGTTGATACATCTTGTTGTCCCCTTTAATCCACAAAGTAAGTGCGTAAAAACAAGTGCCCTGTGTTTATTGGCCTTTTGTTGGCCCTTTTGTTGGCCTAAGGCAATAAGGCATAAGGCACCTAAGGTCGGTTTGTCCGCGCGCCAGTCTAGGTAGAAGAAATGACACATCTGTGACGGCCAGATGAAGTTTTTTGTGTCGTTTTGAGATCGCGTTAAAACTCTGTATGTCAACTGTTACAAGGCTTTTGGGGGAATTGGGCGTGGCCTCTCAAAAAAAGATACTTTGTAGCAATTTCATAAAAATATCACAGATTTGTAGCGTGTTTTTAACAAAAGCTGCATCGCTCTGACACGAAGTGGCGCTATTTTCTTCGCTCAGAAAGCTTGGTTGTTTTATCGGGGGCTGAGCTGCTCAAACTCAGTTGAAGTGGGCGAGAGTTTTACCGCGCACAAGCGCTTAATTACATAGACGGAGTGGAAGATGAAAGGCATAGCCACCTTAAGTGCTCTGGCACTGGCTGTTAGTGCCGGTGTTCAGGCGCAGGTCCTGCCGAGCTCGCAGACGAGCTCGGCTTGGTACAGCGATGCACAGGCAAAAATTGAAGCTAAGCTGCAGCGAACTCAGAGCGACAAAGCAAAAAATGTCATTTTGTTTGTCGGTGACGGTATGGGCGTATCGACCTTGACGGCGGCGCGCATACTTGAAGGTCAGATGCAGGGGGAAAGCGGTGAAGAAGGGTATTTAAGCTTTGAGCGCTTCCCGTATTCCGCGCTAGTAAAAACCTACAATGTCGACGCGCAAACGCCTGATTCGGCCGGCACCATGACGGCCATGATTAGCGGTTTGAAAACGGATGTCGGGGTGATCGGTGTCGATGAAGATATCGAGCGCGGCAATTGCGCCACGGTGGCTGGCAATGAAGTTGTCACCGCACTGGAATTGGCTGAACTCAAGGGTTTGAGCACCGGTATTGTTTCGACAGCCCGTATCACGCACGCGACGCCAGCGGCGACGTATGCCAAGAGCGCTGATCGCAACTGGGAAGATATCTCTGATATGAAAATTGACGAGTATCCAGAGCGCAAAGATTGTGAAGATATCGCTTCGCAATTAATTAACTTTGAAAAAAGTCTCGAAGCGCGCTTCCCCGGTGCCGACGTCGACGGTATTGAGGTGGCGTTTGGCGGTGGTCGTCGCCACTTTTTGCCCAAAGATTCGGCGTTTAACGTTGAGAAAGAACAGTCTGCCGGTGAAGAGGGTGACCGCAGCGACGGTCGTGATTTAACCGCCGAGTGGCAACAGCTTTATCCAAATGGTGTTTATGTCAACGGTCAGTCTGACTTTGACGCTATTGATGGCGATAGCACCGAGCGCGCTTTTGCACTGTTTAACGAAAGCCATATGCGCTACGAAGCCGATAGGAAAAATGATCAGCTCGGCGAGCCCAGCATTGCCGAAATGACAAGCAAGGCCATCGACATCCTCGACAACAACGATCAGGGTTTTTTCCTGATGGTTGAAAGCGGCCGTATCGATCACGGCCATCACGCCGGCAGCGCTTACAACGCACTGACCGATACCATCGCGTTTGCCGATGCGGTGCAGGCGGCTGTTGACGCTACCGACGCCTCGGAAACACTAATTTTGGTCACCGCCGATCACAGCCATGTATTTACCATCGCCGGTTATCCAAAGCGCGGCAACCCCATCCTCGGCAAAGTTGTTGAAGTTGGTAAAGACGAGCCGGCACTGGCTGACGACGGCATGCCTTATACCACCCTTGGTTATACCAACGGTCTCGGTATGCGCGACTACGGCCAGGAGACGAATGCCGATAAAACTTACGGTGAGGCTGGCAATGCCGGTCGCCACGATTTATCGGCCATCGACACCACCGCCCCCGGTTTCCACCAGGAAGCCCTGGTGCCCAAAAGCTCAGAAACGCACGCCGGTGAAGATATTAGCTTGCACGCGATGGGGCCCGGTGCTTACAAAGCGGCCGGTACTATTGAGCAAAACCTTGTATATCACCTGATTAACGAAGCGCTTGAGCTGGACAGCGAATAAGGAGACAACCATGAATAAGAAGTTTACGTTAAGCCTTTTGTCTGCCGCTGTTATTGTCCTTTCAGCCTGTAGCGGTGACGATGATGACCCTAAGCCGGGGGCCAGCCCGAGCCCAGTGGTAAGCCCGAGCCCAGAGGTAAGCCCAAGCCCAGTGGTAAGCCCGAGCCCAGAGGTAAGCCCAAGCCCAGTGGTAAGCCCAAGCCCAGTGGTAAGCCCGAGCCCGGAAGTTAGCCCGTCGCTCTCTGATTCGCAGGCTTTTAACAATACCCTTGCCAATGACTGGTACAAAGATGCGGCCGCCAATGTTGCCGCTGCGCCTAGCTACGACGTTGCGGCGGACCGAGGCAAAGCCAAAAACGTGATTTTGTTTGTTGGCGATGGCATGGGTGTTAGTACGGTTACCGCTGCACGCATACTTGAAGGTCAGCAGAAGGCCATGATGGGTGAAGAAAATGTGCTGAGTTTTGGTAAGTTCCCGTTTGCCGGTTTGGCCAAAACCTATAACGTTGACGCCCAGACACCCGACTCTGCCGGCACCATGACGGCGATGGTTAGCGGTGTTAAAACCGATGTCGGTGTTATCGGTGTCGATGAAGACATTGTTCGCGGTGATTGTACAAGTGTTGCTGGTAATGAATTAGTCAGCGCACTTGAGCTGGCTGAAATTGCCGGTATGAGCACGGGCATCGTCAGTACCGCGCGTATTACTCACGCAACGCCAGCGGCCACTTACGCTAAGAGCGCCGATCGCAACTGGGAAGATATCTCTGATATGAAAATTGACGAGAACCCCGAGCGCGCGGCCTGTGAAGATATCGCCAGCCAGCTGGTAAATTTTGAAGCAAACCTCGAAGCGCGTTACCAGGGTTTGGATGTCGACGGTATTGAAGTGGCAATGGGCGGAGGTCGCCGTCACTTCCTGCCCAAGGATGTGGCCTTTAATGTCGAGAAGGCTGAATCGGCCGGTGAAGAGGGCGATCGCAGTGACGGCCGCGATCTAACCGCTGAGTGGAAAACGACCTACAGCGACGGTGCGTATGTCAATAGCGCAGCCGAGCTCAGCGCCTTGGATCTCGACGCAACACCACGTCTGTTTGGCTTATTCGAAGAGAGCCACATGCGCTACGAAGCCGACCGCAGCAACGATAGCCTCGGTGAACCCTCTATCGCTGAGATGACGGCCGCCGCCATCGATGTGCTCGATAACAACAATGAAGGTTTTTTCCTGATGGTCGAGGCCGGCCGTATTGACCACGGCCACCACGCCGGCAGTGCCTACAACGCGCTGACGGATACCATTGCTTTTGCCGATGCAGTGCAAGCGGCCGTTGATGCCACAAACCCTGAGGAAACACTGATTATTGTCACTGCTGACCACAGCCACGTTTTCACCATTGCCGGTTATCCAAAACGCGGCAACCCGATACTCGGCAAAGTGGTTGAAGTGGGTAAGACAGAGCCAGCACTCGCTAGCGATGACATGCCCTACACTACGCTCGGCTACACCAATGGTCGCGGCATGCGCAACTATGGTGCTGAGACCAACGCCGATAGAACCTACGGCGAAGATGGCAATGCCGGTCGCAAGGATTTATCTGAAGTAGATACGACTAGCAGCGGTTTCCACCAGGAGGCACTGGTACCGAAGAGCGCGGAAACTCACGCCGGTGAAGATGTGGGCATCTACGCGATGGGCCCGGGTGCGTCGTTAGTTTCCGGCACCAACGAGCAGAGCATTATTTTCCATGTTATGGATTTTGCTGCCGATCTTGTTGCCAGGGCGGATGCCAAACTTTAAGGCTTAATAAAAAAGTCACTTAAGCGACACAAACTAGTGTCAACAGACCCTAAGAGCCCTGCGGGGCTCTTAGGGTTAATGAGCTTATTCCCGGCTACTCCCGCTTGCCGAGGCCGGGCAAGCTCGCATTAATCTAGGAATTAACGTGTACCACCGATTAATTTTTCTCAGTTCTCTGGCCCTTGTTTTGGGCTGTCAAAAACACAGCGCTGATACGCACGACTTTGCTGCAGACTACCAGTGCGAGAATATTAGCCCCGAGCTACTTGTTGCCAGCTACGAGCTGCACGGCCAGGACGAGCGTGAACTAAGCCTGTGGCGAAATGGCGCAAAAGTTATGCATCAATACCAGCCGCCAAATATTGTTCAGTTCTGGGCACTGGACAAAAATCAGGGAATTTGGCACAGCCAGTATTTTGATGATTATCAGCGCGGCATAGAGTACGAAGTGCGCGACTTGAATGCTGCCGAGCAGGCAGATGCGTGGAGCAGTTATTGGCAGTTTTTACCGCAGTCGAGCATAGAAAAAATGCACAAGCTCGACAGCGGCGGTGAAGGCTGCAATGCCTGGGTTCAGTATCAAGACAAGCACGAAGGCATGCAGCTCACACTGTGGTGGCTGAGCGCTTTTAATCTGCCCGCGCGCTATGAAATTAGCAAAGAGGGCGAACAAGAGCCACTTATCCAGCAGTGGCAGTTGCGTTCACTCTCGGGTAACAGCGCTGATATCAATCAGGCTTTTGCTGTGCGTTCGAACTATAGCAGTACAGATTTTGCCGATATTGGTGACAGTGAAGACGATCCTTTTTTAGCCAAAATGATACGCCTCGGTTTTGTTGAGCACGGCGCCAGTGGTTTTTACGATGCCGACGGCCACAATCAACAACATGCCGGTCACCATCACTGAACTGAAGTGTTGGTTAACTTGCCTCGCAGAGCTTGAGCCACTGTTCAAGGCTGGCGTTGCGGTACTTGTGTTTGTGTACGGCAAGATAGAGTTTGCGGCTGAGGTCGAGTTCACTGCAGGGCAGGGCGACAAGGTTGCCGCGCTTAAAGTCTTGTTCAAGGCAGATCTCGCTGAGGCAGCTAAGGCCTAGGCCTTTGCTGACCGCGCGCTTGATGGCCTCGGTTTGTTCGAGCTCGAGGCGCACATTGAGCTGGGGGCCGAGCTCGCCGACGGCGCGGTCAAAACTCTGCCGGGTGCCCGAGCCAATCTCGCGCAGCACCCAGGCCTGGCTTAGCAGCTCCCCGCGCTCAATCTTACCGGTGGCGGCGAGGGGGTGCTCGGGGGCGCAGAAACAGATGAGTTTATCTTCGCGCCAAGTGTGGATGTCGAGATCCGGGTGCTGAATTTCCCCTTCGAGCATGCCGACATCAATATCGAAGTTCAGCAGTTCGCGTTTGATGCGCTCGGTGTTGGCGATATCGAGATTGATATGGGCATCGGGGGCTTTGTTGAGATAGGCCTCGATTAAATCAACACACAAATAGTTACCGATGGTCAGAGTTGCGCCGACTTTTAGGTTGCCGAGGGCGCGGTCGGTGCTGAGGTCCTCTTGCAGTTCGGTAGCCAGGGCCAGTAGCGATTCGGCTTTGGTGCGCAAGTGGCGGCCCTGTTCGTTGAGTTTTAAGCGCTTGCCTATGCGGTCGAATAGCTGCACATCAAACTGGTTTTCGAGCTCTTTTAGGGCTCCGCTGGCCGCGCTCTGGCTCAGCGAGAGCTGTTCAGCGGCGCGGCTGACGTTCTCGTGGTGAGCGATGGCGAGGAACACTTCGATTTGCCTGAGACTGTAACGCACTTCAGCAGCCCTATATCTGTTTTTCGAAAGACACTCAGAGTTCTTATCTGCAGGGCTTCTATCTTATGCTTTCCTCTGGGGTGACTCAATGCTCGTCGCTGACAGCGAAGCATAACTGGCGCGCTTACGCTATTTTGTGCCGTACTGCGCTAAGCCCTTGCCGCAGTTAAAACAGGCCTGCTAGTATCGCTTGCATCGGCGTGGCCAGCGCTACCAACCAACGTTATACACAAACGCGTTTGGCGCTGACTGCATTTCATTTCACTCGAAGTAAAAAGAAGAATCATAACTATGTCCGCGATGATGTTTTATTCCAACCCCACGCCCCTGGACAAGAAAAAGCACGCAAATATCAAACTGCAGCGCCAGAACAACTACGATTTTGCTGCAAACAGCAACAGCCTGCCAGTGGCCGGTTTTGAGTTTTTTGAAGCCAGCCGCAGCTTCCCCATCTTTTTTGTGAAAAATTCTCAAGAGCAATATGTGCCCATCGCGATACTTTCGCTGCGCAGCAAAGGCCACGAACTAGGCAGTAACTGGGAAGGTGCCTATGTTCCGGCGTATGTGCGCCGCTATCCGTTTGTGTTGAGCTCCGACGGCGTGGTGCTGTTTGATGCCGACGCGCCACATCTGCAGGAGCAAGATGGCGATGAGCTGTTTAAGAACGATGAGGGTGAGCCAACAGAAACCCTAGAGAATATTGTGCAGTTTCTGAAAACTGTGGATCAGGGTTTTCGTTTGACCGAGGAGTTCTGCAAGGCCGCCGCCGAGAAAGAGCTGTTTTCAAAGTTCAGCGGTGGTATCAAGCTGCCTCAGGGAACAATTAATCTCGGTGAGCTGTACATCATCAATGAGAAGAGCCTGCACGAAAAGCTCGATGAAAAAGATGTCTACGAGTGGTTTAACAAGGGCTGGCTGGCCTGGGCTCACGCGCACTTGCACTCGCTCGGCAGTATGAATGAGGTGTTAAAGCGCGCTCGCAACGCCGCACCTGCGGCACAAGAGACAAGCGAAGAAACATCGGCGTAATTGCCCGCTCTTAGCTTTGCAAAACCGCCCCGGCTGACTCTGGCTTTGGGCGGTTTTTTTATGCCCGCAGGTTCCAGAAACAAGGCCTGCTATAGTTAACTAAACTATTCTACGTCCCGGTCTTTGACCCCTAGCCCGACACTGGAGCCTTCGGCTGAGCATGAAGCTGAGTATAAAACTGGCGCTATATACCACCTTGATTGCCTGCATATTTGCCGTGGGTTTGACGCTTGTCTCCTACGTTTCCATCCTTGAGCGCGTGGAACAAAACAGCAAAACCAGCAGTGAAGCACTGGTTGCGACGGTGTACAACATGGCGGCGACGGCGGCTTATATTGAAGATTCCGAGCTCGCGCGCGAAGTTGTGGAAGGGCTGGCGTTAAATGATGTGATCGACTGCGCACGCATCACGACCTTGAGCATGGCGCTGAGCTCTGGAGTGACTTGCCCGGGTGAAGCATCCCATACCGTAGCTGTGTATTCGCCCTGGGACGAGCAAGAAGAAGTCGGTGTGCTCGAACTGTTTGAAAGCCGGGACTTTTTAAAAGAGCAAGTTAGCGAGCAGATTTATTACGCCGCGCTGATTTTGGTCGCGGTGATCGTGTTAATCAGTGCGGCTATTTCACTGATTACCTACTGGCTGGTGACCAAACCTATAGCTGAAATCTCCCAGCAGCTCGGTCGAGTCGATTTTGGCGACGAGATACACATGCTGCAGCAGGGGCTTCGCAAAGATGAGCTCGGTGTGATCACCCGTGTTATCAACCTGATGCTGGCCAATGCCAAAAAGCAAATTATCTCCGAACAAATACTTGCTCGCCGCACCGAAGAAATAAGTAAACACGTCAAACTTATTTTTGATCTGTCGGCCAACTACTTAGGCGTAACCGATGAAAAATTGCGCCTGCGCTCTTGTAACCCCAAGTTTGAAGCACTGGTGCGCAAAACCACAGGCGACGACCGCAGCCCTCTGTATTCGGATCACTGGTTGGGCGCTTTTAGTGAAAATGCCGATGAGCTCAAAGCTAAAGTACTGGCCCACCCCGACTACGACCAACCCTGCTCGATAGAGGTGGATATTCCGAGTGATGACGATGTGCTCGAGCGCCGCTATTTCAAGTTTACTTTTGTCAAAATCATTATCGAGGGGCACGAGGCGAGCGTATTTATCTATATTCTCGATTTGACGGATCACAAGCGAAAACTGGCTAAAACTGAGTACGAAGCCAACCACGATAACTTGACCCAGCTATACAATCGCCTCGCAGCGATGAGAAAAATACGCCACTTATTAAGCGCACACAGCGAAGAGTATCCGGTGGCAATTGTATTTATTGATCTCGATGGTTTTAAAGCCATCAATGATAGTTTTGGTCACGACGCTGGTGATGAGCTGTTAAAAGTTATCGCCGCGCGTTTGAGTCATTCGGTCAGGAAGACAGACATCGCCGCGCGCTGGGGGGGCGATGAGTTTCTTATCGCTTTGGATGGCGTCAATGCGCACCAGGCAAAAAAAATCGCCGAGAAAATCCTGGCAAGCATCGTCAAGCCAATCTTTATGAAAGATGCGCAGGGGGAAAAGTGTGAGCGTTATGTCGGTGCCAGTGTTGGGGTTGCGATAAGCAGTGCTGAAGTCAGCGATTTTTCTACCCTGTTTGAGCGAGCTGATAAAGCCATGTATATGGTGAAAAAATCAGGCAAGAACGCTGTTTTATTGTTTGATGACGCCAAGTAGCTAGCGCTTTAGTTATTGATTGCCATTTAATGTAAATACCACTTGTACCTGATCGCTTAGCTGGGCTTCGGCAACGTAGGCAATCGCCCGTGGATTGCGGGCAACTTCCAGCGCGATTTGCTCTGAGCTTTTTAAGTGGTCACTTGGCGGCTGTACACGGCCGGTGTAAAAAAGCCTGGCCCAGTAGGCGTTGATAAAAGCCAGCGATTTGCCAGTTAACTTTGTGTAAAACTCTTCGCGCAAAGCGCTGCCCTTCGGTTGATCAAAGGCCTCTATTTTTTTGCCATTATCAAACTTTCGTGCGCGCCCCATAAAGATATCTATACACTGCTTTTTACTTAAATTTTGCACCTCTGAGCCCGCACTGACAATGACGTAAATGTCAGCGCAAGCGCCAGAGCTGAGTAAAATCAGTGACAGTATGCTTAGATGCAGATAGCGGTTGAGCTTAAACATCAGAATATAAAGTCCCAACGTGTGCTGAGAACTTGGGCATCGACATCTTTATCGGGGTAAATGCCCTCTTTATTGGGAAACCATATGCCTAGACCCTGCCTGTCCATGCTTTTGTAATCCCACTGAAATTTGAACGCCATATTAAAGTGGAAATCCCAGCGCAGGCCGACTGAAAAGCCGCGCTGATCCCAGCCTTGTTTCACATTTTCGGTAAGCGTTTCTACCAGTGGGGCGACTTGCGGCGGCGGTGGGCTCTCGAGGTAAAACTCATCGGAGTTAGTGATTGCGTAGCTGATATAGGGAGTAAATAAGTCGATGTGATAACCCAGGCTTAGATAGGCCATGCGAGTTCCGGGAAGAATAAACGAGTTTGAATGAATTTCTCCTGCTTCACCGATAAGCAGCCAGCGGCCATTGTCATATTGGACGCCGGCGCTGACATATTTGAGTTCATTTTCATCTAACGAGAGGCGCTCACTTAAATCTTTTGCGCCCGGCCACAGCGGCGTGATTTGTTCTAAAGCCGCTTGGGCTGCGTCGACCTCATCCCAGCGTGAAACCCCCGAGCTTTTATTCCAGCTAAGCCTTGCCTGAATATCACCGTAGTGATATTCGAGGTTTATGCCCAACACATTTTTTATCTCCAGGGTTTGCGAGCCTAAAGCGGAGTCTTCGATACTGACCAGCGTGGTGCCACCATTGATGCTGCTCATTAAAAAGCCGTCGCCCAATTCGAGTTTGTAGCTTAGCTCTGCACCGTCAATAAAGTTATTGGTAACAGGCGCATAAAACTCTTGTACGGGCATTGTCCACAAATTGGCAAAACCTATATGGCGGCTGTCACTGAGCATATAAAAAGGCTGAGAGAAGCGGCCTAAGCGAAATTGAATCTCCTCGCTTGGTGTCCAGTTTAGTGCGGCGATTTTTATAAGTGTGTCGCTGTTTTGCACTGGTTGATCGCGCAGTACAAGCTGGCCGACAAATTCAAAACTATCGTGCAGGCTTATATTAGCTTGCAGGCCAAGCACACTTAGCGAGCTGAAATTGATTTCGTCACTGTAGCTTGGCGACGGATCTGAAAAATCGCGGCGAAAGCCCAGCTCATCTGTATTTGTTGTCAGCGCACCTATGCTGCCAAAGCCTGAAAAGCGCGTGCTGATCTCCGCTTTTGTACATACAGGCAGGGCTGCCAGTGCAGCGATAAAAAAAAGATTTAGTGGGGTTTTACTCAAGCGACTGTCCGACCAAGGCTCTAATGACTGACCTATTAACCATAGGTTGCACACAGGGCCTTTGCCAGCGCCGTTGCCCGTGTTGTTTTTTTAAGCTGATTACCAGCGGCCGGCGCTAGAGGCTAAGTGGGGCTTTGACGGTGTCAAACAGTTCGAGTATGCGCGCGATATAAGGGTCGAGACTGCGGTACTGATTGCCGGTGCTCGCCAGCAGATCCCTGTGCATGTGTTTGAGCATGCGTTTCAGGCGGCGCTGGTGGGAGCCGGTGAGCCTGAGCACAGGGTCGATAATCAAACCCGAGAACGATGCAATAAAGGCCAGCGCAAGCATAACCGCAGCGCAGGCTAATACTAGGTCGTATAGGTTTGGCGATGGCGGGAACAGGCGGTAGTAGAGGCCGCCGGCAAATTCGCCGAGCCAAAAGTCTTGCTCGGCGCGCCAGCGCACCCACAGTGCTGCCAGAAGCACGCCGAGGCCAATGCCCCCGGGCGTGAATTTCTTAAACGCGAGGGCGCCGACGGCGGTGCTGAATACGGTGTTGCCAATATCCGCGTGCGCAGTGCGGCTGAGCATAAGCTGCTCGAGCACGTCATCGACGATAAGACCGAGTTCACGCTCGAGCTCAAGCTGCTGCTGTTCGTCAAATTCGCGCTGGGGCAACTGTTCCAGGCGAGCACAAATATAGTGTTTGAGCAGGGCGGTATCGACAAACACTTGCCGATACTTGTTGTTGAGCAAGCGCTGAACTGCGGTGCGAAAGCCCGCCGGAAGCCTGCGCGAGGTTTGAGTCACCAAGGGTTTCAGACGCCGCGGGCCGAGGTGTTTCAGTGTCAGACAAAGCAGTTGTAAAAGTAGATAAAGTGGCGCCCACAGTAAGTTCAGCGGCACTCTTAATAAGTCCCAACCGAAGGCGTGTTTGTTGTTGTGCCAGCAGCCCGGGTAACTGAATTCTTGTTTGACAAAAGCCTTGACCTGCGTGCGGCGGTCGTCAAAATAATCTTGTAAACCCTGGCGCAGCGCCTGGTTGACCAGGGCCTGCCTGTGGCTGTTGAGTTTAATTTGATTCATGTAATTTCTTAGCGGGCTGGCAGCACTTATAATAGCGCCGCTTTTGATCTCCCCCCAGCCTTTTCTCGGCCCGCGCCGGGGAGCCATCTAATTAACGCCGAACTAGCGCCTAACTAAGGAGCCACTCTATGAGCTTACACCCGCGAGCGGGGCAACTAGCCCTCGATCAAGACCTGTGTAACATTCCCCGTCTGGTTAGTAATTATTACGTGCAAGACCCGAGTGCTGACACCTTGGTCAGTTTTGGTACTTCAGGCCATCGCGGTAGCTCCAACAACGCGTCGTTTACTGAGGTGCACATCGCCGCGATTTGTCAGGCCCTGGTTGAATATCGCACGCAAGCCGGCATCGATGGCCCCTGTTATGTTGGTATCGATACCCATGCGCTGAGTGAATGCGCCTTTATGACAACAGTGGAAGTACTGGTCGCCAACGGTGTGCATGTTGTGGTGCAGCAGGGCCGCGGTTACACGCCAACACCGGTTATTTCTCATGCGATACTGAGTTACAACAAGGGCCGCAGCAATGAGTTGGCTGACGGCATAGTTATTACACCCTCGCACAACCCGCCGCAAGATGGGGGCTTTAAATACAATCCGCCAAATGGCGGCCCGGCGGATACCGACATTACCTCTGCCATTCAGGCGCGCGCCAACGACATTATCGTCAGCGGCAGTCAGGAGGTAAAAATAACGCCTTTTGCCGACGCCTGGCATCAAGTGACTCAGTATGACTTTGTGCAGCCTTATGTTGACGATCTCGGCAGTGTTATCGACATGAAGGCCATTTCGGCTGCAAAAGTAAAAATTGGCGTCGACCCGATGGGCGGCTCCGGCGTGGCCTTTTGGGAGGTCATCGCAAAAACCTGGGATTTAGATATTGAAGTGGTCAACAGTAAAGTTGACCCGACTTTCTCGTTTATGTGCCTCGACAAAGACGGCAAAATTCGCATGGATTGCTCGAGCCCCTACGCCATGGCGGGCTTGATTCAAATGAAAGACAAGTTTGATATCGCCCTGGGCAATGACCCGGACTATGACCGCCACGGCATCGTCTGTCCGACGGCGGGTTTGATGAACCCAAATCACTATCTTGCGGTTGCTATTGACTACTTATTTAAACACCGCGATCAATGGCCGGCACAATTGGCTGTCGGCAAGACCCTGGTTAGCTCAAGCATGATAGATAGGGTTGCCGCCGATCTTGGCCGCGACCTGGCTGAAGTACCCGTCGGCTTTAAATGGTTTGTCGATGGGCTTTACGGCGGCACTTATGGTTTTGGCGGTGAAGAAAGTGCCGGCGCCAGCTTCTTGAGAAAAGACGGCAGCGTTTGGACAACCGACAAAGACGGCTTTATTCTGGCTTTACTTGCTGCAGAAATAAAAGCGGTAACAGGCAAAAACCCCGGTGAGCTTTATCTAGAACTGACTGAAAAGTTCAGCGCTCCGGTTTATAGCCGCATTGATGCTCCGGCAAATTCAGCGCAGAAAAACGTGCTGAAAAACTTAAGTGCAGATGACGTCCAAGCCGAAACACTTGCCGGTGAGAGTATTCTTAAAAAGCTAACGCACGCGCCTGGTAATGATGCGGCCATTGGCGGTTTAAAGGTTGTCAGTGAAAATGGCTGGTTTGCCGCGCGCCCTTCTGGCACGGAAGAAATTTACAAAATCTATGCTGAGAGTTTCCTCGGCGAATCGCACTTACAGCGTATTCTCGATGAAGCCAAAGACATTGTCAGCGCAACATTTAGCGCGGCCGGCTTATAAGCTTGTGGTGTTTTGAATCATCCCGGCGGCAATAGCCGGGCTGAATCTCTGTACTAAAGTTTTATCGTTTGTATTGTTGTTAGCGACATTATTGCCGGCGCTTTATTTTCGGTAGCGCCTTTCTTGCGGGCAGACGTTTTTCTGTGCTTTGCAGCAGCTTATTGGCCTATGGTTTTGTGCTCGGCGCTGTACTGTCAATATAAGCGTTGATGCTTTTTAGTTGCTCGACGACGGCTTGTACCTGGCCTGTGCCCATTTGTTTAAATAAGCCTTGATCGATTTCCGCTAAACACTGCCTGGCGTGCGCGATAAGTTGTTCGCCCCTGTCTGTGAACACAATCTGTTTTTGTTTGCCCGGGCCGTCGAGCTGTTCAAGGTAACCCAGCGCACACAGCTCCCTAACGGTTTTGGCAACCATTTGTCGCGAAACGCCTAGTTTTCGGGCTAGTTCGGAGCCGTAATTTGAACCGCACTCCAAGGTGCTTAGGAAGCCGAGCAAGGACGGGGTAATTGCCTGATAACCCTTAGCTACAAGCTTTTGAGATAAAAAGTGGCTGATGCTGTCATTGAGCTGGCCGGCCTGCTGCACGAGTTGCAAGCTCAGCGATTCGACCATTGCGGTGCCTTTCTTTGTAAACCTGGTTGACATTGTGTGTTGTAATCGATACGTTTGTGTCAACCGAGTATACATAGGAGTTCTTGCGATGTTGAGTCTACAGTCTGTCCTGCGTTTAAATGCTGCGAGTTGTCTGGTTTTCGGAGTGATATTTACTGTGATGCCAGCTGCAGTCTCGGTTTTTTTACAGGCAGCGCGAGATGTGTCGGCCGCTGCGCCAAAAGCGGTGATACTCGCGTTGGGCATTGTACTTATATTTAATGGCCTGCATTTACTGTGGACATCGACGCTCGCGCGGCCTGCAAAATTACTGATCTGGTATTTTATCGCAGGGGATGTACTGTGGGTGCTGGTGTCGTTAAGTTTAATTGCCGGTGGGCTTTGGATCAGTGCAGCGCAAGCTATTTGGGCGACTATGGCTGTTGCGCTAATGGTGACTAGCTTTGCCGCGCTGCAGCTGTACTACTTGCGCCGTTATTAAAAACGAAATTGTTGTTGATCTACTAAGGTGTTTTTATCGCCGGATTGATTTTTATTTATATTGTCAGATCGGCTAACGTTATAGCTATTTTCTTTTTCTAGAAGCAGCAAGCGTTTTTTAAGCGCCAGGCCGCCGCCGTATCCAACTAGGCTGCCATCGCTGCCAATAATTCGGTGGCAGGGCACAATAAAAGCAATGGCATTCGCGCCGTTAGCGCTGGCGACTGCACGCACAGCTTTGGCATTGCCTAAGCTTTGTGCCAGCTCAAGATAGCTGGCGCAGTGACCGTATTGTACAAGCATTAATTGCCGCCATACCTGTTTTTGGAAGTCGCTGCCAACCAGCAGTAGCGGCAAATCAAACTCTGCTCTGTTGCCGCTTAGATACTCGGTGATTTGCTCGCAGGTTTTTTCAATCAGATCGTTATCCTGTTCAATAAACTCTGCGTTTAATCCGGTCTTTATTCTCGTATCGACAGTACTGCGCATTTTCCTAAATCTAAAGTCGAGCAGGCACAGCTGCTTGTCAAAGCTGCCAATAATTAATTCACCGGCTTTACTTTTTCTATACTGAATAAACACTTTATTTACCACAAGAACCTCGGTTATGGGGCATTACATGTAGCTAAATGGTACGGCCAAAACCAAAACAGGGCGCAGTTTCAATCGCGGTTTTGGTATTGATATGATTGTTACAGTTTTTAATTTAAGTTGTATGATACTTAGCTTTTTAACGAAAATTTTTATGAGTATCGCAAAATACCGACCGAGCAAAGGTTTTCTCGCGGAAAATGAAGGTGAGCTTTTATATCGCTTGGCGCTTGATGTTGCCGATATTGGGCCCTGTATGGAGCTTGGCAGCTACTGTGGCTTATCGACGGTTTTTCTGGGCTCTGCCTGTAAGCGCAGTTTAAATACGCTCTACGCTATCGATCACCACCGCGGATCGGAAGAGCATCAGCCCGGAGAGCTCTATCATGACAAAGAGTTATTTGATGCCGAGCTTGGGCGTATGAATACCTATCCCGAGTTCTGTCGTACCTTGCTTGGTGCCGATATTGAAGATGTGGTAATTCCGGTGATTGCCAGTTCCGAGCAGGCGCGGCGACACTGGGCCACTGCGCTGGGTTTGGTATTTATAGACGGCGGCCACAGTGAAAAAATGGCGATGGACGATTGTTTGGGTTGGAGTCAGCACCTGCTTGCCGGCGCCGTGCTCGCCATTCACGACATTTATCCGAGCCCGGAACTTGGCGGCCAGGGGCCGCGACTGGCTATGCAGGCGGTGCTTGATGGTGGCGACTTTGTGTTTGAAGAGCAGCTCGGTTCGCTAGCTGTGCTGCGCCGCAAATAGCGCGTTTGTAGTCGTAAACAGCTTATTGGCCGGGCTCAAAGCCCACAGGGCATCTGCGGCGAGTATCACTGCGGCGCTGGTCCAGCTGGGTTTTTCTCTGGGCCATATTTGCCGGCTTTGAAATTGATAGCCGGTCCAGAAGCCTCCATCGCCGTCTTGCCAGCGCAGTAATTGCCGCAAGAGTGTTTCAGCTTTGCTGTGCTGTTCGGCCGCGACCAGGGCGATTACGAGCTCGCTGCTTTCTGCAACGGTTATCCACGGCTCGTCGCTAACGCAGCGACAACCGTAGTCGCTGTGAACAAATTTATCCCAGCTTTGGGTAAGGCGCAGCTTTGCCTCTTGAGCACTTAAGGCGCCGGAGAGCACGGGGTAAAACCAATCCATGCTGAAGCGTTCTTTGCTCGGCCAGCTGCGGTCAAAACGCCAGGGTTTGTTGCGGATTGTTTCTTTCAGTTGCCGGTAGCTTTGCAGCCAGTCTTGATATGGCTGCTTGAGCAGCTCGGCTAAATAAATAGCGCACTCTAGCGAGCGCAAGATAGAGCTGCAGGCGGTTAGCAGGGCATCTTTGTTGAGTTTTTCGCAGCTCGACAGAGCCCACTGGATATCACCCTCTGAGCTTTGCTGTTTACAGACAAAATTTATTGCGCGGGCGATCATTGGAAAAAAGCGCGATGCCTGTTCGGTATTGCCGCTGCAAAGCCAAAAGTGCCACAGCGCTGTAGCGGCATAGGCCACAAAGTTAGTTTCAATTTTTAAGCGGTCTTGTTTATTGCCGCCGCTGCCGAATTCAAGATTGTTGTCGCCTAAATAACAGGCGTACCAGGAGCCGTCGGGATTTTGCTGTTGTTCGAGCCACAAAAAACCGCGCTCTACCGCTTGCCAATCTTTGTATATAGACAGGGCCATAAGCGCTTCGCAGTGATCCCAGGGGTCGAGCTTGGCACCTGCAAACCAGGGTACAGCGCCGCTTTCGAGTTGGCAGCTTTTAATATAGTTATACGCTTTGTAGAGGGAGCGCTGTATTTGTTCGGCTGTTGCTTCAGTCATGTTTAATAAAATAGCTTACTTGGCTTTTGCCTAATACAGGGTTGAGCAGTTTCTCCAGGCTGCGGGTAAGCAGCGGGCGTTTTAATAAATCCCAGACCAGTATTTTATGGTAGAGGCGGCACAGGAGAAAATCTTCGCCTTGGCGCCAGAATAAGCAGCGCAGCCACCAATAGGGGCTGTGTAGGGCGTGAGCTTTATGCTTGCGTAGTTTTTGAAATTTTCTCTGCTGTATTGCTTGCTCGAGTTCATTTTTTTTGAAGATTCTAAGGTGCCCACCTTCGACTTGGTGGTAGGCCTTGCTTAAGGCCCAGCACAGTTGCTCTGGCCAGCGCGCGGGTACACTGACACTCAGACTGCCACCGGGTTTTAGGCAGCGTGTGATTTCATTGAGTACCTGCTGGTAGTCGTCGATGTGCTCAAGCACTTCAGAGCAAATAACATGCTCAAAGCTGTGCTCTTTAAATGGCAGTTTGTAAGCGTCTGCACACAAATAACTGGATATATTTAAGCTATCTTTGCTACTTGCTGCTGAATTTAGTTGCTGAAATTGCTCTTGCTTAGTTTGAGCGCGTTTTAGGTCGCCAAGATTTAAATCCAGTGCAACAACGTGGGCAGCGGGGAAATAAAATTGGCAGGCAATACTGTGGCGCCCCTCGCCGCAGCCGAGATCAAGTACGCGCGCACCGGGCTCAATGGCAAGGCTTTGAATATCGATGGTTTCCAATTTAGTTTGCCTCGAGCATATGCAGATAATAAGTTTGCAAAGATTCGGCAACACGCTGCCAGCAGAAATTCTTTAAAGCGTGCTGGCGCGCTTTTAGTTCGGCTTGTTTTCTAAGCTCGGGCCTATCTAAAAGTTGCTCTATCAGCAGGGCAAGTTTTTTGCTGTCGCCGGCAGGATAGATAAAACCTGCGTCTCCGAGCACTTCGGGCAAGGCGCCGCCATCGCTGCTGACAACGGTTCGGCCACAGGCGAGAGCCTCTGCCGCGGGCAGGCCAAAACCTTCATAGAGTGAGGGGCAAATAACCAGCGCGCTGCGATTGTACTGCTGCACTAATTGATCGGTGCTCAAAGCCTGCTTAAATACAATGTGTTTTTCAAGCTTAAGCTTTTTTAGCCGCTTTTCATTGGCCCCGCCTTTTTTTAACTCGCCGAGTAAAACCAGCTTTAGTTTGGGGTATTTATCTTTTAATAAAAACACAGCGTCAAATAGGCTGCCAATACCTTTTAAAGCTTGATCGCTTGAGCTGGTGCAAAACAGTGTGTAATGCTCACAGTCTATATTGCTGAGAGGGCGGAAGGTGTCGGTGTCGATGCCGTTGCTGATAACCGTGGTTTTTTCTTGAGCTCGATTAAAATAATGAGCAATATCTTTTTGGCTTTGTTTGCTCACCGTAATCACATGCTCAAGTTTTTTGACCACGTGTTCCTGCATTTTTATAAAACTATACCAGCGACGAATCAACAGGCGCCAAGTCTTATCCCTGGTTTCACTCAGCGCCAGTTCTCTGTCTCTGTGCACCGGGTGGTGGATGGTACTGACAACTTTATAACCTTTGTTTTGCAGGGTGAGTAAAGGCGAAGCCAGGCTTTGGTTGTCGTGCACAATGTCGACGTCGTGGTTTTTTATGAGCTTGAGCACCCGCCGGGCAAAGCAGTAGGGCTCGGCAAAACTTCCGCTCAATTTGCTCCACCACTCATAGCTGTCGCTAAAACTCAGCAGGTGCTTGGCTTTTAGGCTGCGCAGCGGTTTTTCTTTTGCGTATAAATCCAGGCTCGGTACTTTGACCAACTCAATGTCTGCGTCGATATCGGGGTAGGGGGGGCCACTAAAGACAATAGGTTTGTGTCCGGCGCGTTTTAACGCGCGGCTTAAGTATTTTAGGTAGATGCCCTGGCCGCCGACAAAAGGGTGGCTGCGATAACCGAGCAGGGCCACACGCAGCTGTCGGGGCGCGGAAAAAGTTTTTGCTGTGGATGCCGCCGATGGCTGTGTATTTAAGTCAACCTTGCTATTCATAGTGCCGCCCGTATGAGGCGCAACAGAGTCGCATAGGCGTTAGCTTTGAACAAGAATAATTTGAACGGGGCCGAACAAGGCAAAGTAGCGGTGAACCGAGCGCTTACTGCGAGAGCTTCAATCAGAGCGGTAGGCTCTGGTTCACCGAGAAGAACCTGGCGGGAGGCTAAGAACCCGCCAAGTCGGTGGTGACAGCTGCGCGTATGCACCTTGGGCCGCCACCAAATAATGTGGGCTCCGTGATCTAATCCGCTTCGCCTTCAATAAAAGGTTTCCGAAACGGCCGGAGCCCGAGGATTTTGCCCTGTCTATCAGGGAAGCTAACAATCTTCCCGAGCAAAACCCATCAAAGGGGTGGGCGCATCCTGCGCCCATGGCATCCTTCGATGCCGAGGGTAGGTGAGAGATGGAGCACCTACCGAGGGGTCGCTAGAAGCCCAGCTTAAATCGTGGGCCCCTGTCATTCTTTGCAGAGTTTTAGTGTGCTGGACGATTCTTGGCGGCCAGTTTTTCGCAGTACACCAACAGAGCACCACCAACCAGACCAATGACAGCAATACCGCCGAGGCTGATCCACATGCCAAGGCCGGAAACAAATACGGCTTCGCTCATCTTTGTTTATCTTCTGTTAATGAATTTGTTGAGTGCTACTTTACGCCTCTTAGCTGGCGCCAATTTGATGGATATCAATAGATGTGCCGAGCCGAGCAAAAGGCTATAATTCGCTGCTTTCCAATGTGTGAGTAAGCTTCATGACAGCACGTACCGCGATCGTTAGCCGCGACACTTCTGAAACTCAAATAAAAATCGAGTTGAACATCGATGGCAAAGGCAATGCGAAGTTTGACACCGGTGTGCCTTTTCTCGAGCACATGATGGATCAGATCGCCCGCCACGGCCTGATTGATATGGATGTGTATTGCAATGGCGATACCCACATTGACGATCACCACACAGTTGAAGATATTGGCATTACCTTTGGCAAGGCGATCAACCAGGCCCTGGGTGATAAAAAAGGCATCGTGCGTTACGGCCACTCTTACGTGCCGCTCGATGGTTCACTGTCGCGAGTGGTGATCGACTTCAGTGGTCGCCCGGGCATTGAAATGCACATTCCTTTTACCCAAAAACGCATTGGCAACTTTGATACCGAACTGTTTCTGGAATTTTTCCGCGGTTTTGTCAATCACGCCCAGGTGACTTTGCACATCGACAACCTGCGCGGTGACAACGCCCACCACCAGGCCGAAACCGTATTCAAAGCATTTGGCCGCGCCCTGCGCATGGCCATGGCCAAAGACGAGCGCCTCGGCGATATTATGCCATCCACCAAGGGCACGCTATGACAAGCATTGCGGTAATTGACTACGGCATGGGCAACCTGCATTCGGTTGCCTCGGCTATTCACAAAGTCGCCCCGGATGCCCAAGTTCATGTGACCAGCGACCACCAGGTTGTAAAAAACGCCGATAAAGTGCTCTTCCCCGGCGTTGGCGCAATCCGTGACTGCATGGCCGAAATACGCCGCTTGGGTTTTGACCAGCTTGTTGCCGATGAAATCGCCAGCGGCAAACCTCTGCTGGCGATCTGTGTTGGCATGCAAGCTCTGATGAAACAAAGCCAAGAAAACGGTGGTGTCGACTGCCTAGCTCATTTCGACGGCGACGTTGAGTTTTTCTCGAAAAATGAGCGTTTTTTGCAAACCTCGAGCTACAACAAGCACAAGGTTCCCCACATGGGCTGGAACCAAGTGCAACGCGTACTCGAGCACCCGCTGTGGCACGGCATCAACGACCAGAGCCGCTTTTATTTTGTGCACAGCTACTTTGTGCGTTTGAACGAACAAAGCATCGAAGCCGGGCGCTGCCACTACGGCCTCGATTTCACCGCGGCTGTAGTCAAAGACAACGTTTTTGCGACCCAATTCCACCCGGAAAAAAGTCACGATGCCGGTTTACAGCTGTTAAAGAATTTTGTTGCTTGGGACGGTAGTTTCTAAGTTTTATTTTTATCAGAACTTTAGTTCTAACTGGATTTGGCACCCGAACTGAGGTCTTGGCGGGGCGCCCTAATCAGACCATCTGCGACAGGATGTCGCGGCTGAGCCCCCAAGGATGGGTTTACGGCGAGTCTGAGTAGGGCGCCCCGCCAAGGCCGGATATCGAAGTGCTGAGCCCAACTACAGGTAGTAAGTATGTTAATTATTCCTGCGATTGATCTTAAAGATGGCGCCTGTGTACGACTGCGTCAGGGCCTGATGGAAGACAGCACAGTCTTCTCCGACGACCCGGTATCCATGGCTGCAAAATGGGTAGACGCCGGCTGTCGCCGCCTACACCTTGTCGACCTGAACGGCGCCTTTGACGGCAAACCCGTCAACGGGGAAATCGTCACCGCAATCTCCAAGGCCTACCCAGAGCTTCCTATTCAGATCGGCGGTGGCATCCGCAGCGCCGAAACCATCGAAGCGTATTTAGAGGCCGGTGTTAACTACCTGATTATCGGTACTAAGGCGGTAAAAGAGCCCGAATTTGTGACCGAAATGTGCAAGCGTTTCCCCGGCCACATTATTGTTGGGCTCGACGCAAAAGATGGCCTTGTTGCCACTGACGGCTGGGCTGAAGTCAGCTCGGTTAAAGCCACCGAACTTGCCAAGCGTTTTGAGCAGGACGGCGTCAACGAAATTGTCTACACCGACATCGCCCGCGACGGCATGATGCAGGGTGTCAATGTCGAAGCGACTCTGGCCATGGCTGAAGCCTCAAGTATTCCGGTTATCGCCTCCGGTGGCATCACTAATATGGATGATATCAAAGCTTTGAGCGCCGTCAGTGCGCGCGGTATCAGCGGGGCGATCACTGGCCGCGCGATTTACGAAGGCACCCTCGATGTTGCAGATGCCCAGAGCTACTGCGACCAGAACTCTAAATAGGCATAGTAATAGGTACTGACATGGCGCTCGCTAAACGAATTATCCCCTGCCTCGATGTCGACAACGGTCGCGTAGTTAAAGGTGTGCAGTTTATCGATATCCGCGATGCCGGTGACCCGGTAGAGGTTGCCAAGCGCTACAACGAAGCCGGTGCCGATGAGATTACCTTTCTCGATATCACCGCCACGCACGAAGGTCGCGACACCACCGTGCATACGGTCGAGAAAATTGCCGCCGAAGTATTTATCCCGCTGACCGTTGGCGGCGGCATACGCGAGCTGTCCGATATCCGCTGTATGCTCAACGCCGGGGCCGATAAAGTCGGCATTAACTCCGCTGCGGTAAAGCGCCCGGAGTTTGTGCGCGAAGCTTCTGAGAAGTTCGGTGCCCAGTGTATTGTTGTTGCGATTGACGCACGGCGGGTTAGCAAAGCCGGTGAGCCGGGCAAGTGGGAAATCTTCACTCACGGCGGCCGCAAAGGCACGGGTATTGACGCGGTTGAATGGGCTAAAAAAATGGCCGATTTTGGCGCCGGTGAAATTTTGCTGACCAGTATGGACGGCGATGGCACTAAAAACGGTTACGATATTGAATTGACCAAGGCCGTGGTCGATGCGGTCGATGTGCCGGTGATCGCCTCTGGCGGTGTAGGTAATCTCGACCACCTGGCCGATGGTGTTGATTTGGCTGGTGCCGATGCCGTACTGGCAGCGAGCATTTTTCATTTTGGTGAATACAGCATCGCCGAAGCCAAGCAACACATGGCTGAACGCGGTATTGAGGTTCGCTTGTAACTGCTTTTGCCTGGTCTTAGTTGATTATAAAAAAGCCCCTGGCTCAGTGTTGAGCCAGGGGCTTTTTATTTAGAAATTCACAGTTTGGGCGCTTTGTTAGGCGGCCGATGGCGCGTAGTTTGACAGGGTCTGGCTGACTGACGGGCCGGCGTGAAGAACAAAGTCGATAAAGTCGCTAACACCCGTTTCTGCTTCGCAAAGTGTGTCGAAGGGGCCAATAGCAACGCCTTCACGAGTGTTGTAGTACCAATAACCTTCTTCCTGGAAAAAGCGGCTACTGCGTTTGGGGGAAATGTCGTGCTGTTCACCGATACGGTTCATGGTGTACCTCCTAAGCTGCTATCCATAGTGCTTAATCATCAGGCCCTTGGGCCCAGTTGAGTTGCGAAACCAGAAGATGTTCGCGCTTGCTTGCCGTTAGTTTATCTTCAGGATTGATGTCGTTGAATAAAAACTGCTGGCGCTTAAGTCATCTATGTATTCGCTACAGATCACTATAGCCCCGTGAGGCGGTGCAAACAAGCCCTTGCAAGCATGGCACAGTTTCTGTCTAAGTCACTGACAAATTCGATCAAATGTAGTGACAAAAACGTGCATTTGGCGGATTAAGCTGTTGTCTATTACGCAAAAACTAGAACAAGCTGCTAACGGGGCTTGCTTGCTGGGTTCGCTAGAGGTTTGGCCAAGCTTTGGGTTTTTGCTGTGCCAAGCGCCAGTTCTGGGCTTTGTTTACGGTTTATATTAAGCGCTTCAGAGGCGTAATGCAGTTCAAAGCCCTCTTTTTCAAGTGCCGGAAGCTCGTTGCGCAAGGCATTGAGGGTTAGATCGTGAGGGTGGCCAATGGCGATTGCCTGGCCGTGTTGCCGCGCAATCTTGCGCAGCCTTACAAAAGCTTGGCCGATGGCTTCGGCACTGATTTCGTGATCGATAAACACGTCGCGCTCTGAGTGTGGCAAGCCCGCTGCGAGCGCTGCGTTTGCGGCTTGCGAGGCGGCATTCGTGCGGCTGTCGATAAAAAACAGCTCTTTGTCGGCCAGGCTTTGCATCAGCCAATCCATGCGCTCGCGGTCGGCAGTAAGCTTGCTGCCGCCGTGGTTGTTGACACCGACCACCCACGGATGTTGCTCGAGAAGTTGCTTTAGAGCGGCATCAAAGCTTGTTTTATCCATGCTGGTATTGAGCCCGTCTTCCCACTTGTCCGTGTTTAACGGTTCCATAGGGATGTGCAAAATAAGCTCGTGCCCGGCCTCAATGGCCAGTTCGGCGGCGCGCTGGGCGTGAGGTGAATTGGGAATAATGGCGAGTGTCAGTGGGTAGAGTAATTGAGCAAGTTTTTTTGAGCCTTCGAGGTCGTAGCCGAGGTCGTCGATAATAATCACGATCTTGGGCGGAGCGCTCTCTTGCTCAGATATCGTTTCTGGCGCCTGAGCTTCGGAGTTTGTAAGTACTTGCTTTCTATGATTTGGGCTCGGCTTGGAAACTGCAGTTGCGATAGGGCTTGCGGCCATTGCGCGGGCGCCAACTGGCTGATGGTTTTGCTGTATAAGCGGCGCGGCTTCTTGCTCTTGTCTTAGCTCTTGTTTTGAGGGCTCCGGCTCGGCCTGTTTATTACAGGCACTCAAGCCGGCTAGCAGCGCAAAGGTAAGCAGTGTTGCCCTCAAAGTGCGGCCTGCTTATCGTCGCCTTGTTCAACATCGGTGGGCAGGGTTTTGTCTTTTTTATTAAACAGGGCCAGGCCTTTGAGCAAGTTCAGTGCCTCGTAGAGCTGGCTGTCCTGGTTTTGCAGATCGGTATCTGAGCTGTTGCGATCTTTGGCTCGGCTTTCTTCGCCGCCATTGCTGTTGCTCAAATGGCCGCTGAGGTCGGCTTCGGTATAGCGTGCGCGAGGCTGCACGGCCGTGACACGCACACGTTCAACACTGATATCCGGTTCGATGCCCTGGGCCTGAATGGAGCGGCCATTAGGGGTGTAATAGCGCGAGGTCGTGAGTTTAATCGCGCGATCTTCCGAGATAGGAATAACACTTTGCACTGAACCTTTGCCAAAGCTGCGTGTGCCAAGCACCAGTGCCCGGCCGTGATCCTGCAGCGCGCCGGCGACAATCTCAGATGCTGAAGCCGAGCCATCGTTGATCAGGACAATAATAGGCAGGCCCTGACTCTGGTCGCCCGCTTCGGCGTAATATTGTTTTTTGCTGCCCTCGACGCGCCCTTCGGTGTAGACAACCAGGCCGCCGTCTAAGAAAACATCAACCATGTCGACCGCCGCGCTGAGTACGCCGCCGGGGTTGTTGCGCAGATCCAGTACCAAACCTTTGAGTTCAGAGCTGGCCTCTTGCAGCTCTTTAAGTGCCGCGGCGACGTCGTCACCAGAGTGCAGCTGAAACTGGGCGACACGAATGTAGCCGTAGTATTCGTCGCGTACACCGCTGCGCACACTGCGCACTTTAATAACATCGCGGGTTAGGGTCAGGTCAAACGGCTGGGCTTCACCTTCGCGCACAATGGTAATAACGATATCGGTGCCTTTGGGGCCGCGCATGCTTTCGATGGCTTCGTCGAGGCTCTTGCCTTTAACACTGTTGCCGTCGAGTTTAATAATCAGATCGCCCGCTTCGACACCGGCGCGCTCGGCTGGCGTGTCGTCGATCGGTGAAATGACTTTGATATAGCCGTCTTCCATACCGACTTCGATGCCGAGCCCGCCAAATTCGCCGGTGGTTTGCACCTGCAGATCGTCAAAACTTGAGGCATCGAGATAGGCGCTGTGAGGGTCGAGTTCGCTGAGTATGCCTTTGATGGCGTATTCGAGCAGAGTTTTATCGTCGAGCTCTTCAATATAACTTGCGCGAACGCCGCTATAAACTTGAGTGAAGATGCGCAGCTCTTCCAGTGGCAGGGCTTCAATTTTTATTGGGGCCTCTTGCTGAGGGGGCGGAGTTGTATTCTCAGCAGTGCTCGCCAGACTCAGGCTGAACAGCGTGCCTAAGGCCAGTTGACGAAAAATTAGGCTGGGCAAGGATTTTCCCTCTAAAGCTCGTTATCGTTATGCGCGTTTGAACCACGAATTCGGGTTGGTAGGCTTACCGTTGTGGCGCAGCTCAAAGTACAGCGCTGCATCGCGGCGACCGCCAGTGTTTCCTACACTGGCGATGGTTTCCCCGGCTTCAACCCACTCGCCGATATCTTTGTAGAGTTTGTCGGCGTGAGCGTAGAGCGACATATAGCCATTGCCGTGGTCAACCACGAGTAATAAGCCGTGTCCGCGCAGATAATCGGAAAATACCACTTGTCCGTGGTGTACGGCAATGATCTTACTGCCTTTGCTGGCAGCAAACTCCAAGCCTTGCCAGCTCAATTGGCTGCCGGCGCGTCGACTGCCGTACCGGTTGAGGGTTTTACCGTTGGTCGGTTTGGGCAGGCGGCCTTTGAGTTTGGCAAAGTCACTGATGTCTGCGCTGAGTTCCTGGGCGTTTATTTCTTCGTAAACATGATTCAGCAGTTTTTCGAGCCGCTGTCTGTCGCTCTTTAAACCGGCGAGCTTGTGCTGCTGGTTGCTGTATTCGCCTTCGAGTTTTCGCAGGGTTTGTTTGCGCTGGCTCTGGCTCTGGCGCAGGGCCTTGCGCTCGGCTTGCAGTGCGCTGTAGGTGGTTTTGAGCTTGTCTGTGGTTGCGGCAATCTCGGGTTCTATGCGCTTGAGCTCGGCGACGGTTTGGGCAAACTCGCCAATTAATTTGTGGCGCTCACTGCTGAAGCTCTGGTAGTACTTGAGCATGCGCTGAACTTCGGCGGGATCCTGCTGGTTGAGCAGCAGCTGCAGTTCGCTTTTTTGACCGAGGCGATAGGCCGCGTTGATGTAGTCTTTAACTAAATGACTCTGCTCGCTTTTTTTTTTATTCAGGCCAGCGAGGTTGCTCCTGAGATCGTCGAGTTTACTCTGCTTGTTGTCGAGTTCTTGTTTTAACTCGTCGGTCTTATCGTTGAGCTGACGAATATTCTTTTCATTGTTTTCGAGCTCTTTTTGCAGGTTGTCGCGCGAGCTTTTGGTTTGCTCAAGCTCTTTTTTTAGTTTGTCGATTTTGCGTTTGATTTCTTCGAACTTTGCCTGCTCTTGTTCGCTCATACCGCTGTTGGCAAAACTTGCAGTCGCTGCCGCAGCAAAACACAGGCAGCAGCAAACAAGCAGCCTGCGCGCGCTGTGGCGCAGGCCGGATTTGAACAATCCCTTGTTCTTAAGCACTTCAGTTTTCCTCGATCAGGCTCTGGCCGTTCATCTCGGCTGGCTGCTCCATACCGAGCAAGGTCAGCAGCGACGGCGCGATATCGGCCAGGCTACCGCCATCTTTGAGGCTCAACTGGCGCTGGCCAACGTAAAGCAGAGGAACAGGGAAGGTGGTGTGCTGGGTGTGCGGCTGGCCGGCGGCTTCGTCGTACATTTCTTCAACGTTGCCGTGATCGGCCGTGACCAGCGCTTCGCCGCCGACTTCTTCGAGTGCAGCAAAGACTTTGGCGAGGCACTCGTCCACAGCTTCAACGGCTTTAATCGCCGCGTCGTAGACACCGGTGTGACCGACCTGGTCACAGTTGGCGTAGTTGCAGACAATCGCGTCGTATTTACCGCTTTTAATTGCTTCAACCAGCTTTTCAGTAACTTCCGGTGCGCTCATTTCCGGCTGCTGATCGTAAGTTTCAACTTTTGGTGAGGGTACCAGAATGCGATCTTCACCGTCGTAAAGCTCTTCCTGGCCGCCGCTGAAGAAAAAAGTCACGTGGGCGTACTTTTCAGTTTCGGCAATGCGCAGCTGAGTTTTACCGGCTTTGGCCAGAACTTCACCGAAACTGTTGGTGATGTTCTCCGGCGGGAAAGCACAGCTGGTTTTAATATCGGCCGCGTACTCGGTGGTCATAACAAAGTCGGCGAGCTCGGCTACGCGCTTGCGCTCGAAACCGTCGAAGTCTTTGTTAACTAAGGTGCGGGTGATTTGGCGCGCGCGGTCGGGGCGGAAGTTCATGAAAATAACGCTGTCGCCGTCTTCGATTTTGGCGACCTTACCTTCGCCGTCAACGATGGCGGTAGCGGCGACAAACTCGTCATTTTCGTCGCGCTCGTAGGCAGCGTTCAGGCCTTCAACGGCGGTTTTAGCGGTGTATTCGGCTTCGCCGTCGACCATAAGGTTGTAGCTTTTTTCTACGCGGTCCCAGCGGTTGTCGCGGTCCAGCGCGTAGAAGCGGCCGATAATGCTGGCGATGCGGCCGACACCGAGCTCTTCAAACTTGGCGCTGGCTTTACTGAGCGGGCCTTCGGCGCTGCGCGGCGGCACATCGCGGCCGTCGAGCATGGCGTGCAAATAAATTTTCTTTGCACCGCGTTTGGCGGCCAGCTCCATCATCGCCAAAATATGGTCTTCGTGGCTGTGTACGCCGCCAGAGCTCAGCAGGCCGAGAATGTGTACAGCCTTATCGGCGCTAACAGCGCTGTCGACGGCTTTGACGTAGGCTTCATTGGTGAAAAAGTCGCCATCGGCAATCGCCTTGTTGATGCGCGTGTAGTTTTGATAAACCACGCGGCCGGCGCCGAGCGTCATGTGGCCGACTTCGGAATTACCCATCTGGCCTTCCGGCAGGCCAACACTGAGGCCGCTGGTGCCGATCAGGGTGCGCGGGCCTTTGGCCATTAGCTCTTTCATTACAGGAGCATTGGCGTTTTTGATGGCGTTGTATTTTTCAACATCGGTGTAGCCGTAACCATCGAGGATGATCAGGGCAACGGGTTTTTTCGCTTCGGTCATGAACTTACCGTCTTAAGTCTCTGATAAACGGGGCCTTGCACCAACAAATGCCTGTAGCCAAAGCAGTTTGAAGGGCGGGCGTTGGGGGGCTTTCCAGTTGCCGCAGTGCGACCTGAGGGCTTGAGTCTTTTACTTAAGGTGTTTCTTTAAGAAAAGTCCAGCCAGCCTCTTGTGTGGTGCCGTATTTTACGGAACTCCAGCCCCGGCGGCTAGTTATTGCTTAGATCTTGCTCAAGCTTTGGCGTACAAAGCTCTGTGTATAAAAAGTCCGCGATGCTTCGTGTATACTCGCCGCCTTTATTTCAAAAGCGAGTTCTAGTGTGGATATTTGGGTTTTTGTCGCCGAACAGTGGCTGTTAATTACGATTCTGGCTGTCTTGCTGGCCGCATTTGTTGTGCTTGAGCGCCGCCGAGGTGGTGCCAGCCTCAGTCACCACGAAGTGACTCGCCTGGTCAATGCCGGCGAAGCAGTGCTTATTGATATTCGAGACAAAGATGATTTTAAGGCCGGTCATATCGTCGATTCGATCAACATTCCGTTTGCCAAGCTTGCCGATCAAAGTGCCGAGCTCGACAAACACAAAAACTCTACGCTGGTGCTAATCGATAAGATGGGGCAGCACGCCGGCACAGCGGCCAAGAGTTTGAAAGAGAAAGGCTTTAACGTCGTTCGTCTGCAGGGCGGCATTATGGAATGGCAGGCGCAGAACTTGCCGCTTGTTAAAGCTTAATATGGCCAAGATCAAGATTTTCACCACCCGTTTCTGTCCATACTGCGTGCGCGCCAAGCAGCTGTTAAAACAAAAGGGCCAGCAGTTTGACGAAACCGCCGTTGATGGAGATCGCGCCGCGCGCCAGCGCCTGTACAAAAAAACCGGTTCGCCGACGGTGCCGCAAATATGGATAGGTGCAAGCTATGTCGGTGGCTGCGACGAGCTTTACGCTCTGGAGCGGGCCGGCAAGCTCGATCAACTGCTGGCCGCCGAGCTGACTTGAAATTTTCTAGTGCGCCCCAAGCTTAGAGGCTGGCAGCGCGCTGACTATCTGCTCTGCGCTTTTGGGCGCGCCGTAAATAACAACGCCGCAAAGATGCGGCTCAAGGTAAGAAAATGACTGACGAGACAACTCAAGCTGCTGCCGAAGGCCAGCAAGTACAATTTGGAATTCAACGTATCTACATGAAAGACTGCTCTTTTGAAGCGCCCAATGGTCTGAGTGTGGGTGGCAAGTGGCAGCCTAAAGTCAATCAGGATTTGAATACCGAAATCAGCCGTGTCAAAGATGACCTCTACGAGGTGGTGCTGAACCTGACAATTAAAGTCGATGCAGAAGAAGGCAAGGCGGCGTTTTTGGTTGAAGTGCATCAGGCCGGTTTGTTTGCAGTAAAAGGGCTCGACGAGCAGCCGCTGAAACAACTGTTAAGCTCTCAGTGCCCGCAGATTTTGTTCCCTTATGCGCGCGAAGCTATTGATAATTTGGTGACGCGCGGGGGCTTCCCACCACTGATGCTGCCGCCTATTAACTTTGATGCGCTTTATGTTCAGGCTATGCAGCAAATGGCTGAACAGCAGCAGGCTACGGAAACCGAACACTAATAGGTGTAATTGCCGGCAGGTCTTAGTATCTGCTGGTGACTTTTCTATTACCCTATTGCTCTTTTACCGGTGACGACTACAGTGCGGTAACTGTGCTTTACCCCGATGCTGCACTGGCCAGTTCATGCCGTATTCAGTCAGCGTGACTTAGGCTCTTTTTTCATTGCAGAGATTCAATGCAAAGAAAGGAGAGCTTTTATGAACAAAGTCAGCATTGTTGTTTTTTTACTTATCAGCAGCGCGCCTCTGATTGCCGATGAGCAGCGCCAGCGAGGTGTCGATCACAACTACGAGCGGCATCAGCAGCGCGATAGCACCAGGCAGGATAAACGTCAGCGCCAGCTAGACGCCCACAATCGCCACCGAAGCCGTCAGCAGCAACACAGCTATTATCGACACCAGGCTGCGCCCAACGCCAAGCATCGCTCCGCGCATGCAAGAACTTATCGGGGTACGGCTCCGAGTTACTATAAAAAACACAGCAAAAAACACCAGCGGCGCGCCCACAAGCGGCACCGGGCAGATCATTTTTGGGCGGGCTATGCGCTTGGGGCTTTGACGGCCGATGGTTATTATGCCTCGCATAACCATCACTCTTCTCATACTCACCACCGTGGCAAGCGCCATGGCGCTATTAGTTACTGGCGCAATGCTTATGGTGAATGCTACCGCGTTGAGCACCGGGCGCGAGGAAAGGTTTACGTGCCGGTGCCCCTGGCCAAGTGTTATTAGCGCTGCTTTGGGCGAATGCTTAAGGCGAGCAGGTGCTTGGCTTTAAAAATGTTTGGCCGGGGTCGATCAGTACTCGCGAGCCTAAGTAGCGCCGGCCAAGCAAAATCGGATAAATGTATTCACTGCGATCAACAAGGGTAAATTCAGCGCGCTCGACTTTGTTGTTGAAGCTGATGTCGAGCTCGACCGTTACGCGTCTATCGTGCACGCCGTCGTGATTTTTGATCTTGACCTTGCGCGAGCGCGGCTTGTCGAGTTTGATGCGATGCACTTTTTTATTGCTGTCGTTCAACACTAGTGTGAACTCAACGCGATTTTTGCCATCTTTCTTATAGGGTTTGATATTCTCAGCGTAGATAGATGAGGTTTTTGCGCCGCTGTCGAGCTTGGCTTTGATTGGCTCTTGCAGGCCCTCTATACAGACCCGCTCCACCCAGCCGGCGACAACTTTTGTTGCTGTGTTTGCCGTGTTGTTTTTGTTTGCTGTTTTGCTGTCTGCATTGCTGCAGGAGCATAAAAAGATCAGAAAAAAAGCCAGAGCTCGAGTCATAATTTTAGTGTTTGTACTTGAGGGCGCAGGTGCATGGGCCATTGTCGGGTAGAGGGTCGGGTTCAAGATTTTAGGAGTCGGTAAATATAGTGACAAGCATCGATACAAAGGCCAAGCACACTTTTGTTAACTCGCTCAAAAACTGCCTGCCGGCCTACGCGCCGCTGCCGGGCGAACAGCAGTGGCCTGTTGGCTTAGCTCAATATTTTCAGATTTACGGCTTTGATGCGGTGATCGCGAGTGCGCACAGCTACGAGATGGGCAGTTTAGCGGTTGAAGGTTACGAACTTGCGGCACACCAGTGGCGCTGTGATGGTGCCCGCGCTGAAGTGCTGATTTGTCACGGCCTGTTTGATCATGTTGGCCTGTATTTGCCGCTGGTTAGCTATCTGTTGCAACGCCAATTTAATGTGATTGCCTATGACTTGCCCGAGCACGGTTTGAGTTCTGGCAAGTTTGGCGAGCTAAGCGATTTTCAAGTGTATGAAAACAGCCTGCTTGAATTGCTGCAGTATTTCCCGGCTTCCCATTTGCCGCGCTTTGCTGTTGGCCAAAGTACCGGGGCGGCGATTCTCGCCTCAGTGGTGCTGAAAAATAAACTGGCGCTTAGTTCCATGGCGCTGCTGGCACCGCTGCTGCGCGTGCGGGCCTGGTCGCAAATTAAACTCGCTCAGGTACTGCTTGGCCCCTGGTTAAAAACTGTACGCCGCAGTTTCAGCGCCAACAGCCACGATCGCGCTTTTGTTGAATTTCTGCGCGATCACGACCCGCTGCAGGCAAATGAAATAGCGACAAACTGGACGGCGGCGATGCTGCGCTGGGAAGCGGGTTTTGATCAGCTTGAGACGAGTTCCCTACCAGTGTTATTGCTGCAGGGCAGCGGTGATAAAACCGTAGCTTATCGGCACAATATTCCGCGCTATCGGCAAAAATTCGAAAACATGCACTTGCAAATGATAGACGGCGGGCGCCACCATTTAGTTGCTGAGGCGCCAGCGTGGAGAACGCCTTGCTTTGATAAGCTCGGCGCTTTTTTTGAATCTTTTTTACAGTGAGCGCCCGGGCCGCGCTCACGTTCTACAAATTTAGTGTCAACTGGCCCTAAAACAGTACACGGCAGCGAACGGTGCCCTCGACGGCTTTGAGTTGTTTTAAAGCGATGTCGCTGTACTCGGCGTCAACATCAATCACTACATAACCGACGTTTTCGTTGGTCTGCAAATACTGGCCGCTGATATTGATGCCTTGATCGGCAAAAACTTGGTTAATCGCGTTTAATATGCCGGGGCGGTTGTGGTGAACGTGCAGCAAGCGGTGAACGTTTTTGTGCGCCGGCAGGGCAACTTCGGGGAAGTTAACCGAGCTGGTGGTGGTGCCGTTATCGCTGTAGCGGATAAGCTTCTCGGCCACTTCGTAGCCGATATTTTCTTGCGCTTCCATGGTTGAGCCGCCGATATGCGGCGTCAGGATGGCGTTGTCATACGCGCGCAGCGGGCTGACAAATTCTTCACCGTTGGCTTTGGGCTCGACGGGGAAGACATCAATCGCGGCGCCGCTTAGTTTTTTGCTTTCCAGCGCTGCGGCGAGGGCATCGATATCTACCACGGTGCCGCGCGAGGCGTTAATTAAAATTGCGCCTTCTTTCATCGCGGCAATTTCACTGGCGCCTATCATGTCCTGGGTTGAGTCGAGCTCGGGAACATGCAGGGTGACAATGTCGCTTTTGGCGAGTAGAGCGTGCAGGCTTTTTACCTGTTCAGCGTTGCCAAGTGGCAACTTAGTAATGGCATCGTAAAACATGACCTGCATGCCGAGGCTTTCAGCGAGCACACTTACCTGGGCGCCGATATTGCCGTAACCGATAACTCCGAGCGTTTTGCCTCGAATCTCAAACGAGCCGGCAGCGCTTTTTAACCATTCACCGCGGTGACAGCCGGCATTTTTGGCCGGCACACCGCGCAATAGCAAGATGGCTTCTGCGATGACCAGTTCAGCCACCGAGCGGGTATTGGAGTAGGGCGCGTTAAATACCACGACGCCGTTTTCTTGCGCGGCCGTTAAGTCGACTTGGTTGGTGCCGATGCAGAAACAACCGACGGCAATCAGCTTAGGCGCGGCTTCGATGACCTCTTTGCTCAGCTGCGTGCGCGAGCGTATACCGACAAAGTGGGCATCTTTGATTTTTTCAATCAACTCATCGCCAACCAGGGCGGTTTTGATGTATTCAACGTTGTTGTAACCAGCGTGGTTTAGCGTTTCGACGGCACTTTCGTGCACGCCTTCTAATAACAAGAACTTGATCTTGTCTTTCTGCAGAGAAGTTTTGCTCATGAGTTTCTCAGCGGACTATCCGCAATCGGCTTAATTTGGGAATAGACTCAACGATAGGCGTGTTGAGTATTAGAATTTTGGGCCGCGCATTGTAACACAGGGCTTTTGGCTCGGGGGAGCCCGCGCTGAGGCTATCGGCCCTGAGCTAGGGAGAGGCTGCGATTTGGCTTAAGGCTCGCTAGGCGCTGTTTCGCTACTCACTGGGCACTTCGCAGGTGGCGAGCGCTTGCTAGAGATAGCGGCGGGCCACTTCGTTTTGCAGCATAAAGGCTTTGGTGTCTGCGTCGTATAAGTTGGAGTTTAGAATATCTAAAGCCCAGTCATTTTTTTCACAGCGCTCAAACCGTTCTCCAAACACGGCAAATAAATCGAGTATTTGTTCTGTTGCACTTTGTGTATCAATGCTGGTGTGTTCAAAATAGTCAAACTGGCGTTTCACCCAGTTTTCTAACTGGGGGTCGGAATAAAACTCAAAGACCCGTGCATAGCGAGAGCGGAGAACTTTGGCTTTTTCTGCCGCGTTATCAGCTTTTTTATTGGCTTCTAACGCGGCGATTTGGGTCTCAGTAAATTGCAGCATGGTGTAGGGAGTTAACGTACGATTTTCCATTGGCCGTTGATTTTGGCGAAAGCAAGGGGGTAGACATTAACCATATCGGATTTGGTGTGCTTTAACGCAATTGCCCCGCTCATTGGCTTATCCCAAGGATGCATCCAGACTATTTGTTGATTATAGGCGACGGCATAATCCAGAGAATTCTTGGATAAAGGTTTTAACGGCCACTCTGGGTCAGAAGAGTTGAGCTTGAATTTCCGGATGATATTTTTACAGGTTTGACCTTCGTCCCGATAAAAAGCTAAATCAATTTCTTTGCAGCGATCCGAGATTTGGGCTGCAAAAGTATCGTAATCTTTAGCTTCTAGAGCATCCCATAGTTTTTGATACTCGGCAATCATCTCTGTGCGTTTGTCTTCCCATTCATCGTCGCTAAGGTTAAAGTGAATTTCATGGGTTTCACCAGAGAAAAACATCCATTCCGGGTGGGGCAGCGGCAGCTCGATAGGCTGGGTTAAGCACAAACCTTTGCTTTTGCCTTTTTGAGCAATAATACTTCCGACCCGGTATTCACCCTCAGTAGATGCAATAGTTTTGCCATTTTCAATGGCGTAGCTTCCCGGAGTGGTGGAGCCAGAACAGAACTCATCAATATTGTTCAGCGCATCGTAATCAATGGCATTTTCATCTTTTCGATTTAGTTTGGATGCGTCAAAGTTTATTTGGCTAACTAAGCTTTTGTCGCTTGATTCGGCTTCTTTTACATAAAGCCTTACTTCGAGTACAGCGTCTCTGCGGACTCGAGCCTTACCTGTTTCTGGATCATCAATGGTGCTTAAAAAAACTTCAATATTGTTTTGTTTGTTTTTTAGCCAGTGGTTGACTGGGTATTCAATTGCTAGACTCTCCGAGTCTTCATGTACTTCAACATAGGCGCCATTAATACAAATAACATATCCGCACCTGGCTGACTTAATGTTTAAAGAATAAAAAGGTTTATGAAATGACATATGAATCTCAATTACAAATTAGGAGTTTGTGAATTTATCAAAGGGTAATTGCCAGCTTTTGGCTTTACTTTCTCTGGCTTTCATTACTTGGAAACTAATTCGCTTTTTTACCTGCTTACTGGCTTGGTTGCTGGTATCTGCTTCATTGACGGCCTGTCGACGCCTGCCTGGCTGGCGAGCTTGTTCGGTGTCTGCTACGTCGGTCTCACTCTGGTCTTCCGCTGTTGTAATATAGGCTTCGATATAGATACCTATGCCTGAAAATAATAACGATAAGCTACAGCCGGCTGGCGAGCCTACAGGCACTTGGCCGCTTGCATTCTCTAGCTCATCATCCGCTTTTTCGATATCGGTGCGGCCTTCTTTTTTCTCGTTATCGTAGATGCGATTGGCTTCGCCAGGATCGGCGGTAAGATTAAATGCCAAGCGAACCTCTCCGGTGCTGTCGGCGGATTGAATATTTAAGTTGGCGCCTATTTTATCTACCAGTGAGCCAAAACCAATGGATTTAAAGATTTTAAGGTCGGAGCTAACTTCACCTGAGACTTGAAAGTTTCCTCCTCCGTAGATAGAGGTGCTTTTTTTGTCCCACTGCAGGTTTTGTCCGGGCTCTTTTTTGAAAACTAAGCCTGCACCGGGATTGTCAGTTTCTATCGCCAGTGAGCAGCTTAAAATACACTTTACCGAGGTGCTGCCACCGTTGTCTCCTTCCAAAGTTTCTGCCACCTCTTCATCGGCAACTTCTTCTTGTTTTATGTCTTTAGCTACTTGTTTAAAAAATATTTTTGCATTGTTAAACGAAGCTTCAATAAGCTCACTAACCCCCAGATAATTTATAAGGTCAGATGCACCTAAGCTTGCAGCAGATAAAGATGTCTTGCAGAGCAGGCGAATGAGGTCAATATCTTTTTGGTATTTTAGTAACGGGGATCCTGCTATAAAGAATTCTTGTTTAAAGCCGACCCCGCTATTGTCAGGTAAAGCTTTTAGGATACGGCGATAAGACAGGTGTATTTGTACGGGTAAGTTTCGTGCATCAACACTGTCACTTTCTTGGTTTTTAAGATGCTCTTCAGTGTCAGTGTCGATAGCATTATCGACATCAATTATTTCTCCATCGTCGCTTCCGCCAAGTGCACTAAAACCCTTGCTGATTAAGTGCAAGGTTCTTAGTGTTTTGTATAACCAGGACGTTCCGGTTAGGTCGTTGAGCGCCTCTTTGGGTGTTGTCGAAAAAGAAATTGTCTTGTCGTGATCGTCTAAGCGAGCTAATGCGCTAATCTTTGCTTCTGGGTTTTTGCCAAAGGTTAGTGAAGTTGTGAATGCCATTAAGGTAAAAGGATAGGCTTTTACCAGCGTTTGGTAGCCTGTGTATGGCGCATTCTTCTGGTGGCTGCGCACCGAAAAGTGGTAGTTCGCAGGTGTTATAGCATCTTCTTGCTTTTTTAATAACCGTAGAAATGTTGCCCAATCATCTACCGAGCCTAAGGTCTTAGGTATTAGGTTGAGCTGCTTGAGCGCTTTATCACCATGGCCGACCTCTAGCTCATTCTTGCCCCCGGAAAACTTTGCCTCCTGGCAGATAACCTTAACAGTAGGACAAATATTCTCCTGCCCGTGGTCACACGAACCAGAGGCCTTTATCATTGCTTGAGCGCGGAAATATTTTAGCTTCCCGGTGATTATATGATATTCACTTGGGCAGTCATCTTTAAATAGATCTAAGCTTGGTGCGGGTCGGTCATCTATTGGGGTTTCTTCGGTAAGGTGTTCCTGGGTTTTCCCTGAGCGTTTTTCAAAAAAGTTATCAACAATTGTAAATGGCGCTTCATCGGAAACGTTCTCTAAATTGATCGAAAATGTTGAGAGCTCACACTTAAGCTCTTTTTTACATTTGGATACGACAGAATGACTGGCTGTTTTGGGTTGAGCAGTCTGAGACTTGCTTTGTTTGAGATCGTTCTTGCTAAATGCGGCAAGCGCTACTGGGTCGCTAGTATCGATCTGATTTTGCTTGATCTCTTTTAGAGCGGCCTTGTACTCTTCTTCAAACGTTGCATTGGCAATAATCTTTTGCTGGTGCTTGCCACTGGTTTCTGATGCGTTGACGAAGCTACGGTTCTTTTCTGCCATACGCTTGCTGGCAATAATGGCGGCGGCTGATTCTTCTTTGTTGTTAGAGGTGAATTTTTGCTTGAGTTTTTGATCGTCTAGAGCATTGTAGGTATCTGAGTAGAGCTTCCCTGCATCAGGGTATTGCTTTTTAAAAGAGCGCCTGCTTGCTGTGGTATGTAAACCTGCGGCTTCTAGTATGTGATTCTGTGAAGTATCTGTAACGGCCATGTTTTTCACTCAAGAATTATAGCTATCTATGCTTGGGCATAAATTTTTTCAATATTTTTGGCTAGCCAATCATAGCTTTGCTTGATTTTTTCATCTGCGCTTAGGGTGGGGGATTGAAAAATCTCTTGAATGGCTTGGCAACGCTCATCTTCCATAAAGTTCCCACCTATGATGAGCAGCATCTCTAGGCACATATAGCTATTTAATAAATCATTAATGCCATAGCTTTTGGCAATAGCTAGCGCCATGTCCGATGCGAAATGTATTTCCTCGTTTTCATACTCTGTACTTGGCACTCGTCGCTTGAATTTTAATATGCAGTAGCTTGCAAAGTCAGTTGCATCTGAGCCAGCATCTTGGAATATTTTGTAGGTATGTAGTTCATGTATGCGCGCGAGCGATTCATTGCTTGTATCGCTTAGAATTTCTTTTGCCCATGCTTGAGTGTCAAATTGTGGGCCCCAGTGGTTAATACAAAGCGCTAGCATTTTTAGAACTTCAGTGTCATCTGTTGCTAGTTCAAAGCCTTGTGCTTTCTCAAAAGCTTGGTTTACAAGGGCTTGTAGATTTTTACTGTCGTTCGGGTCAAGCTCAATGAGCGGTGAGATTCGCAGCTCAGCTACGACCTTTCGTATTAACTCTGGATTTAACGATTCCATGTGGTAATGCTCCTCAGCTGATCCCGGTGCTTCTATGGTTAATGGTGATGGGCTCAGATATATATGTAATTTTCAGAATTCTCATAGTTTGTGGCTTCGCGTCTAGAGCGTAATGTTTATGCTGCCTTGAGAGTCCGTTATTTTCGGGGGGCTGTTTCTGTGTACCGTAACGGCTTTGCTTGAAGGACCTCAGGCTTGCCATCTTTGTTTTCTACCATTATCGAACAAGCTGGCCCCATAATTGCGCTGCGTTGTTGAACGTCGCAGGTCGGTACTACGGTACGCAGCACCCTCGGATCATAATAGCGAAACACTAAGGTCTTCCCCTCGGGTGATTTCACTTTAGATATTCTTCTGCAGCCATTGCGCAGTTGACTCAAGGTCACGTCGGGTTTGCATAGGTAATAAATGCCCCAGGCCTGTCCCCAACCTTCACTGAGCAGTGTTTCAGTAAAGAGACTATCGCTTGTAAGCTGCACTATATGCGGCGCGGCGCGTTTGAGTGCGTAATTGAGTTTGCCTTCGTACAGGCACTCGTGTTTTAAGCCAGAGTTGTTGATCAGTGGTTCGAGGCGTTTGTCGCGGGCGCAGTCGATGATGGCAAAGACCTTGGGCACGCTGCCGTCTGCTAGTGGCTGCCAGAGCAGCTGTTTAAGTTGCTCTGTCTGGCTCATAGAGCTTTGAGCCCTTGATTGGGTAACGGCCTTGTCTGCATTTAGTTTGCCTCCTGCAATCGTTTTTTGGGCGCCGGGTTGTGGCGGCGCTTATGTCGCCTTTGTGTGGTTGGCAATGTGCCGCTAGCGCTGGGCTTTGGCCCCGCTTAAGCGGGGCAAATTGTAGCATAGGCCTGAAATTGTGGCCTATGCAGCGCGTCGCAAATGCAGGTTCTTGCCGCGTGTGTTTAGGTTCCGAGGCCGGGGTAGATTATTTGTACGCCGTCTTCGCGGCCGAGCAGCATTACGTCGGCTTTGCGCAGGGCAAAGAGGCCGTTGGTGATGACGCCAACCATCTGGTTGATCTCGGTTTCGGTTTTGATTGCGTCGGCGATTTGTAAACCGTGTACATCGAGTATGTGGCCGCCGTTGTCGGTCACGCAGCCTTTGCGCCATACGGGTTCACCGCCGAGGCTTTCGAGCTGGCGGGCGACGGCTTCGCGAGCCATTGGCAGCACTTCAACGGGCAGGGGGAAAGCACCGAGAGTATTGACCCACTTGCTCTCGTCGGCAATGCAGACAAACTGCTTGGCGATCGAGGCAACAATCTTTTCACGAGTCAGCGCGGCGCCACCGCCTTTAATTAGCTGTAGTTGGCCGTTGCTCTCGTCGGCGCCGTCGACATAAAACGCAAGCTGTTCAACATCGTTCATATCGAGCACCGCTACGTTTATTTTGGCCAGGCGCTCGGCTGAGGCTTCGGAGCTGGCAATTGCCGCGCGGAACTTATCTTGGTGGCCATCGAGCATGTCGATAAAAAAGTTGGCCGTTGAACCGGTGCCTATGCCGAGCACATCGTTTTGTTTAAGTTTGGGCACGACGTAGTCGATGGCGGCCTTGGCAACTTGTTGTTTTAGTTGATCTTGTTTATTCATCTCTTGTTTTCTTGTGAGGCAGAGCCTGCCTTGTATTCAGTGCGAGTTACACACATTATTGCTCCAGATCGCGAAGTTTAGCGTTTTTAGCGCGCCTTTGCCCGACTCATCCATGACTCAAGCCGGCCTTTGCTTTAGACTTGCCGATCTTTAGCCTGCGGACTTTAACGAAGAAGCTTTACCATGCCTGCGACCTATATCAAGCGCATACTCGATGCGCGAATCTACGACCTTGCTATCGAAACTCCGCTCGATGAAGTGCCGTTGATTAGTGCGCGCTGCGACAACAAGGTACTGTTAAAGCGCGAAGATCTGCAGCCGGTATTCAGTTTTAAGATTCGCGGGGCCTACAATAAGTTGCGCCTGCTCAGCGAAGACAAAAAAGAAAAAGGTGTGGTCGCGGCCTCAGCCGGTAACCACGCCCAGGGTTTAGCGCTTGCCGCCAAGCATCTCGGCGTTAACGCCACAATTGTTATGCCGCGCACAACGCCGCAGATTAAAGTTGATGCCGTGCGCCGCCGAGGCGCCAAAGCTGTTTTGGTTGGCGATACCTATGATGAAGCGGCCGATCACGCTAACAAGCTGGTTGAAGAAAAAGGCCTAACGTATGTGCACCCTTTTGACGATGGCGATGTGATTGCCGGCCAGGGCACCGTCGGCATGGAAATTCTGCGCCAGTACAGCGGCGACATCGACGCCGTGTTTGTACCTGTTGGCGGCGGTGGTTTGTGCGCCGGTGTCGCGGCCTATATCAAACACGTGCGCCCCGAAACCAAGGTTATTGCGGTAGAGGCCGAAGACAGTGCCTGCTTAAAGCTGGCCTGGGATAAAAAGCGCCGCGGCACTTTAAGCCACGTCGGTTTGTTTGCTGAAGGGGTCGCTGTGGCCCAGATAGGCAAAGAAACCTACCGGCTGATAAAAGAGTGTGTGGACGAGGTGATCACCGCCAGCACTGATGAAATGTGCGCGGCGATAAAAGATATTTTTGAAGATACCCGCTCCATTGCCGAGCCGGCCGGAGCGTTGTCGCTTGCCGGTTTAAAAAAATACGTCGCCGATAACGATTGGCACGGAAAAACCGTTGTCGCTATCGACTCCGGCGCCAATACCAATTTTGACAGGCTGCGCTATATCAGCGAGCGCACGGAAATTGGTGAAAAGCGCGAGGCTATTTTTGCGGTGACGATACCGGAAAAGCCCGGTGCTTATAAAAAGTTCTGCCAGCAGCTCGGCCGCCGTGCGATTACCGAGTTTAACTACCGCTATCGCGACAACGAACAGGCCCATATTTTTGTCGGTATTCAGGTAAGCCCAGATAACAACGATAGAGAAGAAATTCTGCTTAAACTGCAGGAGGCCGGCTACGAAGTTGTCGATATGACCGACAATGAAATGGCCAAGTTGCACACGCGCTACATGGTTGGCGGTAAAGCCCCTGAAGCCGATGACGAGTGTGTTTATCGTTTTGAATTTCCAGAGCGCCCCGCGGCCTTGTTGAATTTCTTAAGCCGTTTGGCCGGGCGCTGGAATATTAGTTTGTTCCACTACCGCAATCACGGATCGGCTTTTGGTCGGGTGTTAGTTGGTTTGCAAGTGCCGCCCAAAGAGCGCAAAGACCTTGAGGCCCTGCTCGACGAGCTCGGTTATAGCTATTGGGATGAGAGCTCCAATCCGGCGTATAGCTTCTTTTTATAGTTTGCCGGGTAAAATTAATGGGCTTCGATAGCGAGCGGCCGTTGTTTTCAACAGAACTTTGAAATTCTGCCGCGGCTGAATGGCAAAGAGCTAGACCGTAGACAGCAGGGATGCTGTCGTCGAGCCCCCATGTATGGGTTAACGGCGCGTCTAGATCTTTGTCATAGTCGGTGCTGGGTGAGCAACAGGTATATGGATGAGCACTCGCTTATTTATTTAACGGCAACTGCATCAGGTAGTCATCGGCTGTTAGGTAGAGCATGCTTTCATCGGCATTCAGCTCGGCATTAGATGTCAGCTGGCCGGTAAAGACGCGCGCAAGTACCTTGCCCTGTTCATCAAATAACCAAACACCACCGGGCCCGGTTGCAAATAAAACCCCGCTGCTGTGTAGCACCATGCCGTCGGGCAGGCCGTGATGTTCGCCATCTTTTAAATACGGCTTGGCATCGTGCAGCAGGCGCTTGTTGGCCAGGCGCCCGTCTTGTTGTACATCAAATGCATACCAAGCGGGTTTGTCGGCATCGGAAACGGCGACATAGAGCGTTTTTTCATCGCGCGATAAAGCGATACCGTTGGGAAAGCTTAGGCTGTCATCAAGTAATAAAAGCTCGCCGTTAGTATCAATGCGGTAAACACCGCTGTAGCCCAGTTCGCTGACTCGGCCGTCGGCCGGGTTCAGGCCGTGGCCAGGGTCGGTGAAATACAGGTCGCCGTTGCTGTGAAATACCGCATCGTTGGGGCTGTTAAAGCGCTTGCCGTGATGGCGCGCGGCAAGGCTGCGATAGTTGGGTTTGGGGCTGTCGAGCGGAGCATCCATCACCGCCACTTGGCGCTGCCCCGTCTGCATTAAAACCAGCTCGCCCTGTTCATTAAGCAGCAGGCCGTTGGAGCCGTAACCACTGAGTTCGGTGTTTTCTGTCCAGCCGGAATTGTCGAGGTAAACGCTGAGTTCGGCGCTGTCCGGCTTGTACTTCATCACCATGTTGCGGGGAATATCTGAAAACAATAAATAGTTGCCGTCTTCCACCCACAGAGGGCCTTCAGTCCATTCAAAATTACCGGCTAACACTTCTGCCGGGCGCTTGCTATCGATAAATTCGAGCGCGCGCTGGTCATAAATTTCGATATAGCCAACAGCACTGTTACCGGCCGTAGCTGTTGTCTTTGTAGTAGTGGCGCTCTGACAGGCCATCAAAGTCAAGGTTAAGGCGCCGGCAGCTAACTGTCGCAACGAAATAATCGAAAGCATCATAAGAGTACGGAAAAGCGAATGGGGCACCCATGCTAGGTGGCCTATCGTTAAAAGACAATGACTATTATTTACTTTGTGCTCAAGGCCACAGGCCTGTTTAAACCTGGCGCGCAAAAAATAAATTGGGCTTTGGGTATTTGCCTGGGCGGGCTTAGCTATCGTTCGGCAAACTAAGAGGTAAAAAAGAGGCAAAAAAAAGCCCGCACTAGGCGGGCTTGGGAACAACTGACGTTGTATTAAAACAGGTAGACAACATGCACGCTGTCGTCGACATTTACGTCTTCGATATAACCAATTGCTGAAGGGTTTTCAGCAACGGCTTTGAGCATGGCTGCATCGCCGTCGACAACCTTTGGCGGTTCACCTTGGCCGGTAAACATTTGTTTTGCCCAGTAGCTACGAAGCTTCTGCGGGCTTTTCTTCAGTACAGTTTGATTAAATGCTGCACGCAACAAAGAATCTTCACCTTGGTCAAGCGGTACCGCTTTGCGGCCACTGGGGAAGGCTTTAGTTTTACCTAAAAAGATATGTGCAACATCATTGCGGTCGAGCGTATCGGTATTGCTTGGGTGCACAATTACTGCGATGCCCGCGTGGGCACTAAAGGCAACCAAAGTAGCTAAGATAAGCAGGCTTCGGGTGGCACTTTTTATTACTTTATCTAGTTTCATTCCTGCCACCTTATTTAGAAGATTACGTCAAAGCCCATGGAAAGTACGTCAACACCCTGAGTTTTGCCTTCGCTAGCGACAAACAGAGAGCCGCTGTCATCAGTACGTGCACTGTATTCAACTTTAAAGTCAGCACTTGGGTGGAAATCCCAGCGCAAGCCATAAGTCCACGTGCTTGCAGCAACATACAATTCATCGTTGTCGATTGGCTTGCCGTTGAGTGGGTTAATAATTGCTAACTCCAGAGTGTTCTGTGAGTAGGTGATGTGCGGGGTAAAGTCACCAAAGATCCAACCGGCACTAATCATCGCTGAGTCGAGTGCGGTCATACCTCTGTCCCAGGTACGCGGGTCAACCGGGTTAATAACATCGGTGACTGGCGTAGTACTGAAGTAGGCGTCGTCGTCGTGGAAACCACCGGCAGTACCCTCGACCAGAGCAAAGAAGTTACCTAGAGTAAGGTGCGCAGAAAGTGAGCCGAAGTAGCCAGGTTGCTCATTGCTTTTATCTGTCAGAGTTCCCCTAACATAGAAGTCACCCTGAACATAGGAGGCGCGAAGGCGAAGGTAGTCGTTACTCGCCTCAAGTAAACCGCCGGTCAGTGAGTCGGTTGAGGAGTCACCAAAGCGGCTCAGCGGGTTATATGCGGAGCCGGTGTAAATACGGCCCTGAGCTGACCATGAGCCAAAACTGGCGCGCTGGGTCAGGCTGACACCTTCAAAGGTGTTTTGCGTATTTGCATAAACGTCGATCGGTGGGCGAATCCAGTGGTAGGCATAACCTACGTCAAAGAAGTCACTGTAGTAATACAGCGGCAGGCGTTGACGACCGGCTTGCAAAGTCGTGTTTGGCGTAAAGTCGTAAGTCAGATAAGCCGATTCGAGCTCTGCCTGGAAGTCTTTAGAGCCGCGGCCAGTCAGCTGGGCGGTAAAGCTTAACCCATTGTTCAGGTCGCTTTTGATCTGCAGGCCATAGTTGCTGTCTGGTGTGAAGCTAAGCTGATCAGAATAGGCCGCTTTGCGGTTAACTGAAGTGGTACTTGCGCCAGCTTGGTTGGTTGGGTCGAGGTCACCCTCACAGGTAGTGCCTGGCTCACCGACGGCTAGGCCAATATAGCCGGGGTCGGCAGCAAACATCGCTTTACAGCCGAAAGGCAGGGTTTCTTGGTTGAGGGCAATACCACCGACAACGGAGGCAAAACCATTAAAGGTCGTTTCTGCGGCTATTGCCGACAGAGAAGCACTGCTGATCGCAGCGCCAAGCAAAGTCTTTTGCAGAAGCTTCGGGCTCATCATTTGTTCCAATTAAATTGATTTCCGTCCGCGTAAGCGGGGTCTAGCTTGGCCGAAGGGGCGAAATGCCGAAGATGATCCGTGTAGTAGGTGCCGAGGAGGGCTGCTTTGCTTCCTTACCAATACTTCAATGTATGGACAAGCGCGCGCATAATAACATTGGTTTAAAAATGATCAATAAAAATTTTTAGCGTCATTTCCGTAAATACTGCCATTTGAGTATAAAAATCAAACGTATGTTTCTATTTGTGAATAAGCGCAAAAATTGGAACGGTTTATGTCTGTACAAAAAATAGTCTTGTGGTATTGTGCGCCACCTCAAGATCCATCCCATCAGCCCCCCGGAGACCTCGATGTTGCGCCCACTGGCCAAGGCCCTGCCCCTTCTTTTTACTTTTTTTGCTGTTGTGCAAGCGCCTGCCGCTGTTGCACAGAGTGAAAAGGAACTGCAGAAATTAGAACGGAGTTTAGTTTCTAAGCGTGAACAGCAGCAGCAAAACAGCACTCGCCTGAAGCAGTTGAACAAACAACTGAGCGAGGCAGAAAAAAACCTAGAACGTGTAGAAACTCAGATGTTGCGCGTATTTGATTTGGCTGAGAAGGATGCTTCAGCAGAGAACGTCAAAGCTGCAACTGATACCGCCGTGCTCTATAACCGTGCAAATGACCGTGTGCAAACGCTCGTTTCGGAGCGCGATCAGCTTAAAGCTGTGGAAGCGAAACTGGCGGTAGAGCTGCCAGTGCTCGATCAGCAGTACCGCTCAATGATGGCGAACTATCGCTCGGGAGCTAAAACAACGGTTAAGAAAAGCTCGGCATCCAAAGCCAGCAAAGCGATGGTAAGCGGTCAGTGGCCCTACCTAAACGAGGGCTCTCAAGAACAAATTCAGTGGGCATCGTCGCGCCTCGCCGGTTTAGTTGGCCAAAAGGCGCTCGGCAATCAAGGTAAAGCGCCACTTAAAAAAGTTGAGTTAGTTGCTAAAGAGAGCTTCGGCAAAGTTGAAATGGACTACCTCGGCGACAAACTTTACACCGTTAAGGTCAAGGTTAAGGCTGGTCACCAGTTGTTTGAGCTGTTTAACAAAGAGCACTGGCACAGCATCCCGAAAGAGGATGACGGTGAGCTTTACCGCTTTGTGTTTGACGTAAATTCATTGAGTCAGCCAAAGCTGTTTGTATTTAAGGAAGCCCTGATCGAAGAGTAATAGAGCATGTTAAGTTGTATGAATCGTCTATTGCTAATCGTTTTTAGCTTGCTTGCAGGCAGCGCCCACGCGGCAATGCTCAACGGCTTAAGTACTTACCAAAACTTGGGTAAAGATCAGTTTATCGCCGCGCTTTATACTGATGCGCCTGTGTCCGAGCCATCGTCACTGTTAAGCAGCGATGCCGCCGCACGAATGGAAATGCGTATAGTTGCACCGCGCATTACGCAGCGCCGTTTTATGTCGCGCCTGATTGAAAACTTAACGGTGAACAGCGAGGCGGCAGCCCTAAATGCCCAGGTTGAAGCCTTGGGCAACTTGGGTAAAAGCCTGAAGTCGTCTTTAAAAACCGGTGACCGGCTGGTTGTTGATTATCGCCCCGCCGAGGGCACGGTGATTAAATTAAACGGCACTGAGCTGTTGAGTTTGCGATCGGATGAGTTTTTTCGCCTGTTGTTGGCGACCTGGGTTGGCGATGTGCCGCTGAGTTCAGATTTCCGTGCGGCCATGCTTGCAGCGGGAAATGTCGACGAAGTTTTGCTGGCTCGTTATCAGGGGGTGGCGCCAAGCGATGCCCGCAAAAGCGCCGTGGCCGCGTGGCAGCAACCGGCAGTAGAAAGTGTTGTTGAGGCGCAAACTGCGGCGCCGGCCAAAGCCGCAAGCGCAAGCGCAAGCTCAGCAGCTGCGGCCAAGCCTGTTGCCAAGCTTGCTTCAAGCAGTACTTCAGCGCTTGCCGCCAAGGTTGAAAGCAGCGATGCGGCTGTGAAAGCCAAGCCAGTTGTAAGCGCGCCGCCGAGCAGTGTTGAGACAAAAGCTCAGCCAGCTAAAACCGCGGCACCGGCTGCTGCAACAGCTACCAGTGCGGAAAAAATTGATCAGCTTTACACGGCGGATGACTCAAAAAGCCCAACACAGGAAGCGGTGGCAGCGCAAAGCGAAGCGGATACTCAGTTGGCAGAAGCCAAACCTGCAGAGCCGGCGCCCGTGCAAAGTGCAGAACTTGAAGCAGAGCAAGACGCAGACGACGATGTTGCCCTGGTGCTCGACGAGCGCACAATCAAGCTTCGCCAAGATTATTACCGCTCGCTTACAGAGCAGGTGCTGAAATATCAGACCTTGCCGCGCCAGGCGTTCCAGCGCCGAATTGAAGGTGAAGTTCGCTTAGAAGTAAGCATTGACCGCAGTGGTTATATCACCGATGTGAAAATCACCAAAGAAAGTGCTCACACGATGTTTAATAAACAAGCGCTCAAGGCCGTTGAGAAAGCGTCGCCGTTCCCCGCGATACCCGAGGGTATTGTAGGCCGCGAGTTTAGCTTTTCTGTACCGCTAGCTTACGAGCTGCCCTATTAACGGTGTGCTATTTGCGCCAGCGACAGTGAGTGTTTAGCTGGCGCAAATCTGCTGCTTTTTTTTCAATAAACATAGGAGTACTATTGCTTCGGCTAAGCTTGTTGTTGGTCGACAAGCTCTCTAGGAGGAGAGCGCGCTCAGGGGGTGAGCATGAAGCAATGGATGCCTTTTTTTGCCAGTATTGCCGGTCTTTTTCGGCCGCCTTGGCTTTACTTTGTTCTTATCTTTATCGCCTTGTGTCTGTTATTAGGCGAGTTACTTTCCAGTTATCACACGCAGTATTTGTCTTTTGATATTAAAGCTAGTGCCGATGCTTTAGTTTAGATTCTGCGTGCGCCAGGCAAGCATGCCCGGCTAGCTTAGGGGTATGCCTGCCGGCTAAAAAAGCGGCGGCTTTCACATATCTTCTGTTCTTCGCCTTTACAGTGCAGTTGGATGCTGTAAATTGCGTGTTATTACACATTTATTTTGATTTCTTTATGCTTCAAGCCCTGCTAAACGCTCGCATCCATCAGCGCAACGGAAGTTGGCTCGACGGCCCTGCGCTGTTGCTAAACGGCAAGCATATCGAAGCGCTTGTCGATTATTCAGCAATTCCAGCGGCGGCTAAACGCATCGATTTAGCCGGTAACTTTCTTGTTCCGGGCTTTTTTGATACGCAAGTGAATGGCGGTGCTGGTGTTTTATTTAATGACGAGCTAAGTAGCCCGGGCCTAAATAAAATAGCCGAAGCTCATTTGCGCTACGGTACAACGGCGATGTTGCCGACGCTTATTAGCGATGAGCTCAGCGCTGTTGCCAAGGCTATCGAAGCGGTTGAAGAAAATATGGCCGAGCAGCAGAGCTCTGTTGTCGGTATTCATTTAGAAGGCCCTTTTTTAAATAGTGAGCGCCGCGGTGTGCACAAGGCCGATTATTTTTGTGCGCTCAATGAAGGTTCAGTTGAACTGTGCAGCTCGTTAAGCACAGGCGCTACTTTAATTACCCTGGCCCCTGAAAAAAACAGCAGTGCATGCATAAGAGCGTTGGTTGAGCGCGGTGTGGTGGTCGCGGTCGGTCACAGCGCTGCGACCTACGACCAGGTTTGCGATGCACTTGCATGTGGGGTATCGAGTTTTACTCATTTATTTAATGCGATGAGTCCACTGACAAGCCGCGAGCCCGGTGTGGTTGGCGCTGCTCTCGAGCACAAGCATGCCTGGGTTGGCATTATCGCCGATGGCCACCACGTACACGAAGCCGCTTTACGCCTGGCGCTGGCTTGTAAAAGCAAAGGCAAGGTCGTATTGGTCACGGATGCTATGCCAAGTGTCGGCGCTGAAGATAAGCACTTCAAACTATACGGCGAAGACATTTCCGTTGAGGCTGGGCGCTGCCTCACAAAAAATGGAACCCTGGCCGGTTCCGATTTAGATATGCTCAGTGCAGTAAGATTCTGCGTAGATAAACTTCAGCTTGATTTGAGCGAAGCGATTAATATGGCCAGTTTGTATCCGGCTGAAATGATGGCGCTCGATGACAAACTGGGTTCCATTGAGCCGGGCAAAGAGGCTTCACTGTTGGAGCTAAATAAAAACCTGGATTTGCAGCAGCTCTGGCTAAAAGGCCGGAGAACACGTTTTATTGTTTAGGGCCCAGAACTTTGGTCTTAATTCCGACAAGTGTGTTTGTTTGGTGGTTAAGGAGCTCGGTGCTTTTTGACTATCTGTTTTAGCAAAAGGAAAAGAAAATGAGCTTAAACAAAGGTCCTTTTTTTGTTGGTGTCGATGGCGGTGGCAGCAAATGCCGGGCGATAGTTACCGATGCCAATAACAACGTGCTTGGCAGGGGCATTGCCGGGCCTGCCAATATTCATCAAAACTGGGATCAGGCGATCAACGCCATTCACGATGCAGTGGATTTTGCCTGTGCAGAAGCCGAGTTGAGTGACCAGAGCCAATTGATTGTGGGCATGGGCTTGGCGGGCATGAATATGCCTCGAGCTGCTGAACAGATGAAAAGCTGGGTGCACCCGTGGCTGCATATGTTTGTGACCACGGATTTACATATTGCCTGCCTAGCGGCGCACGACGATCAAAACGGTGCGGTGATTGTACTCGGTACCGGTTCGTGTGCTTTTTCCCTGAAGGATGGTCGCCAGCAGAGCTGGGGTGGTTATGGTTTCCCTTTTGGCGATCAGGCGAGTGGAGCCTGGTTTGGCATGCGTGCCATTCAGCAAGTTTTGTTGGCTTTAGATGGCCTGGCGCCGTCGGGGGAGCTGGTTGCGCGCGTTCAGCACAAACTCGGTGTGCACAGTGCAACGGAGTTGGCCGATCTTATGGGGGCGGCAAGGCAGAGCCATGTCGCTCTGTTGGCGCCACTGGTATTTGATGCTGCCGATCACGGCGATGTTCAGGCCCTGGCACTATTGGACGAAGCGCAGGACTATGTAAAACGCTTGCTCGCTATACTGGAAAAAAATAATGCCTGTTCTGTTGCCCTGGTTGGCAGTGTTGCCGAGCGCTTGCGCAACTACTTAAGTATCGATCTGCAGCGCAAACTGCACAAATCAAAACTGGCACCCGAGTTTGGCGCTTTGAGTTATGCTCACGCCTGCATTGATGAGTTGCCGCAACTGCCGCGTTCAGGTTTTGCCGGCAATTAAGTGTGTGATTTTTACTTGTACAGATAAATAAAAAATAAGAGAAGTAAATGTTAATAAAAAAATATTGCCTGGTTGTGCTGCTTTTTATATCTCCGGCGCTGTGGGCTCTCGATGCGCCCAGCTCCGATCAGCAGCAACTTGAAGGCGAAAAAAAACGCTCAGCAAAAGTCAAAGATTCCATCGTTGGCAGCAATAAAGAGCAAGACTTCTCTTTGTATAGATTAAACTATGCAATTCTCAATGATGAGGATTTAATGCTGCAGTACAGCTTTAAGTACCGCATTATTGATGAGCTCTACCTCGCTTATACCAACTTGGTATTGTGGGATATTTATCACGAGCACCTGCCGGCGGAAGATAACAACTTTATGCCGGAGGCCTTTTATCGGCTGATGCTGGATAAGGGGCCGCTGGTTTCAGTTGACGCTGGCTGGTTTCACCGCAGCAATGGTGAGCAAGGTGAAGTGAGCCGGGCTTGGGATCGATGGCAAGTTCGTTTTAATACCATGTTTGAGCCCGGCGGCAAGCAGCTGTTGTGGACAAGCACAGTATTCAGTGATTTGAAAAAAAGCAAAAATAATAAAGATATCAACGACTATATTGGCCCGTGGGAAATGAACTTCACCTTGCGCAACGCCATCGACTGGAAAAACAACGAGTTGGATATCGGCTTTAAGTTAGTGCCCGGTGACGGCTGGCTGGATTTTGAGCGCGGCCAGCGTGTGATTGGTTTGCACTACCGGCAACCGTTTAAAGCATTTAAACCGACAATTTTTGCGCAGTACTTTTGGGGCTACAGTGAAGTTATTCGCTACTACAACCGAGAGCGCGAGGCGTTTCGCCTCGGTTTGAGTTTTCATTATTAGCGCATTTAGCCCGGCGAGTAGCATTCACGCGTTACCAGGGGTAGGCGGCGCTTAGATACAGGCCCCAACTGTGATCGCTCTTGGCCACATCCATGCGCCCAACAGAGCCTTGCAGATTGGCGCGCAGCCCAACCCCGGCGGACCACTGCATATCCCGGTGCAGCTCGATTAAATCGTAGCGCTTGTTGACGCGCCCGAGCTCAGCGAAGGTGGCCCACTGCAAATCAAAGTGCGGTACAAAATCTGGCAGCGGCAGCAGATTGATCGGGTTGTGTTTAAATGTGTAGCGGTGTTCCAGGCCGTAATAAATGGCCGACCTGTCGTGATAGCGGCGATAAGGCATTGCCCGCAACCTGTCGTAGCCGCCGAGACTTGGCTGTTCAAATTCTGGTGGGCGGCCGCCAGAGCTCCAGCTAGTGACATCGGCGCTGTAAAAATTCATCGCTAAAACTCTGTCTTTGGCCCAGCTGCTTGGGCCGAGTGGCCAGTACTTGCTCATATCGAGTTCGATTTTAGTCCACGAGCCAGAGCTGTCGAATTTGCCAGAATCGCGGCTTAAGGTTAGCTTGTGATTGGAGCCCATGCTCGGCTGGGCACTCCAATTGCGGTTGTCATACTGGGCGGATATGCGCACGCCGCTGCTGTGTTTGTTATAGCTGGAGTTATATTGGTCATCAAAGCGCTGGCGATGAGCAAACAGTTCGGTGCCGATAAAAAAACGCCCGGAACGCTTGGGGTTAAAAAAGCTGCCACCTGCTGCAGTTTCTTTTACCAGTTGGCCTTTGTAGGTGTGAAACTCGTGAATGCCACTGCTCTCCCCGTCGCCCCATGGCAGCACATAATAAAATTTCAAATTAAAGTAGGCATCTTCGCCAGTTGATTCGACATAATTTTTATTGCTGCTGTCATTGCTGCCGGCGACCTCATCGCTGAAATTGGGGTTGCCGTCGCGAAATACTTTAACATCGTGGCGCCAACCCCAGTGCAAACTGCTGTCGAGAAACAAGCGCTCAAGCAGTTGGCTTTGGTAGCTGTAAAACCACAGCCCTCTCGAGCCGCTTTTACTGGTATAGGCGGAAACAAAAAAACTTTCCTGAGGCTGGCGAAAACCGCTTATATAAGCCCCCGCACCGATAGCTAAATCTAAATAGTCTGAATAATAAAGGCCCGGTGCGGCAAACCAGCTTTTGCCATCGTCGTCTTCATCTTCGCTGACTACTGTGTTGTCGGCTAAACAAGCGCTACTAAAAATACAAAAAACCAGGGTTAGTACCCCGAGGGTGAAACTAGAATCGGTCATTAAGCGCTTTGGGGCAGTGATTTTTGATATTGGCTTGGGGTCTGTTCGTACCAGCGCTTAAATGCTCGGGTGAAGCTAGCTTGTTCAGAAAAGCCGAGTAAATAGGTAATTTCTGTCAGGCTTAAGCTGCTCGTTTCGATGTAGTGGCGGCTCAGTTTTTTACGCAGCTCGTTTAGCACAGATGAAAAGGTCTGCTGCTCGGCCTCTAGTTTGCGCTGTAAGGTGCGCGGGCTCATATGCAGTTTGGCGGCAATATCATTTTCACTGACTTCACCGGAGGGCAAAGCTTCGATCAGGGCGTGTTGCAGGGCTGGCAAGATTTGGCTTTTGTCTAACTGGCTTAAATACTTGAGCGCGACGTTGTCGTTCATTTGTGCGAGTTCGTCGTTGCCGGTGGCGATGCTGCGGTGCATATCAAAGTGGCTAATTAACCAGTCGCTTTGTTCGGCATCGCAAACAATATTGCAGCCAAAGCGATTTTCAAGCTCTTGAGTCGCAGGCGTGCGCGGGTACTTAAAGTTGACTTCAAGAGGAGTAAAATCATCGCCGAGCAACATGCGGCACATTTTTAAACAGGTCATTTGCGAAGCTTCGTAAGCCAGCGGGTGAGCTTTAATGCCCTGTGCTGCATCGAGTAGGCCGAGGCGGAAACGATAATTACTGGCTTCGCTGTAGACACGAATATCGAGCGCGTCGTTTAGCAGGCGGCAGTAGCGCGCCAGGCGCTGGAAGGCTTCTAACAACGAAGTTGAGGCGAGCCAGGCAAAGCCAAGTGCGTGAAAGGTGGTTGGGTTCCAGCGCTCACCAACCTTGATACCGAACATGTCGTCACCGGTTAGCTCATAGGCTTTGCCCCACAGGGCAATCATACTTTCCATTTTATAGCGGGCCATGTTCTGGCTCAGCATGCCTGCGTCCATCGACAGCTGATCAAACACAGCTTTGGGGTTGTGGCCCCGTTCTTTAAGTTCCTGCCAGATTAACAGGGCCCAGGAAGACAGCGTACTCGGCTGCATGGTCTTGCTCCACCTTGATCAAGAACTCCATTTTCGCCGATAGGCAGCTGGGGTCAAGCGCGTGGCGTTCAGAAACAATTCAGGCTTGCTGTTGCCTAATAAGCTAGGGCCTGCTTTCTGAGTGGAGACTGTTATGAGCAGCACGTATTTTGATACCGGTTTAAGTTTTTATCAGCACACCCTGGCCGATTCTTTTCACTGTCTTGGCAGGGGGCTGCACAGCGGCATGAAAGTCTCCATGACCGTACAGCCGGGCGATGAAAACAGCGGCTATATTTTTCGCCGGCGCGATGTGTTGCACGGCAATGCCGAGGTGGTTGCGCGCTGGTTCAGCGTCGGTGAAACAACTTTGTCGACGACTATTATCAACAAGCTCGGTGTTCGGGTCAGCACCATCGAACATTTATTGGCCGCGCTGCGCGGCTGTGGTGTGGACAACGCCTATATCACACTCGACGGTCCGGAAGTGCCGATCCTCGATGGCAGTTCCCTGCCTTTTGTGCGCCAGATTCGCCAGGTAGGGTTAACAAAACAAACCGTTGAGCGCCGGGCACTGGTTGTGCAAAAGCCGGTGCAGGTTGCCGACGGCAATGCCAGCGTCAGTTTAAAACCTTCGGCTTTGCCGCGAGTTCGGGTGGATATTGACTTTGATGATCGCGCGATAGGTTCGCAGAGCAAACAAGTCGTTGTTGCCGGGCGTCTGTTTGAGCAGAAGTTAGCCGGTGCCAGAACTTTTGGTTTTCAAGATGATGTGCAGGCTTTGCAAAAGCTCGGGTATGCCCGCGGCGGTTCCCTGCAAAATTCCGTGCTGGTTGATGAGGGCAAGGTCTTGAACGAGGGTGGTTTGCGTTTTGACGATGAGTTTGTGCGTCACAAATGCTTGGATGCCGTTGGCGATATGGCCCTGGCCGGGCCTCACCTGCTGGCAAGTTACCACGGGCAGCGCTCGGGGCACCGCTTAAACAACCTGGTACTGCGTTCACTTATGGCCGAGCACGGCGCGGCGGAAAATCTGAGCATGCGCGAAGCGATGCAGTGGTGGCAAGACAGAACAGGCTCTCACCAGGCCTTTCACTAGGGCTGCTAAACAGCTGTAAAAGAAGCGGCGCTGCGGGCCGCTTCTTTTGTGTTTAGGCTGAAATTTGGCGCTAGCTTAATAGCTCCAGCCCAGCTCAAAACGGCTAGTTGGAAATTTAACGTAACTGTCTTCAGCCTTGTTCAGGTCGAGATAGCGCTCTCCGTAGAGGATGCGGGCAAAGTAGCGGCTGCCGAGATCAAAACGAAAACCCGCGTTCCAGCCTAGGTGCCAGGCGGTTTCGGTATAGGTATTCTGATAGCCTTGGCACATCCAGCCCCAGATAGGGTCCCACCAGCAGCCAATATTCGGATCGCCCTTGGGAATATTACTATCTAAGAAGTCCCAGCCCACGGTCGCGCCAATAAAGGGCGCCCAGGACTTGCCTGTTGTTAAATAATAATCAGCGCCGAGGTCGAGGCGGATGGAGTCGAGGCGACTGCGTATTTTTTCGGGGGTCGGTATACCGTCTTTGTCGTAGATACGCGTTCCGCTGTAATCCTGATGATTCCAAATAACATCAAAACGTGTGCTGAGCTGATCGCTCCAGCTGTAACCAAAGGCCAGGCCAAAACCGTGATTGCCTTCGATGGCTGCGTCCGTGTTATTTTCAAAATCGATGTCGGTGCTGTAATCCCACGGCACAACAAAGGCAAAATCAATATTATTGAGCTGGCGGTTGTTGGCGTGGCTGGCTGCACTTAGAACTAAGGCAAGCGAAAGAGCGAGAAGCTGGCGCATAAATACATCCTGAATAGGGGCCGAGTTTTTTCGCGGCCAGTATAAAGCAAAGTTTGACGGTCTACACTTAAAGCAGGATGAAACTTAGCGAATAAAAGCAACAATATAGGGGCCTAAGCTTGCTGCGCCTTAGTGCAATTTTCTTACTGATATTTAGCTGTATTCCTGCTTTTGCACTGGATGTGTCGGCGCCGAGTAATGCGCAGGTGGCGATGTGCCAGAGCTGGGTGGGCGCCGCTTCACTGCTGGTGTTTGCTCTGGCTTATCTGTGTGTCGTGTTTGAAGAGAAACTTCACCTGCGCAAGTCTAAACCGGTGTTGCTTGCCGCGGGGCTTATCTGGTTTTTTATTTCACTGGCTTGTTATAACAGTGGCGCTCAAGACCAGGTGCGCGAAGCCCTGCGCCATAATTTCCTTGAATACGCGGAGTTGTTTTTTTTCCTGCTGGTGGCAATGACCTATATCAACGCCATGCTTGAGCGCGGAGTCTTTGACCGCCTGCGGGATTGGTTGGTGTACAAGGGTTTTAGTTATCGCTCTTTATTTTGGACAACCGGTGCGCTGGCGTTTGTGATTTCTCCGATTGCCGATAATCTGACGACGGCTTTAATTATGTGTGCGGTAGTGATTGCGGTGGGCAAAGAAGAGCCCCGGTTTATCGGCATTGCCTGCGTGAACATCGTTGTTGCGGCCAATGCTGGCGGCGCTTTCAGCCCCTTTGGTGATATTACTACGCTGATGGTTTGGCAAGATGGCGTGCTTGACTTCTTTACCTTTATGAAGCTTTTTTTCCCGTCTTTGGTGAACTTTCTTGTGCCGGCAACCATTATGCAGTTTTTTGTCAGTAAAGGTTTCCCGCCGCCTAAACTCGGCGATTTAAGTGAAATAAAAAATGGCGGCCTTGTCATCGTATTGCTGTTTTTGGCAACCATTGTTACCGCGGTGGGTTTTCATTCCGTGCTTCACCTGCCGCCCGTGTTTGGCATGATGACAGGGCTCGCCTATTTAAAGCTCTACGGCTATTACTTGCGTGAAAGCAGTCATGGCCGCCACAGCATTGATCGCAGTGACCAGCCAACTGAGCACCGCGTGAAAGATGATTTTGATGTGTTTGATAAAATTGCCAAGGCCGAGTGGGATACCCTGTTTTTTTTCTATGGGGTAATTTTAGCGGTGGGCGGCCTCGGTTTTATCGGTTACTTAAATATGAGCTCTGCCTACATGTACGGTGAGCTAGGGCCTACTTATGCAAATATACTGGTGGGCTTTTTATCTGCCATTGTGGATAACATTCCGGTCATGTATGCGGTGTTAAGCATGGAGCCGGCAATGGGTGAGTTTCAGTGGCTTCTGGTAACTTTGACTGCCGGTGTCGGCGGCTCGTTATTAAGTGTCGGTTCTGCGGCTGGTGTTGCGCTGATGGGGCAGGCTCGTGGAGCCTATACCTTTTTTACCCACTTGCGTTGGAGCCCGGTTATTTTGCTTGGCTATTTTGCCAGTATTGCCGTGCACTTTATGCTAAACGGTCAGTGGTCAGCTCCGCTGTAAATGGGCTATTCAATGCTTACAGTGCGGCAATAAAAAATCGAGCCTGAAAGTTTTTACTTGTCTCTATAAGTTCCAGCTCCGCGCCGTGTGCTTCAATAATTGTGCGTACAATATCGAGTCCAAAGCCGGTTGAGCTCGGTGTTTGTGAGTGAAGATCTTCGGTGTGATCGGGGCGTATTGAATTGCTTAAACTAAACTCGCAGCCTTTGTTTTTTTCGACAAGGTGCAACTCAATACGGCTGTTAGCGGGGCTGTATTTTACTGCGTTATTTAATAGGTTGATAAGGGCCTGAAGCATACGTTGTTTATCGATGTATAAATGTAGCTCTGGGCTGCAAAGGCTTACAATTTCTTTATTGCTTGGCTCTTTGCCTAGCATAAAACTATCTATACAAAACTGGCAGAATGACTCAGCATCAATTCTTCTTTTGTTGAGTTTTATTTTTCCGCAATTGAGCGCAGCGCAATCGAGAATGCTGTGCACCAGCTCCGTTGCATTCTCCGTTGCTTGGTCAATCTTTTCGATAAGGCTCAGCACGCGCTTTTTGTCGCTGTCAGCTTGCTCTAGTTTTTTGTGCGCCAATTTACTTAAGCCGCTGATAGAACCGAGCGGGTCGCGTAAATCGTGACTGACAAAACCAACAAAATTCTGTAAGCGCTGGTTCAATTGCAGTAGCTGCTGCTCTTTTTCGCGCAGCAGCAAGTAGTTGCCGATGGCGTGAGCGAGTTGGCGAATATAGTTTCTTTCCTGTTCACTAAAGCCGTGGAGGCGGGCTTTGGTTGAACTGAAGTTCAGCGTGCCAAATAGACGTTCGCGAACAAATATTGGCGCGCTGAGATAGGCTTCAAGTTTGAGGTTCTCGTAGACGGGGTGGCCGCGCATAAAATCCAGTTTGCCGACTTCAGGAAAACCAAGCACGTCTTGAGTTTCGTAAACATGGCGGCAGTAGGTATCTTTTAGCGCAAAGACCTGGCCGGCTTTTAGTTCTTTTACAGGGCTGACAACGTCGCAAATAATGTAGTCGCCATTGTTTTGAATTTGGCTGACGATACCGGTTTCCAGGGAAAAAATTTCTATGCCTGAAAGCAAGTATTCGCGGATTAGTTCATCAAAACTGTCGTAGTGACTGGCGGTTAACAAAAAAACGCGACTGATGTTGTCGAGCATGGCCTCAAGTCTTTGTTTTTCACTGAGGTCCAGATCCAGGCTCTGGTAGTGTTGATTGTCTATAAAAGCCGGGTAGTTAAGTGCCTTGCATCCATTCATGGTGTTTATATCCTTATTTACTCGCTAGAGTTTGCCGCGCTCGAGCAGCAACTGACTCAGCAGTTGCCAGTAGTGGGCGAGCCAGAAAATAAGTTTATCGAGCAGGTCTCCGTGGCGCTGTTCGTGTTTGCTCGGCTGTAGCTGAGCTTCGATAAAGCGCTGATCAAAATCACCGAGGCCTAAACCTGCGTATTCCCACTCCAGTAGCAATAAACCTTTGTCTGTTTCGAGAATATTGCCCGGCCACAGGCCGTGGTGGCTGAGTACTGGGCCTGTCTGCTCGGCAAACCACGGCTCTGCACTTTCGATAAATTCACCAAAAGCACTTTGTTGCAACTGGGTGTCGCTGCACTTTAGTTGTTGCAGTTGGCTGAACATATGGCGCAACTGATCGAGGTAGTTAAACGCTGCGCTGCAGTCGAGTTGTTGCATGTGTTCAATCACGTCGAGTAGACGTTTGCGCTGGCTCGGTTGGTTGAGATCGCGCGCACTCCAGTTGCGGCCGCTCTCGTAAGCAAATACCGCAAAAGCTTGCTCGTCGCGCCTAAAGTGAAGGGTGGGGCACAGCCCCGCTTCGCTGGCCAAGCGCAAGACGTGTAGCTCTCTGACCCTATCTACGCCGAGACGGGCGCTGAGCAGGTTTTCTATGCGCAGGGCGTAAAGCTGATCACCGCTTTGAATAATGTAGCTGTGATTGAGTACGCTGTTGCCGAGCTGTTTGATTGCCAGAGGTTGCTCTTCGAGCGGCAGCGGCCAGCTTTGCCAGTGGCTCAGAATCTCAGACAGTCGGGTAGTGGGCATGGTTGCGGTGAGCGCTCGTGTTTGGCAATTACGTTAACGTATTAAACATAGTTGCCCGCGGTTTTATGCTCAAGTTCGCCTACTGTAAAAGCGGGGTGTATGGGTAAAAATTTGATGCCTCAGCTTACTGGCGGTTGAGAGCTGCCAATAGCGCCTAGATTCTGCCGCTGCGCTTGAGCTCGAGATAACAGTTCACAAGGGCTATGTGCAATTGACTTGGGCGCTCGTCAATCACCACGGCGCCAGCGTTGCGCAGCGTCGCCAGTAAATTTTTGCGTTTGGCACTGAACTCGGCGCTGGCACAGTACAGCAGAGCTTGATCAAAATCTTCGACGCGCTGCTGCTCAATATCATCGATACTCTGTTCGCGCAGGCAGGCAATGACAACTAAGTGCTGTTTTTGCAGTAACTCGTAGGCGCTTAACAAATCTTGATTGTCGCCGGGCTCGACATTGGCGATCAGCACGATCAGCGAGCGCTTGTGTTGTTTTTTTAACAGCTCACCGGCGGCGTGAAGATAGTCGCTGGCGGCGGTCGATGAGTGCAGGTCGTAAATTTGCTGCATCAGCGCATTAAAATTCGCGCGGCCTTTTAGCGGGCTCTGCCAGCGCTGTTCGCTGCCAAAACTGAGCAGACCGGCAGCGTCGCCCTGGCGCAGGGCGACCCAGGCGCACAGCAACAGCGCGTTTAAGCAGTGATCAAAATGGCTGAGCTCGCCATCTTTGCTGCGCATGCGCCGGCCGTTGTCGATTAAAAATATTAATTCTTGGTCGCGTTCATCCTGAAACTCTCTTGCGATGGGTTTGAGTGCTCTCGACGTCGCTTTCCAGTCGACCTGGCGCAGCGCGTCGCCGGGGCGAAATTCGCGCAACTGGTGAAAGTCTAAACCTTCGCCGCGACGCTGGTTGAGGTGGATGCCGAGCTGGCTGATATCCTGGCCGTGGGCAAGCAGTTCAAAATGGCTGACGGCAGTAAAGTTGGGGTAGACGCGCAGCAGTTCGTTTTCGGCAAAGCGCCTGCGCCATTGCCACAGGCCGAGCGGGCTGTTGATAAGTGCTTCGGGGCCGCCGACAACATGGCTGCCGCGGCGCAGCGGGCGCAGCCCGGCCTCTATTTGCAAAAGCTGCCCGGCTTTGACAAGGCCATTCCACGGCAGTTTGATAAGTTGGATATCAATGCCCGCAAGTTCGGTTAGCTTGAGCTGAATATCGCGCCGACTGCGATTTTTAATGGTGAAAATAAAGTTGTTGTCACACCCGACAGCCAAACCCGCGAAGTTCGGCCGGCTAATACTCAACTGCTTGATGTCTTTGCTGGCCAGGGCGTCTTTTACACAGGCCAGGGCCAGGGCCAGCGCCGCCAAATTGCAAGCCAAAAAAGCGTGTTCTAGCAGGGGTGATTCGCTAAATAAGCGCCAGCTCGCCAGGGCAATAAGTGCAAGCAGGTAGCATAAAAGAATGCTTAACAAGCGTTTACTTGGCCTCATTGGCGCGGGGCATCCACTTTGTCGAGCAGCATTTGCAGCATGTCGTCGCTGTGCAAGCCGTCAATTTCGGCGTCGGCGCTGAGCACGATGCGGTGGCGCAGCACCGGTTTGGCGTTGGCTTTGATGTCGTCCGGCAATACAAAACCTCGGCCGTTGAGCACCGCTTCAACACGCGCACAGCGAATCAAGGCAATGCTGGCTCGCGGCCCGGCACCCTGGCGAATACCGGCGCTGTCGCGGGTTTCTCTGACCAGGCGCACGGCGTAGTCGAGGCAGCTGTCATCGACAACTACTTCGTTAATGTTCTGGCGCAGCTCAAGCACAATATCTTCATTTAACAGCGGCGCTTTATGATTGCTGAGCGTATCGTTGACCTTGTCGGTCACCATGCGTGTCAGCGCCACTTCGTCTTGTCGGGACGGGTAGTCAATCAGGATTTTCATTAAAAAGCGATCGAGCTCAGCTTCCGGCAGGGCGTAGGTGCCTTCCTGTTCGAGGGGGTTCTGGGTCGCCAAGACCATAAATGGCTGAGGCACGGCCTGGGGCTGGCCCTCAATAGTGACATGTTGTTCTTGCATGACTTCCAGCAGAGCGGCCTGGGTTTTGGCCGGCGCGCGGTTGATTTCATCGGTTAACAGCAAGTTGCAAAACACGGGCCCTTTGCGCACCCGAAAGATGCCCTCTTTCATATCAAACAACGCGTGGCCGGTGACGTCGGCCGGCATCAAATCGGGGGTAAATTGAATGCGTTTATAGGAGCCGCCGAAACTCGCAGCAAGGCTGCGCACTAACAGGGTTTTACCGAGGCCGGGTACACCCTCAATCAGGCTGTGGCCGCCGGCGAGTAAACAGCACAGTACCTGCCTGACCACTTGTTGTTGACCGATGAGTTGCTCGTTTAAACGGTTTAGTAGGTCTTCTAGTAGTTGTCGCTGTTCGAGACTGAGTATGTCGGTACTGCTCATAAGGTCTTCCTTAGCTGTTGTAATAACTGAACGATGTTCAGTATTTTTTGTTCGTCTTTATCTGCGCTGGCTTCGAGCGCAAGACTTAGCTGCTGTTTGCTCAGGCCGCTGATCTTTTCCAGTTCGTGGTATTGGGTATCGCTATGCCAGCGGCTGAAGCTTGGCCAGCGGCGCCGCGCCAGGCTGAGTACCTGTTCGCGCAGGCTGGCCAGCAGTTGCTGCTCGTTGCCGCGGCGCCAGTGCCACTGAGCAGCTGCGCGCAGAGCATCCCGGCGCGCCCGGCGCATTCGGCTGCGTGGGTGGTGCACAGCACCGAAGCGCAGAGACAGGTGCCAGACCAGGGTCAGCAATAAAACTGCCGCCGTAATTAGTGCTTCGCTATAGTGGCGCCGTAGCAGTGTTGCTAGTGATGCACTGTGTTTGCCTTCGAGTATCAGCAGTCTTTGTTGGGCGGAAACAAGCAGGCTCAGCAGCAGAGCGTGATCGTAATGGGCAATATAATTATTGCTAAAAATATCGCTATCAACCATTACTGTTAGCAGCCCCTCGCCGTAGTGAGCCTGAACAAAACGAATGCCGTTGCTATCGCCAGCCCAGTAAAACAGTTCGAGTGGGTGAGCGTAGTTTGCAGGCCTATCCGTGCCGGATATTTGTTCGTGAATGATGCTGCGGTCGAGTTTGGGGTGAATGTAGATGTTCTGTGTTTCAGCTTCAAAAACCAGCTGGCTCAATAAGTTGTGTTGCAGCTTAGGCTCTTCAAGGCTGTGGCATTGCTCGTAGGGCGCAGCGCAGATCCAATCTTTGTGTTTTTCTTTTAATTGTTGTTGCTCGCTGTGCTGCTGCTTAAGTTTTTCACTAAAGCTCTGTTGTTCTTTTTCTTCTTCACGTTCGAGTTCGTAGTCGTCAACACTGAAACTCTGCTGTTCGCTACTAAAACCCAACTGCTTAATGATGTTGGGCTCGTCGTTCCAACCGGTGCCAATAATTAGGTGGCCGCCTTGAGCTAGCCAGCTAAGAATTTGTTGCTGTTGATCGTCGCGCGGCACGTAGGAGGCATCGGGAATCAGCAGTGCATCGGCGGCATAGAGCCCTGCTTCAGAAGGGCTTTGCCTGAGCCGCTCTACATCAGCGTGATACTTCGCTAAAAATAGATCGGCGGCATAAAATCGGCTGCGCTGGGCTTCGCCTTCAAAACCTGTGATCAGCGTCTGTTCACGCCATTCGAGTTGGCGAGCAACTACGTAAATCAGCAGCAGTGCCAGTAGTGTTAGCACAATGTACAAGCTGCGATTATTCACCTTGCCACAACTCCCTGTGTTGTTGGCACAGCTGCTCAAATTGTTGCTGCGAGCAGCAGTGGTGGGCATAGGCGAGCTGCTGCCAGTGCTGTATTAATTGGTTAAAACTCTGGGCAAGGGCAGGCTTAAGTGAAGCGTTGACAAGCTCGGCGCACTCGCGCTCTGTGTAGCCGTCTTTGAAGCGGCAACCTTTGTTTACACTCACTAATAAACTTGAGCGCAACAACAACACAAATGCGGCGCGCTCTTGCTGTTGTCGCCACAATAACAGTGCTTGCGTTGCGACGTCGTCGGGCAGTTTTTTGTCTTCGAGAACAATGCCAAAGAGCTCGCGCGGCACGTCTATTTGTTCATTGTGTTTGCCGGAGTGAATGCGTTGCCACTGCTCTTTTATCCATTGGCGATAGCGCCATAAAACAAACAGAATTAGGCCGAGCACAGCGAGCCATAGGGTCAGCTCAACAAATTGGGCCAGGCTCTTGAGCATCGAAGCGAGGGCTTCAAAAAAACCACCGTGTTTATCGAGCCATTCTGCAAAACGAATAAGCCAGCCGGGCAGCTCATCATCGTCTTCTGTTTTTTGACCGAGTATGGTTTTTGTTTCGGTATTATAAAAAGGGGCGCTGCCAAGTATTTCATTAATTTGTTGTTTGGCAAGTTTGCCTGAGTCGGAACGCTCAGGCCCGCCAGTTTCACGATATTGTTTATCTTCGTGTGTTTCTACTTGTTCGCTTGTCGAGCTTAGGTCTTCGGCCCCACTTAACTCGCTGTTAAAGCTTAGTAGTACCAGTAACAAGAGGCAGCCAATTTTGCTGCCGAATTGCGCCTGTCTTTTTTGTTTGGCTTTGGCGCGTTCAGCAAGTTGATGAAACTGCAGCTCTATGTCCCAGGCTTCGAGGTCAACCCGGCGCTGAATATAGAGTGAAAAGCCCGCAGCAACATAAAATGGCGCGACGAGGCTGGCTGCGAGTAAAAGTAAGGCAAATATATACAGCGCAACTGCGTTGTCAGAACCGAGCAGGCTGTACTGCCAATTGACATTGCTGCCCTCGGGTACAAACAGGGCCAGGGCTGTTGCCAGAGCTAGAGCCAGGCACAGTTCGATAAGTAGGCCGCTGACAGACAGCCAGGTTGCAGCACTTGAAAAACGCCGTAACAGAAGTTCGCTGCGGCGCTGGCGTTTTTTGCCGCTCAAACCCTCAAGTACTGCAATTGGCAGTAAAAACGAGCGCATTGGCAGCAGGCGCCGGTAACTGAGCCAATGCCAAAATTCATTTTTTTGTATGTGCCACCAGTGTCGCCCTATTTGCAGAACACTAACTTGTTCGGCAAATAATTCGCGGCTAACCACATACAACAGTGGTCTTTCCCACAGTGGTTTTAACCACCAGCATGCGAGCGCGGTATAGACAGCGTTGTGATCAAAAACGATATATAGTGCAGCTGCTCCACACGCAGCTGCGCTGAACCAGAGCAGCCAAAGTTTTACAAACATGGCGCTGGCCATTGCGCAGCCGAGGTCGATCGCTTGCCAGGCACTGCGTTTTTTTATTTTTGCTTGCAGTTTATCGAGGCGCAAGGTGGCGCCCCGCTGTAGCTAAATAATAGATGACTAAAAACCAAAGCAGTCCGCCGACGCTGTATTTAACTTCGTTTGCCAAACTTGAGCTCGATGACCAGAACGCTTCAATGAACGCCGCAATTAACAGCATCACCGTGCTGCCATAGATAATGGTAATGGCATCTTTACTGGCAAGGCGAAGTGCGCTGATACGACCCAGTTGCCCGGGGGAGAGCAGCGCCCAACCGAGCTTTAAGCCGGCGGCGCCGGCAAGTGCGATGGCTATTAGTTCAAAACTTCCGTGGCCGACAACAAAGGGGAAAAACGTTTCGTTGTAGCCAATGTGGGCAATGTGACCGGCGGCGGCGCCAATAAATAAACCGTTATAGAGTAAAAAAAAGATTGAGCCGATGCAGAATAAAATGCCGCCGGCAAAACACTGGAAGCTAATGCCAATATTGTTTTTGATATAAAAACCGAACATTGCAAAGTCGGTATCTGACTGACGTTCTCGGCCAAAGGCTTGATTGCCCGGTTCGTACATGGCTTCAAAGTCTTTGACCTGTTCGTAACTCATCAAACTGTAAATTAAACTGTCGTCAAACCAACACAGAATAAAAAACAGTAAGCCCGGTGCAAAAAAAAGTGCGCAAGCTGCACCGACATAAGCGCGATTGCGGCGCACCGCCTGGGGGAAGCCGGCAACAAGGTAGTAGAGAAAATTTGCCCGCGCGCGGGGTAAGTCGCGATAGAGTTTATTGTGGCTTTGGATGACCAGTGAGTTTAGGCGCTGAATAAGGGCCGCGCTGTAGCGCCGCTGTTTGGCCAGTGCGAGCTGCTGGCAAAGGCTGTGATAGCGCTCGGGTAACTGAATGAGTTCGTCGCTGTTATCTTTTTGTAATAAGTCTTGCTCTAGCGCTTGCCAGCTGCGCTCGTGTCGCAGTTCAAAATCTTGTTGTTTCACTGTTGGCCCCGGGCTCCGAGCAGCCACGCGCCCATTAGGTGGAGCTCGCGCACAGCATCGCTGTGAGACAAGTTAAGCGCGGGGGCAATTAACTGGGCGAGCTCTTGTTGTCGCTGAGGGCTCAGTTGCTGCTGGCGCAAATAAAATTCGATCAGAGAAAGTTGCTCGTCGCTGTTGAGTTGAGCCGGTGGCGCCAGAGCCTCGGTATTTGCAGGTAAACTTTCAAGTTGTTGCTGGTGTTTGTGCACAACCAGTGTGCCGGCGGCGAGGTCGCCGAGTCGCTGGAAACGGCCGCTGACAACAATGCTTAAAAATGCAAAACCGTAAGCCAGCGGTAAAAAATCAGCGGCGCGCAGCAGATTGCGTGTTAGCGTAGCGGAGAAGCTCAATGGGCTTAAGTCGTCATTGATAACATAAATGCCCATGGCTTTTTTTCCAGGGGTTTGGCCGCCGCGAAAAAATTCAAATAACAGAGGGTAGAACCATTCAATTAAAAATAAAAAAAGCAGGAATAAGCCCCAGCCAAATTGATTGCCGTAGCCAATGATCAGCGCAACAACTAGCATCAGACAGACTATAAATGCGCGCAGCAAAAAATCGAGTGCAAAGGCGAGGCAGCGCACAAACGGGCCGGCGAGTTCAACCTCAAGGTCGACACCTTCCGGGGTTTCATGGCTGTAACTGATATCAAACATAGCGGGTAATAAGGGGCCTTGGCCCCTTTAGCGAGCGGCTTTATTCGCTTTCGAGTGTGCTCTGCTCAACACCAAACATGGCTTTATACATCAGGCCGGTGATGAGTACACTAAGGGGAATGGTCCAGATTAAACCCACTAATAACGCCATCGCGGACAAGCTGACAACAAGCATGATGCACAGCAGCGTAAAAAATACTGTAAACCATTTCTTGGTGACAATTTTTCGCGAGGTTTCAAGCGCCTGCCAAATACCTAAGTCTTTCTCAACCATCAGGGCGCCGGCAAAGACATAACAAACAACAAGGTAAATGCCCGGAACAACCAATAATAAGAAGCCAATGGCAACCAGCACATACATAAGCACAGTCAGTGCAAACAGTTTAAACATCTGGCCGAAGTAGTTGAAGATAGATGTTGCGCTGGCATCTTTTTCACAAACTAACTTCACTCCAAAAAGAGTAAGGCCAACACTGATGGGTGTGCTTAACAAGGTGATTACGACCTGCATTAACCCCGCAGATAAGCCCGGGTCGATAGGCAGTAAAGCGAAGATAAAGCCGGTACCTACGTTGATAACCGTCAGCGCGACAATCATTAAAATGACGGCGATCCAGATCGTACCTTTGCGGCCCTTGGTCATGGCCCAGGCGTTTTTAAATAAATCGCCCAGGCGAAGTTCAAAATCGCCAGCCAGGCCTTTTTCTATCGAGCCGTAGGCGCTCGGGCCCTGATCGTTGCTCAACTCTGAATCGGGGGCGGAATATACGTCGCTCATTTGCTGTTCCTTTAGCGGTTTTTTTATTGGTAGGTGGCATAGTACTGCAAAGCACTGTATGCGCATATTACTATTTATTGGCACTAAATATTTTACCCGTCTTATATCAAGCTACCAGATTTACACGATTTCTACGGGTACTTTTGTGAAAGCAGCGGTGTTTTTCTTTCCTGGGCATGCGCTGATACAAACTAAACCCTAATGGTTTTTGTTTAGTTTTGCTCAGGCCATTTTGCGGTCATTACTGTTATTGTCTGTTTCGTTGTAGGGCTCAACCAGGCAATAACCCTGCTCACCATCTTCGCTGATACTGGCAACTTCAAAACGATTGCGCCCGTTGGCCTTGGCATCGTACAGTGCAATATCGGCACTTTTTATTAAACCTTCGCTGCTGTGTGCGTGAATAGGGTAGATGCTTAAACCTATGCTGATGGTGACGGAGCCCAGAGCGGTACTGTTCAATTGGAAATGGTTGCCGGCGATGACACGACAGAGTTTGTCGGCACAGGCAATGGCATCGTTGATATTGGCCTTTGGTAAAATGACGGCGATTTCTTCGCCTCCGAGTCGGCACACGGTATCTTCATTGCGCACGGCGTCTTTGAGCAGCAGCGACAGGGATTTCAATACGTAGTCACCGGCGTCGTGGCCAAAGGTATCGTTAAAGCTTTTAAAGTGGTCGATGTCTATCATCAATAGCCCACAGGGTTCGTGGTGGCGTTGACTGCGACTTAGCTCTTTGTCGAGGCTCTCTTCAAAATGGCGGCGGTTGTAGAGGCCCGTCAGTGCGTCGCGTGTGGCCTGTTGGCGCAGTCGCTCTTGCATGTCGAGGTTGGCCAGGGCCAGGCCCAGGTGCTCGGCGATGGTCATCGTCATGTCTTGAATGCGTGCGCTCGTATCCTTGCCGGGCATCATGTGCAATAAGCCGATGGCATTGCCGTGGGCGAGCAGGGGTATGCACAGCGTTGTCTGCTCACATTGGCCCATGTGCGGGCAACTTTGGGCACTGAGCTCATCGTGGCTGAAGTGCAACTTGCCTTTGCGCAGCGCCCAGCAGTCGTCCGGGTTAAAAATGTCATCTCCGGGCCACTCTCCGCCCCAGTCGATTTTTTTTTCAACTAAATTGCGCGATGCGTTGACCAGCGATACCGAGCAGTTTGTATTGCCGATAATACGCGGCACGATATCTTCCACGACGTTTTGTACTTCTGTTAAGTTTTGACAGGCTGCGAGCATATTGGTCAGCCGGTGTAAGAGTAAAATATCTCGGGTTCTCTGTTCGACCCGGCTTTCGAGAAAACTCTGCTCGCGGCTCATTAGCGCGTTGATGTAGCGGCTAAACATGCTGACCAGGCCGGCCATCGACAGCAGGGCAACCAGCGCCAGCCCGCCTAACAGCAGGCGCAGCTCAAAGATGGCGCCATTAAATTCGGCAGTTTGCATGCCGATGCGGATCAAGCCCTTAAAGTTGTCGACCTGAAAGCGCTTTATTAAAAACAGCATTTCTCCATCTGCGGCGGCGCTGTAGCGGCTGAGCCTGACTTCGTTACTGTGTTGCAGCGCCAGGTATTCCTTGCTTTTCGCTAAGCTGTCGCCCGGTTCGAGCCCCTCTTCGCTGAGTACGGAGTCGGCGATAATACGCCCGTCGGCGGTACTGATGGTCAGTCGGTATTTGGGGGCGGCAAGGCCGAGGCTGTCGACAGCGACCGCAATCTCGTAGTCATCGGTGCCGATACGGCGCAGCGTGTCGATTGTTGTGGCCATCAATTGGCGCATGTCTTTGTCTGTGCGGTCGGCGTACCAGTGCCTGAGGATAAGCTCCAGGCTCGCCGAAGCGATTAGGGTAAAAGCGAGTACCCCAACAAAAGGGAATAAAAATATACTGCGCCTGCTCGGTGAGGAGCTGGGGCTAAACAGAGTCATTATTATTGTGCCTCGTGTCCCTGGCCTGTCGCGATGTGGGTTGGGGCTGGCGCCTCAATAGTCAGTGTAGGTGCTGGCACTGGGCTTTGCGCGGCAAGTGCGGAACTTTGCTAGAATTGCCGGTTTTGTGTCTTAGGGGGAATGTTTGTGTCAGTTTTAGCTTCGGGGCGTGCGCGCGCATCGGCTCACCCCAATATCGCCCTAATAAAATACTGGGGCAAAGCCTCAGACTCTGAGCTCAATGAGCCCGCCGTCAGTTCGCTGTCACTGACACTCGATGAGCTGCGTTCCGAGACCTGTGTGGCCTTTGATGAGAGCTTAAAAAGCGATGAGCTCTGGCTCAATGGCAAGCGCGATGAGCAAAAACTTGCGCGCATCAGCGCCAACCTCGACAAACTGCGACGCATCGCCGGCATCGATACGCGCTGTCGAGTTGAGACCAGCAATAACTTCCCGACGGCGGCCGGGCTGGCGTCGTCGGCCTCTGGTTTTGCTGCGCTGGTGGCCGCTGGCAATGCTGCGCTCGGTTTGGGCCTGGACCTGAAACAACAAAGCATGCTGGCGCGAGCGATGAGTGGTTCTGCGGCGCGTTCGCTCTATGGCGGTTTTGCCAAAATTTACCTGCCAGATGCAGAGCCCGCACAAACACATTTTGGTTCGGCTTACGCCGAACAAGTAGCGGAGGCGGAGCACTGGCCGCTGGAGGTCTGTGTCGCCATTGTCAGTGAGGACGAGAAAAAGATTGGCTCAACCGAAGGCATGGAAAGATCGCGTTTGAGCAGCCCATATTACCAAGCCTGGCTCAGTGGCAACGATGTGGATGTTGTTCAGGCGGAAAAATTAGTACTGGCAAGAGACTTTGAACAACTGGCTGAGCTCAGTGAGTTTAGCTGCCTCAAAATGCACGCGATGGCGATGGCTTCGCGCCCGGGTTTGCTTTATTGGAGTGGCGCCACGGTTGATGCGATGCACTGTGTCAGGGAGCTGCGCGCTGGTGGTGTGCCGGTGTTTTTCACCAACGATGCCGGGCCTCAGTTAAAAGCGATCTGTGCACCGGGCTACGGAGCGAAAGTCGCGGATGCGCTGGCTGAGCTTCACGGGGTGAAGCGGGTGCTGCGCTGTGCTTTGGGGCCGGGGGCGCGTGTTGAAGCGCTCGATTAGCAGCTGGGCGGCTGGAAAAGTTATTGTCTGTGGCGAATACGCAGTGCTCGAAGGTCACCAGGCGCTGGTCTTGGCGGCCGACAGGGGGCTTAAGGTTGAGCTGCAGGCAGCGGATAGTGCAGGCATAAACATCAAATGCCCGGGCTTTACTCAACAACTTTATCAAATACAGAGCTGGCCGTGGCAGCCACCGGCCGAGCTCGGTGTCTTTGCGAGCTTAGTTGTCGAGCTGATAGCGCAGCACTTTGCCGAGCCGGAACTTTTTGTTCAGCAGGGTTGGCACTTGACGACAGACTCGCAGGCCATGTTCGATGCCGGAGCTAAACTCGGCTTGGGTTCGAGCGCCGCACTATGCGTTGCCTTAGACTCTGCTTTTGGCCAGTGCCGCGACTCGCGTATAAAGAGTGAGACGCTCGCTGCTCGCTGGCAGCGCTTGCAGCAGCTGCACAGTTTGGCGCAGGGGAAAAAAGGCAGCGGCGTGGATTTGGCAGCCAGCCTTTACGGCGGGGCATTGCTTTTTAATAACGATTTTAAAGAGCCGTTGCCCGCTTTTAAGCCCGCGCGCTTGGCGGCCGATGTACAGCTAGATTTTATCTGGAGTGGTCAGAGCGCAAGCACGCCGGCGATGCTCGGTTCGCTGAGCCAGTGGCGGCAGCTAAATAGTCAGCGCTGCGCCGCTTTTTTCGAAGCGTTGGGGCGTGCAAGTGCTGAAGTTTGCGCCAACACCGGCGAGGCTTTGGCTTTTATCGCCAGTTTGCGCAAATTTTGTAAGCAGCTGTGGGATTTTGATCAAGCCGCCGAGCTAGGTATTTTTTCCGGTGGCCATCTTGAGCCCTATAAGCAATCGCTAAACTATCAGGCACTTATTTACAAACCTTGCGGTGCCGGTGGTGGGGATTTAGGTTTATTGGTGAGCAGCAGCGCTCGCGAGCGCCAGGCAATGTTGGATTTTATTTATAGCCGGGGTTTGAGTTCATTAAATTTAAAGTCAATGGCCAGCACTTAAGTAGCAACGTTTAGCTGCGGCTGTTAGTCAAACTCAACTCGGTGGGGCCGCCACTGCAGATTTACTCAGCTTATTTTGTGATAAGCCTGACTCAGCAATACAGAGATGTTCAATGCGTAAAGCCGTAAACAGAAAATTTAGAAAGCTCAGCCGCGAGCAGCGCATCGCCGCGCTCGCGGATGCAGGTTATCTATCCGATGAAAGTGCCGCTCAGTGGTTGCAAGCCGAGCAGCAGTTAACATTAGACAGCGCTGAGCGCATGATAGAAAACGTTATTGGCCTGTTTGCCCTGCCTGAGGGTGTGGCGCTGAACTTCCCGCTAAACGGGAATATGTATCAAGTGCCGATGGTTGTCGAAGAGCCGTCGGTGGTCGCTGCGCTCAGCTTTAGTGCGCTGCTGGCTGAAAAACACGGCGGCTTTAAGGCCTCTGCAGACGCCGGGCTTATAAAGGGGCAGATTCAACTGACCGGAATGCATGACTGCCGCGCGGCAATGGACAAAATTTTGGCTCACAAAGAGCAGCTGCTCAGTGAAGCCAATAGCTTGATGCCGGCAATGCTCAAGCGAGGCGGCGGTGCCCGCAATTTGACTTGTAAGCGCTTTACCGGGGAGAACAGCGGCGTAGACATGCTTGTTTGTTACATCAGCATCGATACCTGTGATGCGATGGGGGCAAACCAGGTCAATTCTGTCTGTGAAGCGCTGGCACCGAGGCTGCAGGCTTTGGTTGGCGGCGAGCCACTTTTGAAAATACTCAGTAATCTGGCGGACGAGGCTCTGGCTCGAGCGCAGCTGCGCCTGCCTGCGTCGGCGTTACAGAGCAAAGATATGAGTGGCGAAGCGCTGCGCGATCGTATTGTTATCGCCAACGATTTAGCTTTGGCCGACCCGTATCGCGCCTGCACCCACAATAAAGGCATTATGAATGGTATCGACGCCGTTGCCCTGGCAACGGGCAACGATTGGCGCAGTGTGGAAGCGGCGGCCCACGCCTATGCGGCTCGCGACGGTCAGTACCGCGCCTTGACACAGTGGCGTTGTGATGACGATGGCCAGTTGCATGGCAGTATCGAATTGCCAATTAAAGTCGGTACTGTCGGTGCGTCTTTGTTGAGCAATCCCGGTGTGAAGGCAAACCAGGAGCTGCTTGGCCTAAACAGTGCCAGCGAGCTTGCGGCACTGATGGCTGCGGTTGGCCTGGCGCAAAATTTTGCAGCGTTGCGTGCGCTGGCGAGTTCGGGCATTCAACAAGGGCATATGCGCCTGCACGCGCGCAGTGTTGCTCTCAGTGCCGACTGTCCTGACGCGCTGTTTGATGCGCTTGTTGCGCGCTTGGTCAATGAGCCGGAAATCAAAGTCTGGCGAGCCAAAGAGATCATTGCTGAGTTACAGGCCGATGCTTGAATTCGAGCAATTGGGTCGCCGCCGCGCATCGTCGTACGTCGATGGTGACGGCTGGGTGGGGGCCTGCGGCAAGGTTATTCTGTTTGGTGAGCACAGTGTTGTCTACGGCCAGCCGGCGATTGCAGCCGGCATTGAACGCGCCGTTAGAGTCCGGGTTGAGCGATCGACAGAGGCTTGCTCGAGCATCAGCATCGAGCGCTGGAATATCAGTGTGTCGCTCGCAGATAAACTGCACGGCAGTGCGGTGTTACTGCAAAATGTGCTCAAGTTGATTTGCCGGCATTTTGCCGTTGAACAGCCCGTTCATCTATCTGTTGATGCGCAAATACCCCACGCTTCTGGGCTCGGGGCATCTGCTGCGCTGGCAGTTGCCTGCAGTCGTGCGCTGGCTTTATTTGCCGGTCAGGATTCTACAAATGAAGAAATTAACGAGCTCGCTTTTGCCTGCGAAAAGCTGGCCCACGGCAATCCATCCGGGCTCGACAACAGCTTGGCTTGCTACGGTGGCCTATTTCGTTTTCAGCGCCTGCACTCAGGGGTTGACCTCAAGGCCTTGAGTTTGGCGCAGCCGCTTAACTTTTTGGTCGCGCTCAGCGGCAAGCAGGGTTTTACTGCAAAAACAGTAGCGCGGGTGCGCCAGTTGTGGCTTAAGAATAAAACACTCTACGATGAACTGTTTGAGCAAATGGGCGAGTTGACTCGCGAGGCTGAAGCCATTTTGGCTGTCGACACCGCTGTCGACAAAGTTAAGCTGGGCAAACTTATCAACCGCAATCAAGCCTGCCTGAGACAGCTCGGTGTCAGCTGCGCTGAAATTGAAGACATACTCGAGCTTGCCAGCGCTGGCGGCGCGACCGCAGGCAAGCTTACTGGCAGCGGCGATGGCGGGGCCGTACTGCTGCTTAGCGATCACCGTGCGGATGTGCAGCAAGCCCTTGCCGAGAAAGCTTATTCGAGCTTTTCAATTACCATTGCCGGTTAATCGAGCGCTAAGCCTGGCGAAGCAAGACTGAGTTTTGGCGGTTGTCTCATTACTAAGCGAGCATTAAACTGTTTGTTTGATTTTTTGCCTGCTGGGAATCAGCAGCTTGCTGCATTTCCGGAGGTAGTTTTGACAGCGCTTGCCCGCGACCGATTTGCTGTCGTTTCGTCAGATAGCGATGAGCTTATTCTCGTCAACCAGCACGATGAAGAAATAGGCAGTGCCGATAAACTGCTTTGTCACGATGGCAAGGGTATGCTGCACCGCGCTTTTTCGGTTTTGTTATTTAACCAGCACGGCGAACTTTTGCTGCAAAAGCGTGCCGCTGAAAAGCGCCTGTGGGGTGATTTTTGGTCTAACTCTTGCTGTTCTCACCCGCGTGTTGGCGAGAGCATGCACGAAGCTGCCCGGCGCCGTGTGGCTGAAGAGCTGGGCCTGGAGATCGCAGATTTAGTGTATCTCTATAAATTTGAGTATCACGCTCAGTTTGGTGAGCTCGGTGCAGAGCACGAACTCTGTTCGGTATTTATTGGGCGCTGCGACAGCGAAGCAGAGCCAAATGCAAATGAAATCAGTGCGGTGCGCTGGTTATCGGCCGCCGCACTGGAGGCCGAACTTAATGCTGACGAAGCGGCGTTTACTCCGTGGTTCAAGATGGAATGGGCCCACATCAACAAACATTTTAAAGCTGAACTCGAAGCACTGTATAACAGCTAAGTTGAGCTGCACTCGCCGCGGTGAGTAATTGGAGACAAGTATGAATTCTGTTGGAATCAGCGGCCTGGCAGCCTATCTGCCGCGCTACCGCACTCAGTTAGAAGACTGGTGTGAGTGGACCGAAGGCAGCTGGGACAAGCTCAAGGATGTCGTCGGTCACAGCTTTCGCATGCGTGGCCACCACCAGAATGTCTATACGATGGCGGCCAATGCCGCGCTAAAACTGATACAGCAATACAATATCGATCCGCGCTCTATTGGCTATTTTGCTTTTGGCACCGAGTCGAGCACCGACAACAGTGCCGGTGCGGTGATCGTCAAAGGCCTGGTCGATCAGGGCCTGGTCAAGCTCGGCCTGCCCAAACTCAGCCGTTACTGTGAGGTGCCCGAGTACAAACACGCCTGCCTGGGCGGGGTCTATGCACTCAAGGGGGCAGCGCGCTTTCTCGCTTGTGACGGCGCCGATAGCAAGGCCATTGTAATCTCTGCTGATATTGCCGAATACGAGCGCGGCTCGACTGGCGAGCCCACGCAAGGCGCGGGGGCTGTGGCAATGTTACTCGAGCCCGAAGCCAAATTGCTGGCGCTGGATTTAAGCAAAAGCGGCTCCTCGGCCGATTATCGCGGCCCGGATTTTCGCAAACCTTTTGTGCGCTACGCTCAGCAGCACGCGGCGACTAACAGCCAGCTGCGCGACTATCCCGTGTTTAATGGCTATTACAGTACCAACTGTTATATCGATGCGGTGCTCGTAGCTCTGTCGAATATGTTTAACAAGCGCGGCCTCGATCGCAGCTCGTATTTAAAAGAGCTCAAAGCGATTTTTATGCACCGGCCGTATACACGTATGCCGGAGACCGGCCTGGCGATGAGTTATCTGTACTCGCTGGCGATGGGCAAGCAGGAAGATCACAGCGAGCTCAAAGAGTACTGTGAAGCGGCGCGAGTGAAGTTCCACGATGTGCTTGAGGAGCTCAGTGCCAAGCGCGACGTCTACGCCTGTGTTGAGCAGGGTAAAATCAATACTCCACTGTTTTCGCGCAGCCTTAGGGTGATTCGCGTACTCAAGCGCTTTGATACCTTCCGCCGTATTGAATCAAAAATGAGCCTCGGCTGGGAGATTATGAAAAACGTTGGCAATCTGTATTCGGCGTCGCTGCCGGCGTGGATTGCCGCGGGCCTTGAAGATGCTTTTAAGCGCGGGGTTGAGTTGCAGGGTTACGACATTCTGACCCTGGGTTATGGCAGCGGTGACGCCGCGGAAGCTATTCCTATGCGCGCTGTTGACGGCTGGCAAAAACAGGCCTCAAAAATCAAGTTTGCCGAGGCTTTTGACGGCGCTGTCGATCTCAATCAGGCCCAGTACATCAGCCTGCACGGCGGGCGCCAGCCCGTTGATTTACCTATACACACCGAAGGTGAGTTTTTTATCAGCCGTGTCGGTACTGGCGATAACAAAGACTTTGATGACGAAGGGCTCGAATACTACGGTTTTGATGCTCGCGCCAGTGAAGAGCAGCCCAAGCCTGTCGAAATCAAAGACAGTCAAAGCAAGCAGAATTAATTAAGGCCCGTCGCCAGCATGGATTTTAAACTCACGGCGGCCGCCTATAAAAGCCGGGTTGAAGCCGAGCTTGAAACCTGGTTTGAGCGCCCGCAAGTTGCCGAACGTTTGGCCCGGGCCATGTGTTATAGCCTTAACGCGGGGGGCAAGCGTGTCAGGCCGATGCTGGTTTACGCCAGCGCCGAGCTCTGTTTGAGTGAAGGCCTGTCCTCGTTGCCCGGCAGTGTTGATACCGCTGCCGCTGCCATTGAAGCTGTGCACACCTATTCGCTTATTCACGATGACCTGCCGGCCATGGACGACGACGATTTACGCCGCGGCCAGGCAACCTGTCACCGCAAGTTTGACGAAGCGACAGCCATACTTGCCGGCGATGCCCTACTTAATTTGGCTTATGAAAAGCTCGCCGCCATTGACGATGCAAAGCTTGCGCTCGCGTTGATTCGCAGCCTCGGCAACGCCGCTGGTGCCCTCGGAATGGTCGGTGGTCAGATGCTCGATCTGGAAGCTGAGGGGCTTGATTCGCGTTTGACTCTGCAGCAGCTTGAAACTATTCACCGCAATAAGACCGGAGCGCTGATTATTTCTGCGGTGCAGCTCGGTGCTTTGTGTGCCGGCGCGACTGAGCTTCAGCAAGCGGCGCTTAATCGCTACGCTGCTAAACTCGGCTTGGCCTTTCAGGTTCAGGACGACATACTCGATGTTGTTTCCGATAGCGCGACTTTAGGCAAAGATCAGGGCTCAGATCTGGAAAATAATAAAAGTACTTACGTCAGCTTGCTTGGTTTAGAGTCGGCGCAAGCGCTTGCGGCAACCTTGGTTGATGAAGCTAAAGCTGCACTCGAAGTATTTGCCCCTGGCGCCCGGTTTTTAGTTGAACTTGCCGACTATGTTGTGCAGCGTAAATACTGAGTTGCCGCTTATCGATCGCTAGTGGGTAGATGCTGTGGATGGCGATGTTAAATCCAGTTTTTATCAGGGAAGCCAATGTTAAAGCTATTGCTGTTTCGCCCGTGTATTTACACTGTCTTTTTTTCTATCTTTTCGCCCCTTATCTGGGCACAAAACGAGCCCGGCGATGACGCTGTTAAGCCTGCGGATCAGGAATCTCCATGGCTGGCGACCCCTATTTTCAGTGCCGACCCAAAACTAGGGGCGAGTATCGGGGCGATGGGAGCGTATTTGTTTAAGGCGGACAGCGAGAGCCCGAGCTCTATGCTGGGTTTAATGGGCACTTACAGCAATACGGATTCCACTATCTATGGGCTTTTTTCCCGCAACTATTTTGCAAAAGACCGGCAGCGTTTTGTGGCCGGTGCTTTTGGTGGGCGCATCGAGAATGATTACGGCGATTTTCTCGGCACGGGGGTCGATGTTAAAACTCGGGATGAGCTTGGCGGCGTGTTTACTCGTTACAGTGTCAGAACCAAAGAGCATTGGTTTGTCGGCGCTCAGCTGGTGGCGATGGATTACAAAATTGAAGGCAAAGACAGTTTCAGCCGCGCCTTACTGAAATTGCTTGGCCTAGAAGGTTTTAAGAGCAATGGCCTCGGAGCTGTGCTGGAGCGCGACAGCCGCGACAATCAGAACTCGCCGAGCTCGGGTTCTTTATTTAATTTCAATAATATTGCTTATAGCGAAAAGCTTGGTGGTGACGAAAGTTTTGACACTTATGACCTCGGTTATTCAATCTACCGGGCGCACGGTAATGGCAACGTCATTGCCGCTCAAATCAAAGGCCGGTGGACGGCCGGTGCTCCGCGTGCTGCTTATAGTTCTGTGAACCTGCGCGGTTATACTCGCGGCGAATATCTCGGCAAGAACAGTGTGATGTTTCAACTTGAAGAGCGCTATAGGCTTAGTGAGCGCTGGGGTTTAAGCGCTTTTGCTGGCGTTGCCTGCCTCTATGGCAATGACAAAAAATGCTCTGATGATGACAATTTATTTCCAGCGCTTGGTGCAGGCGTAAACTTTATGCTGAAAAAACAGGAGAAGATGATCGTACGCGCTGAACTGGCTGCAGGGAAATATCAGAACCACGGATTTTATATTCAATTTGGCAATGCTTTTTAGTTTGTTTATTCGTTTCGCCTAATCGTTTGTCGAATAAGCTTACAGTGGGGAGTTTGTTGTATCAGCTCGAAGCTATTTATTACTCATTAAATAGTTATTTTTCATATCCCACTCAGTTTCATTTTTCTTCTTGCTATAAAAATTTACTGAAATCAACGTCAGCCGGTTTATTTAGCCTGTGTTGCTGGTTTTCACGTCAGCTTGGAGCGATTCTTGAATTATGCCTCTTTACCTCGGTGATTTTGCTTTGCATTGAGGCTGGTTTAAGTTAGCGCAGGTGGTAATCGACGTGGATTGCATTGATAAGTTTCTTAAATACGGTTTTGTTGTTTTTTCTGGTCAGGGGCAGGCTTTGTATGACGATAGAGTCAAAGCGCGTATGCCTTATGCCGACTCGCTTTACGAACGTTTGTGTAGCAGTGAAGTGCCGTCTATAGCTCGCCTAACCGATGTTGTGAATGGAACTCAGATTAGCTCGCCGGTGTTTAAGTACGAGGGCTCCCGGCACGGTATCGACAGCTATCAAAGCGCCTATTACCTAACCGACGCGCTGATGCGCAAAGGCATGCTGCCCGTTTTTTTAAGCGAGAGTGGTGAGGTGAAAAATATCTTACCTCTACTGACCAAAGAGCAGCGCAAAGACGCTATGTTGGTAATACAAATTTTGCAGGCGCGCTATATCAAGAGTGACGAGCGCCATCCCGCGCCGAACTTTATGGTCAACGACGAGCCGGAGTACGATTCACTGACACTCGAACTCAGCGATTCAGAGATCCTGGCAATTTTTGGTCGCCTTCCCGATGATAAAATGGAAGTGTTTACCCCCGATCTCGGCCACATTGAAGCGCAAGCCGGTTTTATTGCGGATGGTGTTATTCGCAGAGCGTAGTTGCTTGAGCACAAGTTTTGAAAAAAAGAAGCCGCCCATTGAGGCGGCTTTTTTTGGGGCTGCGTTAACTCTTAAGCTTCCGCAGGAACCAAGGTAATTTCTACGCGGCGGTTGAGGGCGCGGCCTTCGGCGCTGCTGTTGCTGGCGATGGGCTGGCGCTCACCAAAACCGATCGGTTCGAGGCGGACCTGAGCAACACCTCTCGAGCGCAGATAGCTTGAGACCGAGTTGGCCCTGTCTTCGCTCAAGGCCTGATTGGACTCTGCCGAGCCAACACTGTCGGTGTGGCCGCCGACGACTACCAAGGTTTTATCGTATTCTTTTAGCACAAGCACGACGGAATCTAATACGTCGTAGAAGCTGCTGGCGATTTCGGCTCGGCCGGTTGCGAACGTGATATTGCCCGGCATAACCAGGTTGATCTGGTCGCCGACACGTTCAACACTCACCCCGGTACCGCGCAACTGCTTGCGCAGCTTGGCTTCCTGGGCGTCCATGTAATAACCGACACCGCCGCCGATGGCGGCACCGCCGGCTGCCGCGGCAAGTATGCGGCGGTTGCGCTTGTCGACGTCTTCGTCGTCGTTATCGAGGTAGGCCATAACTGCAGCGACACCGGCGCCGATGGCAGCACCTTTTGCTGCTTTTGAGGTTTCTTTCTCGCCGGTATAGGGGTCGTAAGTTTGACATGCACTGAGTAGAGCCACGAGTGACAGGGCTCCGATGGATTTTTTCATCATTATTCCTTAAGTTGCGCCGCTGCGCGGTAATTTAAGTTGCCTAAGTATAGAAAAGGCCGCTGAAAATAAAGTTTCTTCACGAGAAAGACAACGCACTTTTGTGCAGTTGTGCACGTTGCCTTATAGAATAGTTTTTCGAATATGAACTCCGGCTGAAGTCGCTGATGAAAAAAAATACATTGATGGTTCAGGGCACCACATCGGATGCAGGTAAAAGTGTTTTGGTTGCTGGCCTGTGCCGTATGTTGGCAAATCGAGGGGTGAAGGTTGCGCCGTTTAAACCGCAGAATATGGCCTTAAACAGTGCGGTGACCAGCGATGGCGGTGAAATAGGTCGGGCGCAAGCCCTGCAAGCTCAGGCCTGCCGCATAGATACGCTAAGTGATATGAATCCGATCCTGCTAAAGCCCAGCAGCGATACAGGAGCCCAGGTAATTGTTCAGGGTCGCGCCCTGAGTTCGATGGAAGCCGGGGCTTATCACGATTATAAAAAAGTAGCGATGCGGGCCGTGCTCGATTCGCATCAGCGTTTAAGTGCTGCCTGTGATGTGCTTGTCGTCGAGGGAGCTGGTAGCCCAGCAGAAATCAACTTGCGCGAAGGCGACATCGCCAATATGGGTTTTGCTGAAGCCGTTGATTGCCCTGTAATTTTAATTGCTGACATCGATAAAGGCGGGGTGTTTGCTCACATCGTGGGTACGCTGGCGCTGTTGAGTGAAAGTGAGCAGGCGCGAGTAGTGGGTTTTGTTATTAATCGTTTTCGCGGCGAGAGGGCATTATTACAAAGTGGTTTAGATTGGCTGGAGGCAAAAACCGGCAAGCCGGTTCTGGCTGTGCTGCCGTATTTACAGAACTTCTACCTCGACGCGGAAGATGCGATTGAAAGCCAGCAATGCGATGCTGAGCAAGCTCAACTAAAAGTGGTTGTGCCCGTGTATTCACGCATCAGCAATCACACTGATCTGGATGCTTTGCGCCTTCACCCCGGCGTCGACTTGCAATGGTTTGGCCCGGGCCAAACTCCACCGCCTAGTGATTTGATTATTTTGCCCGGAAGCAAGAACGTGAGGGCGGATATGGCGTGGTTGGAAAAATATGCCTGGCCCGACTATATCGCCCGCCACTTGCGTTATGGTGGCAAGTTGCTTGGTATCTGCGGTGGCTTTCAGATGCTTGGCAAGCATATCAGCGACCCTTTAGGTATCGAGCAGCAGGCAGGCAGCTGTGATGCGCTGGGCCTGGTTGATATGCATACCGAGCTTCGCCCACACAAACAATTAAAGCGCTGCACTGCTAGCTTGGCTTTGTTGGGGCAGCGCGCGCAGTGTTCCGGGTACGAGATTCACTGCGGTCAAACAAGCATCGATGGCGACTATGAAGCCCTGCTTGAGTTAAGTGACGGCCGCAAGGAAGGTTTTATCTCAAGTGATGGTCAAGTGGCCGGCACCTACCTACACGGCATATTTGATCAGGCTCCGGCGAGAGATTTACTGCTGCGCTGGGCGGGCTTGTCCAGCTTACCTGAGGTTTGCGACCTGAATCAGCACCGTGAGCAGCAGTTAGAGCGTCTGGCGGCCGCGCTTGAAAAAGAGCTGGATTGGGCTAAGTTTAGCGACGTGCTGAACAGGATGGAAAGCAAACTTTGATTGGCGTCGAAATTTTTTGTTCTGGCGCTTGTTGAATCTTAATCAACTTGTATACAATCTCCGCCCAAATACATACTTTTGTATGGTAATAGAGCTGCCGGTGTAGAAGCAGCCCCGAACCCAGCCGAGTATCTTCAGGTCAACGACGACCGCTCTCTCCCCTCTATGCCAAGGTCAGGCGAGCCGGATATGGATGCTGGGTTGCTAAGTTAGTGCTCAGAAAGGCAGTTTCATGAAAATCAGAACAGTTAGTTTATTGGCGCTCTTATCTCTGAGCGCCCCCATTGTGACCGCGCAGTCTGCGGACATTATGCAAAGCCTCACCCAAAGTAACGTCAATCTCGAGCAGCAGATTTCTGCAAATCAGCAGGAGATTGAGAAATACAAGGCTAAGGCCGACGCCGCGCTCGCCGACCTGGACGCATCAAAGCAAGAGCTGGAACGCGCCGTTGACGACCAGCGCCGTGCAAAAGCGACCTACCGCACTCAGCCAACCGCTGAAAACAAGCGTGCCGTTGATCGTGCTGATGGCGCCTTTAATCTCGCCGAGCGCAAACTTGCATCGCTGCAGAAACGTGCGGATTACGCAAACTCAAAAGTTGATGAGTTGAACAAGGCGAGCCTCGCTGCCCAGGCTGAAATTGAAGCGAATCAGCGATCTATTATTGAAATTGAAAAAGCGCTAGACAACAAAAAGCGTATGGAGCAGCAAGCCAAACGCGAACAGGCACGAGCAAAAGCAGAGGCGCTGGCAAGTGCCGAGGCCGCAAAAAAACAGGCACCTAGCCCGGAGCCGGAGCCAGAACCAAGCCTGAGTATTGAAGCTGAAGAAGCCCAGGCGCGCCTAGCCGAGTTGGAAAGCTATTTAACATCCGGTGTGAAAGAGCGAGGCAAACTAACCCGTTTAAAAGGCTCGGCAGGTAGCAATAGTTTTCGCTTTGAGCACCTCGGTGGAGAAATATATCGAGCCGAGACAAAACTCGATGCCGGTGAGCACAAAGTTAAAGTCGGCCGCAGTTTATTCAAGGTGGTGATTGAGGAAGAATACGCCGGCGAGGCCTATACGTTCTACTACGATCATCGCAACGAGCGCAAAGCGCGATTGATGACGTTTAGAAGTGTTTTGTTGGTTAAAGAGTAAACCTGAAATGCGCTTAATGTCGGCCGAGCTTGCTATTTAAAACTGCAGCGAAGGCCGGCGTTGCAGTAAGGCGACATTAATGAGTAGTAAAAAAATTCACGTCTCTGAATTGCGCCCCGGCATGTATGTCAGCAAGCTTGACCGAGACTGGCTCGATACACCTTTTGTCATGCAGGGTCTATTGATTGAAAGCCGTGAAGACATTGAAATTTTGTCTGAATATTGTGAGCACCTCTGGATTGATGTTAACCCAAGCCAGCAGCAGCTCAACAGTTCGCCGGTTAAGGCCGCTGTCAGTATTGCTCCCAAGGTAGCACCGCCCTATAAAACCGAAATAAAGGAAGAGCATCGCCGGGTTTCTAAGACCTTTAAGCACGCGCGGGAATTGACCAGTTCGCTGCTTGATGAAGTGCGCTTAGGCGCAGCTATCGATACCAACAACGCCAAAGATACAGTTAACGGCTGTGTTGAGAGCGTATTGCGTCACCCCGATGCGATGATGTGGATGTCGAAGATTCGCGAAGCGCGGGAATACACTTCCGATCACTGTTTAAACGTCTGCGTTATTTCTGTAGCTTTTGGCCGGCATCTCGGTTATTCAGAAGAAAAGCTTCAGCAGCTCGGCTTGTGTGGTTTGTTGCACGATGTTGGCAAAATGCGTGTGCCTGTCGAAATTATTGATAAACCCGCAGCTTTAACTCCGAAAGAATACAACCTGATTAAAGCGCACACGGTGCATGGCCGCAACATGCTGCTAGAGGCAAAAAATATTTATGCCGGTGCGATTGATGTTGCGTATAGCCACCATGAGCGCGTGGATGGCCAAGGTTATCCTCGCAAGTTAAAAGCCTCAGATATCAGTCGCTTTTCGAAAATTATTGCAATTGTTGATGCCTACGATGCAATGACAGCCGATAGGGTTTATTCGCCAGCAAAAACGAGTACTGAAGCTTTAAAAATTATTTATTCAGAGCGGGGCAAGCAGTTTGATGATCAGCTTGCGCTTGAGTTTATTCAGACGATAGGCCTATACCCGGCGGGATCTCTTGTTGAGCTGTATTCAGGGCAAATCGCTTTTGTTGTTGAAACCAATCAGCTCCGGCGCCACTTGCCCAAGGTGATTCTGATGCTCGATAAAGATAAAAAGCCATACAAGCAGGAAAAACTGCTTGATTTATCTTTTATTGAGAGCGGCGAATTAGCTCATGACAAGCTTATTAAGCAGGTTTGGGTTGATGGAAGCTTTGGTTTGAGTATACGAGATTATCAAAAACGCGGTTTAGTATTAAAACGCGGTTTCGCATAATAAGTGCAATTGGTAATTGAGAAGCCAGCTGATAGAGTCTGCGCTTCTCCCGACCAAGAGA
>NZ_NKQJ01000012.1 GCF_002312815.1 Agaribacterium haliotis
TCTCTTGGTCGGGAGAAGCGCAGACTCTATCAGCTGGCTTCTCAATTACCAATTGCACTTATTATGCGAAACCGCGTCTGGCAAACTGTTTTTGAGCGCATCGATAGCCAGTTGGACGCTCGCAACATCCTCACCAATCTGACCATTCAACTGTTTTTCTTTTTCAAGTTTAGGAATAAGCTCCAGCTTTTCATCTATACCTAATGCTTGATACTGTTTTGCCTGATCCAATAACTTAGGTAAGCGCTCGACCTCTGCTTCAATGTCATCTTTCTGACCTAGGACTCGCTTGATGGATTCTCGATTATCTTTTAACTTTGCTAAAACGTCAGTGATATCTGCATCAAACTTTTCATGTTCGCCCTCAAGAAAACGTTCGATGAGCTGATTACGACTTTGTTCATCTCGTGTCATTTCATAGATTTCGTTTTGCCCGTAAAGCTCTATACCAGGCAAAAGATCCGTTGGAAGATAGGGGGATATATTTCCTTGGGAGTCAACCACTACCGGATCACTACCGTGTTTTCGGCTTACTTTGAATCTGCGACCGTGCATAACTGATGAACGCAACGTAATTTCAACTAAACCTCGTTCTTTCCCAAGGTTAGTATCAATGACACTTTTGTGCTGTTTGATTGCGTTAGGTGTTTTAGGTTCTAATCCGAAAGCATAGCGAATACATTCCAACAAGGTTGACTTACCAGTTCCACGACCACCAATCACAGCATTGAGATGGTCCGATAGTTCAATATCGACGCTATCCAGATAACCACCAACAAATCGAATACGCTCAATTGCCGAAGCATAGCTTTCTGGCTTATCTGAGTTCAAACGAACTCTTGAACCTGCATCTAAAAAGGCTTGCTTAAAGGAAGCAAAGCAAGGGTTGGTCATTTTAATCAAACAAGAAGCACCCGATGCTTTGATATCCTCTGGTTTTGCAACGTCTGAGGAGTTAATAGCAGCCATTTCGCGCTCGCGCTTATAGTTAGGATCTTTGTTGAGGAAGACCTTACGGTAGAAATCATTTTCTATTCCTTTAAGATCTTCAATCGACTTGTCACCTGGTATCTGAGCTGCCATCAACCCTTCATGTTTCCAAACATGGTTCATCTTTCGACTGAGCACACCATCATCATTTATGCAGTGTGCGGCAAAGATAAATCCACCTATCTCATTCACTTTATCAATCAGCTGAATTGCTGTGAGGTTGGTCGGCAATATACCTTCCTCTGGATCAAGTAAATCTAGACGCCCCAAAATCCGTTCAAGTTCTTGCGAAGTTTTGTTTTCATCAAACAGACAAACAAAGTGAATTTTCTCACTTGACGCAATCTCAAAGCCGGGGAAAACAACAATCCCATTCTCAACAAAAAGATTGCGGATTTTATCAACACCATCTACTGAACCATGATCAGCTAATCCAATGACCTCTATGCCCGCTTCCAGTGATGCCGCAAGCAGATTTTGGTTATATTCATCTTCCGTGATGCTCTGCTGTTGCCCACGATATTTTATGTATCCTGCCGGATTTACCTGCAATGCACATTTAAAGAAACGAGCTTTGGTAAACATACCTGTAATTACTCCATAAAATGGCGCGTCAAACGACACCTAATCAATTAACCCCAAGCGCCTTAAACACGGCATCGACGGGATCTGCATAAAAGCTGATCTGGAATTTTGAAAACAACTCAGCAGGAACCGTTGGAATATCTGAGGCTGAGGCCATTGGGAGCAAAATACGCTTTGCGCCACTGTCCATAGCTAACTGAAGACTGCCTGCAAGATCTTGAACAGGATTTACAACACCACCTAAAGTCATCTCACCCAAAACAACCATCTGCTCTTGAATCGGTCGGTTCATCAGAATTGAACAGAACGCAATTAATGCAGCGAGCGATGACTTTGTACTTGGCCCCGTATTGTGGAGCTCAACAACATGGAGGTGATACTCATGATCAGAAAACTTCGCCGACGCACTTATTCTATTCAGGTTACCTTTGAAATAATCAAAGCCAACACGCACAGCTTCTTTCGCTGCGGTATTCGAACCAAGGCCAGACACTGAGTGTTTACCAGAACCAGCCATCATCTGGGTTTCATAGCGATATAACCCAAGCTGCCCAGTGCTTCCCTGAGTAACCAAGTGCACGACACCAGCGCGAGGTAAGCCCTCAGGAATTAGCTTGCTGCCACCTTGTTCCGGTACATTGACGAAGAATTCTTCTAATGAATCGTTATCGATGTAGCTAAAGTGCACATCAAAAAATTCCATTCCGCCAAGCTTTTTCAATTGCTCTTTGACTCTACGTCTAGTTTCCAGCGCATAGGTCAGGCAGGCTCTTACATCATCTTTTGTGTACTGTGCGTCGGGGTGTAGAAGCTTTAACAAGCCCGAAACCGTTCTGCGTACAGCAATTACATCACGCTGATTAAGGTTATTACCGAGTTTGAAGAACTTATCGATAGCGTCCGCAAAACTTCTTTTGCGCATTTCACGCATGTATTCAGCAAGATAGTCTGTGATTAATCCGTAACTATTGGTGAAAAACTCAGGACGCATCTTCGGTATTTCCCATCCAGGAATATAGGAATGGAAACGGTCAAAAAAAGCAGTGTCAATCATGGCATCAGGAAAAGGTGCCAACAGATGACTGGTCTTCACCAGTGTCTCAACGCTTTGATTGATGTTACCGACGAATACCATGGAAGCCTTCGCTTCGATTGAATCACGACCACGGGCAAAAGACCCTGACGCCATATAATCTTTCATTATTTGGACGCCGTCTTTGTCTTTAAAGTTAATACCCGCTACTTCATCAAAGGCGACAACATCCCACATTCCGACCAACCCAACTTGGCGCGAGCTCATGTTATAGAACAAGTTCGCCACAGTTGTTTGTCCACCCGAGACAAGCAATGAGTTTGGTGAGCACTCTTTGTAGACATGGCTTTTACCTGTCCCTCTTGGTCCGAGCTCACAAACGTTGTAGTTGTTTTCAACGAATGGGATCATGCGAGTAATAAGATGCCACTTCACCCGATGCTCTAAGTTGGTTGGCTCCATACCCACGGAACGAAGCAACACATCCATCCACTGATCGGTACTAAAATATCTTCTGGTTGAAAACACCTCATCCATGTTCATGGACGGCATTTGTATCGGTTTTAAACTCATAATGGAGAAAGGTGATGTCTTCTGACCTTCCTCAAAGAAATACTGCACGGTAATAATGCACCAGATACCGCCAGTTAATAATTTTTCGTTGTCTTGTACTATTTTGGTCGGTACAAGGGCATCCTTGATCCCCAAGTTAGACAACGCAGCTTCATAGACGTCTTTTTTCTGATTGAGCTTAACGCTTACTTTGTCGATGATTTTAAACGTGCCGCGTTCACGGATCAGTGACTTCACTTTCTCCGCTTCATCTGGTCGGACATAGTTCTCAGCCAAGATTTTTTTCACATTATCAAGGCCTTGCATTACAACTTCGTCGTCATCGGACGCACAATACATGCCTAGTAAATACTCAAGCACATAGACAGGGACGTTAGCGCCTTCTTTCAATTGCTTTGTCAGATCTTTTCGAACGACACGGCCTTTAAAATATTGGTTGAGCAATGCGTCTAAATCGGCGCTTTGCATCTGATTTTTTTCGTCTTTATGATCTTGTGAAAAATCAGTTGTCATGTTTCACCCCAGCGCCTTAGAAAAAATCATCTTGGAATGCCAAATCAATGGTTACCGCGTATTGGCTATAACGGGTTCTCATTTCCGCATTCTCAAGTACTAATGTGTATTGAGCGTTCCTGTCGAATTGAGAGCCAATAAGCTTTAACCTAGCTTCGCGAGTACGTTCATCCATCACTTTACTCACGCTATCAAAGTTAATCGTTTCACGACTGGATACTTCATTACCTTGTGCATCGACGATATAGACATCCAACAACCGTGCGACAAAACGCTCGCCTACAGGGTCTGTCTGAATAAATCTGACCTTGTCGATATTGTTTACTAATTTGATGGGCTGAGTGGCTGCAACAACACCTACCGGTTGTTTCTCATGTTTTGCTGCTTGTTCTTTTTGCAGCTCGCGCACATGCAGTACCGGTACGCAGACTTCCTGTAGCATCGCTCCGCCGTGCACAAACTTGGCACCACCAACGAAGTGGAAGCGTTGAGCCGCTTTTGGAAGCAGGAACTCGGTATCACTAGAGCCATGAGCCGTATCGTTAATTGAGCCTTTCCAACAGGCTTCATCTGAAGGCAAGTTATTACCAACGATATAACGTTTCTTGGCTTCTATCGCGCCAGCAGGTTTGGTTTTCAACGAGGTTTTGTCAGCCGCTACAAGTGCTTTTTGTTGGAAAAGGAAGCCATGGTCAGCAGTGATCACAACTCGGCTGCCGTTTAGACGGTTGATGACCCGCCCAACGAGGTCTTTTAGCTCTTCAATGGCACTACGACAGGCTTCAAACGTTTTCTCTTCAGTTGCTGCCTTATCACCAATCGCATCAATGGTATCGTGATAGATATAAACTACTTCTACGTCTCGAACCTTGTCACGCCCCTCCTGGTTACTCCAGCTCATCAGCTCCTTAGAGCTCACCGCCATACCACCTACTTTTTGTAGGATGGCGTTGCGGTTGTCTAAACCCTGTGAAGAAATACCATCCACATAAACAGCCGTGCCTTGTTCTGGCTGGTAACTGAGTGCTTTATGAGGCAATAATGCCGCCATCCCAAGTTGGGTATAACTCGGCAAAACACCCAACTGCGTAGACACCTCAGCTTTAAATCGCTTCTCGTTGTTAATGATAGCGCCAAGCTCATTCGCAATTTCAAAACGCAGGGCATCAGAGATGATCACAAACACTCGTTTTGTCTGTTTCAGACTCAGTCGTGTGCGAACTTCTTTTTCATAAAAGTCATACTGGTGCGGTACGCCAGAAATCTGCCACTTTTCAAGTAATTTTTGATTGGCCAAGTGACGATCCCATGCAAGGCCAAGCTCATATAAGTACCAGTTGGTATAAATGCTTTCGACTTCGTCGTCGAGCTGACGCAGTATGTCTGCACCTTTACTCAATACAGAGTGCACATGCTCATTGAACAAACGGTAAGCCTGGTCAAAACGATAAATGTCTGTGGTATAGGCGTCGTACATTGCTTTCGCGTTATCAAAGTGGAACCCGTCCACATAGCGATTTCGCAAGTGCATTAACTCTTCAGCGTTGCGGATAGCTTCATAAATTGCGAAGTATTCTTTGCGTGACAATGTCCAGTGGCTAGCAAGACGTCTTGATAAGACCGTATCAAACTGAACCCGGTCTAGCGCTTTACTGCTATCGAGCAAATCACGAACTAAACCACGGATTATGGCCTGTTCCACAGCCTCGAACGTTTCGCATTCGATAAGCTCAACCGGATGGTACTGGCCAGCACGAGTCGAAATTTCCAACTGTTGGCTAAGCACCTTAGAGATTCTTTCGTAGTAAGCGGCGAAAGAGCGGCTGTCGCGCCAGCTCACCATAAACGCCAAGGCTGTCGCCCGGCCTGATGCGCTTTTTAGAACATTGTTAAGCAACCAATCGCGTTCAACACCTTCAATTTGGCTCCAGAATTCAGTACAGAATAATTTCAACACGAAGTCTGAGAAGGTTGGCTCTTCGACTGTATAGCCAAAACCCTCACTCAGATATGCCCAGAGTGAGGTCTCAAGATCAAACTTTCCTAGCTGGCTCCACACTTGTTTAAAGGCATCGGGCTGGCCAAGGCTTTCATCTTCATATAAGCCGTCAGCGCCAGCGGCGGGCGCGTCTAGCGCCGTGGAATAAGCGCGAAGTAACCCAAGCAGAATGTCCGACAAAGACGCAGAATCAGCTTTTACAACCACTGCCATCATCTTCCTGTCTAACGACAGTTCGTCTTCGTTCTCAGTCACCCACTTTTTTAAACCGGCTATGCGCTGTTTATTGGCAAAAAAGCTCTGGCGCTTACGAATGTGCGTGCGTAGCGCCATTTTCGGGATACCCAGCTCATTAAGCAGCATGGAGCTGTGATCAGCAAAAAACTGCTCGCTGTACAAACGCACGTCTAGCAACCAATCACGGTCAGGCTCTGGTTCAGCACTTGGAAAATAGATAAGGAATTTAGCTTCAGGCTCATCCACTTCTATGCGTTTTTTCACTGCTAATACGGATTCATTGCCCATATTGAGTATGGTCAAATCATTTGGCAGTACCCTGGCAGTTATATCTACCGCTTTATCGCCTGTTTCTTTTGCAAGCCCTTCTTTTGCAATAGATAGGGCGTTAGCTAAATGCTCAAGCTCTTCAGTAAAGCTTTGCTCTGGGTCGTACCAAAACACAATGCGGCTTTGTTCGAGTTTGGCAGCGACACCTTGTGCCAGTTCGCTAATCTGCATTAGTTAACCTCCGGGGCTGAACCGGTAATGGCCTTAACATCAGCCAACAGATCACCAAACTTGCCGTAATTCACTTTCACACCATCATCAAGCTCCAGTGAAATACGCATATCTGCGTAGTGTTTTAGCTTGTCATCAAACTCTCGTAGCTCAACCTGTTTCTTGATTAAAGCATCTAACTCTTTCTTGAAGCGGTTCGCTTCACTGGTCGAGTCTGCCGTTTCAATCTGCTTCTCAAGTTGCTCTGCATAAGCATCGTATTTGCCTAGTAACGGGGTGACATACTCGGTACGCATACGCGAAAGCGTGCCCTCGTTGTAACGGTGCAGGTAAACCAGGCACTCAAAAGCCTTCTGTTTGCCTGAGCTAAATAGCCAATAAATAGGGCGTTTTTTGTAAGTCTTCAGGTGATCTTTATAGAACTGAGTCGATAAATAACGGCGAATCGTCTCAAGCGCTGATTCTGATTTCTTGGGCTTTATGGCATTTAAGCACAGTGACTCGGCAACAAAATCGAGATTTTCTTGTAAGTGTTCCTCACCCCAAACAACCTGAACAAACTCGCGGAATCGGTTGGTAGCATCATCTTTAAACCACTCTCTATCAGTTAACGGAATAATTCCATCTTCATCGGGAATAAAACCCTCATAAGCACCATCAATTAAAAGCTCATCAAATTCACGACCTGCTGACCCAGCAAATACAAGACCTTTCCTCGAAAGAGAAAACCTCCCCATCATACACCCCATGGAGTACGATATTAATTCTGATATTATTTTTGACTTTGACAATGGTTTAAAATCATCAACACTTTTTGACCCAAATGAATACAAAGGATTAACAAGCATCGTAATATTTGATACATCAAGCATGTTTTCCTTTTCAACATTATCAAAAGATTTCTCAATGACTTTATTATTTAGAGTCTCTAACTCAATTGCCCTACTGACTAACTCAGACTGTTTAGTCAGGCATTTCTCCAAAGAGCACTCTATATTGGTCTCGGCCACTTCATCTAAAAGCGCATTTCTCTGGAAACCCCATGAAACTTCTGACGAATCCCAATCCTTTTTATGAATATCGACTAACTCTTTGGTTACTTCTTCTAAACATTCAAACTTCCAAATAGGAAATTTTCTAACATCACCCGTTGTATAATTCAAAGTTGGGCAAAGTAATTTAGCAACTCCGTACACAATTGAAGAATTAAGGCTTGATAGAACATCCCATATCGAATATCTGTCGTTAGTGCTTACAAATATTCCAGATCCACCTTGATCAAAAGTAAATCCTCTAGGTAAATATCTAACCGCAAATCCTGCTGTTGAAACCACGGTCCACGTAGCACCTTCTTGAAAATATTTATCCATATTTCTCAAGTTTGCCTTATTGGCCTTTAATGCTTGACCGTCATTTTCATAATTAATAACGTATTCATTATTTCCATACCACTTTCTGAATTCTCCTCCTTTAGCGATAGGGTACCAGACTGATTTTTTACTATCGTTAGCAAATTCACTAAATTTATTTATATCTATTTCATGCCAACGTTTGAGGAATAAATCAATATTACCATTGGTATCAAGCCCTTTAACCGCTCGCGCATCCAATAAGTCAGCATTTTCCATTAATTTGATAAAATCCAAGCTTGCCCAGTATGCAACAGGAGAACCTGGCAACTTCGTAAGGTTTTCTTGTTCTATCGTGCTATGCTCATTATTCCGATTCAAAAGGCTGATTTTCTTTTCATTCTCATCACCATCGACAAGACGATAAAATACAGGCTTGTAACTATTTATGTATGTATTGTTAATAATCCAAGCTGTTGTTTGAACTACCTCTCCACCAATTTGACTAAACGCTCTTGCCCCTAGATGAGCCATAGTAACTATACGTTTGTATTGCAAAATTCGACGTCTTAGTTCTTCAAAGCTAGTTATGAACATCCATGAGTGCATGTTAATTTGGGCATTAAATCCTCTTTCATTGAGCAAGCTAAAACCTCTCTCCATAAAGATGGCATACAAATCTGCCTTGCTGTTTGCATAGTCATCTTTTGCGAGTTTTTTCAACTGAGAGTTCATGCTTTTACTTCCCATATAGGGAGGATTCGCAATAACAGCATCGTAACGAATAGATAAAACCAAAGCCTGATGAACAATTTCAATCAATTGCTTCGCCGCAGGCTTTTGCATTGAGTCACCTGATTCTTGCAGCTCGACAAGTGTGCTAAGTAGCTCTCTTAGTTGATCATACTCATCGCTTGGTACATCAACCAAAGAACCAAAGGTTTTGGCCTGAGTAAATCTTGCCAACGTTCGCTTCAGCAGTTGGTAGCGGTTGTCTGCATTGAACAAGCTTAAATCTTGCTCTTCGTCAGAGAACAGTCCTTGTGATGTGCCGCTTTGCCAACTTCCCGATAGGTTGAGTGCTTTCCATAAGGTCGGCAGGTCGATATGGTTACTTTCCTGCAATGACAGTACATTGAGTCGCACGTTACGGGTAAAAATACGCTTATCGTCATCTCTAGCCATCATCATCAGCGCAAAGCCAGATAACTGCGCTGCACGATCATCAATGTCTAGGCCGTAGAGGTTGTTCTCCAGAATCATCTTTGGAATGTCACGAGAGCGGAAACCACGCTCCTCGTAGATGGCTTTTAGCACGTTATAGGCTTCAATCAATATGTGGCCCGAACCACAAGCTGGGTCAAGTACTTTGATGGTTTCAGGTTCAATAGATTCTGGCGTAATAGCCTTTAGCTGTTGGTTAACTTCGTCAGATTGTTCAGCAGGCTCAATGTAGTATTCCATCTGCGTTTTAATGGCAGAGTCTGGGTAGGTTTGCAGCCATTGGCGACCGACTGAGTTTTGTACCAGGTACTTCACAATCCAGTTGGGTGTAAATAGCTGGGTGGCGGCAGGGATGTCTTCACTCTTGACCACCTTACCCATTACCTGATCTTTCTTTTCAGAAATGTAAAACTGGTAAAGCCAACCAATCACTTCGACTTGTTGCCAGTCCTCTTCAGGAATGCTGTCTACCAATCCACGCAGAATTGAGTCGGTACGTGTTAGGTTGTCTGGTAGAAGAAGCTCGGTTTCATCGTCCAATGCGTCAAATAAGAAAGGCATCGCTTCATGAAGCTTATGGCACTGGCCTAACAGCAGTTCACGATACAGCTCTTCGTCTTTGTTGCCCGCAAGCTTGAGTTCAACAATGCGAGCTCTATCTAATCCGAGTTCATCCGCAGCGTCTTGGGCATGGTCGATAATTTCAAAGCCTTTAGGGTTGTCTGGGTGCGACAAAACACGAAAACCGTGGCCTAGATAGTCATGGATTTCCATATAGCGAATAGCACACAGACGGTTGAACCAGGTATAGGCTACTTGTTCGATAAGTTGTGCATAACCGAAAGTCTTAAGTTTTCTGACTAAACGTTCTCTCGCTGTTTTTATACCTATTGGAAAGGCTTTTCCTTCGATAGAAAGAACAGAACCTTGCTCTTTAACGTCAGAAATTTGCTTGTCACTGTAAATCCCCAGTTGATTTAATTGCTTTGAAACAGCTGAGATAAATTCACGTCTTGCTTGGGGAGCATATTTTTTAAGTTTTGCAGTATTCATTATGTTCTCGCTGTTCCATGACCACAAATGACTTCGATGGCACTGGTTAAATCTGTTTTAAATTGGTTGTAGCTTGGCATGTTGATACGCGTGACATCTATCAACTCAGCCTCTGCATATTGTTGCTCTGTTGTTGGCTCTACGCCCACCTCTAGACCTAGCAACTGAGCTAACACTTTCTTGGGAGCATTTTGAGCTGACGCAGCATCATTACCTGACAATTGCGTTTCTAACGTAGCGCAATGAGCATATGGGTCTGACTTACGTCCACATATCAACCATGCCTCTGAAGTTGGCTTGGGGATCATAGGTATCCCTCCGACACCATCAACACCATTAAAACCTAAGGTGATAGATTGATGTAAGTCAGTAAAATCAGACTTATCAGTATCGTGAAAATAGAACGCCAACTGGTGTCCATTGTCTTTTGCATAACCAGCCATTGTTGTTGCTCTATTAGCATGCTCAATGAAGCCTTTTTTTAACTTTTTACTTGGTCGATGTTTGCGAACATTCTTTGCCTGACGTGCCAACTCATTACCAGAAATACAGGTAATCCAATCAGTTGGTGATTGAAAATCTAAGTAGTCTTCGTTCCAAGTAGGTAAAATATTTCGCAATAAACGAACAGCCAACAATGCCATTGGACCAAGATTGTAAGATGCCCCACTAGATATTGAATGACCATTATTTGATCCCCCCATATCTGAGCTACCTTCACCTGTTACCAAGATGCTTGTAATCATAATGAACCTACCGACTCAACTCTGAGGAATTTGCCAGAAGTTCAGCTTCTTCAGCGGCATCTTTGAGGTACACGTCAAGCATGGCATCGCCAGGAGCCAGCGAATTAAGCTTCTTAGTCAGAGATGGCAAAGCAAACAATTTTGTTGCTTTGGTATGTCCTTGTTTATTTTTATATACAAGAGTTATAGAGCTCTTAGCTAATTCATCTTCTATATAATTCAACACCATTGGGCTATGTGTTGTAATTAACACCTGTTGAGGTGAGTTTATGAATGCCTCGACCAGTTTTTCGGTTATTTCAGAGTTAACACCATTCTCAACTTCATCAAATTGCTGGAATTTCGAACTAGTTCTTTGACTCGCCAGTATGATTAAAATACGCAACATGCCATCGTTGATATGCTTGGCATTAGTTACAACATCAGTGTAATAACCATCATCATTATAAAACCGCTCTGTTAGCAACAAGCTTAATGTGCCATTTAACTCAGTTTTAGTTTCTATTTTCACAACTTGAGGGAAATAGCCATATAGGTTCTTTAATAGTATGTCTTGTGAATTCTTATCAAGCTTGTGTATATAACTAATCAAGTACTCACCAGCACTACCTATTTTTCCTTCAGATGCAAAACGACCTGAACGCATAACCTTAGGCGATAAAAGGTCATGGCTATCGATATTAGTCATAAAATTTCGGAAAATGACGGCTTCTTGCGGTAAAGCTGAATCATCCAAAGCAGACAATATTGAACCTGAATATTTGAAAATAAGATCCGGAATAGTGTCACGCTTAGTTTTAAGTCTTCCCTGATATAGACGTAGAAGCTGATGACCATTGGCTAAATCCGTTAGTGTCTCACTTGTACACAGGCCTCTTTTCCAGTTGTAAGTGGCTTCCCAACGCAATTGCTTATCTGAAAGCTCAATATCGAGTACAAGGTCAAACGTTTCTCGTGTGGGGAAGAAATGAGAAGCCACATCTTTTTCTTCCCAACCTCTTTCACTTAACCAACGGTCAATTTTCCCTTCAATAAGTGCAGATACATAGCTAAATAATTGTAAAACCGAACTTTTCCCTGCACCGTTTAAACCAATGATGCAGTTAAACTTCGAGTCAAGGTTTAACTCAAAATCAACTAACGATTTGAATGCGCTAACGCTTATTCTTTTGATCATAATAAGCCCCTTACTTAATTCGTACGCGGTCGCCAGCTTTGACCGCAGCAATCAGCTGCTCTCTTAAAGCGGCAAGATAGGCATCAACTTCGTCTTCACTTTCAATGAATCCGGTTGTTACTGACTTAGCCATGGCATCGGTTGGGTTAATCGTTACGGTACGTTTTGCAACCGGCTGTGGCTGCACTGGTTCAGGGGCTGGCTCAGGTGCTGGAGCTGCTTTACCGGCTTTCGCTGCTTCCTCTTCGCGTTTCTTCTGTTCGAGTTCACGACGTCTTTGCTCAGCTTCAGCTTTTTTGCGTTGATCTTCGATAAAGCCATTCAGCAACTCATAAGCTTCGTCCTCGTAACCTTCCGCTTCAGTTTGCTCACTGATAATTTGTGGTATTGAAGAGGTCGCTTCAATGCGCTGTCTGCACATTTGTAACGGGCGCAGTGCTTGGTTCTGTAGTTCAGACGGTGCATGAGCTTCAGCTAGCGCTTCTTTTACACGTCCGATGCGCAGATCAACACGCTCTAAGGCATGAGTGCGTTTTTCTTCAACCAATGTTGAGTTAACTTTTGCCACCTGCTCGATAAGCGGATTAATATGGCGCAGCTGCTCATACGGTGAGGGCATATTGTAAATGCGTTCTAATTCAGTGAGCGCTTTTAATGCTTCACTGTCTTTTTCTAACGCGGGTCTATTGGCCTTAAACTTCTCGTTCAATGCGCCCGCAAGGGCTTGCCAAGTTTGAAATTGGCTGTTGTAGAAGTCATCAAGATCCTCAAAGTCCTCAGCAAACTCTTCAAGGGCATCAGCGTCTTCTAAGAATCGGGCGATAAGGGCGAAGCTTGAAGTTTGCTCAAGAATACCCGCGACCAATGCAAGACCATCGTCAATTTGAGATTTACCTGGGAAATGGCCTGTCTGTGACTTGGTTCTGAATGATTTAAGCTCTTCATTCCAAGCCAGTAATTCATCGCGCACTAATTCGTAGAGCTCCTTTTCACCAGAGCCGGTAAAGGTTTTTGAAAAGATCTCTTTAACAAGACCAGCAGCCTTTTTAATTTGGCGCTCGTCATGTTGCCTGATTTTATGTACACGGATCTCGCCGCGTTTACGCACGCTGGTAAACGGCTCGTAAGCTTTTTTCAACGCCAGATCTGTGCCTTGGGTACTAAAAGATACCTTTCCAGCCAAGCCCAGCCTTGCAGTGAGCAATAAGATTTCATTGTCTGGCCAGCCATATGGGCGCTTGCCGAAGCGGGCAACGATGTCACGTAAGTAAACAGGCTCATTACGCTCGACTTTTAGCGTTACGTACTGCTCAACCTCACGCGTAGCATCTGGGTTACATTCATCCGCTTGAAGATCCAGTCCAATCTGAGCAATATCATCAGCAACAAGAACGGCCTGTAGCTCACGCAAAACTTCACCAGGCGTTGCCTTGAGCATATTCAATTTAGCGAAGGTGTTTTCGATAACGTATTTGTATGCTTCTTCGACGATGGCACTTGGCGTTGCTGATTTCTTCGGTAGTTTTGTGCCGATAGCGTAAACGTCCGCCTCGGCGAACAAAGCTTCAAAATCCGTTCTTAAGCGTTTTTCACGCTCAATATTTTCCATCTGCTTTTCGCGGAGAAGGTGTTCTTGCTCTGGTCGCTGTCCTGAATTTTGTTTTAAGAATCGGTCAGTTTTTATAAAGGTTGTCAGGTCATCCCAAAGACGCTTATGTTCGCCCAGCTTGACGAGCACGCACCCATCAGCCTCAAGCGTATGATTGATGCACGCTTGATCGTGGGAGTAATTTTCAAAGTGCGAATCCAAAGGTGAAATGACTTTAATGACTAGGTCTTCCAGCGCGGTGCCATCTTTTGGATGACCATTGCAAAAACGGCTCACCGCAAAGTCTTGCTTATTAATCGGGTAACGATAGGCACGATTACCTTTCAAAATACCGTCAAATACGATTGCTGAAAGCTTGTTAGAGACCTCAGACATTTCAACGTCAGTGTGGCGGATCTCGTTTTCGATCTCTTTTTCTTCGTTGGTCAGGAAGATAAATTCATCACCATTACGCGCAATCAGCAATTGGCGTTCAAGACGATTTAAGCTCTCTTCAATTTGTTTACGCAGCGCAATTTTATCTGCATCGATTCGATCAATTGACAGCGTTACAAGGTTGTCTAGTGTGCTTTTGACAACGTCCACATAACGGATCAAGAAAAGAGTTTTTAGAATCTTGCCATCGAATTCTGTTAAGGAATCCAACTCACAGGCTTGGTCAATCGTTCGCTTAACCGCTGGCTCCAAAAAGCTTTCAATCGGTGCATAGAAACTGTAAAACGGGATTAATACATCAAGGCCAGAGTCCTTCATCTGTTTTGCAGCTGATTGGAAAGCATCAAGTAATGAACGCTCACCCATGGCTAAGTGCTTACCCGTCGCGCCTTTTGTTCGAATTGACTCAAACACTTTTTGAACCAGCGTGTAGTGATAAGGCACAAACGGATAGTTGTCCACGAAAGACGGAGCGTCGGTGTAACCCTTTAGAGACGCGGTTGTCGTTTTATCAAATGTCAGCTGGTTACGAAGAATATCGCCCTTTTCAGCAAAGACATCGATGAGATGTGTACGAGCTTCTTCCGTTTTGGACAACAAACGCTTTTGAATAACTTCCGAGGTATTCGAGCTCGACAGCTGCAAGCGGGTACTAAAACGCCCTTGAATTTTAGAGAAGTCCTCGCCATCGCGCTTATCCATACCACCAATGGCAGCATCAATGTCTGCCTGAGAGGTAACAACGACCCAAGCTCTGCCACCACAATATGTGCCAAGATCTTCAGTAATGGTCTGAAGCTTCAACATCATTTGTGTGTTCTTACCGATAAACTGACCGACTTCATCGACTAAGAAAAGAAGGTTACGATCCCCAGTTCGATCTAAGTATTCATTAACCCACTTACAGAAGTTTCGGATATCTAGCGGGAAATTGTTTTCAACCTGTTCAACCCACGCTTTGGCAGACTCTAATGATTGCTCACTGGCATGAGCGAGTGCTTCTGAAAGTTCGTCTCGATAGAAGTCATAGGCGTCACGCTCCTTTTCCCAAGTTGATTGAGTCAACTCAGCAAATTTGTCCTTGAAAGACATGTATTGATTACGCTTATCAAGCTCGCGTTCTAAGTGCGCAATATGAGGAAAATCAGCGCAGTATCCTACACGCTCATTAAAGACTTTGAGGAAGACCTTAAGAATGGCATTTTCTCGGTCATCCGTATTGGCTCGTGAATCGATGTTAAAAAGAATAACGTCTGTATCTTTTGTAACAGCGTTTTGGATATCGGCCAACAGCATGGCATCGTTGATTTTGTCTTTAAAAAACTCAAATGCTTGGCGGCCTTGTCCATCCTTTTCGACAGATTTATTTTCTAGGAGGTAAGACAAAATTTTCAGGAAGTGAGACTTACCCGAACCAAAGAAGCCAGAGATCCACACACCAATTTTACCTGACATTGATGCGCCGCTTTGCGTCACAGATGGGACGTAAGCCTCAAAAAATGCACGAAAGTGTCTATCTAACTCTCGGGTAACAACATACTCATCAAGTTCGACATACACACTGTCATTGTCTTTCTGTTCAGCTTTAACAACGCCGTTAATATCACGCGTCAACTTCTTGGAAAAAATCTGTTCAATTTTCATTCGGGAGGCTCCCTGCTCTTAATTTTTTTTACCGTCTTCAGGCACAAGCTTGAAGGCGCGATAGTAGTTTTTAGATTCGATCATGCCGAAAGGATGCAAATCCCTTCCGCTATATTCACCCGGATAGAAAAGCACTAATGGCGTGCTACCCATAACGTCTTGCAGAGCACTAAGTAACTCATGTCCTCGGATAAGAGGCCACGCACTGCCTAAGCCTGACAGCAACACAAACTCAAGTTCTGATGGCTTATATTTGTCCGCGATATACCTTGCCACTTTCTCTTGGCTCAGAGGCCCGGCTAGTGTTTTTCGAAGGCCATCAACACCGACTTGCAATTCACGCTGGCAAGCTCGGTCGAAAAGGCCTCGCTCCTCAAGCATATCTATCAAGACTTCAAAAATATTGAGATGGACAAAGCGGTAACCACGCTTGTTGAGTTTTTCGTCAACGTGCTTAATGTGCTCTCGTACAAGCAGTTCATACTTGGCTGGATAGTCAAATACCCAAAATCCAATTTCATTGCCCAAGCCATCGTTTTTCAAAAACTTAGGGCTTTCAATTCGTTCCAGTATCAGATCAAGCCTGGTCTGAAGAGCCTTCATATTGTGCACTCCATTACCTCAATCAAATCTTCCCGGCCCAGACGAACTAACCAGTCTTTAACTTCTGGCATTAGGTAAACAGGTTGTATTTTCTTTGTCCTGCTATCACTCAGGTAGCCACTATCAACCAGTGCCTTAATTGCGTTGTTACCCATTTTTTTGACAGTTGAGTCAGAAAAACCGCCAAGCTCGGCATATGCCCGCACTCTCGTGTCATAAAACTCAGACCATGCATCAGCGGTTAAAGAGGGTTTATAGGTGCGACGAGCTTCGGCTAAGGTAAGTCGCATAAAATCAGCGACAACCGGAGAATGAATGAGTAATGACATCATCAGCATTTGGACATAGGCACGTTCACTCGCGGCTAAAAGATCAGTCATAAACTCATCACCCAGGCCTTCAATACGCCAACGGATTGTTCTGGCATAACGAATAGCCGTCTGACCGGATTTTTTCTGAAGAACATTTTGCTCAACGATCAGCGACTTCCACTCATCTTCTGGAAGTTTTTTCAGTAGTGATTCTGCGATTATTCTAGATTCAGTTATCAATAAACTGCCTCCGATAAGATCGCCTAAATATTCTTTTATATTCATAAATTCATCTCACGATTCGCTATATCCAGGAGCGAGTGCAGCATTGTCAACGCCGTATAGTGCTTCTGGATTTTTAAGTGCTAAATGGAACTCTCGCCCATTGCTCTTACAATTCTTTGAACAATCGATATTCCATAAACGCAGTAAATATCCAGCGAACGCAGCTCTTATCTCTACACGCAACCTATTGTTTTCCATTGCGTAGTCCATCGATACAGCTTCTGGATGTGCTAGTTTTGGATGAGGTATCAGCTCTAGCTCAACGATTCGGTTCCATTGCTTATCCCACTGAAGAGTCTCAACTTCGTCGTTAACCTCATCCTCTAACAACTCAACTTCACTTATTCTGGTTAAAACAAAATCCCTAAATTCTCTATGCTTTCTATCGAATGCTCGGACATGCCATCTCAAGCCATTGTCAATCAAGGTATGAGGAACTATTTGCCTGCTCCCATGACCACTCGACAATGAGGTGTACTCAATATTAATCACAGCGCGCTTATGTATGGCTTCACTAATAGCCGCTACAACTTCCAATTTCGGCTTATTGAGATGGAATGGTGCTTCACAAGCCATAGGTGGCCTGACCTTGCCAAGAAAGCCATCACCGAACCCTTGGCTTATCGTCGCAAGAGTTCGAACAACGTCATAATCAAACAACGGCTGGAATGCGCTCGTCTTCAAGTGCACTCTGCGCTTTTCGTCATACATAACGTTGTTAGGAGCCAACTCTTTGTACCGCGCAAAATCTTGTGTTGCCACAGACGGCGCTACGCTAAATCGCTCGGTTAAATAACTACGCCCAGCTTCACCTTTAAATAACAAAGTGAAATCAATATGAGCGAGTCGTTCTCTCTGTGCTTGGCTAAGCTCTTCAAGTCCAGTGTTGTCTTGCACTGTCAGCCTCTCAATCCATCTGGGACAAGCCCTAATCATTTAAAACTAGGAAGCCATCGATTGAATGCCATCAAGCAACCTACTTTTTTTCATTAGGTCTCATAGTATCAACAAGTCGTCTTGTTGGCTATAAAAATTGGCTTGACATTGTTCGAATGTTTCTTTTCTGGCCTTGTTAGAAGCTCACGCTGGAATGCCAACTGACGCAATTCATTCTCTCGAACACGCCTAGCAACTTCTGCCTGGGCTGGTAGCAATGGCAGCATCCCTTCAGCAATCGCGTCTGGGGCAGACTCTTGGCCACAGGACATCAAATGCTTCCATGGATCTTTAAGAAAGCGCTCGAACGTGATGCCAAATTCAATGATGCGGGCAGAGACGAAGATTTCGCCCCAGTATTCAATGTAGGTGTCTTGGTACATGGAAAGATTCCTCTTATTGGTTAAACCATGAGTTCACTTTCCATTTTCCAGAGGTTTTAAAATATGCAAGGCTTACCTTATAGCTACAAAGCTTTAAATCGATTGCGGGCATCTTTGTAGTCATAGTGGGCATGTTCTGAGCCACGATGGTACAAATCATCTAGGTAAGTTTGCTCCAGCGGCAACTCGTCTTCGCTGATTTCGCGCCACCAATGTTTGTTGGCACCTTTAACACCGTCATGCCAGCGGTAACCACGCTCTTTTAAATAGTCCTTTACGTCAAACGGCGCACCAAACGCACGAACTAACACAGTTCGCCTGTCTGCTTCAGACAACAAGTTTGCAACGGACTCGGGCAACAAATGAAACAACCAGGCCATCGCCAAACAATCGGTTGCAGCTCGGTGTCCTTCATAGAACCAACCTAAGCGAAGCAGCAGGTACTCAAGCTTTCGACTTTCAAAACCCAGCGCCTTCCAATCTATGCCACTGGCTGAACAGGCCCAAGATAGATGGCCTAATGCAGCAAACCGCTTTTCAAAGAAAGGACGATCAAACTGCGAATTGTGTGCAACCACCAGCGGATCATCGGATAACCAACTCGTTACCAGTGAATCATCAATGTGCTGGCCTTGCACCATCTCATCGGTGATACCGGTTAACTCGGTAATCAGCTCGGGGATTGGCTTGCCGGGATCTTCGTACAAGCTGATCACATCAACAATCGACACAATCCGCTGAGCAGAGGGGCTGTAAAGCACCTTAACCATACCAAGCTCAATAATGGACTCATCATCGGCAGACAGTCCGGTTGTCTCTGTATCGAGCAGCACCATTGGCTGTTCATCGCCTACCATAGGAGAAAGTTCAAGTGGCCAGGACTGCGGCTCACGCGTTAATGGAATACGCTCCAGCAATCTAAAATCTTCTGGTCTTTCTGGGATATCCGCGAGGCGCTCTAGCGGAAATGGCGCAGGGGCTCTTGTCATTGATGGTTCCTCTTCAATTCTATTGTTCGCTTTGGGTTATTTCACTGTGCCACAGGTTTTTCAAAATGCACCTTGAATACCTCAGCGTTTTTTTAATCTTTCTACTGGGTGAACCCATGTATGAAGGCTTTGGATAAGCCTTTCAGAAAGCCTTAGCTAAACCCTTTAGGTAACCCTTACCGATACCCTTTACGTATGGCTTAGCCAACCCCTTTTCAAACGGTTGAAAAAGGCTTTAACTGAGTTTGACTGAGTTTGACTGAGTATTTTAATGATGCTCCTGACTTCGCTTTAAGCCAGTAAATTCAATACGAAGCAGAATTTTACTAACTGTTTTTAAACCCTTTGCAAAGGGTTCAACAAGCCTTGTCTGACGGTTACCTAACCCATGCGTTAACCAGTAGCAGTAACAGGATCAGTAACAGAAACAAGAGCAGTAGGCAGAAGCAGTATTGTCCAAGCCTTGCAGGCTTTGACGAGGGCGAGCGATCCCCCCACATCAAGTTTTTCACCACAAAAAAGAAATCACCCACGACACAACGTCTTACTCGAACAACTACAGTTTTACCTACAATTTTACTTGTAGAAATCAGCATAGCATTAGATACTGTATAAACAAACAGTATTAATTGTGATTTTTCGAGGTTCGTCATGAGTGTCTCGCTGATAGGCCGTAGCGGCGCACTTGCCTTCATCAAAGCCAAGCGCCTTCGTATTCCATTGTTCATGGAACGTGTTTCTGCTGGTTTTCCCTCACCAGCGCAGGATTATGTTGAGCAAACGCTCGACCTTAACGAGCTTTGCATCAAACGACCGGCTGCAACGTTCTTTGTGCGTGTTGAAGGTGATTCTATGATTGATGCCGGGATTCACCCAGATGATATTCTGGTGGTTGATCGCTCTGTCCAAGCAGAACACGGTGACATTGTCATCGCTGGCATCCATGGTGAACTCACGGTAAAGGAGCTTCAACTAAGGCCGTGCGTCAAGCTGATCCCAAGAAACCGGGCGTATGAACCCATCCATATTCCCGAAGGGACAGAGTTAGAGATATTTGGTGTGGTCACCAATGTGGTGCGAAACATGCGCCGTAAGTCGTGACTATCCCATGCCTGTATTTGCCTTGGTGGACTGCAACAACTTTTACGCCAGTTGTGAGAAGCTGTTTCGTCCTGATTTAAAAGATACGCCGGTTGTGGTGCTGTCCAACAATGACGGCTGCGTGGTTGCACGCTCGCGTGAAGCTAAGTTACTCGGTATTAAAATGGGCGTACCCGTTTTTCAAATCAAAGCTGAAATGCAGCGCCATGGTATTTTGTCATTCTCGTCCAATTACGCGCTGTACGCAGATTTGAGCAGTCGAGTGATGCGCACTTTGGAGGAGATGGCACCACGAGTAGAGGTCTACTCCATTGACGAAGCGTTTTTGGACTTAACCGGTATTGAGTCTGCCATATCTCTTGTCGAGTTCGGACAACAAGTGCGAGAGCGCATAGGCCACTGGATTGGGATCACCGTCTGTGTAGGGATTGCACCGACTAAAACACTCGCCAAACTGGCAAACCATGCCGCTAAAAAGTATCCAGCCACTCAGGGCGTTGTAGACCTGACCAATCCAGAACGGCAACGTCGATTGCTCGCATTAGTTCCGGTTGTTGATGTTTGGGGCGTTGGTAGACGGCTTTCTAAGCGTTTAAATGCGTTGGGTATCACCACAGCCTTAGACCTCGCCAATGCCTCTCCTAGAGCCATCAGAGACCAGTTTTCGGTGGTTTTAGAAAGAACCGTCAGAGAGCTCAATGGTGAGTCGTGCATTGAACTTGAAGAGATCCCGCCAACTAAAAAACAAATCGTCTGTAGCCGTTCATTTGGCGCAAAAGTAACGCAATTTGAATTGTTACGTGAGGCCGTATGTGAGTACGCAACCCGCGCCACTGAGAAGCTACGCAAAGAACAGCAGCAAGCCAAAGTGATGACCGTGTTTATACGAACCAGCCCCTTTAAGGACAACGAGCCGCAGTACAGCAATTCCGCATCGGGCGAGTTACTGATCCCCAGTTGCGATACGCGGGATTTTATCGAGCTGGCCAATCACTTACTCAAGCGAATTTGGAAGGATGGTTTTCGTTATGCCAAAGCGGGCGTCATGCTGTCTGACTTTTACGATCCAGGCATGTTTCAACCAGGACTATTCGATGACGTATCGACCCGCTCTAATAGCCAACAGTTAATGTCTGTATTGGACACCATTAACCAAAGTGGTGCCGGAAAGGTTTTCTTTGCTGGACAAGGAACGAAGAAAGATTGGTCGATGAAGCGAGAGCATTTGTCTCCCGCCTACACAACACGCTGGGACCAGTTGCCGCGAGTGAAGTAGCGCAGTTAACTCAATAGGCATTCACTCTGCGACGCAGCATGTTGAGCTTATCAACTTGGCGTCGAATATCACTGAAGAATTCCTCTTTCTCCATGGCCAGCGCTAACTCCCATTCTTTGGCTAGACCTTGGCAGTCCAAAAATGAGTATCTCAGCTTCGTCTTTGAAATACGCAGTCCCTTGCTAAAGACCACGCGCTTGCCTCGTTGACCGTGAAAACTGTTGATGTACCACTCGATGCCAAAGCCATACTTAAAGTCTCTGATACGGACACCAAGCAGACCCCAGTCTTTAAAGGGCGCATTCTCACGAACCTTGTAATGGGTAACCCAAAAGTCATCAACTTCAGCTCGTGCCAGCGCTTTTAGCCTGTCCGTTTCTTGCTGAAGTAAATCTGATACCTCTGCTTTCCATTGTTCATTGACGATTTCTACCAAACCAATTTCCCCATCCAATTAACCCCAAAAGCCAAAACCACTATCCGTTTGGCTTTTGGATCGAAACGCCAAACGTAAAACTGCCGTAACAATCACTGTTTGGCGTCTCGATATAAATCAACTCGCGCAATCCCATACCTGACAAGGGATACAGCCCGATTTCACTTAAAAACGCCTAAAAAGACGTATCGTCATGAAGATACAAACCGTTTGGCGAGTTCAGGCCAGAATGCAAACGACGTTTGGCGTCTCGATTTTATTGACTAGGTCATCCGCCGCCAAACAGAGCCTATTCTCATACTTTTGCGAAAATGCAATAGGCAGATAGATGAAAGGATTTGTCACCTTTCTGCCCACCGCCAGTGCACCGAATCCTGATAATGACATTTGAGTGAACCGCCAGAGCACTTGGAAATGCCCAAGCGTGGCCAGTGCGGTTGATTGAAAACCGTTAGAGCACTTTGAGTGCACAGGAGATAAGTATGTTTGTACTAGGCGTAGATATCGGTTACTCAAACCTGAAGCTGGCAATTGGCCAATCAGGCAGTGAACCGAAAACCATTATTCTGCCTGCGGGTGCCGGTCCTGCGGATCGTATGCCAGAGCGTATCGGTGGAGGCGATGATGACACTTGTTTGTATGTGTCTGTCGATAATGAGCGTTGGGCCGCTGGTGTTCCTGCTGGACGCCTTCAAGGCTGGGAACGAGAGCTTCACCCGGAATATCCGACCACAAAAACCTACAAGGCGCTTTTTCATGCCGCCTTGTTAATGGCTGAAACAGAATCCATCGATTTGGTTGTCACTGGATTACCGGTTTCCCAGTTTCATGAACCACAACGTAAGTCTGACCTTGTGCAGCGTTTACAAGGTGTCCATCAAGTGACGCCTAAGCGCAGCATCACAGTTCATGACGTCAAAGTGCTGCCGCAGCCTGCCGGTGCCTATATGGATCTGGTTCAAACGGGTGGAGATTTGGGCTTGATTGAAGAAGGTCGCGTCGTCGTCATAGATCCAGGCTTTTTTTCTGTTGATTGGGTTGCCCTTGAGGCCGGAGAAATTCGCTACAGCTCATCAGGAACCAGTCTTCAGGCAATGTCCGTGCTACTGGAAACTATTGATAAGCTGATTTCGGAAGATCACGGTGCCAAAGTAGGTATGGATCGACTTGAAAAAGCCATGAGAACCGGCGACTTACAGGTCCTGCTATTTGGAGAAAAAGTCGATATTTCACCTTATCTGAATGCTGCCATGAAAAAGGTAGCGCCTGTTGCTCTTACAGCCATGCGCCAATCCATGCGTGACGAAAGCATCAATGCGGACTTGGTATTGATCGCCGGAGGTGGAGCCATGGCTTATAAGGAAGCGGCCAAGGAGATTTTTTCACGAAGCAAGATCATCGTGCCGGAACAGTCTGTTTTGGCGAACGTCCGAGGCTTCTGGTTTTATGGGGCATGATCATGAGAGTTGTCGTCAACATTCCCCCAGGGAGCCACCCTGAACTGCTCAAAGAATTGGAAAAGACGCCACCACGGGAACGTGCTGAGCGTCTGCGGATGCTGGCCACCTTTGGCTTAATTCACATGAGCCAACCCAATCTATCCACGACATCTGTACCGGTGGATGGCCATGCACCAGAAGTTGAAATTACTTCTGTGAGTACAGCGCCAGAACCCAAAGCAGAATCACGTAAACAATCATTAAAATCAAAACTAGGGCTGGGCTTATAACATGGCGTTATCAGTTAGCTGGCTCGATGCCAGGTTAAATAAAGAAGCAAAAGAAACCGTAGTAAAAGCTGACCGAGACGGGCTAAGTGCTCGGGTATCACCCAAGGGCAAAATTGTCTTTCAGTTTCGTTATCGTTTCGATGGCAAGCAACAGCGGGTAGACATAGGTACTTACCCACTTATGAAGCTTGCTGAAGCCAGGAATGAGCTGGATAGGTTAAGGGCGGTACTCGACCAGGGCAGAAACCCCAAGCTCTACCTACAGCAGGAACGGGCCAAGTATTCTGCCAATCAAAGCTTCGAATCGATTTTTCGAGACTGGATAGACTCTGCCGGTAAGCAAGGGCTAAAGGAGAAAACGTGGCACTACCAAAAACGCAGCAGTGAAATATATTTGCTGCCCCGACTTGGCAAGTACCCATTAACTGACATCAATGAATTGTCCTTAAGAAACTGTCTTCGTGAGGTTTCGGAGTCGTCCCCTTCAAACACAGAACGCCTAGTGTCTGTGCTGCATAAGTTTTATGACTGGCTGATTGATGAACAAATTTTGGAAATTAACGCTGCCGCTGGGATCACTGCAAAAAAGGTCGGCGGTAAGAAAGGCAAACGAACTCGGGTGCTAAACGACAACGAAATCAGGATACTTTGGCGCTATTTGCATGAGTCAAAAATCACTGAGAAGAATCGCATCTACATAAAACTGCTTCTCTTATTGGGAGGGCGCAAGGGCGAACTCATTCAAGCTGAAAAGCATCACTTTGACTTGCAATCTGCAATGTGGACAGTGCCCATAGAGATCCGCAAACAAGGTGAGAAAATTGGAGCGCCGATCATGAGGCCACTAATTAAACCCGCTATCGATCTGATTGAACTGGCGATGCAGATGAGCAAATCAACTTACTTGTTTCCCGCGAACGGACAAGAAGAGCTTGCCACAAATGGCTTTGATACCACTATTCCTAACAATGTGAAAATCTGGGCTCGCAGATCGCTCGGTATTGAGATGGAACACTGGTCTATGCACGATCTTCGCAGAACGATGCGAACGCGAATGTCTGCCATCACGACGCAAGAAGTTGCCGAGTTGATGATTGGCCACAGCAAAAAAGGGTTGGATGCTATCTACAACCAATATCAGTACCTGGATGAAATGCGTCATGCTTACGACGTTTGGTATCAACAGCTAGAGACCATCATCGAGCCGACAGGCTTTCCATTCAACTGGCGTTTCGGACAATAAAATAAAAGAAAGAGGCTCAGTCCTCTTTCTTCTCATACTCTTCTAGGTCTTCAATGTGCCACAGCTTGTTTCGTGTATTTCGGTTGATACGAGGTTGCGGCAAGCTGCCATCTTTTATTCTTCGCCAGAGCGTCGTATAGCTAATGTGGTAACGAGCCATCACTTCGTAAGATGTTAGAAAAGGGGTTACCTGGTGCGCTACTGCTGTCATCTGCATTCTCCTGAAAATCAATGTAAAGCTATCATCGCCTGATTCATCACTTGTTGATGGTCAGAAAGATGCATGATTTGTTCAGAAGATCAGCATGTATAAAAGCAATTGTAATTATTAAACTAGAACTCAAAACTCTCAGTATGAACCTGTCCAGCAGGAACGCCTATTGAGACCAAGTATTCTGTCATATCTCTCATAAATTGTGTTGGTCCACATACATATGCTTGCTGGCTAGCAGTATTTGGCACCATTTTTTTCAAAGCCCCTTTTGTTAAACGACCCTCTTTACTGCTGATCACATGGATGTATTGGAAGTGGGGATACTGTTTTGAACGTCGAAGCAGCTCTGATTGACTAATAAGATCTTTTTCATATCTTTCTATGTGAATCATGGTTATGTCGGTTTGGTCTTGCAACGAAAAGGCTCCAATCCCTCGAATCATTGCTAGGTTAGGTGTAATACCAATACCTGCACTCAATAGCAATAAGTGCTTAGGCACTGTAGGCTTTTGCGTATTTTCATCAACGGACACCGCAGTCATCTCACCTTGAATACCAAGTAACTTGACCTCCATCCCAACTTCTGCATAGTCATGTAGCCAATTTGTTACCAATCCATTTGGCATACGTTTTACGGTAATATCTAATGTGTTATCACCGTTAATACTATTGGGTGTTTCCGAAAGCGTCCAAGTGCGAACTTCGATAGCCTCACCACCGGGAATATTATTAAACTCAAAAGTTGCATATTGTCCCGGAAGAAATGAGATACGTCTCGGTATCACAAAACGAAACGTTTTAACATTTTCGGTTTCGTCAACGATTTTAGCCAAGGTTGCCACTTGTGGGTATTCACTTTCAGTGTCGACGTTTCCTGTACCTGACACTACAGGATTGTATGGCGAATAATCTAAACGCTTCCAACGATGATTGGTTATCTCATTCATTCGAACCAAATTTGTAATGTGAAAAACTATTTTTCTTGAAGCTCCCTCGTAACAGCCATCGTGCTCCCAGTCGACCGTTGCACGACCAGTCATTTGAATAATGCTGCCAGACTCAAAATCAACGAGTGTCACCCCAGCTCTATCATAAGATTCCAGATTGCCAGAGGTGAAAAACGTTCCATTCCCTCTATACTCTGGCCACTCTATTGTGGAGGGCGATATGACTCGAATAAAACCAGGTTTGCCTCCTCTATGATTGCAGTCAGCACCTATGCCTGGTGCGTAAGTACCTATCCATAAGGTATCCATTTTTCGGACAAATGTTTGATCATCCTCTGTAAGCCTTGTACGAGTTTCAGCCCTAGCATTTTTGTTTAACGAAGGCGTGCCGTCTGAAGCTGGAATTATATCTCGACGATTAATGTACTTAGGACAATTAGGTGTGTATTCAGTAACTTGCAAAGAAACACTATGTTTACCGTTGTCTCCTCCTGCAATAGTATATCCGTTAATTCGGTGCCTAATTCTTCGGTTTAGATCTATACCTAGCAAGGACAATGGCGTACCAGGCTCTATAAAATTAAGCATGTCTAAATTTGGAATACAGTCTCTAGAGATAGCTATTTCCTTTTCTGATATAGCTGCCAAATCACCTGATTGGCCAAATAAAGGAGTTACCCATACAGACTCATTTTTCAAATCAACACTGGCGAGCGCGGCAAATGACTGAGCAGCTAAAAACACGTCATGACCAGAAGCAAAACTAAGGGCACTATGCTTACCCACCGCAAGTTCAGCAGCGACACCTCTGGTTCCCGCTTTATCTTGAGCGGCTAGTTCTCCAGGATGATAAGATGAATCAGACATAAAACCTCTTGTGTCTTCCGTTAGTTTATTGGCGTGCTTCATAGTTTTTAAATTAATAGGAATCTTTGCGGCGCTGCTCCTATTATTATCAATCATGAAATGGAAATTGATTCAAAATCAGGTAGTGGCACTTAAGTAAGTGAGTGTCACTACCTGCTGACTAAATCTCTCAATGGCCCTTCGCTTAACTACTCTAACTTATTCAGCTCTTGTATTAGCTGTCTTATCTTAACGACTCTAACGCCAAACACTCATGCTAGGCATAAAGCCCAACAGCGGTGCGAGGCATCGCTTTGAAACCATCAAGATTCTCAATATTGCTTAGCAGGCGTAGTATATTCGGGTACTTGTCTAGCGAAATGTTTCCTTCAGGTGCATGAGCCACGTATGAATAGACGGCGATATCTGCAATAGTTGGTCTACCATCAACCAAAAAGTCTTTGGTTCCAATTAGAGTATTGAGTTTGGTCAGTGCCTTTTCAGCAATAACTTGGCAAAAATGAGCATCCAATGGCGCATTAAAAACTGTAATCAGACGGGCAGCAGCTGGGCCAAAAGCTATCTCACCAGCAGCTAGTGTTAAATACTTTTGCACTTCTGCTTCTAGCACTGGGTCTGAAGGAAAAAAGTCTGGAGCATATCGACGAGCCAAGTAAACAAGAATGGCATTTGAATCGCTGATGACAACCTCGCCGTCCTCAATGACTGGAACTTGCCCTAAAGGGTTTAGCCTTAAAAATGGCTCCTTTTTGTGCTCACCAGATGGAAGATCAACATGAATAATTTCGTGTTTAATACGGGCAATGCTTGCAAATAATTCCACGCGGTGTGCGTGCCCCGACAATGGAAAACTGTGAATACGAATGCCATTTGACATTGTGGACTCCTAAGCTGATTTGTTTGTGTATGAAATGAGTATATAAGGTTTTAAGTAGGATATAATCTACCTATTCATACAAAGATAATGTACATTTTATAGATAATGGCGACTTTGAGATTCAGAAGGGAAAGTTATATGGACACTATTGAAGCAATGCGTGTATTTGTTAATGTGGCGCGCCATACATCCTTTACTCAAGGGGCAAAGCAATCGAACCTGAGTACTAAGCTAGCAAGTAAGTATGTCCGACAACTTGAAAGCAGACTGGATGCACAACTTTTTTATCGAACTACACGCAGCGTGACATTAACTGAAACAGGGCGCGCTTACTATGAGCGTTGCTTACCTATGCTAGAACAGTTTGATGAACTAGAAGACTTGATACAGCACCGCCAAAAAGAGCTTTCTGGGTCGATTCGATTGACAGCATCTACGGGGTTTGGAAGCAAAGAATTGATAGAGCCGTTGCTCGCTTTCCAAAAGCAGCACAAAGAAGTAAGAGTTGAATTACTCTTATCAGATAGTCATATTGCCGTAGTGGAAAAGGGCGTCGATATTGCGATAAGATTTGGTAAACTACAAGACTCGAATTTAATAGCGCGTAAACTAAAGGATATGCGGGTAGTATTTTTTGCTTCTCCAGATTATCTGAGTTTAAATGGCCGTCCCTCACATCCTAGAGAGCTAATTCATCATAACTGCCTTCTTTTTCGCAGCTCCAATGATTCGAAAAATTGGCACTTTAATATCGATGGCCAAATCGTCTCTTACCCAGTATCCGGAACTTTTAATACAGACTCTCCGCGGGCAATTACCAATATGTCTATTGGTGCTTTAGGCATTGGAATTGGACCGTATTACGCCGTAGAACATCATGTCAAATCGGGTGAGCTAGAATTGCTATTCGAAGATATGGAGGTGGAACCAATGGGATTATATGTTGTATATCCTGAAAACCGACATTTAACAGCAAGAGTTAGAGCCCTAGTGGATCATCTTGTATCTTGGTTTAAAAAGTAATAGGTTTATTCTTGCTTGTCATGATTCTCCACGTAAGTGATTGTGCTCACTTAAATATTTACCCCAAACTTCTAGTGCAAATCATCAAACGCAATAGCTTGAAGAAGAAAAATGCAGCCCCTACTTAAGTAAGAAAGCTACATTCCCAGAGCTATTTTAATTTGTCCAGCGTCCAAAGAAATTCTTACTCGGCCGACCTCTCACTTGATTCCCTAATAAGTAAGATATTGGCATTACAATTAGGCCAACCAAAGCATGACCGTAGAAATCCCCGTAAATAATATGCCCAACCAATGCTAAAATCATATTTAGGAAATAGGCAGCGTAGACCATATCTCTAAGATCATTATATCTATGACTCACAATGACCAAAACAGCAATTATTTTCAACCAAGCGAGGGGATAAACAAGATATGTTGGGTAACCGAACGCTTCAAAATAGCCAGCTTGAGTATCGTGAATAATGTGGTAAGACCCTGCGGCCCAACTTAATAGAAATAAAATGATTCCGGTTGAAACCCAATAGGCAATTTTCTGTATTTTACTAGACATGCGTATTCTCGCTTTTATTGTTGCTTTCTGTGTTATAAGTTGTTTCAGGAAAGAGAAAGATGACTTCCCTAATGACTTGCCATCTGCCTGCTGATTTTTGAAGATCTATGCTTAGATGAAGTTTCATGGGCGTACCTGATAAATCATTCTTACGAGACAATAAAACATGTGCTGAGTCATTTTTCACATCAATTTTGTGAAGCTCAGACCATGTGTTCATTGGTGGGTCTCCAGCATCTCTTTTTTTCGAAAATAAGGAAGTAAAGATCTCTTTATTTGCAATTTGCAATTCTCCCGTCATGCCAAGCATGTAAACTTGTAAGTCGTTGTGATAGATCTCCTCAAGCGTTTCTACGTCATAATTGGTCGCTGTATTTATAAGATTGTCTATAACCGCTTTGATTTCTAATTCACTTGCAGTATAAGAACTCATTATAAAGTTCCTCTTATTGGGTAGTTATTTTCTGGATTTCGAACAAAATTTATCCCCATCAAAATGGTTTTAAAATCTGGGCGAGTGAAAGGCGTATTTGAAATATCAATAACCTGTATTTTTCCTTCTTCATTCATAATGAAAAGGCCGGGCTCAGCAAATGCTCTGTCGGATTCTTGGGGTGAACGAGGTTCAGAGATGTATAGCCCTAGCTTCCTCATCTGTTCAAGTTTCAGGTCGTAACCCACAGTAAAAGAAGGGTTAACTTTGTTGATTTGCTCCTGTGCTCGTTCTAGAGAGTCAGCAGAAACCGCAATGATATCAACCCCCGCCGCGTCAAACGCAGCTGTATAATCATTAAGTGTCTTTAAATAATCGGTACAAATGGGACAATGCTTGCCTCTATATACAACAACCATTTTCCATCGCTCATCACCTGATAGAGAAAAAAGATCTACACTTCCTCCTTCAATAGTTGGGACTGTAATAGTTGGCGCAACTGTACCCGCTTTTAACTTGATATCTGTCATTTTTAAACCCTTCGTGTTTTGTATCGATCGATATATAACCATAAAAAGTAACGCATCTCAATAGTATTGTATCATTCGATACAAAACTTTTTATAAGGTATTGTTTTTTATGCATTTTAAATTTTTAATTCAATTCTACATTTAAACTGAATGATATGTTACTATGAGTAAAATTAGTAAGAGATAAATAGAAGATTAATGAAAGAAAAAAGAACAGGGCGACCTAGAGAGTTTGACAGGGACGAAGCTCTATCTGCTGCCATGCATGTTTTTTGGAAACAAGGTTATGACGGTGCCTCCATGAAAGATCTGACAGCGGCAATGAATATCAGCGGCCCAAGTCTTTATGGGGTGTTTGGCGATAAGCGTCAGCTTTTCATGGAGGCTATTGATTTCTATGCCAACCGAAAAGCATGCAAACCTTTAGAAGTGTTTGAGACAGAACCTGATATTGAAACTGCAGTACGAAAATTCTTTTATGAGGTAGTAGAATATAGCACAATGAGTATTAGTGGTGCCAAAGGTTGCTTTCTAAGCTCATGTGTTGCAACGGTTTCTGGAGAACTGGTAGGAGTAGAGGCGTTGCTTAAGCGTGCTATTTTTGACACAGACGAAAGGCTAGCAAGGCGCTTCGAACTAGAAAAAGCCAGAGGAGTTTTGCCTGATACCTTTCCTTCAAAAATTAGAGCTAGGCTAATGTTTGATTTGAGACAAGGTCTGGTTTTTCGTGCGCGCGCTGGAATAGAACCAAAATATCTACTAGCCGATATCGAAAGTAACGTGGGAATTATATTAGGGTAGCCTGAAATTTTTTGGCTACTCAATTACGGTGCAAAAGTATATCTGTATTTATAATTTTCATAACAGCTTTTTTTATTTTCATCATCTTTGATATAGAATTACTGTAGTGAGATAAATTCATCGTATTGGAGGTGTTCGACACCACTTTTGACCTGTAAAATATTGTTGGCAATGGCATTGCCTAATAGTTCTACTTTTATTCCTCTATATTTACGACGCTTTCCTTGAAAAATAAAGTCAAGTTTTGGCCAAACGAAGAGGGTTAAGGCTTGAGTATAACCATATCTATTTTGAGGTGTTAAAATCATGGATGGCTCAAAAACGCTCAATCTTTCAAAACCCAACCGAACCAACTCATCCACCAACTCTCCTTTTGTTCGAAGATAAAAATTTCGCGAATGTTTACTAACTCCAACAGAAGAGAGTAGTTGAAAATGCTTTACCCCCTTAGACTTGCAAGCTTTTGCAAATGCTAAAACAGCTGTTTTATCAATTTTAATAAAGTCAGCTTTTGATAATTTTGAAGGTTCACCAACCCCAAGTGTGCAAATTGCCGTAGTATAGCCTTTGATATAAGCGGCATAAGTGTTGGTGTTATGAATATCTATGACTTTGGACTGGACATTTGCCATAGTTTTTTCAAAATTAATTGTTCTTCTCCCCAATGCCAACACATCCGTTACTTCAGAAAATCCTAAAACACGATTAAAAACAACTGAACCCACAGCACCAGTCGCTCCCAAAAAAATAACGCTTTGTTTGTTTGTTAAGGCATTCATTTTAATACTACTTCATTGAAAATGAATTTAAATGTACTCATTACGGATTACCCAGATATAGCTACACAATAAAGATAGAACGACAACTCTGAAAAAATTAATGTCTAAACCGCATAGATTCACGAAACTGTTTAGGTGTTTTCCCTGTTTTACTTTTAAATATGCGGGTAAAGTAACCAGCATCTTCATACCCTAGTTCATACGCCACTTCGCTTATGCTTTGGTTGCTTGCCAGTAATAAGCTTTTTGCTTTATTAATCAGGTAGTTTTGAATACATGCTTTCGCACTTTGCCCCGTCTGCTCTTTTAACGCATCTGTTAAATAACGCGCAGACACTTGCATTTGCCTACAAAGATGCTGTAAATCAGGCAATTCAACGTATTGGTTTTTATTTGAATAATGTACATCTAGCAAGCTTACTAAGCGACTGTGCCAATCACCTTGTAGTTCACTGCGCTGGATAAACTGACGCCGATAAAAACGCTGGCAGTAATGCATAAACGCCATAATTTGCGATAAAATAATAGCGCGACTGGTATTGTCGTAGCCTCCTTGTAGCTCATGTTCTAATGCATTAAACAACTGCTGCAATATAGCTTGTTCAGACGGTGAGACATGCAAAGCTTCATTGACTTGATAATGAAAAAAGCCACATTCATTAAGTAACAACTCTAGAGGATGCCCTCGTACATAATCTGGATGTAACATTAAGACATAGGCATCACCCTCAATCGTCACATCATAAGTGGACATTGCTTGATTAGGTGCCATAGCTATTAAGGTGCCGGTTTGACAATCATACTCAGTGCGCCCATAGAATAACTGCCCCTTGATAACCCGCTTTAAAGCAAGATAATAAAAACCTCCCGATAGCTGCACTCCTTTATCAAAACTAGGAGTGCGCTTAGATAATTGCAGCGCACTTAGTTTCATCACAGCTACGAGTGGATGATTAGACGCAGCAAACCCAGCCGAGGTTAAATAATCACTAATATGTTCAAAGTGTAAAACTGAGTTTGTCACTCTAATTTACCCAAATGTTTGTTGTACTAATGCCAATTGCTTTAACCCACTTGGATCTGCTTGGGTTTTTAGCGCTGTAAATTGTTCCCCCCAGGCAGATGTGCGTATACGTAGTGGTAGCTGCTCTTTTAACGCCGTTGTTATCACTACTTCCGCCACTTGCTCAGGGCTTTGATACAAGTCTCCTCGTTCAGAGCCCGCACCGCTTGCCAAAAAAGCATCAAAAACAGGTTTGTACTCATCGCTAGGCATTTCACCATTTGATTGCAATTGAGCAATGACGTTATTCGCAAATTCTGTGGCAATACCGCCAGGTTCAACACAACAAAATTGAATACCAAAACTAGGTGTTATATAACTAGCCAAAGCTTCTGTGTACCCTTCCACAGCGAATTTTGCTGCACAATAAATATCACTAAATGGTTGTCCAACTAAACCACCAACTGAACCGATATTAATAATTTTCCCCTGCTTTGCGCGACGCATATGTGGTAACACTGCTTTAGTGCAACGAACTACACCATGAAAGTTAACATCCATTACCCAATTAATTTCTGCCTCAGTCGCATGTTCAGTTGTGCGAACACACCCCGCTCCTGCATTGTTTATGAGTAAATCAATGTGACCATGCTTAGCAATGATGTGCTCAACACTTTCGGTGATGGTCTCATTATTTTGCACGTCAAGCGCTAGTACATTTAGGGTCACACCTGCGTCTTTGGCAGCATCTAATAATGCTTGCGATTTGGAGACATTACGCATTGTTGCGTAAACCTCATAACCTTGTTGCGCGAGCTGAACACTAAGCGCAATACCTAAACCTGTAGATGTGCCTGTTACTAATGCGATTGGTTTCATTGTATTCTCCTATTAAGTTTATGAAAGTATAATAAAGAAAATGAATCTTCACGACATCACACAAAAAGACATAAAAGTAGCACGAAATCCCGTTTTTTCCTTTTAGTTAGCGCCGTTATGCAAGACAAATGAACAGACGATTGGCATTTATGTTTAATATTTGCATATAAAGTCAAAACTATAGACCACCTAACATCAAAACGTTAAACACAATAAACTAGAAATAATCGCGAACGCCTTACCATCATTTCTCGATTTTCGGCATAAAAAATATAGGTAAGTATTGGTAAAAAACCAGTAACCACAAGGCCTAGAGCCAGATTTGTGTCATGGAAATTTCGCCAATGGCCTCAAAAACGGAATTTGTACTCAAGTTTGTACACACTTTCCGAGGTTACGCTTGAACATCATTGAAAAGCAAAGAAACGAGAAAAAGACAAAAAGCCTTTAAATTCAGTACGTAGGGATGTGATTGTGGTGTGCAATGAAAGGTGGTTTTAAGCGTTGAAAGGCTGGGCGGCATCAGGACTGACTATTCCCGCGCAGACCGTATCATCTGCTCCACTCGCAGTAGATTTCCAAGAGCAAACAACACAGCGAGCTTGTTGTCATTTTTACACAGACCTTTGCAGAACCCGAACTGACATTTCAAAATTCTAAACGGATGCTCGACTTTTGCTCTGATATTCGCCTTTAAGTATTCTCTTCTGATTGTCTGCTTATTTTTACAAGGGCGCTTCTTCCAAACGCGTATCTTGCTAGGCATCTCAGTCACTAACCAATCGACTTTATTATTTTTGTTTCTAAACGCTTTTCTGCGCCTCGGTAGCCCGAGTCTGCCGATACAAATGCTTCATTAACATGAAGGAGCTTTGGCAGTTGGTTTAGATAGTTAGCATTGGCAGGCAGGCCTTGTGGTGAAGCTGAGCACCAGACCTCGTTTTGCATCCACACCGATATGAGCTTTTGTCGGGTAAGGACAGTGTGTTGCCACACCATCGCTCCTAAGAACCGTACTTGATAGTCTCTCCTCATACGGCTCAAGCCTTTCAACAACCTAAGTATCACCGCCTCGAAAAACATATTTAACTAAATGGCAGTTACACAGAATATGTTACAGACTCCAAAATTACCGTCCCAGTGAAAATTTTCAATCAACTATCAAATTCCTTCGGGACATACATGATTCAAATTTTCGAAGCGCAATCTTGGGATAAATAAATTTTTGACGATTATTTGATCGACATATCGCAAAAATTTCCCACATGCGGGTCATTCTCTCTCAATTTCAAGCCAACAACCCTTTCAATCTCGTAATATTGTAGGCCGCTGCCTTAAATCAGAAAATCCAGGCAGTCTTCGCCCGGCCCACATGGCGTAATTTGCGCATCAAGCCAAAGCATTCTTCAATCCGCTTTCGTTTTAACTGGCTGATCCGATAGCCCCACGTATTTGTCGTCCTGCCATCAATTGCACTTCGGACAGACTTCTGTGCAACATGGTGTGTGATCGATAACCCCCTGCATCCGTCTACAAACTCGCCCGTATCGTAGCCCCGATCAGCGCCGACGGTCATGCCTGGGCGTGTTCCCTGCGCAGCCAGCATGGTCCTGCCTGCATCCCATTCTTGCCGTGTTCCCGCTTCAGAAACCTCGGCCTCCACGATCAATCCATTGCGATTTTCTGTCAGCAGATGCCCCATGTGGCACACGCGGGATTCCTTGCCGTCGCTTTTTCTGAACAGCTTGGTATCAGCATCCGTAGTGGAAGCGTGAGTCTTGTTGCTGCGCTTTGACTATGGAAATTTCTCCATCATCATCGTGATCATCAGCACTTTCTTTGGGCTTAAAGGACTTCATGGATGCACTGACTTTCAGCAGAGTACCATCCACTGAAAAATGGTCGCGGGACGTGAGCTGCTTGGCATACGCCTGCTTCTTAATGGCCGAAAAGAACAGCTCATCGATACTGCCTGACATAAACGATCACGATTTTTAGAGAATACCGAATGATTCCAGGCGCGATCATCCATACCCAGACCTACAAACCAACGGAACATCAAATCGTAGTCGAGCCGCTCAACCAGCTGTCGCTCTGATCGAATGGTGAAGAATATTTGGAGTAACATTACCCGTATGAGCTGCTCGGGTGGAATGGATGGCCTGCCAACCGAAGAGTACATATCATCGAAGGCTGGCTCGATCTCTGCCAATGCCGCATCAACGATTTTGCGCACTTTACGGATTGGATGGGTCTCTGGAATCCGAGACTCCTGGCTCACATAGCTGAAAAGCTCACCCTGATTAATCGAATCGCCGCGCATTATCTTTGGCCCAAATTGGAAACTACGCTATTGTCGCACTTTTAGGTTTTTTCAACAGCCTGGTAGATACGCTATTCCTTGCGTTGCCCTTTGCCTGGAAGGGTCCACTGGCTCAGTATGCGGGGCGTATTCACCGAGAGTCGGATGGTAAAGACCGTGTTACCATATACGATTATGTCGATTGCTCGCTCCCTATATTGCAACGAATGTTCAACAAACGGGAGAAAAGCTATAAGACAATGAGATATCAAATTTCGTTGAATGGTGAAGTGCCCGAGCAAGACCAATTGTCAACCGAGTTTCTGCTAGCTTCTAACAAATCAAACTCCGAAGCTCCTGCGTAAGCACAAACCCTCACGAGCTTACTCAAGCTATTGATGGACTGATTCAATTGCTATTGCGGGAACCGAACCGGCGTCCTAAGCCTCCACCATATTGTAAATAGCCCTAATGAACCCTCACCGGCCATTAGGGCTTTTTATTGACCTGCAACTTTACTATCAAGAATTTAGGGCTGATACGGGCAATTGCATACTCACCAACCTTCAAACAGCTTCAAACAACACTCCTTCCCAAGCAACTAAATTCATACGCAATAGTTCAGGCTTGATCTACAAGCTGAGCAATGGATCAATCAATTCCTTCCAATTGTCTAATGTAGAGCTGTGGTCAACAGACACCTTATCGCCATTATTAACAAAGAAGGTGGGTGTCGCCCAGACGGATTTAGTAGCTGCATATCGTATGGGGGTTCGGGCATCGATGTAAATATCGTGAGAGACCATTTTTTTTAGGAATGCGTCTCGATTTACGTCTGAATGCGCCTGAGCCAGATCGGCCACGAATTGCCGTAAGTCATCATGGGTTTTGTGCAAGAATGGCGCGTTATAAAACTGCTCTTGCCGCTCGTACACATAAGTAGCGAAGTCGTAAAACTTGCGGGCGTCACCGTCTGCGAGGGCAAATAATCCTAAGCTTACATCCCAAGCCTGCCGATGGTTGCTCAGCGTTATCAAATGCACCCTCAAGCTCACCGGTTTGTCTTGATAGTGCTCCATAACTGCCAATAAAGTAGGCCAGGCTTGACGAGAATGCGGGCACTGAATGTCGATAAACGCATCTAACGTGATGGCGGCTGCTGGGTCACCGAGTAAATATCCACTCGGGCGATTAGGAATTGGAATGGCCATGCTTATAATTCTCCTTCTTTGTTGTTCTGGTGCGTGCTAACGTTCGCCTAGTTTAGTGTTTACCACTAAATGCTCATGCAAGGTTTTATGTACAGGGCATTTGTCGGCAATCTCTAGTAGCTTTTCACGCTGCTCATTATCTAAATCGCCTTCCAAGGTGATTTCGCGATTCAAATAGTCGATTTGCTGCGGGGCTTCATCACACTGCTGACAGTCTTTATTGTAGCTTCGCTCATGATACAAATTGATCCCTATGTTTTCTAATGGCCACTTCTTTCTATTTGCATACATCCGAATGGTCATCGATGTGCACGTACCCAACGCCGCAAGCAAGTGCTCATAAGGGTCTGGCCCTGAGTTATTGCCTCCGACGGTCGTCGGCTCATCTGCTAGCCAGTGATGACTGTCACTGTACACATTCTGAGCGAATTTATGGTCTTTCTCTTCAACATAAACATGGCCTTTGTGGACGTCTTTGGAGACGCGTTCTTCCGTGGGCAATTCGATATATCGGCTAGCCCATGCCGCAATGGTGGTGGCAATATAGTCGGCATCGCCCTTATTGGATACCAAATGATCCGCATTATCTAAGCTTACAAAGCTCTTAGGGTGCTTGGCATCTTTGTAGATTTTTTCTGCCTCGGCGATGTTAACGGTACTATCCATCGGTGAGTGCATCACCAACAAGGCTTTTTTAAGACTGCCAATCTTGGATTCTGATTGAGCGACATCATCAATAAACTGCTTTTTGATCACAAACTTTCTAAAGCCCAATGTTACTTCGGCCTGACCTTCTTGGTTGATCGTGTCGACATCTGCGGCAAAGTTGTGAACAACGTGCTGAGCTTCATGCGGGGCACCTATCGTCGCAATTGCTTTGACTTCAGGTAGTTGATGGGCGACAGATAAGACCGCAGCCCCTCCCAAGCTATGGCCAATCAATAAGCTCGGGGCGCGGTAATTCAGCTTCAGAAAGTCCGCTGCTGCTTTTAGGTCCTCTACATTGGATGAGTAGTTGGTGTTAGAAAAATCACCGTCACTGTTCCCCAGGCCGGTAAAATCAAAGCGTAATACGGCAATGCCTTTTTCAGTCAGGGCTCTCGCTATTCTGGAGGCCGCCGCGATGTCTTTGCCGCATGTAAAGCAGTGCGCAAATAGTGCGTAATTGGAGACATTTTGATCAGGAGACTCCAGCATGCCTCGCAAGGTGACACCGTTGCTAACGAATTCAACTTTGTTTTTCATTTTCTTGTGCCCTTGAAACCTGTAGTTTTAAACCAAGTAGTTTTAAACCGAGTAGCTAATATCCCTGAGTGTGACAAACTCTTCAGCCATTGTCGGGTGGATGCCAATAGTGGCGTCAAATTGATCTTTGGTAAGGCCCGCTTTTACCGCGACGGCAAAACCTTGAATAACTTCGCCCGCACCCGGCCCAACCATGTGCATGCCGAGCACCTTCTGTGTGCCTTTGTCGACAAGCATACGCATCAATACACGTTCATCACTACCAGATAGGGTGTGCTTGAGGTGTTTAAATTCTGATTGGTAGACATCGACTGCCACGCCCTTCGCCTTCAATGCTTCTTCAGACAAACCTACCGTTCCAATATTGGGTTGGCAAAAAATGGCGGTAGGAATATTGTCGTAGCTAATGGTGCGCGTGCCATCGCCATACTGCTGGTTAACAAAGACCATGGCTTGCGCCGTGGCAACAGGCGTCAACTCCGGTGTTCCAATCACATCGCCTAAGGCATAAATGGATGGGATTGAAGTTTGGAATTGCTCATTGGTTTCGATAGTGGCGTTATTTCGAGTCATCAGCCCCACTTTTTCGATGCCTAAATCGTTGGTTAGTGAGCGTCTACCCGTGGCATACATCACCTGGCCTGCCACTATGCTTTGACCATTATCTAGTGAGCAACTCAATGAACCGTCAGACTGCCTGTCGATTTTCGTAATATTGGTAGAATAGTGAATGTTGACGCCTTTTTTTTGCATTTCCTTTGCAGCAAATTGCGCGGTAGGCTGGTCGAAGTTCTTTAAGAGTTTATCGCCACGATAAATCAAGTGCGTTTCAACACCTAAGCCATTCATAATGCCTGCAAACTCAACAGCAATATAGCCACCACCGACAATCACAATCTTTTTGGGAAGTTCAGGTAAATAGAACACTTGATCTGAGCTGATCACATGCTCTGAACCAGGGAACTCAGGCACACTTGGCGTCGCACCGACGGTCACCAGTATTTTTTGGGCCGTGATGGTTTTACCATCTACCTCAATACTATTTGCAGAGGTTAATCGTGCACGACCCCAAACGATAGTCACGCCTGCATTTTCTAACAAGTTTTGATAGATGCCGTTAAGCCTTTCGATCTCTTTATTTTTACGTTGTAGTAACGTAGACCAATTGAAACGATGCTCACCTAATTCCCAACCAAACCCAGCAGCATCTACAAATTCCTCTGACCAATGTGATGCATACACGAACAGTTTTTTAGGGACACAACCCACATTAACACAAGTACCGCCTAGGTATTTTTCTTCGGCAATGGCTACCTTGGCACCAGCCGACGCGGCCATTCTCGCTGCGCGTACGCCACCTGATCCGGCGCCTATCACGAATAAGTCATAATCATATTCTTCAGTCATGCTTTACTCACTTATGGTTATTTCCAGTTATTTACGCGCTTTAGGAAGCGTGTTTTCCTATAGCTGAGTTAAACAAGGCACTATCGCTAGTGCCTTTCATGGATGGATTAATTGCTTATTTACTGTAGCGAAGTGCTTTTCCTAGTAAGGATATGGCAGCTGCTAGCAAGACAATATCTTTTAAGAGAAACTGACCTGGCACGACGTTCAGTGCCGGAAAGCCACCCAAGCTCGCTTCCCAAACCGGAGCCGTTAGCAAGAAGCTTGATGTCACCGTAAAGGTTGCTATCGCTGCTAAGCTTCCCGCAATAGCAATTTGTCGATGCAAGGGTGCTAATAAGATGGCCGCAGCCGTTACCAGCTCAACTGTACCAATTAGGTTGGAAGCTCCTTGAACACTAAATACGTTATACAGCCATGATGTGAGCGGACTTGACGCAACGAGTCCTTGAATCGCGCCGGCTTCATAAGCCGAAAACTTCATGGCACCAATCCATGCCAATACGACCACCACTGAGTAGCGAAGTGCTTGGTCGCCGATTCGAGAGATAGTGAGGTCCAATGAACGTGTTGTTTGTGATAAGTTCTTATCAGTTAAATGTGTTGCAGTATTTGTAGTCATGCGTTTTACCTTCCATTTCAAGTTTAGGGTGTTTAGGGTGTTTAGGGTGTATCAATGTTTACGGGTTAAGCTGCGGTTGAATGTCTTTCTAGAATCCGTGCTAATTCGCCGCTTCTAAAAGCTGTTTGCAGATCGTCATTGCCGCCAATATGCTGTTCATTTATGAATATTTGAGGCACGGTTCTTCGCTTGCTACGCTGCTTCATCTCATGTTCAAGCTGGGCGTTGTTCGTAATATCCAATTCTTCGAAGCGCAGCCCTAGTTTATTAAGCGTTGCTTTCGCCATTTTGCAAAAGGGGCAGTAGCCTTTGCTGTAAACTGTGATCTTATTTGGTTGTTTCATTGTCGTCGTCTATCTCCTGCTGGTGTTCTGATCTGTGTGTTGTTTGTTTCGTCTTGATGTGTTCATTATGGACTTTTGGTAGTTACTAACAATGCACAAAAGTATTGATTTCTTACACAGAACGTCTATTATTTTATTTTTGCTTTATATCTTTGATGTTTTTCGATGTGGCGAACGGCAGGAGATGAAATGTTGTGGAAATTCTCAGTGATATTCTTAAATCATTACGCGTCAGTGGTAGCGTCTACTTTTGTAGTCAGGTAGAAGCGCCTTGGACAAAAGAATTTAATGGCTCGTCAAACGCGGGCTTTCATATGGTCCGACGTGGGCATTGTTGGGCAACAGTCGGTGATAGGACTGAATTGCTAGGCCCTGGTGACTTGATCTTTATCGGGCCAGGCATCGATCATGTGTTGACGAGTGAGCAGCCGATAGGTAAATCTGCGGCTACAAGTGATAGTACACTTTTGTTATGTGGCTATTGCAGTTTTGATGACGATACGCTCACACCTTTGAAAAGTATTTTTCCTCAGCGCACGATTGTGCGTGAAGAAGAACTGCATCAGCACCCGTGGCTAAAAAGCACCTTTGACCAGCTCAGTGCCGAATATATGGCTCAGAATCCTGGAACTGAACTCATTGTGAATAAACTGACCGAAGTGGTTTTGATTGAGTTGATAAGGATTAACTTCGGGCGTCAGGAGAAAAACTCCTTTCTTATGGCACTTGATGACAAGCGTATCTCAAAGGCCTTGGAGCTCATTCATCGATCCCCAGAAGAATCATGGACAATAGAACGATTAGCCAGCCAGGTGGGAATGTCGCGAGCGGCTTTTGCCAAACAGTTTAAAGACCTGGTTGGTGAAACGATGTTTGCCTATCTATCGCAACTGCGTATTCAACGGGCGAAGGAAATGCTCAGGAACACTAAGCTACCTGTTGATGATATTGCACTTAAAATCGGCTATGAATCAGAACGCGCTTTTACAAAGACTTTTGGTAAGTATGTCGGTATGACGCCAAAACAATACCGAAAGCAATAACTATTTTGGACAAGGAAAAATAGATGATTTCATGCCAAGATTATGACTATATTGAGATCGCCTGCACCTATCAATACCCGATTAGATTAACACTAAAATCCAAGGAGGTAATTGATTGTATCGCGAAAGATACTGTTCTCAATAATACTAGAGAGGAATGCATAAAAGTAGAAGTGAAAGATACTGAGCGCTTAGTGATGCTGGATGAGATCGCGGCAATTGAAGCTCAAGTAGATAACCCGCATATCACGAAGATTTCTTTTGCCAAGTGAGCAACCAACAATTAAGACTCCTATTGCGTCAAAGCCTACTGAAACACTGTTTTATCAGTGCCAATTGTCAACCGAGCTTCTGCTAGCTTCTGACAAACAGTGTTCCGAAGCTCCTGCGTAAGCATAGACCCGCATTGGCTTACTAAAGTAATTGGTGGACTAATTCAGTTCCTATTGAGGAAACCAAACCGGCGTCCCGCCCCAGGACGCTAATCGTCATGAATGTACGAATCCATAAAAGCAAAAAGCGTTCTGTCATTGCCCACGTTGGTGATCGTTGCAATGGGTTCAAGCACAGTAAAACGTTGAGCGTAGAGACATGGTTCAAGCACCTTCAAAAATAAACGCTAAAGCAAAAAAATACACCAACAATAAATCCCTTCATTAAATTTTGTAATTTGGTACAGAAGAAAATATTTACCAAAAAAAGAGACTCTTTTTAACGGTAGTACTATTTACGTTAAATCCAGTAAACACAAGGCCTACAGCCAGATTTGTGTCATGGAATTTTCGCCAAAGACCTCTAAAACGGAATTTGTACTCAAGTTTGTACACACTTTCCGAGGTTACGCTTGAACATCATTGAAAAGCAAAGAAACGAGAAAAAGACAAAAAGCCTTTAAATTCAGTACGTAGAGATGTGATTGTGGTGTGCAATGAAAGGTGGTTTTAAGCGTTGAAAGGCTGGGCGGCATCAGGGTGAGAGATAATCGCAAACGTGCGTCGCTTATTGATGTCATTGACAAAGTTACTGTCGGCCATAGCTACCCTGGTTTTCACGTGAGACTTGCGCTCAATACTTGTGTTCTATTGTCGGCGCTTACCAAGATCAAGCTCCGGTTTTATCGAAGCTCAACCGCAAGCAAAAGCAATAAGTGCTACAACAGCAGCGCAAGGGCGCGGTATTCTAACGGATCTTTGCCCTAAAGTGAGCCAAAAGCGCCCACAAAGTAGGCAAAAGACTGGCCGAGAGGCGCAAAAAAACTAGCCTTTCGCTACATCTGCAAGCAAACTAAGCCGCTTTTTGCTAAGTACTGGCCACACAACTACGCCTGATATAAACAAGCCGACACAAACAGACACAATATGAGTAACTATGCCTAGTGAACAGCCTGACAGGCTCATCGTCGATTGGGGTACAAGTAATTTCCGCGCCTTTGCTGTAAACGATGCGGGCCGCGTGCTGAACGACATCGAGCTCGAGCTCGGCCTGCTCAAGGTCGAAAACGGCGCATTTGCCGAAGCCTTGCAAGGCTCACTGCACACCTGGCTCGGCGCGCACTACCAACATTTACCGGTCTACATGGCCGGCATGGTCGGCTCTGCCAAAGGTTGGGTCAATGTCCAGTACGTCGACACCGCCGCCGGCTGCAGCGAATTGGCGCAAAAGGCTCATTGTTTTCAACTGCCTTGGGGGCCTGAGGCGCGGATCATGCCTGGCGTACGCCACAAACAGCAAAGCGATATCTACGATGTAATGCGCGGTGAAGAGGTACAACTGCTGGGCCTCGACGAGCTCTGTCAAAGCCGCGAATTTCACGCCATTTTGCCCGGCACACACAGTAAACACGCGCACATTCGCGGCAACAAAATTCAAACATTCTCCAGTTATTTAAGCGGTGAATTGTTCGCTGTCATCAGCCAGCACATGCTACTTGGCAAAGGTTTAGAGCTGAGCGAACTCGGCCAGCACAACAGCGCGTTTTTTAAGGGGCTTGACGATGGCCTGGCGACCGAGCAACTCAGCAATTGCCTATTTAGAACATGGACCCACCGGCTCTTTAAACAGCTCGATGAAAAAACAGCACCCGACTATTTAAGCGGCATGCTAATTGGCAACGAGCTCAAAACAGCAAAAGCCAAGCACTACTATATTGTTGGCAGCAGCAAGCTCAGCCAGCGCTACCAGCTGGCCTGCAAGCACCGAGGCCTGGACAGCGACATCATCAACGGCAACGACTGCTTTCTAGCCGGCATGCAAAGGCTAATTAAGGAATCACAATCATGACCAGCTTTGATATGAATAAACAGCTGCCACTTATCGCCATTTTGCGCGGCGTTAAAAGCAGCGAAGTGCTCGATGTGGCCAAGATCTTAATTGATGAAGGTTTCACAATGATCGAGGTGCCGCTAAACAGCCCCGATGCGCTCAGCTCGATTCGCCTGCTTGTCGAGCACTTCGGCGATGACTACCTAGTTGGTGCAGGCACCGTCACAAATTCAGAGCAAGCAGACGCAGTTATCGCTACCGGTGCCAAACTCATCGTCACGCCCAATTATAATGAGGCCGTTGTCAAACACGCCCGCAGCGCCGCCTGTGTGTGCCTACCCGGTGTGGTGACACCAACAGAAGCGTTTGCCGCGCTGGCGGCCGGCGCCAGCGGGCTGAAACTCTTTCCGATTAGCCAGATCGGCGTTGAGGGTTTTAAAGCACTAAAATCGGTGCTTCCCAGTTCAACGCTGTGCCTGCCTGTTGGCGGCATCAATCCGACGCCAGAAAGCATGAAGCTTTATATGGATATCGGCGCCGCCGGCTTTGGTCTCGGAAGTGCTTTGTATCGAGCGGGCATGAGCCTTGAGCAAATACAAAACAACGCCCGCAGCTTCGTAAGCGTATTTAACGCCATCAAGGCGGCAAAATAAGTCGTACTAAAACCAACACAAGCGCTGGTTATCAGCAGCATATAGAAAAACATGCCTGTTATTATGGCAACCGCGAATAGACAAACTTAGATAGAGCGATATGAAATACCTTGTCACCGGCGCAGCCGGCTTTATTGGTGCTGCGACCTGCCAGCGCCTACTCGACAGCGAGCACGAAGTTGTTGGCCTCGACAACTTAAACAGCTACTACCTACCGCGTCTAAAGCAGTATCGCCTAGATAAATTACAAAATCAGAGCAACTTTCGCGAAGCGCGTATAGACCTCGCCGATCGCGCAGCCATGCAGGCTTTGTTTGCCAAAGAAAAGTTCCAGCGTGTCATCCACTTAGGTGCACAAGCTGGCGTGCGCTACTCCATCGAAGCGCCTTTTGACTACGTCGACAGCAACCTTGTTGGCACAATGAGCATACTTGAAGGCTGTCGCCACCACGACGTTGAGCACCTGGTGTACGCCTCGTCGAGCTCTGTGTACGGCATGAACCCCAAGATCCCCTTTAGTGAAAGCGATGCCGTCGACCACCCGGTATCCCTGTACGCGGCGACAAAAAAATCCAATGAACTGATGGCGCATTCGTACTCCAATCTCTACAACATCGCCACAACCGGCCTGCGCTTTTTCACCGTCTACGGCCCCGCCGGCAGGCCCGACATGGCGCCGTGGCTATTCACCGAAGCGATCTTAAACAACAAACCGATCAAGGTATTTAATCAGGGAAAAATGCAGCGCGACTTCACCTACATCGACGACATCGTCGAAGGCATCGTGCGCATTCAAGATGTAATTCCCAAGGCCAATGCTCAAGACCCACTTAACAACCCGGCAACAAGCACCGCGCCCTATCGGCTTTACAATATCGGCAACAACAACCCGATAGAATTAGCCACTTTTATTGACGCCATTGAGCAGGCCTGCGGCAAAAAAGCCGAAAAAATTCTGCTGCCCATGCAAGCCGGCGACGTACAGCGCACCTATGCCGATATAGACGCCCTCGTCAGTGCTACAGGCCATCAACCGAGTGTCGATATTTACCAAGGCATAGAAAAATTTGTTGCCTGGTATAAGGCCTTTCACAAGTAAAACAGTGACAAACCAATTAGACAACAGACAACAATAAATACACTGGCAAGATAAAACCCTAAACAATGCACTCATAGTATGGCAAAATCACTCTTAAATGAGCTTGAGAGCCGAGTTTATTAGGCTTCCTCAAGCTCATCTATGCACCGATTTGCCAACTGTAATGAGTACATTTGCATGATTTATTCGGTTCAGTACATGCGAGCCATCGCCGCCTTTCTTGTTGTAGTCCATCACGCCGCATTAAAAGGGAAACAATATGGCGACGCCCCCCTATCGTGGTTTCATATCGGCGGTGTCGGGGTAGATCTTTTTTTTATTATCTCGGGCTACATTATGTGCCACACAGTAGCCCAAAAGCGAATTAGCCCAATCAGCTTTATACAAGCGCGCATTAGGCGAATCATTCCCATTTACTGGTTACTTACCAGCTTTGCACTTGTTATTTATTTCATTATGCCAGACAAAGTAAATAGTTCTGGCGGTAGCACAAACATACTCGCTTCGTACTTGCTCTTCCCAACTGAAGATAAATATCTTATTAACAACGGCTGGACCTTGAGTTTTGAATTCTTTTTTTATTTTATTTTTTGCACTTGCCTAAGCCTTGTACCGCCCAAACGCTATTTGTTTCCGGCGCTTATTTTAGTTGCTCTGGCCGGCCTCGGATTAATAAGCGCATCGAAAAACGAAGTGCTAGCGTTTATCACCAGCCCCTTCTTGCTTGAATTTGCTTTTGGTATTTTTGCCTATTTAAGCCTCGCCAATGCATCAATCAAGCACCGGGCACTTGGCGTTAGCCTTATTTTCTTCGCCTGCACCATGATAATTTTGGTCAACCAAAATCACGATTATCTGCCCAGGGTCGCAGCTTACGGGCTACCGGCCCTGCTTTTCTTTGTCGGCATGCTGTCGCTTGAACCTGTTTTTCAGAAACACAGGGAGCAATCAGCCTGGAAAATACTTAAAGCTTGCGGCGACTCTTCTTATTCCCTGTACCTATTCCACCCCTTCGCTTTGGTTATATGCTCAATTATTCTGAGTAAATTCGGGCTTGCCGAGCACGGTTATGTATTTATCGCAGCTTTAACCGGTTTATCAGTAGTGTCTGGGCACTTGTGCTATGTATTGCTCGAACAGCCAATGGCAAAAGCCATTAAAGCCATGCATCACGCCCCTAAAACAGATAGGAGGGCTTTCTTCAGCAAAATATAAAAGCTCCAGCACAACCAACTACAAAGGCATAACAGACAAGTGAGCCTCATCGACCCATGCGGTTACATGTCGCTGCCCAATGTTTGCGTGTACTTCGACCCTTAAAGCTGCCGAAACAGCACCAACCGGCACAATCCCACCCACACGCCGATAAGTCCAGTCAGAAAGCATCTTGGTATAAGGTGCATAGCGAATTTCATTGACAACAACACCTTGGGCATCTTTATATACAATCGATACGATCAGTAAACCTGCATTATTCGATGCATCCCAATTATTTTTCAGCCAAATACCACCTGCTATTTGCTCGCCCGGCCTTACCGAAACACTTTGCTGTATGGTTCCACCATAAGCCTGCCCGGACTGACATGTAGCAATGAGCTCGGCACAGGGCGTGCCGCCCTTACCACTAGACTTAGTAATCTCAACATCAAATGTCCCAACACCATTAAGGTGTGCAATGGCTTGTGCCCAACCAGTTAAATCGCCGGAAGCAAAATCGGCGTTGACTAACACATTACTACTCACAGACATCGGTATTGCTAGCCAATCACGCCAATTTAAAAAATTCCAGCCTCTAGCTGTAACCCTGCCACCGCCATCAACTAAAAACTGATGATTCAGTTCACCACCATTGGCGCCACCCTCAACCACATCATACTGGTCGTAGCAGATCCACTTACAATTATGAAAGGATATACCAACAGGCAACCCAGGCTTGGTCATACACAAAAAAGGAGGTGCTTTAACGGCACGATTATTTAAACCGACCCAGGTACCGTCTAAACGAATTGTCGCTTCGTTATAGGCTTCGGCAAACATCGGTGCTTCACTTTTGCTTTTAGGGTTTTCAAAATGACCACCGTAGACATCTAAAATTACATCGTTGGAAGCTCGAATTGGCGCATTATCAAAAGAGCAACCAAAGAATTTCCATTCCCCTCGGCGAAACTCACTAAACTCACCGGACGTATCGTAGAAAAAACAGTCACGAAAAATCATCGACTCACCAAAATCCTGAATAGAATTTGGCGTTTCAATTATCCCCCAACCAAGACGCGCATTATTAAACGTAATTTTCCAGCAATGATCGTTAAACTTCAGAGCCGTTCGAAAACCCTGAACGGAAAGATAGTCAAAAGAGCCCGAACTTAAGCGTGTTTCTGTTGAATTACCTGATAAGACAACTCCCACACCTTCAATTTCTTCGTTTTTTGTAGGTGTGCCAAATATACCAATATTGGCAATAAAAGGTTTCGCTAAACGTACTGTAGATAGGTAGCTATCTGTACCGAGAACACGCAGCGCATAGTTCTTATCCTCAGCAAAACCGTCAAACTTGATAAGGCAATAACCTTCCGAGAACCAGCTTGTAGAAAAGGCCTGTATATCAAACGACGCGCGTCCGACGTAGTAGGTTTTATTCTGAAAACGTAAGGGCCGAGCACTATGAGCTGCGAAGTCATTCGCTGCATAGATGGCAGCTGAATCATTGAATTCATCCTGCCCTCTAGCCCCAAACCAATGGGGGCAAATGGCACCGTGATACTGTCGCACTAGAACTCCCCGCTCAGCATCACTATCTTCATTTAAGCGAACGTAGACACCTTCCAAAGGGTCTACTTTTACCAGCTGACTAAAATCCCCTGGCATGTAAATAAAATTGCCACCACCACCTGCCAATGGATGGTCACGATACGCCAATGCATAGACAAACCCTGGGCGAAACACACTGGCAGAAAGCGCTTTAACTTGAGCATAAGACATCTCTTCGACAGGCAGGTCCATAACAAATCTCTGCAATAATTGAAGGGGCCCCTATTATTAGCAGAGATGAGCGACCAATCATAGTGAATGAAGAATGTACTAACAAATAAATAGAAAGAAGATGAAAAAATAACATCTCTCTTGCTAATGGATTAAGAGTAATGCCCCACATTAAACAAGCACGCACCAATAATAAACAAAAAAGAGCCAACAACGGTATGTTGCTGGCTCTTAGAAATGGCTATTGGCACGTCAGGCGCATACAGTTATGAGCGTAATTTTGGCGACACTTAATAAATCAATCAGCTAAAGCATCGTGAAGTCGGCTCTTCAGATCTTGTATGCGAGCTTTTAACTTTTTAATTTTTTCACGTAACGCTTTAACTTTGGAGCGAGATTTCTTGAGTTTCTTTTTCAGTTGAGCAACGTACTCAGGGCTATACGCCATACCGTACACCGCCAAAGCGGCACTATCAGAATGGCTATATCCGTCAGACTCCACAGTTAGGGTAACGGTATAGTGACCCTGCATAACAAAGTCGACTGTCACCGCCTGACCTACAAGCTCAAAAGGGGCTTCGCAATAATCGCCGTCGGCGCAACTCTGCTCAATCAACCACGTAAATGATGCTGTTTCAAGACCAGATAAAACCGTAGAGGCACTCCCATCTAACTGAACTTGATCTAACACGATTTGATCTGGGCCGGCGTTGGCGGTTACCATCGGCTCAGTTACTTCAGCATCTAGATATTCCGCTATACCATCTCTATCTGTGTCGTCATCATTCAGGTTGCCATTGGCATTGTAGTCCTCTTCGAAAGTTAAAACGCCGTCACCATCGTCATCACTATCAATATAATTGGGCAGACCGTCATTATCAGTATCGATAAGTAACTCGTCTTTATTCAAGACACTATCCAGATCAAAGTCTCGAAGCACCGCCAGACCACTAGGAATACTTCCATCTGAAGAAATATCTACAAGGGCACCAAAATCTTTAACGGGTATGAGCTTCTCATAGTCAGTAATACAAGAAAGCTTTTGCAGGTTGATATTGTCACCGACCAATAAACCAAGTGTTGTAATTGATCGATCATTTAAATCGTCTTTCAGATCGCAAACGTCTTGAGTATTTGAAGGATAAGGGTTGCCATCGGAGACTAAAACCACAAAGCGCATACTCTCGTCACCGCTATAGGTATCAAACTGTTTCATAGCGGTTTGTAGCGCGGTACGGGTAAACGTAGAGCCCTTTGTATAGCTCGCACCTAAAACTGCAGCTTCTACTGCAATAGCACTTTGTGTATCACCAAGGGAATGCAAAATATCAGCGCCCGTTGAGAAACGCACAATACCCACATTTACCTTTCGATAATCAAAGGATGACGCGAGGTTGGCCACAAAGCGTTTTTCGTCCTCAAAGGCCTCTTCCCCAACGCTGCCAGAAGCATCCATTAGAAAAATTATATTGGCACGAGCATCAGAAGCATAGGACTGGCTGGAAACCGCAATGGATATAGGTAGAAGTAAGAAAAAGCAAAGAGCACGAGATAACATCACTGTCACATCTCCTTAGTTAATTAAAATAATCAATTGCCCACATAGAGAGAGTCATGCGGCGCGAGCATTTTATGTCCAGCCCGGTCAGATATCCAGCAATATTGTGATGAATGTCACTTTTTTTGAATAAATGAGCGCCATAAAAGTGAGATCGGCGCAAATAAAAACAACATCAACATAAAGCAAGATAGGGGCAGGAAAAATGATCTTTCAGACTAGTGTTAAGCTGTGCCCAAATAGGTACAGTCTTAGGCTAAGACATAGAAGCTGAATAAAAACAAGACAAATCTAATTCAATACTTTTGACAGAGCAGGCACTAATATATTGTTTGCCACATAAACAGAGCCCTGCTCACTTAAGTGACCGTAGTCACGCGCAATAATCGCCCCGCCCTCAAAGCGTGCCCTACAAAAGAGCTCATCTTCCTGTTCATAACATAAAGAATCTAGAAGCGACACGTAGTATAAGTCATTATTTCCCTGGCGCTTTCTCATCACTAAATCTGTGTCATAAACCGGCGTGTCAAAGCCTTTATCAGCAATATATAAATCGTCTTTTTGCCAGTGAATAGGTTTAGTTAATACCCTGGGAAGAGAAGGACTCCACTGAGGTGTTGGCCCCACCACAATAACCTCACCAACACCTAGGTTTTTTAGGTGCTGCACTAGAGAAAGCCAATCCGTTTGATCATGCTGATTACGTTGAGCAATAACAACCACATCAGGCTTTAAGTTCGCAATGCTGTCTAAGGCATATTTATTCGAATAGTCGCATGCACGCTTAGCCATTTCAGTCTCTTGGGGCAGAGGCTTTAAAGACGCGCGACAACCCGAGGATGTTTTCTGGTAAAACGGAACCCCTTTTTCAGACAAAGCCGTACGCAAACCGAGTGACAGCGCTTCCGCATGAGAATCCCCCCATAAAAACACGCCACCTTCACCTCTTGAAGTGACGCAAGATGGGTCGGTCTCTAAGGTAGAGGAATCTCTCAGAGCTAGGTAGGTGTTGCATTTTAGCCACGCCGCGTCGTAGCGCTTAGCTATCGTATTGTTGTCTTGATAATACAAAATAAATTTGGCTTGAGGCGTTGACGCGCCCCGGCGCCACGAATGCGCCAAACCGTCATCAAAATACACTATCGAACAAAGCAGAACGAGCGCCGCCGACATAAGTACAGGCTTAATTGTGAACAAGCCAAACCAACTCGTAATCTTTTTAAGGCTTCGTCGCTCAACCAATTCATAGCTCAACCACCCCAAACCAACTGACAATAGAATTGCTAAATATACGTAGGTCTGACCAAGCGAGAAATGATAAATCATAACAACCAACGGCCAATGCCAGAGGTAAATTGAATACGACCACAGACCTAACTTCTGAGAAAGGGGATTCGCCGTTAACCAAGAGTCCTGTCGCTGCGCCTGAATAAGTAAAAACGCACCAAAGGTAGGAAGGAAAGCCCAATAACCGGGCCAAGGTATATGTTCATCTAAAAGAAAGCTTGACAGCAGAATAAGTGATAAGCCAATTCGTTCCAGCCACGGTCTCATTTGGGGGCTCAGGCTTAGCGGAAATAAAAACGCACACCCACCTAACAGCATCTCCCAAGCTCGCGTCGGCAACAAATAATAAGAAGGGTTTGGCCACTTGATACTTGCAATGACAGCAAAACAAAAACCTAACACTGTCGCAATACAGATTAATTGCTTAATCGACTTTAAGCTCATCAATCGATTAAGCGCAAGCAAAACAAGGGGGTAAAGAATATAAAACTGCCACTCAGCAGATAACGACCAAGTGTGCAAGAGCCACTTTTCTTTTGACGCAGCGTCAAAATACCCTGCTTCACTCCAATAAACGATATTTGATACAAAACTAATACTACTTGCAACATGAGTAGCCAATGTACTGTACTCATTCGGCGTGAGAATCATCCACCCCAAAACCAGCATCGTTATACAAAGTACAGCTAAAGCTGGAATAATCCTATTGGCGCGCGCTACATAAAAAGACAAAATCGAGAAGTTTGCCTTCTCTAAGCCTCTAAATATAATCCCAGTCATTAAGAAGCCGGAAATAACAAAAAAAACGTCAACACCGACAAAGCCGCCCGGCAGCCAATTTGGTTCGAAATGAAAAATAACGACAGTTAAGACCGCGATCGCCCTAAGCCCGTTGATATCCTTACGAAACGTCACCCTTTGACTCCTTGTAAACACAAACCCAGGTACTAGAGATTATTTGAGACCATATAGACTACATATGATCAATTTATGTATTCGATGAAAATAACACCAAGCAATACTCATTCCAAAGAGCGTGCCTGACAAATAGAACTGTCAACAGCTCGTTCGACTTCATTAATTTTGGCGACAGTACAAACAATAGAGCTGCGACCAAGGGATTGAGAGTATTTGAGTAGAGCGTAGCGATAGCGGTTGTTGTCTAACACGCGCGAAATATGTTTGATGCCATATGAATAAAAATCAGCGGGAAGAACATCAAAGTATCGAACCTGAATTTTAGCCAAACCATTATTTACAGCATAATTAAAAGGGCCGTAACTGTCAGAAAGCTCGACATAACGCATGAACTCTAAATCAAACTCTCCAAGCTGAGCCTTAATCCTAGCCATAGCAATCCAGTTATCAGGCCAGGCACGCTTTCGAGAAGTAGCCTGCTTATAAAAGCTCAACGCTTGCAGCTGCTCCTTAACTGAAATTTCTGGCGCAGCATAGCTTTTATATGCCCTCCATTCATGGAGCTTTGCTAATGCAGATAAATAAACAGGGTTATCTGAGTGCCATCGCAGCATTTTTTTTCCGGCATCCAATGCGTCGTCCAGCTCGTCCCTTGTCGGCATCTTGTTTCGCTGCCAGCGATCTAAGTAGGCATCAAGCTTCAAATAGTAAATATTTCCGACACCATAAGAGAACGCACAAAAGACGACATACAAAGACAAGCCAAGGGCTAATAGCTTAATCAATACGGAACAATATCGCTTCATGAAAACACGGATCTAACACTCGGGTTAGTGTTAATTAGACGCGCGGGAAGATCAATAAAAACCCGCTGTGCATAAGCAAGACCTAGGCGCTGAGAAACTAGCTCGTAGGCCTCTTTCATTCGCGGGGCACGCTTGCCCAGGTTATGCATGTCTGAGGCAACCACAACCTCCCTTCCCGATTCCAGTAACTGCCAAGCGAGCTGTTCGGAAGCTAAACCAAATTGCCCTAATAAAGAGCTTGCGGTTAACTGAAGCATACATTCGCGCTGCATAAACGGTGTAAGCACCGAAGGTAATTCACAAGCTTCCTGATTTCTTTCTGGGTGAGCAAGCAGCGGTAAGACACCTTTACCTTGTAGCCAATCAACCATACGCTCAGTTCCCGGAGGAATATGAGTGTGTGGAAACTCAAGCAATAGAACTTTCTTATCTGCTTGAAAGGTGCCTACAAAAGGTAGGCACTCATTTGCGAGCATTGGCATAAGCTCCGGACACAGGCGCACCTCCGCCGCAAAACCAAGCTTAAGATTAAGACGTTCCTTTTTGACGCGCTCATACAAGGCTTCAAACGCAGCCACAATATTTTTGATAGAATTATCAAAGCGACCTGGGTGAATATGGGGCGTAGCTAATAACTGGGTAACCCCTTGCTCCTCAGCCATTCTCAACATTGCGACTGAGTCGTCGAGGGTTGACGCTCCATCGTCAATACCCGCTAAAAAGTGCGAGTGAAGATCTATCATGTCAACCTACAAACAGACAACTTAACTTTTCTTTGAATTGGCTTCCTGGCCATAATGATAAGAATCATAATAACCGTGATACCCGTTGGATCGCCCCTTTATCCTCGTGTCTACTTGATTTAGTACCACGCCATCAATTTTAGCCCCCACTTCCAACAACCTACCAATACCTTGTTTGACCAACGCTTGCTTGGTTGAATTCGCCTTAACAACATAGATCAGAGAATCAGAAAGCTTAGCAACAACGAGTGCATCACTAACAGCTTGAGTTGGGGCCGTATCGATAATGATGCGCTCATAATCTTTCTTTAAACGCTCTAATAGCTGCTTAAATTCAACTGAAGATAGAAGCTCTAGAGGGTTGGGTGGAATATGGCCAGCAGATATAACATCAAGCCCAGAGCGCTCATCCTTATATATACATTCTTCAAGAGCTTCAGTACCAGAAATGATGTTTGAAAGGCCAATCTGGTAAGGAGGGAGAGAAAACAATTTATTAAAACTCGGTTTTCGCATATCAGCTTCAATAAGTACAGTCTTCTCCATCTGAGCCATCGCAAAAGCAATATTAGTAGCGGTCGTCGATTTCCCCTCGCCCGGTAGCGACGATGTAATCGAGACAACCTTGTGCTCAAGCCCTAAATGCGAAAGGACAAACCCTGTTCGCATCGTTCTAACCGACTCGGCAAAATCTTTGTATTTTTCATCGAAATAAAGATGAGTATCCAGCACCTGCTTCTTTTTTACAGGCAATATAGGCAACAAACCTAAAAACCTTAAACCTAGTAACTCTTCTACCTGAGCAGCACTTCTAAAGCTGTCATTCAAAGACTCAAGTAAGATGGCAATACCAATGGCAAGACAGGCCGTTATCACAAACACAACAACGATTAATTTCTTTTTCTTTGGCTTAACCGGAATAGTAGGCAATTCAGCCAGATCAAGAATATTGGCATGCTGGCTTTCAAAATTTGTGGTGATGTCTGTCTCTTTAAAGCGAGATAAGAATGTATTGTATAACTCTCGATTGGTATCAACTTCTCGCTTCAGTTTCAAATAAGCAGACTCCTTTGAGCTCACCACTTGATACTCATCTTTCGCCGCATTTAATTGAGCCAATAGACGATTTTCACGTTCTCGAGCAGCAGCCAGCTCTTTTTGTATGCCTTTGACAAGCTTGGCCACTTGATTTTCCAGGTTCAAATTAACCGCAGCCAACTCAGCTTTTGCGGCAATTAGCTTTGGGTGTTTGGGACCGTAGCGTTGAGAAAGCTCAGAAACACGCTTTTCGGCACTAATCTCTGCGCGTCTAATTTCACGAATTAGAGGATGGTTGCTTATTTCCGCCAAGCTAGATAATTCGGCAGTATCTAACGGGCCGTCATTTGCTCGAACTAATAAATACACGCTCTCGGCTTGAATACGGCGCTTTCTGGCTTCGAGATAATTCTGAGATAATCCTTCAAGCTCGTCCGCAACAATGCTACTAACACCTTCAATATCAATTAAGCCTTCCTTCTCGCGAAACGCTTGCAGCTGTTCTTCAGAGCTATCCAAGCTACTTCGCAACTGATCAAGGCGCTCACCGAGCCACCCTACCGCCTTCTTGTTGACCGACAGTCGGGCCTCAAGCTGATGTTCGATATATACCTCACCCACAGCATTGGCAACAAGCGCCGCTAAACGCGGGTTCTTAGCTTCAAAACTAACCCTTACCAACTGCGTTTTACGTACAGGAGATATAGATAGGTTTTTTCTAAAAGCATGTATCAAACGAACTTTTTCAATTCGAGCTTGCAGCTCTTCATCTTGCTCTTGTGCCTCGGGCTTGGGCAAGAACGAACGGATAAACTCTTTACCTCTCGCAAGCAGGCCTTGTTTTTGCTTTGGTTGATATTCCTGCCAGCTGCCAAGATCAACACGATCAACCACAACTTCGGCAACACTGTTTGATTTTAGTATTTCATATTGAGTCAAAAAATACTCTTTACGAGTTGTATCAAGAGTATAAACATCCTCAATGGATACAGCTTTCTCCTGGTCAGCTTTCAACAAAATCGATGATGTGGCCCTATAAACAGGGTCCATACCAACAATAAAGATTGCCGCCAATAAGGTACTGAAACAGGCAAAACCAAGTATTTGAAACTTGTACTTCAAGACTATGTTCCAGTAAGCAATCAAATCGACTACTTCTGGCTGTTTTTTACTAGACTCTTGCATAAAAAATCAGGCCAAATTGGTGGCTAAAAGAAGCTTTGCTTAATAGTTACTGTATCGCCAGGGGAAAGCACATACGTTAAGTCGACTTTATCTATCACCGTCTCGCCGTTCAGCTCATGTTTGATAAAGATTTTTTGCTCAGAGGCTCTCTCTGTCAGCCCGCCGGCAAGCGCAATTGCCTGGTCTACGGTGAGACCGGGGTGATAAGCATAGGCGCCTGGTGATTTTACTTCACCGTGAATATAGAACGGGCGGTACGATACAATAAGTACCTGTACGGAGGGCTCCAGCAGATAGTCACCCAATAATCCTTGCGTGATTATCTGCTGAACCTGAGCGGTTGTCTTACCGCTAATAGGGATATCACCTAAAAACGGGAAGTTTATATCGCCGTCATCTCCGATAATGGTTTCAATGGTCAAATCAGGTTCATCGTAAACCAGCACCTGAATTGAATCGCCAACACCCAAGACATAATCACTGCTGCTTAAGGGTTGTGCACTGAGTGATAAACACCAAGACAATAACAAACATAAAACAAATAAACGCATTACAAACCAGCCGTGACCATCAACTTGTATACGTTCTTATCAAATGGAATATCGTCAACATTTGAATCTTTGTTGGTATAGTCATAAGACAGGCCCGCAGTAAGCCAGCGAGCAAAGGCATAGTTCAACGCGAGCGTCGCGCCAGTTGTATCATCGTGGCGGTCAAGATTTCCAACGTATTCCTCGTCCGCATACGATGCCTGCACATCTGTTGATATTCTCGGGGTCCAACCATGGTTCCAGCCTATCAACACATATCGCTCTTCAATGTAGTCACCAACAGTGGTTGGATCTTTCGACACCTGACCAAGCTTAAAGTCAATGGTTGAGTACGTGCGCGGCTCCCAGCTCAACGATACATCTACAGCTGCACCTGAAAAGTCCTTACGCTCGGCCGCATCAAAATCTTTGACCTGATAACCGACCTTCGCTTTACCCGTTGTTTTGCCGGTAATATCCCACTTCAAACCAATCAAAGCCCGGTTGTCCGTACTATCGCGGCTGGGCTCCTCAGTGCCAATGTGAGGGTAGCGAATATCGGCGGTACTGCCGTCGAGCGTTAACGACGTTGCATCGCCGATACTGTACTCAAAATTGAGACCAACGCTGTTTTGATCGAAGTCGCGAATGGCTGAGTACTGACGAAAGTTTGTATATTCCTTAGAGTAAAAGCCGACGGAACCGCCGACGCGAGCCTTCGAGCTGAGTGCACCGTATTGATAAGCCGCGTTGGCCGACTTCGCATCATACTCAACGGGGCGATCAATCGCACCTGGGCGCCCTTCGGACAAACCCGTACCACGATCTTCGTGCAGCTTGTCGTAGGCTAGATTTACGTCGATTCGATTCTTGTCGTTAGGCTCAATATGAGCGAGGCCACTCAAGCGGTGATCAAGGTAATTATCAGCCGAGCTCGCCTCGACCGTACCGGACTTGAGCTTATAACGCACGCCATAGCGGTTAACGCCATCATCCGTACCCAGGGCGAAATCGGGTTCGACTACATAAATACCCGAGCCCGTGGGATCACGCTCTTCACTATAGATATTGTCATCGTACTCGAGACCAAACTCGACCGTAGGCACCAGTTTTAATGACCCGGAAATATCAACCGGCGCTGGCTCGAATTTTTCAGCGAATACTGCCGGGCTCACCATAACTGATGCCAAGCCTATTAACGAAAACTTATTAAGTGTCTTCATACACTCCTCCCTCCATGACGGCACCACGGCCAATCAAACTTTAAACTAAAATAAATACCAACCAGTTTAAAACTGACTACTAACTTCATGCTTGCAACACGCTTTGGGAGCACAAACCAGAAACGCAATTATCACACCAAAACCTAGAACTATGACAGAACGATGATTTGGCACCCCTTTCGTTCGAAATTGGCAGCTAATAGAATGTTTCTGCAAAAACAAAATAAAACTACGCATATTTTAAAGCCAGCAGCTGCTAGCAACAAACCCTTTATCAACATCAGCGCACCAAAATAAGACAAGCCATACTTAGTGCACCGACAAGTAACAAAATGACTACGCCATTGAAGTGCTCTGTTTCAATAGCTGCTGATAGAGCTGCCTTAACTCCAGCTCTAAGCGCTCAATACGATAATTTGTTTCATAGAACGCCCTGGCTTTTTGACCGGCAAGTGCCAACTCTTCACAACTTAGTGCATCAAAGTGTTTAAGCGCAGCGGCGACGCCCTCGTAAGTACTGTCAAACAAATAACCACCCGAGCCATCAACTAAACGCGTTAAGCCGCCAACGTTAGCAGCCAAAATAGTTTTGGATGCTGACATTGCCTCGATCGCCACCAGGCCAAAACCCTCCCAGCGAGAAGGGGCAATAAGAGCAGAAACTTCAGAGTAAAGTGCAATAAACTCATCTTGATCCAACCACCCAAGGAATTTGACACCGTCAGGAACCTGCCCCAGCTCAATATCGCCAAGCACAGCCTCACCAACTACCAGCAACTCAAAATCGAAGTCGTGATTGGCATAGGCCTGAAGCAGCAAATCCACACCTTTTTGTCTATCCAACCGGCCGACAAACAACAGTGTTTTGCGCGAAGGCTGAGCCGGTGGACTTGGGTACAAATCAACCACTGCATTTTCAATCAGGCTCAGTTTATTTTTGGCGCCTACATAAGCATCCGCATCGTGTGCCGATATAGCCACAACTGAATCACATAAAAAAGACAAGCTCCACTCAACGGCCATATACGCATATCGGAAAAGGCCATCGCCGCGATCGTAAGCCCAACCGTGAGCACAATAAATAAGAGGCTTATTAGCGGGGCTCATTGTTGGCAGGCGCCCAATCAAGCCCGCAAACGTCCCGTGCAGATGAATCACATCGACGTCAAAATCACGCAGCGCACGCCTATAGCTTTTAGCAAGCTGCCACAGCGCTCTTAGCCCACGAGCCTCTCTAGAAAAACTTATTTGTTTTGATGCATCCAACCAAGAGACGTTTTCATTACACAACAGATAAGGCTCGATACCATTGCGCTGCTGACAATCACACAGTTGGCGCAAATACGTTTCAACCCCACCTTTTATGGTTTCAGCAACGTGCAACACTTTCATATAAACGCCCTAACCCCTTACCCGACACCTGTCGATACAGACTTAACTGCAGGACGACATAAAAAAGCCAAACTTCGACGCCAAATTGAATCTGGAAACAGCGAAATCAAGCGCATAAACATCACAAACACACCGCGAAGACTAAGACTAAAAATCATAGGCGCGCTCAACATACTCTTTTTTGAAACGGTTTGATCAATGACTATTTGACTATTGGTTTTGTTAGAAAGAAGCTTTATCAAAAAGTGCACGTACATTGTCGCGACAAAATAATTTCTTGCTTTGACAAGAGAGCTAGAGACAGGCAAATTTAAAATAGCAGAAAATGAAGAAAAATGATTCAACACCTTTTCGGTAGCTAAGCGATTTGTAGCCGAACCTTCAACCAAAAAGTAGTTAAAATAGACTTCGCTCTCAACAAAGATTTTCTCCGCCTGCGCCGCACAACAAATAATAAAGTAAATATCCTCAGACAAATAAAGTTGTCGGTCAAATTTCAGCCCCGTACCTAACAAAAACTGACGGCGAAGTAAGATAGAGCACACATGAGCATCAGCCAGTTTCCTAAAATACGCATTTAAAAAATCATCTGAGGAGCACAAACCACGCTGAAGCTGATGTGACCTGGGTGCTTTGCCAGAGGCCGAAACATAACATGCCGGTGAAACCAGCATATCAAACTCACCGGCCTCAACAGCCTGTTCAAAAATATCAATAAATTTATCGTCGTAGGTATCATCAGAGTCAAGAAAACAAACATACTCACCTAGCGACTGCTCAAGGCCGAAGTTACGCGCGCCGGAAACACCGGTATTCTCTTGATAAAAATAACGAACACCTGGCGCCAATTCAGGTTCGGCCGCAGGTTTTGAACCGTCATCGACGATCACCAGCTCAACAGAACGAGCATGCAATTGCTGTTTAACAAACCATTCTACAATTCGACTGACACCCGCAAGATTGTTGTAGACAGGCACAACAATACTAAATCGCAAACATTCTGCAGAACCGAGAGTTTGCTCTCCTTGGTTTGATGAACTAGACACCACCGAGCGCCTCCTTTTTTGCAGAAGCATTACGAGACACCAAAAGCGATTTAACCCGATAAAATAATGGCGCACAACAAAGTAGCAGCGTGGTCTTGGCATCAAGCAGACCGGCAAACATACGTATTAACTCGGCTTTCCTTGTTATAGGCATTGACCGGTTGTTTTGCTGATAAAACTGATATTCAGCTTTAATTCCGTGCTGCAACAGAAGATTGAGATACTGCCGAAAAGGCGCCTTGAGTGTGGCGCCGTAGATCTTTTCCTGATAGCGCTTATGAAGCGCCTTGGCAGTAATATAATAACCTTCGGCGTGGCGCAGAGATTTCTTCTGAGTTGTGATAGAGCCTGCACGTATGCGGCGTTTAAAAAACTCATCTTTTAGTACGGCGGTTTTAGCACTCTCAATAAATAAAATCGTTGAGAAGTAGTGATCCTCATGAAGAATGCCAGGGATAAAACGCAGCGCCTCAAATGAAGAACGCCGATACATATAACAACAAGATTGAGCAATATAACTACGCTTTAGGGTATCAACAAAAATACCGTCACGACCATAAAGAGACTTAGGCAAGTTGCGCTGATAACTGTGCAGATCAATGTCTTCAACATCATCAAGCTCACAAAAAGCTTCAGCGTTAAAAACCACGAGATCCGCCGACTCAACACTAATAGTTCGAACACACGTTGCAAGCGTCTCCCTGTCAATCCAGTCATCACTATCAAGAAAGTAAACAAACGTACCGGAAGCAAGATCAAGCCCTTTATTTCTGGCAGCTGCCAGGCCAGCATTCGCTTGACTATGAATACACATACGCCCTTCAAACAACGGAAGGTATTTTTCCAATAGCGCTAAGGATTGGTCAGTAGAGCCGTCATTAATGCAGATTAACTCATAATTTCGGTAGCTCTGATCTAGTACCGAATCGAGACATTGCTCAAGATATGACTCGACGTTATACACTGGAAGCACAACCGAAACGACCTGATCAGACATGACGATACACCCGCTTATAAAACGTACGCAAAGAAACAACCAAGGTAAGCAGCAAAACAAGGGCCGGCATCACAAAGACATTAGCCAGACCCGCATGCAAACTGAGCCAAAACGTGAAGGGAACCATAAACGCCCCATAAAGTGATAGCCATACGAATGGCTCGACCTTATAGGCGCGAACGAAATTATTTAAGCTGCTTGTAACAAGGGTAATAAAATAAAATAAAAACAGCATCGCCAGCTGCTCTTTATTCACCAACTTCTCAAATATATAGAAGTCTGGGAGGATATAATACAACGAAAAGAAAGCGCCATAACCACCTAACAACACCAAAACAGACACAGCAAAATACTTCTTAAATACTGACATCGCTTTAGATAACTGATCATTGGCCACCCAATTGGCAAACATCGTACGCTGATTATTCAAAAAAGAGCTGGCAACATCAAAACCGCCGCGCGCAATTGAAACGGACAAACCAACCCGGCCAGCAAACTCGGCACCACCGGCGCGAAATGCCACCAAGGTAAAGCCGTTCCAGAAAAAATAACCAAAGAACCATACCAAGCTAGTTTTACCAAACAAAGGGAAAATCTCTTTAAACTGACGCCGGAATGAATACTCAATCGGCAAACCTGAGCGCACATAGGCAAAGGTTTTTTCCTGATAAAGACACAACATCACGATAATAGATATCACTGAAGCCAGTTGCGACAAGGCTAAAGCCATCAAGCCAAAGTCCAAATAGATAAAGAGCCAAAGCGCAACAGCCGACACCAGGGTGTTCACTAAGCGTATGGAGTTGGCCAATTCTTGGTACTGCACACCATCCAAATAAGAATCAAAAACATTTAGAAATATACGCGCACCATTCATAAGTACCATTAAAAAAAACGGCAACTGCCAGTGGATATCCCCTTCATAATCAGCAAAGTAAAACCAGCCAAAGGCGCTAACGCTAAAGCAGTATGCGAGCACAACTAACACATACCATTGCATTGAGAAACGGTAGATACGATTAATGCTCTGCAGGCAATCATGATCGAGCTTACCGCCCTCATCAAAGCGCACTTCATGACTGTAAAAAAGCTTAAGCACATAACCAACACCCACTTCAAAAAGTACGGCCATGGTCACAAACGAATAAAACGTATAATAAAAGCCCATTTCTTCGACGCTCAGTAGCGCGCTGACAACAAGAATTGTCAACGGCCCACTAAGTATGCGCACAAGCGCAACCAGCAAAGAATAAGCAGCTACAACATCCGCTTTACTTAGCTTCATTACCTACCTGCTCAATCAGCTCAGATTCCTTAAGCCAAAGCTCGTAATATGAATAATTTTTACCGTAAGAGTTATCAATCAGCTTAACGTTCTTACCCAGAAGATAAGAAAGAATGAGACCGTGCATACGATCCGTATAGACCAAATTAAACGAGTTGAAATAGAAAACCGAACGAAAAACTAAGGTATTTGCCTGACGCTTCCACAACTTGACTAAAGCATCCCCCCCTTTAAATCGACTAAACATCTCAGCCCTGGTAGCCAAGTGATACAGAATCTGATCCCATGAGGAAACTATTGAGTCCCAGTCGAAACTTCGTTTTTTAATACCGACATCACCGACTGATTTTGCTTCGACGTCAATTCGACGCATATTTAAGATCTTACATTTGTCCAAAGCCAGATCTTCAACCTCACAAGCCTCGACTATCGGATGAAGGCTGTGCGCCATATCAGGCATCAAAGTGATGTTATCTGAGAAGCCCTCAGCAATCTTTTCACTTTTGACATCTCTCAAAAAGATATGAAGGTCTTGGTGTTGTGAATGAATGGCCTTGCTTTTGGCATGTGCAGCATCTGACTTGTAATGTATTGTCGCTGGCAACATGACAATACGCTTATTCGGATAGCGCTTAATCACAGACTCTCTGAATTCTTGGTGTTTGATATATATATCACCAAAATTCCCACCACCGTGAAACAGGATAACCTCACACTCAGCCAAGCGCTTGTGGTTAATATGCTTTGAAAAAGCGCGATAGCGAACATCAACATTATAATCAGCCAAGAACTGTTCGGTGCCCAAATAGATCAGCAGGTCGCCAACATTGTAGTGAAATGGAAGATCGACATACGCTACTTTCTTTCCTTCACACAATTTTGCGATATCCGCATGCATCGCCTTTAACCGATCCAAGTGCGAACACCACTGCGTTTTATGTTCCGCTATCATTACTACTCACCTTATCCTTAATAAATACTAAAACTTCAGATCGCCTGACGACTGTTTTCACGAATCATTCTTACCAAATAGGCCACTGCCAAGGGGGCGATGAGCCTCCCGTCAACCGGCACAAAAAACGTGGTCGCCAAAACAACAAAAACCAGAAGCGTCAAGCACGGAAAAGAATACATCCGTCCAACACCCAAAAATAAAAACCGGGCAGCCTTATAGTAAGCAATCAAAAAAATCAAACCGCCGTAAAGAAACCAATCCATAAAAAATGATTTGGTACTCACTCCTATTGTATTGCCCGGGATAAAATAATAGAAAACCTCATCAAAGTTCATGACATTTGGGAACAGCATATCGAGAAAATCGACAGAGAGCGGGCCATACTCATAAAAAGCGGGAAGAAAGCCAAAAAAACCCACGCCCAAAGGAAAGTGAACCAACGAGACAAGCGGTAGGAGAATCACGGCAGAGCGAGTACCCACAGATCCATACTTATATATTGACGAATGAAACATTTCAGCTAAAGGCCCGCTAACAATGGACACTAGCGCCACGAGCATAAATGATGTCACTGCAATTTTAACTGCTGGCGTCACTCGCACATAACAATGAGAAAACGCAACAAAGCCGGCAACCCCAATGCATACCATGGTTCCTTTTGACGTAATTGGCGCACACAGTAGAAACAACAGGGCAAAAGCAACAAATGGGCTGATCTTTTTTACAGATGAAAAAAGCAAGAAAGCCACGGTAAACTGGAAACCAAACGTACTTGCCTCAAGGGTAAAACCTCGCATACGGTGTGGAGCTAACGCTGGAGTATGCTGTAAAGGTGATACGTTGTTCACGGCGGAAGGAACAAGGAGATTTAGAAGATAAATTGCTGCAACAACCGAAAACACAACAACTATTCCCTTTTCAAGCAAATCTAAACGCAGTGCCACACAGAACAGGTAAACAACAATTGTTGGAAGTGCAAGTAAAATAAACCTAACACCTCTATCTAACAAAAAATCTATATCGTAATCAGGAAGCCAAAACGCCAGCATTACCACCGAACTCATTAGCAGCAGCAGAAAAACTTTTATTAACCAAATATCTCCAGCAGCTAACGCATTACGATTAAGAAATACAAATACCAGCAAAGCAGGAATTAAAACAATAGACAGCGGTGCAGTAAAAACACCTCCTATTGCTGCAAGCGCGGTATTTTCAAACGGAATTGCAACACATAGAGCAAAAAACAAGCATAACTGAATGCTTTTAGTCATTCCCGCTCCCAAATAGCTCTGCCCACAAGGCAGCAACAACATTGCGGTCCGTTTCTTTGGCTTTTTCCAACGCTGCAGAACTTAGCTGCGCATATAACTCAGGCGAGCTGGCTTGCTCTAGCTTCTGTGCAAACAATTTGGCATCACCGGGTGGAACAATAAAGCCTGTCTTACCGTGCTCAACAACCCAACTAAGCGCATCAAAGCTGTTATAAGCCACGATCGGCAGACCCTGGCTCCTAGCCTCGATCAAACTTTGACCAAAACCTTCGAAATGCGAGGTCATCATAAACACGGAGTAGTCGGCGAGCGTTTTTTGCACATCTACGCTTACGCCTTTATAAGCAACGTTACTTGCGCCTTCAAGCAAGCGCTGTAAAGCCTTGAGCTCATCGTCGCTGCCGCCGCCATAGATATCTAACTGAAAATCAGCGCCGAGCAGCTGCATGATTTCGACCATGCCGCGGAAGTTTTTTTGCTCTTCAAATATTCGGGCAATGGCAACGATTTTTTTGGATGGCTTAGGAAGGCGCTGCGCACGATCAATCTTACAGCCTCTGGGGATCACCTTAATTTCAGCAAATACCTGGCCGTAATCGTCCAGGAAACGTTGTTTGTCTTGGTCGGTATAGACAGTAAAAATATCAACATCACCAGCGCGATGCTCAAGCACCCAGCGTTCCAGCCGGGCCCCAAAAAAAACATCCAAACGATTGGTTTGCACCAATATTATTTTTGCCTGTTTGCGCACTCGCGCCGACATATACAGCAAATCATTCGGGTGAAACAACACAATAATCGTGTCTTTTCCAGCGACACATACTTCATCTAGCAGCCTTCGCTGCTTCAGCTTTGTCGCCAACTTGGAAAGAACACGAAAACGGCCAACACGGGTCCCATAATTTAGGTAGCGAACACTGGGGTTTGGCTTAAATTCATCGTTACTGCACGAGTGTTCGTACAGCTCGATAAGCTCACCTCTTTGCCCATAAACATTTTGCAACTCACGGATTAAGGTCTCTACTCCGCCCAGAGTGGTCGACTTCATCGGGTTAACTGAAATTAACGGCACGAACCCCTCTCTTTTTCCCTTTTTTCTTCGCTATCAACTTGTTGTTCGACAATGACATCGACATCAGCACCAACAAAACCATGACGTTTGGCATGATTTGAAATACAAAATCTACCGTCGCATGTAAAAAACTGGCGAATACCGCCATTAAACACGCAAAGTGCAAACCGCAGCGATACGCGGACTTTTCTCTAGCTAAAGCAATAAGTGCGTTCGCAACGACGTATAGCACCATTGCCGCTAAAGCAATAAAACTTAACAGGCCGAGCTCAGCAAAAAACTGCACATACTCATTGTGTGCGTAATCATACCAACCACCAAAACTTGTCGGCTGATAGGCCTGAAATACAGAACCAAAGCTGCCTGCGCCACTGCCACCAAACCAGTAATCCTGCATATAGGGTATCGATGCACTGACAACATCATCGCGGGTTTCCCCCTGCAGTGAGGTCAGCTCAATGCGTTGTTTAACCTTCTCAACACCAAAGTACGCGCCGACAATCAGTACATCCAATACAACCAGGCTCAAAGCCAACCACTTTAATGTGCCCGGCGGGCGCCGCATCAAAACAAGCGCCAGGCAACTAACAAGCAATACCGAAATAAAAAACGCAGAATTGCCCATACGCGAGCGTGTCATTATCAAGCCGACCACCATAATGATAATCGCCACGCGTAAAATCCATTTTTCACTCAACAGTGTTTCAAGAAACGAACTTAAGCGAACTCGAGCAATACTCGATTCAAAACCCTTTAAGCTGCCAACTAAAAAACCAATGCTCGCACTTAAACAAAGCACTAAATAGCTTGCCAAGTGATTGTGATAAACAAATGACCCCCGCGCTTTGTCGTGTACCGAGTAGCCCAACAAAGAAGTGTCCAGGCCCGAATACTGTAAAAATATTGCGTAAACCGCCTGAGTTAGACCAGAGGCCATCAACACTCGCAACACGATTCGTTGGCGCTTACGTGTATCGAGCAGTACCGACACACATAAAACAAACAATATAAAACTAACGCCTTTAATTAGCGCCGACATTGACGCCGACACATCCAGCGTGGCGGGCAACCAGGCAAGACCGAGTTGGGCACCGACAATCTGCAATACAACCCAGAGCTGTACAAAAATAAGCGCAGCAAAAATTGGCAAATTTGCCCGGCACAGCTCACAAAACTTCGGCTTGCTCTTACTAAAAATAAGCAACACGGTAGTAAGCGCAATCAGCAACTGCACCAAACCCCAAGCCCAAGGGCGGTTTGCGCCCAGCGGAATAGGCGCAAACCAAAGCGTAAAACAAAGAACAACAAATGCAGATCTTTCCAACATATAACCACTTATAAAAAAATGATTTCTCTTGCTGCAAATAAAGTGGCTATATATCTCCCATCAATTAACTCGGCGAAACCGGAGACTCACCCGGATCAGGAATATCAGGGCTATCACTTGGCTGAGGTGTTGGCTGAGGCGTCGGATCATCACTCGGCAACGGTGTTGGCTGCGGTGTCGGGTCATCGCTCGGCAACGGTGTTGGTTCAGAGCTTGGCTGCGGTGTTGGTTCGGGGCTTGCTCCTGCCAGCGGATCCTCAACAACCGTAACATTGCGGTTAAGAGGTTCACTGCCTGAAATAGTATCACCGGCCGCCGTCGCAATAATTGCACCGGCGTCGGCACCACCGGCAATCGCCGCCACCACGGCTACATCCGGGTCAACCCCCATGGCAATAGCAGCATCGACAATTTGCTGAGCTGCACCGGGTGCTGCACCAACAGCAGCGGAGATAATGCGCTCGGCCAAGCTCGAATCAAGTGCAATTGCAGCTTGAACCGCCTCAACCACTTTGGTTGAATCCAGCTCGATCACCTCGACCACAAGGCTGGCCAAATCAGTACCTTCAGGTGCAGATTGAATGATCTGTTCAACACTTTTTCCGGCGGCTAAATCTTCCTGAGTATCCGCAAACGCGGCTCCCGACAAAGCCAATGCACACAAGGCAAACGCCAACTTTTTCATTTAAAGCCTCCTAAAACTTCAGTTAAGCTAAATTTTTTCCGGGCGACCGATATAGAAGCCCTGTAAACCATCGACACCGAGCAGCTTTAAACGCTCGGCCTCACCAATCACTTCAACACGCTGAGCAATCACCGCAATTTGCATACTGCGCGCTAACGCAATAAGCGCCGTTAACAGCGGCTTATTGTGATCCAAAACATCGTTATTTTTTGTCAAAACCGGATCAAGCCTAACAAAATCCGGCCGCACCGCTGCCAAATACCTAAGCGACTCCGTGCTCGAGCCAAAACGATTTACGCATATACCAAAACCGAGGGAGCGCAATTTTTCGAGCGCCGAACTGACACTGTCGAGACCGCTGATAATTGCCTGTTCATTCACACACACGACGTAGTGCTGATATTGGCCTTCAAACAACTGCGCAAGTTGCTGTACAAAGTCAGCGTCGTGCAAACTTGTTTGACTTAAGCAAAAAGCCAAACGGCCTTGACCATATTTTTGTACCAGCTCAGCTTTTAGCGCAATACTTTTTAACACAGCCAAATCGAGCTGCTTAGCAAGGCCGTAAGCTTGCGCTGCAGCAAACACATCGGCGGTGTTGTAAGTAACACCATTCACCACAAACGCGGCGTAGATATCACAGCCAAACAAACTGAGCCCCGTGCAAGACTCTACCGCTTGAGCCTGCAAACGCACACACATACGCGGGCGCTGGATAATTTCTTCGATTACTTGCTTTAATTCTGAGGCGCCCTGTCCCGGTGTGGTTTGCGCGCGCAGCTTGATTCCACCCGGCTCGCTGGCTGCCGCGAGCGTCACCATATCGAGGTTGTACAGCAAACGTTTGTAATCCTGCCCGGCACTAAAGGTGCTAATACCCACCGATAAACCTTTCACTCCAAAGGCGCTCTGCTGCAAACCATCAAGCTTTTTAAGTGAAGCCAGTGTTGCCTCGGCACAAGCGCTAATAGTTTTTTCACTCACACCTGGCGCCAGCAGTACAAATTCCGACCCAGAAAAGCGAAATAGCTCTGCTTCAGGTAACTTTTTTGCATTCTCAGTAATGCAATCAACTAACGCTCGTAAAATCCGATCGCCCGCTTCATAACCGCGGCTTAAATTAAACTCTTTTAACAACTCAAAGCGAAACAACAGTAAGAAGCCAAAATCACTCGCACCCGGATCAAGCACATCCTGCATACGCAAATCAAACGCTTTGCGGTTCGCCAGGCGCGTGGTGACATCTTCATACGCGTCCTTTTTTGCTTGCTCTGCAATAAGGTTTAGGTCAACAAAGGCCCCTTTTAGGCGTATAACCATGGTGTTCATCGCCGTCACAAAGCTGCTCAGCTCCCTGGCCCGGGGCTGTTGCTCGATTAGAATAAATTCTCGCCTGGCCACCGCTTCACTCTGGGCTACTACCGCTTCTATCGGCTTATAAACCTGCCTTAACAGCAGATAGGCCGCCAACAGGGCAAAACAAAAAAGCGCCAAGGTCATATGCACACTATCCAAAGCCGACAACCACAGCTGCCGATACGCCAAGCCCGGGTGAGCCTGCACAGACAGTACCCCACCTATGGTCCAGCCGGTATTTATTTGTGTTGTCGCCACTGGAGCCGAAAGAGGAAACAACTCAATAAACCAACTGGGCACGGCTTCGGGCCGCGCTGCCAAACTGCGCTCGTACAACAAGTTGCCATCAACACCAAGCAGGCGGATTTTCTCAAAATATCCGCGATCAAAAATTGCATTTACCGTTGCTTTTAAAGCCGGCTCATCACCGCTTAACAGCGCAGGCTGCAAAGATAAACCTAAGCTTGTCGCCGTATCCTGAGCATGAGCTTGCAGCTGCGCATCGAGAAAACCACGCACAGAACTGACATTCACCCACAAACTGGCAAGAAAGCTAAGCAACATCATTAATAAAAGAATGATGTTCAGCTGCGTGCGTAAACTTGCCCTAAATATACCCATAACTTTTGTTAAGCCCTGATGAACAACCGAGATATTCGGGTTCATCAACACTCACTTTAATTCGCCTGTTTAAATTCACCGCGCTCAATACGGCCGATCACATCATCCCATTGAGCCACACTACCCTTCTCGCGCATTTTCTTTCCTAAGCCGCGCGCCTTTGCCAACCACAGTCCGTCACCATTAAAGCTGTAGATAGGCTTCAAATCCTTGCGCTGTGTTGCCGGTCGAATCTCAGCGACCAGGTTATCTAACACCAGCGGCACATCGGCCGGGCGCTCAGAATAAATAAGCACCATGTGGGCTTCATCATAATTTAGTGCCCGAACGTACATCAGACGCAACTTATCGACGTCCATCCCCATGGCTTTAAGAGTGAAATACTTTGCCAAGCTAAAGTCTTCACAGTCTCCGCCGCGAGAACCAATAAACTCGATCGGCGTTGCCCAGTAGTCATTTTGTTGCCAGTGCTGCTCATCGCTGACAAAGCGCATGCTGGAGTTAAAAAAATGATTGACCTTGCGCAGCTTGACCCAATCATCTTGATCTTTGTTGTCGCGAATTAGCCGCTTCCAACGCTGTAAACGCTTGTGTGCCTTTTCGCCGTAAACACGCGTGAACTGTTCGTGAAATTCGACATCAAGAAGATCAAGAAGCTGCTTGTCGGGCGCGGCAATAGCAGCCAATGTTGCGATAGATACAACCAGCGCGGCGCGTCTAAACCAAGGCAACATTGCCTGCCAATCTACGTCACTAATAGGCGTTTTTACCAACAAAACCTTTGAATAAGGTCATGAAGATAATTTTCACATCAAAGAACAAAGACCAATTTCGAATGTACTCGATATCAAATTCGATGCGTTTTTCCATCTTTTCGAGCGTATCGGTCTCGCCCCGCCAACCATTGATTTGAGCCCAACCAGTAATACCCGGTTTGACTTTGTGGCGGAGCATATAGAAATCGATAATGCGGCGATACTCTTCATTGTGCGCAACCGCGTGTGGGCGCGGCCCAACAATGGACATTTTACCCTGCAGCACATTAATGAATTGCGGCAACTCATCGAGCGAGGTTCTTCGCAAAAACGCCCCAAGCTTGGTAATTCGATCGTCGTTTTTAGTTGCCTGTTTCACAACCGGGCCGTTATCCTGCACCCGCATAGATCGGAATTTGTACACTTTGATCTTGCGCCCATCGACACCATAACGGTTTTGCTTAAAGATAACCGGCCCGCGTGAATCCAGCTTAATCATCGCTGCGATAACAAGCATCGGTATACAAATCACCGACAAAATCAATAGTGAACCAACGATATCTTCCAGGCGCTTCATCGCCGTCATCGGGCCACTTAGCGGCGACTGATACACACTTAAAGTCTGCAAGTTGCCAACGTGGCTCAAGCTGGAATTAACCAAGTTAAAGGTAAAGAAATCTGGAACCAGGTAAACATCAAGCGTACTATCACCGAGCGAGCGCAGCAGGCCTTCAAGGCGCTTTTGCGCCACCAGTGGCAGGGCGACATAGACCACGTCAAAGCTATTGTCTTTGGCAGCGCGCACACCTTGGTCAATCGTGCCGCTTAACAGCGATGCGTATTCGGGGTTCAAACGGCTAGCGCTGCGATCATCGTAGACAGCCGTAATACGCAGGCCGGTCTCTGGGTGAGAAAGAATTTGCGCGGCCAGGCGCTCGCCGAGCTCACCCATACCAAAGATCGCCACTCGACGACAGTTATAACCTTGGCTGCGGCGATGAAAAAGATAAGCGCGAAACGCCATGCGCCAGGCGACCAGTAAAAACACCGTTAGCACTAACCACATGCCAACAACAATACGCGAAAGGTCCTCGGCAATCTTGAAAAAGAAGATAAACAGAACAACACAAAAACAGGCAAAGAACCAGCTAACAAAGGTATAAAGAGCCAGGCGGCTGGCAAAACCCGTGCGCCAGCTGCGGTAAATACGCAGGCTCTCAGCGAAAAGTAAAAAACTACAATTCGCCACTAAGGCAATAATGTTATAACCCTCGATAAAGCGGCCGTCATATAAATAGACACACAGCAAGATCGAAAACTGAATAATACAAAGATCTATCAACCTGTACACAAACGAAAAGTGATTCAGATTGTTATTGATGAAGTTGTCACCCACATCGATTCCTTTAACTTCAATTAATCGCAGCTCTAAACAATAGATAGATGTAGCGCCATTTATTTGCGCATCACTATCTGCCCTTCTACTCTTGAGTAGAGCCTCTTCCAACTTGAGTATGGCAATGTATGCCACACGTTAAAGGCAAGTTCCATGCCCAGAACCCAGCCTAACAACACATTATTTAGTTCTTGTTTCAATCTTCAAAAACAAAAAACGTGCACTAGAGCACAGAAACACCAGCATATTGCATGCCGAAAGATGAACTTTCGAGCGACAAAGCTTTAGGTCAGTACAAAGCAAGATAAATAGTGTCGATTTTTTTTGCAGGGCAAAGCCAAAAAGCAATTTGTACTTACCTGCGACCCGGGCTCAAAACGAAAGCCGTCCAACATTATTTAATACTTTGCTCTCTGCACTGCAAAAACCAGCCAAACATGTCGAAAAACTGTACACCGAGATACTCAGGCTTTTATGAGCTAGCTCAAATCTTGCGAACAGCCTTAAACGCGCTTTATATAAGATGTGCACAGCATAACGCACCGGTGCCACGCAGGCGGGTTTCTGTGCGCCAAAAAATGCACCAAAAGCTAACATTACGACAAACGGAGCATTTACCGCCGAAGCTGAGCCCAGACTAAACCAGAAAATAAGATAGGAGCGCTGCGCCAGTAACTATTGCTGCGCCATTTACATTTACCTTGAGCCAGAAATAAAAAAACCCGGCATAAATGCCGGGTTTTCAAATGATGGCGGAGCGCATGGGATGAATATGGGCACTGGGAGATCGATATTGACCTTCCTTTAAAGTAGGTCCATCAACCACCTCTTATTGACCTAAGCTCCTGAATCTTCTGTGAATTTCAGGAGCTTTAACCCTTGCTCAGGGTCTATATCAAGCGCTTTACAGTACTGAACATATTCATAAACATCCAACCTTCTCTCTAGGCATTCAACTTTCTGCACCAAGCTATGGCTCTCCCCCAATATGTCAGAAAGGTCTCTCATGCTGTACCCTCTAGCCGCACGAGCCTCCTTCAACCATGAAATGAGGCTTTGATATCGGGCGGATGAGATGGTCTTAATCATGCGTACCATTATCGGTACACCAGTTGGTGTACCCAATTTCGGTACACCCAAAAGCCTTCCCTACGAATAGGCACCAAGCCATCGACAATGAGGTGTACAATCTTGATCACATGTACCAATATCGGTACACTTCAAGGTGTACCTATTTTAGGTACACGCCCTCGGAGGCACAAACAATGCGAGCCGCAGTGCCACCGCAATGAGACTTCCGGTGCAAACAGGTAAGAAACTATGGCCATCTCCGATAAAGATAGAATCGACCTCTGCATTGAAACTCTGAGTGAACTACCAATTCATCCAATCCAAGAATCTAGATTGGTGCTTATGTACAGGCTTGCCATGAGGCAGCGGGCACTAATTGAATCTTGCACCCTATTAAATTCTTCAGAGTTTATAAGGCAAGCCAAAGGGACCTTCGAGCTAGCTATAAACGACTCGAGCCTACTTGAAAACATGTGCGACGAGAAGAGCGTACTATACGTTGTTCGACACGGAGGAAGGTTGTTTCCAAAAGAACAGATCTGTAAGGAAAAGTTTTCAGTCTTTCCTCAAATACAACACCTCCTTAAACGAGCCCTGAATACAGGGTATTCCTCGTGGGAAATTCTTGACTGGCTTGTAAGCCCCTCAGAGATTATCAGCCCAGCAGTGGCTGGAAGGCCTTTAGACTACAAATCACAGGGTGAATTACTAGAAGCAATTCAGCAGATTGATGAGAGTAGGCTTGAACCAACATTCATCCCAATCGCACTGCTCCACCAACAAGACTTCGATAGATTTGACACGATGTTGAATCAATGGCTCCCGAATTAAAGGTTGGTAACTGGTCTGACAGTCGCTAAACGACCCAAAGCGGTCCTCCGATTTATTCGCTAGGTGTATTTTTCGATGGTCCGCTTTTGGAGATGAGGCCAGGAGCAAGACCCTCTAAAATCCCACACTGCCCGACCTTTTTTGGGCTCGTGCAGCGATGCCTCAGGACGTTCAAATCAAGATGGAGCTTTTTAAGTTCTTCGATACGCGACTCCACAAGGTGCAGGTGGTTGTCGATTATGTGGTTGACCTCTTCACAATTTGATTCAGGTGAACTTTTTAGTTCGATTAGCTGCTTGATTTCATTGAGGGTCAAATCTAGAGAGCGGCAATGCTTAATAAACTGAAGTTTTTCAAGGGTGTAACTATCGTAAAGGCGAAAGTTTCCCTCAGTACGTGAGGAGGCTGCGATAAGTCCCACCTTTTCGTAATACCGAATGGTCTGAATGGAGCAACCGCTTGATTTAGCTAATCTACCAATTTTCACTATCAAATCCTTGACTCTATACTAGCTATAGAGTCTATACTGGCTTCATCAACTAGTTCAACTGATTTGAATCCCGTGAAATTACGTGCCTTTACCTATCTACTACTCCTGCTTATGACTGTACAGTCAGCGGCAGGTGTGGCTGATATTCATGCGGCACACCAATCGGGCTTAGAGCATCTGACTTTTGATGATCATCAGCACCCAGAAGGCGAGCTTCTTACGGACTCTATTGCGCAACATGAAAGCGGAGAGCATGATTGCCACCATTGTTGTCATTGCCAAGGGCATTCCTCTCCGGCTTTAGCATTAGCTTTTGATCGCATTTACTTAAACAAGATACCTTCTCCTGTGCCAGATTACTCTGACAACGCCATCACAGACATTATCGAAACTTTTCTGCGTCCCCCCAAAGCTTAAGTCCTTTTACTAATGTATTGACCCGCTCTAGCGGAAATCACGACTTTAATTAGGACTTTTCCATGCGAAATAACTTACTTTCCAGGTGTAAGTGCACTTGGTTCTGCCTTGTGGTTTTGCTCTGTAATCCAGCTACAGCTCTATCTACAGAAAACCTTGACTCGCTAACTCTAAAGCGAGCACTGGCATTAACTCTGGCGCACAATCCTCAACTTTTTCAATACCGCTTCACGACAGAAGCATTGACCGCGCAAAAACAAAGTAACTCCTTACGCCCAGCATTAGCGCTAGAGTTAGAGGTCGAAAATTTTGCTGGCTCAAAGGGCTATGAAGGTTTTGATTCGGCGGAAACTACTCTCGCACTGTCATCAGTGATCGAGCTCGGAGGCAAACGCCAAGCGCGACTTTCCTATGCGGATGCCCGTTTGAATCAAGCCAAGTGGGAGCAACAAGCCGAAACACTCGACGTACTCGGAAAATTAGCCGAGCTTTATATCGAAGGGCTGGCGACGCAAGCCAACATTCAATTGGCCGAAGAATCTTTGGTCTTATCCCAATCACTGCTGAAGACAGTGAAAACACGGTCTGCACGAGGCGCCACACCGGAAGCGGAAGTGATGCGAGCCCAAGCGGCGCTCACGCAGGCCGAGATTCGGCTCGCTGCACTGCAGGCGAAATTTGAACGTCAACAAATCTTGCTTGCACGATTTTGGGGTGAGACTAGCGTAAGTTTTGACGTGCTGGAGGGCAGTCTTTTTAATTTTGGAGCCACCACCAGTTTTGAGCAGCTTTACGCACGTGTTCAAAAATCTCCCGCCATACAGGTACTTGCTAGTGAGGCGCGCATTAGAGATGCGCAGATAACACTAGCACGTGCGAACGGTAGCAGCGATTTAAGCTGGCGAGTTGGTATAAAACGCCTTGAAGAAACAGGGGATTCGGCATTTGTCGCCGGGCTTTCTATCCCCCTGTTCTCAGGTAAGCGCAACAGCGGCGAAGTTGAGACCGCACTTGCTCAACGGAATGCTGTGGATTACGCAAAAAAAGATCAACTTCTACAATTGCATGCACGGCTTTTTGAGAGCTGGTCGCTAAGAAAACAAAGTATTGCTGCCGTTAATCTTACCCAAAAATCTGCTATTCCCGCTTTGGAAAAAGCACTCAAGCTGACTACAGAGGGTTTCGAAAATGGGCGTTATCGCTACCTTGATTTAATCGCCGCCCAGAAAGAATTGCTCGCCAGTAAGCAGTCGCTTATCGATGCCGCCACAACAGCTCTCGTAAGTCAGGCTGTCATTGAAAAGCTAACAAGTGAAGCACTCAACCCTTAGTGTCTAAACCGTTTTATTCAGGCCTGATCCTTATCAGGCCTTAGGAATCTATGTCTATGAAAACCTTATCTATCACATTACTGGCTGTATTTATTTTTGCTTTCAATATGTCTGCTTTCGCCGCAGACGACCATGGCCATAAATATGAGCATTCCGAAAAACACAAAGAACGTTATGCTGAAGGCGATTATGCGCAACACGACGATCATATAGATCACAAAGGCCAGGGGTCAGAACACCATGATGATCATGATTACGTGCATGATAAAAAAGAAGAAACAAAGGGAGACATATAATGAAGACCTTACCAATATTGTTCCCTAACAAAAGAATTAAGAAGAAAGAATTGGTTTATGTTGCGCTCTTTTCCCAGATGCTGTTCTTCAGTATTTCTCCATTAAATGTCTGGTCGAAGGAAGATCACGATCACGAGCATGAAAGATCAGAACAACATGCACTACACCATGAAGAAGGAGATCATGACGAGCACGAGCACGAGCACGAGCACGAGGGCCTTGAGGATCATGATGGTGGACATGGTCATGATCACGGTGCTCATGCAGAAGAAGATGAGCACCGGCACGGTGAGGCTAATTCTAGCCGTATAGAAGATTCAATGGCCAAACAAGTGGGTATCGTTACCTCTATGGCGAGTTCGCAAGAGCTTCATCAGACTATTACGGTATACGGTGCGATCGTGTCAGCACCCGAACAACTGAGCCACGTACGCGCGCGTTTTGAGGGTATGGTTAAGTCAGTCAAAGTCACGCTTGGAGATCGTGTAAAAACCAGTGATGTACTAGCTGAAATTGAATCCAATGAAAGCCTGAAAACGTATGCAATCCGTTCACCCATTGCTGGACGAATTGTTCAGCGTCACGCCAATACCGGTGAAGTGACAAAAGACCAAGTCCTGTTTTCCATCGCCAACTTTGACACGGTTTGGGCGGAACTCCGTGTTTATCCCGCGCAACAGTCTTCGGTCACCGAAGGTCAATCGGTTCACGTACAAGCAAGCAATGCTAGTGTGGAATCCACAGTGGACCATATTGTACCGTCAATGGAATCCCCTTATCTGGTGGCGCGCGTTGAACTGGCCAATAACAATCACGGTTTATCTCCGGGTTCAATGGTAGAAGCACATGTAGAGACCGGCCGCTTTTCGGTTCCTTTGGCAGTGGTAAAAGATGCGGTGCAAACGCTGGGGGGGCGCCAGGGTGTGTTTGTTAAGGCGGGGGATGAATATCGCTTTACACCACTTGTACTGGGTAGAAGTGATGATCATTTCTATGAAGTTATCGATGGGCTTGAAGCGAACAGTCATTATGTCAGTGAAAATAGCTATTTGGTAAAAGCTGACATCGAAAAATCCGAAGCAGGACACGAACACTAATCGAGGCACAATATGATGGATTCTATTTTGCGCCTCGCGATTGAGCGGCGCTTACTAATTTTATGTTTTATTTTTGTCATCGTTGGTGTCGGTGTGTGGAGTTATCAAAAGCTCCCTATTGATGCCGTTCCAGATATCACCAATGTCCAGGTGCAAATTAATACGGCAGCACCGGGTTACTCACCACTGGAATCGGAACAACGCATTACCTATCCCGTTGAAACCGCGTTAGCTGGCTTACCCAATCTGTCATACACACGCTCACTTTCACGTTACGGTTTGTCGCAAGTGACCGTGGTGTTTGAGGAAGGTACAGACATTTACTTTGCGCGCAACTTGATAAACGCCAGACTTGGCGCAATAAAAAGTGTCCTACCGCCGGGGCTTGAGCCTGAGATGGGGCCTATCTCTACGGGCTTGGGTGAGATCTTTATGTACACAGTTCAGGCCGAACCCAACGCCAAAATGGCCACAGGCGAACCCTATACTGCAACGGCATTGCGGGAAGTCCAGGACTGGATTATCAAACCGCAGCTTGCGCAGGTGAAAGGTGTTATTGAGGTCAACAGTATTGGCGGATACAACAAGCAATACCACGTGATGCCGGATCCCGCAAAGTTGCTCGTTTATAAGGTCAGTGTCGAAGATGTCGTACAAGCACTACAAACCAACAATGACAACCGCGGTGCGGGCTACATTGAGCGTAACGGTCAACAATTACTGGTGCGCTCACCTGGCCAGCTTGCTTCGATCGAAGACATTGGGAATGTCATTATCACCGAACATGACACCGTGCCTATTAAAGTTAAAGACGTGGCCGATATAGGTATTGGTAACGAGTTGCGTACAGGTGCCGCAACACGAGACGGTGTAGAAACCGTTTTGGGTACTGCGATGATGTTGATCGGTGCTAATTCGCGTACGGTCGCTCAAGATGTCGCGAGCAAGCTCAATGATATACAAGCCTCTTTGCCCGAGGGAGTAGTCGCTGAAGCGGTGTACGACCGTACGGCATTGGTCGATAAAGCAATTACCACCGTTTCCAAAAATTTGATGGAAGGAGCACTACTGGTCATCGTTGTACTGTTTTTGCTATTAGGAAACTTGCGCGCGGCTTTAATTACAGCAACGGTCATTCCCTTAGCCATGTTGATGACCATTACCGGTATGGTGAAAACGGGGGTATCGGCCAATTTAATGAGTCTTGGCGCATTGGATTTTGGTTTGATTGTCGACGGCGCCGTGATTATTGTTGAAAACTGTGTTCGCCGCCTGGCCGAGCACCAACATAAAAACGGCCAACAAGATTTACGTGAACGATTAAACACCGTTTTTGAAGCAACTTCAGAAGTCATTCGCCCAAGTTTGTTTGGTGTGGCCATTATCACCATCGTTTACATACCAATATTCAGCCTCACCGGGGTTGAAGGAAAAATGTTTCACCCGATGGCTGCAACCGTCGTCATGGCATTGCTTTCGGCTATGGTACTTTCGCTCACAATTGTTCCAGCTGCCGTTGCCGTGTTTATGAACGGAAAGATCAGTGAAAAAGAAAGTATTGTCATCACCAAGGCCAAATTGGCTTACCGCCCGCTCCTTAAACTTGCGCTTAAATTCCGTTGGGCCGTAGTGAGTTTCGCGAGCTGTTTAGTGGTGCTTAGTTTGTGGCTGGCTTCGACTTTAGGTTCCGAGTTTATTCCACAACTTAACGAAGGTGACATAGCGCTGCACGCTATGCGTATACCTGGCACTGGCCTTGAGCAAGCTGTGGAAATGCAGGAGATTCTTGAGCAGAAAATTAAAGCCTTTCAGGAAGTGGACAAAGTCTTTGCACGCATAGGAACAGCGGAAGTGGCAACCGATCCAATGCCGCCCAACGTAGCGGATAACTTTGTGATCCTTAAACCAAGAAGTGAGTGGCCAGACACCACCAAAACCAAGGATGAACTTGTTGAGGAGATGGAGCGTGCTTTAGAAGAATTACCGGGCAATAACTACGAGTTTACCCAACCGATTCAAATGCGCTTCAACGAATTAATTTCGGGTGTGCGCGCGGATCTGGGAATCAAGATGTTTGGTGATGATCTGGATCAGTTACTTTTGACCGCAAACGACGTGCTTAAGATTGTGAATGACATTGAAGGAGCAGCGGACGCGCGTGTCGAGCAAGTAACCGGCTTGCCCACGCTCTCGGTTATTCCAAATCGCACAGCCTTAGGTCGCTATGGATTAAATGTGGCTGAACTGCAAGACTGGGTCTCCGCAGCCATTGGCGGTGAATCCGCAGGCATTATCTATGAGGGCGATAGACGTTTTGAGCTCATTGTACGCTTGCCAGAGACCACGCGCCGAGATATTGATCGATTGAAGTTTCTGCCTGTCCCACTCAAAAACGGCGACTATGTTCCTCTGGAAGAAATCGCAATTTTAGATATCTCGCCTGCACCGGCACAAATTAGTCGCGAGAACGGCAAGCGCCGGATCGTGGTCACTGCGAATGTACGGGGTAGAGATCTGGGCAGCTTCGTCAAAGAAGTTCAGGAAGCTATTCGAGAAAAAGCGGACATACCTCCTGGGTATTGGCTGGATTACGGTGGCACTTTTGAGCAGTTGGAGTCTGCCAGCCAACGATTGTCTATCGTCGTGCCGCTTACACTTCTGGTAATCCTCGGCATATTGGTAATGGCATTTTCTTCGCTCAAAGATGCTTTGATTATTTTCAGTGGTGTGCCGCTCGCGCTCACGGGCGGTGTGTTGTCTTTATATTTACGTGGCATGCCGATGTCTATCTCAGCAGGTATTGGTTTTATTGCACTTTCCGGAGTGGCCGTCCTCAATGGCTTAGTGATGCTCGCCTTTATTCGTCAGCTCTGGCATGAAACAGGGCGGCTAAATGAATCAATCATAGAAGGCGCCATGATACGCTTGCGGCCGGTTCTGATGACCGCGTTGGTGGCTAGCCTAGGTTTTGTACCCATGGCCTTGAATACCGGTACTGGTTCCGAAGTGCAGCGTCCGCTCGCAACGGTAGTGATTGGCGGGATTATTTCATCGACAATTTTAACGCTGCTAGTACTTCCGGTTTTGTACCAGTGGATGTACCGAAACGAACCTAAATAATCGTAAAGGAGTCTCCTACTTAATAGGGAGGGAGTAGTTAAATGAATCAATTGATTATCTGTTTTTTGTCAATCTATTTTGTAGTGTTTTTCGGTGTCGCTGTTTTGTGGCGGAACTATGCAGTTTCAAAAAGTACTGGAATTAACGTATTTAAGTTGAATCAAAAGGATGGGCCTGAGTCGATTACGGGTGTCTATTTTAAAATTCTTCCGCCGTTGTCTGTTGGGGTGTTTATGGTTTTTGTGCTACTTCCTGATGTGTACCAACTGATAGGGCCGATTGAGCTGGTCAATAAGGCTGTCTATCAATGGTTGGGTATGGGCGTAATGACTATTGCTTTAATGTGGGTTGTGATTGCTCAATCGCAGATGGGGGCGTCTTGGAGGATCGGAATAGATCATGAACAGAAAACGGAGTTTGTTCAAGGTGGTGTATTCAAATGTTCACGAAATCCGATTTTTGTGGGTGTCATTCTTATATCGCTTGGTTATTTTCTTCTGCTTCCAAATTCCATTACTTTAGCGATCTTGGTGCTTGATATTGCATTGATTCAAATACAGGTGGCGATGGAAGAAGAGTATTTAACGAAACTGCATGGCTCAAAATACGCGGAGTATTGTCTGCAAGTTCGGCGCTGGCTGTAGTGGGGTAAGGCTCGCTATAATGATCGTTGGCGCGAAGGTGGTAGTTCCATCCTTGTTTGCTGATATTCTTCTGGTAAGTGATTAGTGGTGTTTTTACTCTTAGCTCCTCTAGAAAAGCAGGCACTCACTTTCGGCTTTGGGGAATTCCGTGATAGTCCGCTTCTGGCCGATTCGCGACTGTCAGGTCAGCTGCCACACACCGAACCTCAGCTGTCCGACTAGGTCTGAGCAACTACACCCGAGATCAAGAACTCAACATCCCTTTCAAGTTGTACTCTCGAGCCAATGATTCAACTTGAAGACGATAAGAGTTCTTCAGCTTACCTTTCTCTTTATCCGATTTTCCATACTTGTACTGATAAATAACCCTTTTACGTTCAGATTTAAGCTCTGCAGGAAACAGATCAAACTGATCCTCTTTGATCTTGGGTAAATTATCATCTCTCTTTGTCGCCCAATTAGCCGCATGAAACACCTGAATCACCTCCAGACCTGTCGCGCATGTCGCGTAAATGTGTGGCGACTCTCGAATTGAATCTCGAAAAAGCTTTGACACTAAAATGACATCTAGTTTGTATTTTGGGCCTACGGCTAAAGGGCCGACTGAATCTTCGTCAAAGAACGAGCATGGAAATCTAGGGGGGAACGGTAATGTTCTGCGTAAAAAACGGGCATCCACAAGCTCATTCAGTTGAACCGCAATTTCATTAAAATGACGCACTAAAGATAGACGAGAAATTAAATCTCTGGCCTCCCACTGAGCATCAACAAAATTGGGATAATCGTCATTAATCTCAGCCTCTCTTATCAAAACAAGCAGAGCTGCCAGCGAGTCCAAACTACTTTCTCTACCAATACCCTCAAAATAAGGAACCCCACGGATCATACGCCTAAGCTCACACCCGGAACGCTTGCTCCCACGAAATACTCTTCGATAAATATTAGGAGCTAAGCGAAGTAGAATTAAATGTAATTGATCTGCACTTGCCATAGGTGACCGGAGAATATCCCAAAGGGGGTGATCGAAGATTGCTGAAGACCGTGGCGCCAAGCCTTCCATAAATTCTATAAATGAGCTACTTGGGGTTCGTCGCCCCGAGATGTAATGTCTAAACCGTTTTGAATAGTTCACCCAAAAGTCGCTAATGTCACGTCCTTGGCATGCCAATATCTGACGCTCCAACTCGCCGAGACTCACCCCGCCAAACATCACCTGCAACTCACGAACCCACAATATAGTTGAAATACATCTAACAGCACGATCCTTCATAGCGATCCACTCTAAGTAAAACAAAATAAGTTTGGTATTTTTTTAAGACGAACCACACAAGAAGGATTGGCAAAAAACCCTTCTAATCCATTGTTTTTATTACACTTATTAACATAAATCGCGACTCAACCCCATGTAGGCCTGCATATTCCCGCACCCGTTTAATTCACCTCAACACGAGTATAGCCTGACCCGGTAATGGCACGAGCCTAAGCACTCCCAAAATTCAAATTGAGGACGCCACCATGAAGCTTGAGCTAAATGAATCAACATCGATCTCCATCAAATTTCTTCGTGGACAGGAAGCCCCACACCAGCTAATCGATCTGCACCTTTTGGAAATAATCCACGAATTCAATCGGATTCTTATTTCTGCAAAAGCGAGTGAGACGACAACAATTGACACCCCTGACAAACCCAAGAACTGAGTCTTGCAGAAAGACCAATACGTACTGGAAAAAGCCAATGAATATAGTCACGCACATTCAAATCAAGCCTTCAAACGCCAGTACAAATACAGCTGTCCACATAAAACAATGGAGAGTCATTAACGATTGGCTCAATGACTCTCACCAAAAAATAGATCACTTATACATTGGACAAATTGAGAGCACGCTTATCGGTCCCACACCAACACTCCGAAAGCTTGTTCACAACCTTGGTAAACACCTAAAAGGATTTAAAGGAGTATCGCTCTACAAGAGCCAACCGCTCCCACAGTACGAATTCAGAAATTGCGCGCCCACAAACCTCCCTGAGGAAAGCTTGCGCCGAACAATAAACCAACCTATGCGCTATAGGCCCGCCTCACCAAATTTCGCTCATAAACCAGCCGAAAAAAGCTATATCCCCTTAACGTCAAAAGTAACCAACAGGAGAGAATCAAGCCGAACACCATCAAAGTATTTCAATTAGCCCCCACCAATCAATTAATACAAAGAGGCAACCTATGAAACTAGCCGCCTACATCCGAGTCTCCACATCCAGACAAGCCAACGAAAACGACTCTCTCGACGGTCAGAAAATAGCCATTATGAGATGGGCAAAACAAAACGACCACCAGATCGTTAAATACTATATAGAAGAGGGAAAATCCGCGTTCAGAGGAAACAGACCCACCATGGACCAAATGCTCGCTGATATTGAATTAGGGAAGGTTAATTTCGAAGGTGTCGTCGTCTACTCTCTTTCACGATTCGCTAGACAGGAAAAAAACCGCCATATTTTCGATGAAGTGATCACGAACTCTGGCCTATCATTTCACTCAATTACTGAACACCTTCCTGACGATCCAGACACAGCACATTTAATGAAGAGCCTGCTCGGATCCGTTAATGAGCATCAAAGCCGACAAAACGCTAGAGTGGTATCTGATAGAAAGGCGGACGCGGTTGAAAAAGGCTTTTTTACTGGAGGTCGAGCTCCTTACGGATATATGTCTGTACCCGCACCAGATGCGATTAAAGGGAAGAAAATCCTCGTTATTCAAAAAGACCAAGCTGCCGCTGTAAAAGAGATATTTCGACTAGCTCTTGAAGGGACGCACGGCCAGCCCTTTGGAGTAAAACGAATCGGACAGCATTTAAATGAGAAAGGAGTTAAGCCAAATTCGTCCCACTGGACCACCAACAGCGTTCACCGCATTCTTACTGACCCCATATACATAGGGCTAAGAGAATACCGCCCCGATTTCCGCAAAAAGCATAAGGATATAGCTCCAATCTTCTACCGGAACCCCAAAATCCTTGATGAAGACACCTTCTACTCAGTTCAGAAGGGGCTTAAATCGCGGGCCCCAGAGCAACGAGAGGTTAAGGCACAAAGAAGCAAGTCACTACTTACGGGGCTGGTGAAATGCAGCGAATGCCAATCGAACTTTGTCGTTATCACCGGGAAAAGTGGTCAATATGAATACTATCGGTGCAACCGAAAAATCAAGGTAGATGCAAAAAGCTGTAACTGCCCAAACATCCCTAAACCACTCATCGAAAAATCCGTAGTCGAAGCTGTAGCCGAGAGAGTATTGAGCGAGGACTGCCTCTCGGAGTACGTTCTTACGCTTAAAGCCAAGCACAAAGCTGCTGTGAAAGTAGACAAGCAGCACCTACTTAGCCTCCAAGTCAGCTCAGCAGCTACCGAGAAGCAATACAAGACGCTGCTGGAGCTATTGTCTACGGAACAACTTACCCTCGACCAAACCACTCGAGAAACACTAGAAGGCTTTAAGAGAAAGCTCGAGCAGATCAAATCCGAGGAGCGATCCCTAAAAGAGAAAATAGCACTCCCAATCAAGAAGTTCGGTCAACGACACATAAGCTTATTTGCAGAAGCTGCCATCAACGTAATTGCCAAGGGAGACCGAGAGGCAACTAAGGCGCTATTAACGTCCGTAATCAAGGAGATTACGGTCTACCCAAAGAAGATGACCATTAAGGGAGGGGTATTACCGCTGGCGGTGGGAATATCGAGAGTGAATACGAAAAAGGGCACCCAAGATGGGGTGCCCTTATTCATATCAAAATGGCGGAGAGGGAGGGATTCGAACCCTCGATACCGGATTAGGGTATACTCCCTTAGCAGGGGAGCGCCTTCGGCCACTCGGCCACCTCTCCATCAAAACTGGGCTAGCGCCTCAGAGGGTCACGAATAATAGCAGCAAAAATTAAAAGATCAACGGATATTTTGGCGATATCAGCTTTTTTTTATAAGTCACTTTTAAGCTGAATAAATGTCAGGCAGAACGTGTAAATTTTGACTACAAACCCTGCCCCACAGAGCTTTAAGAGTTACCGTTATTTCCCTGACCACCCTGCTTTTCAGCCTGTATGCGCTGATAAATTTCTTCACGGTGAACGGCAATTTCTTTGGGCGCATTCACACCAATACGCACCTGATTACCTTTCACACCTAGCACGGTTACAGTGACATCATCACCGACCATCAGGGTTTCACCAATACGACGAGTCAGAATTAGCATCTGGGGCTCCTTAATTGTGTTCTTTTTTGAACGCAGCGGCCAATTGAGCCGGCCAGCACATCCGTGCTATCACTGCATGCGAGTAGAGTCTCAACAAGCAGAGGTTAATTTAGTTGTAGCACGGCCTATGATTTTCCTCCAACCGCGCCAGTTCCAGGGCCCCCTGCTTCCCTTGTGCAGCTCTCCGCTGCTTAAGCCTCTGCTTCCATATCAAGGCCAAAAGCGGTGTGCAAAGCACGCACAGCCAACTCCAGATAACGCTCATCGATGATAACCGATATCTTAATTTCTGAAGTACTGATCATCTGAATATTAATATTTTCATCGGCCAGCGCTTTAAACATGGTCGACGCCACACCGGCATGAGAGCGCATGCCCACACCAACAACACTGACTTTAGTAATACTATCGTCAACCTCAACCGAGGCCGCGTTTAATTCAGATGCAATTTTATCGACAATTTCTTTTGCTTTTGCCAGTTCGGTACGGTTAACCGTAAAAGTCAGATCATTGGTCTGCTTATCTGCAGACGTATTCTGCACAATCACATCGATCTCAATGTTGGCATCGCCAACAGCCGACAAAATTTGTGCCGCTACGCCGGGAGCATCGGGAACGCCGAGCACACTAACTTTGGCTTCATCGCGGTTAAACGCAATACCGGAAACAACGGGTTGTTCCATAGTCGAATTTTCCTCATCAAGAGTGATCAGAGTGCCGGGGCCGTCAACAAACGTAGAGAGCACACGCAGCGGCACATTGTATTTGCCGGCAAACTCAACCGCCCTGATCTGTAGTACTTTCGAGCCGAGGCTCGCCATTTCAAGCATTTCTTCAAAAGTAATTTGCTCCAGGCGCTGTGCGCGCGGAACAACACGGGGGTCCGTGGTATAGACACCGTCAACGTCGGTATAAATTTGGCACTCGTCAGCGCGCAAAGCTGCAGCGAGTGCAACCCCGGTTGTATCGGAGCCGCCGCGGCCGAGCGTGGTAATGTTGCCGTACTCATCAACCCCCTGAAAACCTGCAACCACAACAACACGCCCAGCTTTTAAATCGGCGTGAATGTGCTGATCATCGATTTCCTGAATTCGCGCCTTGGTGTGCGAATTGTCTGTCAGAATACGAACCTGGCCACCAGTGTAAGAACGCGCATCGTAACCAAGATCTTTCAGCGCCATACATAAAAGCGCAATGGTCACCTGCTCACCGGTGCTTACTAACACATCCATTTCACGCGGGTCTGGCTGCGCCTGCATCTGGTGAGCCATGCCGATCAGCTTATTGGTTTCGCCACTCATAGCTGAAACCGCAACCACCACATCGTGACCCTGACCCCGAAATCCCGCTACTTTTTTTGCGACATTTTGAATCTTTTCTACTGTGCCGACGGAGGTGCCGCCGAACTTCTGAACAATCAAACTCATTTGTCTGTTAATCCGCTGAGCTTCTCAATATTTGCAAGCCGTATCAGACGGCAGGTCTTGCGCAAAGCCGGCAAAGACCAGCGGCGCCCATAAAAATGGGCGCCAATTAAACACGAAAAGCTATAAAAAGTTAAGTAAAGGCTGCCAATCTTCAGCATCAAGCTGAGAAATGAGACTAAAGCGCCTCAAACCAAGCAGCGACACCAGCCATAGCCGTGGGCAACGCATCGACATCACTGCCGCCACCTTGAGCCATATCGGGCCGACCACCGCCCTTGCCGCCAACTTGCGCAGCGACGTGTTTAACAAGGTCACCAGCTTTTATCTTGCCGGTCGCATCTTTGCTGACACCAGCCACAAGAGCGATCTTGCCGTCGTTAACTCCGGCCAACAACACCGCAGAACAGCCGAGTTTGTCTTTAAGCTTGTCAACCGTATCTCGAAGCGCTTTGTTATCGGCCCCTTCAAGGGTTTTAACCAATAGTTTAACGCCTTTGATTTCCGTCGCCTCACTCAGCCACTGATCCGCCGAGGCCGAAGCTAACTTAGCTTTAAGTTGCGCCAATTCTTTTTCAAGCGCCTTGTTCTGAGTCAAAAGCCCATCGAGCTTGGCGATAATTTTATCCGGGCTCGCTTTAAGCTTGGCCGCAATCGCCTGACTGTTGTGCTGCAAGGACTTCACCTGCGCGAGCGCCTGCTCGCCGGTTACCGCTTCAATACGACGCACACCCGCAGCAATACCACTTTCAGCAACAATATGAAAATAACCAATATCGCCGGTGCGCAGAACGTGCGTGCCACCGCAAAGCTCGACAGAAAAATTATCTTTGCCCATGCTTAAAACGCGCACTTCATCGCCATACTTTTCACCAAACAGCGCCATCGCACCTTTTTGTTTGGCTCTGTCCATATCGCACAGCTCAGTCTCTACTGCCGTATTTGTGCGAATTTGATCGTTGACGATATCGCTAATTTGCTCAAGCTCAGCAGCGCTGAGCGCTTCAAAGTGACTAAAGTCAAAACGCAGGCGCTCACTGTCATTTAACGAGCCTTTTTGCGTAACGTGCTCGCCGAGCACATCGCGAAGCGCGGCGTGCAGCAAGTGCGTAGCGCTGTGATTGCGTGCGGTGGACGCGCGCACTTCCGGCTCCACTAGCGCATGCACCGTATCACCCACGGCGAGCTCGCCCTCGAGCAAACGGCCGATATGCAAATGATTGCTACCGCTTTTCTGACAGTCGAGCACTTCAAAACGCGCGCCGCCATCACTGCTGAGCCAGCCGCTGTCGCCAACCTGACCACCGGACTCTGCATAAAAAGGCGTTTGCTGAAGCACAACAACAGCCTCATCACCGGCGCTTAATGTTTCAACTTTGTCCGAACCTTTAATAAGCGCGCCGACAAGCGAATCAGCTTCAAGCTGTCGATAACCGGAAAACTCCGTATCGCCATCGAGCTGCAGGTTTTCGGTGTAGTCGACTTTAAACGCGCCGGCCTCTTTCGACTTTTGTTTTTGCTCGGCCATCAACTGCTCATACGCCGGCATATCGAGGCTGAGCTTGCGCTCACGAGCGATATCGTTGGTCAAATCAACCGGAAAACCGTAAGTATCGTAGAGCGTAAACACCACATCGCCGGGAATGACATCGCCGTCGACATCTTTTAATTTACTTTCGAGCACAGCCATACCTTTATCCAGGGTTTTGGCAAACTGCTCTTCTTCGGCTTTTAATACTTTTTCAATCTGCGCCTGAGCCGCCTTAAGCTCTGGATAAGCCTCACCCATTTGCACAACCAGCTCGCCGACAAGCTTGTGAAAAAATAATTCTTTCTGGCCAAGTTTATTGCCGTGGCGAATGGCCCTGCGAATAATGCGGCGCAAAACGTAGCCGCGCCCCTCATTCGAAGGCAAGACCCCGTCACACACAAGAAATGAGCACGAGCGAATATGATCGGCAATCACACGCAGTGATTTTTCTTCAAGGTCGTGACAGCCGACAATGCTCGCCGCACTTTTTAACAGGGCCTGGAACAAATCGATTTCGTAGTTGCTGTGCACACCTTGCATCACTGCAGCAATGCGCTCAAGCCCCATACCGGTATCCACCGACGGCTTAGGCAGTGCAATAAGCTCACCGCTGGACTGGCGCTCATACTGCATAAACACCAGGTTCCATATCTCGATATAGCGGTCTAGATCGTCGTTTTCAGAACCCGGGGGGCCACCTGGTACGTCGGCACCGTGATCGTAGAAAATCTCCGAACTCGGACCACAGGGGCCGGTATCCCCCATCTGCCAAAAGTTATCTTCATCGAGACGGGAAAAGCGCTCGGCACTAACCCCCATCTCTTTTAACCAAATATCAGCGGCCTCATCGTCGCTGATATGAACCGTCACCCACAAACGCTCTTCAGGCAAGCCGAGGGTTTTTGTCAAAAACTCCCACGCAAAACGAATGGCATCGCGCTTGAAATAATCGCCAAAACTAAAATTGCCGAGCATTTCAAAAAAGGTGTGATGGCGCGCGGTATAACCGACATTTTCCAGATCGTTGTGTTTGCCCCCTGCGCGCACACAGCGCTGAGAGCTCGCCGCCCGGCTGTAATTGCGTTTATCGCTGCCGAGAAACACATCCTTAAACTGCACCATGCCGGCATTGGTAAACAGCAAAGTCGGGTCATTGCCCGGCACCAGCGAAGAACTGGCTACCACCTGGTGACCTTGAGACTGGAAATAATCCAGGAAAGCCTGGCGAATCTCAGCGCTTTTCATTGATTGTTCTAATACTCTTAGTTAAATAGTTACTGCATCGACAAAGAGCCTTCACTAAAGCTCTTTCCGGCAAGTAGATGAATATGTAAGTGGAACACCGTTTGACCGGCGCGCTCACCATTGTTGATGCACACACGAAAGGCATCGTCGACACCGAGCTTGCGCGCGATATCGCCAACACGCAGCATCAGTGCACCAAGTAACGCTTTATCTTCCGCCGTTGCATCCGCCAGGCGCGCTATCGCTTTGCGCGGAATAATCAGCACATGAGTCGGTGCCTGAGGCTGAATATCGTTGATGCAAATGCAGTCTTCGTCTTCGTAGAGAATATCGGCCGGAATCTCACCGGCCATAATACGGCTGAATATGCTGGGCTCTGACATCGGGCTCTCCGTGCGCAAAGTGCTTAGTGTTTAAACTGGGCTTTTTCTTCGTCACTCAACACTCGAGCTTCGGACTCAAGCATGACCGGAATACCGTCGCGAATCGGGTAGGCAAGACCACTGGCGACACAGACGAGCTCAGCCTTATCTGCATCCAGCTCAACGGGAGCTTTGGTCACAGGACAAACCAAAATACTAAGTAAACTTTTATCGATCATAAGCCAACTCGGCGCAAAAGCGGCGATTGTACACTTATGAGCGCCGCTACTCCACCGGCCCCACGCTTTGCCCCATCGTAACAGGCGCCAACAACAGCGCAGGATCCAGGCGCTGATCAAACCAATTCATGCGCCAGTCGAGGTGGGGCCCGGTCACTCGCCCCGTGGCGCCGATTTCGGCAAGCAGCTGCCCCTGCTTAACTTTATCGCCGTCTTTGACGTGCAACTTGCTCAGGTGAATAAATGTTGAGCTAATGCCGCGGCCGTGATCGACAATTAAGGTACCACCGGAATAATAAAGGTCGGCATCGGCAAAACTCACCAAACCATCAGCTGGCGCCAGCACCGCTGTACCTGTTGGCGCGGCCACATCAACGCCAAAGTGGGGGCGTTTGGGCACGCCGTTAAAAACGCGCTGGGAACCGTAAACACCGCTAATTCGCCCCGCCGATGGCCAAATAAAACTCTGTTGGTACGCGCGATCATCTCTGTTTAGCGTGCGAGCCTGGCGCACGCGTGCAGCTTCATCTTTTATACGCGCCAACACCTCAGCGGGCGGCTCAACATACTTTTTTTCAACACCGTCAATGCGCTGCACACTGTATTGGCGCTGCTCAACAGCATATTCCCTGCTTAGCGCAGCACCCGATGCGTCGATAAGTTTGATTTTCAAGCTCGGCTTTGCATCGCGACCAAGACCAAAAACAAAGCGCCCCTGCTCGTCCGGTTTCAATGTATGCCCGAGAACTTCAAGCTCGCTGGCGTCAGTTTTACCGCGAACCATTGCCCCCTGAATCAACTTGTCATACAACTCAAGCCCAGGTGATGCTGCCTCCCCACGGGCTGCGCTTGCCACAACAAAAAACAACAACATATATAGAAAGCTCGCAATTTGCCTGTGCTTTAAAATGATCATGAACTTAATTCACCTGGCTCACTTGATTGACAAAAGAAAGGTTAAAAAACCGGCCCAGTTTAATCCGCTCGCAGCACTTGCCAAGCCTTTTACGATAACAAGCTAGTGTTCATCGACAATTCAGTTAGAACACGCCAAACTTGCATGGACATCAGCACAAGTAAATTATTTATGCGCCTTTTTACTATACCGCTTTATCTTCGTTTTTCTCTGCTTTTAAGTTTTGCCAGCCTGTGCCTCACCAGCGCAAATGTAGCAGCCAGCGACAAGCCTGCGCTGTTTACTGCCGTCTACGAAGGCAAACACAGCGGTTTAAACATAAAGCTCACCCGCGAACTCCAGCAAAGCGACAACGGTTGGCGCTTAAGCGCTAATGCATCAAATTTTCTTGGTTATATTCGCGAACTCAGTGAGTTTTCTATTGAGAACGGCGCCATCAAACCCGAACGCTACGTTTACGAGCGCAAGGTATTCGGTAAAAAAAGCAAGCAAAGCATCGACTTTGACTGGCAAGCCCAACTTGCCCACTATCGCCGCAGTGACAAAAAACACAAAAACAAGGATTTTGCCCTTGTTGAAGGCACTCTCGACCCCTCGCTCTACCAACTTAAATTACAACAGGAGTTGGCCGCAGGCAAAAACACATTCAAGCTAGTATTTGCCAAAGACAGCCGCGTCAAAGATCTGCAATTTGAAGTGATAGGGCCTGGCGAATACAAACTTAACGGCACAAGCTATCAGAGTGTTGAACTGCAGCGCATTAATCAGCCCGATAAAAAACAAAGCTTTATCACCCTGCTGCCCGAACTCAATTATCAAATCGCTCAAATTCGTCATATCGAAGAAGATGGCTCAAGCTATACCGTCAAGCTCACAAGTTACCAAGCTGACAACCAGGCCGTGCAAGATTTTTACAAACAAATAACAAAATAAGACGCTCGTCTTATATCGGATTTGCATTAAAAACCGGGCTTAAGTACAACAATAAGTTAGATCAAATACGTATATTTACACGCCACACGAAACAGCAAAAGAATATAAAACGTGCCAGCGAATCTCGGCACTGCCCTAAAAGTTAGTAAGAACTTCGGCCGAAAGCCTCGCCAGCCATAAGCATAACAAAAGACAAAGAAAAACGTGACAAAGATCTCACCTTGAGCGAACAACAAAGAAGAAAGCGATATAAGTACTGCTCTTTTTTTGAACAGGGTTTTGGCCGAGCATAAAAGCATCAACTCTTTGAGGAAAACACATGCTTTGCCGAGCTCTACAAAAAATGCTGACCAGTGCTCTACAGCAGCTGGCTCTAATCAGCTTGTTTTGCTTAAGCCCGCTTGGCTTTGCTTTTGACCATACAGACTCCAGCAACACGGCTTCGCTAACGCCAACCCAGTTAATGGATAACGAGCAGCTCTTTTTAAGCGCCGAGGCGATGCGTGATGACAGCTTGAGCCCGGCTCAGCAAAACGCAAACAGGCTCTGGTTAAGCAACTACCGCAAAGTACACTTAAATGGTTTCGCTGCTGTGCGCAAGTTAATGCAACTGAGCATCGACAAGTTCAACCCGCTCAAAGGGCGATCGGAAAACACTGCAGCAGCGTCAAATAAAGACAACCCGGCCCTTTTCGATATCAATAACTACGCACTTAGTCTCGGCCCTGACGAAGTTGAACTGAAATTCAGCTATCACTTTAACTAAGCGCAGCCAAGCCTATTCTCGCGGGCTCAGCTCAGTGCAGCCCCGCCCCATTATTTCAAACCTAATAGGGCTCTTAATATTAGGCCTCCCGCTTTGCTGTGTTTTTTTTTACTATGTGCGCCCACGCATCTCACTGAAAGCATTATGAGCGACAAAAAAACCACCGAGCAAAAAGGCGCCCCGACGCCCGAACCGAGCAATGCCAAGCTCTGGAAACGCCTGTGCGCAACACTCTACGACAGCCTTATTTTGTGCGCAGTCAGCCTGCTCTATTTTGCCCTGGTCACTTTTATTTTTACCGCCGTACTCGGCAGCGAAGCCAAAGATTTCCAGCCGAACGCAGGTGGCCTTATTGTTCAACTGGGCTGGCTGATAAGCGTGTTGGGTTTTTATTGTTTTTTTTGGCTCAGAGTGGGACAAACCGTCGCGATGAAGGCTTGGCGGCTAAAATTAAAGCGCGCAGACGGCAAAACACTCACACTAAGCACCTGCTTAATTCGCGCGCTCGCCGGTTTTTTAGGCTTGGCCGCCTTTGGTTTGGGTTGGCTTTGGGCACTGATCGACAAAGATGGCTGCTGCCTGCACGACAGAATCAGCAATACCCGAGTGGTCCAGCTAGCTAAAGGTAGCTGAGTTAGGACAAAGTGAGATTAATAACTGGCAGCATTCAAAAGCGGTCAGTTCGCCCGCCTGAGCAATATCCAGCCAAAAATAAAACAACAAAGTATCGGCACCAGCACCGCGTAGGCCGGTGAAAAACCCATAATAATCGAGGTAGGCCCAAGCAATTTTTGAGAGGTTTGAAAAATCAAACCCACCAGCACCCCAACAAACACCCGAAAACCCATAGTCACCTGGCGCAACGGGCCGAGAATAAACGATATTGCTATAACAACCAGGCTCAGTGTCGCCAGCGGTTGCAGGGCCTTTTGCCAAAAAGCGAGGCGGTATTCACTGGCGTCAACTTCTTGTTTTTCGAGATAAACACTGTAGTCATAGAGCTTTTTCATCGGCAATTCGTCGGGCTTAAGCACCAATACATTCAGCAGCGCCGGGCTCAATTCACTGTGCCAAATACGGCTGTCGAGACGGCTAGTCTGAATACGATTGCCTTCAAAACGACTCAGCTGCGCATCTTGTTCAAACCAGTGATCGCCCTGATAGATTGCCGCATCGGCAAAACTGCTCGACAGCAAGCGCCCGTCGTCATCAAAACTAAAGCGGGTAATGCCGTAGAGCTTGCCATTGGGCAGCACGGCGTTGATATGAATGTACTCGTCCCCTTCTTTGCTCCACAGGCCCTTTTCACTTTGCAAAGCGCGTTGATGGCCCTGAGCGAGCGCCCGGCGGCTATCGGCATATTGATCGGTATAGGGCGCAACAAACTCGCCGAGCAAGCTGCCGCAGATAATCACCAGCAGTACCGGCTTAAACACCACCCAAACAATCTGCCGGACACTGACACCGGCGGCACGCATTACGGTAAGTTCGCTGGAACTTGCCAAAGTGCCGAGGCCAATTAAACAGCCGACCAGCGCCGACAGCGGAATAAAGTCATAGCAGCTCGACGGCACATAAAGCAGCACATAAATAATCGCTTCCTTGAGGTCGTAGTTGCCCCGCAAATTACCGAGCTGATCGACCAGATCGGAAATTAAATCCAGTGATAAAATCACAAACAGTACAACGGCGATGGCCGCAAACACAACCCGGCCGACATAACGACTTAACTGTTTCACTGCTTTTCTCCGCTAGCGGCCACACTATGTTTGTTATTTTTGGTTTTCGCCAACAGCCGCAAGCGCGGCCAAAAAAACATCAACAAACCCAGCCCCAGAAATATAAAGTGCACGAGCCACAGCGCTGCAATGGATGCGTCACCGCCCTTTTCACTGGCACCGCGCGCGGCATTGACCGCCACAAGGTAAATCATGTACAACAAAATCGCCGGCACCAACTTGCCATAGCGACCTTTGCGCGGCGCCGTGCGACTCAGAGGCACAGCCATCAACGCAATCACCAAAACCAGCGCAGGCAAACTCAAGCGCCAGTGCAGCGCCGCCTTGGCCTCGGCACTATCGGCCTGCCACAGCGCGGCGGTTGTCATCGCGTCGGTGTCTTTTTGCGCTTTTACACTGAAGTCCTGATCCGGCAGGCGCTGGGCAAACTCATCAAAAGCCACCACTTCATAATTGCCATCACCGGGGCTGCCGACATAACGGCGGCCATTTTTTAACAGCAGGTATTTGCGCCCGAGCTCTCTATCGACGATGGTTTCACCGCTTTCGGCCATAACGATGCTCGGCGCTTCACCGCTGCCCTCAGGCGGCAGCTGAGCCATAAACACCTTGCTCAAGCGTTTTTTATCGGCGCTGATGGATTCGGCGTAGCTAACCCCCGAGCCAATATCCAGCTCGTGAAAACGAGCCGGTTTAATCGTCTCAAAATCGGTGCGGTTGCGCTGCTCAGCTAACAGTGTTTCTGAAGCGCGAACACCTTCCGGGCCAAGCAGTAAACTAAAAATAGCCACCAGCGCCGCAACCAGCGATGCGGTGATTAAGGTGTAACACAGCAGGCGATTTTCGGACACACCACAGGCGCTCAGCACAGTCATTTCACTGTCCATATACATGCGCCCATAAGCCATCATAATGCCAATAAACAGGCCCAAAGGGAGAATCAATTCAAGATACGCAGGTAGGCGAAAGGCCATAAGCGTGAGCAAGATGCCGGCATCCAAACCACCGGCGGCGGCTTCGGCAAGATAACTAACAAAACGAGCACTGATAATAATCAGTAAAAGTACCAGGCTAACCGCAAACATTGAGGCCAGCACTTCTTTAGCGAGATAACGAAAAATAATCAACGGATGGCCCTGAAGCAAGCGTGCAGCGTGCGCTATTTTAGGGCCACTGCCCTATAAAATAAATGGCTAAAACACTTTCTATATCGGGCTTAGTCACTGTGGTATGCTGCGCCGCTAAATCTTTAGGGAGACAAGTATGAGTTTTGTGTACAGCACTAAGGTCTTAAACATTGATAGCACTAAGGCCGAGAGCGTGGTTGTTATCACTGCCGGCAAACAATTTGGCGAGCAAAGTAAGGCGCTAGACCTTAAGGCCGAAGGCTATTTTGGCCAGCTGCAAAAGCAGAAAAAACTCAAAAACGGCAAGCCCCAGCAACTTAGTTTGCTTGAGCAGGGCAAAATCCAGCATCTGTGCCTTATTTCTGTCGGCGGCGAAACCGTCGCGCCAGTTAAATTAAACCAGTCGTTAAGCCAGGCCGCAGCCGCTTTAGTAAAAAGCCCAAGCAAAGAAATCCAGGTATTTGCCGACCAAGCCGCCATCGACCTGTTCGGCGGCGACAGCCACTTCGCTGCAGCGCTGAGCAAGAGCCTTGACTACGCGGCGTACAATTACGACAGCACGCTCAGTAAAAGCGCGCCCGCACCCGATCTAAAGCGAGTCGTACTGGCCAGCCACAATACCAAGCAAACCCGCGAATTACGCAGCGGCTTGCAGCAGGGCCAGGCCCTGGCTTCGGGCTTAAACTTGTGCCGCGAGCTCGGCAACCTGCCCGGCAACTACTGCACGCCGGCAATACTCGGTGACAAAGCCAAAGAACTTGCGCAGAGCTCAAGTAAACTCAGCGTTAAAGTACTCGGCCTTAAAGCCATTGAGCGCCTTAAAATGGGCTCGTTTTTATCGGTCGCCAAAGCAAGTAGCGAAGAGCCGCGTTTTATCGTATTTGAGTACAAAGGCAAAAGCACGGGTAAACCCAGCGTATTAGTCGGCAAAGGCATCACCTTTGACACCGGCGGCATTAGCCTTAAGCCCGGCGCCGGCATGGATGAAATGAAATTTGATATGTGCGGCGCTGCATCCGTTTTTGGTTGTATCAAAGCACTGGCGGCTATGGATGCCAAAGTGAACGTAGTTGGCATAGTTGCCGCCGCAGAAAACATGCCTGCAGGCAATGCCAGCAAACCCGGCGACGTTGTCACCTCAATGAGCGGCAAAACCATTGAAGTGTTAAACACCGATGCCGAAGGCCGCTTGATTCTCTGTGACGCGCTGACCTACGCCGAGCGTTTTAAACCCAAAGCCGTCATTGACATTGCCACACTCACCGGCGCCTGTGTCATTGCACTGGGCAGCCACGCCAGCGGCCTTTACGCCAACGACCAAAAACTCGCCGAGCAGCTGCTCGAAGCGGGTGAGCAAACAGGTGATCGCGCCTGGCAAATGCCCCTTTGGGACGAATACGGCAAACAGTTGAAAAGTAACTTTGCCGACATGGCTAATATCGGTGGCCGCGAAGCGGGCAGCGTTACCGCCGCGTGCTTCCTCGCCAAGTTCACTGAAGCCTACGCCTGGGCTCACCTGGATGTTGCCGGCACAGCCTGGAACAGCGGCGGCAACAAAGGTGCAAGCGGGCGCCCCGTTGAGCTGCTGATCAACTATTTATTGGCAAACGCGTAAATAAACACGCGCCGTACCAACAAATAAGAGCAGCATTAAAATACAGAATGACCAGAGAGAATGACCAGAGTTAGTTTCTATATATTGAGCTCGGAACAAGAGCAACAGCGTTTATTATTCAGTTGCCGACTGATTGAGAAAGCCGTTAATCAGGGCAACCGTGTTTTAGTACACGTTGACTCCGCCGCCGACGCCGAGCAAATCGACGATTTACTCTGGAGCTTTAAACCCGAGGCCTATCTGCCTCATGCCATTGTTGGCGGTGAACTCGACGATGAACTCGGCGAGCTGCCCATCGCCATCAGCTGCGGCGCAACGGACTGCGAGCAGCACCACGATGTGCTGCTGAACTTAGCCACACAATTGCCGCCGTGGTTTGCGCGTTTCAAGCGCTTTGCGCAAGTCGTCAATCAACAGCCAGCGCTGCTGCAAGCCTCCCGCAAACACTACGGCTTTTTTAAAGAGCGCGGCTACCCTATTGAGACTAACAAGCTGAATTACTAAACTTGCAGTAAGATAAAAGTAGTAACAAGCCTCTAACCGGGGCGGCTAACGCAAACACTGACACGATGATCAACAAATAAGCCCGACGCCACACACGGCCGTGTGCGCACCAGGCAGCAACAAACTGTTGCGTGTCGGCGAGCTTTATAACATCACTTCGCGCAGGGACCACACGTTTAGATGAGCAAAAACAAACCTTCCAAAGATGAGCTGCTGCAAGAGCTTGAATCCATCCGAGATTTTCTCGGCAGCGACGCCGATATTGATGCCATTCCTACGCTGACAGCGGTTGCCGACAACAGTGAAGATGGTGACAACAGCTTCGCCACACAAGGCGCATTTGAAGAACAAAACCTCGAGCTGGAATTAGAGCCTGCAGACGAAACTACAGACGAGCAAAAGGCACGCCTCGACGCCGAACTCGAATCCGAACTCGAGCGGCTCACTCGCGCAGATAAAGACGAGCTCGATCTGGACAGCCTAGCTCGCGCCGAATCAGCCGACGAGGCACCCGATCTTGTTGCGCGGGGCGGGCCAGCTAAAACTCAAGACGACAAGCTCGCTATGCCCCCCCACATACAAAAAACCGGCCCTGACGGTGATCTGCAAACACAAGTATCTATATTTGACGATGCCAGCCAAGCAATGAGCCCAATCGCCCGAAGTGTCACCACCACATTTGGCGCTATAAACAAAGCCGCCAAAAGCAGCAGCGATGCCCGCCCCGCCGCGGAAGAAAACCCTTTTTTACCGCCGCATATTCGCGAACGCCTGGGCAAACACCGGGACATCATCAACGAGATTCAAGGGCAGCAAGCCAACAACTATAGCGAACTCAATATCGCGGAAAAAACTGTCAATCACGATCATGACGAAGTCATCGACCAGCTTGTGACTGAATTTATGCCCGTAATCGAGCGCCGTTTGCGCGAGTTGCTGTTACAGCGCATACAAGAGAAGCAAACAAAAAGCGACTAAAGCAGTGAAGTATTGGAAAGCCCGAAAAGAATAAGTATGCTTCGTGCTCACTTTTACTAACGCTGCTTTACGCCAATGAAACTACTCAAGCGACTATTCGGGCAAAAAACTGTTCAAACGACAACAGCCAAGCCCCAGACAGCTAAACAAACTGTCGCCCCGGTTGAACCTCTCAGTGATCAAACGCTACTCGAGCACAGCTGCACAAGCGGCGCACAACAAAAACATGCTCGCAAGATACTCGCCAACAAGATTGACAGCGGCGAGCTAACTGCCGACTTTGTGGGTCAAGGCCTGGAAAAAACTGAGCAAAAACTCGCCATTTACGCGCTTTGTAAAAATGACGAACCGGCTCGTCGCTGCGTTGAAAAACTCACCGAACAAACGTGCTACGAATTGTGCCTGAGCAACGCTGGCGCGCAGCGCACGGTATTAATTGAGCAAGTCAATAACTACGACTTGCTGCGTCAACTCGAAAAACACCTGCGCAACCATGACAAGCAGCACTTCCGCCAGGTTCGCGACAAACTGGACGCCATTAAAAGCGAACAGAAAAAAAACACCCAGCACCAGGCCAATATTCAAAAATTGATCGCAGAGCTGGAATCTCACACAAAACGAAGCTTTGGCAAAGACTACCGCGCAGAACTTGAGCGCTTACAGCGGCGCTTTAGCCAACTGCAAGCGTTAGGCATAGCCGGCACCAGCGAGCAGCACATCGACGAGCTAATTAAGCAATGTCAAAACACCTTGAGCACGGCAGAAGAGCTCGAGGCGCAGCAACAGGTAAATGAGACCGCCAAGCTTGCTCAACAACAGCAACAAGAAAACGCCGAGACCGCGCAACAAACAGCGCACGACAACACCGCCGAGACAAGCGACAGCGAAGACCTGCAAGCTTCGGCTGCCAAAGAGCTTGAGCAAAAACAAGCCAAACAAGAACAAAAAAAGCAATTAAAGCTGAAGCACGCCGCCGAAGACGAGCTTTTAAAAACCCTGCGTAAATGCGGTAGCGCCGCGCGCAACGGCCAGCTAAAACGCGCCAACGCGCTGCACCATGAAGCTGAACGCGAGCTAGAAAAGTACACAAAAACGTTTGGGCCCTACTCTCGCTACTTAAGCAAACAAATAGAAAAAGTCGAACAGGAATTAAGCAAGCTCGCCGACTGGCACGCCTACACTACGCGCCCCAAATTAGAAGCGCTGTGTGAACAGATTGGTGCTCTGGCGGAACAACCGTTAAACGCTGAGCAACAAGCCGAGAAAATTCGCCAGCTGCAAAACCAATGGAAAAGCCTGAGCAAAGGCAGTGACGGTCAGTATCAAGAACTGTGGGAAACGTTTAAAGAAAAAGCAGACCAAGCTTACGAGGTTTGCAAAAAACACTACGGCGAGCTTGATGCCGAACGCCAGCAAAAAGCCAAAGAGCACCAAGCCTTAAGCGAACAGCTGCAAACTTATTATCAGCAATATGACTGGCAGCGCGCCGACTGGTCAGCGGTAGAGAAATTACTGAACAACGCCAGACAAAGTGAACGCGCCTTGCGCCCACTACCGCGCGAGCAACACAAGCAATTGCAACAAGTATTTAAGCTTGCCATTGAGCCTATTCAGCAACAGCTGAACGAGTGGTGGGCACAGAACAAAGCTGAAAAAGAGCGACTAATAAAAGCGCTTGCGCCAATGGTGGAACAAGAAGACCTGGCCGGCGCCATCGACAAAGCCCAGTTTTTTCAAAAGCAATGGCAAAAGCTGGGCCGCTGCGCGCAGCGCGATGAGCGCCAATTATGGGCGGAATTTCGCGCGCTTTGCGATCGTATTTTTGAGCGCCGCAATGCCGAACGCGACGATAAAAAACAAGCAGAGAAAGAGGCGCGCCAGCAAGCTCAAGCATTAATTGATGAAATCAAAACATGGCTAGAGCTCGACGCCGAGGCCCTGCTTAAAAAGAGCCAGGAACTCGATGCCCTGCAACAACAATTTCAAACGATTGAACACGCAGATGGCCGCTCTGAGCGCCAGCTCCAGGCCGCCTTTAACACAGCATGCTCAAACATTGAGCAGCGCCTAAACCAAGACAAACACAGTAAACAGCTGCACCACTGGCAAAAAATGTTTGAGCTCAAGCAGCAGGCCAATCAACTCGCCGAGGCGACTGAAGACAAACAAAAACTGCACGATTTCAAAGAGACACTCGCGGCAAACTCGGAGCTGCCCAAAACGGCCCGCAATGCCCTGATAACTTGGCTCAATGCGCAACCAGCGACTGAAAACAATGTGGACGATGTACGCCTTTTGTGCATTCAGGCAGAAGTTCTCGCCGGCAACGAAAGCCCAGAGAGTGACCGCAACCTGCGCATGCAATATCAGATGCAACAACTTCAGCAAGGCGCCAAAGCAGCCTTACCCGACGCCGAGACCCTTGCGTGCCTATGGATGCAAACCAGCGCAAATGATAGTGAACAGCTTCAAGCGCGCTTCTTAGACGCCTGGATGCAACTGCCAACGCCAAACTAAGCTCTACAAATGGGGGCTTTGCTGCAGATTAACAGCTAGAAATTTGCGATAAATCTGCAACACAGCCCGGCAGCACATGCGCTAGGCCGTGCTATAATTTCCCGTTTTTTTGCAGGTAAACGCCAGAGGCGTCGCCTGTGTTAACTATTTACGCTTAAATTACATTTAAAAAGTCAGTACACGATGGACAAGACCTACCAGCCCTCCTCGATTGAAAGCAAGTGGTATCAGCAATGGGAAGAGAAAAACTACTTCGCCCCAAGTGGTGAAGGAGAGCCCTACAGCATCATGATCCCCCCACCAAATGTGACAGGCAGCCTGCACATGGGTCACGGTTTCCAGGAAAGCATCATGGATGCGCTGATTCGTTACCACCGTATGAAAGGCTGCAATACCCTGTGGCAAGTCGGTACTGACCACGCGGGCATCGCCACGCAAATGGTTGTTGAGCGCCTGCTTGATGCCGAAGGCACCAATCGCCACGAACTCGGTCGCGACAAATTCATCGACCGTGTATGGAAGTGGAAAGAAGAAAGCGGTGGCAATATCTGCCGTCAGCTGCGCCGCCTCGGCGCCTCTCCGGACTGGAGCCGCGAGCGCTTCACGATGGATGAAGGTTTTTATAAAGCCGTACAAGAAGTATTTATTCGTCTCTACGAAGACGACCTGATTTATCGCGGCAAGCGCCTCGTAAACTGGGATCCGAAACTGCACACTGCAATTTCCGACCTTGAGGTCATTAGCGAAGAAGAAAACGGCCATATGTGGCACTTCCGCTATCCGCTTGCCGATGGCAGTGGTCACCTCGTTGTCGCAACCACTCGTCCTGAAACTATGCTCGGTGATACTGCGGTTGCGGTGAATCCTGAAGATGAGCGCTACAAAGATCTCGTTGGCAAGTTTATTAAACTGCCTTTAACCGACCGTGAAATTCCAATTATTGCCGACGACTACGTCGATGCAGAGTTCGGTACCGGCTGTGTGAAGATCACCCCTGCGCATGACTTTAACGATTACGAAGTTGGCCAGCGTCACGACCTGCCGATGATCAACGTCTTCACCGACGACGCCACCATGAACAAGAGTGTGCCTGAAGCTTATCAGGGCCTCGATCGTTTTGATGCGCGTAAGAAGATTGTTGCCGACCTGGAAGAGCTCGGCCTGCTCGAGAAAATCGACGATCACAAATTAAAAGTTCCGCGCGGCGACCGCAGCGGTGTTGTGATTGAGCCTTACCTGACTAACCAATGGTATGTAAAAACCCAGCCTTTGGCCGACGAAGCGATTAAAGCGGTTGAGGGTGGCGATATTAATTTTGTACCGAAGCAGTACGAGAATATGTATTTCTCGTGGATGCGCGATATTCAGGATTGGTGCATCAGCCGTCAGCTGTGGTGGGGTCACCGTATTCCGGCTTGGTATGACGAAGACGGCAAAGTTTATGTTGGCCGTGACGAACAAGATGTTCGCGCTAAATACAGCATTGCCGATGACGTTGTATTAAAGCAGGACGACGACGTTCTCGATACCTGGTTTAGCTCGGGCCTGTGGACTTTCGGTACCCTCGGTTGGCCGGAAGATACCGACTTCCTAAAGACCTTCCACCCGTCTTCAGTACTGGTGACTGGTTTCGATATTATTTTCTTCTGGGTTGCACGCATGATTATGCTGACCCTGTACTTCAAAAAAGAAGTGCCCTTTGACACGGTTTATGTGCATGGTCTGGTGCGTGACAGTCACGGTCAGAAAATGTCGAAGTCCAAGGGCAACGTACTCGACCCGATCGATCTGATCGACGGTATCGACCTTGAGAGTCTTGTACAAAAACGCACCGCAGGCATGCAGGTGCCGAAGCTCAAGACCAAAATCGAAAAACAAACACGCAAAGAGTTCCCGGACGGCATCGCCGGTTACGGAACTGACGCCCTGCGTTACACCTATTATTCACTCGCCTCTACCGGTCGCGACATCAACTTCGACGTTGGCCGTATCGAAGGTTTCCGCAACTTCTGTAACAAGCTGTGGAACGCGTCGAACTACGTGTTTATGAACACCGAAGATAAAGACTGCGGTCAGGACGGTGGTGAAGTAGAACTGACTCTGGCTGATCGCTGGATTATGGCCAAGCTGCAGCAAGCTGAAAAAGCTGTTCACGAAGGCTTCCGCAGCTATCGTCTCGACCTTGCCAGTCAGGCTCTGTACGACTTTATCTGGAAAGATTACTGCGATTGGTACCTTGAGCTGACCAAGCCAGTGCTGTGGAATGAGAATGCCAGCGAAGCGGTTCAGCGCGGTACTCGTCAGACACTGGTGCGTGTACTGGAAGCCACTTTGCGTCTGGCTCATCCGCTAATGCCATTTATTACCGAGGAAATCTGGCAGCGTGTTAAACCCCTGGCTGGCGCTGAAGGTGATACGCTGATGCTTGCACCCTACCCCGAGGCCGACGAGTCGAAGATTGACGAGCAAGCCCTCGCCGATGTTGAATGGCTGCAAAATGTCATTGTCGGTATTCGCGGTATTCGCGGCGAAATGAATGTTAGCCCTTCCAAACAGCTGAATGTTTATTTTGTTAATGGTTCAGGCGAAGACAAACGCCGCCTCGAAAGCAACGAAGCGTTTTTGAGCAAACTTGCTTCGCTCGAAAGCGTCACCTGGGTAAGCAGCGGTGAACAAGCACCGCTTTCTGCGACAGCTTTGGTTGGTGACTTAGAAGTTCATGTTCCACTTGCCGGCCTGATCGATAAAGACGCCGAGCTTGCCCGTTTGGATAAAGAACTGGCCAAGCTTGAGAAAAATATCGGCGGCCTGAAAGGCAAACTCAGCAACGCGAAGTTTGTTGATAATGCGCCGGCTGAAGTTGTGCAGAAAGAGCGCGATCGTTTGGCAGAGCAGGAAAGTGCTTTTGCCAAGCTTGGCGAACAAAAAGAAAAAATTGCCGCGCTGTAAGCATTCTAATAAGTATTATTTTATGCTCTTTGCAGCCACCTTAGGGCAAGCTGTTAAAGTAACGGGTCTCACTAAGAGGAATAATGAGGCCCGTCGAAAGCAGGCAAATACTCTAAGGCATTTGAGTGAGCTTGGCTCCCGAACGCTCTAAGGCCTGAAGTAAGCCGTCGCTGCCTGCTAGGTGGGCAGCGCCAACAAGTACCAACTCGACCTCTTGAGTATTTAACATCGCGTGAATCTGAGGCAGCCAGTGCTGGTTTCGTTCAAGTAGTAGCCGCCTATAGATGTCAGGGAATTGCTCTCGCAGCTCGACAATACTCTCTTTTTCGATGCCCGCTAAATCACCTTTGCGCCACGCTGCCTTTAGATCGGCAACATAGGCGGGGAGACGAGCCAAATCGGACAGGGTATATTCAATGATCTCATCCTCCTTGCCCTCTCCCAAATTAGCCAGCATGCCAATTTGAAAATCCAAGCTCTCTAAAGACATGCTTATCTTATTATCATTGATTGCCTTGTCCTGAAAATACTGATCAACACCAAAAGCCGCCTGATAGCCCAGGCGCTGCAATTCGAGTGAAATCATTGTCAAACTCAAACCCGAAGCGCTCAAACCCGTGAACGAAGCCAGCGGTAAAGCCCGTTCGGAAAAATAGTTTTCAACTGCGCGGTAAGTCTTAGCTTTGAGTACTTGTTCAAGCGTCTTTCCAGGCCTGGCCATCAGTGCCTGCATTATCTTCATTTGAGCCTCGGCACTATTTGCCTGAGTCAGATCCGTTTCGAACACCACAACGCTTGCGGCGGCATAGGCCTTTTCATAAGAAGACGGTAACGGGTGATCACTCGCTTCTAATAAATGCATCGTGCCCGCAAGGTACAAAACCCTGCCAGGTTTTTCGACTTTCCACACCGAGCTTTGAGCAATACTGACACTGCAAACCAGCAACAGTGATAACAACACCACTATTTTTTTCACTAACATCGAACCACCCCCAGTTAATCCTCTAATGACTAAAAGCAGATATCAGAGATAAAACTCGCGTTGAGACCGCAAAGCGGATACAGCGAGTCGCTACTGTTACTAGCTTTTTATCAACACTAAATCTTTTGTTAAAGCCTTCACTTGGGTTCAAAACTTAAACCACGGCTAAGTTGCAGGCAAAAAGCTCTTAAATAAAGCACAGCCACATAAACAACTACAGCGACGGCGATTAACAACTCGATATCCGCCAACACCTGCAAGAGCTCGGCTTCGGCTGGGTTTTTAGTATGCACATAGGCCGCAGCGGCTTGCAGAGCACTGGCGCTGATCACCATTGGAAAGGTAAACGCTGAATAGGCCGGACTAAATGGCAGGCGCAACAAATGGAAAAATGCGAGATAAATTAAGCAGGTCATCAGCAGGGCAATACCGAGCAGAGAGCTCACCAAGACCAAAGACGGCTCAGGTTCAACATTTAAATATGCTGCAAGCAGTAGACTTGCCGGCGCGGCCAATACGGCGATGGTCGGTTTGGCCGCATCAACCACTTCTTCGGCAAAAATTAAGCGGTGAAGCATGGGTACCATCATGACAACAAAACAAGCCATCGCAAAATAGACTATGTATCGCGCCAGCTCCTGCTCGGCCGGACTCGGGCAAGTCAAACCCGCTACGGCCACACCAATAGGCGGTACAAACCAGCTCGGCACCATATTGTTCAATAAAAAACCGCGCAGCTGATGCCACAAAAAAATTAGCAGCAAAAGCAAGTGTAAAAAGACTGCGCTATACCACAATTCCACCGCAAGCCAGGGCCAAAAATGCCCGACTGCGGCGGAGATTAACATCAAGCTCATGGCCAGGGTCGGCACCACGCTACCGATAATTGGGTGTGCTAACTCACTGCTCAACAAACGAGGTTTAAGTAGAAACTTAATAACGATCAAAGCAATTAGCGCCGTCGAAATCAGCGCGGCGCTGTGTTGCACAAACCCTTCGGCAGAGGCACGATAAGCTGCGCTAAGCGCAAGGCGCCGCTCGACAACAAAACCTAAAGCCACAATACCAAGAGCAAGGCCCGCCAAAGGCGTGGGCGTCGCAGCAATCGCTTGTTTTAATGAAAACGCCAATGAAGCCTCAACTCTTTTTTACTGAAAGGCTAACGAGACTAGCGCAAATACGCCGATACGAGCTGTAAGAAGTCAAAGAAACAACTAAAAACAACTAAAAATACTAAAACCTGGGCACTAAACTTAAGCTCTCTTACTTAAGCTAAAGCCAGACAAAGCTAGGCCAACACACTGCGAACCCAGGTTTTACCACATTAAATCATCAGGGATCTCAAACTGCGCGTAATAATCCTCGTCACTTATTTCACCTGCATCGCTTTCCGGCGACGCAGTGCCAGTGGCGGCAACGTTAGTGCCAGCCGACTCTTTCGCTCGATAATTATCAACGATGATTAGTTCCGGCATGCGCTCGCGAATTTTTTCAGCGATGGGTCTTGGCACCAGCTCATAGCGGCCATCCAGGCTCACAACACTGATTAATCCCCGGCTGCACTTTTCAAAACTATCGCGGTTTAACAAGAGTTTTTTAACCGTCGAACCATCGACAAAATTAAACTCCAACTCGCCTTTGCGGTCTTTAATTTTGTAGTGATTGACCAGTTGCTTAACTTGAGCAAAGATGGCCTTTTGCTCCGCTTCTGCTTTCTTCGCGGCGTTTAACTCTCTATCTTTTTGCTGCTTTTGCTTTTGAGCTTCGCGCGCGTTGCGCTGGGCATCACTCTCTTGATTAAGCCCGGCCTTGACCTTGGCATGGGCTTGTTTGCTCTGATCTTTTTTGATTTTTTTGGCTTTTTTTTGATCGATCAGGCCTGCGCCCATCAGTTGCTCTTGTAAAGATTTCGCCATTGCAGGCCCCTAACCCCATTAAAAAAATGACATTATAGCCAGAGCCCGGCACAGTAAAAAGCCGGCAGCGCAGCCGCTGCCGGCTTTTTACTCGGGAGAATCGCAGCGTGTTTAATTGTTCTCGGCGAGCCAGGCTTCAAGCTCATCAGCGCCGCCGATACGTTGACCATCGACATAAACCTGAGGGGTTGTGCCCTGCCCGGTCACGGCAGCAAGCGAGCTATAGCTGAGACCATCGTGACCGAGCTCGATGACCTCGTACTTCAACCCCCTGGCAGCCAGAGCATCCTTTGCACGTGAGCAGTGCGGACAACCCGGCTTGGTGAACAGCGAGATACGAGCGGGAAGCTTGGCTTCAGGCGCCAGATAATTCAGCATGGTGTCGGCGTCACTTACCTTAAACGGATCGCCTGGTTCTTCGGGCTCAATAAACATTTTTTCAATCACGCCGTCGTTCACAAGCATAGAGTAGCGCCAGCTGCGCTTGCCAAAACCTATATCACTCTTATCGACCAACAGGCCCATGCCCTCGCTAAAATCACCATTGCCATCGGGCAGAAAACGGATATTGTCAGCCTGTTGATCACCGGCCCACGAATTCATAACAAAGGTGTCATTGACACTTAAACAGATAATCTCGTCAATACCGTGTTGCTTAAACACTGGCGCAAGCTCGTTGTAACGCGGCAGGTGCGTTGACGAACAGGTTGGCGTAAAAGCGCCGGGCAACGCAAAGACAATGACTTTTTTTCCTGCAAACAAGCCATCGCTTGTCCACTGCTGCCATTCATTGTTAACTCGCACGGGAAAAGCACAAACGGGAACACGCTGACCTTCTTTGTTCTGCAACATCTTAAACTCCTAGACTTCGTGGTAAGAAACAGTGAATTCACTATAAGCTGGCAGCTAAATTAACAACAGCTATAAAAACCTATGTACCTCATAGCTTATCATTATTGTGCTGGATTTATCTAACAAGAGAAAGCATATAAACGTGGTGTCGATGCAGTGGCGGCGGGTGTTATGACGGCGAGGCACACACCCAAGTAACTAATGACAGGTCAGTCATGTATTGAAGCGGGTGTTGACCAGCGCGAGATCAACTCAGCAAGCTCTTGTTCATCAAATGGTTTCGCCAGATAATCATCCATGCCGCTGTTTAGGCACTTCTCTTTGTCGCCTTTCATTGCGTTGGCGGTCATCGCTAATATCGGTACGCGGCGGTAGCGCTCGCCGGCCTCACCGCCGCGAATAGCTTTGGTTGCCTCATAACCATCCATCACCGGCATCTGACAGTCCATCAGCACCATCGTATAGGGCCTGTGCTCGTCTGCGCCCTGCATCAAACCCAGGGCCTCGCGACCATTTTGCGCAACCGTTGCACTCTTGCCCAGGTCTTCGAGCATCATCAGCGCAACCTCTTGATTGACGTGATTGTCTTCCACGAGCAGGATGTTTTCATCAAAACTGCTTGTTGACTCCGGGCTCAGCAGGGTTGGCGCGCTTAGATCAATCAAGGCAAGCGCTTTGTGCAGGTCGCGGCGAGTAATTGGCTTGGGCAGGTGCATGCGATAGCCCATCGCCTCGAGGTGCTTTTCAGCAAAGCCGTCGTTGATGGGGTTAAGCAATACCAGCGGCGAGCTTTTTAAAAACTCAATCTGGCGAAACTTGTAAGCAAACGCTTCCGCACTGCCGTCATTTAAACTGCCCTCAACCAAGACCAACGCATAAGGCTGTTTGCGCCCCATCGCAGTCGCCAGAGCCAGGCCCAGCTCATAAGAATCCGCCGCGGTAACACTGGCTCCCCACAGACCAAATTGACGCTCCAGGGTCGATCGCGCACGCGGGTTGGCAAGAATTAACAGCACATCACACAGCTGCAAGTCGACCTGAGCCTGCGTTTTGCTCTCGAGCTCGGCAGCTCTTAGCTCAACACTGAAACTAAAGGTTGCACCACTGCCCTCTTCGCTATCGACACTGAGATCGCCGCCCATTAAGCGACACAGCTTGTAGCTGATTGCCAAACCCAGCCCTGTGCCTCCGTAGGCTCGTGTCAGCGAACTGTCTACTTGCGTAAAAGGCTGAAACAAGTGTGCTTGCTGAGCTTTAGCAATGCCTATGCCTGTGTCGCAGACATCGATATCGAGCAGCAAACTCTGCCCGGCTCGGTTGAGGCGCGCACGCAGCAGAATTTCACCCTCAGCGGTAAATTTAATCGCGTTGCCTATTAAGTTAACCAAGACCTGGCGCAGGCGCCCTTCATCGCCGCGCACCAAGCTTTGTTCTACTTCACACTGGTCGATCACCAGCTCTAGTTTTTTCTCCGCAGCGCGAAGCGCCATACCCGCACATACGTCGTCGAGTAAGTTGCTTAAGTCAAAATCTTTGTCAACCAAGTCGAGATGACCAGCATCAACCTTGGTGAAATCGAGGATGTCGTTAATTATTTGCAGCAGGCTCTCTGCACTATTGCGCGCGATGTGAGCTTTTCGCTGCTGTTCGGAGTCTAAGTTGCTGCGCTGCAACAGGCTCAGCATGCCCAGCACGCCATTTAACGGTGTACGAATCTCGTGACTCATCATCGCTAAAAACTCGCTTTTCGCGCGCGCTGCTTGCTCGGCCTGCTCCTTGGCTTCAAAAATCGCACGCTCAGTGCGTTTGCGTTCATCGATATCTTGAAACGAGCCGTAGAGTCGAACACAGCGGCCTTGGTCAAACTCTGCCGCGCCGGTGGCAGCAACCCAAATCTCTCGGCCTTTTGCGGTCACCAGCTGCAGCTCAACACTCCAGGGTTTGCCTTGATTGATACCAATATCAACCAAGTGACGTATGGTATCTCGGCTTTGCCCCGCTTTATAAAAATTAATGGCAGTCTCGACTTCGGGCACGAAGTTATCGTCAACCTCGTGAATACGCCGGGTCATCGGCGACCAGTAGATACTTTGCGCAACAAGATCGAGCTCCCAGCCACCTATGCGGCCGTGCTCACTCATGATTTCAAACAGATCCCGGTGGCGCAGCAAGGCCCTCTGCTGCTGCACACGAGCGCTGATATCGAGCACAGAGCCGATAATATGTATGGCTTGACCTTGCTCATCTCGCTTGCTGACAACAGCACTTTCACTGACATAAAGCCAGTGCCCTAGTTTGTGCTGCATACGCAGCTCACACTGGTAGGCACCACTTTTCAGGGCTGTATCTAAACTGAGCTGGTGTGCTTGCCTATCTTCGGGGTGACAAAGTTCCGAGCGGAGCCGTGCCCCCAGCGGCAATAGCTCAGCAACACGGTAACCGAGCATTGTCGCTAGCGCGTCGCTGATGGACAGCACGCCTTTCAGCAAATCCCAATTCCAGATAGCGGCCGAGGCTTGCGCTATCTCATCGGTATTTGTACCGCCTGCAAGCACTTTATCCGATTGATTTGGGGGCGATGCATCGCTGCCCCGATGATTAAAACGCGACATTGCGCCTGGCTACTCCCGCACTGAATTACTCGCCGCTTATAAAGAAACGACCTAATTCTATATAGCACAGCAGACCAAGAGCTGCCTTGAAGCTTGCCGCCAAGCGGCGCCCAACGAGGGCTTATGCTCGGCACTATATGCCTTGCACAAGTACCCAGGGCTTGATGACAATGGCCCAAACCTCTGCCTGTTGATCAAACCAGGCCTGAGCTTGAGTATCGCTGACCTGGGCCAGCAGCCCATCATTCATTAAGCGCTCTACCTCGCTCGCCCGGTCTTGGTGGATCAGCGCTGCGACCTCAATCAGATCAAGACTTTTATCAACTTGCACAGCAATACCCGAGGCAAAAAAGCGCTGCAGCTCGGCCCACGGTATTTTGGCGCACTCGCGATTAAGACCTTGATTTAAATCCTCACCAAGCCCGGTTGTTTCTTTTTTTTCAGTAGTCATCAAATTAACTTATGTTTGCGTTCACCACAGCGTGTACAGAGCAGTACCGTCACCAACTTGCCCTGTTTAACGTCAAATTTTTGCTCGGTCTCAACCTTCCACTTGTGAAAACCACTGCGGCAGAGTGTTTTGCCTTTGTGTTTGTCTTTGGGACTGGGGCGTTTAAAAGCAATAACCTTGGACATGAAGCGCGCTCACATTAAACATTCAGGTATACTTGCGGGCCTTCACGCAGTAGAGACAGTCCGACAGCCATGAGCTTGAACCAAGTCGACCTCGCCGTCAGCGCCAGCTGGATCATTCCCGTTGTTCCCACAGGGCGCACCCTTGAGAACAGCGCGCTGATTATAAACCAAGGCAAGATCATCGACATTGTTCTGCAGTCAGAATTAGCCAAACGCTACCATGTGAACGAGTTGGTTGAGCTAGAACAGCACGTGTTGATACCTGGCCTAGTTAACGCTCACGGCCACGCTGCCATGAGTTTGTTGCGCGGCTACGCCGATGACCTGCAACTACAACCCTGGCTTGAACAACACATTTGGCCGGCCGAAGCGCGTTTGCTCAGTGAGGCGTTTGTCCGCGACGGCACCGAATTAGCCATTGCCGAAATGTTATTAAGTGGCACCAGCTGCTTTAGTGACATGTACTTTTTCCCCGAAGTGGCAGCAGAAGTCGCTCGGGAAAGCGGTATTCGCGCCCAGCTTGCCTTCCCCATTCTCGATTTCGCCACCGCTTGGGCATCCGGGCCTGAAGAAGCGATACACAAGGGCTTGAGCTTGCACGATCGCTACCGCTCGTCTGATCGCATCGGCGTCGCGTTTGGCCCCCACGCCCCCTATACCGTTGGCGATGAAAGCTTGCGCAAGGTGGTAACACTTGCCGAAGAGCTGCAAATACCTTTACAAATTCACCTGCACGAAACCGCTGACGAAGTCGAGCAAGCCCTCAAGCACAGCGGCATGAGGCCCAGTCAACGGCTCGCCGAGCTGGGACTGTTATCGCCGCTGAGCCAGTGTGTGCACATGACACAAGTCGATGACGGGGATATAACACTGCTACAAAACAGCGGTGCGCATGTTATCCACTGCCCGAACTCAAATATGAAGCTTGCCAGCGGCGCCTGCCCAGTCACTCGGCTGCTCGACGCGGGCGTCAACGTCGCGCTCGGCACCGATGGCGCTGCGAGTAATAACGGCCTAAATATGCTCAGCGAGATGCGCCAAGCGGCGCTGTTAGCCAAAGTTGAAAGTGGTAACGCCAGCGCCGTACACGCTCACCAGGCGCTCTACATGGCCACCATGGCCGGCGCTAAAGCGCTGGGCCTGGACAAAGTCTGCGGTTCGCTGGAGCTAGGCAAGGCGGCGGATATATGTGCTATTGACTTAAGCGGTCTCGCTCAACAGCCTATGTATAATCCGGTCAGCCAAATTGTCTACAGTCACTGCCGCGCGAGTGATGTTTGGGTCGCGGGTCAGAGGCTGCTAGAAAACGGCGTGCTCACACGTATCAATCAAGAACAGCTAGTCAATACCGCTCAACAATGGAGAGAGAAAGTCGTCAATGTCTGACTCGAGCGCACAAAACGTCGACCCTCAAGAAATTCGCAAATTTGAACGTATGGCGAGTCGCTGGTGGGACCCGGAAGGCGAATTCAAGCCTCTGCATCAAATGAACCCCGTCAGAGCTAATTATGTCGATGCGGGCAGCCCCGTCGCGGGCCGACGTATTATCGATATCGGCTGTGGTGGCGGCCTGCTCAGCGAGGCGTTGGCCCAGCGCGGGGCTAAAGTCTGCGGGCTCGACATGGGCGGCGCGCCGCTTGAAGTCGCCCGCTTACACGCGCTCGAAAGCCAGCTCGACATTAACTACCAGCAATGCTCCGCTGAAGACTTTGCCGAACAGCACGCCGAACAGTTTGATGTATTGACCTGCATGGAAATGCTTGAGCACGTACCCGATCCGCTGTCGACCATTAAAGCCTGCAGCGCCCTGGTCAAGCCCGGCGGCTACCTGTATTTCTCGACCATTAACCGCAACCCAAAAGCTTATGCCTTTGCCATTCTCGGCGCCGAGTACATGCTCAAGCTATTGCCCAAAGGCACGCACGAATACAGCAAGTTTATTCAGCCGGCCGAGCTCTGTTGCTGGCTTCGCCAAGCCGGGCTTTGCGTTGAAGATATCAGTGGCATAAGTTATCGGGCGCTCTCGCAAAGCTTCTACCTCAACGCCGAAGACAGCAGCGTAAACTACGTGCTCCGCGCACGAAAAGAGACTTATTAAATGGCTTTAAGAGCAGTTTTTTTTGATTTGGACGGCACCCTGCTCGATACCGCACAGGACTTGAGCGCAGCGCTTGCCAGTATTATGCAAGAAGATGGCCTCGAGCCCCTTGCCCTGAACATTGCGCGCAACATTGTCAGTGAAGGCTCTTATGCACTGGTCAAAGCCGGCTACGAACTCAACGATAACGACAAGCGTATCGAGCCCCTGCGCCAGCGCCTGTTAGAACACTACATGGCTAAGCTCAATCAACACACTACGCCATTTGCCGGTATAGAACAGCTTATCGACAGCCTGCAAAGCCGAGGGCTCGCCTGGGGCATAGTAACCAATAAACCCTGGCCTTTGACCGAACCACTGGTAAAGCAGTTTCGTTTTGCCAGCGAACCCAGCTGTGTATTGGCCCCCGAGCACGTTCAGCAGCGCAAGCCCCATCCCGAATCACTGTATCTGGCCTGTAAACAAACTGGCTGCGAACCGTTTGAAGCGATCTATATAGGTGATCACTTGCGCGATATTGAATGTGGGCGCAATGCCGGTATGAAGACGATTGCCGTCAACTACGGTTATATTCCCGCTGACGAGGATAGCCGCCAATGGCAAGCCGACCATTATGTCGATAGCGCCGACGAAATCTGGCCCATCGTACAACGCTACCTCTAGTTATCTGCGCTGACCGACTCAAGACAAAAACGACGCACTCGTGTTTCGAAACGCTCCAACAAACATCAAAATATTTTTAGCTTATTTATGACCAGCCACACCATTCCCGCAGACTACGCACCTCGCGCCGGGCTGCTCACTGACAAAGTCATTCTTGTAACCGGCGCCACCGAAGGTATTGGCCGCCAAGCAGCTCTTAGCTACGCAAGAGCGGGGGCGACAGTGATTCTGCACGGGCGCAGCAACGCAAAATTAGAAGAGCTCTACGACGAAATTGAAGAGGAGGGCCTGCCGCAAGCCGCTATTTATTGCTTGAGTTTAGATAGCGCGGGGCCAGACGACTACAGCGCTATGGCCGATGCACTTGAACAAGAATTTACTCAACTCGACGGGCTGTTACTGAACGCCGCCGAACTGGGCCAACGGACGCCCGTAGAGCACTACAAAAGTGAAACCTGGGCCAAGGTGTTGCAGGTTAACTTAACAGCGCCATTTATGCTCTGCCGCGCTCTGCTGCCACTTTTAAAGAAATCGGAGCATGGGCGCATTGTTTTTAGTACGGATGCCTGTGCAAGCGACGCAAAAGCTTATTCGTGTGCGTATTCTGTATCCAAGGCCGGTATTGACAACTTGCGCCAAGTTTTAGCTCACGAGCTTGAAGGCATCGCTCCGATATGTGTTAACAGTGTTGACCCCGGGCCAACTCGAACACGTCTGCGCCTGAACGCTTACCCGGCGGAAGATCCAAAGTCTGTGCCGGACTGCAGCGGCCTGGTAAACAGTTATCTCTACCTTATAAGCCAGGACTGCCAGCAAAGTGGCTTGTTATTTACAGCTAGAAAATTACAGGATAACTAAAGCGGCTAACCAACTTTAGCCGCATCGACGGGGGCAGGTATCTCAAAGCGCTCGTCGGTTTTGTCTGCGCGCGCTTCCATTTCTGTTTTGCTTTCGCCGCAATCAGAGTCTCGGCTGAGCTTATCGACTTCAACGGCAACAAATTGATCCCACCAGGCTTTCTTAACGACATCGTCACACAATAAAACATGGTAGTTAATTTGTTGGTTCTCAGAGCCGTTGTAATTTAAAACAAGTAGGAAACTTGTTTTGCGATAACGACTTTGCTTGAAATGGTAGGTGTAAATTTCTTCCTGATTCGGGCCCTCAACAGAAAAGTGCGGGCTACCCAAATTATCGACAATCCAGCGCTTGTGGGTTTTATTTTTTTTAACAGTAGAAAAAAACGATTGCGGCACCACACCTTCGGCGTCCTCGTAGACCAATCGATCCGATACACTGCAAGCAGCTAAGGTTATGCTTAAGCCCGTACAGACAAACAAAACGGTAAATGCGTGACTCATAAACTCAAATACCACTTTCATAAGCCACCTCATCAAGTCGCGCTCAGGACGCCAAGGCCTCCGAAGTATGTCGGCTCTGTGATTGCTGACTTTGAGTTTGTACCATTTTCAACAAACTAACTTCAGCCATACTTAAACCGCTGTTTGCAGCGATGGTTTCATCGCTTAGGCCCTGATCCAGCATCGTCCGGGCTCTACTGAAGCATAGCTCAATTTGACTATCACCGAGCTCCCGCTGCTCTTTATTCAGCTGAAGCAAACGCTTCTCCAAGCCCATTAAACGCTCACCCACATCAATCACACTGTTTTGACTCATGTTGACGTGCTTTACTAATGCTTGTTGACGCCTGAGCGCACTAACGCGCATTTGCACGATCGTTGCAACTAAAACCACATTCATCAACACAAGGCCAAGGCTGATTAAACCACTGTACTCTGCCAATCCATTGTTAATAGCCATCATCAATTCACCGAGCATTAGACCGCCTCCAACTCCGCCCACTCATCGTCAGTGAGCAGCTTGTCGAGCTCAATAAGTATCAGCAGTTCGTCATTTTTATGGCAAACGCCCTGAATAAAGCGAGCACTCTCTTCATTGCCAACATTTGGCGCCGTCTCTATTTCACTTTGTTTGAGATAAACAACCTCAGCAACGCTATCTACCAAAATGCCTACGACGTGCGCTTCGGCCTCAAGAATAACAATGCGCGTATTTTCGCTGATTTCTCCGGGTTGCAAACCAAAGCGAAAACGCGCATCGATCACCGTAACAACATTGCCGCGCAGATTAACGATGCCCATAACATAAGGCGGCGCACCAGGTACCGGAGCGATCTCGGTGTAGCGAAGCACCTCTTGCACCTGCATGACATTTACACCGTAGGTCTCGCCAGCCAGTTTAAAAGTAACCCACTGTAATACCGGGTCCTCACTGACGCTGTCTTTGCTTAAAGTTGCTGTCATTGCACCGTGCCCTCAAAAAATTAACTGTGGCAGTGGACCTGGCGTCAAAATGCCGACCCACAGCACTCTAAATATAGTTAAGAGCAGCTTCTATGCCAGTCGACAACGGCATTCACTTACTTAGCGTTATTGAGTCCCGCGTCACTTTCAATAAGTAGCTCGGCCATTGTGGGGATGTCGATCAACGCACACATGGCAGATTTAACCGTACCTGCGAGCCAGGGTCGTTTTGAGCGTTCGGAACGCCAATTGATTTCGTTCGGATCGAGTTTGATAGGCTGAGTCACACTATCCACAGCTAGCGCCCAGGGTACGCCATGTACAGAGATCACGTAGGCAGCGGAGTCTAGAAAAGACTCGTCATAGCGCTCGGGCATGACAAATAAAGCGGTATTAACGACTCTTAAGTTGCCAAAGGGCGACGCCAATACCCCCATAAACCAAGAGCTTTGACCAAAGATATGGGTTAAACCCTGCTCCATCGGCAATATTTGTCCAAGAGCCACAAGAGGAACAGCCAGTTTCAAGCCGGAGACCTCAAACAACAGGGCCTCAAAGTGCTCTTGGGCCCATTCAGGCCGACCATTTTCACACCACGTGGAAGCAGCCTTATAAGCCTGATCTGCAAGTTGCGCCTCAGCTCGGCTTATTCCAAGCTGTTGCTCGTGCAGTTCAGGCGCCGCCTGCTTCGCGGAAATGTCTGCGATTGGCGCTTTATTTATTTGCTTAGCTAAGGCTTCAGTTGTTAATTTTTTCCTGTCAGCTGCAGCGTCAATGGCTTTAGTTTCAAGCGCGCTTGCAATGCCGACAATCGGCTTACTTAATAGTGCTTGAAGCTGTTCTTTTTGTTTATCAGCAAGCTGCTTGTTTTGCCGTTTGTCTTTAAGCGAAAAACCTTTGGGCGGCGCCTTGCTTTGGCTGCGCTGCGCAGTCGGCTGTGGTGGCACGCTCACGGCCACGTCAGGGGCCGGCTCTGGTGAGTCATCACGCTCACGAGATTGAGGCCCGGGCCTTGTCTCTTCAGTAGTCTCTTCAGTAGTCTCTTGAGTAGTTTCTTCAAGAGCGTTTTCAGAGCTGCCTGGACTTAAGTCACAAAGTAACTCGTCAAAATAATCGCGTAGGCCTTTATCGTTAGCGAGCATAAAACTAAGCTGCCTCGCTTTGTTGTGCTGACAATAAATATTTATACAGTTTAGCGTAGGCTTGCGCGGCGCGAGACTGGGGAGCAAAACTGTGAATAGGCACACCCGCTTTACTGGCATCGCGCAAGCGCGTATCAATTGGAATTTTCCCCGGCCAGACTTGCGCGCCATAATCCATGCGAATCTGTCTCAAACTATGCACAGAAGCTTGGGTGCGCTTATCGTACATCACTGGTACCACGCAGTGTTGCAGCGCCGCACCGCGCGATTGCTGCATCATGTTCAGGGTGTTTAGCATGCGCTCAAGCCCCTGAATGGCGAGGTACTCCGTCTGCACGGGCACAACCGTTAAATCAGAGGCCGCAAGCGCATTGACCAACAGTACACCGAGCTGGGGCGGGCAATCGATAATGACTAAGTCATAGTGCGCCTCAACAAGCGCCAGGCTTTTTTTGAGCACCAAGCCCATGCCCTCGCCGACAGCGCGACGCTCAAGTGTGGCTAAAACCACAGCGGACGGGATTAGATCCACCCCGGGATACACGTTTTTTTTAATCAGTTTGTGTAAAAACGAAGTGTTCAACGAAGCGCGCTGTTCAAACAAATCAAAGACACTGAGCTGAATTTGGTCCGGGTTAATTCCAAACCACGCGCTGAGTGAGCCGTGCGCATCAATATCAATTAATAACACCCGCTTACCCGCAGCAGCAGCAATACCGGCAAGGCTAACACTTGAGCTGGTCTTACCTACTCCACCCTTTTGATTGGCGACTGCCCAGACTCGCACACCTACTCCACTATCAAAAGCGGCAATATTCGACCATCCAGGCAACGTGTATTACCGCATTCTTTTACCGCACAACAAAGACTTTGCGCGAACCATTTGAAAACTTAATTGCTGCGTACTGCCCCTTGAAATCCTTGGTCTCGGCCAAGCGCTCACAGCTAAATTCTTTGCAAGCATTTCTGCTTTGTTTCCATTTTTATTTGAAAGCCAGCAAAATCTGCACCAGCATTATTCTTGCTCGATCGCCCTTAGCCTCGGCAAGTTGGGGTCTGAGCTAAACAGCAGGTCTCCGCCCTTTAAGCGAATCGGTTCTATCGACGCTTCGCCCTCAGCAGAAGCGTTGCTTCGTTCACTTTGCGGCGCTGCTGCATTTTGTAAAGCTTGCTGCTCTGAGCGAATGTCAGTTGACGGCTCATCCGCCAATTGCAGCTGCTCAAGCGCCTGCTCGGGCTTAGTTTCGGGCGCCTTAAGCGCTGAGCTCGCCACCCTGAGCACCACCCTTCGATTCTGACGCCGCCCCTGCTCTGTTTCGTTAGAAGCAACCGGCCGGTGCTCAGCAAACGCCACCGCGGCAAGGCGCTGACTATCAACACCTTGCTCACTGAGGGCTTTAACTACAGCCAGCGCTCGCGCAGACGACAGCTCCCAATTATTCGCATAACGATTATTATTAATCGGAACACTATCGGTGTGGCCACTGACTTGAATTTCATTTTGATAAGGTGCCAACTGACTGGCGAGCGCAGCAAACAGAGCCAGCGCTTCATTGCTAGGTTGCGCCGCACCACTGGCAAAAATCAATTCCGAGCTTAAGCTCAGCTCCAGCCAATTTTCATTGGCGCCCAAACTAACCTTACCCGCAATAGGAAAGCCAGATAATTCCCGCTGAAGTTGGCCCGCCAATTGTTCAAGCTCAGCAAGCGTTTGTTGTTTTTTCTGTTGCTGGTTTTGTTGCTGCGGCAAGTCTTGTTGGCTGTGAAAAGCAGCGCTTAAGGTCTCTGATAAAGTGCGGTACTTCTCTTCGTGTACCTGGCTGACCGAATACATAACCACAAAAAAAGCAAACAACAGCGTTATAAAATCTGAGTAAGAAATTAACCAGCGCTCATGGCCGACGCTTCGCGCGTGGTGCTCGCCTTTGCGGGCTCGACTTAACAAACGCCGATGGCTCACAGCAGGTACCTACCGCAAATATCCACTGAGTTTCATTTCGATGGCTTTGGGGTTCTCACCATCGGCAATCGCACAAATGCCTTCAATAGTCAGCTCCCGATAAAGGCTCTGCTCTTTAATACACGCCCTTAAGCGACTCGCAATAGGCAATAACAGCAAATTAGCAGCAGCGACACCGTAAATTGTGGCAACAAACGCCACAGCAATTCCCGGCCCCAGCTCCGAAGGGTCCGCGAGGTGTTGCATAACATGAATAAGCCCCATCACCGCACCGATAATGCCTATCGTCGGTGCGTAGCCCCCCATGCTTTCGTAAAACTGTGCCGCCTCAACATCGCGCTGCTCGTTTACCGCAAGATCTGTTTCAAGCACGTGACGAATCACTTCGGTATCGCTGCCATCCACAAGCAGCTGCAAAGCCTTGCGATCAAAACTATCGTTTTCTCTCTCAGAGGCATTTTCCAAACCTAAGAGCCCCTCTTTGCGTGCAGTCTGGGACCAACTTACAACCTGCGCGATACCGTTAGATAAGCTACATTTTGGTGGCAAGACTATCCAGGGGAACATGGATAGAGCCCTGCGTATGCCTTCGCGCGGAGTTTGCAAAACGGCGGCCCCTAACGTGCCGCCAAATACAATAATCGCCGCTGGGCCATTTAAAAGCGTAGCGATAGAACCGCCCTCGAGGAAATTGCCCCCGATCAGCGCTGCAAACCCTATGGTAACGCCTATGACGCTGACTAGATCCATCGTTTAGAGACTGCTCGTCAATTTACCGCTGAATTCACCTATTGCCAGAACCTCGTCACTAAGCTGATTATTAGCAATCGCAGCCGGCATACCATAAACAACACTTGTCGCTTGATCTTGAGACCAGATGGCAGCGCCTTTTTGCTTTAACATGCGCGCCCCTTCACAACCGTCAGATCCCATACCCGTAAGCACAATACCGAGTACATTCGCTCCAAAAACCTGAGCCGCCGAACCAAAACTTATGTCGACACAAGGTTTGTAATTCACCCTGTCATCACCGTCGATGATTTTTATTTTACTTGCATTTTTTTCGAACATTAACTGCTTGCCACCCGGCGCTACTAATACTGTGCCCGCGGCAAGCACATCGCCGTTTTTAGCCTCGCTGACACTGAGTTGGCACTGCCTATCGAGCCGCTCTGAAAAAGCTCGGGTAAAGTTTTCAGGCATATGTTGCACAACAATAATCGGCACCGGGAAATTCGATGCAAGCTTTGACACGATTTCGGTCACTGCCACCGGACCACCGGTAGAAGCACCAATTACAACCAGTTTCACCTTGCCTTTGAGCTTAACGGCCGAACGCTTGGAAGCTGAAGGTTTTTCACTGCGTAAACTTCCACCTTCAAGCTTTGACGAACTATTGCGACTGACCGTCGCATTTGTATCAACCGGCCTTGCACTTACCGTTCGAGCGACTGTCGGCCTGGCGTTTTTTGCAAAGCTAATAAGTTTTTCATGCAACCGTTTTTTTAGCTGGGCGCTGTCATTAGAAACTTCTGCGAAGTTTTTTGGTAAAAAATCAACTGCACCTGCATCAAGAGCTTCAAGCGTAATTCGAGCCCCTTCATAGGTCATTGATGAAAACATAACTATAGGGACAGAGCGCCGGGACAATATTGTCCGCACTGCGGTAATGCCGTCGACAAACGGCATTTCGTAGTCCATTGAAATAACATCGGGCTTGAGCTTTTCATCAAGGTCAATGGCTTCTTGCCCATTCGCGGCAACGCCAACCACCTCGAGCTCAGGGCTCTCGTCGATAATCTTTTTTAATCGTGTCTGAAAAAAGGCGGAGTCATCCACGACCAATACTTTATAAGCCACGCTAACTCCTGTTATTTAAGCTAGGCCACGCGTTTATTATTACCCGCATAACGTTTTAACATCGAAGGGACATCCAAAATCAACGCAATCGTGCCGTCACCCGTTATTGTTGCCCCTGCCATTCCGGGCGTGCCGTGAAGCAACTTGCCCAAAGGTTTAATCACAACCTCTTCCTGGCCAATTAGTTGATCAACGATAAAGCCCACTCGCTGGGTCCCGACTGACACAATCACAACATGTGCTTCAGGCGGGTTTTTCTCACCGGCACCACCTTTAACCAACCAGTGCTTGAGATTAAAAACAGGTACGGTTTTTTCGCGAATAACGATGCACTCCTGGCCATCAACGATACTGACCTTGGTGAGATCCATATGAAAGATCTCGTTGACACTAACCAGGGGCAGCGCAAAAGTTTGCTTGCCGAGCATAATCATTAGCGTCGGCATAATTGCTAAAGTCAGCGGCACCTTAATATTAAAGCGTGTACCTTCACCCAAAGCCGATTGAATCTCAATGGAGCCGTTTAGCTGAGTAATTTTAGTTTTTACAACGTCCATGCCGACGCCGCGGCCGCTGACATCAGAAATCTCAGTTTTGGTGGAGAAACCCGGAGCAAAGATTAAATTATATGCTTCAACATCACTTAAGCGGCTTGCAGCATCGGTATCCATAATGCCTTTTTCAACCGCTTTTGTGCGCAGCTTATCTGGGTCCATACCTGCGCCATCGTCAGAAATAGAGAGCAATATATGGTCACCCTCTTGCTCGGCAGCGAGTACAACTTTTCCAACCCGGGTTTTACCATTGCGCTCGCGCTCTGCAGGTAACTCAATACCGTGATCAACGGAGTTTCTAACCAAATGCACCAGAGGGTCGGCCAGTGCCTCAACCAAGTTTTTATCAAGGTCAGTGTCTTCGCCCTTCAGCTCAAGATTAATTTCTTTTTTCAAGTTTCTAGCAAGGTCTCGCACAACACGCGGAAAACGCCCAAAAACCTTTTTAATCGGCTGCATGCGAGTTTTCATCACGGCCGTCTGTAAATCAGCCGTAACAACGTCGAGATTACCCACCGCCTTTTGCATGCTCTCGTCGGTGCTTTCTTCGCCGAGACGAACTAAACGATTGCGCACCAATACCAGTTCACCGACCATGTTCATAATATCGTCAAGTCGCTGCGTATCGACACGTACCGTTGTCTCACCTTGAGCAACTTGAGCCGCCTGCTGATTCCCCTGTTTGTTGTCTCGGGGTTTCAACTTTGTGACGGATGCAGCTTTGCTGGGTTCTGGAACTTCGGCTTTTACCGGCTCGGCTTTCGCCTCCGGCGCAGCCTCATCTTTTGCCGCCGGCACTTCCTCCTTCGCTGCTGTCGGCCCGTGACCTTTGCCATGCAATTCATCGAGAAGATTTTCAAATTCATCATCAGAAATTAAATCACCACCACCAGATGAGTTTGCCTCGCTCGCATTTTGCCCCGGCCCCTTGCCGGTACCATGCAACTGGTCGAGCAGATCTTCGAACTCGTTCTCACTGATTTCATCCGGGCTCGTTGCGCCAGTTGATTCAGCGGCGCCAGCGCTTGCGCTACTGTCGGCCAGCGTCGGTGCCTGACCGCTGCCGTGGAGCTGATCTAATAAAGCTTCAAACTCCTCTTCAGTTATCTCGTCGCCTGCGGCACTGACATTTACCCCGCCGACACTGGCGCTTGGGTCACTGGGCTTGCTCTGACTTGCCGAGGCATCATCTTTGTTATCAAGCGCATCGAGAAAACCTTCAAACTCCTCATCGCTCATATCAAAATCAGCCGATGAAGCCTCAGCACCTGACTGACTTGCCCCCTCAACACTTGGCGCTGGTGTGTTGTCTGTGCTTGTGCTATCAGCCGACTCAGTAGACTGGGCTGGCTCGACTGCTGCAGACGACGCATTCAGGTCTTCCCCTGCAACAAGCAGCTCGAGCTGATGAATTAACTGAGGGTCGGCTTCATCAGGGCTCTCTCCGTTTTGCAGTTGATGAAACTGCCTTGTCACCGTATCGAGCGCCTGTAAAACAATATCCATCAACTCAGGGCTGACTTCTCTATCGCCGTTTCGCAGGATATCGAATAAGTTTTCAGTGACGTGACAGCAGTCCACCATCGCATTGAGCTGCAAAAAGCCTGCACCACCTTTGACCGTATGAAAACCACGGAAGATTGCATTAAGCAGATCTTTATCATCGGGGCTCTGCTCTAGTTCTACCAACTGCTCGGACAGCTGCTCTATGATCTCCCCTGCTTCAACAAGAAAGTCCTGGAGTATTTCTTCGTCATCGCCAAACGCCATGCTTATTCCTCAAAATCCAAGGCTCGACAAGAGGTCATCGACATCGTCCTGGCCGCTGACAACGTCGTCGCGTTTATCTGCATGCATGGCGGGGCCCTCACCTTGCGAGCTGTACTCACGCTTAGCGCCCTCCGGCGTGTCTTCATTTGCCAAGCCCGTTACCACTTCAACCTGGCCGGCGATACGCATTAAATCAACCAGCTCCCGCTCGACATCCGTAACAAGCTCGATAACTTTTTTTAAGGCCTGGCCGGTCAAGTCCTGAAAGCCCTGTTCAAGAATAATATCCTGCAGACTTTTATTAAGTTGAGTGGTGCCATCGCCCATCTGCTCAAGAAATTCATCAATGCGCAGAACCAAAGCTTTAAACTGTTCTTTGGTCATTTCCCGGCGCTTAAGTTTGCTCCACTCATCCTGCAGGCGCTGCGCCTCCTGGCCGAGATTCATCGCTATTGGTGCAACCGCTTCAACCTTGTCCATGGTCTTATCAGCTGCCGCCTGGGTGAGGCTCAATACGTAGTGGAGCCGATCGGAGGCGTCACTGATTTCGGAGTTTTTAATTTCCGGCGGGTTAGTACTTACATCCGCATCGACATTAAAATTAACAATCGCCGTATGTAGTGCACGCGTTAGCTGCCCCACAGAATTAAAGATATGTTTATCCCTGGCCTCGATTAACTCGTGAATAATTTTGGATGCAGTTTTGTATTCTTGATTCTGAAGAACATCAACCAGTTGTTTGGCGGAGTCCTCCAGCTTGGCAATGAATTGCTCATCATCCGGTCTTAAAGATGCATTCGCCATCTGAGTCCCCCGGACTAACCGTTAACACGCTCAAAAATTTTGTCGATTTTCTCTTTCAGAACCTGAGCAGTGAAAGGTTTAACAACGTAGCCGTTGACCCCGGCTTGAGCGGCTTCAATAATCTGGTCTCGCTTTGCCTCAGCCGTTACCATTAGCACCGGTAGCGATGCAAGTTTCGCGTCGGCGCGAACCTCTTTAAGTAAATCGATGCCGGTCATGCCTGGCATGTTCCAGTCGGTGACTAAAAAATCAAAATCCCCGCTGCGCAACATTGGCAAGGCTGTGGAACCATCATCTGCCTCTTGGGTATTGGTAAAGCCCAAATCGCGCAGTAAATTTTTTATGATGCGCCGCATCGTCGAAAAATCATCGACGATTAGGATTTTCATATTTTTGTCCAAGTCAGCCTCCTAATTTTCGGCTTGTGCTTTACGTATCCGGTTTTTGTTATCCGGCTTTTACTGTTCAAATTCCCCGCAGGCTCCAGTCGAGCCATGCGCCTGTGCCGAGCGATTAAGCCTGCTTGCTGAGCGCCGAGCGCAAACTTCCACGCCTTCTCAGAATTAAAGTCTAGTCGCTCGCTGTCAGTACTCCAGTTTTTGGCGTTCTTTCAAGGCCTTACCAGCCTTTTAAGCGCGATCGCAAACGCGCAGCCGCCTGGCTGTGAATCTGGCTGACCCGACTTTCACTGACTCCGAGCACCATACCAATCTCTTTTAAATTGAGTTCCTGCTCGTAATAGAGTGAAAGCACCAGTTGCTCGCGCTCCGGCAAGTGCTTGATCTGTGCAGCCAGGGCGCTGCGCAGCGCATCGTCGCTAACTTGCGCGGCCGGCTCTGCGCCATCGTTGGCCTTAATTTCGCCGGGGCTGTGCTCGTCGTCACCCTCCAGGCTTTCTTCTAGGCTGAACAAACGCGCCGACATGCAGTCGTGCGCCATGCTGTAATAGTCGTCGAGCGTAACGCCCAGCGCGTCGGCAATTTCAGTGTCTCGCGCATCTCGACCCAAACGTTTTTCAAGCCCTTCAATCGCCTCACTGATGGCTCGCTTGTTGCGGTGAACAGAGCGAGGCACCCAGTCGCCCCGACGCATTTCATCGACAATTGCACCGCGAATACGAATCCCCGCGTAGGTTTCAAAACTCGCACCTTTGCTGTCGTCAAATTTCTGAATCGCCTCCAATAAACCAATCATGCCGCTTTGCATAAGGTCTTCTAACTGAACGGAGGCCGGCATACGCGCCATAATATGCAGGGCAATGCGCTTGACTAAATAAGCGTAATCTTCAGCCCGGTACGTCGATTGCAGCGTGTTTTTAAGCTCATACATGCTTTCAGCATTTATCTCCACTGATACTGAAAAGCGCTACACCAGAGTATCGGCGCTGGAACTTGCCAATAGACGCTCGATAAAAAATTCGAGATGTCCACGCGGACCACCCGGCAGCGGCCATTCATCTACTTTTTTTGCCAATTCTTTAACTGCAAGTGCAGCCTTGCTGTTCGGTGCAGTTTCGAGCAGCGGTTTGCGAGCCTGTACAGACTTTCGTACATTTTCGTCAAATGGAACGTGGCCGAGGTAACTCATCGTCGCGTCTAAAAAACGCTCACACACAGTGTTGAGTTTTTCAAACAACATGCGCCCCTCTTTTGCACTGCGAGTCATATTGGCTATAACCCGAAAACGACTGACACCGTGTTCAGTGTTAAGCAGTTTCATCAATGCGTAGGCGTCGGTAATTGATGACGGCTCGTCACAGACAACTACCAGCACTTCTTGAGAGGCGCGGACAAAATTAACAACCATGTCGCTGATACCAGCGGCGGTGTCGACCACCAACACATCTAATTGATCACTGATATCGCTAAACGCGTGGATTAAGGCCGCGTGTTCATGATTACTCAACTGCACCAGTTGCTGTACACCTGAACTGGCCGGAACCACTTTGATGCCCCCCGGGCCGTTGACCAACACCTCTCGTAAACTGCGAGAACCATCGAGCACATCGGCGATGCTGTATTTGACATCGAGACCGAGCAAAACATCCACATTGGCGAGCCCGAGATCGGCATCCATCAACACAACCCGCCTGCGCAGCGCGGCCAGAGCTAGACTGAGATTCACGGACACATTTGTTTTACCAACTCCCCCCTTGCCGCCGGTAACCGCAATCACTCTAACTGGATGATTTGAACTCATAATCTGCTCTACTTACTTTTATCTAACTTCAATGTAGCAAAGGCTGGGCACTTCACTTGAGCTTGTAGGGAAAACAGCTGCGTTTGCAAACACACTTAGCTCGGCTGGTTAAAAGCTCGCCTGTTCTTGTTGATACGAAGCCTTTGACAAACTGACCGCACGGCTGATCAAGTCGTGGCGCTTGGCTCGATGAATGTCGTCGGGAATGCTTTGGCCATCGGTGATATAGGCCAACGGTAATTTACTCTGCCAAAGCGCACTTAGTGCATCGCCTAGCGAGCAAGCCTCATCGAGCTTGCTCAATACACACAAATCTCTATCGGCTCGGGCTTTGTAGGCGTGTACGCTCGCTTTTAGGTGCTGACTCTGGCTCAAGCTCGACAGCACCAGCATGCGCCGAAGCTGGGGGCACTGGGCAAGCTGCGCTTCTTGCTCGGCGAGTTTAGTGTCACCGTGACGAAAACCCGCGGTATCTATAAGCACGAGTGGAAACTCGCGAAAATCGGCAAGACAAGAAAGCAAGCTCGAACGCGGACCGACAACTTTTAAAGGTGCCGCGAGGATTTTTGACAGCGAGCGCAGTTGCTCTACCGCTCCGACACGATGGCTGTCGAGTGTCAACAGCGCGACTTTGCCTGGGCCGTGACGCAAGGTGTACTGCGCTGCCAATTTCGCTAGTGTCGTTGTCTTGCCAACGCCTGTCGGGCCGACAAAAGCAAAACAGCCACCGCGCTCAATAGCGTATTCTTCAGCAACAGGAATGCCTTTGGCCAAGGTCGCCAGGCTCTGCTTCCAGGCATCGTTAAGGCGAAGGCCGTGGGGCACGGCCATATGAATTTCACTGATAACGGCCGGGCTGAGCCCGACGCGTTCTAAATGGCTGTGCACTTTACTGCGCGACGGTGTTGGTTCCTGAACATCACTCGCCACCGCCGCCCAGCTTTGCTGCTCTAATAACAAGCGCAAATCGGCAATCTCTTCTTTAAGGCCGGCGAGCTTTTGCTCCTGAACCAGATCCTCCGACCAAGCCTGTTTTGGCGGTGGCGATCGTTCGGCCACGGCGGATGCAGGCAACTCGTTTGCCTGCGGCGCCGATACCTGCTGCTCAGCCTGTGCAGCGGCTTTGCGCGCGGCAAGCATGCGCTCTCTCGCGCGCTCAATCTCAGCGGCAAGCTCAACACCTTTGGGCTGCACCTGCGCCTGATCGCGCTCATTCGGGGTCATAGAATTGGGGTATGAGGCCAGAGCTTGCTCGATACCTGCCTGGCTTTGCCAGCTGCTATCGCTGCTCATGGCGTGGTCGAGTTCAGTGTCAAACTTCTGACCAAAATCGCGGCGCTCAGGTACACCGCGGGTGTGGTAATCGGGCTCGAGCGAAGTAATGATCTCAACCCCACCATTAATTTTTTTGCTGCTTAAAATAACCGCTTCCGGCCCCATCTCATCCCGAACTAACGCCAGAGCCTGACTCATGCTCGGCGCGACAAAACGTTTTACTTCAGCTTCGCTATCATTCATCTTTTTTCCCGCCACCGTTCAGGGGTTAACTTACCAAGCCTTCGCCCACCGTCGCTTCGATGGTCAGCTGCTTGTTATCCGGCACCTCGTTGTAAGCCAGTACGCGCAGTTCAGGTATCGCTATGCGTGAAAAGCGCGAAAGCATTGACCTGAGCGGCGTGGCGACCAGCAAAATAAGTGGTTTACCCTGCGCCTCTAGTTTTTTAGCTGCACTGACCAGCGCTTGATTTATGCGCTCGGCTAGCTGCGGCTCAACAAAAGCGCTGTCGTCCGCGCCAGTTTTTTGTGCCTGTTGTATGCTCTGAAGCAACAACTGTTCCAGCCGTGGAGCCAGTGTTAACACCGGCACATCTGCTTCGTTGCCGACAATGCTTTGCACAATTTGGCGAGCCAAGCTGACCCGCACTTCGGCACACAGCGCCTCGGTGCTCATTTGATTATTGCCGCGACTTGCGAGTGTCTCAGCGATGCTGCGCATATCTCTAACCGAAACCTTCTCGGCCAGAAGCATCTGCAAAACCTTCCGTAACTGATTGATTCCAATCGTGTTTGGCACCAGTTCTTCAACAAGCTTCGGCGATTTCTCGGCCAGTAAGTCGAGCCACTTCTGCACGTCTTCGTGGCCGATTAACTCGTGCGAATGATTTTGCATAATCTGATTGAGGTGAGTCGCCACCACGGTGGCCGGGTCGACAACGGTGTAGCCCAGGCTCTGCGCTTGATCCTGTTTGTCGTCGTCTATCCAGTAGGCGTCCAGGCCAAATGCCGGATCTTTGGCGGGTGTGCCATCGAGCTTGCCAAAAACCTGACCGGGGTTGATGGCCATAAAGCGCCCGGGGAACACTTCAGCTTCGGCAACCGCAACCCCCATCAGGCTAATGCGATAGGTATTTGGCATTAAATCGAGATTGTCTCGAATATGCACAGCGGGTATTAAAAAACCCAATTCTTGACTGAGCTTTTTGCGAACCCCTTTTATGCGCCCCAGCAGCTCGCCCCCCTGAGCTTTGTCAACCAGTGGAATCAGACGATAGCCAACTTCCAGGCCGATAATGTCGACCGGCTGCACATCGTCCCAGCTAACCTCCACCGGCTCGGCGGGCGCCGCCGAGGGCGCTTGATGTTCAATAGCCGCGACCGGCGCGGCGCTGCCGTCTCCGGGAACAAACGGCGGCGCTCCGGCGGCGCGACCACCTTTAAAGCCGCCCTCGTCGACCACTTCCGCTTCTCGCTGGCGGTAGTAAATGTAATAAGCCAACAAACCACAGATTGCACCGAGGCTTAAAAATGCAAAATGTGGCATGCCGGGAATAGAGCCCATAATAAATAAGATCGCAGCCGCTACCGCAAGCGCCTTTGGCGACTCAAACATCTGTGACAAGACCTGGCGATTCATATCTTCAGAGCTGTTGACACGGGTAACCATGATCGCCGCTGCCGTCGATAGCAGCAGCGACGGAATCTGGGCGACAAGGCCGTCGCCAATGGTCAGCAATACATAATTTTGCAAAGCTGTTTGGAACTCGAGCTGGTGCTGGACCATACCAACAGCAAGACCGCCAATGATATTGATCACCAAAATTAAAATACCGGCAACACTGTCGCCGCGAACAAACTTGCTGGCGCCGTCCATCGCGCCATAAAAATCCGCTTCGGCAGCGACATCGGCCCGGCGGGTGCGCGCCTCTTCTTGGTCGATAAGCCCGGCGTTCAAATCGGCATCAATGGCCATTTGTTTGCCCGGCATTGCATCTAAAGTAAAACGCGCGCTGACCTCAGATATTCGCCCCGCGCCCTTGGTGACCACAACAAAGTTAATGATGATCAGAATAATAAATACAACCAAGCCAACCGCGTAATTGCCGCCGATCACCACCTCGCCAAAGGCCTGAATAACCTTGCCGGCGGCATCGCCACCTTCGTGACCATTAAGTAAAACTACCCGTGTCGAAGCGACATTCAGCGCCAAACGCAGCAGCGTCGCGACCAACAGAATCGTAGGGAAAACGGCAAAATCCAGCGGCCTTAAGGTGTAGACAGCGACTAACACCACAACAATCGATAAGGCGATATTAAAAGAGAAAAATGCATCCAGAAGAAATGGCGGCAGCGGCAGCGTCATCATGCCCAGCAGCGCAAGCAGCAGCACAGGTATAGTTAAATTGCCGCGCCAGGCACTGCCGACACCCTGACGCAAGCTTTGGCCATCGACCGTCGACGGCAAACTGCGCAAGTGCTGAAAAAATGTTTCTGCCATAACGACCCCAAAGCAACAACAAACTTGCCAATAAATTGGCGATTTTTTTACTAAGGGGGCTTATCGCAAAAGCTGTGCCGCATCGAAAAGCCTATCAAATAAAGTAATCAGCAAGCGGCGCACAGCTATGTTTTACATGCCTTACAAGCGGCCTCAATAGGCGTTAAACAGGCGTAAAAATGCGTCGAGCCGTAACAGCTAAACGGCAACACAAACTATAATTAAACGGTATTGGTTACTTCGCGCCCGGAGTACGCTTATGACATTGCCACTCAAAGTTTTGAGCCTCGTCGCCGGGCTCAGCCTGGCATTTAACAGCAGCGCCACACCTGTACACAGTGTCGAAGGCAATCGTTATGCTATTGATCAAAGTAAACTGCTTGAACTCAGCGCCGAGATAAAAACCGAACTTGAAAACAATATAAAAAACATTCGCAAACCCGGTGAGCGCGCCGTCGCTCTGCACCAACTGATGTTTGGCCCAGACGGCTGGCAGATTCGCTACGACTTCGATGCCAACTTAAGTGCGCAGCAGGCCTGGCAACTTCGCCGCGGTAACTGCCTGAGCCTGGCCCTACTCTATGTTGCCAGCGCCCGCTATGTCGGCTTAAAAGCGCAATTCCAGCGTGTGCAAACGCCGGCCCAATGGGAACAGCGCAGCGATTATTATTTAGTACCCGGCCACGTCAACGTCGCTGTCAGCACCCATCGCCAGCGTATCTATATCGAATTTCTCGGCACCTTTTACGACTTTGAAGTTGACCCAAGCCAAGGCAGACGCATTAGTGACAAACAAGCCTTTGCCGACTATTACAACAACATAGCCATGGCACTTATGGATCAAAAAAAGTGGCCACAGGCCCGCAGTACCATGCAAACCGCCATTGAGCTTGAACCCGACTCCGACATGTACTGGTCCAACCTCGGTGTGCTTGAAAAATTCAGCGGCAATAGCCAAGCCGCCGAAAAGGCCTACCGCACAGCGCTTAAGATAAACAAGCGCAACTACAGCGCACTGACAAATCTCTACGTACTTTTAAGTGAACAGCAGCGCAAGCAAGAAGCCAAAGAGATCTCCAACAAAGTGCAAAAATACAGCCGTAAAAACCCCTTTCGGCTGGCAAAACTTGCCGGGAAAGCGCTGGTGAATGAGCAGTACGATGTCGCACTGAGCAGCATAAAAAAAGCCATCAAACTGCGCCCAGAACACGCCGAATTCCATTATCTACAGGCCAGAATCTACTACCGAAGTGGCGCTGCCACGCAAGGTTTTGATGCCCTGCAACGGGCCGCCAAGTTGGCTGAAGGTCAAGACAAACAGCGCTATGAGCAAAAAGTCGCAGCGTTAGCGCCATCGTTCTAGCGCGCCAGGAAAACATTGAGTTTACCCTGGGCTCGCCACATAAAGCAGGCGGGCATGCAAGCACCTGTTAACAATTAAGTCCGATAAAGCGCGCACCGAATTGCTCAACCAAAGTGCCGAAAATATTTATCAGGGCGTAGAGCGCTTTAAACTCAACTCGTTGTCGCCTTTAATAACCCGTAAAAAAATTAAATAACGCCGTAAACGAACAGCACACAAGCGCTAACACAGGTATCGGCCAACGCAGAGCCTTGAACAACATAAAAACAAGCGCTGCAAACACACCATCCTGTGGCCCGTGGATCGCGCTCGGAATCAGCGTGGTAAAAATAAGCGCCGCCAGCAGGCCAACAACCGCGGCATTAACACCGTGAATAACACCGGCCAGATGCCGCTGAGCCATATATTTATGCCAAAGTGGTAGCGCCGCCAACACTAGCAAAAAACCTGGTAAAAAAATGCACAATGTCGCAATCAGCGCGGCCATGATTGGCTGCGTTTGCGAAATTTTCGCCCCAAGAAATGCCGCAAAACTAAACATCGGCCCGGGTACAAGTTGGGTCGCGCCATAACCTGCAAGAAAATCATCGTTTGTCAGCATGCCCGCCTGCACCACAGGTACTTCAAGTAGCGGCAACACCACGTGGCCACCACCAAAGACCAAGGCGCCACTTTGATAACACAACAGCGCTAAACGAGCGAGCAAAGTATCGGGAAGCAGCGTGTAACTCAAAAGCAACAAAAAAATAAATACGGCCAACAAAAGCAGTGAACGTTTATACGACCCTGCTGCATAGGAACGAACTAAGCCCCCCTCTTTAAGCGCCGCTTTTGCTTCATAGCCGACTTCACCTGCGCCAGAAAAAAATACCAGTCCGAATACAGCCCCCAAGGAGATAGCCAACCACGGCCACGTTGGAAAAATAATTAAAGCAACAAACACAACAAAGGTTAACAATAAGGCTTTGGTCTCGCGGCAGAAGTTCCTGCCCATGCCCCAGCATGCATCACAGACAATGACCAAGGCCAAAATTTTTAAGCCGCCTAGCAAACTCTGCTGCCAAAACGGTGAAAGTGCAGTGCTGAACTTTGCATAAGCAATCAGCAACAGCACCGAAGGCAAGGTAAACGCAGCAAATGCCAATAGCGCTCCGAATACGCCCGCGCGGTGATAACCAATTAAAAAGCCCAGTTGGCTGCTCGCTGGCCCGGGTAAAAATTGACTAAGCGCCAGCAGCTGAGCAAAGCCCTGCTCACTTATCCAGCCGCGCTTACTGACAAACGCCTGGCGAAAATACGCAATATGCGCCATGGGGCCACCAAAGCTTGTCAGGCCCAGCAACAAGAACGCCTGCCATATTTGTCCTACACGCTGCCAATATGTACTCATCAAGCAATCAAACCCGTATCGATTTAAAACCTAAAAACTGTTAAGTGATATTTAATACAGCCCGTGTAAAGGCCAAAGATAAAGTGTTCTAAGTGCGACTTCGACTTCGTAAATCACTCAAATCGTAAGCACATATTTTTTTTGCCAATGATTATGACAAAACAACACGGCAAAAAGATGTCTGCGGCGACGCATAATTTTGAACCAACACGCAAAACACAAAGACCGACAACAAGCACCGAGACTTTTCTTGCTGTTTGTAAACTAAAAGGAGACAATAATTTGGCGCGTTTTATGCCTATTTACTTTAGGCTTCTACAGAGCTAAGTCTATTTACATAATGTCGGTACCCAGGCTAAGAAAAAAGTTTGGGTTTTCACACAAAAACATTCTTACCTTGTGCTCGCACGCCAAACATGAGTGCGCGCCAATGCTTGGTAAGCCTTAAACTGGTGCACATATGAATTTCAGCAAACCAATGATAGAGCTGGTCTACGAGATACGTAGAACCTGCCCTAGCGATCTGAAACCTTCAGTGAAGCTCGCCAACCCCGAGCTTTTTGATGAACTGCGCAACTACTATTTTGACTCCGCTACGGCCGTTAACAAAGCTTTGATTAAGGAGCTTTTCAACCTTGCCGGCGGCGAGTGGGCTGAGCGCTTAGATAACCCCACTAAAAACCACCCGCGCCAGCAAGTAAAAGTCTATCGCGGGCAGACCGTATTTGAAGACAAAGCCCCGGCCAAAGCTGACAGCGCCGACGAGCGTAAAAACAAGACACCTAAAAAAATGTATCGCGGCCGAGTTGTCGCCTAAATTGCAACACTAGCGCGAAACATACATCGCCAGGGCGAGCACCAACGGGCTCAGTACGGCACAGGCAACATTTGCGGCAAGGAAAGCCGTTTGCTCGTGCAATTTATCACCACAGGCAAACGCAGCTCGCGCTGCAATCAAGCCGGGCAGCATGCTCACTACCGCTGCAAACGCCAGCAGTGGCAATTTCTGCAAAGCGATCAACACCAGCAGCAATATCAGCGCCAACAACCAGTTCAATAAATAAACAAACGCGCTAAAACGGCGCCCATATGCCACAGGCAAGGTTCGCCGCCCAACACTTTGGTCGGCTTCAAGATCGGGAAATTGATTCAAAAGCAGCAAGTTATTAATCAGCAAAGCCGGAATAAAACTAATTAGCAGCGCGTCCGCTTCAGCGTGACCGGTTAACACCCAAGCCCCGCCAAATACCGGAATAACGGCCAAACCAAGGCCCGGTGCGATCAAGCAGAGCCACGGCATACGATTGATCCACTTGGTATAGGCAAGAATAATCACAACACCGAGCAAACCCAGTAACAGCAAATACCAATCCGTTTTCACGGCCAGCCACAAACCAATGAATACCGCCAACAGCAAAGCTGCCAAGCCAAAAGCATAGGCGGCATTCACCGCTTCGGGCTTGTTAGGCAAAGTGCCACTGCCGCCACTAAACGGAGTTTTAATGGTTTTTAGGTCGAGCCCCGAACGAAAATCTTCCGCTTCATTTAATGCATTGACACTGACATGGGCCAAAAAAAGCAACAGCAACATCGCCACAACAAAGGCCGTTGTCGCTGTACCGCCAAGCCACAAGCCCGTTGCCACAACTAAACTCATGCAGGTAAACGCCAACACCAAAAATGGCGGGCGACTTGTCATTAATACAGCTTTGAGCATAGATTCCCCTCGAATCCACAGAAATAAACATTAATGAGCGTTTATATCAGGTTGCAGCTCGATCGATTCGACAAACATCAAGCACCAGCACGTGCTACAAGCGCCAATCCTTGCCGCTTGACGTTAATCAAAACGCGCCAAATAACGCAGCGCTTTTTTTCGAAACAGGCCTTTGATTACCACCAAAGCAATAATAACGTAAGCACCGGCACAAAATATCTGCACCATACGGCTGACAAACTTGTCTTGAAAATCGCCACCGGCCGAACTCGTTACCGAAGCGAGCAATATCAGCACCGTTGACAAACTCGCCGAATACAAACCAGAGAGCCGATGAGTAGAGAAAATACGCTGGCCAAGCAATAACAAGCACAGCAGCATCAGACAGTAAAAAAACAGCAGCTCGGGCGAGGCTTTGACCAAAATAAATACAGCGTAGGCAATGCAGCCGCCCAGAAAATTACCGAGCAACAGCCCAACGCCCGCCTTCAAATTGGTACCGATATCAGGGTTTTGCATCAAAATCGCCACAAATGCAAACACTAAGGCTGCGTCGAGTAAATCGAGGGCATAAAAACTTAAGGCCAGCGGTAAAAGTGCAAGCGTACTTGCCATCGCCTTGACCTGAGCTTCGTGGCGAAAGAGCGAGGTCGAGCTCGAAGCCGTAACATCGTATTCGGTACCGGCGGGGTCGGGAAATACACTGAAGGCAAACCAGGCAAATACAACGGCAATGCCCGCTGAAAATATAAAGCCGGCGGTCACCCCAAGCGGCAGCGCCTGACTGGTCAAGCTCATCAGCGGCATCAAACAAATGCCAATAAGTAACAATAAGCTAGCGAGCTCAGGCAGTTTTTCCATCGCCCGCCAGTAAAAAATATAATAAAAACAGAGTATCAACAGTAAGGCAGATATACCCGGCCAGCGCGGTACAATTAAGCCGAGCAAAACAAAAGGGAAAAGCGCCAGGAAAATAAGCGTCACCAAACCCAGGCCCGCCTTTAGATCCAGCGGCTTTTTATTTGACACCAATAAACTCGACAGCAATACCGGGCTCAAAAAAGCCAGTGGCCAGTTTATGCTCACCGCAACGATAAAACACAATGACAAAAAGCAGGCCAAGCGCAGAATCCTGCGCTGGCGAAGATCCAGGCCAGCGACTGTAAAAACCGGCCAACGTTTTTTTATGTTTTGATCAGCTCGCAGCTGTCGGGGCAAGGCCGTCTGTGTCATCGACTGAACTCAGGCATCAATAAATGTAAGACAACCAGCTAGACACTCGTATTTTCAGCCAGGCCAAGCTGTTCAAAATTACATTTGAACCTGTATAAACAACAAGCTCGACTTGCCCGCCTTCTAAACGCATGGTCTTGGTTTCACCTGCATCAAACTGCACAATGACCGGAAACGACTGAGATTCGCGCAGCCAACCGCTCTGCTGAGGCGCCACGGGTAGCTTGCCTGGGCTGGTGCTTTTATTTGCCCAGTCAACGCCCAGCGTCAGCGATACAACATGCCCTTTAAACACTTTTCCCGGCATGCTATCGAGCGCGATATCAACCGGTGCGCCAACCCGCAAATGACCGAGGTTGTTTTCACGCATATAGGCCTCAATCCAGGTTTCTTTCGAAGAAATCAGGGTCATAATTGGCTGCCCGGGGCTTGCGTACTGACCAACATCGAGACTAACGTTGGTCACGTAACCTGCAGCTGGCGCTCTGATTTCGGTGTAGCTTAAATCGAGCCGCGCCTGGCCGAGCGCTGCGATGGCCGAGCGAATTTTAGGGTTGTCCTGACCGCCTACTCCCAGCTGCTCTTTGGCTTTATCAAATTCGGCCTGAGCGGCATCGACGTTAGCTTCAGCTTTAGCGACTTCGGCGATGCTGCGATCGAGCTCTGATTTTGACACAACACCTTTGGCGGCAAGAATTTGATAGCGCGAGGCCTGCTGCTGAACATAGGTCAGCTGCGCCTGTTGCTGCGCCAGCTTGGCTTCAGCAGAGCTAATACTTTCCGTACTGGCACTGATGTCCTGGCCGGCCAGTTCCAGATTTGCCTCGGCCGTATCCAGGGCCATCTGATAGCTTCGCGCATCGATCTGCGCCAGCAGCTCATTGGCTTCAACTTTTTTAGAGAAATTTGCCTGCACCGATACAAGTTTACCGGCGACCTGCGGGGCGATCGGCACCACATAACTGCGCACCCGAGCGTTGTCGGAAAACGGCGTATAACGATCGGCAAACAAATGCCAGATAAACAGAAAAAGACACAGCGCCAATACTATTTTTGTCAGCTTTTTAATCGGGTCTTTCTCGTCGGCTGTGTGTTTTGTCTGCGTATCGTCACTTTGCCCGCTGTCACCTTGCGCAGCGTCGTCGTGTCCCGCCGCGGATTTATCCTTGCTCATATCGCTCACCCGACCTTAGGCCTCGGCCTCCATATCGTCGCTCTTTGCTTGTTTAGGGTTGTTTTGGGGCTCAGGGCTGTTTACTTGCTCAGGGCTGTTTATCGGCTCAGGGCTGTTTGTTTGCTCAAGGCTGTCCCGATGACCGTAAAGCCACGCAATAAATAGTTCATAACCAAGTGCTAAGACAACTGCGCCAACAAACAGGCCCATAATGCCCGACATCATCATGCCGCCAATTGCGCCGAGTAAAATCACCAGCATTGGCGTTCGCAGGCCCCGACCGAGCAACATCGGTTTGAGCACACCATCGGATGCACTGACAAGCAGGCTCCAAATTAAAAATATGGTCGCCGATGTGCTGTCGTAAGCCGAGAACGCATAGATCGCAACGGGGCCTAATACAATAATCGGCGGCAACTGCACGATGGCAACAATCAACACCAATATGGCCCAAATTCCAGCACCGGGCACACCTAATAGCAGCAAACCTATTGCCGCCAATACCGCCTGAATAAACGCAACACCAAGCACACCTTTGGCGACACTGGCAACTGTTTTGCCCGCTTGCACAGCAAAATCTTCACCGACCTTACCTGCAAGTTTTACCACCAATGCATCCGCGAAGCGGCGGCATGACTCAGCATTCGCAAGAAAAATACCTGCAATAATGATCGATAAAATAAACTGCAAGATGCCAAAACCTACACCGGCAACCGTTGAAAACGCGGCTTTGCCAAAACGCCCAATAGCGTCTTTATGCTTGGCAATGGTTTCGTCTAGGTTTCTAGAGGCGCTGTACCACAGCTCATATAAGTCTTTACCGACGACGGGCCACTGTTTGACACGCTCGGACGGTGGCGCAACCACCAGCTCACCGGCATCGAGCTTTTGCGCAAAGTCTGCAGCCGAGCTAGAGGCACTGACAGTAACCTGATAGGCAGGCACAATTAACAAGGCCAATAATATCAAGGTGAAAATAGGTGAGGCCAGTTTGGGCCGTTTGCCAAACAGTGCTTTAAAACGCGTATAGAGCGGAAATAAAGACACCGCGATAATCATGCCCCAGACCACAGGCTGAATAAACGGGCGGATAATGCTGAAACACCAATAAATCATAATGCCGAGTATCAGCAACTGAATAATGTGTTCAAAGATAGCTTTGCTTGATGGCTTTTGGTCGAGCATAGATCGTCCCTTTTACTCGTTGTTGGTCTACTGCTGTATCGTTCTTTCTTGTTATTTTATTTGTTGTTATGTTCCATCTAAACCGCGTTTACTTACTAACGTTACTTGCTAACGGCACTTACTAGTATTAGTTGCCAGCACTCAGACAGCGGCAACTAGCGCTGGTAGCGGAAACCTAAAGGTTGAGAAATCCTGACACACTAAAACGAATTCAGCGAAGAGCAGTGGCTAATAGATGAAGATGAAATAGTACCAAGCCTATTTGACGATTGCTATGTCAAAAAAGCAATGCCCAAGCCACAAACAGGCTGAGACAAACCACCTTGCGCTAATCGGCATTTCAGTAAGCAGCATAAGAAGAGAAAATACCTATTCAACACCTGCACTAAGGCATGGAGTTAACAGCGAGCTTGAGCTCGAACAGAAAATGATCCAGATCCGAGTAATCGTCGACGCGATAACGGTGCTCACACTTATTGCCCACCAACACAAAAGGCCAGCCCAGCTCGGCGCACGCGCGTTTATCCCAAAGGCCATCGCCGATATAAACAACGGTTTGAGCTTCCGTGACGCCGGCTCTGTTGTAGGCACATCGCATAATTTCAGTGCGCTTGAAGTGGTCGTTGCTGCTGGCTATAGGCACATCATTTACATTCAGGCCCGCAGACGCCAGTTTCAGCTTAGCGCTCTCAAGCCAGCCGCCCGTTGCCAAGGACAAGGTGCAATGCGGCATTGTGCCGAAGTAGTCAAGCATGCGCCTGGCACCTGTAATCGCCCGCGCAGGTTCGCGCTTAAGGCGCTGCCCGATCTTGGCAACAAAGCTTGTCTTAAGCTCCGCGATAAGAGCCTGCTGATTAGTGATGCCACATTCACTTAAATGCTGACGCAAAATACCTTCATCGCTGACATCGCGGTAATGATTTCTATCTTCAACTAATGGGCTAGCGACCAGTTCAGCAATTGCCGCTTCGTAGCATTCACTGTCAAAGGCACAGGACTCAGTTAAGGTTCCATCAATATCAAACATCAGATGCACTGGGCGCTGCAGCATCGTATCGTTATCCAGCTAAAGGTTTGTAGAAATAGCCGCTGCAACTCGGTATTACTGGCACTAATAATCGGCCAAATAAAAGTTAACTAGCAGTACCTCAGTAAATTTTTGTAGCATTGCAAGCGATTTGTTCAGCGGCTGCAATGGGGCCGCCTGGCCATTTACACTGCGACCTATGACTTTGATATCGCTGTAATCCCGATCGGGAATTTTTGAAAACTTAATACGTGTTTTCCGGTAGCGAATGCTATCACCATAACGACGTCGCAACAAAGTCAGCTGTGTTTCTACCTCTTCACCACTTGGGTTTTCAAGTTTGGCCAGCAGCGTGTATTTTTCGCGCGCTAAAAAACGTTTGACTGCAACAGTTTGGCCCTGCATCGCTGACCGGCGAAACAACTCGAGGAAAAACTGATCGGTAAACAAACAAAAACTGTTTTCACAGCTTAAATAAGCTCGAATTTGAGCAACCAGCTCGGGACTTTCACACTCCAGTAGCGCATCGGCCAACAAAAGCTTGGCGCCGACAACGGCTTTATGGCTCCACATATTTTGGTACAGCTGAAAACGCGAATACACAAAGTCTTCAAGTGCGACAACGCCTTTTTCCATCACCGTTAAACCCACCCACTTGGTATCGGGGTCAATGCCAACACGCAAGGTGCTGAGCAGGTGATCTAAGTTGTATAAGCCATATTTCGCACCGGAAAAATACGAGTCGCGCAGTAGGTAATCCATTTTATCGACATCCACTTCACCCGAAACCATCAGCGAAAAGAATTTGCGCAGAGCAGCACAGAGAAAGTCGTGATCCTGCGCTTGGCTTGCATCTTCGCGGCCGGCAATCACCTCATAAAGCAAAACACAGCTCTTTTGCCAACGCTCTGAGCTCGGATGACAACTGCCTTCCATTAGCGCAAGCACGTCGTCAACAAGCACCGGCAGTTCAGCCACTGCATTAGCATGCGTTAAAATTTTATAGGCAACGGCAAGCGAGTAGTCTTCGTGGGCAAAACTCTGGCCAGGCGTTTCGAACCGCGCAGCGGCGTATTTTTGCCAAAGTTTATCGCTGCCCCAGAACTCTTTTAGCAAGCGCTTATCGGCCAATACCGGCTGTGCAAAATGAATGCGTTCAAATTCGTGGGAAAACGGAAAGTGGCCGGTATCGTGCAAAAGCGCAGCTAAGCGAAAACAACAATTGACATAATAAATAGCATCAACATGCGCCTGACTGCCGTAAAAACTGTCTTTTGCCTGCGCCAGATATTGCTCGATTAAATTGCGATAAAAACGCCCGGCTAAATGCATTACCCCAAGAGAGTGGCTAAAGCGCGTGTGAGTAACACCCGGAAATACAAAGTGAGCCACATCATTTTGAACAATGTAGCGCAGGCGCTGAAACAGAGCGTGATCAATGCAGTGCACTTCGTGACTAAGACAGCCGATGCCTCCGTGCACTGGATCCATAATTTGTGAACAACTTGAACCAAAAAGCGTTTGCGCCATGCGTGAGCCAGCCTATCTCTTTGAGTAAAAAATCCCGAATGCATTTAACAAGTGTTAACCGGCCCTAAGACGGCAGAAAAAAGGTCTGAGGGATTTTACCGTTTTTGATATCCACCCCCTCTAACCGCAGGCGCTGTAGCTGTTTGTTGTATGAATCTGAACCCGGTGGAAACGACGAGCGGCGCTGCGCATTGACAACACGATGCCAAGGCAGATTGGTATCGTGCGGTAGCTTTTTAAGCTGCGTGCCAACGTAACGCGCATAACCTGGCAGCCCGGCTAGCTTTGCTAGCTGGCCGTAAGTGACCAACTTGCCTTCGGGTATAGCACTTAACGCAAGCCAGATACGATGTTGTTTGTCGTTGCTGTCACTCATAAGCTAGCGCGCACGTGCTTCCTTTAAATTCAAGCTGGCTCAGATAAATGGTGAACACGCCTTTTAGCCTGCAGAGGCGGCCTCAGAGCTTACTAGCCAGCAATAGAATCAAAACCCGGCTAAGCACTTACCGTTGTATCAACACCGTAGACATGAAACTGTAAAATATCTTTCCAGCTAACGATACCGCGTATATGTGACAGCTCGTCCACAACCGGTAAACAAGAGATATTGTTTTCTATTAATAGTATTGAGGCGCTGTCAATCAGGGTTTCTTCATCAACTGTAATCAAGTTTTTACTCATTATCTCGGCAACATTGCGGCTCAGCAGTTGCCGGTCGAGCTCGCGTTCTTGTTCTGTCTCTAAAAAAGGACTCAAGGCCCTGGCGACATCCCTATCGGAGATCACACCGAGTAGCTTGCCCTGCTGCTGAACCAGCAGGTGGCGAAAATTGACCAGCTCAAAGGTTGCACGAAGCTCGGCCAAATTGGCCTCTACCCCAACTGTCACCACCTTGGCAGTCATAATATCTGCAACAAACATCTACTTACCTCTTAATCTTACAAGCTAAGCCCGCATGCTTAAAGCCAAACCCGAATCGTTAAAACCGAATGCCTGAAAACCTAAGCCTGCCCCTTTAGCCCGGTTGTTAAGGCTTGAAACTGCAAACCCTGCTCCGACTTTTCAATACGCACTTTGCTAAGCTCCCGTTCAATTTCCTGACAGGCATCGTTAATACAAATCGAGACATTGGGATAAATGCGATGTTGCACATCGATATAGAGCTTATCGGCATCCGGCACCAGTGCCTGCAATGCGTGAATATGCGCATCGTAATCTTCAATGATTTTCTGGATAGCCAAAAATGTCTCTTCGATTTTTCGCGCCTTATCAACCGTTAGCTTACCAACTAAGGTCGGCGTGTCAGACTGGCGATATTTTTCCAGGATTTGCCCAAGCTGCTGGCTTTCAGCCACACGCCGCTCTCTTTTTAGCTTGGTTTTTTCCAGCTCTTTCTGTGCGGCCGACACAGTACCCAGCTCAATTTTTGTACTGATGTAGGCTTCACTGCCGAGTTTTTTTACGTAAATCGGGCCATTGCACTTGGTCACACCACCGATGATGGCACCGCGACCGCTTTTTTCCCCGAGGCTGATTTTGCTAAGCGCCAGCGTGTCACAACCGAGCAAATACTCTTTCACATGCAGCTCACCAACACAGTGAATTTTACTTTGATTGATAAACTTCGCTTCAATATTGCCCTTGGCGGAAAACGATGAACTGTGCTCGTTGTCACCGCTATCCCCCTGCACACCACCAGAAATAAAAATACTGCCACCGGCACTTAAATGAGATTTATTGACAAAACCTTTAACAAAAATATCGCCCGTTGCTTTAACTTCAAAACCACTTCTGACATTGCCGGTAACAATTACCGTGCCATCGTAGTCAATATTGCCACTGCTTAAATCAACGGATTTTAAGGTAAGTACCGGGTCGACCTTTGCCTGGCTCGGTGACACAACCGGGTGGCCTTTTATCTTCGCGATTAAGACATGCTTATTTTCGGGGTGATAATCAACGCCGTCACCTTTTTTAGGTAACTTAAGGTCTTTGCCTTTTTTAGGTTTTATCGCTTTGCCAAGCACATCTAAACCGGGCTCACCCTCGCTTGCTGGGATTTTTTCAGCAAGTACCTCACCCTCATCCACCACCGTGTAATCAAACACCTCGTGCATATCGATCGCTTCGAGTGAGTCGACATCCCGATCAACTGTTTTTTTACTGTTCACGTTGATTTTAATCAACGCATCATCGCCATCAACGGCCGGCTTTGCTTCAGCAACAATCACATCAATTGCGATCTTACAGTTGCGCAATTTAGCCAGCGCCGAGGGGATAGTGCAGCGCTCGTCAAGGCGGGCTTTGTCTACCGCGAGCGCTATCGCCTCGTCACTAATTGCCATACCGCCCCACGCCTGAGTTGTCTGTGCGCGCGCAGATTTTCTATCGTTACTGACGGTAATTTTAAGCCCGGCGTGTTTGCGTTCAGCCAGCTGATAACGACCGGGGAAGTTCTGCTTAACTTTGCGCACAAATGAATCGAGGCTATTGCGCGGATAAAACAGCTCACCCCAGCCGAGCTGTTCAAGTTCCATCTGCAGTTTTGGCAAGGTCACCCGGTTGATATTGCGCTCAACCTCAGTGAACTGATAGGGGCTGCCCTCTTCATTGCACTGCTCTAGTGTCGGTTTTTCTTCGGCATGCCCCCAGAGCAGGCCTTTGTCTTCATCAAACTCAAAACGATAGGGAATGAACTGCGGTCGCTCGGGCGGGTCGCGGCGCGCTGGTGGAGCTTCATGCCGGTTGTTTTCAACACCGGGCGAAGCTTGCTTGGAAGACCTGGAGGAAGGCGAATCAGAGGCGCTGCTCATAAACAAGCCGGCTGTCATATAGTACTTCTAATATAGATCAACTTAAGCTCGATATCGCCAACTTGGCCCAATTATCGCAGCGCAAGCTTAAGCTGAGACGCAAGCTAACGATAGCTACGAATATGCCCACAAAAAACGAAGCAAATGCAAACAGCAGCTAAACAGCAAGCAAACCTAAGCGCTGCTGCCAATTATGCAAAAGAAAGCCATTCAAGGCTTGACCCTGGACCATAGTCAAAGGTTTATACTAAGCCCATGACAGACTCAGATAACACAGCGAAACAGCAGTTCAAAATAGGTGAACTGGCCAAGCGAGCGGGCATCAGCCAGGACACCCTGCGCTTTTATGAAAAAAACGCACTTATTTGTGCCAGCGCGCGCAGCGCCTCGGGTTACAGGCTCTATTCCAATGACGACTTCGCGCGCTTAAATTTTATTCTTAAAGCCAAACAAGTCGGTTTTAGCCTAACTGAGATCCGCGAATTGCTGGCGCTGAAAATCGACAAAGATAAAAGTTCGTGCCAAGAGGTGAAAGACCTCGTCGATGAAAAGCTGGCCAACGTCGATGCGCGCATAAGCGAACTTCACCGAATCCGTGCAAGCCTGGCTCTGCTTAGCCAAAACTGCGCCGGCGGGCCGAGTAGCGCAAGCCACTGCAGCATACTCGAAGCCCTTGCGGCAAACGAACAAACAGGAGCACCGCAATGAATCTAATTGCCAACTTCGCCGATATTTTTGTTGAATCTGCGCCGTGGTTATTACTCGGTTTATTGGTAGCCGGCCTGATGAAAGCATTTGTGCCCCAGCAGTTACTCGCCCGCCATCTAGGCAAACCGGGTTTTACTTCAACACTTAAAGCTGCGCTGTTTGGCGCACCGCTGCCGCTTTGTTCCTGCGGCGTTATTCCTGCTGCTCTGGGGCTTAGGCGAAGCGGCGCCTCCAAGGCCTCAACCACCTCATTTTTAATTTCCACCCCAGAAACCGGGGTGGACTCCATTTCAATATCCTACGCCCTGCTCGGGCCATTTATGGCCATCATCCGCCCGATTGCTGCGATATGCAGCGCTATCTGCGCCGGCCTTCTGGTCGGCAAGGACGACGATAAAACGCCCACGAGCGCAACAGAACAGGCGGATAAACAAGCAAGCTGCTGTGCTAAAACAACTGAAACAACTGAAACAACTGAAACCAAAGCCAATGAAACAAGTACGTGCTGCAGCAAAGAAAAAGCAAACACAAGCACGAGTGTTATAGAAAAGATCAAACAGGGCCTGCGTTTTTGTTTTATCGACCTGGTTAAAGATATCAGCCCATGGTTGTTAATTGGCCTTGCCTTTGCGGCGATCGTGCGCACTTATGTGCCAACCGAATTTTTGAGCCAATGGGGCGACGGCCTGCTTGCTTTTATTGTTATGGCAGCCATCGGTGTGCCGATGTATATCTGCGCCACCGCGTCTACGCCAATTGCCGCCGGTTTTTTATTTAGTGGCGTCTCCCCCGGTGCCGTGCTGGTGTTTATGCTGGTTGGCCCAGCCACCAATATCGCCACGGTTGGCCTGGTCCGGCGCGAACTCGGCAAACGCGCGCTGGCGGCCTACCTGGGCAGCGTAATCGGCGTCGGTTTTGTTTTTGGTGCACTGACTAATTATCTTGCCGCACAGTATGATCTTAACTTTCTCGCCCAGGCTCAGCACGCTCATGCCATGCTGCCTAGCACCCTGAGCTACGCCGCCGCTATTGTGCTTGCCGCATTTATGACAAGGGGCTTGGTGAGTCAATTTAACGCAAGGCCGGCTCCCACAAATAATTAAAAACTGTTAGGGCACTTTGATACGTCACTGACTACACACAGCTTTCAGTTAAGGTGCGGCGTCGATGGCAGCGCTATGGCCCGTACCTGGCGAAACGGGCGGCTAAGTTGTCTAAGCGTAAATGACTACGCGACAATGGCCGCCGAACTTATCCGAAAAAGCCCTGGCGATATTGTTATGCACCGCATCAGCGCCTACGCACGGCGCCCCACCTTGCTTGCACCCGAGTGGATAGCCAACAAATGGCTGGCGCCAAATTTAGTTCTCGAGAAGCTAAAGCAGCGCGGAGCACAAGGTTCACTGACAGAAAAGCCGTTTAAGGCTGCGCTCTAGAATGATTCACGCGACCAGAGCACAACTCGGCCGAAGCTTAAATATACAAACGACAAAAAACACCTGCTGAATTTACCTGCAAGGCTTTTCAAATACGTATTCAAGCTTCATGCTAGCGTATGAATCTCTGTAATCCACATTCTTGCATTAACCAATAGAACCAAGGACGAACTATGTTCAAAGCCCTGATTATGCGCACTGCGCTGATAATTTCTGTATCCGCTACGCTTCTTCTAAGCCTTTCGGCCTGTGAGGGTAATGGGGACAAAAATATGAAAAGCATCCCTGTCGAAGTTTTTTATCGCGAGCGCATGGCCTTGCCACCGAGTGCAACCCTAACCGTTAGCCTCGAAGATGTATCCAAGCAAGACGTTGCTGCCACGGTGATTGAAGAGCAACAAATTACGCTCGATAAAGCACCGCCATATCAAATCAAGTTAAGTTACACAACCTCTGAGATAAACAGCAAACACCGCTACGCGCTGCGCGCACGTATCAATAACGACGGCAAATTAATGTTTACCAATACCGAACATATTGACCCGTTTGCAAAAGCTGAAGGCGAAACTGTGCAGGTATTAGTGCGCCGTGTGCCGAGCTTGCCTGCGAGCGAAAAAATTAATCAAAGTGAGGTTAAAGCTGTGTTGATAGAAGGCCACTGGGAGCTAAGTTCACTCGGCGGGCTGAAAAACCCTAAAGGTGCCAGTGGCGAGGCCCTGAGTTTAAAACTCAGTGAGGGGCAGGCCAACGGTTATGGCGGTTGCAACCGTTTTATGGGCGGCTATAGCCTCGAGGGCAGTAAAATCACACTCGGCCCACTCGCCTCGACCAAGATGCTCTGCCAGGGCGACGGCCAGAAAAATGAAGATCTTTACCTGCCCGCCCTCTCTCAAGTTAGCAGCTATCAAGCAGCGGCTGAATCACTGGTATTTTTTGATAAAAGTGGCAATGCGCTGATGAGCTTTACCCGCGTAAATAAGCCCTAATAACTTAAGTGCCGATAGGCAGTGGCAGTAACGGTATGCGCTTAAGACAATACAGCGCATGCCGTTACTTTTTAGTAATAGGCCTATTTTTGATCTAATCGGCGCTGATACATCGTTGAAGTAAAGTCTTGCACCTCTTTGATTAAGTCCGGGTAGGGAATATCCGCAACGGTAACAAAACCGATATTGGCATTTTCACCGTCGAGGGCACGGCCGGAAACAGGCTCATCAACGTACTGGAACCAGTGCGCACCAACCATATAATCTTTTGCCAAAACACTGTCCATATAATCGCGGTACTTTCTGGCCCTGTCTTTTTGATCCGAGGCGTGCACAATGCCGGGGTTAAACAGGCCCGAATCCGTTGCCGTACCAATATGGAACTCACCAATCACAACCGGTAAATCAACCTCTTCGAGGAAGGACCAAGAGCTTTGCTGCACACCGTCTTCGTAAATATTAAAGCTCAACGCATCGGAGTATTTAATAGAGGCTTTGATCACTTCATCGGGCATGCCCCAGTTCGCCATGCGCGCGCCCATATATAGATGATTCGGCAGGTAGCGCTTTAATGTGCCTTTGACCACTTTAAAGTACTGCTCACCAAGCTGTTCAAGCAGCATCGACAGGTCGGCCACTAGCGCGTCACTGTGCTGAGTAAAATTTAAGCCTTTTTCAAACTGCTGCCACGAGGCAAGCTCGGTATTCCATGCCTGGTTTAACTTTTCGATGCTGCCGTATTGCTGTTTAATGATGTTACTAAACGCAGTTTTAGCAGGGCTGTCGGCCGCATCTTTTGACAGCGCGTCAAGAATTACGCCGTAGCGCTCCTCGACACTGCCCTCTCGTTCACCCCAGCTTTTTTCGTTATCGACAAAAATACCAACACACCACGGCGACGCTTTGACCTCATCGGCAATGGCTTTAATCGTTGCCTCGGCGCGCTCAGCAAATACCGGGTCGTAAGAATCGGGCATTAAACCCCAGTGATTTTTATGGCCAGAAAGTGTTTTGAAATTGCCGATAATCCAACCATTTGCAAAATATGGCACCTGTTCCATATCGTAAAAAGCCGGGTCAACCCAGTTGCCAAACGAGGTAAAACCCCAGTGCTTCATGCGCAAAGCCGTCACTTCATGCCATTTTTTAATAAACGACAGCGGCGCCTGCTCGCCGTAGCGGCGCTCTAAGTTGGCGCGGTAAAAACTGTAGGTTTCACCGTGGGCGACCGGGCCTTTTAAGGTCGAACGGCGATAACTGTAGTGCTTGGCCAGGCTCTCGTCGTAAGCTGGCAGCCAGGCAAACATATTTTTGCGAAGCTCGGAGGCCACATAGCGGGTACTGCGCGCTTCGTCGCTGACTTTAACAATGCCCATCGAATCTTCCGGCGTCAGCTCATCGTCGCTGCGCGCGCGAACGCGCTCGTCTTTAAAGTCGATACCAGTAATGGTTGTCAGGTTGGCCATGCGCACGTTTGCCGGGCCGTGGGAGAAAAACACGTAGCCGTCTGGGTCAACCATCCACCACTTGCCATCTACTTTTTCTGTGCGGAAAAATCCCGTTGCTTCGAGTTTGGGGCCGGCGCTGTAGCCGCCAAAGCGCGAGCGATTGGGCATGCCTTTAGAGCTTTCCAGCTCTTTCAATTCTTGTTCGGCACGCTGTTTTAGTTCGGCATCACTGTGCACATAGAGCGGGCTATCCATGCGGTTGTACTGGCCGTATTGATCGATAATGCCGAGCATCCAGTCCTCGCGCATTTTAGGGTTGGCCCGCAAACGCACATTATCTATTTGCACTTGCTGCTCTTGTAATAAACCCAGAGCAAAAAAGTTGATGCGACTTAATTGCGTTGAAGGCGCCCAGTCTTTGCGCCACGAACGCCAGATCATCAACTGATCTTCGCTGTGCCACACAGGCTCTTCGCCCCACAGGCCGGTTTCAGTTTCAGCGGCAACACCGGCAACAGGGAAATAAATAGTGCCTTTATACGAGGCCGGCAGCGCAATCGAGCGACTCATATAGGCGCCACTGCCGTTTTCTATTGATACATAGAACTGCGTCGAAACCGGGCTTAGGTTTTGCACATCCAGGGCTAGATTAAACTCCTCCAAGCCTGCTAACGGCCACGGTTTAGAGGGTGTCGCCGAGACTTTGGAAATACCGTGTTGATCGGAAAAGCTAAGTACAAGCGCGGCATTGCCATCGTCGCTTTTTTGAAGCGTGTGGCTGGCACCGCTGTCTTCTAACCAAGCGATCTGATCCGGGCTTTCAAAATCGAGCATGGTCAACAGCGCCCGCTCTTGGGCAAAGGCATCGGCGCTCGTTTTTGCCGGTTGATCACTGCTAACTAACGGCGAGCTTTGAGTCGATTGAGCAGCGTCTTTAGCGCTATCGGTATCGGTGGCATGGGGCTTACACGCTGCCAAACAGCACACAGAGGCAAGCGCTACAACGTGGGACCAAGGGCGAAGCATTATCATAGTTTTCCCTAGCTATCTTTATTTTGAGCACCGAGTATACCGAAACACTAAAAAAGAACTAGGGCGCCAAGCTCAACGAACGATCAATATCTCCAACAACTAAAACAAACAAAAAAGCCCGGGCGACAATTCAGCTCGGGCTTTTAGCTAGGGACTGGCGCCGCGTTTAGGGCTGAGCGCTTAGCTCTTCAAACCCTCCGCTCCACAAATCACCGAAGGCTGCATCAATTGCCGGCCCCGGGCTCGCTTGCTGCCACAAGTCGTTTTGGAAAAAAGCCCTGAACTCCATCAAACCCGTACTGCTATCTTGCGCCACCACTTCAAATATTTCGCTCGCATTAAGGGTATAGGACGTACCGCTATCACCTTGCATCTGCACATCGTTGTAACTCAAGCTCAAGCGCCCTTCAGCCACCGACCAGGTAAACGGCGCACCGCTGTCGCCGCTGCCATCGGCATTAAAGCTGTAGGTATCGTTGCCAACAAGGAAACTGCTATCTTGCAAATCTGCGGCAACAAAACCCGCACCCTCATAACCCGTATTTTGACGACACAGCTCAACAACTTTTTCGAAGGTCACCATTGTCGCCTCAGAGGCCGGGCCACCAAAACCATCGTAGGCTGTATCGTCCCACTCGCTGGCAAACGAACAAGCATTGGCCTCGTTAACATAGAGCGCCGAAATATGCACAAAGTCGAGTGCGGCCAGCAGTTCATTATTGGCCAGTTCGTTATAGACAGTAATACCACTTTCTTCGGCACCGGCCGCTTCAAAACTACCCTGGCGCACAAAACTGTCGTGCACGGCAAAGATAGCGATGCGCTCGTCTTCATCCATATCACCGGCTTCAAGCACTGCATCTGGCAGCTCTAGCACGATCATGCTTTCCCCATCGGGCAGACCGGCCGGGCTGGTTTGCTGCCAGTTAGCCGCCGCGATAAATTCGTACTCAGATGTACCGGCGCTGCTTTGCCAGATGTAATGATAAACGTTTACGTCGCGGGCACTGTTGTCAACCAGTTCGGCCAGGATTATGCCCTGCTCTGTCCAGGCCAGCTGCACACCCTTAATCTGTGGCGCACTGACCGTGGCATCGGCGGCGCTTTCACTTAACAGAGCATCGAGCGTTGCCGGCGCCGCTTCATCCTGACCGGAGTTGTTGACGATGGCGGTAATACAGTTGCCCCCAAGTGCCGCAGCGCTCTGTTCAGACCACGGACATGTACCGTTGTCGTCGCCCGGTTCGTACCACAGGTGGTAAACATCGGTGATTGTCGCCGCGGTAATACGGTAGGCGCGCGCGCCATCACCAAAGTTAGCGCCGGCATCAATCAGCGGGCTCAACAGCGCTATGTCGGCATTAGTTGCGGCAAAGTCGGCAATAGAGCGGCCGTTAAGATCTATGCTCTGCTCGCTGATCACTGTTTCTTGAATACTGGCAACCGCGCCGTCAGCAACCGTGATGGTGCCGTCGTCAGCGACATTGGAAATCACAACGGAATCAGATGAAAAGACCCAACCATCGGCACTTAACACTAAATCGTCGTCAGCGACATCGGCAACAAACATCTGCCACTGGCCGCCGTCGACATCGTACTCGTAGAGCACTTCAGCGCTGGTAGATACCACGCCGCGCTCAATAAAGAAGCCATCTTCGCCCTCATCTTCGGCTTCCCACCAGTACAGAGCACCGCCGCCATTGATATTGTCGGCAAGTGTGTCGCTGACCGATGACTGAATATTTTCAATTTCCTGCTCTATCACCTCGGCGGTGACCGCTTCAACTTCCGCGTAAAAACTCTCGACCGAAGTAAAGTCTTCCGGCGCAATCGCTCCCGAGTCGACTAGGTCGTCAAAGGTTTCTTCAACAGCGATAATCAATTGTTCGACCGCCGCAAGCTCGGTGCTGTCGTCGACGTCGATGTCGAGCTCATCAAAACCCACGCCGGCACCGCCGCCCTCTTCGGCCAGCGATTCAATAAAACTCTGAAAGGCCACCGTCGATGCGATGTCGATGTCGATATCCTCATCCAAAGTGGGCGCTTGCAGGGTATCACTTGGCAAAGGCGAACCGACCGTGACCTGAGGCGAGCCGTTCACATCCACCGCAATCACGCAGTCGAGCCGTGGATCGCCCGGAACCTGAATGGCCCAGGTACCGTCTTCATTTTGGAAAATATTTTCAGCGGCAATCTCAACCAGCTCTACAACATTGCCGGCGGTATCGACAATGGTGACCACAAAGTTATCGGCATCTAGGTCGTCATTGCCAATCGCATACGCCGAGGGCAGAAAAAACTGGCCGAGCTTGTCAAATATACTCGCCGTCTGCGCACCGGCAAGTGAATCCGGCGCCTCAACCGAAATAGTAAAGGTGGTACTGCCCACCGGCTCTGAGCTCGGCGACGGCTCCGGGCTTGATCCGAGCAGGCCGTCGCTGCCACCGTTGCCGTTATCACAGGCCGTTAATACGGCCATCGAAGAAAGAAAAACACTGTTTAAGGCGAGCTTTTTAAAGGTCATAAATCTGTACTTCCAATTGTCTGATGACTGAGAGATATCAGGGGGCTGCGGGCTCCGCCGCGAAAGTACAGTTCAGTGTAGGTCAAAACTCACCCCGCTCCAGCGGATATAAGCAAAGATAATTTAGACGCCAAAAGACAAATAAGAAAGGAATTAAAACGCTTAAATAAAGCGCTTAACGTTGATAGCTTTCAGCTCAAAAGCTGCCTTAAGCTCGGGACCACAAAACGCTCAAACTCTTAAGCCACGATTTGATACTGCGCCGGCGCAGCGCCAACAGCACAACAGCGGCCACAAAATACAGCAGCGGCTCAACAACATCGCTTTTTACCGACAGGTAAAAATGCAAACAGGCCAGTAATACCAGGATATAAATCGAGCCGTGCAATGCGCGCCAGCGAAGGCCCATTTTACGCTGCAATAACGGCACAGAGGTCAGTGCAAGCAAGCTCAGTATCAACCAAACAAACAGGCCAATTAGCGCATAACTACGCGTTAACAGCTCCGAGGCAATCAAGGGCCAATCAAAACCGAGCTCTAAATACAGCCAGGCAAAAAAGTGCAGGCTGGCCCAGGCAAAACACCACAAGCCTAAGGGCCGGCGCAATTTTATTAGCGGCGAATACGCGCTTAAAGCACGCAGCGGGGAAACCAACAAGGTCAACAGCAGCAAACGCAAGGCACCGAGACCTAAAAAATGTATTAACTCTTTAACCGGGTCGCCGCCGAGCTCGCCGGCGGGAATAGCGTAAACAAGCCACACCAGGGGCAAAAATGCAGCCAAGTGCAGCAGCATCTTAAGCACCGTGATCACAAAAAAAACCGTTAATAAAACTTATGTAAATCCATGCCGCGATACAGCGACGCAACCTCATCGGCGTAGCCGTTAAACATCAGCGTTTTTTGCCGCACAACTTTTAATGCCGAGCCGGGGCCAATAAAACGCTCACTCGCCTGCGACCAGCGCGGGTGATCGTGCTCGGGGTTAACATTGGCGTAAAAGCCGTATTCGTTCGGTGCTAATAAATTCCAGGTTGTCGCCGGCATTTTTTCAAGCAAGCGGATTTTAACGATGGATTTAATACCTTTAAAACCGTACTTCCACGGCACCACTAAACGCAGCGGCGCGCCGTTTTGCGGCGGTAGTGTTTTTCCATACATGCCGACGGCGAGTATGCTCAAAGGGTGCATGGCTTCATCGATGCGCAGCCCCTCAACATAGGGGTAATCGATACCGCCGCCAACCAAGCGAGATTTCTGCCCGGGCATTTGCTCGGGGTCATAGAGCGTTTCAAAAGCTACAAATTTTGCGTTGCTTGTCGGCTCAAACTGCTTTAAAAACTTCCCCAACTCAAAACCGAGCCACGGTATCACCATCGACCACGCCTCAACGCAGCGCATGCGATAAATACGCTCTTCGAGTTTCTGCTGATTCATCCACTGCCAGACATCCACCTTGCCAGGTTTGTTGACCTCACCTTCCACTGTCAAAGTCCAGGGCTCGAGTTTTAATGAGTGTGCGTTTTCAGCCGGCGCCGTTTTAGACGTGCCAAACTCGTAAAAATTATTGTAGCTGCTGGCTTTTTGGTAAGGCGTCAGCGAAAGCTTGGCCGCATTATTATCGACTTGATAGCTTAAGGGTTTGCGTTGATCGCGGTTTCGATCGTTTTGGTTGTCACTGTCACCGGCCCAAAAATCCAACAAACCCGCCTGAGCCGGAGCCGCAACACTGGCGCTGCCAAGGCCCAGTGCTTTAATTAAACTGCGGCGATTTACATACAGCGATTCCGGAGTAACGTCGCCTTCGCGCAACTTGCCGCCAGATAAACAAGCTTTAGACATCAATAACCTCAACTACAGTAGCCGCGTAGCGGCCGGATCATGCTTTAAAACTTTTAAAGCGTTCGTTAAAACATTCTTTAAAGCTTTGTCGCGGCCGCAGGCCCGGTCTTACACTTGTGCTCGGTGTACACAAACAGACGCCGCGCTGAGGCTTAATCAATCTGATAATAAGCCTCTATGCTCGCCTCGTCGATGGCGTGAGCTTTAACCATATAACCAACCAGAGCTGCCGATGCCTGTTCGGGCAACTGCAGCGGCGTCGACAGAGCATAGAGCGTAAATTGATAGCGGTGTTTGCCGTGCCCTTTGGGCGGGCAGGCGCCGCCAAAGGCGTTGGCACCGTAGTCGTTTCGCATTTGCACACTGTTATCGGGCAGTAATTTTGAGCCCTCCTGCCCGGCGCCGCGGGGCAAGTGGCGAACATCCGCCGGGATATTGACCAGCTGCCAGTGCCACCAGCCGCTGCCGGTGGGTGCATCCGGGTCGTAGGCCAACAGCGCAAAGGCCTTGGTGTCCGCGGGCACCTCCGACCAGCTAAGCTCGGGCGAGAGATTGTCGCCATCGCAGCCAAAACCCTGGTACTCGTGGGCTTTGTCCATAAACTCGCCATTTTTAATATCTTCGCTGCTAAGCTCCAGCGCATTTAACGGTGCACACAAAGCAAGGCCAAGGCCGAGCGTCAACACACGTAAGCGCGCCCTTGTTAGGCTTGCGCTTAAATAAAAATTGAGTTTTTGGCTTTTTAATATTTGGTACATAGCGCCCTCCATAGGCTCTTGTTTTCGGTGCAACAATGATAAAGCCTGAAAGCGCCGCGCTTTACTACAAAAACACTCAATTTTTCGCTCAAAGCGATCACGCTGAACGTGTTTTACGCAGCTCGCTGGGCGTCAAACCAAAACGCTGTTTAAATTTATCGGTAAAGCGCGACGGGCTTTGATACGCACATTGCTCGGCCACCGCCGCAACACTTAAATCACTGCTTTGCAATAGGTGCAGTGCCCGCCCCAGGCGCGCAGCGTCTTTGAGCTGCTGAATACCGGTACCCTCGGCCTTTAATCTGCGCCGCAAGCTCGCTTCGCTCATCGCCAGTTTGCGGGCAAAAACCTGCGCGGTGTCATCCGAGCTTAAATCCGCTTCGATAAGGGCGTAAAGGCGCTGACTCAAGCGCGCTTCGCCGGCGAGCTCAGAAAGCCCTTTGTGCCCTTCAAGAAGCAATAGCTTTAACAGCTCCTGACGCCTGGCAGACCACAGCGTTTCGGGCGCTATTGCCGACCAGTGAACAAACTGCTCAAGCGCCAGCGACATTAGATCACTGAGCGGCCCTGTGACCGGCAAGGTTTTATCACTGCTGTTTTTAAGCTTTTTAGGTTCAATATCGCTTGGACTTAAACACGCGAAGTCATCGACATCAAATTCAATTAATAACGCGCAGTATTCGATATCGCCCGGGATATTGCGCATATTGATGCCCGCTTGAGTTGCCAAAAAAACAAAATGACCAGCCCGGCAAACGCGCTCACCATCATTGCCCAAGTGCTTATTGCCGGTGGCGACACAAACTAATAGCGGTTTGTGAATAGGCACATTTAAAAGGTGTTGCTCGCGTTTAGAGCTGTATATCGAAAACGGCAGCGGCCGCCCGGCATTGATCAAAGTGCGGGCGCGCTGCATAAAAATGGGCGATAAAAAATTTGCCATAAGCTTACTTAAGCGCAATAGAACACGTGACTTAAAACCATTACAGACAGGCTATAGACGGGCAACATCCACCGAAACACTGAGCGCAGGGTTGTCTCCGCCGCCATAAATCACCCCCCTTAGTGGCGTGACATCAAAGTAGTCGCGGCCCCAGGCGGTAATAATATGCTGCTCGCCGGCTAAGCTGTCATTGGTCGGATCAAATTCAACCCAGCCCTCGCCGGGCGAATACACCGACAGCCAGGCGTGGCTCGCGTCACTGCCTACCAGTTTTTCCTGCCCCGGCGGCGGCAGCGTTTCAATATAACCGCTGATGTATTTTGCCGGAAACCCAAGTGCGCGCAGACACGCAATTTGCAGATGGGCAAAATCCTGGCAGACACCTTTTTTATTTTTTAACACCTCTTCAAGCGGTGTGGCGATGGTGGTGGCTTCCGGGCAATAGCTAAAATCATTAAATATGCGCTTGGTTAAATCGCGCACACAAACCAGCAGCGGTTTATCGTCGGCAAAACTCGGCTCAGCGTATTTTTTTAATTCGGCCACGGTTTTAACCATCGGCGAATCTAATAAAAACTCGCGCGCTAACAAACACTCGTGATCGCGGCTTTGCTCTAACTTGCGGCGCACCTCTGAGCAGCTCCAACCAAAATCCAGGTTGTCGGCAAAAGGCTGAGCAGAAGTTTCCACTTGCGCGCTTGAACAAATACTTAGTTTTTGATGTGGCCGCTGCACTTCAAAGTGGTAAGCCTGATTACCAAAATAATCTTCGCGCCGGTGTTCGTGCGCGGGCTCTGGCGACACACTAATTTGGGTAGATAAACAGCGCTGCCTTAAGGTATTGCGCGGCACCATGTGCGCTAAGTTGTAACAGTGACTAACCCGGTCGGCGTACTGATACTCGGTCACATGTTGAATACGATATTTCACCGTTAAAACTCCCAATTACTGCGCACAAGCTGACGCGAACTCTCGCGGTGATCAAAGTGTTTGTCACTGATTTGCGTACTGATCAATGCCAGCAGTTCGCCAACCTGGGCCAGTTTATCGCTGAGTTTTTTACGCTCGCCACCGTCGCGCTGGCTGAGCTCAGTGAGCACACTGAGCTTAAGGCTGCTCTGCGCTTCAAGTATCGCCCGCTGTTCAGGCTGCAACTCGTGCCGCGGCTCTTGGTTTGTGGGCAGGCGCTTAAGGTGTTCGTCTATGGCCTCTATCTGAAACAACAGCGAACGCGGATTGCTGGTATCCAGTAAGACCAGATCGAGACTGCTCTGCACGGCCAGGCGGGCGCGATAGCGACGCCGATAAGAAATCAGGGTTTCCATCGACAACAGCATCGCCTCAATTAAAATGTTCTGCTCGGCCGGCGCAAGTTCGGGGCTTAAAAACTCACTAATTATGGTCGCCGTTTGCATGCCGCGCTCAAGCCGGCGCCCCAGCTGTAAAAAATGCCAACCGATATTGCGCACCATGCTCTCTTGCACCAAACCCGAAAGCGCCATCAGCGCGGTTACCAAGGGGTCGAGCGCCTCTTCCGGTGCCGAGTTCAAACCAGGTTTAAAACTCGCATCCAGCTCACCTAAGGCATCGCGAATGTCGTTAATGACCCGAAGCGTATCGGACGACAACAGCTCTTTGCTCTCATCCGAACAGAACAACATCGCATTTAAATTCGAGCGCACGCTGCCAACAAGATTTGCATCGGTAATCACACCGAGCAGGCGCGCTTCGGGGTCGGCCAACTCCTCGTCGCTCGCCTCGAGAAAACCCGGCTGGGTCGAGCTGATCTTGGTCACCGCGCCGAGCAAAATACGGCGCACGGTATCGGGCAAGTCTTCTTCGCCATTTAACAATACAAATACCGTGCGCAAGATGCGCAGTGACGCTTCGGCGCGCTCGGCGTAGCGCCCCATCCAGAATAAATTCTCAACCACACGCGAAGGCAGGCTGTTTAATTCACTTTGATTTGCTTGCGGCTCGGGCTGCTCATCATCGCGCAAATTAAGCTGGGGTTCGGATGCAATGACCCAGGTATCTTTGCTGAGCGAACCGGCCTGATTGCTAATATGAAACGAGCTCTCGTCAACCCCAACACGCGTCAAAGCGCCGGGCATCAGCGCGTAGGAATTATCACAGGCCACGGCAAAGCTGCGCACAATCACCGGCCGCGGCTGCAACGCGCGGCCGTCAAAGCTCGGCATTGGCGCCGCCTCGATTAAAGGCTGAGCGACATAATCAAGCGGCGCTGCCGCGAGGCGCTGCTTGAGCGCAAGGCGCTGCTGCTCGCTTAATTCACGCGCGCACACACTGCGCTCGCCGGGCCGGCGAAATACCGGCTTGATAACCAGCTCGTCAAGGTGGGCATCGATGTAGGCGCGATCTTCGGCGTCGGCGTACCAGTAGTTTTGCACCGAGCCCAGGCGCAAGTCACGACCGAGCAGAGCTTTGGCAATAGCGGGCAAGAACTTCAGCAACACCGGGCTTTCAAGGATGCCCGAACCAAGTGGGTTGGCGATGGCCACACGCCCGGCGCGCACCACTTCGAGCAGGTTTGCAACACCGAGCTGGCTGTCGCTGCGCAGTTCAACCGGGTCACAGTACCAGTCGTCAACGCGGCGCAAAATCACATCAACACGGCTCAAACCGGCCAGTGACTTCATCCACACAAAACCGTTGCGCACAACTAAGTCGCCACTTTGCACCAAATCCAGCCCCAGGTAGTTGGCCAGATACGCGTGCTCAAAATAGGTTTCATTGTGGGCGCCGGGCGTCAGCACCACTACGCGGGCTTGGTCATCACTCGGCGACAGGCTGTTTAGTTTGACTCGCAGGCGCTGAAAAAACGGAGCGAGCCTGTGCACACGGCTGTTGCGAAACAGGCTCGGCAACACCCGCGACATCACCGTGCGATTTTCCAGCGCGTAACCCAAACCACTGGGGCACTGGCTGCGATCGGTCAGCACCCTAAGCTGGCCCGAGCTATCGCGCATCATATCCACCGCGTGCAACACTAAATTGTGTTCACCCGGTAAATCCAAACCCTGACAGGCGCGCAAAAAACCCCGGTGAGCAAACAGCACTTCCGGCGGCAAGACGCCACTGCGCAGCAACTTGCGCTCACCGTAAATATCTTTGAGCAGCAGATTAAATAATTCCGCGCGCTCAAGTAGCCCCGCTTCGGTGCTGGCCCACTCTTCGGAGCTGATCAGCGCCGGCACCAAATCGAGCCCCCAGGTGCGAGAACCGGCATCGCCCTGATCGTAAATATTGTAGGTGGCGCCATCGTCGCGCAGAATGCGCAAGGCTTTTTTCTGGCGGTCGGCAAACGCATCAAAGCCCATGCCTTTTAATGAACTAAGCAGCTGCGCCCAGTGTGCTTTGACATTGCCAGCTTCATCAAAAACTTCATCGCAGGCGCCGGGGCGAGAAGCGACGTAATTCATTACCTCGAGCGGGGCGGTATCGGTGGGCTTGGCACTTATCACGGCGAGGGCCTTAAACTGGGTGGGCCGGCATTATCTCACTACTTTGCAACAATGTTTATTGCCTAAACCCTAAATAAAGGGCGCGGCACTGCGCCTCAGATCGAGCGTATGCGGGTATTCATCTGCGGCCTCCTCCGGCGGTGGGCTCATCGGCTGCGGCGGCGTTTGATTCGGGAAAAATTCGCGCAGGGCCTGCATTTGTGGCCTTGGCACAAACGGCCCCTGAGTGTGGCCAATGCTACTAAAGCGATTCACCCGCCGCGCTTCGGCCTCCATGGCGTTCACCGGGAAACTGTCGTAACTGCGCCCGCCCTCGTGGCTGACATGATATGTACAGCCCCCTACCGAGCGGCCATTCCAGCAGTCGATTAAGTCAAAGTGCAGCGGTACGTGCACGCCGATAGTCGGGTGCAGCGCACTCGGCGGCGCCCAGGCGCGATAGCGCACTGCGGCCACAAACTCGCCTTGTTTACCGGTGGCTTGCAGCGGTACTCGCCGACCGTTGCAGGCGAGCACATAACGGCTATCTGTCAAACCCGATAGTTTTACTTGCACACGCTCAACCGACGAATCGACGTAACGCGCCGTGCCAAAACTGCCGATCTCTTCGCCCAGCACATGCCAGGGCTCGATGGCCCAGTGCAGCTCAAAGTGGATATCGCCAAACTGCTGGCGGCCAAAACAGGGGAAACGAAAGGCCTGGAAGGGTTTGAGCCAGTCGAGGTCAAAAGCTAAGCCGTGACGGTTTAAATCCTCAACCACTTCTTTTAAATCGGCCCACAAATAATGCGGCAACATAAATTTATCGTGCAGGCTGGTCCCCCAGCGCACCAGAGGCTGTTTGTAGGGTGTTTTCCAAAAACGCAGCAGCAGCGCGCGAATCAACAGCGCCTGCACCAGCGCCATACGGCTGTGCGGCGGCATTTCAAAACCGCGAAATTCCAAAATGCCGAGGCGGCCGCTGGCCGAACCCGGCGCAAACAGTTTATCGATGCAAAATTCGGCGCGGTGGGTATTGCCGGTAATATCGATCAGCAAATTGCGAAACAGCCTATCGACCAACCAGGGCTGTTCGGCGAGACCTTCGGGCACCTGTTGAAATGCCGTTTCGAGCTCATAGAGCATTTCGTCGCGGCCTTCGTCAACGCGCGGCGCCTGGCTTGTCGGCCCGATAAAACTGCCTGAAAACACGTAACTTAAACTCGGGTGATGCTGCCAAAAACTGACAAACGAGCGCAGTAAGTCAGGCCGCCTGAGCAGTGGGCTATCAGCCGGGCTCGCGCCACCTAAGGTAATGTGGTTGCCGCCGCCGGTGCCCGTATGGCGGCCATCGAGCATAAATTTCTCCGCCGCTAAGCGCGATTGGCGCGCCGCGTGGTAGAGCTCAGTGGTGGTGGAGATCAACTCGCGCCACGAGCTGGACGGGTGAACATTGACTTCAATCACCCCCGGGTCGGGCGTTACCAGAAGTTTTTGCAGGCGCGCATCTTTCGGCGGTTCATAACCTTCGATAATCAGCGGCGTATCGCAGCGCTCAGCAGCCGTCTCCAGCGCGACCAACAGCTCAACATAGTTTTCCAGGGCGTACAGTGGCGGCATAAAAATATGCAGTTTGCCCCCGCGCACTTCGATGCACAGCGCCGTGCGAATAACATTAACACTGCGCCCGCCTTCATCGCCCGGCTCCGGTGGCGATTTTTTACTGGGTTTGTCACCAGGCTCTTGCCCAACCTGTCGCCCGGCCTGTTGCCCAGCAGCATCTGCGCGGTATTCGTTTTGCTGTATTTCGCGCACATTAAATGGCAGGCGAATATCGATGCGCTTTTGCAAAGGCTCGCACGGCTCACCCGGATCGCGCTGCTTAACAAAAGGCTGCTCGGCACTTTCGGGCAGCTGCGCCAGCGGCAGGCGCAGCCCCAAAGGCGAATCACCCGGTGTTAAGATCAGCCGCTCGCGGCGCAGCGGCCACGCGCTGGTCTGCCAGCTTTTGCTGATCGCATCCCACTCGAGCGGCAGGACAAAACCAACCGGCTCGGAAAACTTGCGCTCTAATAAACGCGCGAGGCGCCGGCGACCGAGGTCGTCGCTGACGCGCATCGCCAATTGATCGATGTTTAGCGGCAGCTGTTGTTGCTCAAGCAAATAGTGCAACGCGTCTTCATAGGCCGGCTGTAAAAAACGCTCGTCGATCCCGATTAAATCCAGCAGGCAGTGAGCAAAGCGCTCGGCAGTGTTTATATCGTGTTTTAAATCACTGTCGATGCGCGCAAGCAGTTTAGGCTCGCGCCACAGCGCTTCACCGTCTTTGCGCCAAAACAAACCCAGGGCCCAGCGCGGCACTTCTTCGCCGGGATACCATTTGCCCTGGCCGTAGTGCAGCAGCGCCTGCGGTGCAAAATGATCGCGAAGGCGCAGCAACAAACTTTTAGCGAGCGCCAGTTTATCCTCGCCCAGCGCCTCGGTATTCCACTGCGCCGATTCCATATCGTCAATGGATACAAATGTCGGCTCGCCGCCCATTGTCAGGCGAATATCCTGTTCCAGCATCTGCTGATCAATGCTGTCGCCCAAGGCTAGGATATTTTGCCACTCGCTATCATCGTAAGGCCGGGTTACACGCGGATCTTCGTGAATACGCGCAACCTCGTTGCTAAAACTAAACTCAACTTCACACTTGTCCGTGGCACCGGAAATTGGCGCCGCCGACGACGGTCTCGGCGTACAAGCTAAGGGTATGTGACCTTCACCGGCAAATAGCCCCGAGGTCGGGTCGAGCCCAACCCATCCGGCCCCCGGTAAAAATACCTCGCACCAGGCGTGCAGGTCGGTAAAGTCACTTTCCGGCCCGGAAGGACCGTCGAGTGATTTTTCATCGGCGCTTAACTGCACCAGGTAACCCGAAACAAACCGCGCTGCCAGCCCGCGGTGGCGAAGCAGCTGAACCAGTAACCAGCTGCTGTCGCGACACGAGCCGAGTTTTTTTTCAAGTGTCTGCTCGGGCGTTTGCACACCCGGCTCCATGCGGATGCTGTACTTAATCAAACCCTGCAACTGTTGATTGACCGCGACCAACCAGTCAATGCTGCGCATCTTTTTTTGTTTTGCTTCTTGTTTTAATTCCGAAATCGGGCCGTGAGCGCCTGCGTTTGCTAAAGGCAAATCGGCCAACAGCGCCTTAAAAAGCGGCCCGCAAGCTTCGAGCTCAAGATACGGCGCTAAGTCTTTTTTTAAGTCGTCATCGTAGGTAAACGGAAAGTGCTCGGCTTTTTCTTCCAGAAAAAAATCAAACGGGTTAATCACCACCATGTCGGCGATAACTTCCACCTCAACCGCTAAACGCCGGCACTTTTCCGGAAACACCACACTCGCCTGATAATTGCCCAAAGCATCCTGCTGCCAGTTAACAAAATGTTGTTTGGGCTCGATATTCAGGCTGTAGCTGTGTATAGGCGTACGGCAGTGCGGCGCCGGCCTGAGCCTGATTGTGTGCGCCGACAAATTCACCAAACGATCAAAGTCGTAATACGTCTTATGAGAAATTGCGACACGAATAGTCATATAGAATCTCTTAACCTAGCTGTATTTAGGAAACCAAAGTTCGCGTATATCTGTGTGCACCTTAGCTAAATAAATTTGCAGTTCGTTTAAATACGCCCGCAGCGCGGCACCGTTGGTTTCGCCGTCGAAATGTAAGCTCAGCTTGTCGTAGCTGTGTTTTAGCTGCTCAACAAGCGGCTGAGACTGGGGAAGCTTTTCACATGAATCGAGTATGGATATAAAACAGTGTTCAATTGAGCGCGGTAAATTGGCATCCAGTAATAAATAGTTGGCAACCATGCTGCCTGAAACCGGCCCGCGCACCGTGCGCCGATAACCCTGCTCGGCATTGAGCGAACGCAACACGGTGCCCCAAATAATTTGGCGCACATAGGTGTCATCTTCAATGACTTCAAGTACCGCCGCGGCACCGGCGTCGAGGTTGCGTGTGGTCATATCTGCGCGCTCGAGATTTCTGCCGAGGCGCAAAAACCACCACGCGGCGTCGTGAGGCATATTGCCATAGAGCAAGCCGTGAATTTGCTGGCAGCCTTTAATAATGGTGTCGAGAAATTCGTAGCGCTTGGAGCGATTAATGCCCTGCTGCAGATTTTCCTGCACATAGAGGTTAAGCTCGTTGGTCAGCTCCCAGGTCTCTTGCAGAACCACATCGCGGGTGGTGCGCACGTTCTCGCGTATCGCGGCCAGCGACGACACCACTGAACAGGGGTTATTGCTATCGCCGAGCATAAACTTAACAACATTGCGTTCATCGCGAACGGAAAAACGCTCGTCAAAATCGCTTTGCAGGCTGTTAATGCTAATCAGGTTGTACCACGACAAGCTCACCGACCTTGGCAAATCAAATAACAATTTGTCGTAGATGGTAATTAATCTGGCCGTGCTTTCAATACGCTCCAGGTAGCGTGCGGTCCAATACACTCGCTCGGCAACTTTTGACAACATCAGTTTGCCCCCCCTTCGGTATCGACTATCCAGGTATCTTTGCTGCCGCCGCCCTGTGATGAGTTAACCACAAGCGAGCCTTTTTTCATTGCCACCCGGGTTAAGCCGCCGGTGGTGACATAGCTGTCTTTGCCCTGCAGTACAAAAGGGCGCAAATCCAGGTGGCGCGGCTCGGCCACATTGCGGCCAACCAGCGTAGGTGCTGTCGACAGGGCCAAGGTCGGCTGAGCAATATAGTTGCGCGGATTTGCCTGAATCAGCGCAGCAAAATGCTCGCGCTCTTTTTTAGTCGAATGTGGGCCGATCAACATGCCGTAGCCGCCACTTTCATTTGCCGGTTTGACCACAAGTTTGTCGAGATTGGCCAATACGTGCTGGCGCTGTTTATCGTCGTAACATAAGTAGGTTTCAACGTTTGGCAGCAGCGGGCTTTCGTCGAGATAGTATTTGATCACCTCTGGCACAAACGCATAAATCACTTTATCGTCGGCAACACCTGCGCCCGGCGCATTGGCCAGCGCAACATTGCCCGCACGCCACGCGCGCATCAAACCGGCAACACCGAGTACCGAATCGCGGTGAAAACATTCAGGGTCTAAAAACAGATCGTCAATGCGCCGATAAATGACATCAACACGCTCGAGCCCGGCGATGGTTTTTGTGTACACGCAGTCATCCTGGACAACAAGGTCACTGCCTTCAACCAGCTCTGCCCCCATCTGCTGAGCCAAAAAAGCGTGCTCAAAATAAGCCGAGTTATAAATGCCCGGCGTTAATACCACAACAACGGGTTTTTCGATCGCTCGTGGGCTCAGCGCCGTTAGGGTATCAAACAGTCGCGACGGATAGTCGCCGACAGGCGCTATATCCACTTTCTCAAATACCTCTGGCATCACTCGTTTCATTATCGAGCGATTTTCTAACATGTACGATACGCCTGAGGGCACACGCAAGTTATCTTCAAGCACATAAAATTTGCCATCGGTATGGCGCACCAAGTCAGTGCCACATATATGTGCCCACACCCCAAATGCGGGCGAGATGCCTTCACATTCAGCGCGGTAATTACTGCTCTGCTTGAGCACAAATTCGGGGATAATGCCGTCTTTGATAATCTTCTGCTCGTGGTAAAGATCATCAATAAACATATTTAAAGCTTTAAGCCTCTGCTTTAAACCGGCATCGGTTTGCTGCCACTGATTTTTTGCAATCACACGCGGGATAATGTCAAACGGCCAGGCTCTATCGATATTGCCCTCTTCGGTGTAGACCGTAAAACTCACGCCCATTTCACGAATGGTGGCCTCGGCCGCCAAGCGCCGCGCGTCGACTTCCTGCTCAGACAAGCTTTTTAAATAACTTAATAATTTTTGTGCAGGTTTGCGTGCATTGCCGGGGCTTGAAATAAGTTCATCGTAAAACTCCCCGGCTTGATAGTCGTTCCAGGCAATGCTCATATCGCTGTTCTTACTCCGCTGAAAAGGCCTTCGCCGCGCGTTATATCTCAATAAGAGTAAGCAATGCAGATATCACACCATTATGACAAAACAGAAAATAGCGCGAATAAATACCAGTAAAAACCGGGTTAATGAACAATAAAAGCGCTGGCGTTGAAAACAATGACAAAACGCTAAGCACCTATTCACCTAGGCACCTATGCATCACCTATGCACCTAGGCCCGACTACAAAAGAGCGTTAAAACACCAGGGGGCAGCAGCGATTAACTGTTTGTGTCAGTGCTTGTGTTTGTGTCTGTGTTTGTAGTTGCGCGATTAGCTGTCACTGAACAGTAGAATCGAAGATAAAAAAAAGCCCGGCATCAACGATGCCGGGCTTACAAGTCATACAGTTTTTAAAATGAAAGCTTAGTGGCGCTGATCCGGCGGTAAATCAGACGGGTCAGAGGTATCAAACAAAGTCGCTTCAACCAAACCGCTGGCACCTAGATTGCTACTGGCTGCAATATTTACAAATGAGCCGCGCAGGGTTGAGCGCTCGCCCTGATCCAGTGCCCCATTGCCGTTGTCATCGGTATTGTACAAGTTCAAGGTTGCCAAGCCCTGGCGCGAAGAGCTAAAGCTGGCAAAGTCATTGCCGTCAATTTCCAGGGAGCGAAATGCCAAAGCAAAGACGCCGCTGCGACCGGAACCGTAAAAACGATTAAACAAAATGCTGATGCCAACGCTGGCATCGGTGCTGTTGGCGTTGGCACCGTGATCCTGGAACGGCAGGATACTGATGGCCTGATTGTTCTGATCGCCATTTACAACACGGTTCACCGCAATATCATTATTTTGGATGATCACATCGCGCGACATATGCTCAACATTAATTGCCGATGAAAAGTCGTACATATCACTGCTAACACCGACCGTTTCAACAAAGTTATTTTCGATGCGCACATCGGCCACTTTCGCAACCGCGATAGGAAATTCCGTCGCGCGCACAGCGTCACTGGCGGTTCTGCCGGTATTTTTAGAGATCACACCGTTGTTAAACTTGGTGATAATGTAATTGTTGGCACCGCGGTAGGCCGCTGTATTGTTCGGAAAACCGGGCGCCTCGTAGGCGTTAAAACCGTCGTTGCCTGCGTCAATCTGTACACCCACCTGCATGGCTTGCTGGCCGTTGTCGACAAAAAAGCGGTTCTGGCTGATGGTCAGTGAACCGGCCTGCTGGTAATAAAGAGGTGAACCTGCAGTGTCATACAAGCCGGTGGCGACTTTATTAAAATACGACAGCGATGCATCGCGAGTTAAATCAATACCTTTGTTCATGTTCTGAAAGGTATTGCTGACGATATACAAATTGCTTGGTATCACACCCTGGTTGCGCAAACCCGCGGTTGCATTTTTTAAGGTGACACTAACCAAACTAAAATTATTACTGCGTGTACTGGCTTTATTATTCAGCTCAATCAGCGTATTTGAGCCGTAACGGTTACCACCATCGACGGTTAAATTTCGTAATACCACATTATTTGCCGCGATAATAAAGGCCGGGGTAAATTCCGCGTAGGCACCGCTGCTCGGTACGCTGTGATTCAGCTGTTTACCGTTGCCATCGATGACTACCGCTTTATCGACAACAATGGATTGCTGATAACTGAAGCCCGACGACAGTGTCAGCACATCGCCGGCACTTGCATTCGCAATCGCTGCAACTAAGGCTGCGCGGCTGTTAATGCCACCTGTGGCAGGTGGTTGTGTGCCCGGCTGAGAGCCCGAATTCTGCACATTAAAGGCTAAGCGGTTCTCGTCACAGCCCTGCCACATAACCAGGCCAGTGCCACTGGCGGGGTTGGCCGAGCCGCCAACTGGGTGCACACACATAGCACTTGAAACTTGTTTGATACTGCCTGCCGCACTGCGCTCAAAACGCACACGATCGGTAAAATCGCAGCCATCCCAGAGCACTAAGGCCGTGCCATTTTCAGGAATATTGGCGCCACCTGAGTGCACACACTTATTGCTGGCAACATGCTTGATACTGCCGCCGGAGCTCCAGCTAAACTGGGCTGCCGCTGTTGAACAGTTGTTGCTCAACACCAACTTGGTACCGTTGGCAGGCGAAGTGGAACCACCTTCAGGGCTTAAGCAAAGGCCCGAACTATGGTTAATAGTTTGTGCAGCTGTGCTAAAGCTTAAGCTGGAAAGCAGACTAAAGGTCGCGGCCGCAAGGCACAGTTTTTGTGTGTACATCATCTAACATCACCGTTTATTTTTATTGTCTTAATATGGAATAAAGCGCTGAGGCTCTTTAAGAACAACACTTCTCAAGCCAGGTACTTAGGTAGGCTTACCTTTGCCCTTGGCCCTCAAAGCTGCGCCAGTATTCAAACATCCGTATGAACTGTCAACGAATTACGCGCCAATATACCACCTTGAATGCATACGTTAAGTTTATATAACCAGATTCACGGATATGAGAAGCTTGAGTACTCAAAGATGGGTTTTTAAATCACAAATATTAATAAAACGGTAACAACTGATCAAAAAACAGCCTCTACACATGCAACGCGTATAGACATCGTAACAACGGCCTTAAGAATAAAGGTCAGTAAGTGGTCTTGCTTACCCAGTAGGCCAACTAAAGCAGATAGAGAAAAACAGATAGAGAAAAACAAGCCGAGCAAAGCAGGCTCAGAACTAAACGCGGGTAGAGAACGGTCAACAAGCTTAAGAATACGCGCTCACAAGCGGTAAGCGCGACTGGGCTGGGCCTGATATCCGCCCAGATGCGTTACTCATCGCTTATTTAGCTTGCTAAACTGCGCTCAAAGTGCCTTTCTGGTCGAATACTCAGGCTCCAGCAGAGCGTATTTAATTAGTGTTAACAGGCCCTA
>NZ_NKQJ01000013.1 GCF_002312815.1 Agaribacterium haliotis
TTTTTTAATCATTCGAAAGAACCCCCATTTGGTAATGAAATAGATTGCTTATTCATCCAAATACGGTAACGATTTTTTAACTCTGCATAGCCATTCCTCAAATCAGATTGAGTTACCGGCTTTGTAGATTTGTTGCTCATAGCCGATAGCCGCCGCAATAATTCTTGCCATTGGGCGTGTGTTTGAGGCTTATATTCAGCTATCAATTCGTCAACAAATGTTTTGGTTTGATCTGGTGTCATGGTTGCCACCCATCCATTAAGAGCCGTTGGCAGTGTTGCAATACCTGCTTCTCTTCACTGCTACGGTATTTGCTGGTGTACAACCTTTGATTAATTTGGTTGGTCACAAAAACCCGGCTATGTTCCGCCAATACGGAAGCCAGATATTTTTTGCTATGGCTATCTAACCGCTTAGCCGCAGATTCAACCATCAATGTGTAGCTGTTCATGATGGCAACCCGATTAGTGCCGCAAGAACTAACGTGGCTTGATTCTCATTCAATGCCAACGTAGTCATTGAAGTTTTGAAAACTTGCTTCAACCGGTCTACTTGCTGGTCATCCTCATCAAATGCAACCATATCATTCAATAAATCGAGCGTGACGGTTGCACTTAATTCTGCTGGGGTATCGTTTTCAACATCGTTCACCGGCGCGGTGACTTCTGCATATGAATAGCCTGAGCCGCTATTGGTAATGGTGATTCCAGTGATGCCACCGCCGCCATCCACAGTAGCCACTTCGGCGGATGCCCCGGTGCCATCCCCAATTACATTGATACTGTCACCCGGCGAATACCCTGTACCACCGGCATCAATGCTGATTGAATCAATTTCACTTGCTTTGAATAGTTCCAGAATTTTGGATGTGTATTCGTCGGTAGTTCGACCATCGAGTGGTGAATGAGCCATATTTAATTCCTCTTGAAGATTAATTGTTATCTACTGGTATATATGCACGGCGTGAGGCGTAGAATCTTCAAAACTGGGAAAAATTGCGTTTTTCCTCAGATAAATTTCGAAATGGCGGTCAAATGATGGCGAATGGTGCGGGAACGGTGAAAAAAACGGGTGATATTGGGCTTTTGGGGTGGAGATTCTTCAGAAGAATATTTTCTTCAATTTTTGGGGGTATTTTCGGGTGCGGCATTCCTCAGATAATTTTTTTGGCTAAAACCAGAAAACCGTGGTGTTGAAGGTGAATACAAGGGGTTAGTCTTGAAGGCTCCCCAGTTTGAGACCGTGAAACATTGTCCCGCCGCTATTGACTGTAGATTTCGTCAAGTTCAGTTAAAATCGCCATAAGCCACTATCGGGGAAACAGTCGTGTCTATATTGAACAATGCAGTAGCAGCCATCCAAGTAGGTGTTGAAGACTATGAAAACGGCGAACCCAATAGGCTGCTATCTTCCATGCGCAACGTTGTGTCTGGATTGTTGCTACTGTACAAGGAAATGCTGCATAGACTCTCACCTGACTACGATAAAGACTTATTGCTGAAGCAGAATCTCAAGCCAGTTCAACAAAGTGGGGAAATAGTATTTAAGGGGATAGGAAAAAATACCGTTGATGTTCATACGATCAAAACCAGATTCAAGGATTTTGGAATTGAATTCGAAAAAGATAAAGATGTAATGCTCAGAAGCATTATCGAGTTGAGAAATAATATTGAACACTACTATACAGATGTTAAGCCAATTGAAATTGAACAGCTACTCGCTAAGGCATTCGTGCTTATTCATGATTTTACTTCGCGGGTTTTAAAGGAAGACCCCGGAAAATTATTTGGTGAAGAATGCTGGTCTACAATGTTGTTCGTAAGTGACGTTTACGACTCTCAAACCAAGCTGTGCCAAGACTCTTTCCAGAATGTAAACTGGAAGTATGAGACGGTCAAAGAATCACTGTGTGAGCTTAATTGTTCGCAATGCAATTCTGATTTAATTCAAGCGATTAATGAGGGCGATGAGTTACCAGACATACATCTACGCTGTGCGTCCTGCTCACATGAATTTTTATTTGCAGACATTTTGGTAGAGTGCGTTACCGAGTATATGGATATGATTTCTCATGCGTTCTTCATGGATAGCGGCGAATCGCCTAATACTGAGTGTTTGGAGTGTGGTGAAGCAACCTATATTTTTCACGAAGGGTGCTGTGTGAATTGCGGGTATACACTGGAATACACAGAATGCGCCGTTTGCGGAAATGATCTAAGCATTGATGAGCAACACTTTAATGGGCTTTGTTCATATCATGATTATGTGGCGAGTAAGGACGATTAGGCTTTACTCTTTCAAATATCTGTACACACTCGCCTTGCTCAATCGGTAGTCCTTCATTAAATCTTTGATCAACACCCCGGCTTCGCGTTTGGATTTGAGTTCGTCAATCTGTGAGTCATCAAGCCGCGATTTAGGACCAAACTGAACACCGCTACTCTTCGCTTTTTCGATTCCTTCCATTTGTCGCTCATGCCGTAACGCTGTTTCAAATTCGGCTATGGCACCCAGCATAGTGAACATTAATTTGCCGGTAGGTGTACTGGTGTCAATTTGCTGGTCTATCACCACGAATTGAACACCCCGTGATTGGAGGTCGTCAACGATAGTGTGGAGGTGCAGCGTAGAACGCGCCAGACGGTCGAGCTTGGTGATTACAAGGGTGTCACCCTCTCTAACGTACCTGAGACATTCCTGAAGCTGTGGACGCTGTGCTGTGGTGCCTGACAGCTTTTCTTTAAAGATTCGTTCGCAGCCGTAAGCCTTGAGCTTGTCTTGTTGTACATCCAGCTTTTGCCCTGTGGTACTCACCCGTGCATAACCTACAATTGCCATGTCTCACAATCTCTTAAAGGTAATGATACAACTATTATAAGACATAACTTGAGACATTGAAAAGCTAATGACTCATAAAGTCTACAATTTGAGACGGTAGAGGTGTTGGGGATCAGGTGCCACTTCCATGTGGCGTCAACTATCTGAATGTGAGCAATCGACCGGGCTACCGTGGGATTTTAGGAACCCAACCCGGTTGAATTACTCATTGGTATATAGGCTTTTGGAATTAGCACTTATTAAATTAATTACCTATCAAGACATCAAGTTCGATAGATTTTTATAATTTACGACCGTAAGTCATTGATTTTCCACGATGTTGAATTGATTCAACTATAACTTATTGATTTTATTGTATTTTTTATTGACCCACATTGTGATTGGTGGTAAATTAGTCAACATCATAGTTGTGATGGCTGGGGCGTTTTGCGCTCACAGCAGCACTATGAGCACACTACATCCGAGGTAATACAGGATGAATACTCAGCTATCAGAAAGACTTTTAAGCCCCACCGTCCTACGCGAGTGGTTCACAGACCTGCTCACAGATGACGACATAGCCGAACCTCTGTTTATACGCACTGAACTATCAGAACTCTACATATTCGCTCACCAATATGGTGCCGAACTACGGCAAGGCTCGAACATTTCAGACCAATTCAATGACTTTGTAGGCGATCTCACCCAAGCGGAATACCGAATCGTTGCCCTGTTCGCCATGGGATTCGAGAAGGACGACCCCACAGTAGTGGCACTGTATAACACATGTGTTGAGGCTACTGACCGGTACATCAGAGAGCAGCTGAAGCCCTACGGTATGGACTGGCTCAAGCCACAGGTTGCTTGAACGCGGTATAGCCGCCATCTAACCCGGTTGGCAGTGTGTTGACCGGGTAAATCACTCAAAACCAAATTTTTACGGTTGAACGACCGGGGATAAACTCGCTCGGAGATAAATAGTAGTAAGAACCCTAATTTTCGGAGTAAGAGTAATGGCAATTAAAAAGCAAAAAGAAAGCTATTCAATATCAATACCTCTGGCGCGACAAATTCGAGAGTTGAGCGACTATAGCGGTATACCGGCGAGTAGATTGGTCGAAGCCGGGCTAAGAAATTTTATGAGCAAAGAATTGACTCTTGAAACGATTCGTGACGCATTAAACGCACCGCTACCAACTGGTGCCGCGCTTACCGATAACAAGGCATAAAAAAGCCCGGTTGCTGACTGACAACCGGGCATTTCGTCACTTCACTAAAAACAACAAAGAATCGACCACTATTAAAACATGCTACTGAATCAAACTGAGGTCATTTACATCATGGAAACCAACACGAAAAAAATGGAAACCGATAATGTACTATTATTTAGCCTTTCTCTCAGACCTACTTTTTGACCGTATACCGGTAATTCCTGTATTAAACCAATGGTCAAGCCCCTTGGGCTTGGTCTCGGCTTCGCCTCGCCCCTTCGTTGGTGTGAATGCGGAAATCCGCAAAAGATGCACACTTACTTATTATCATCTCTATAACATAGTGTGCATCTTTTGCAGATTTTTTTCACATAGGATTCTGTTGTGGGGCGCAGCCCCAGCGCCGCGCCAAGCGGCAGGAGGTCGAAAGTGATAGTAACGCACCTCGACCACCCCGGCGATTCCTATGCAGTTCACAAGCCACTATCGGAAGTCATCGAGCAAATCAAAGGTGAAAGCCTGAAAGCATTGGTAAGCCAGATTAAACATTCTGGTGATGACCATGCCGCCGAATTAAAAAAGCAACTACCGCTCATGATTCCCACATTGCGGTTTTACGGTAAAAACGCCTTTGGCGACAACGCGGAGCCAACCGGCATTATCCAGTTTGACATTGATACAAAGGACAACCCCGGAATTGACCTTGATGTGGTTCAAACCAAAATCAAATCATTGACCGAAACCGCCTATTGTTTCAAGTCGCCCCGCAATGGTTTGAAATTCGGAATCATGACCGACTTTTGCCGCAACGATGATGAGAGTAACGAAATAGTCAAACACCGCTATAAAGTCGCCTATGAACTGGTGGTGAATTGGCTGCAATTGTCAGTCAAATTTGATGATTGTATGCAACACATCAAATACGGTTGCTTTCTCTCACACGATGCCACTGCTTTTTACAATCCAGATGCCGCACCATTGGCAGTAAATGACCGCGCCGTATATACACAGCCGGAAATCATCGCCACCGACTCAACCGAGGTTATCACCGCCGAATTTATCCGCGAATTGCTGACCTACATTCCCACTACAATGAATTGGGATGAAAGACGGGGTGTAAACTTTGCGGTATTCCAGCACCTTGGATATGACGGTATTGAATTGCTCAAATCACATTGGTGCGTTGAAAGCCCGTCAAAACTGGATAGTGACCTACATTCACAGTTAAATGCTATTTCACGCGGTAATGCTGGTGGTCACATTGGAACGCTGATAAACATTGCCAAGCAACACGGCTATCAAACCAAACAAGTGACCGGCAGAGCCAGACGTAAACTCAAACCTAAGCCAACAGATTACCAATTTGCGCCAATGGTTGACCACGATAAAGCCATGGAAGAATTGCGCGAGTTAGTATCGGAATTCTTTGAAACCAAGCAATCGAAATTCATTAATGTTTCAACGGGTTCGGGTAAAACCACTGAGGTTATCAAAACCATTAAAAACCTACTTAAACCAAACGAAACACCAAAGCATAGACGGTTGTCAATTGGTGATCGAAGAAAGCCGAGAATTTTGATTCTGGTTCCCGATCATAAATTGGCGGAACAGTATAAATCTGATTTTGGTTCTGGAATACTTCACCTCAAAGGTAGGGATCGGCTTTGCGATAATCCGCTTAACCTCGAATATTTCCGAAAAACCAAGATTGATATACCTGCGAACATTTGCAGCCATCATTCATGCCACATGTATGGCACATGCAGCTATATCGAGCAGTTTAACAAGGTTCATTATTCCGTGCGTGTGATGACACATGCTGAACTATACAACATGCCATCACGTTTCCAATATGGAACACTAAGGGGTGAACCGCGAAAGATAGACCGCCAGAATGGAAAAGCAGGAAAACATTACTGGCAGCCTGATTATGTGATTGTTGACGAAAATTGTATCCATACCAGCAGTGACTTTGAAGCACTCGACTCCGACTATAGTTCAGTCCGAAATATTTTAAATGATGTGCTTGGCGGCGAATCGCTTAGTGAATCTGCATTACGAAACAAGCAAGAGATTGTTAGTGATTACCAGCAAATGAAAGCCGGTAACGAAAAGCGCACCCAAGCCCAATACATGACCGACCGGAAAGCCTACGTGCGCGGGATAAAGAAAAAGAGTTTAAAGGAAAACCCGGATTCACCCGTATTGCGACAACTGTATAAATTCGTTGAGTCTGAAAATGAAACCTATCTTTCGAGACTGTATATACACAATAAACAACTTTGGTGCAGTTGGTCGAAATCCATTAATTCGAAATACCGCAATGTTCCAAAACTGTTTTTAGATGCAACTGCCAGTCAGTCGGTTGTTAAGTCGGTATTGAAAACTGAGTTTCATAAAATACCGGTTAAGCAAAACCCCGACATCAATGTCTTTCAATGTAATTCTACGGTGACTAAAAAGGCGTTGTCTGATTCGGAATTCTTAACCGCATTTGTAAAGTCACTGCAATCAATGTGCAGCAAATACCAGAATGTTGGAATCATATCCTATATGAAGGTGCCCGATATTGAAGGCAACTTTTCACAGTGGTTAGCTGAACAGGTTGGCGCTAACACCTTTACCCATTTTGGAAGCCTTCGCGGTATTAATGACTTTGAAAACTGCGATTGCGTGTTAGTTATTGGTCGTCATCTTTATGATGAATCGGAAATATTAAAAAACAGCATTGCTGTATTCGGTCAAAGTGATACCGACAAAACCTATTTTGATCGTGCTGTCAGAATGAAGGGTGGTAATAATTTGAGCGTAAATAACCGCGTTTATACTGACTTTAGAATGCGGGAAGCAAAACGACATTTTGTCGAATCAGAAACCATACAGGCAGTTGGTCGGGCACGGTTAATACATGGTAAAGCCAAAGATGTGTTTATTTTCTCGAACGAAAGCTTAGGTTCAGACATTGAGGTCACGGGATTCTTTGATTTGGATTCAGACCCGGCAATACAGGCTATTCAAGAAAAAGGCTTTTGCAAAAATCGCAATAAGGAATTGCAAGAGTATTTTTCAACCTCGCGAGTTAGAAACAATCGTGATGAACTGGTTAGCTACATCGCGAAATCAATACCGTTGTATGTGGTCGAATATAAGAAAAATTACAAACAAGTGACAGCACAATATTTTATTAGTGATGAGTCTAAATTATTGGCACATTTGGAAGGCATTAATGCCATGTCGGTCACGATAACACCCGCATAAAAATAAAGCCCCCACGGTAAGGACACGGAACCGTGAGGGCTTCACCGAGAGACATACACAACTTCGCGGTAAAGCATATCTCTCAACCAGTGAGCGCCAACCAAGGACGGAGGGAGCCGCCCAAAACTCTCACTGTGCAACCACCGGGACTGGCAAGAACGCAGCGGTTGCAGTCATTATTTAGCATGGTTCCAAAACCGTCTTTTCACACCTCAACTAAATACTGATACAACCAAAAAATCGAGGTGAAAAAAATGTCAGAAGCATTCCCAGAAGAAGCAATCGAAGCTAAAAAAAACAAATTTATCGAAGGTGCAAAGCAATCAATCCTCAGCCGATTGCGCCCAATCATCGAGTATAAAGTTCGGGAAACTATAGCGCCCGGAACAATCGACGAAGCAATGGAATTGAATCAATATTACGTTGATTCGGAAATTGATGAGCGTGAACAATCGGGTAAGCCAACGCACCAATTTAAATCCTTCGCGCAGTTTTCGAAAGAACAGCGGGGCGAATAATGGACGCCGCCGAACCCAAGCATAAAAATCTGACCGTCACACATTTACGCCCGGAATTACACAACCTTTTTCTTGCTCTGTCTGAGATCGAGAGTTGCTCACGAGCTGAACTTCTCGAAGCCCTTATGTTTCCATTCGTGAAAAACTGGATAGACCAACGCGAAAGAAATTTAGATGTTGATCCAAGTATCATAGAATCGCTACACCATGCCATTGACGAAGCGTTTATCAATCAGACGGTCAAGAAAAATTGCAGATACATTTTGCACTCAGCATTACCCGATGATGAGCGTAAAATGGCAAAAGATAGAATGTTGAGGGAATAAAAGGGGCATACAGCCCCTTAAAATTACTTGGCGTTCAGTTTGGTTCGAACAAATTCAACCACCTTTTCGAATCGCTGCAAAGGTTCCTTGGGCTTTTCAGCCATAGTATCCAACACCCAGAACACACCGAGTAAACCAAGCCCAAAGCCAAACGGAATGCCGACAATGCAGACCGTCCACCAGAATTTACTTGATGGATATTCAATGGCAGACCATATTTCCACACCGTCATCGACTTTTGCGACATTGAGCCAGACCTCAACCTTTCGACCGCGTTCAACACCATCAGCGAAAACTTTAATCACACTTTCTTCACGCTCGATTCTGTCTAACTCGGTTTCAGGATTGGGGAACGGATAGTCAGACCAATATTTTTGCACCAGCGTGTAGACGGTCATCAAGTCTGCATCAGTGGATACCAGTTCTGAATTTTCGAGTTGTATCCTATCGAGAAACGCCATTATCGTATTTCAGCCTTGACCGGTTTTTTCTTGGCTTTATATGAGGGCGCATATATTGATAGTTCTTTCATCAAACCACCATCCTGTGAGCATCCAACCATTAAGCTAACGTTGTCTTTTTTGTTTCGAGAGTCGTACCAATAATATGAGTTCGCGTAATGGTCTGTATATTTCACCGATGACATACTACGCTTATCAAACGTATCAGAATATTTACCCGACATTTTTACCAAACCAGCTATATATTCAGAGACTATTTTTTTGCATGATTCATAATCGTCGGCAACCTTTGCGGTATAGTCATGGCGTATCATATACAATTCGCCTTTATCATTAAAAACCGATTTGAATTTCTCATCTCTAAGAAAAGAATTGGTTTCTTTACTCTTCTCGTAGTAACTTCCAGTGCAGGAATATTTTCCAACTTCAATTTTTCCACATGTGAATTTGTCGTAGTTGTAGGGAAAAATTGATTCTGGATTATCCGCTTCTTTGGTTTCTTGGTCCGGCATCAGTGGTGCGATTTTCGATTCAACAACTTCAATACTGTCACCCACTTTAATTCCAAGAACCTCGAAAGATTCTATTTCAAATGCCAGACAGGGCATTGTCGAAAATCCAAGCACGACCGCCAATAATAGTGATTTATTCATGGTTTATCCTTCTGCGTAATTTATGATTGTGAGCTACAGCAATCGAGGCTACCCGCTCGAAGGCAATGCAATATTTTTCCTTCCACCAAGTCAGAAATTTGAATAGCGCCAAGCTGGTCTACTTGTTCAGCGTTTTTAAAAACATCAGAATCCTTTTTGTATTCAATCATCATGGCTTTGACGTTTTCGGGGACATCTCCACCAGCGTATGCCATCAGGTGAGCGGTGCATTGCACAGCATATTCACCTAATTCCAAGCCTGTTTGGGCTTTGGTTAACGCTACCCAGCTTAGAAACATGCCATCTTTTTCAGTATCTACGGTTTCCTGAATGCCTTGGGCAATCAATGCACCGTATTCACGATCAAACCTTGATGTAGAAGTTACACCGCTATCAGTACAAGCAGTGATGGCGGCAATCACTACAGGAGCGATTAAATATCGAACAATTTTCAAGGCTTTACCTCCTTTTCAGCTAAGAACCCCTTAGTTTATGCTAAGGATTCCTTAGTATCCAGCTTTGACGTAAACTAAGAGAATCTTAGCTTCATGAACAATCTTGGAGCTGAGTCAATCAATACCTTTACACGGCGACTAAAGCAGGTGCGTATGTCCAGAGACCTCAGTCAGAAAGAACTCGGCATCAAAGCCGGTTTTGATGAATCTGGTGCCAGTGCTCGAATGAATCAATATGAGACCGGTAAGCATCGCCCTGATATGAACACGGTAAAGAAGCTGTGCGCTGTCTTGGATGTGCCCGTACCTTATTTGTATTGTGAAGAGGATGACTTGGCTAAGGTCATTGAGGGCTTTGTAAGGCTGAGTGAAGCCGATAAAAACAAGATTTTGAAGATTATTGAGAAGGTAAAGTGATTGAATGTTTATGCCGTGAAATGGGAGGTTGTGACATTCGGTTTTGGCGAGTGCTGTTTTTATAAGCTACCCTTACAGCTTTAGCACCACAACTTACTGGAGAAATCATGGACAACTTCGATAGTTTTCGTAAAAAATATACAGGCTTAAAGTCAATCGAAGATATTAATAAACAGTTTGATTACAAAGATGAACATCCACAGGGTAAAGGCGACAACGAAAAAGTAGCCTGTGGTCAGTGTGGTGATTATAACGAACTTCAAGAAATATACGATGAAAAACTGGCAGAGCATGTTGATGCTGGAAAAATATCTGAATCAGATGCACTTTATGCTCTTTCCTATGCCTGTCACAAACTGCCAAACCCAAGGGACCGAAAGGAATACTATAAATTGCTTGGAAGCGTACTTAAAATAAAAGTGGATTAACTTGCCGTTCAAAAAATAACAGCTTTACCGGTTGCATGTATTGGGGATCATCCGTGATGAATCTGTAAGCATCACGGATGACTGTAGATTGCTATCAGTTTTTCACCACATGCATAGTGCCAACTTCCAGCTGTATATCTTCGAGAATAAAAGCATTCTTATCTGAAAACACCTTTTCAGCCTGTTCCTTGAGTTCATCAATATAAAGGCGTAATGCCACAATATCGTTTAGTGCGTCTGCACCCTCGTCAGAATCATCACCAAAATTCTCGACTATGCTTAGCAATTCTTTTTCTCTGGCATGGAGTGAACGCCAAATCAGATTGAATGAACTTTGATCAAGCGATAAATTTAAACTTTCCATAATGAAACCTATACAGCCTTTTTAAATACTTTTTGACAGTGGATAGCCATTTGCTCAAGTAGGCTAATGTATTGAGACAGGGGCATATTCTTAACCGGCACCAACATGTGATGACCTTTCGAGCCTTTTTGAACCAACCTTAGTCCTTGCGGAATTGCGGTTCTACTTTTGATTTCCCATACCCAGCCCGTTAAAGGACTGCGCCTCATTCCTTCCTCATTGAACAGGCTTACACCCTTATCATTAGCAATGATCATCGTGATGCCGTTCTGTTCCGTTGTATTGATTTCGCCAACCCTGACACGATTAATGCGGCTGGAAGTGGCGTTACCGAACCGATACAAATCTTCTTGGGTAAGATATAGCTTCTCGTTCATGTGGTTATTCCATTATTTAAGATTTTACGTGCAACCGCCGGATTGTAAACCAGTGTGACGAACATCACAGGAATTGCTTCACAGGTTGATTTTTTGATGACGCCGATAACGTCATTTTGATGGGGGTTCTGGCAGATTCCGCACCCATAGCGGTCAACGTCCATTACTTCGACTGTTAACGGCTCACCGGTTAGAGCACGATACGGTGCGCAAAACCCTTGAAAGTACATACACAGGTACATACAATGACGCTTTATTCACCAAAACCATGACGAAAAAGTGTGATTCTGCCGCGATTTGCGCCGAAATTGGGAAATGGTGTTGAGTCCCTCCCTCACCGCCATTTATAAAAAAACCGCCTTTGTGGCGGTTTTTTTATGCTTGAAAGCTTTTCTTGGTTCGATAGTGCTTCTTTATTAGTGCTCAGGCTGCATTGGCTTGAGCCAGCGCTGTTGTGTCGCCATCATTTTCTTCTCTGGGGCTCCACAAGCCTCCGCGCCCGTTCTTGTTAAAGATACCTGCGAGCAGCAGTAAGGTCGTGGGCACCGCAAAAACAACAAAGGCCAGAGGCCAGCTCCAGCCCCACGCGGCGACGGCGGCGGCCATTGCCAGCCAGGTGGAAACAAATGGCAGGCTAATAACTAAAGCGACGGCGACAAAAGCCGCGAGCAGGCTGTCGAGTTGCAGCCAGGTTTGCATGCCTGCGCTAATGGCAAAACAGTGCAATGTCGCTAACGCAAATACGGCGAGTGTTACTACGGGGCTGATATTAAAGAATCTCATTTGGCGCCTCTTTGAATGATCTGGGTCAGGTTATTTTTATTTTAGGGCTCCAGTCAGCGTGGGCTTGATCGTGCCAGACAAGCGCTTATCCCTTTGCACCTGCTCTCAGCCCACCTTGGTTGCTTTTTACTATAGCCCTTTCGATAGGTAATAGACGAGAAATTAATCAAAAAATTCAATTTATTACTTTTTAATTCTTAGGCTGGCGCTAAATTCGGTGGCGGAGTGCTGAAGTGGTGCGCTTTTGTGCGCGCGTGCTGATATTTGTGCACGCCTGTCTGAAAAATGGGCATATTGATTTTTTTAAATGCCCCTATTTGGTGTGTGTGATTAGTGTACTGCTCCGCGCTGGGGCTTAATGCCGGGTCAAGCGGTTACGGGGGCTGATTTGCCTTGGCCGGGGGTGACGACATGGCCTCAAAAACGAAGTTGGCAAGGGCCTTGCTCTACCTTAGGTGTTCGAAAAAACTTTACCTTTGGGGGAACATGCGAGATGTCTTATCTTGAACCAGCCGAGTTTGCTAAAAAAATGGTTGACGCCGGCGAACAAAAAATCTTTATGTCTACAAGAGATACCTTTATTCGCGCCATGATGGCCGGTGCGATTCTTGGTCTTGCGGCGTTTTTTGCTATTACCGTCATCACCAAAACTGGTAACCCAGTACTTGGTGCCGTGTTGTTCCCGGTCGGTTTTATCATGCTGTATCTGATGAAGTTCGACTTGCTCACCGGTGTATTTACCCTGGTGCCGCTTGCGCTTATCGACAAGCGCCCGGGCTGTGATATGAAAGGCCTGCTCAGAAACTGGGGGCTGGTGTTTCTCGGCAACTTCGCCGGCGCATTAATGACGGCGTTTTTTGCGTCTTTTATTTTGACTTACGGCTATCAAATTGACGGCGGGCCGGTAGCGGACAAAGTGGCGGCGATCGGTGAGTCGCGTACACTCGGCTATAAAGAGCAGGGCATACTCGGTTGGTTTACAATCTTTATCCGCGGCATGCTGTGTAACTGGATGGTTTCTATGGGTGTTGTGCTGGCGATGATCTCTACTTCTGCGATCTCTAAAATCTTCGCCATGTGGATGCCTATCATGCTGTTCTTTTACATGGTGTTTGAGCACTCAATTGTGAATATGTTCTTGTTCCCGTTCTCAATGATTATGGGCGGTGACTTTAACTTGATGGATTATTTCTTGTGGAATGAAATTCCAACAGCCTTGGGTAATCTTGTTGGTGGTTTCTTGCTGGTTGGTCTACCTCTGTACCTGACCCACGTGCGCGAAGGTAAAGCGCGCACGCCCAAGTATGTAGGCAGCGAAATTAACGCATAAATTCAGCTAGCTGCTTTGTATAGTTGCAGCGGCTGATAAAAACCCCCAAAGGTGCGCACCTTTGGGGGTTTTGTTTTTTTTAGGGTAAAAGCATGAGCAGACTACTCACAGTTCGCGTCGGTCAACACAGCGCCAAGGGGCGTAAGGCTGTGAATCAAGACTTTCACGGTGTTCATGTGCCCGGTTCGGCGCTGATTCACAGCAAGGGCATTGCTGTAGCGCTCGCCGACGGTATTAGCAGTAGCGACGTCAGCCAGCAGGCGAGCAGGGCTGCGGTGAGTGGTTTTTTTGAGGATTATTACAGTACACCCGAGCCGTGGAGTGTGAAGCACTCGGTTCAGTGTGTGCTAAACGCCGTTAACTCGTGGTTGTATTCGCAGACTCGCCGCAGCGATTTTCGCTACAACTTAGACAAAGGTTATGTCTGTACCTTTAGCGGTATTGTGTTCAGATCCACCACTGCGCACATTTTTCATGTTGGTGACTCCAGGGTCTATGAGCTGAGCGGCGATTCGCTCGAGCCTTTAACTAAAGCGCACCGCGTGCAAATAAGTGATGAAAAGCACTACCTGCAGCGCGCACTGGGTATGGATCAGCTATTGGAGCTGGACTACTTGCAGCGCGCCATCAAAACCGGCTCGACCTTTATCTTAACGACTGACGGTATCTACGAGTTTTTATCGGCCGACGAGATAGCCTCGATCTGCAAGCGGCATCTCGACGACCTTGATTTGGCGGCAAAAAACGTGGTTGAGCGGGCCTTTGAAAACGGCAGCGATGACAACCTGACATTTCAAATTGTCCGCATTGAAACCGTGCCAAAACCCGAGCTCAGTGAGATACACCGCTCCCTGGGCGAGCTTGCATTTGTGCCACCGCTGCGCGCGCGGGTCGAATTTGATGGCTACCGCATTGTTCGTTCGCTGTATCGCAGCGCCCGCAGCAATGTCTACCTTGCCGAGGATTGCGCCTCTAAACACAAGGTGGTTATTAAAGTGCCGTCTGTCGAGCAGCAGAGCGACTCGGCCTACCTCGAGCGCTTTTTACTTGAGGAGTGGATTGCCAGGCGAGTGAATAGCGCGAATGTACTTCGGGTCTGCGATATCGACCGGCAGAAAAGCTATTTTTACACGGCAACAGAGTATATTGACGGCCAGACGCTGGCGCAGTGGATGCGCGACAACCCCCGGCCGGGCCTCGAGCAGGTCAGGGCTATTGTTGAGCAAATTGCAAAAGGCTTGCAGGCCTTTCACCGCCTGGAGATGCTGCACCAGGATTTGCAGCCTGACAATATTATGATCGACGCCTTTGGCACGGTGAAAATCATTGATTTTGGCTCAACCTGGGTCGCTGGGCTTGAAGATATATCGCCTTCGGTGACGCGCTCAGAAGTGCTGGGCACGGTGCAGTACACCGCGCCGGAGTGTTTTCTCGGAGAGTTTACAACGGCGCTGTCGGATCAGTTTTCGCTGGCTGTTATTGCCTATCAGATGCTCTCGGGAAGGCTGCCCTACGGCGCGGATGTGGCCAAAGCCAGAACGCGCGCAGCCCAGCGCAGGTTGCTTTATACCAGTGTGCTCGCTGAGGATAGGGAAATTCCCGCCTGGGTTGATTTCAGCTTGAGAAAGGCTTTGAACCCAGAGCCCAAAAAGCGTTACGAGGTGATCAGTGAGTTTTTGCGCGATCTGCGCCACCCGAACCAGGCTTTTCTGAATCAGGAGAGGCCGCCGCTGTTAAAGCGAAACCCTGTGGCGTTTTGGCAGGGGTTGTCTGCTTGTCTAAGTGCCGCGCTGATTTACCTGCTCTACCTTCAATTGCGCTAGCCGCTAGAAAAAGCTTCGTCGTCGCTAGTTTCGTGCGGCCCCAAGAGCTGTCAGCGCTCGACGATGGCGCCTTTGGCCAGGCCCTCGTAAGCCTTGACGCGAATTTGCGCCTGCGGTTCGGCAAGCTTAATTTGTTCGGCCAGGTGCTCTGCCAGCAGTTCGACGGTGCTATCGCTGCTAATCAGGTAGCAGTGCTCTTTGGGCAGGGAAATTAAAAAGTGGCCCTGCTGGGCTTCATAACTAAATAACAGGTTGTCCTGGTGTTCGGGGTCCTGCGAGCAGTGCGCTTCGGTGCCGATATAAATATCGCACCAGCGTTTGGCCCAGGCCTGTTTTAGGTCTTCGGCGATCTCGCCGTTGCGCCAAATATCAATGCGCGAGCGGTGGCCGTGGGCAATTCGCTGACAATTGCCGAGGTGTTTTTGCAGGCCGTGGCTGTAGTGGTAATAGGGGCCGTCGATGTGCTCGTTTTCAAAGCGCAAAGTCAGTTCGATCACCGAGCTTGGAAACAGCGGTTTTAATTCGTCCAGGCACCAGTTGGCGACGCTGTCGGGGGTGATGTCTGTTACAGGCAGCAGGGCGTGCGCATCGGCGGGCGCCGAGCTGTGGATAAGGCCGCGACTACAATGCCAGTCAAAGCTTTGCTGCTCACCGTCTTCGAGTCGGCTCAGCGCGCTTGAGTGCCGGGGGATCAGCAGCTTGTGATCGAGCGTGTTGTCGAGCCAATTGCGGATCAGTTTTTTGACTGTGCTGAAGTCGCAGATCATGCCCTGCTCGTCGAGCTCTCCACGCAGTTCAATACTGGCCAGCCAGGTCTCGCCGATTACGCCGCGTTTGGCATCGAGGTAGCTGAAATCGAGGTTGGTGAGTTGATCAACAAAAAGGCGCATGGCAAATCGGCTTACTGAGAAAAGCTGGTTATAGTAACGCATTGCGAGCTTGGAGAAACACTCTATGTACAAACTTGGCTTTTATGTGCCAGAAGACGCCTTGGAGACGGTAAAGGCCGCGCTGTTTAATGCCGGTGCGGGGCGCATTGGTGACTACGAGCACTGCTGCTGGCAGACCTTGGGCACGGGGCAGTTTCGTCCCTTGGCCGGAGCTCAGCCTCATCTTGGCGAGCTGGGTAAGCTTGAGAAAGTCGACGAGTGGCGGGTAGAGCTTGTCTGTGCAGACTCTGAGGTTAAGGCCGTGATGGCGGCCTTAAAACAAACTCACCCTTATGAGGAGCCCGCGTATGACCTGTGCCGCCTTGAGCAGCTTTAACTTGGTGCTTGCGGGTGCTAAGTGCTAGGCGCTCTGTGAGCGGCTGTTAAAGCTGAGCACAGTGGCGGCTTTGCTGCTAACGGCTTCGCTGCCGGGCTCGGCCTCGAGTGCCTCGCGCAGCTTCGCCACGCTTTGCATCATCATGCGTGAAATCTCAATGCAGGCACCCATGGGGTTGCTGTGCAACTGTCGTTTTGAGTCAATCTGAAACTGCAGGCCGCGCAGGCGGCGCTGATATTCGGCTGGCGCTCCGGCGATCAATTGATCGATTTCGCGCTGGCGCAAGGCTTCGAGCGCTTCGGGGTTTTCGCGGGCGAGCTTGCTGAGTTCGCTGTGATTCGGAAGTGTTGATGTCATGGTATTGCTCCAATTTACTGCTAGCGGCCCGCTCCGGCCCTTAGCTCAGGATCTCCTATATCCAAGCCGTGCTTATAAAAAAATGTTTTAACGTTTGTGTAAAAAGATGCTACCCAAGCTGGTGGGCTATGGGTAGCGTTGAAGTTATATCGTGTAGAAATAAGTAGAACTATCAGCCGCTTAAGCTAGGATGTGATAGTTGAGTCGAGTTTAGATAAGCGGAACTGCTTCACAAAGCGCGCCCTAGGCTCGTTTGCTTAGTTGCCAGGAGAGGGCTTATGACGAATTTCTCAGCGCGCGAAGCCCACGCTGCGGTCGTGTTGGTGCTTCGCCACGAAGCAGGCAAAGACAGTGTGCTATTGACCAAAAGGGCGGCACATATGCGCGAGCACCCCGGTGAGGTTGCATTTCCCGGGGGTAAGCGCGATATCGGTGATAGCAGTCTCTATCGCACAGCGCTGCGCGAGTGTGAAGAAGAGGTGGGCTTGAAAGAGCACCAGCTTCGCTATCGCGCCGAGCTCGGTGTGCAGCGCACGCGAAGCCGCGCCTTGGTATTGCCGTTTGTGGTCGAGCTTGTTGGTTCGGCCGAGCTGTGTTTGAGCACTGAAGAAATCGACTCGGCGTTTTGGGCGCCGCTGCCCTTGTTTGTAGAGGATAAGCGCAGTTGTACCCATGTATTTGAGTCGCGAGGGCGCGAATACTGGGCGCCCGTTTACCGCTGGCAGGGCTATGAAATATGGGGCTTTACCGCGCGTGTTTTGGTTGATTTTGTCAACACGTTTTACGGCGGTCAACTTCAGCGCCGGCACTGCGCGCCGGAGTTAAGGCTGTAGTTGGCGGTGTTTGCCCTAGAGCTCGCTAAGCGGCTTCACCGTCGTGCTGTTTGGCGCTGTCTTTCTCGAACACGAGCGCTTTCTCGATACGTGTATCGCTGACCTCATCTATCTGGAAGCGGTAGTTGCCAATCTCAAAGCTGACGATGGCATCGGGAATGTGTTCGAGGAATTCGGTAATCACGCCGTTGAGGGTTTTGGGGCCGTCAGTTGGCAGTTTCCAGCCGAGCTCCCGGTTGATATCGCGCACCAGTTCCTGGGCGTCGATACGGAACCAGCCGCCGCCGACAAGGGTAATGGGCTCATCCTGTTCTTCGGCCGCATCGGTAACAAAGTCACCAACAATTTCTTCGAGTAGGTCCGACAGCGTGACCAGGCCTTGCAAGTCGCCGTATTCATCGACCACAAGAGCCATGCGCGCTTTGTTTTTCTGAAAGTTTAAAAGCTGGCGCGACAGCGGTGTCGACTCGGGAATGAAGTAGGGTTTATGCAGGTGCTTGCGTATGCCTCGCGCGGTGAGCTCGGCTTCGCTATCGCGCAATACACGGCTGATATTGCGCAGGTGCAAGATACCGATCACCTCGTTGATGTCACCTTCGTAGACCGGCAGCATGGTGTATTCGCTATCCTGAATGACTGCCAGTACGTCGTCCATGGGCGCTTCGATATCAATGCCGGTAATTTCGTTGCGCGGCACAAGAATATCTTCGACCGTTGATTTTTCCAGGTCGAGCACGTTGAGCAGCATGCCCTGGTGGTGATCGTTCAGCAGCTCGCCGGCTTCATCCACGACCGTGCGCAACTCTTCGGGGTGTAGGTGGTCTGCAAGCCCACTGGCGGTGCTCGGGTCCATGCCAAAGATCCGGCTGATACCGTTGGATACTGAATTCACAAGCCTGACTACCGGGTAGCTCAGGGTAAGCAGGGGGCGCAAAATCATGCTGGCGGGGAAGGCGATTTTCTCAGGGTAAACCGCGGCAATGGATTTGGGCGTGACTTCGGCAAAAATCAGAATCACCAGCGTCAGCACAAACGGCATGATTATCAGGTTGCCGACCTCCCAGTCACCAAAAATCTTGACGGCGATTTTGCCGGCAACAAGCGTAATAAAAATATTAACCAAGTTGTTGCCGATCAGGATCACGCCAATCAGGCGGTCGGTGCGCTCAAGTAATTTACTCGCGCGCAAGGCGCCGCTGTGCTTCTTGTTGACAAGGTGGCGCAGGCGGTAGCGGTTCAGCGACACCATACCGGTTTCAGAGCTGGAAAAAAAAGCGGAACAACAGAGCAGGGCAATAAGGATGGCGAACAACTGTTCGAGCGAGAGGGCGTCCAAAGGGGTTTCCTGAAGAAGTGAAGAAAATGAATCTTGGCGTATAGCTAGCGGGGGTGCAAGCGCGAGCGCTTAATCGAGCAGTACTTCGATCACGAATTTGCTGCCGAAATAAGCCAGCATCAACATAATAAAGCCGGCGATCATCCAGCGAAGGGCAACTTTGCCGCGCCAGCCGAGGGCGTGGCGACCAAACAGTAACACCGCATAGATTAACCAACTGACAATCGAAAACGTCATTTTGTGGCTGAGCTGTTGTTCAAACACGTTGTCGATAAAGATAAAACCACTGACGAGGCTGAGGCTGAGGCTGACAAAACCTGCGCGCACTAAGTCAAACATCAGGCTCTCCATCGTCTGCAGAGGGGGGAACACCCCTAGCACGGCGCTCGCGTGATGAGCCTTGAGCTGGCTTTGCTGATAGGCGAGTAGCAAAGCCTGCAAGGTGGCGATGGTCAGCAAACTATAGGCGATGATAGACAGCAGTATATGGCTGAGTACGCCCGGTCCGATGTGCTGGCCCAGCGGCTCTGCAGTGAAGATCAGCGCTGCTGAACCCGAGGCGGCGCTGGCCAGTGGTAACAGCAGCAGGAAAATTTTCATAAGCGGCAGGCGAATAGAGCTCAGCAGCACAATCAAATTCATAACCAGGCACAGCGCCGAGGCAATCTGAAATACGCCGATCTGTACGCCTTCGGGGCTAATAATTTCCCGCCACGCAGCAATGGCGTGGCTTAAGCAACCCAGGGCTAACAGTGCAAAAAAGGCTGGGCCGGGCTCCGTTTTCCTGCGAGCGCTCAGAAGCAGCAAGCTCCAAGCGGCGAGATAGCAGATAATGGAGAGGCCGGTGACCATGGTTCGTCCCTGTGGTTGGTTCAGTTTGTTCGACTTTGGGCAAGAGGCCAAGAGTAGGTGCTTCACTGGAGCTTGGCAAGCTTATATACTGCGCAGCCTCTGTGCAGTGGGTCACTTTGTTATCCACTCGGCAATACTTCCCTATATATAGGCAGTTACGAACAATGTTCGACAATTTATCCGATCGCTTAAACAAAACGCTGAAGAAAATAAGCGGCAAGGCTCGCATTACTCACGACAACGTGCAAGAGACCCTGCGCGAAGTGCGCAAGGCTTTGCTCGAAGCCGATGTGGCCCTGCCGGTTGTAAAAGAGTTTACCAATCACGTGCGCAAGCGTGCGGTCGGGCAAGAGGTGAGCCGCGCTTTGAATCCGGGCCAGCAATTTTTGAAAGTTGTTGAGTCTGAGCTGGTTGCGCTGATGGGGGAGGCCAACGAAACCCTGGATCTTGCACAGCAGCCGCCGGCGATCGTGTTGATGGCGGGTTTACAGGGTGCGGGTAAGACCACCACCGTGGCCAAGCTCGCGCGCTTTTTGAAAGAAAAGCAGAAGAAAAAGGTCATGGTGGTCAGTGCGGATGTCTATCGCCCTGCGGCCATTAAGCAGCTTGAAACACTCGCGGCCGAGGTTGACGTCGAATTTTTTCCGTCGAACGAAAATCAAAAGCCGGTCGATATCGCCAACGCGGCGCTGAGCCAGGCGAAAAAACTTGCAGTTGATGTGCTCTTAGTCGATACCGCTGGCCGCCTGGCGATCGACGAAGCGCTGATGGCCGAAATCCAGGATCTGCACAAGGCCTTAAACCCGATCGAGACCTTGTTTGTTATCGATGCGATGATCGGTCAGGATGCGGTAAATACTGCCAAAGCATTTAATGACGCACTGCCGCTGACCGGTGTGGTGCTGACCAAGATCGACGGCGATGCCCGCGGCGGTGCCGCGCTGTCTGTGCGTCACGTTACGGGTAAGCCGATCAAGTTCTTAGGCTCCGGTGAAAAAACAGAAGCGCTAGAGCCGTTCCACCCCGATCGCATCGCCTCGCGCATCCTCGGTATGGGCGACGTGATGACGCTGATCGAGGAAGCCGAGCAGAAAATTGATAAGCAGAAGGCTGAAAAGCTGGTTAAAAAGGTTCAAAAGGGGCAGAAGTTCGACCTCGAAGACTTGCGTGACCAGTTTCAACAGATGGCGAATATGGGCGGCATGGGCGCGATGCTCGAGAAGCTGCCTGGCATGGGCAATATGGCGCAAATGGCAGAGCAGGCCAATGTCGGCAAGCAATTTAAGCAGATGGAAGCCATTATCAATTCGATGACCCCGGAGGAGCGCCGCAACCCGGATATCCTCAGTGGCTCGCGCAAACGCCGTATTACCGCAGGCTCCGGCACACAAATTCAGGATCTTAACCGCCTGCTCAAACAGCATAAGCAGATGGCCAAGATGATGAAAAAAATGAAAGGCGGCGGTATGGCAAAGATGATGCGCGGCCTCGGTGGCATGATGGGCGGTGGCGGTGGAATGCCACCCGGTGGCATGCCTCCTATGGGGGGCGGTTTTCCTCAGTAATAGCCTCGCGAATAGCGAAGAACAATTAAGTATTTCAGTGCCTGAAGGCGCTCAACACAGCCCCGAAAAGCCCGAAATACAAGCAGTACAGAAAAACATCAATTAGGTCTATACAGGCCCAGATGTTTCCTTTAGAATACGCCGCCTTTCGCAAGGTGGTCTCGATTGAGCCTTGTTTTATGTTAGGTCTCAATCCAAAACAGAAAGACCTCAGAAGTTAATTCGGGAATAAATAGATGGTTACCATTAGATTGGCTCGTGGCGGTTCTAAAAAGCGCCCTTTTTACCACGTAAATGTTACTGACAGCCGCAGCGCCCGTAACGGTCGTTACATTGAGCGTTTGGGTTTCTTTAACCCTATTGCTCGTGGCCAGGAAGAGCGTATTCGTCTGGACAACGAGCGCATTGAATACTGGGTGAGCAAAGGTGCTCAAGTCTCTGATCGTGTTAAAAAACTGATCAAAGACGCCGCTGTTGCTGCTTAAGTTTAGGCAAGCGTGGACGGCGAAGCCAAGTTCAGTTGCGTCGGCAAAATAAGCGGCGTACACGGCCTTCGGGGCTGGCTGAAAATAAAGTCGTTCACTGAGCCTGAGCAAAACGTATTCGAATACACGCCTTGGCGTGTAAAGCTGCAAGGTCAGTGGCAAGAGCTCGAAGTAGAGCGCGCCCAGCCTCACAAGGGCGGGTGGATTGCACGCATCGTCGGTGTCGACGATAGAACCGCAGCAGAAGCGTATAAGTTGATCGATATTTATGTTGATCAAAACCAGTTTGCCGCCCTCGAAGAGGGTGAGTTCTACTGGCATGAGCTTGTCGGCATGCGCGTGCAAGCTGAACAAGACGGCGGCGAAAACCCGCTGGATATTGGTGTTGTTAAGCAGCTTCTTGAAACTGGTGCCAACGATGTGCTGGTGATTCAGGCGGATGCTAGCAGCGTCGATAACAAAGAGCGTTTGATTCCTTATGTACCGGATGTGTACGTAAAGGATGTTGATCTCGAGACCCGTGTGCTTGTGGTGAGCTGGGACTTGAGCTGGGACGCCGATGACTGACTTAGCTCGGTCGCAGCGACTCGAGGTTGTTGTTGTTAGCCTGTTTCCTGAGATGTTTGAGGCCTTAAGTGCCTGGGGCATAAGTAGTCGGGCTATCAGTGACGGCCTGTTGAGTTTGCACTGTATTAATCCTCGCAGTTTTACAGAGGATAAACACCAAACCGTGGATGATCGCCCCTACGGCGGCGGCCCCGGCATGGTGATGAAAACTCTGCCGCTGATTAAAGCTGTAGAGGCCGCGCTAGAGCACCTGCAGTGCTCGCGCGAACAGGCCCATGTGGTCTATATGAGCCCCCAGGGGCGCCAGCTCGATACTGCTGCGGTGGGTGAGCTTAAGTTACGAACAAAACTTGTAGTGATTTGCGGTCGCTACGAGGGTGTCGACGAGCGTTTTATTGAGCGCTACGTCGACGAAGAGTGGTCTATCGGCGATTACGTGCTAAGCGGTGGTGAATTGCCGGCAATGGTGATGCTCGACGCCTTGATACGTAAATTGCCCGGTGCTTTGGGTGATCAACAAAGCGCGGAGCAAGATAGTTTTGAGGCGGGTTTGCTCGACTGCCCCCACTATACTCGGCCCGAAGAAATATTGGGTCAGAGGGTGCCGGAAGTACTGCTTTCGGGAGACCACAAACGAATTCGCCAGTGGCGATTGCAGCAGAGCCTGGTGCGCACGATGCAGCGCAGACCGGAATTGCTGGATGCTTTGCAGCTCAGTGCCGAACAAGAGGCCCTGCTCGAAGCCTGGAAACGTAATACTAAAATTTAATTGCTAGCGCTAACACAGTGCTAAACCCTAACTAGGAGCTAGTCATGAGTTCTAAGAACTTGATCATTCAAGAGCTGGAAAAGGAACAGCTGAAAGCTGATGTCCCTGAATTCAGCACTGGTGACACTGTTGTTGTGCAGGTCAAAGTAAAAGAAGGTAACCGCGAGCGTCTGCAGGCCTTTGAAGGTTTTGTTCTGGCCAAGAAAAATCGCGGCCTGAACTCTTCTTTCACTGTTCGCAAGATTTCTAACGGTGTTGGTGTTGAGCGTACTTTCCAGACGCACAGCAAGCTGGTCGACAGCATTACTGTCAAGCGTCGCGGTGATGTTCGCCAGAGCAAAATCTACTACATGCGTGAACTTACTGGTAAGGCGGCTCGTATTAAAGAGAAGCTCAACTAAGTTTGCGGCCTTATTATTAAGGTTGCTGTACGCTAAAAAAGCGCTCACCGTGAGCGCTTTTTTTATGTCTGGAATTTGTAAAGGGCTGGGCTTTGGTGGCACTTGAGCAGCAAGATGCACTGTTGATTGAGCAGTTTCTCGCGTATTTGTGGGCCGAGAGAGGGCTTAGCGACAATACGCAAGATGCCTATAAACGGGATTTAAGCGCTTTTGCTCAGTGGCTTCGCACACATAGTGAGGGCAGCTTAACCTCTGCTTCGCTCGCTGATTTGCAAGCGTATTTTGCCCACCGCAGTTTGGTCTTACAGCTCAGTGCGCGTTCAAGTGCGCGCTGTTTAAGCTGCTTAAAAAATTTTTACAAGTATCTGGTGCGCCAGGCGGTGCTTGCCGAGAGCCCCGCCGAGCTGCTCGAAAGCCCCAGGTTGCCCAAGCCCCTGCCTAAATCCCTGTCCGAGCACGATGTCGAAGCGCTGTTGCGCGCACCTGAAGCGGCGGCTGAGTGTAAGGATGTGCTCGCGCTTCGCGACAAAGCCATGATTGAATTGCTTTACGCTTGCGGTTTGCGCGTGTCGGAACTTTGCAGCCTCGGTGTGGATCAAATCAACTTGCGTCAAGGTGTGGTTCGGGTAACGGGCAAAGGCAGCAAAGACAGGTTGGTGCCGCTCGGCCAGCAGGCTGAGGCTGCGCTCGAGCTTTATTTAACGCACGCTCGAGCGCTTTTGCTCGGCAATCAGCGCAGTGATGTGCTCTTTCCCAGCAGTCGAGCTCGGGCGATGACTCGCCAAACCTTTTGGCACCGGCTGAAATACTGGGCGGGGCAGGCGGGAATAAAAGTCGCACTGTCGCCTCACACGCTGCGCCACGCCTTTGCTACGCATTTATTGAACCACGGCGCCGATTTGCGAGCCGTGCAGATGTTGCTCGGCCACAGCTCGGTCTCAACAACACAAATTTATACACACGTTGCCCGTGAGCGGCTTAAAAATTTGCATACTGAGCATCACCCGCGCGCATAAAGCTTTGATACACTTGCCGCCACCTTGGAATTGGATACGACCATGCACTTATTTAAATCTATGAAATTTTCGCTGTGTGCGCTTGCCCTGCTGTTGCCTTTGGGCGCGTGCGCGGCCGAGTCAGAGCCGGCTCGGGCCGACTTGGCACAAATCAAAACCGCCGTGATTGCCAAATTAAAGCAGGCCCGCCCAGATCTCAGTTTTGAAGATGTGCGCGAGACCGAGGTGCCCGAGCTCTACGCCGTTACCTACAACGGCGGCAATCTGATCTACACCACTGCCAGCGGCGACTTTTTGATTGTCGGTGATATTTATGAGGTTGGAGAGAACGGCGTCAGCAAGCTCGGAGAGAAAGAGCTCAATGCCAAGCGCGCCAAAATAATTGCCGAACTGCAGCCGGAGACCATGATCAGTTTTGTCTCCGAGCAAAAAGACGCCAAAGATATCTATGTGTTTACCGACGTCGACTGTGGTTATTGCCGCAAGTTGCACCGCGAAGTACCCCAGTTGAATGAGCTCGGTGTCAATGTGCACTACCTCGCTTATCCGCGTGCCGGCATCGGCTCTGGTTCTTACGATAAAATGCTTGCCGCCTGGTGTGCAAAGGATCAGCAGCAGGCGATGACCGAATTAAAAAACCAGCGCCCGATTACCATGCTCAAGTGTGATAGCAGTGCTGTTGCTGATCAGTTTCGCCTCGGCGGTGAGTTGGGTGTTAGCGGCACACCGGCGATAGTCTTGAGTGACGGTACTTTGATACCGGGATATCAGCCCGCTCCGCAGCTGGCTGCAATTGTAAAAAGCCACTAAATACAGAGTCTTAGGGCGAATGTAAGCCCTTGCTAACATTGACACAAAGGGGGCGCCTGAGTAAGGTTGCCCCTTTTTTGTTTGGGGCTAAAGTCAGCTCCAGCACGCCGCAAGTGCGGCGCTGAACTAAGTCGAGGACTTCCCTTTGAAACGCATCAATATCGGCATTTGTGGTCTTGGCACCGTTGGTGGTGGCACCTTTAACGTGCTCAGCGAAAACCGCAGAGAAATCAACGCCCGGGCTCTTTGTGAGGTACAGGTTGCGCATGTTGGCGCGCGCAGCGACAACCCAGCTTGTAATACGGACGCGGCCAAAGTTAGCCGCGATATCTTTGCTGTTGCGCAAGATCCCGATGTAGATATTTTGGTGGAGCTGATTGGTGGCACCACCATTGCCAAAGACTTGGTTGAAAAGGCTCTGGCCAACGGCAAGCACGTGGTTACCGCAAACAAAGCCCTGATTGCCGAGCACGGCAATGAGCTGTTTGCCAAAGCTGCCGAAGCGGGTGTCAGCATCAACTATGAGGCCGCCGTTGCCGGTGGTATTCCTATTATTTCGGCGCTGCGCGATGGCCTTAGTGCCAACCAGGTCGAGTGGTTGGCCGGTATTATTAACGGCACGGGTAACTTTATTCTGACCGAGATGCGCGACAAGGGGCGCGACTTTGCCGATGTCTTGGCCGAGGCGCAAGAGCTCGGTTATGCCGAAGCCGACCCAACCTTTGATGTTGAAGGTATCGACGCCGCGCACAAGCTGGTTATTCTCGCTTCGCTGGCTTTTGGTATGCCGCTGCAATACAACGGTGTTTTCTGCGAGGGCATCAGTAAGATAGAGCCGATGGATGTTGAGTACGCAAATGAGCTCGGTTACCGCATCAAGCACTTAGGTGTTGCCCGCAAAGTTGAAGGCAAAGGTATAGAGCTGCGTGTGCACCCAACACTGATCCCCGAGAGCCGTTTGATTGCCAATGTTGACGGGGTGATGAACTCCGTTTTGGTCAAAGGTAACGCCGTTGGCCCAACCCTGTTTTACGGCGCTGGTGCTGGCGCTTTGCCAACGGCTTCGGCGGTGGTCAGCGATATTGTGCGCGTGGCCCGCCAACTCGCTGCAGGCGCTGGCACCGACAGCATGATGCCCTCACTCGGCTTTGCCGATAACAAGCTGCAAGACTTTAATATCCTGCCGATTGAAGAGGCTGAAACCGCGTTTTATTTGCGCCTGCCTGTGGCGGATGAGCCCGGCGCGCTGTCTAAGATTGCACAGATCTTAAGTGAGGCCGGAATCAGCATTGAGGCCTTGATTCAAAAAGAGCCCGCCGAAGGCCAGAGTAGTGTTTCGGTAATTATGCTGACCAGCCGCGTGCTGGAAAAACAAATGGTCGCAGCCGCCAAAGATATTGAGGCGCTCGACATTGTCGAGGGCGAACTGACACGCATCCGTGTTGAAGCTCTAAAATAGGGCGGAGTAGAGAATATGAAATACGTAAGTACCCGCGGCCAGGCGCCGGCACTTGAATTTGAAGATGTAGTTCTGACCGGTCTTGCCAGCGACGGCGGCCTGTATGTGCCGCAAAGCATCCCCGAGTTCAGCAAAGAAGAAATCGCTTCCTGGGCTGGTCTCAGCTACCAAGAGCTTGCGCTGAAAATAATGAGCCCGTTTGTTGCAGGCTCAATTCCTGAGGCTGACTTAAAAGATTTGATCGACCGCTCTTACGCGACTTTCCGCCACGATGCGATTGTTCCGTTGGTGCAAACCGGCCACAACGAGTGGATCATGGAACTGTTTCAGGGGCCAACACTCGCATTTAAAGATATCGCCCTGCAGTTTCTCGGCAACTTGCTCGACTACGTGCTGAAAAAGCGCGATCAAAAAGTTGTGATCATGGGCGCGACTTCCGGTGATACCGGTTCCGCTGCTATTGAAGGCTGCCGCCACTGCGACAACGTCGACATTTTTATTCTGCACCCGTACCAGCGTGTATCGGAAGTTCAGCGTCGCCAGATGACAACCGTTATCGAAAACAATGTTCACAACATTGCGATGAAAGGTAACTTCGATGATTGTCAGAACTTGGTAAAAACCAGCTTTGCCGATCAAAGCTTCCTGCCTGAAGGCCGTCAGCTCGCCGCGGTTAACTCGATTAACTGGGCGCGCATCATGGCGCAGATCGTCTACTACTTTTACTGCGGTCTGGCACTCGGCGCGCCTTCGCGTCCGGTGAGCTTCTCGGTGCCTACCGGTAACTTCGGCGATATCTTCGCCGGTTACATCGCCAAGCGTATGGGCCTGCCGGTTGACCAGCTGGTTATCGCAACCAACAGCAACGATATTCTGCACCGCTGCATTAGCGACAACGACCACAGTAAAAAAGCACTTGAGCACACCCTGAGCCCGTCAATGGATATCATGGTTTCAAGTAACTTTGAGCGTATGTTGTTTGAGTTACACGGCCGTGACGGCGCTAAAGTTGCCCAGTTGATGGAAGACTTTAAGTCGGGCGAAATGACGTTGGGTGAGGCTGAATTGGCTGAGGCTCGCAAGTTGTTTAGCTCTTATCGCCTTGATGACGACGCTATGGTTGATGTGATTCGCGATGTTTACGAAAAAACTGAATACCTGCTCGATCCGCACACTGCCATCGGTGTTGAAGCTGCGCGCAAGACTCGTCGCAGTAAAGATGTACCGATGATTTGTCTGGCAACTGCCCACCCGGCTAAATTCCCGGAAGCGGTTAAAAAAGCCGGTCAAACTGAAGATCCAGCTCTGCCTCACCATATGGCAGATTTGTTTGAGCGCGAAGAGAAATACGAAGTGCTTGATCACGATGCCGAAGCGGTTCGCAGTTTTGTTGCGGGGAATTGTAGAGCGTAAAGTAGTTTGGGATTTGGTTACGTGCCGGGCCTCAGGCCGGTAGAGCCTAAACAGGCTCGTCGTAAACCCATCCCTAGGGACTCCGCCGCCGCATCCCTGCGGCAGAGGGCCTGTTTAGGCTCTGCCAGCCTGAGGCATTGAGCATTGTGCCAAATTTTACTTCCGGGGTTTCTCGGTAGTTTGAAGAAAAGGCTCGATGCAGCCTGATGAGGCTCTCTGCGCCATGGACGTTGCAGCGAAGCCCCCATGGATGTGCTCTTGTTGTGGTTAACAAGAGGTGCTAGGGGCGTGTCTCGGCAGGCTGTATCGAGCCTTTTTCACACCCAATATTCGTGAATATATGAGCCAAAAAATCATCAAGCGCCGTTCCGATGAAGTCACCAATTTAAGTGTGGCTGAAAGGCGCGATCCGCAAGCTTTGGTTAAAGCCTTATTGCGCGCTCGCGGCGAAAAAGATGAAGGGCTCGACTATGGTTTAAAGCACCTTCACTCTCCCAAGTTGATGAAAGGCATCGACGATGGTGTCGAGCTGTTGGTTCAAGCCTTAAAAGGCCAGCAACGTATTCTAATTGTCGGTGACTTCGATGCCGATGGCGCAACGTCCACCGCCGTGGCCATTCGCGGCCTGAAGGCGCTGGGCGCCTATCAAGTTGACTACCTGGTGCCAAATCGTTTTGAGTACGGTTATGGCCTCACGCCTGAAATTGTTGCCCTTGCCTGTGAAAACAAACCGGATCTGTTAATCACCGTCGACAACGGCATTTCCAGCATCGACGGTGTTGCTGCAGCTCAGGCGCAGGGCATTAAAGTCCTTGTGACTGACCACCATCTTCCTGGCAAAAGCCTTCCCGATGCCGAAGCCATCGTAAATCCCAATCAGCCTGGCTGTGAATTTCCTAGTAAAAACCTCGCCGGTGTCGGGGTGATTTTTTATCTGATGTTGGCCTTAAGGGCAAAACTGCGAGAGATAAACTGGTTTACCGAGCGATCGATTGCCGAGCCCAACCTGGCGATATTTCTCGACCTGGTTGCCTTGGGTACGGTTGCCGATGTTGTGCCGCTCGATTACAACAATCGCATTTTGGTGGCGCAGGGGCTCGAACGAATTAAAGCCGGTGCCGCTTGTCCGGGCATATTGGCCTTGTTAAAAGTAGCATCGCGTGAGCACACCAAAGTCAGCGCTGCTGATTTCGGTTTTGCCATAGGTCCTCGCTTAAATGCCGCGGGCCGCCTCGATGACATGAGTATTGGCATACGCTGTTTGCTGAGTGATGACTGGTTGCAAAGCCTGGAGGTTGCCGCCGAGCTGGATTCGTTAAATAAAGAGCGGCGCGCGATTGAAAGCTCCATGCAGGCGGATGCCTTGAAGGATCTCGAGCAGCTTGCCGAAGACGGGGCGGGCCAAAATGGTGTGAGCCTCTATCGCGAAGATTGGCACCAGGGCGTTGTCGGCATTGTTGCATCACGCATCAAGGATCGCCTGCATCGTCCGGTTATCGCTTTTGCCGATGCCGATGAGCTTGAAGTGAAAGGCTCGGGGCGCAGTATCAGCGGTTTGCACCTTCGAGATGTGCTCGATGAGGTAGCGACTTCCAACCCGGGCCTGGTCAGCAAGTTTGGCGGTCATGCAATGGCGGCGGGAATTAGTTTGCCCAAAGAGCGGCTGGAAGAGTTTTCCAGGGCTTTTGACCTGGTCTGTGAGCGCAACCTGACTGACGAGCTGAAGGAGCCGGTGCTGTGGTCGGATGGGCCATTGAGCTCTGAGCAGCTTAGCCTGGTTCACGCAGAGGCGTTAAAGTCTGCAGGGCCCTGGGGGCAGGCTTTTCCCGAGCCTGTCTTTGATGGGCGTTTTCGCCTGTTGGAGCAGCGTATTGTTGGCGCCAAGCATTTAAAAATGTTGCTGGCTGACGAGGCTCACGATGGTCTGGTTTTGGATGCGATCGCTTTTGGTGTTGATCTAGAGTTGTGGCCGAACCCCGATGTGCAAAGTTTAAGGCTTGTTTACAAGCTTGATGTCAACGAGTTCAGAGGGCGGCGCAGTGTGCAGCTGCTGGTGGACGACTTGCAGGCGATTTAAGCGGGTTTTTTCAGCCCGGTGGCCGTCTCGACTAAAGCAAACGGGCTTAAAACCAGCCCATGGCTTTGCGGCGGCGTTCGATATACACGTATTCCGTGGCGCCGCTGGCTGGGTGTTTATCGTGGCGAAAATGATGGTGGTCCGGGGTTGAGCCCATGTATTCCCATGTTGCCCCCATAAATGGACACTGAGCATCTCCGTTGTTCATCGGGTAGTCTGCGAGCTCGGCCCACATGTCTAACCACTCTTCATGGTCTGCTGGTAGAAATTCCATACCTCTATCCAAGGTTGCTATCCAAGGTCATTATTTTCAGTGTCTTAGTGTAGTTACATGATGTAAGTTGTCAAGAATGTATGGCAACGCTATGTTTTTAAAGTGTTTTTATATGTTCTAGTTCACCTTTTAAAGCCTGGCGAAAGCTCGGTTCAAGGTTCTGGAAGCCCCGAATCAGTATGCTGAGTATGGCTGTGTGGCAGATCAGCAGCTTGCCGTGCTCTTTACAGCCCTCACTGAGGCTATCTAAAGCGCTCTCTGGAGAGCTTTCTAACAGACCAAGCTCCAGCGAGCTCAAGCGGCGCTGCTTGCCGAGCAGGCCACCGTCTTTACCGTGTAACAATAAAGCAAATTCGAGCCCGAGCGCTTGCAGCGTTTCACAAATCACCTGTGCTTTAGCGGTTTCACCTGAGGCCTTTTGCAGTTTTTTTTGAGCGAGCGCAAAACTTGTGAACAGTTCATCACAAGTCGCCTCGCTGCCGCTGTCGTTACTTGCTCCACCGTGTTCGGCAAGGGTGTTTTTTAGGCGTTCGAGTAAAAGGTCTAAACGAAAGGGTTTGCAAATATAGTCGTTGGCGCCGGCTTGGTAGGCTTGCCGTTTGTGCTCGGGCTGATTTAAACAGCTCAAAAATACGATGGGGGTGTTGCGAAAGTTTTGCAGTGCACGGATTTCACGGCACAGCGCATAGCCGTCGCGGCCGGGTAAATCGACGTCCAGCAGTATAAGCTCGGGTTTTATTTGCTCCAGTAGAGCCATGCCTTCTGAGGCGCTGCCGGCGAGCTTTAAACTAAAATGGGGTGACAGTGCTTTGCTGAGTAGTTTTTGGTTGCTCGGGCTGTCATCAATGCTCAGCACTGTCGCACAGTTATCCATCGTGCTATCTCCCTTCCGTGTACCTTTAGCTTAGTTAGATCGCAAATTGCTGTACAGGCTTTGACAAAGATAGTGGCACTGCAAGTTGCGTCTATAGAGTTGGCAGCGGCGCTCATGTAAAATGCGCGCTTTTTGCAGGCCCAGACAAGTAGATTCATGGAAATTCAACCGCTATTAAATAAACTGACCGACCTTGAACAGCGCACCGAAGCGCTTAGGGGGTACCTTTGACTACGCTCTGAAAAAAGAGCGCCTGGCAGAGGTTGAACTAGAGCTCGCTGAGCCCGATGTCTGGAATGAACCCGAGCGCGCGCAGGCGCTCGGCAAAGAGCGCAGCTCGCTTGAGGCCGTCGTTAAGACAATTGAGGATCTCGATACCGGTGTGGCCGACTGTCGCGATTTAATTGAAATGGCTGTCGAAGAAGCCGACGAGGGCGCGGTTGAAGATGTTGAGGCCGAAGTTGGCGGGCTAGAGGCACACTTGGCCAAGCTTGAGTTTCGGCGCATGTTTAGCGGGGAAATGGACGAGAATAACGCCTATCTCGATATTCAATCGGGTTCCGGCGGCACGGAAGCTCAGGATTGGGCGGAGATGTTATTGCGTATGTACCTGCGCTGGGGCGAAGATAAAGGTTTTAAAACCACGCTTGAAGAGGCGTCGGCCGGTGATGTCGCCGGTATTAAAAGTGCGACGATCCGCTTTGAAGGGGAATATGCTTTTGGCTGGCTTAGAACCGAAACCGGTGTTCACCGCTTAGTGCGCAAATCGCCGTTTGACTCCGGCAACCGCCGTCATACGTCGTTTACTTCTGTGTTTGTCTCGCCCGAGATTGATGACGACGTTGAGATCGATGTCAGCAAGGCCGACGTGCGTGAAGATACCTACCGCGCTTCCGGAGCCGGTGGGCAGCACGTTAACAAAACCGACTCAGCTGTGCGCTTGACCCACAACGAGACTGGCATTGTGGTGCAGTGTCAGAGCGAGCGTTCGCAGCACGCCAACCGCGATCGCGCCTGGAAAATGCTGCGCGCGAAGTTGTACGAACACGAAATGCAAAAACGCAGCGCGGAAAAACAAGCGATGGAAGACAGCAAAGCCGATATTGGCTGGGGCTCTCAAATTCGCTCTTATGTGTTAGACGACCAGCGCATTAAAGATTTGCGTACGAATGTACAGACCAGTAATTGCCAGGCGGTATTGGACGGCAAACTGGATGAGTTTATTGAGGCTAGCCTAAAGGCTGGCTTGTAATGGTAAATTAACGCCACTTTGGCGTTCTGGTCGAGGATCGTATTTGCGTTCTCAGACACTCTGGCCTTTACCTGGATTAAGGTTTTAGGCGCTAAGTAATTGCTCCCGGTAATTATTGTCTGATAAAACAAATACGCTGCTCAACCTAGCCACAATCTTCGATTTGGATAGATGAAAATGAGCGAACAAGATTCTGTTGCGCAAGATGAAAACAAATTAATTGCCGAGCGCCGTGAAAAATTATTGGCGCTGCGTGAAGCTGCTAAAGAAAGTGGCGGTACCGCTTTTCCAAATGACTTCAGCCCTGAAAATAAAGCCCAGGATTTGCAAGATAAGTACGGCGAAGAAAGCAAAGAAGAGCTTGAAGCGGCAAATAATGTTGTCAGTGTTGCGGGGCGCTTGATTCGCAATCGCGGCGCTTTTATGGAGATTCAAGACGGCAGTGGTCGCATACAGCTTTATGTTGGCAAAGAGGCGCGCCCATTTGCCAAGAGTCTCGATTTGGGTGACATCATCGGTGTTAAAGGTGCTCTGCACAAAAGTGGCAAGGGCGATCTCTACGTCAATCTCGAACAGTACAAACTGCTGACTAAAGCACTGCGCCCTCTGCCTGATAAACACAAAGGTTTAACCGATCAGGAAATTCGCTATCGCCAGCGCTACGTGGATTTAATTGCGAACCCCGAAGTACGTGCGACGTTTATTTTACGCAGCAAAATTGTTCAGTTTATTCGCAATTATTTAAACGGCCGCGACTTTCTTGAAGTTGAAACGCCAATGCTACAGGCCATTCCTGGTGGGGCGACGGCGCGACCGTTTGTTACCCACCACAATGCCCTCGATATCGATATGTATTTGCGCATTGCGCCGGAGCTTTATCTGAAGCGTTTAGTGGTCGGTGGTTTTGAGCGTGTGTATGAAATTAATCGCAACTTTCGCAACGAAGGTTTGTCGACACGCCACAATCCTGAGTTCACCATGCTTGAGTTTTACCAAGCTTACGCTGACTACAATGATCTGATGGATTTAACCGAAGATATGTTGCGTAAGCTCGCGGAGAATGTGCTTGGCTCAACGACGGTTAAAGCGACTAAGAGCGAAGACGAATCTGTTGAGTACGATTTCAGTAAGTCTTTCACTCGCTTGAGTGTGTTTGACTCGATTCTGCATTTTAATCCTGAGCTCAGCGCCTCGGATATTGACAATCTCGACAGTGCTCGCGCGGTTGCGGAGAAGCTCGGTATTCCGTTGAAAGACAGCTACGGCCTCGGTAAGGTTCAGATCGAAATTTTCGAGAAAACCGTCGAGCATCGCTTAGAGCAGCCGACCTTTATCACGAAATATCCAACTGAAGTGAGCCCGCTTGCCCGCCGCAGCGACAGTGACCCCTTTGTCACCGATCGTTTTGAGTTTTTTGTTGGCGGCCGTGAGATTGCCAACGGTTTCTCAGAGTTGAACGACGCTGAAGATCAGGCCGAACGCTTTCAGGCTCAGGTTGCCGAAAAAGATGCGGGTGACGACGAGGCAATGCACTACGATGCCGATTATGTGCGTGCGCTTGAATACGGTATGCCACCGACTGCGGGGCAGGGTATCGGCATCGACCGCCTGGTAATGATGTTAACCGATTCACCCTCTATTCGTGACGTGCTGCTATTCCCTGCGATGCGCCCGGAATAAGCACTGTGACTGAGCGCGAAATTAAGCTTGAGCAGAGCTGGTTAAATGAAATTGGGGCTGAATTTGATCAGCCCTATATGCAGACTCTGCGCGAATTTTTAAAACAGGAAAAGGCCGCGGGGAAAACAATTTATCCGGCCGGTAGCGAGATTTTTAACGCGCTCAACTCCACGCCTTTTGAAAAGGTAAAGGTTGTTATCCTCGGCCAGGACCCTTATCACGGGCCCAATCAGGCACACGGCCTTTGTTTTTCAGTCAAGCCCGGCGTGCCTGCGCCCCCTTCGCTGCAAAATATTTTTAAAGAATTAAACCAAAGCCTCGGGCTGCAGCTGCCAGGTCACGGTTGTTTGCAAAGTTGGGCCGAGCAGGGCGTGCTGCTGCTAAACGCTACCTTAACCGTAGAGCAAGCTCGCGCGGGGTCTCACCAGGGTCGGGGTTGGGAGCAATTTACCGATGCGTTGGTTCAAGCGCTAAATGCTAAGCGCCAGGGCGTGGTTTATATGTTGTGGGGCTCTTATGCACAGAAAAAAGGCCGTGTAATTAACGCCCATAACAATCTTGTTTTAAAATCTGCGCACCCGTCTCCGCTGTCGGCCTACCGTGGCTTTTTTGGCAATGGCCACTTTATCCAGGCAAATAATTATTTACAGCAGCAGGGCTTGCGGGAAATTAATTGGGCTTTGCCCGCGCTGTAAATCTGGCGGGCTCATGCCGTTAACTGGGCTTGTTTGAGTTTTAATTTTTTGGCTGGTGGGGCTTAGGAAAACAGCGCCATCGCCGCTTCCATTTCTTCGCTCAGATCCTCAGCTTCGGCGCTTTCAATTTCGGGGTTGAGCCCGAGCCTGGCAAAGGCCGTGACGCTGTTGTAGTCGATATCTGAGACTCTTTCACTGCCGGCCCAGGCTTGTAACATGGCCACGGTGACGATGTCGGCATAGTCAGAGCCGGCCTGTTGGCGGCTGAAGTTCAGGTGCTCCACTGGCACGTTGCGCAGCTCTTGGGGGAATTCCCAACTGGTTAAAATTTTTACGCCTATTTGTGGGTGCACACTCTTAATGACCATGTCCAGGCTGATGCTATCGCGCAGCAGCGCAGGGTTGTTTTCCGCGTACGAAAGTATCGGCAATACGCCGATTTGGAAAACAAGCCCGGCAAGTGCGGCCTGGTCGGGCCGCAATTTGGTGTAGTGTTTACAGAGTACGTGACAGATACCGGCTATTTCACTCGATGAAGCCCACACTTCGCGCATGCGTTTGTCTATGTTGTCCGATGTGGCTTGAAACATCTGCTCCATTGCCAAGCCCGCGGCGAGATTTGCTGTGCTCTCCATTCCCAAGCGGCCGAGGGCCATATTTAAATCTTCAATTTCTCGCGGTGCGCGAAACAGCGGGCTATTGGCTACTTTTATGATTCGCGCCGTCAGTGCCGCGTCGTTGGAGATGACTTTGGCAAGGTCCATAATTGATGCATCGGGGTCTTCTGAGGCTTCGCGTACCTTGAGCGCCATTTCAGGCATGGTTGGCAGGATGAGCTTATCGCTGTCGATTAGTTCGATAATCTCCTTGGCAACTTTTTCCGCCAGAGCGTTCATTATTGGTCTCCCTAAGTGCTGTGAAATACTTGCAGCTAAGTGCTGGGAAAGCCGCAAGTCCAGATTAAGGTATAGCATAGGGCAGGTTTAACCAGCGGACTTTTTGCTGCCCTGCGCGCGCCTCGTTTAGGTAGATTTCGTCTTTTTGATAGGCTTCATCGTTGCACAGGCACAGCAGTTGAACTGGGCCGCTTCCGTCTTCTGTCTGCAGCGCCTGGCCGACTTTTTTGCCGTACTGATCACAAAGTTCGGCCGAGTTAAGGTCGATGCTGCTGGCAACTTCGATGCGCCGCATATGCTTTTTTAGCTGGCCGCGATAATGCAGGCGAGCGATCACTTCCTGGCCCGTGTAGCAGCCTTTTTTAAAGTCGACAGCGCCGATTAATTGATAATTTAGTTCCTGGGGTAAAAAAACTTCGCTCTGGCCTTTTTGTATTTCAGCGATGCCCTGCTGTATCAGTGTGGCTTGCCACAGTTTTGCGCCGAGCTTATTTTTCTGCAGCCCAAGTTTTTGGCTTTGCTCTGTGCTGAGCCACAGCTCGTGCACCGTTGAGCTTATTTGGTGAACGTGAGCGATATCGGCGCCTTGTGTGATACTGCCGTGAAGGGCGGGGCGGTTGGGCCCAGGCTCGTCGGTAAATACCGCAACCGCTTGCAGCTCATCACATATCGTCAATTCGACTTTTGAAAAAATCATATATTTTTTAAAGGCGAGCACAGCTAGGTCACAGATGTCGCGATGTAGGCGCAGGATGATGTCGTCGCCGACTTGCGCGGCGTAAAAGCTGCTGATCACCCGGCCTTTGGCGTTACAGTGGCAGCCAAAGCTGCCTTGAGTGCCGATCTTATTGATGTCGATGCTGCACTGGCCCTGTAAAAAACTGCGTGCATCGGGGCCGGAAAAGCGCAGCAGGGCATAGTGTTCAAGTGGGCTGTAGCTGCTCTGGTCACTACTGGATTCGGTCAAAGACATTGTTGCGTCACAGGTTGAGATCGGGCGCCTAGCTTACAAAGCCCGGACTCGGCTGCCAAGCCGCGTTTGCGTCGCTGCTTGTGCAGGCTATAATCGGCGCCCTTTGTCGGGAGTGCACACTATGGATCTTCACCGTTTACGCTGGGCTGCGCGCCGCGGCATGCTAGAGCTGGACTTGGTCTTGCTGCCTTTTGTTGAGAATGTCTACACTGAATTAGACACGCAAGATCAGCAGCGTTTTCACGACTTGCTTGAGTGTGAGGACACCGAGCTTTTTGCTTGGTTCTTGGGCAAGGAAGAGCCAGAGGATGATGAGCTCAAGCGTATTGTTAAAGTTATTTTGCAAAACACCGGAATTCGCGGCGAGCAACTCTGAGCGTTTTGAGTTACCGTTGCGTAGCTCAAACTGGGCTCCCGTGTTAGTGGCTTTACTGGGGGCTTTGAGTTTTTTTTGCTGTGTGCGCCTGTTTGGCCCTTCTTTTTTTTGTTAATTATTATTTTTGCTCTGCTTGCGCTTAGCCGTTTTTATTTTCGGCGTTTTAGCCAGGCTGCCCGTATTCGTGTTTTGGTTTTTGACGGTCGCCACTACTATGTCTATGGCGATGCACAAAGCGCTGCGCAAAGCCCCTGGCGTTTAGCGTGTGAGCCGTTTATCTGCGCGGCTTTTGTTTGCATTAAACTTGAAAGTAAAAGGGCGAGTGTTAACTCACTTAGTCTATTTTTAACGCAAAACTCAATGAGCCAGTCCGATTACTGCCGCCTGCGCCGCCACTTTCGTTCGTTAAAGCGCGTATAGATACAGCACCGGCGTTTTTGCTGTTGTTAGCGGCGGCCTTTATCGATAGCGACAATAACTTGTTGGCCGGCAAAGTTTGGCGGCACGATAACGGTGTCTTTCGCGACTGCCGTGGCCTCAGGATAGTCGAGGCTGTAGTGCAGTCCGCGGCTTTCCTGACGCAGGCTCGCTGAGCGAATAATCAGCTCTGCAACCATCGCCAGGTTGCGCAGTTCGATCAAGTCGTTGCTGACTTTGTAGTGGCTGTAGTATTCCTCAATCTCTTTTTGCAGCAATTTTATCCGGTGGGTTGCGCGCTCCAGGCGTTTGTGAGTGCGCACTATGCCGACATAATCCCACATAAAGCGGCGCAGCTCGTCCCAGTTGTGAGAAATAACCACGTCTTCATCGGAATCGGTAACGCGGCTTGCATCCCAGGCTGGAGCCGTTTGGGGCTCGGGCAGGGTGTCGATGCGCGCAGCAATATCGCGAGCGGCGGAATGCGCATAGACAATGCACTCGAGCAGGCTGTTACTGGCCATGCGGTTGGCACCGTGCAGGCCGGTAAATGAGCACTCGCCAATAGCGTACAGGCAATTGAGGTCGGTAGCGCCGCGGTGGTCAACCATAATTCCGCCACAGGTGTAGTGGGCGGCGGGCACAACGGGAATGCCTTCGCTGGCTATATCTATGCCAAATTGGGCGCAGCGGCTCATTGCGGTTGGAAAGTGCTGCTCAAGAAAAGCCCGGGGCTTGTGGCTGATATCGAGGTAGACACAGTCACTGCCGAGGCGCTTCATTTCGTGGTCGATAGCGCGGGCGACAACGTCGCGCGGGGCAAGCTCGGCGCGCTCGTGAAAACGGTGCATAAAGCGGCTGCCGTCGGGTAGGCGCAGCTTGGCACCTTCGCCGCGCAGAGCTTCAGTGACCAAATAGGATTTGGCATTTGGGTGGTAGAGGCAGGTTGGGTGGAACTGGTTAAATTCCATATTGGCGACTCGACAGCCCGCGCGCCAAGCCATGGCGATACCGTCGCCGCTGGCGCCATCTGGGTTTGAGGTATAGAGGTAAACCTTGCTGGCGCCACCGGTTGCCAGCACAACTATTTTGGCGCTGAATAACTCGACTTCGTCGCGTTCTCGGTTAAAGACGTAGGCACCGGTGCAGCGGTAATTGTGTTCGATCGGATCGGCTTCGCGACAGAGGTTGACCGCCAGGTGATTGGTAAATACCTCGATATTTGTCGACGCATGGGCGGCATCTGCAAGGCTTGTGTGCACGGCTTTGCCGGTGGCGTCGGCACTGTGAATAATGCGTCTGTGACTGTGGCCGCCCTCGCGTGTTAGATGGTAGCCCTGTTGTTCCCGGGTAAAATCGACGCCGAGGTCGATTAGCCAGTCGATCGCCGCTTTACTGTTCTTTACGGTAAATTCGACGGCGTCGCGGTGGCAAAGACCGCCGCCTGCAGCGAGGGTATCTTCGACGTGAGCCTCGATGCTGTCTGCGTCGTCGAGCACGGCGGCGATACCGCCCTGTGCGTACCAGGTCGAGCCCTCTTTGAGCTCACCTTTGCTCAACACCGCGATTTGCAGGTGTTTGGGAAGGCTAAGCGCCAGGCTGAGCCCGGCCGCGCCGCTGCCGATAACAAGAACGTCAAACTTCAATGGATATTCCAGCTTTTTAGAGAAAGCGCGAATTATAGCGATTTACAAAAAACTTCGCTTGGCTGGCACTTGCGGGAACCTTTGCTGTTTTGTTGAATCTCAATTTAACACTCTAAAAACAATGGCCGCTGGCCTTAGCTTGCTCGTTTTATTCCTTTCCGAGGCGACAGCTGGCACAATGCGGCCTTTTACTCGGGGCATGGAAACGACATGACAGCGCAAGCTGCACAAGCGTCCGACAAAGATTTAGTCGCAAAAGTACAAAAAGGCGACAAGCGCGCGTTTGATTTATTGGTAATAAAGTATCAGCACAAGGTCTTGAGCATTGTGGGGCGCTATGTGTCCGATAGCGCCGAAGCTCACGATGTTGCTCAGGAAGCTTTTATTAAAGCCTACCGCGCCATTGGCAACTTTCGCGGGGAATCTGCTTTTTATACCTGGATTTACCGCATTGCTGTTAACACCGCCAAAAACTACTTGATCAGCCGCGGTCGCCGACCGCCCTCAAGCGACGTCGATGCCGGCGAAGCTGAAGCTTATTCCGGTGGCGATATTTTGCACGACAACGCTTCGCCCGAGCAGCAGCTGGCGCGCGATCAGCTCGAAAGCGCGGTGTTTTCGGCAATTAAGGCCCTGCCCGAGGAGCTGCGCGCAGCGGTGAGTTTGCGCGAACTCGATGGCCTCAGTTATGAGGAAATCGCCGATGTTATGGATTGCCCCGTCGGTACGGTGCGTTCACGTATATTCCGCGCGCGAGAGGCGATAGAAAAAAATATTGCCGATTTAGTGAATTAATTGTGAATCCTGGGAACTTAGTCACGGCGGCTGGGTCAGAGCAGGTGAGACGGCCTAGAATTGATTTCAGGCGCCAACTATTTGACCGCTGGAGCGCGGTGTAATGCAATATAGAGCAAGAAATAAGCAGGTAAGTGTATGAAAGGTCCACATGAAGCCGTAAAGGAATCGCTATCGGCATTGCTCGATGATGAGCACAGCGAGTTAGATTTACGCCGGGTTCTCAAGGCCGCTCAGCAAGACGACGAAGTCGCCGCGACGTGGCAGCGCTACACCTCTATTCGGCAGGCTATGCAAAAGCAGGAGCTCTACGCCGATGTTTCTCTGCTCGACGGTGTTAGAGAAGCGCTTGAACACGAACAGGCTCCAGTGTTGGAGCAGCAGGGGCCGGCATGGCAGCGCTGGACAGGCAAGGCCGCCGTTGCCGCCAGTGTGACCTTTGCATTCTTATTTGGCGCAAGTTATTGGCAGGGCAGTGAAGAGGCCGGCACAGCGGCGGTTGCCGCAAATCAGAGCCCAGCGGCCAATTCAACCGCAGTAGTGCCTACCGGTTTTGAACTGCCCGCTCTGCACGCTCGCACCGTCAGCGCCGATGCCTACGGTTCTGAAGTGCCGGCAAACTACGTGCAGATGCAAAGCCGCGCTGCTTTAAACCAAGAACTGCTGCAAAATCCAGAACTCAGAGCTCAGTTGCAGCGTTTAATGCTTAAGCAGGCTCAACTCGAAGCCGCCCGCCAGGAGGCCCAGCGCTAATCGCTGCTATTTATGTTAACTGAGCAGGGCCGGGTGCTGTCCGTAGAAAAGGGTGCACTCTGGGTTGAAACGAAGCAGCAAAGTAGCTGTGCTCAGTGCGCGGCGCGCAATGGCTGTGGCCAAAAGCTGCTCGGCGAGGCATTGATGCCGGGCATGACCAGTGTCAAGGCCTACCTAGACAGCAATAACACACGAATTTTTCGCGTCGGTGAACAGGTTCAGATCGGCATTGACGAGCGAGCCTTATTAGTGGCGACGCTATTGGCGTATTTTGTCCCCCTGGTTTTGATGCTGCTTGCCGCCGGTCTCAGTCACATGGCGTTTGGCTCGGATGGGCTCAGCGCTTTGGCCGCGTTATTTGGCCTCGCCATCGGTGCCTGGTTTGTGCGCTTGCACGCCAGGCGCCAACAGCACAGCGCGCTGTTTCACCCGCAGGTGCTTTAGTCGGCAAGCTATCGAGCCTGTCGATAGCTTGAACTGCGCTTTTGATGTAGACTCCGCCCGGATTTCAGGCCGCCTTGCGCTGCCTGCCTGCTCGCTCAACCTAAGTAAAGATGTCGCTGTGTCAGACCTAAGTCATATACGTAATTTTTCCATTATTGCCCATATCGATCACGGCAAGTCGACCTTGGCGGATCGTTTTATTCAGCACTGCGGTGGTTTAAGTGACAGAGAGATGGAAGCGCAGGTGCTCGATTCGATGGATCTTGAGCGCGAGCGCGGCATTACTATTAAAGCGCAAAGCGTGACGCTGAATTACAAGGCGCGCGACGGTAAGACCTATCAGCTCAATTTTATCGATACCCCGGGGCACGTTGATTTTAGTTACGAAGTCAGCCGCTCCCTTGCCGCCTGTGAAGGGGCGCTGCTTGTGGTCGACGCCGCTCAGGGTGTTGAAGCTCAGAGTGTGGCCAACTGTTACACCGCTATTGAACAAAACCTTGAAGTCATTCCGGTACTGAACAAAATTGACTTGCCGCAGGCCGAACCCGAGCGGGTCAGCGCCGAGATCGAAGAGATTATTGGCATCGATGCGATGGATGCGGTGACCTGTAGCGCAAAAACAGGCATGGGCATTGAAGATGTGCTCGAGCGCCTGATTGCCGAAATTCCAGCGCCCAAAGGCGAGTACGAAGCGCCGCTGCAAGCGCTGATCATCGATTCGTGGTTCGATAACTACCTCGGGGTGGTGTCGTTGGTTCGCGTGACCCAGGGCGAGCTCAAAAAAGGCGAAAAGATCATATCCAAGTCGATAGGCAAGGCGCATGTCGTCGACATTGTCGGCGTATTTACGCCTAAGCGCGAAGACACAGGCGTGCTTCGCGCTGGTGAAGTGGGTTTTGTGGTCGCCGGCATTAAAGATATTCACGGCGCACCGGTCGGCGATACCATTGTGCACGCCAACAGTTCCGATGAAGTAGATGCTCTGCCGGGCTTTCAAAAGGTCAAACCTCAGGTCTATGCCGGTTTGTTCCCGGTTAGCTCCGATGACTACGAAAACTTCCGCGACGCGCTGCAAAAACTCACGCTGAACGACGCCTCACTGTTTTACGAGCCGGAAAGCTCGGACGCTCTGGGTTTTGGTTTCCGCTGCGGTTTTCTCGGCATGCTGCACATGGAGATTATCCAGGAGCGGCTCGAGCGCGAATACGATCTCGATTTGATCACCACGGCGCCGACAGTGGTGTACGAGGTGGCCTGCAATGACGGCTCCGTTGTCTATGTCGACAACCCGTCAAAACTACCCGAGCTCGGTTCGATTGACGAGATGCGCGAGCCCATTGCCGACGTCAACATTCTTGTGCCCCAGGATTATCTCGGTTCGGTCATTACGCTTTGCGTAGAGCGCCGCGGTGTGCAAAAAGATATGCAGTATATCGGTGGCCAGGTGTCCGTCAGTTATGCGCTGCCGATGAACGAGGTGGTGATGGACTTTTTCGATAAGCTGAAGTCCGTAAGCCGGGGTTTTGCCTCGCTCGATTACAGCTTTGCACGCTTTGAAGCCGCTAAGCTTGTGCGCCTGGACATCCTTATTAATTCCGAGCGCGTTGATGCGCTGGCGGTGATTGTTCACAAAGACAACGCCCAATACAAAGGCCGAGCTCTGGTTGAAAAAATGAAAGAGCTGATCCCCAGGCAGATGTTTGATGTCGCAATTCAGGCGGCCATCGGCGGGCAAATTGTGGCGCGCTCTACTGTTAAAGCGCTGCGCAAAAACGTTACGGCTAAATGTTACGGCGGCGATGTAACACGCAAGAAGAAGCTGCTCGAAAAGCAAAAAGCCGGTAAAAAACGCATGAAGCAGGTTGGCAAGGTGGAGATTCCCCAGGACGCCTTCCTTGCGGTGCTCAAGACTGACTAAGCATATCGCTGGATAATTCCCGATCAACTGAGATTAGCGCTCTATGGATTTGAACCTGCCTTTGATTTTGTTTTTGGCTACTGCTTTTACCGGTGTGGTGTGGCTGATTGATTTAGCTTTCTTTCGAGCCGATAGGCTCAAGGCCGTCAGTGGTGTCGAGCAGCAATTTGCGTCGGTCAGCGCCGAGGAAAAAAAAGAGCACGTCGCCTATCAAAGCGCGATCGAAGCTGCGGCGAAAGAGCCCACGTTAATTGAGTACAGCAAGTCGTTTTTCCCCGTATTGGCGCTGGTTTTTGTCGTGCGTTCATTTTTATTTGAGCCTTTTCAAATTCCGTCAGAGTCGATGCTGCCGGCACTTGAAGTCGGTGATTTTATTGTTGTAAACAAATACAGCTACGGCATTCGCCTGCCGATAGTACGCACCAAGGTTATTGATATCACTGAGCCCAAGCGCGGTGATGTCATGGTGTTTTTTCCTCCCGGCGACAAGCGCTACTTTATTAAACGCGTTATCGGTTTGCCCGGTGATAAAATTCGCTACAGCAACAATACGCTTTGGCTCAACGGCGAGCCGGTACCCAATGAGCTGCTGCGCGAGGAATACAGCAAGCCCGGTGAATGGTGTTTTAATGTCCGCGGTATCAATCAGGTATATCGTGAGCAGCTCGGCGATAAAAGCTTCGAGGCCCGAAAGTGTTCGGTTCCCGGTAGCTTGAGTCGCGAGGGCAGCTGGGTGGTTCCCGAGGGGCACTATTTCATGATGGGCGACAACCGCGATAACAGTCGCGATAGCCGCGAATGGTTGTTTGTACCCGAGCAAAATATCGTCGGCAAGGCCGTGGCTAAATGGATGCATTGGGATAGCTTTTTCAGTGTGCCAAGCTTTAGTCGCGCAGGTAGCCTGTAGTTTGCGCGATTGCGCCGGCAAAACCCGGTTTGCCACAGTGCCAAGTGTTTCAAGCTTCACTGCAGTCGCTTCGGGCTATACTAGGGGCCAAGATATTGATCAATTAGGGAGTTTCCCATGCTCACTCGTCAACGAGGAATGAGTACCTCAGGCTTAATTTTAACCATCGGTGTTGTTGGTTTCTTTCTCACATTGCTGTTTAAAATGGGGCCGAGTTACCTCGACAATATGGGGGTGAGATCGGCAATGAAGTCGATGCTGAATAACAACCCCAATATCGCCGATATGAGCAAGGACAAAATTTACAGTCAACTGAGCTCGTATTTCACCATTAATGGCGTCAGGGATGTAAACCCAAAGGATATGGTCATTGTTCGTCGCAAAGACAGAACACTTATTAATCACGAATACGAAGTACGCGTGCCAGTTTTTTACAATGTCGATGTAGTGATGAGTTTTAAAAATCAAATAGACTCGTCCAATGCTGATGCATGCTGTACTTATCTAATAGACGATGAAGGCAAATCAGTTAAAAAACAGTGATATCTACCTGCTCGAGCAGCGCCTGGGCTACCAGTTTGCAGATAAGCAGCAGCTGGAGCTGGCGCTCTCTCACCGCAGTGTCGGCCCTCGCAACAACGAGCGGCTTGAATTTCTCGGTGACTCCCTGCTCAATTTCATTATTGCCGAAGCTTTGTTTGAACGTTTCTCTGGCGCCAAAGAGGGGCAGCTCAGCCGCCTTCGTGCGCACCTGGTAAAAGGCGAGACGCTCGCCGAAATAGCCAGAGAAAAACAGCTTGGTGACGTCATTATACTCGGTGGCGGCGAACTTAAGAGCGGCGGTTTTCGCCGCGACTCCATTCTTGCCGACAGCGTGGAAGCGCTTATTGGTGCGATTTATCAAGAGGCGGGCTTAGAGCGCTGTCGCGAACGTGTTTTGGCCTGGTATCAACAGCGCCTCGATACACTCGATATTGATCACGCCGGCAAAGATGCAAAGACACGCTTACAGGAGCTTATGCAAGAGCGGGCCCTGGCTTTACCGGTTTACACTGTGCTTGGTGAGAGCGGTGAAAATCACGCGCGACTTTATGAGGTTCAATGTAAAATAGCCTCCGTGGCCGAGGGCTTTTGTGCGCGTGCGAGCAGCAAGCGCCAGGCTGAGAAAAAAGCCGCCGCGCTGGCGCTAAAGCATCTTGAGGAGCAAAATCTTGGAAACTGATATTCGCGCAGGTTATGTGTCTATTGTCGGCCGCCCGAACGTCGGCAAGTCGACCCTGCTAAATCAGTTGCTCGAGCAGAAGATCAGCATTACCTCAAAAAAGCGTCAGACAACTCGCCACAATATTATTGGCATTCGCACAGAGGCAAAATCCCAGCTCGTTTTTGTCGATACACCGGGCATACACCAAGGCCAGGATAGTGCGATTAATCGCTATATGAATCGCACGGCGTCGACTGCTCTGGCCGATGTTGACGCCATTGTTTTTGTGCTCGATAAGGATCAGTTTACCGCCGAAGACGAAGCTGTGGCGAAGCAGCTCAGCGGTAGTTCCATCCCTGTTGTGGTTGCGATCAATAAAATTGATCAGCTCGACAACAAGCGTGAATTACTGCCCCATATCAGCAAGCTCAACGCCTTACTGCCGAAAGCGGAAATCGTGCCGCTGTCGGCGCTGCGCCGGGAAAACTTAGAGCTTCTGCTAACGCTGTTAGAAGAGCTGATGCCGAGCTCGCCGTCATATATCTACCCTGAAGATCAGGTCACTGACCGCAGTTTGCGTTTTCTCTGTGCCGAAATTGTCAGGGAAAAAGTGGTGCGCCTTACCGGCGCCGAACTGCCTTATCAGAGCGCGGTTGAGATTGAGCAGTTTAAGGAAAAAGACGGCCTGGTTACCATCAGTGCTCTGGTGCTGGTTGAGCGCGAAGGTCAGAAACGCATAGTTATTGGCGATGGCGGTGCGCGTATCAAACAGATAGGTATTGATGCGCGGCGAGACATCGAGGCGTTGATCGGCTCTCAGGTGATGTTGAATATTTGGGTCAAAGTTAAAAGCGGTTGGTCCGATGACGACAGAGCCTTAAGAAGCCTCGGCTTTGACGACTGACAATGGGCTTTTCTGACGCGCAGCAGGCCTATGTTCTCCATTTGCGCAACTACACCGATAGCAAAAAACTTGTCAGCCTATTTTCTTACGAGACTGGTGTTCTCAATTGTGTTGCACGGCCGAGCAAGCGCTGGCCAGCTCTGCAGGCCTTCCAGCCTATGCTGGTTCATGTATCGGGTAAATCCGGCCTCAAAAACTTGCGCTCTGTTGAGAGCGGCCCCACTGCTGCGCCTTTATCCGGGCAGAGTCTTTACTGCGCTTTTTATTTAAACGAGTTGTTGCTGCGTGCGCTCGCCCAAGAGCAGGCTCAGCCTTTGCTCTATCGAGCTTATGAAGAGAGCCTGCAGAAACTTAGCGAGGTTCAGTTACAACCGCAACTACAACAAATATTGTTGCGCCGTTTTGAATTTTGTCTGCTTGCCGAGCTTGGTTTTGCGCTCGATTTTGAACGCTCTGCAGATGGCAGCATAATCGCTGATAGCCGCGCGCGTTTTCGCTTTGAGCCGGGGCGGGGTTTTTGCCCGGAATACAATTCGGCGCCGCGCAAAGATATTCGCTATTTTAGCGCCGAGCAGCTTGGTGCGATTGCTGAGCAGCGCTGGAGTAGCGAGAGCTTGCGAGCGGCTAAGGCTCTGGTGCGCCTGGCGCTGCCTCAGTTAATTGGCCACGAGCCGCTCAAGGCCAGGGAGCTGTTTCGCTGAGATTAATCGGCCGGTGAAAACAGCGCGCTTAAATCGTGTTCGCTGCTCCACTGCAGCAGCTCGTCTATATGTTTAAACAACTTGTCCATGTCGGCCTGTTCGTAGCTGCGTTTAATGTTTAGTTGCTCGTCGAGTTTTTTAGTAAGTGGTTGTAATTGGGGTACACCGCAGTAGCAGCAAGCTCCGTGAAGTCGGTGTACGAGCTCGTAGAGTTTGTCGATGTCGTTATTTTCACAGGCCTTGAGCATGACCGGAGCTTCTTTTTCGAGGCTTTCAATCAGCATTTTTAACATGTCGTGGGCCAAGCTTTTATCGTTCTTGGCAAGTTTTAAGCTCGCGCTTATATTGACTGGGCTGAGCACTAATTCAGCGTTGTCTGCATCTTGGTTTTCGCTGCTGCTGTTATTAAGAGCATTTAATGTTTGCGGCGCAGGGCGTTGAAGTGGGGCGGCACTTTTGCTTTTAGCACTGACGACCCAGCGATCGATAATACGCCCCAGTGCTTTGCTGTTTAGTGGTTTGCTGAGAAAATCATCCATGCCTGCAAGCAGTAATTTACTGCGCTCTTCTTTGATGTCTCTTGCGGTCAGAGCAACAATTGGAGTGCGACGTTCGCCCGCTTCGTGGCGGCGTATGCGCAAAGTTGTCTCAAAGCCATCAAAGTCGGGTAGTTGTATATCCATAAAAACGAGATCGTACTGCTGTTTTTGGCAGCGCTCTATCGCTTCGCTGCCACTGCGCGCGAGGTCAACGGTGGCGTTAAAATCCTGTAACATGGCGCGCGCGATTTTTGCATTTGCTGCATTGTCTTCGACCAATAACAACTGCATTGATGTTGATGCGCTGCTGGCGTTGGCGCTTAGGCCTTTGTTTAACCGCACCACGCCGAGTTGATCTAACAAGCCCCGGCGCAGGCGCGCGCTTTGTAAAGGGTGTTGGGCAATAAAACTATCGTGATTGCTTAATATTTTTTGTACAGCTTCGTACTGGCCCATCGGCGCAATCACGACGGTTGGAATTTGCAATTCGTCATGCAGGCTTTTCACGGTTTGCTGCAACAGGATTTTATCGAGTGTTTGCCGGGAGGTCTGCGCTTCAATGACGGCTAATGGCAGGTAGCGCGCGTGTTTAATGGCTTCGTCGCGCAAGCGTTTGGCTTGAGTTAAAATATCCGAAAAGCTGCGAGCTCGCCACTGGTTGATATTGAGCTCGCCCAAGCGCGAGGCAATTTCCCGGTAGGCGCGGTCATTTGACGAAAATACCAAGGCGTGTACCTGAAAGTTGGCGTCGATGTACTTGCTGGGTACATGGTCGGCCTGCTCGACGCCAAGTTTGAGTTCGACGCTAAAGCCACTGAGCTCATCTTGTTCAAGTAGATCGATTTTTCCCTGCATATGTTCAGCGATGCCCTTGGCGATCGACAGGCCGATGCGCGCGCCGGAATAAACCTGGGTTTCTATTTCATCCCTGTGCCAGCTCTCAAGTTCCTGCGGAAGTTCGCCGTCGCAGCGAATATTTACTCTCAACTCAACGCTGCTGTCATCACTGCTGAGCTGTTCTGCATAAATCTCCACAAAACTGCAGCGTTCAAACTTGAGGGTATTGCTAATTAAATTCGCGACAACTTGCTGTATGCGTATCGGGTCGCTGTGCAGTGTCTGCGGAATCTCATCATCAAATAGGCTGTAGAGTTTAATGCCGCGCTCACCGGCAAAATGAGCTTGCAGGCGCAAGGTTTCTTCAATGCACTGGCGCAGATCCATCGCTTTATTTTCTACTTGCAACTTGCCGCTTTCTAAACGCGAGAAGTCGTGAATATCGCTGACGATGGTCAGCATGCCTTTGGTGCTCTCTTCAATGGTGTTGATATAGTCGCGTTGGTCGCTTGAGAGAGCGGTTTTTTGCAGCAATTCAGAAAAACCCAGAATACCGCTAAGTGGGGTGCGTAAATCCTGGCTGGTTTTTTTCAAAAACTCTGATTTCAGACGATTCATCTCCACCGCATTTTTGCGCGCCAGGTCGAGATCAATATTTTGTATTTCGACCGTTTCGAGCGATTCGCGCAGCTCCATGCTCGCGTTTTCAATGTTCTGGCGCAGTTCCATTTCGTTTTCAACCTGAATGGCAATATTGGCGTTCAGGCGCTGGAGCAGGCCGGCAAAGATACCGGGGCGATTTAAATTGAGTGGGCTGATTTCTCGAGTGCGATTATTTTTATCTAGACTTTCGAGTAAATCTTGCAGCGGTTCAAAGATGTCCTGCAGTAATTTGCGGTGATAGAGCATGGCAAATACGGTAATACCGAGCGCGATTAAACACAGTAAAAAAAGGTACTGAAGGTTGAGCAGTGACAGCCCGGTTTTGTCTATGGTCGTGATCAGCCAAGTCGGTTTGCCGTCAGCGTTGTGCCAGGCTTGGCTTAGGTGCAACTGCTGTTGATGCTGCCAGCTTGTCTCACTTATAAAGCGCAGGCCAATGTCGTTTTTGTCCACCGGCAAACCGCGTTCAAACAGCTTGTCTCCGCGCTCATTGACCAGGGTCAGGGCGATAAAATCGTCGATGGCGAGCAGAGAGTGGGCGCGCTGTTCGAGATCTTGAGCAATATCACTCGCGCTCGGCGCACTTGTTTGTGGCTCGCGATCAAGCAGAATTTCATTGAGCTGAATGCTGCGCGCGAGCATGTCTTCGAGGCGCTGTTGGTGAAGCAGGAAAAAAACGCTGGCAATGGCAAATACGGCGATGATAATCATGCCCACGGCAGTGGAACTGAGTTGCCACAAAGTGCTATCGCTGCGGGCTTCTTTGGCTGTGGCCATGCTGGTCTCCGACCCAGATAAAAGCGCCTAATGTAACCTGCTTCGGCACGCTACGGCCAGTTTTTGCAGCGCAGGTCCGTCTGTTAGAATGGGCGGCTAATTCTTTGAGGATGGATCTGTGCCCAAACGCTATACAACGATTGAGGATTGTGTCGGCAATACGCCACTGGTGCGTTTGCAGCGCTTGCCCGGCACCGAGCGCAACGATGTACTGTTAAAACTTGAGGGTAACAACCCCGCAGGCTCAGTGAAAGACCGGCCGGCGATGTCGATGATTAGCCGCGCTGAAGCGCGAGGCGATATCAAACCGGGCGATAGTTTGATCGAAGCGACCAGCGGTAATACCGGTATTGCACTGGCAATGGCTGCGGCCGTGAAGGGCTATAAAATGACCTTGATTATGCCCGATAACGCCACCGATGAGCGCAAGGCATCTATGAAAGCCTACGGGGCGGAATTAATTTTGGTCAGTAAAGAAGCGGGCATGGAAGGTGCTCGCGATCTCGCTCAAAGCATGCAGGCCGAAGGTAAGGGGCGGGTACTGGATCAGTTTGGTAACAGCGATAACCCGCTGGCTCACTACAGTGGCACCGGCCCGGAGCTGTGGCAGCAAACCGGTGGGGACATCACCCACTTTGTCAGCTCCATGGGCACAACCGGAACCATCGTTGGCACTTCACGTTATTTGAAAGAGCAGAACCCGAATATTCAGATTATCGGTTTGCAGCCGGACGAGGGCGCCTCGATCCCTGGCATTCGTCGCTGGCCTGAGGCTTACCTGCCCGCTATATACAGTGACGCCAATATTGACGAGCTTCGCCTTGTCAGTCAGTCGATGGCTGAGCACTGCATGCGCGAGCTGGCCAGTCGCGAGGGTATTTTTTGCGGCGTTAGTTCCGGAGGGGCAGTCGCGGTAGCACTTGAGCTCGCTCAAAAACTCGAAAACGCGGTGATTGTCGCTATTGTCTGCGACCGTGGCGATCGCTATTTGTCCGCCGGATTTTTTGATTGAATTGGCCTATGCTAGGTCGCTGATAGCAAAACAAGAGAGCCCATGGTCAAAGTTAGAGAAAACAGCCCTGAAGATGCTGCGGATATTGATATTCACAGCTGGGTGCAACAACTACGTGTGCTGCCAAACGACGAGCTACTCGATGTCGATGAGCCACAGCTTGTTAAGGCCTGTGAATTTGCCCGCGCCTGCGAGCAGAGTCAAGGAGACCCCGAAACCAGCTGGGGCGAGGGCAATACCTCGTTTCTCGCCGGCTTGCACATGGCTGAACTGTTGGCCGACATGCATCTCGATGGCGAGGCGATTATCGCCGCTGTGCTCTACCGAAGTGTGCGCGAGGCCAAAGCCACTGAGCAGCAGGTACTCGAGCTATTCGGTGAGGATGTTATCAGTCTGATCAATGGCGTTCGGCGCATGGCGGCGATTACCGCGCGTTCGAGCCAGAGCCAGGAGCAGGTCTTTGGGCGCGACAGCGATGAGCAGGCGGAAAAGCTGCGCAAGTTGCTGGTGGCCATTGTCGACGACGTGCGCATTGCGCTGATTAAGTTGGTCGAGCGCACCTGTGCGATACGCGCGGTAAAAAATGCCGACGCCGAGCGCCGCAAAAAAGTTGCGCGGGAAGTCTCCGATATTTACGCACCGCTGGCCCACCGCTTGGGTATCGGCCAGATTAAGTGGGAACTTGAAGACCTGAGCTTTCGCTATCTGCAGCCTTTTGACTACAAATATATTGCCAAGCTGCTCGATGAAAAGCGCCTGGACCGCGAGAGTTATATCGCGCGTGTAATTGAGTTGATACGCAGCAAGTTAGGCGAAGAGGGCATCGCAGCGGATGTCAGTGGTCGACCAAAACACATCTACAGTATTTGGCGCAAGATGAAGCGCAAGAATGTCAGCTTCGCCGAGATCTATGATATCCGCGCGGTTCGGGTTCTGGTGAATAGCGAGCGCGACTGCTACGGCGCACTTGGCATTGTGCACTCGCTGTGGCGGCATATTCCGCACGAGATGGACGACTATATCGCCAACGCCAAAGAGAACGGGTACCGCTCTTTGCACACTGCCGTGCACGGCCCGGAAAATAGGGTGCTGGAGATACAGATACGCACCCACGCCATGCACGATGAGGCCGAATACGGCGTCTGTTCGCACTGGCGCTACAAAAAAACTGATGTCAATGACGGCGAGGCCGGCTACGAGCAGAAAATTGCCTGGCTGCGCCAGGTGATAGAGTGGCAGGAAAGTGACATTGGTGTGGCCTGGGACGATCAGCTGCCCAAAGGCATAGAGCAGGACCGAATTTATGTCTTTACGCCCGACGGTCACGTGGTTGATTTACCGCCCGGGGCGACGCCGGTCGACTTTGCTTTTCGTATTCACACCGATGTTGGCCTGCGCTGTCGCGGGGCAAAAATAAATGGTCGCATTGTGCCGTTGAATCACACATTAAGCACGGCTGACCAGGTTGAGATCATGACGGCCAACCGCGCTTACCCCAGTCGTGACTGGCTCAACAGCAACTTGGGCTATATCACCACATCCAAAGCGCGCAACCGCCTGCAGCACTGGTTCAAACTGCAAGATAGGGATCAGAATATCGCCGACGGCCGCGCGTTACTCGATCACGAGTTCCGCCGCCTTGCTCTTGAAAACTTTGATTTTGACGCGCTAGCTAAGTCTTTAAATTTAAAGGGGCTCGACGATTTATATGCCGCAGTTGGCGTTGCTGATCTCGGTGTTGAGAAGGTCATCGACGCGGCAAACCGCATGCTCAACCGCGATAAAGATGTTGAGCCTGTCGTCAATATTGTCGGCAAGGTCAGTGACAGTCACAGCGGCGCCGACGTTTATATCGACGGTGTTGGCAACTTGCTTTCTTATATCGCTCAATGTTGTAAACCCGTGCCGGGCGAGCGAATTGCAGGTTATATCACCCTCGGCCGGGGGGTATCGATTCACCGCCAGGATTGCAGTAATTTGTTGCGCCATATCGAAGATGAGCCAGAGCGTGTGATCGCCGTTGACTGGGCTGAAGAGCCGAGTGAAAAATACTCGGCCGTGATTGAGGTAGAGGCCTTTGATCGCCACGGCTTGCTCAGAGACATCACCACCTTGTTGGACCGCGAGCGTATTAATGTCAGTGCAATGCAGACGTTTTCAAATAAGAAAAAGCACACCGTGGATATGATGTTGACGGTTGAGGTAACGGACTTACAGGATTTGTCGAGAATACTTGCGCGTATTAATCAGCTGCCAAATATCTGGTCTGTGCGGCGCAAGGACTGATTATGGCTTACAGCATTGATGACTTATTGTATTTAATGCGGCGCTTGCGCAAGGCGGATACGGGCTGTCCCTGGGATTTAAAACAGGATTTTCGCTCAATTACACCGAGCACCATCGAAGAGGTCTATGAAGTTGTCGACAGCATTGAGCGAGAGGATTGGGCCCACCTCGGCGAAGAGCTTGGTGATTTGCTATTTCAAATCGTGTTTTACAGCCAGCTCGGTGCCGAGCAGCAGTATTTTGACTTTGACCAAGTCGTTAATCAGTTAACGCAAAAACTGCTGCGCCGCCACCCTCATGTCTTTCCCGACGGCAGCTTAGAGAGCGAGCGCAGTCCTGGCGGCGATGAGCAGGCACTGCATATAAGCCAGCGCTGGGAGCAGATTAAAGCGGTTGAGCGCGCGGCCAAGGGGCTGCAGGCGACGCTCGACGACGTACCCAAAGCGTTGCCTGCCTTACAGCGCGCGCAGAAGCTGCAAAAACGTGTTGCCAAAGCGGGCATGGATTTCAGCGCTGTCAGCGATGCCATCACTCGTATGAGATCCGAGCTCGATGAGTTAGAAGCCGAACTGCAGCAAAAAGAATTAAAGCATGAGCGGGTGCAGGCCGAGCTGGGCGATATTTTGTTCTCGGCGGTAAATGTCGCGCGAAAACTCGGCTGTGATGCCGATCAAAGCCTGCGCTGCGCCAATATAAAATTTGAACAGCGCATTGAAAAAATGGAAAGTTTATTGCCTGAGGGCAGCCGGTTTGCTGACTACAATGAAGCGCAACTCGATGAGTTTTGGCAGCGGGCCAAAGCAGAGCTTGCCGTTAAAGAGCATTAAGTTTGCGCTCTCTTTGGCCTGCGCTTAACCGTTTTAGTTCAATTAAGTATTTGCCGCTTCGCGATAGTGATTTAAATGCTTTCTGGTTAGAGCCTGGAAAGCTGGCGTTGGGCCAGTGTCTTTGTAGATTGGATCGCCAAATTCATCGAGCATGGCCACCTCTTTACCGGCGATATAAGGAAAGCTGCGCTCTAGTTCAGCTAGCGCGGCGGACAGCAGCTCACTAATAAGCTGTTCTTGGGTTCGAAGTGGGTACATGTCGGAAAGCGCAGCTATTTTTGCGGCGTCTTCCAGGGTCAACTTAACTGAATAATTTTCTTCCGTTAGTTCGCCTTTTGCGTGATCTTGCCAAAGGCCAGCGAGCTCTTTAATCGTCATACGCTTCCCTCTCGAGTAGTTTGCCTACACACATAGTATATAGAATTATTGTAGCTTAGAGTTGTTTCAATTGAACGTCACTGGCGCCACTTTGCAGAAGGCGCTGACGTTTTTTATCGTAGGCAGCAAGCGCTCCGGTCATGCCGTCGAAGGTTATTGGTCGGCTGAATAAAAAACCCTGCAGGTGATCGGCGCCAAGCGCTTTTAGGTATTCGTATTGCTCGCGCCTCTCGACGCCTTCGACGGTAACGGACATGCCCTGGTTTTGGCAAAGTTCAATCAGCGGCCGCAGTATTTCTCGGTGTTCGTCCAGGCCAACGGAGTCGAGCAGGCTTTTGTCGAACTTGATGGTCGAGACGGGGTATTCGATCAGCTGTTGAATCGAGGTGTAGCCGGTGCCAAAGTCGTCGATGGCGAGAAGAAAACCGGCATCGTTAATGCTTTTTAGCAGGCCCTCTGTGCCTCGGCAGAACTCTGCGCCGGTTGTTTCTGTCATTTCAAACTGTATGCGTTTACTGTCAATTTGGTGTTGTTTGACGAGCCTGAATATATGCTCTTGAATACGGTTTACAGTGATTTGCGCCGAGCTCAAATTCAGGCTGAGTACAAAGTTGTAGCCGAGTTCTCGGCGTATGCTTTCGTAGGCTGCAAAACCGTTGTCGAGTACCCAGGTATCGATTTGTTCAAACAAGCCGCAAGCCTCAGCGATTGGTACAAATTCAGCCGGGCTTACCGGGCCGAGATTTGGCGAGTGCCAGCGCAGCAGTGCTTCGAAGCCCCAAATTCTGAGGTCGTCGCAGGCCACAATTGGCAAATAGACAAGTTGTAATTCTTTATCAAAGTTGGCGTTTTTGAGTTCCGATTCAACTTCGTTATTGCGCCTAATTTTTTTGGCAATTGCCGCGGAATAAAAAGAGTGGCGGTTTTTCCCGAGGCGCTTGCTCGAATACATCGCGGTATCGGCATTGGATATAAGTTCCGACGGTGTGTTACCGTCTCTTGGGTAAAGCGCTAAACCAACACTGACGCTGATGGGATAGCGACCGTTAAACAATGCAAAGCCGCCGTCAAAAAGGCTGAGTACTGATGTAACTAAATTGTTGATTTCATCTTGTTCGGGCGAGCCGGTAATAACTAAACCAAACTCGTCGCCAGCGATACGGCCAAAAGTCCAGGGCACTTGTTCATTTGCGGTAGTAGGGTAGAGTTCGCGCAGCAGTTCCTGGATATTTTCACTAAACGCAATAAGTACTTTGTCGCCAATATCGTGCCCATATCTGTCGTTGACAAACTTGAAATTGTCTAGATCTAGATAGGCAAACAGTACTCGCTGTTTATTTTTTCGCGCATCGATTAATTTGTCGCGAAATTGTCGTTTAAGTTGGTAGAGGTTGTGAATGGCCGTTAGGTGGTCTGTCTGCAACAACTTGTTGCTGTTGTGAAAAGCCTTGGTTAGGTCGGTATAGAGCCTGTTGAACTGTTTTGCGAGCCTGCCTATTTCATCGTCGCGATTAGTTTCTAGTTGCAAGCCGGTATCGGGGTTTGATTTGGCATCGGCAATGGCCTGCTCCAGGGAGGCTATCGGGTTGGTGATGTGTGCACTGATAAAATAGATCATCAATACAATACAGCTAATTAAAAATAGCGCAGATATTGCTATCAACTTGATGCGCGTTGGGTGTAAGCGTTGATTTAAAATACTGCTGTTCCACGGCGCAATAAGATAAAAATGCTGGTCGAGTTGTATGCTTTCTATCGCGGCTGTGCCAGCCGGAGCTTCTGATGAAAACCTAATGTCGCTTTTAAACTCGTGGCGATAGCGGGCGAGTTCGTTGATAAAGTCAGTGGGTTCCAGTGCAAAGGTGACACTGATGGCGCTTTGGCGCTGGCTGCTTATCGGCGCTTCGAGGGTTGCCGGGTCGATCAACTGACTAAAACTGAGCAGCAGCCGGTGAGGTTCAAGCAATGCCTGGCTGCTGCTTGCGTTTTTGTCTTCGATAAATTCTAAAGCTCTGTCTCTTAGCGCCTGCGGCAGCTTTGAAAAAGGGTCTTCGCTGAATTCAATATATTCAACAATTTCAGCTCTGGGTTCAATGCGGGCTAAGGTCAAACTCAGGTAGTTACTCTGGTGTTTATTAAAGCTGTGCAGCTCTCGTTCTATATTGCTGACCAAAGCTATCCGGCGGTAGCGGTTGTCTTCGGCTTTTAGGTATTGCAGCAGTTTGCCTTGGGCGACAATGCTGTGCAGATAACTTTCAGAGAAACTGTTGTACTGGTTGTAGAGGGTGTCGAGTTCGGCAAGTGCCAGTTTCAGCCGATTTCGTTCTAGCTTTTCAATTTGGGTTTTCTGCAATTGATATACAACGGCGCTGGCGAGCAAGAAAAATGTCGCAATGATCGGGACGATAATTAAAAACGACTTTTTTCTTAGATTCATGATGACTTACTGCGCGGAGTGAATCTTTAACAAAGCGCTGGCCATGCGGCTGCGTATTTGCATATTTTCATGGCTCAGCGGCTTGGCAAGTTGACTGCGCTGAATAATCTCAGGGGGCGGGTAGATCGCGCTGTCGTTGCGAAAACTTGCGCTTTGCAGCGCCTGGGCGCGGAGGTTACTCGTGGGGCTGCCGATGGCTTCTGAGTTTTCAGCGTTAATCTGAGGCCGGTTTATGAAGTTTAAAAAGTCAAAAGCTAGCGCCTTTTGGCGGCTGCGACTGAGCACGGCAAAACAGTCTATCCACAAAATACTGCCCTCGTCGGGCACGCTGTAAGCCCACAACTGCGCGCCTGCTATTTTATTTAAAACGTGCTGGTCACCGCTGTAAGCCATGGCCAGCCAGAGTTTGTCCGCGCTTTCTTTTGACTGCTCAGATTTTAGAAAACTAATCGGGTACTCAAAGGTCAGTACTGAGGGCAAGGCTTTGCGCGTGAGTTCAAAAGCGCTTCGCAGCAGGTCGCGATTGCCGGTGTTGATGTCCTCAGAGAGGCTTAACAACGCCGGTGCAAAACTGTCGACGGCGTCTTTGAGTAGGCTGATATGGCCGCTAGTATCGGCGTCAGCTCTAAGCACGCTGTCCCAGCTTGTCGGTTTGCGCTCGAGCTTATCTGTTCGCCACGCAAGGCCCAGTGTTCCCCAGAGATAGGGGGTGGAATAGGCGCCGCAGCGCTCGCTCCATTGCGGGTCAATGTGGCGCAGCATATCTAGCTCGGGATAATCTTTTACGGCGACAAACGCACTGTTCTCGCCAAATAAGTTTGAGACATTTTCATCGACAATGGCCAGGTCTATCTGTTGCCCCTGCGGAGCAATTAGCAGGCTGTCGCGCGACTCGTCGTTGTCAAAATAGAGCTGTTTGATTGAGTGGCCGCTGTGTTGTTCCCAGGCGTTGACGGTCTTTTCACTGAGATAGTCTTCCCAGGTCAATATATGCAGCGTATCTGCGTGGCAAAAGCCGCAGCCCAGGCAGAAACAAGCAAGGCTCAATATGTGACGCAGGTTGTAAGGGGGCAAGCGGATTTCCTTTTGCAGTAGAGTAGGTCCTTAGCTAGCAGTATAGATGCTCAAATACCGGCCGCTGCTCCAGGGCCTGTTAACACTAATTCAATGCGGCTCTGTTGAAGCCTGAGTTTTTAGGCTGTTAGGCACGTTGAGCACAGGTCCTGGCTTAGTTGTGGGTTTGGAAATAACTTATTTTTTGCGGTCGGCAGAAGTGAAAGCCCTGGTACAACTCAAACTCGAGTGCTGCACACGCTTGATATTCATCCAGGTTACCAACCCCTTCAGCGAGGGTTAGTATGTGTAGAGACTTAACCAGTTCGACCAGGTGTTGAACTAACTGCTGGCGCTCCAGCCCCGCTTGCTTAAGCCCGGCGATTAATACGCGATCAAATTTGATAATGTCGGGTTTGGCTTCGACAAGCTCTATCAGACGGCTCTGACCGACACCAAAGTCGTCAAAAGCCAAGCGCATATCCAGTTGGTTTAGCTGCTGTTTAAGGTAAGAAAGAGCACTTAAATCATCGGTAATCGCCTGCTCGTGGATCTCAAGTAATAGCTGAACGTTGGGGTGGCGCTGCTTGAGTTGGGTGAGGCTGCTGAGCAGGCGGTCGATGTCTTTGAGTTCGGCCGGGTGGGTATTGAGCCAGAGTTCGCCGTTGAGCCTGGCCTTTGCCGCGGTTTCGACGCCGATGTCGCGCATCAGTTCGCTGAGCTCGATTTCGAGGCTAAAGCTCTCTGCGAGCCGGTAGAGTTCGATGGGGCTTGGGCTCAGGTTGGCATTTGTGCTGCGGCTGAGCAATTCATTGCCGCAGCGCCGGGCGCTTTTGGCATCGACTATCGGCTGATATACCGGTTCGATTTGGCGTTTCGCCATTAATTCTTCGAGGTCGTGAATACCGCAGGGGAAGCGCTCGCTGAGCTTGCTCATGCTCAGCATGCTGGTTTCGTCACTGCCGGCTGGGTCGCGCTTTTCCTGCTGTTCTTCGATCAGGCGAAACTCCAGATCGCCAAGATGTAAAACGTCGCCGTGATTGAGCTTGGTGAGAGCGCTTATTCGTTCGCGATTGACAAAGGTGCCGTTGCGACTATTTAAGTCTTCGATCTGTAGTTTGTCTGCGATAAGTTCAATGGCGCAGTGTTGGCGGCTGATGCTGGCCGCCTGAATACAGCAGTCGAGGCTGCGTTCGCGCCCGAGTACGATGGGAAAGTGAAGTAGAGGGCGGCGCTGCAGGCTGCCCTCACTATCAAAATAGCCTTCGAGGTACCAAGTGGCCATAGCGTGCTTTGCTGGTAATGAGCAGTTTTACCAGTATTGTCTGCGCGGTGGGGCTTCGCCAGTTTTTGTTTATGCCGTTTGCCGCCGGGCGCTTGGGTATTCTGGTTTTGAAATTCTGTAGCGATTTCAACGTTTAAAAAAACGCAGGAAGCGAGATATCAACAGGCGTATATAGGCGCCCATTGCAATAAAAAAACCGAGCCCGACAAACAGCAAGCCGGCGAGGCTGATTAATTCTTGCTCGAGGGAATGCTGCATATAGATATTGGCCATGTAAATACTGGCAAGGCCAACACAAAAATAAATAAACCCGTCGCGCCAGCGTTTAAACACCTTGTGCTCGGGGGCGAGGTAGTGTCGATGCAGGGCTTTTTTTAGGCGCTGCCAGGGCATTTACCGGCTGTCCATCCAGCGCAGAGCACGCTGGGCATCACTTTGCTTGGCTTCGACCCAGTGTTCACCTTCTTTTTTCCAAAACGGGGCCTGGTTTTTCAGCAGGTCGATCAGGTATTCACAGGCGGCAAAGGCGTCGGCGCGGTGGCGGCTGCTAACGCCGACAAACACAATCTGGTCTGCGGGGCTCAGCGGGCCGACCCGGTGAATAATACGCACACTAAGCAGCTGCCAGCGTTTGCGAGCTTCGGTTTCGATGCGCTCAAGCACTTTTTCGGTCATGCCCGGGTAGTGTTTGAGTTCGAAGGCCTTGCTGTCGCCAAAGTCGCGCACCAGGCCAACAAACATGGTTGCAGCACCGGTATTGAAACGCTCACTACTGTCTGCCTGGAGCAGAGCCTGATATTCACTTTGGACGTCGAAGTCCTCCCGTTGAACCCGAATCATTTCAGCCGCCTGTGACCGGAGGGAAAAAGGCCACTTCGGCGCCGGCAGTGATGGCGGTATCGGCCTGGGCGATCTCCTGGTTCACTGCGCAGCGAGTGCCGCTGTCATTGAGGGCTTTTTGCCACTGCTCGCCGCGTTCGCCGAGCAGTGCTTTAAGCTCGGCCACCGTCAGGCTGCTGGCGAGCTCAAGCTTCTCCTCATCGCGGCCAAGCAGCTCGGCCAGTTTGGCAAAATAGAGAATGGAGATGGTCATATCAGCCCTCGCGTGCCCAGCTGCCACTTTTACCGCCGTGTTTTTCAAGTAGCTCGGTATTGACGATACGCATGCCTTTGTCGACGGCCTTGCACATATCATAGATGGTCAAGGTAGCGACCGAGGCGGCGGTCAGTGCTTCCATCTCTACGCCGGTTTTGCCTTCGAGCTCACAGCGGGCAATGGCGGTGATCGTGTGAGTATCGCCGTCTTTGTCAAAGTCGACACTGACCTTGCTTAACATAAGCGGGTGGCACAGAGGAATCAAGTCGCTGCAACGTTTTGCGGCCTGGATACCGGCAATGCGCGCCACGGCAAAAACATCGCCTTTTTTGTGCTTGCCTTCGACCAGCAGGGTGTAGGCTTCTTCGCCAAGCTGAATTGAAGACTGGGCCAGGGCTACGCGTTTGCTCGGCGCTTTACCGCTGATATCGACCATGTGGGCTTCGCCGCGCTCATTTAAGTGGGTAAATTCACTCATGCAAGCAGCTCCTCAAGGATCTGGGCGTAGGTGGCGCTGAGCAGATCGAGATCGGCCGCCTTCACACATTCATTGACTTGGTGGATGGTGGCGTTGACCGGGCCAAGCTCCAATACCTGTGCGCCAGTGGGTGCGATAAAGCGGCCGTCGGAAGTGCCGCCGGCGGTGCTCAGCTCGGTGTCGCGGCCGCATTGGCTTTTGATGGCTTTTACTGCGGCTTCAACCAGCTTGCCCTCGGCCGTCAAAAACGGGTGGCCGCTGAGTACCCACTTACAGTCATAGTCGAGGCCGTGTTTGTCGAAGATGGCTTCGGAGCGACTGCGCAGCTGCTCTTCGGTCAGCTCGGTTGAAAAGCGGAAGTTGAAGATCAGCTCGACGGTGCCGGGGATGACATTGGTCGCGCCGGTGCCGCTGCTCATATTGCTGACCTGGAAGCTGGTTGCCGGAAAGAAGTCATTGCCTTCATCCCAAGTCTCTGCCGCCATCTCGGCCAAGGCCGGTGCCAGTTTGTGGATCGGGTTGTCGGCAAGATGGGGGTAGGCAACGTGGCCCTGTTTGCCTTTGACTGTCATCCAGCAGCCGAGTGAGCCGCGGCGACCGTTTTTGATCACATCGCCAACTTCATTGGTCGAAGAGGGCTCGCCGACAAGGCACCAGGTAATCTTTTCATTGCGCGCTTCGAGCCACTCAACAACCTTCACGGTGCCGTTAATGGCCACACCTTCTTCGTCGCTGGTGATCAAAAAGGCGATGCGCCCCTGGTGCTTGGGGTGTTTGGCGACAAAGTCTTCACAGGCCGTCACCATCGCCGCAAGGCTGCCTTTCATATCGGCTGCGCCGCGACCGTAGAGCATGCCGTCTTCGATGGTCGGCTCAAACGGAGGGTGGGTCCACGCGCTTTCATCGCCGGTGGGCACGACATCGGTATGGCCTGCAAAAGCAAAGATTGGCCCTTCTTCACCGCGAACGGCCCAGAAGTTGTCGACATCGTCAAAACGCAGATGCTCAACCTTAAAGCCTATGGCTTCTAGGCGCTCACACATTAAGGCCGAACAACCGGCGTCGTCGGGGGTGATGCTCTGGCGGCGAATCAGTTCGCAGGCGAGCTCGAGGGTAGGGCTTAATTCACTCATCGCGGTTCTCAAGAAATTGGCTCGGTGGTCAAAGCAGGGGGCTGGTGGAGCCTCACCAGACCGTCTGCCGCAGGGAAGCGGCAGTCGAGCCCCCAGGGATGGGTTCACAGCGTGTCTGGGGAGGCTTAACCAGCCCCATGCCCGCATGGCTTGGCTCCTGCCCAGACTGCTTGAGCTTAGTTGTTGCTGTGCAACTCGTCGTTCAAAGCAATGGCGCTTTTGTTGGTCAGGCATTCAACCGCACCGCTTACCGAGTTGCGGCGGAACAGCAGGTCGTGTTTGCCGGCCAGATCGCGGCCTTTGACGTGTTCAACCACATTCTTCTGATCGTCGAGCAGGGCGATTTTAGTGCCGGCAGTAACATACAGGCCACTCTCAACAATGCAGCGGTCACCCAGAGGGATGCCGATACCGGCATTGGCGCCAATCAGGCTTTCTTCGCCGACAGAAATAACAATGTTGCCGCCGCCACTTAAGGTACCCATGGTTGAGCAGCCGCCGCCGAGGTCGGAACCTTTGCCGACAACGACGCCAGCGGAGATGCGGCCTTCAACCATCGAGGTACCGAGCGTACCGGCGTTGAAGTTAACAAAACCTTCGTGCATAACGGTGGTGCCTTCACCGATGTGAGCACCGAGGCGGATACGCGCAGTATCGGCGATACGCACGCCGGCAGGCACTACGTAGTCGGTCATTTTAGGGAACTTGTCGACACAGTCGACGCTGATGGTACGGCCTTCAATGCGGGCTTGCAGCTGGCGAGCTTCGAGCTCGTCGATGGCGATGGCGCCTTCGCTGGTCCAGGCAACGTTGGGCAGCAGGCCAAACATGCCGTCCAGCTTCAGGCCGTGAGGCTGAACCAGGCGGTGGCTGATCAATTGCAGCTTCAGGTAGACTTCGCCAACAGAGGCCGGCGCTTCATCAGCGGCCAGAAGAACGGCAAGCAGGGGGCGCTTGCTGTTGGCCATCGCGGCAACACTTGCGGCCAGTGCTTCATTGCCGGCCGCCTTAATGCTGTCTGCCAGCGCAGCTGCTTTGTCGCTGGTAAATTCGATTGTGGCGTTACCGCCTTCGTAGCCAAGTTGCTCAGCTACGGCTTTGCCAAGGGCTTCAGAAGGCGCCAGTTGCGGCTGTGGGAACATGACTTCCAGCCATTCGCCTTTGGAGTTTTGAGTGCCGACGCCTATACCGAGTGCGTACATTGCCTGATCCTCTGTATCTGTTAACTAAAAATTTGTGAATAGAGCTCGGCTTTAAAGCCGATGTGGATATCGCCGTCGATATCGAGTACCGGGCGCTTAATTAGGGTGGGCTTGGCTTGCAATAGCGCTGCGCACTGTGCAGTTTGCGCCTGCGCTTTTTCGTCGTCGCTGAGCTGCTTCCAGGTGGTGCTGCGTTTATTTAGCAAAAGCTCGACACCGACCTGCTCAAGCCAAGTTTGAATTTGCTCAAGCTCGAGGCCGTCTTTGCGAAAATCGTGGAATTCAACGTCTTGCTGTTGTTGCTCAAGCCAGCGACGGGCTTTTTTGACCGTGTCGCAGTTGGGGATGCCGTATAGCCTTGTCATGGGTTTTTGCGTGCCTTATTTATGCCCCTTGGAGGGGCGGCAAGCATAGCAAATTGTCATCGCGAATGCAGCGTCAGTACTCCAGCGCAAACTCCGGGTGTTTGCGATAAAACTCGTCGCTGGCGCTCTTTAAGCGCTTTAATGTCAACTCGATGTCGGGTTTATCAAAAAAATCGACCAGTACGTGGGCGATATCCATGGCCAGCTGAGGGTGGCTTTCGCGATCAAAATAAAGTGTGCGCGGTGCTTGGTCGATAAAACTCAACGTTTCGCGCTGTAGTGCGTCGAGTATGTAGGGCTGCGCTTCAAGATTCGGAGGCAGCCGGCTTGCGGGCATATTTAGTTGGAGCTGAAATTCCTGGTTGGCCAAGTAGGAAAGTAGTGACAGCAAGTGTTCATCGAGCTTGGCATAGTACGGCACGCTGTAGGTATCTACCGGCACAACTGTGAACATGGCAAGCTTGTCTTTGATTTTGGGGAAGGGCGCCGCTCTAAAATCCGCGCGGATAGATTTGGGTAAGTTGCCGAGGGTGTAGGCGCCGGTTAACTGCATCAATGCGCGCTCGTGATACAGTCGCGGCAGTGCGCTGACTAAGTTTAATTCCCTGTGGCTTTGAGTGTTAAAACACTTTGCATCAATGGCCTGTTTTAAATAAACGAGTACTTCGCGCACTTCTTCGCCGTTCCATTGTGCTTTTTTGCCAAGTAAACGCAGATAAAAATCTTTGCCCCACAAGCGCAGGCTTAAATAATCAAACCAAATTAAGCTCGGCCAAATATTCTCATGGCCGAGCGAAATCAAGCTGCGCCCCTCGGCGGAGAATACTTTGCAGGCGTTTATCAGCTCGGCCCAGTTTTGGGGGACATTCAATTGATACTTCTCAAATAGTGAGGCGCGATAATAAAAAGTCCACGGATAAAACGAAACGGGAATGGCGTAGGGGCGCCCCTGGTACATGACGGCTTCGACGGTATAGCTATCGAGCTTGCTTTCGAGCGCGCTCTTTTGCCACACGGCGCTCAGCTCGCGTAATTTGCCCTCGCGAGCGAGGCGGTCGGTGTGGGCGCCGCTGTACCAGTAAAACAGCTCTGGGCCCGAGCCCTGTTGGATCCACGCATTGATGCTGTCGCTATAGTCGCCCCTGAAAAAACGTATTGTTATTTGGGTTTCGGGGTGTTGTTTTTCGTAGTCATTCAATAAACGGGTGAATATGGCGCGTTCAGCGCCGTATGATATTTGTGTTGCAACAACAATCTCTCGCTTTTGCTTGGTGCTGCCTGGATCTTGGGGCGGGCTAAGTGCGCTAGCAAATGGCGCCGAAAGGGGTTGTACTAAGGTTAAATACAGCGCTAAAGCGACGATGCTAGTCCAGTGCGGTGCAAGGTTCCGGACTTTGGCGGTGAGTAGATCGTAACGCATACTGGACTTTTGGGAGCCGGGCTCCGTTGAGTTTTCCTAAGTATGCGCTGCTTTTTCTGAAGGCACAAAAAAAGGCTGCTCTGAGAAGCAGCCTTTTTGATCTAAAACGGGTTACGCTTATTCGACGTTGGTGTTTTCACCTTCTACGTAACCGAAGTTGGCAATGATGCCGCCATCGACATACAAAACCTGGCCGTTTACAAAGTCAGCAGCTTTTGAGGCGAGGAACAGCGCAGCTTTACCTACGTCTTCTGGTTCGCCCCAGCGGTTGGCGGGCGTGCGAGTCATCACCAGGTTGTTAAACGGGTGACCGTTCACTCGAATAGGTGCAGTTTGTGCCGTTGCGATGTAACCGGGGCCGATACCGTTGACTTGCAGGCCGTACTTGGCCCACTCACAACACATGTTTTGAGTCAGCAGCTTCAGGCCACCTTTGGCGGCGGCGTAGGCGCTAACATTTTGACGGCCGTAAACGCTCATCATTGAGCACATGTTGATGATCTTGCCCTGGCGGCGCTCAATCATGCTCGGGGCCACACGTTTGGCAACAATAAAAGGTGCCACCAAATCGATATCGACAACTTCGCGGAACTCTTCAGTCGGCATGTCCAAAATAGGAACACGCTTAATAATGCCTGCGTTGTTGACCAGAATATCAACCGGGCCAACTTCTTTTTCAATTTGAGAAATCCCTGCGTCAACCTCATCTTCTTTGGCGACGTTAAATGTCAGCGTGTAAACGTCGACGCCTTCTTTGGCGTATTCTTCTTTACAGGCTTCGAGCTTGTCTTCAAAAATATCGTTGATAACAACTTTAGCGCCGGCTTTGCCGAGCAGCATGCCACAAGCCATACCAATGCCGTGAGTACCGCCGGTAACCAGAGCTACCTTCCCTTTTAAATCAAAAAGTTCGTTAATCATAGGAGCCTAATCCATCATGTTGATTGAAACTTACACGGTTGCAGAGCAAGCAGCATTGTAGTTTTAATTTTTGAGCGGCGCCAGGACGGGCAGCTCTCTGCGAACCAGATGCTTAGCTTAACGAATCGCGCGCCTTCAGGTGCGGCTATTGGGGGTGGGCTTGATCAGGATCAACGCTGTAGAACGGTATTAACTTGGGCGCTAAAAAGCGCTTGCAAAACCCGCGCAGTGCTCAACGCCAATGACCTTGTAGTTACTTTGCCTGTGGCCGAGCTGTGGCCGAGCTGTGGCACTGAGCACTTGTCTGTGTTTTAGGCTTTGCGGGTGATTTTGGGCTTTTTTCTAAGCGGGTAGCAGCTTCGGCAGATATCGCATTTGCGGCCGTCACAACCGCGAGCGGAGCAGTACTCGCGGCCGTAGTAAATGATTTGCAGGTGTAGATCGTTCCAGCACTCTTTGGGGAATAGGCGCTTTAAATCTTTTTCCGTCTGGGCAACACTTTTGCCACTGCTCAAACCCCAGCGCTGAGCGAGGCGGTGGATATGGGTGTCGACCGGAAAACTCGGCACAGAAAAAAACTGGGACATCACCACACTGGCGGTTTTGTGGCCTACACCGGGCAGCTGTTCAAGCGCTTCGATATCGGCGGGGACTTCGCCGTCGTACTCGGCGACTAAAATTTCACTGAGTTTTTTTATCGCTTTGCTTTTTTGTGGACTCAGGCCGCAGGGGCGAATAATTTCCCTGATTTGCTCTACGTCTTTTTTTGCCATATCAAAGGCGTTGTCGGCCAATGCAAACAGTGCCGGGGTGATTTGATTGACGCGTTCGTCGGTGCACTGAGCAGAGAGCAGTACTGCTACCAGCAGGGTGTAGGCGTCCTTGTGATCGAGCGGGATCGGCGGCTCAGGATATAGCGCTTGCAGTGTTTTTAGTATGTAGGCAACCCGCTCTTTTTTTAATAAATTGCGCTGCTCGCTCACTATAAACTCCGAGTAAACTGACAAATACGCTCGGCGGCATCAATGCATTCTTCCAGTGTGGCAACCAGGGCCATGCGCACATAACCACAGCCGGGGTTGAGCCCGTCTGCCTGCCGAGCCAAGTAGGAACCAGGCAGCACGGTGACGTTTTGCTCTTGATACAAGCGCCGGGCAAACTCCTGTTCGTCGATAGGCGTCTTAGGCCAAAGGTAAAAACTGGCAGGCGGCTGTTTCACCTCGAGCACGCCGTTAAGTGTTTGGCACACGGCGGCAAATTTTTGTCGGTAGAGTTCGCGATTGGCCAATACGTGTTTTTCGTCATTCCAGGCGGCGATGCTGGCCAGTTGTGTGTGAACAGGCATGGCGCAGCCGTGATAGGTTCGATATAACAAAAATTGTTGAATCAATTCACTGTCACCGGCAATAAAACCTGAGCGCAGCCCGGGAAGATTAGAGCGCTTGCTCAAACTGTGAAATACCACGCAGCGCTGGTAGTCGTCGCGGCCCAATTCGGCGCAGGCCTGTAGCAAGCCAGTTGGCGCTTTATTTTCATCAAAATAAAGTTCTGAATAACACTCGTCGCTGGCGATAATAAAATCGTATTTATCTGCAAGTGCAATCAGCTTTTTAAGCGTGTCGCTACTAAGCACCGCTCCGGTGGGATTGCCCGGGCTGCATAAAAAAAGTAATTGGCAGTCTCGCCAAGTTTTTTCATCGATGCTGTCAAAGTCCGGAATAAAAGCGTTTTGCTCGAGGCAGTTCAAAAATACGGGCTCGGCGCCGGCGAGCTTAGCAGCACCTTCGTAAATTTGATAAAACGGGTTCGGCATTAACACTTTTGCTGAGCTTGCACTGCGATCAATGCAGGCTTGGGTAAAAGCAAAAATAGCTTCGCGTGTGCCGTTAACGGGTAAAATAGCTGTCTGTGCATCGAGGGCTTTCAACTGAAAGCGTTGGCAAGCCCAGCTACTTATGCTTTCGCGAAGTTCTGTTAAACCTTTGGTGGCCGCGTAGTTGCTGACCCGGCCGAGCTCGGCCGCGAGCTTTTCCAGAACAAATGCCGGTGGGCTGTGTTTGGGTTCGCCTATCGACAGTGCAATATGCGCCGCATTAGTCTTTGGGGTAATACCCGCTTTTAATTGGTTTAATTTTTCAAACGGGTAGGGTTGAAGCAGGTTTAAATCTGGATTCATCAGCTGGCTAATTCTTTTCTAACTTGACGGTCGAGTCGGCGGCGAATTTTATCTTGCAGCTCAGCGCAGCGCTCAACGTCGCTGAGAGCGTTGCCATCGACATCGGTAATGAAAAACACATCTTCAACACGCTCCCCGAGTGTTGTTATGCGCGCGTTGTGAACGATAATGTCTTCTTCCATAAAGGCCTGAGCAATGGTGGCTAGAAAGCCGGGCCTGTCGGGGCTGATGACTTCGAGAACGGTGTAGCCGCTGACGATGTCATTGCTCATGCTTGTGCTTGTTGGGGTGCTAAACTGTTTTAGCTCTCGCGGCGTGCGGCGTTTGACAATGTCACTGTATTCACCGATTAAAGCGAGCTCTTGCTGCAGTGCGTCGTGAATTTTTTGATAGCGTTCGCTGTCGTTGCCGAGAAACTCAAAGTTTTCGTTGAGCACGTAAAACGTATCGAGCGTGTGGCCCGAGGCGCTTTGATAAATTTTGGCGTCTTGAATATTTAGGCCCTGCTGAGCCAGACAAGTTGTTGCCGCAATAAAGACATGGCGCGCATCCCGAGCCCAAATAAATATTTGGGTTGCACCTTCGAGTTTTCTGTCGGTGGTTTCACTAATTAATATCAGTGGGGCGGGGCTGTTGTGTTTGCTTAGTGCTTCGGTTTGATTGGCGATATCAACATGGTTTTCGCGAATAAAGTATTCGTCGCCCATATCCTGCCAAAATTGCCAGGCTTGTTTTTCGCTAATACCCCTGGCTGTGAGAGCGGCCAGCGCTTTGCTTTGTGTCTCTTCTATCAGCTCTTGCTTGTCGACGGTGTTTTCGAGGCCGAGCCTCAGTGCGCGTTTGGTCTCGGTATAGAGTTGGCGCATCAGGCTTGCCCGCCAGGTATTCCACACCTCCGGGTTGGTTGCGCACATGTCGGCAACGGTTAACGCAAACAGGTGGTCAAGGCGCCCCTGATCGCCCACCGCAATGGCAAAATCGCGAATAACATCGGGGTCGCTGATGTCTTTTTTCTGGCTGACATAAGACATCAACAAATGTTTTTCGACCAGCCATGCCACCAGGCGGCTCTCTTTGCCGCTCAAGCCGTGGCTCTGGCAAAACTCAAGCGCATCGATGGCGCCGAGCTCGCTGTGATCGCCACCGCGGCCCTTGGCAATATCGTGAAAAAGGCCAGCGATATACAGCAGTTCAGGTTTGGGGAGGTGGCGCAGGATCGTCGCGGCGATCGGGAACTGTTTCTCTTCGGCCGGTTGAGTAAAGCGGCGCATATTTCTAATAACTAATAAGGTGTGCGCATCAACCGTGTAGCGGTGGAATAGGTCGTGCTGCATTTGCCCGGTAATTTTGCCAAATGCCGGCAAGTAGCGGCCTAATACACCGTAGCGTTTCATGCGCCCAAGCTGGGTGACAAGGCCGTAACTGATAGAAAAAATTTGCAAAAACATCGCTTTATTCAGCGCATCTTGGCGAAATTTGTCATCGATTAAAACGCGCTTTTCCCGAATCAAACGAATGGTTGATGCCCTTATACCGCTGATGCTCGGGTTGTTGCCCATCAGCACAAAAACCTCTAGCAGGGCTGATGGGTGTAGATCGAAAACTTTGCTGTGCACCACTTCGATGTAATTGTCGTGCAACTGAAAACGTTCGTTCAACGGCTGGATTTTATGCTGGCCGTCGCGGTAGTTAATTTTCTCATCGAGCCAGCCAAGCAATACATCGTTGAGCTCGCGCAGTGAAATAACAATGCGGTAGTACTTGTGCATAAAACGCTCGACACCGAGGCTGAGCTCGTTGTCTTCGTAGCCAAAGAGCCTGGCCAGTTCGCGTTGGTATTCAAACAGCAGGCGCTCTTCGGCGCGGCCGCTGATCAGGTGTAGGCCAAAGCGAACCGCCCATAAGAATTCTTCGGCGGCGCGCAGCATGGCAAACTCTCGCTCGGTAAAGAAGTCCTGGCCTTCGAGCTCGCGCAAGGTGCGCACGCCAAAATAGCGCTTGGCGACCCAGTTAATCATTTGTAAATCGCGCAGGCCGCCGGGGGCGTTTTTAATATTGGGCTCTAAATTGCACTCGGTGTTGTTGTGTTTGTTGTGGCGCTCGACTTGCTCGGCCCACTTGGCTTTAAAAAAAGCTTTCAGTGGCCACATCTGCTCTGGGCCTGTAGCGCGCTGCAGTTGATCTCTGAGCGCGTCGTTGCCCGCGATGCGGCGCGACTCGAGCAGGTTTGTCGCGACGGTAATGTCTTGCTCGGCGATATCGATGCACTGCTCTATGCTGCGCACGCTCGAGCCAATTTCCAGGCCGATATCCCATAAAAAAGTGACCAGTGCCTGCAGTTGCTCGTTGTATTTATCGCCGACTTGGTTGCCAAATAAAATCAGGATGTCGATATCGCTGTGTGGGTGCAGCTCGCCGCGGCCGTAGCCGCCGACCGCCATTAGGCAGGCGTCGTCGTCCCAGCGGTGGCTGTACCAGGCGTAGTGCAGAACAACATCAATAAATGCGGCGCGCTCTTCGATCAGTGAGCGAATATTGCCCCCCTCGCGAAAACGCATTTCAAAATGCGAATTCATGCCGCTGATGGCGTCTTTAAACGCTTGAATGGGCGCGCTGCTTCGCAGCTTTTGACGAAACTGCTTTTGGTTAAAGCTCAGCGGCTGGCAAGCGTAGTGGGGGATGGTGTCGACGTGCATTAAAAGCTTTCCTCGGAGCGGGCGGTGAGTACTTCACAGCCGTCCTTGGTCACTGCAAGGGTGTGCTCGTATTGAGCCGAAAGGCGGCCGTCTTTGGTTTCGACCGTCCACTGGTCGCCTTTGAGTTTGGTGTGGCGCTTGCCGGCATTGATCATCGGCTCGATGGTAAAACACATGCCTTCTTTTAACTCGAGGCCACTGCCTTTGCGGCCGTAGTGCAGCACCTGAGGCTCTTCGTGAAAGCCTTTGCCGATGCCATGGCCGCAGTATTCGCGCACCACACTGTAGTGGTTGCTTTCGGCGTGAGCCTGAATGACCTGGCCGATGTCGCCGAGACGGGCCCCCGGGCGCACTAAGGCTATGCCTTTGTAGAGGCACTCCTGAGTGACTTTGCACAGGCGCGCCGCGTGCGGGGCCACTTTGCCGACATAAAACATGCGGCTGGTATCACCGTGGTAGCCGTTGTAAATCACGGTGATATCGATATTGACGATGTCGCCTTCTTTGAGGATTTTTTTCTCAGATGGGATGCCGTGGCAGACGACCTGATTAACCGAAGTGCATATCGACTTAGGAAAACCTTTGTAGTTCAGCGGCGCAGGAATGGCCTTGAGCTTGTCGACGATGTAGGCGTGACAGATGCGGTCAATTTCGGCGGTGCTGGTGCCGGCTACAACGTGCTCGCCGATCATCTCCAGTACTTCTGCGGCCATGCGCCCGGCCGTGCGCATGTGTTCGATATCTTCGGCGGTCTTGATAATAACGGACATGGATTTCCTGTGTGCTCGCTTGGTTCTGTAGGCCTTGAGGCCCGGAAATGGGCGCTATTCTAAACCAAAAGCCAGGTGTTTGCCGCAGCGGGATAAGGCGGTGCTTTGCCTGTGTGTCGAGCTGTGATTTCAGGCTTGTGAGGGCTAGGGCGCCAACAGAAGCGGCTGTGCTCGGTGTGTCTGGGTAGATGATTCGGCGGCGCGCTAGTTGTTAAAGCCGCGGGGGGCTCTGCTTGCAGGCGCCGCCTTCAGGGCGTTATGGGCGAGATAGCAAGGCGGGCCGGGGCGGTGGCATTGACGCTTGCCTGTCTTTACCTAAAAATGCGTGCACTGTTTTACTGGCTTACGCAAACGATGTTTATATTCGATAAACGCTACCTGCACCCGAAGTATCTGGCTTTGGCTCTGGTGCTGTTTTTTTTCTGGTTACTGGCGCGATTGCCGAACCCCTGTCTGTTGTTTCTGGGGCGTATTTTGGGTTGGGGCTTTTATCTGTTTAGTCGCAAAACCCGGCGCACTACTGAGGTAAATCTGCGTTTGGCGATGAAAGGGCGCAGTGATGAGTTTTACCGTCGGGCGGTCAAGCAAAGTTGTTTGGAGCTCGGTATTTCCATTATGGAAACCTTCTTTTTGTGGTTTAACGATCCCGACAAATTTGTCGACGGGCGCTTTGAAATCGAAGGGCAGGAACACTGGGATAGAGCCCTTGCCGGCGATAAGGGTGTACTGGTGATTTTGATTCATATCGGCAGCATCGATACCAAAGGCATCCTGATGAAAAAGCTCGGTTCTGGCGGCCGTGAAGTGATTGCGACTTACCGGGATTCCGACCCGGTTGTTAATCGTTTTCTCGAACTCAAGCGCACGCGCCTGTGTGACCGCATTGTTTCATCGACCGACCAGCGCGCAGTTATGTCGACACTGCGCAAAAAAGGCATGGTCTGGTATCCGGCTGATATAGAGGTGAAGGGGCCGGGTTCGGTTTTTGTAAATTTTATGGATGAGCCCGCAGCCACAACGACGATTATTTCGCGCCTGGCCAAGGCTGGTAAGGCTGCGGTTGTACCGTTTGTCTACTACCGCGATCCAGATACGCTGGCTTTTCGCGGCAAGGTGTTCCCTGCCTTGGACAACTTTCCAACTAAAGATGTCGAGGCGGATACCGCGCGGGTTAACGAGGTGATTGCAAAGATGCTTGAGCCCCAGCCCTTTCGATACTGGTGGTGCATTAAGCGTTATAAGCACCAGCCTGACGGTTCGCGCCGCGACTATTCCTAGTTGGCGGCGCTTTGCAGCCTGCTCAGTTGAAGCTTGTCTCTCTCTCGGTTTTTTTGGTGCCTGCTGGCATGCTCTTTTGCTTTGCCACGGCTTGCTGGTTTGGCGATGGCGGTACTTGCGCTTCATTTTTACTGTTGTCTGTGGTATAAAGCGCGCCCCGACTTGATCGGGCTAATCACACACCTGCTTTATGCGTTGTGCACTGGGTGCCTTGTTTTGTTGCAAAATTTGCACAGGCTGGGTTGGGCCGGCGCGGTAGGTGGAAGAACTAACCCTAAATTAAGGTAAGAACTATGCCACAAGTAAGCATGCGCGATATGCTCAATGCCGGTGTCCACTTTGGTCACCAAACCCGTTACTGGAATCCAAAGATGGGTCAATACATCTTTGGTGCGCGTAACAAGATCCACATTATCAACCTCGAAAACACTGTACCTAAGTTTAACGAAGCGCTTGAAATCGTTAAGCAAATGGCTTCTCAGAAGAAGCAGGTACTGTTTGTTGGTACTAAGCGTTCCGCTCGTAAGAGCGTTAAAGAGCAGGCTGAGCGCGCCGGTATGCCTTTTGTTAGCCACCGCTGGTTGGGTGGTATGCTGACTAACTACAAAACTATCCGCGCCTCTATTCGTCGCTATCGCGATCTGCAAACTCAGGCCTCTGACGGTACGTTTGAAAAGCTGACCAAAAAAGAAGCTCTGATGCGCACGCGCATGATGGACAAGCTTGAGCTGTCTATTGGCGGTATTAAAGATATGGGTGGCCTGCCCGACGCTCTGTTTGTTATCGATGTTGAGCACGAGCGTATCGCCATTCAGGAAGCTAACAAGCTCGGTATTCCAGTTATTGGTGTTGTTGATACTAACAGCAACCCAGAGGGTATCGACTACGTTATTCCTGGTAACGACGATGCTATCCGTGCGATCAAGCTCTACACGGCCGCGATGGCTGACGCTTGTCTTGAAGGTAAAGCCGCCTCTGCGGAAGTGCCCAACAAAGATGAGTTTGTTGAAGTTGACGACGCCCAGGAAGCGGCTGGCGAATAAGCCAAATTGTCACAATCTCTTAGGCTGGAAGCGGTAAGCTTCCAGCCTGTCGATTTTTCTTTGCACTATTTAGAGGACTCAACGAATGGCAGTTTCTGCAGCGTTAGTTAAAGAATTGCGTGAGCGTACCGGTCTGGGCATGCTCGAATGTAAAAAAGCTCTGAAAGAGACCGACGGCGACGTCGATCTGGCTATCGAAAACCTGCGTAAGGCTTCCGGCCTGAAAGCGGCTAAAAAAGCTGGCCGCACTGCGGCTGACGGTGTTGTTGCCGCTAAAGTTGCCGAAGATGGCAGTTACGGTGTGGTTTTAGAAATTAACTCTGAGACTGACTTTGTCGCCCGCGATGACGGCTTCCTCGCTTTTGTAAACAAAGTTACCGACAAGGCTTTTGCTGAAAAAGCGGCGTCTGTGGAAGCTTTGGTTGACGATGCGCTTGAGACCGAGCGTCAGGAATTGGTGCAAAAAATCGGTGAGAACATCGGTATCCGTCGTGTAGCGCTGGTTGAGGCTAGCGAGGGTGTCGTTGCAGATTACACGCACTCGAACAACCGCATTTCTGTGCTGGTTGAGCTCAAAGGTGGTTCCGCTGAAGTGGCGAAGGATGTTGCAATGCACGTTGCGGCTTCGAACCCTCAGGTTATTCGCCCCGAAGATATGCCTGCCGACGTTCTGAAAAAAGAAGAAGATGTGATCAAGGCGCAGCCGGATATGGAAGGCAAGCCTGCTGAGATCGTTGAGAAAATGATGGGTGGCCGTATTAAGAAGTTCTTGAAAGAGAACTCCCTGGTAGAGCAGCCTTTTGTTAAAAACCCTGATCAAACTGTTGGTCAGCTGGTTAAGGGTGCTGGAGGCGAGATCGCTTCTGTGGTTCGCTTCGAAGTAGGCGAAGGCATCGAGAAGAAAGAGGAAGACTTTGCAGCAGAAGTTGCCGCTCAGGTAGCTGCTTCTAAAGCTTAATAAGCTTTGTTTAAAGTCTGATCAGGCGTGCCTTCGGGCTGCGCCTCTGGCAAAAAGGCGGAATATCTATTCCGCCTTTTTGCTGTTAGAATCCCCCAAATTTTTTTCAGCGCTAACGCCTAAGACGAAGGAGAAAGTCGATGCCGTCCACCCGTGATCGTCAGTACAAACGCATTCTGCTCAAATTAAGTGGTGAGCAATTAATGGGGGATCAGGGTTTTGGTATAGACCCTAAAGTGCTCGATAAAATGGCCCTGGAAATCGGCCAGTTGGTGGGCATTGGTGTACAGGTTGGGCTAGTGATTGGCGGTGGTAACTTGTTCCGCGGCGCCGCGCTCAGCGCTGCCGGGCTCGATCGTGTGACCGGTGATCACATGGGCATGCTCGCCACAGTAATGAACGCGTTGGCGATGCGCGATGCGCTCGAGCGCTCCAATATCAGCTCCAACGTTATGAGCGCGATCCCCATGAGCGGAGTGGTCGAGCACTACGACCGCCGCAAAGCGATCCGCCTGCTGGAAAATGGCGAGGTGGTGATTTTCTCTGCCGGTACCGGCAACCCTTTCTTTACTACCGACTCCGCTGCGTGTCTGCGCGCGATTGAAGTTGAGGCGGAGTTAGTGCTTAAAGCAACTAAGGTAGACGGCGTCTACACCGCCGATCCAATGAAAGATGCAACAGCAACCAAATACGACCGCCTGAGTTACGACACGGTGCTGTCTGAAAAGCTCGGTGTCATGGATTTAACCGCGATTTGCCTCTGCCAGGATCACAATATGCCAGTGCGCGTTTTCCAAATGGACAAAGTCGGTGCGTTACTGCGCATCGTTGTCGGTGAAGACGAGGGCACGCTTATTGAAGAAGATAAGATCGAAGAGGATAAAAACTAATGATTAATGACATCAAACAAGAAGCTCAGGATCGCATGAGCAAGAGCATTGAGAGTCTCGGTGTGGCTTTTAATAAGATTCGCACCGGTCGCGCTCACCCGAGCATACTCGACGGTATTAGTGTGAGTTATTACGGTTCCGAGAGCCCGCTTAGCCAAGTGGCCAACGTCAGTGTGCTCGATGCGCGCACACTCAGCATCAGCGCTTGGGATAAGAGCATGGTGCCGGAGATTGAAAAAGCCATTATGAAAAGTGACCTGGGTTTGAACCCTGCGACGACCGGCGAGCTCATTCGTGTACCGCTGCCGCCATTGACCGAAGAGACGCGCAAGGGCTTTATCAAGCACGCCAAGTCTGAAGCTGAGGGGGCGCGAGTTGCGATTCGCAATATTCGCCGCGATGCGCTCGGTCAGGTCAAAGATCTGCTCAAAGAGAAAGAAATTTCCGAAGATGACGAGCGTCGCGCTCAAGACGATATTCAGAAGATTACTGATAAGTATGTCGCTCAGGTAGACGAAGCTCTGGCTGCCAAAGAAAAAGACCTGATGGAAATCTAAGGCCTGTCGTGAGTGAAAAAAAGCTGCGCCATGTCGCCATCATTATGGATGGCAATAACCGCTGGGCTAAACAGCAGGGGCGCACCGGTATCGCTGGCCACAAGGTTGGTGTCGAGCGCATTCGCGATGTACTTTCAGCGTGTCGGGCCGAAGGGGTCGAGGCGCTGACGCTGTTTGCGTTTAGTTCTGAAAATTGGCGCCGCCCCCCGAAAGAGGTTGAGGCGCTGATGGGCTTGTTTTACAGCTACTTAAAAAAAGAAGCGCGCGAGCTAAAAAAAGAGGGCGTTAAGCTCAAGGTTATCGGCAATCGAGCGCGCTTTTCTGCAAAATTGCTCAAAGCTATTAACGATGCTGAGGCCATCGCTAGTGACGGTGACGCAACTCTGTGCATTGCCGCCGACTACGGCGGTCGCTGGGATATCGCCAACGCTGCCCAGCAGCTTGCCCTGAAAGTGCAGGTCGGTGAGCTCAAGCCGGACGATATTTGTGAGCAGCAACTCGCTTCGTATATATCCACTCAGGGCTTGCCCGAGCTTGATTTGTTGATCCGCACTGGCGGAGAGACTCGCATTTCAAACTTTCTTCTCTGGCAAGCCGCCTACGCCGAGTTATTTTTTAGCCCTGTGCTCTGGCCTGAATTTGGCGCCGAGGCTTTGCGCCAGGCAATTGATTGTTTTTACGGCCGAGAACGCCGTTTTGGCAAAACCTCTGACCAGCTAAAAAATGAGGCCCGTGGTGCTTAAGCAGCGTGTAATTACCGCCGTGTTAATGATGACGGTGTTTATGTCTCTGTTGCTGCTTGCGCCGTGGCAGTGGTTTTGTGTCGCTATTTCCGCGGTATTTATTATCGGTGCCTGGGAGTGGTCCAATCTAAGCGGTATAAAAGCTCTGGCCGCTCGTCTTGTGTATGTTGTTGGCTTGTCGCTAATTGCTGTTGCCCTATTGATTGTGCTCGATGCGGGCCAAAATCACGCACTTATGCAGAGCTTAATGCTGCTCGCCTGTTTGTGGTGGGCCGTGGCTTTGCTCTGGGTGCAGAGTTATCCATCGAGTGCGATTTTGTGGCGGCCGCTGCCAGTGCGAGCCGTGCTCGGCGCGCTGGTACTTATTCCCGCGTGGATGGCGGTGTTGTGGTTGCGCCAGCAAGACAACGGCGTGGCGCTGATCTTCTTTGCTCTGCTGTTGGTCGCTGCTGCCGATATCGGGGCCTATTTTGCCGGACGCGCGCTGGGTAAGCGCAAATTGGCCCCGAATGTAAGCCCCGGCAAAACCTGGGCAGGGGTCTGGGGTGGACTGTTGCTTTCGGTCTTGCTCGGTGGGGCTTACGGCGTCTTTTTGCTCGGTTTTTCTGCTGTGCAGATGCTGGTGTTGATCGTCCCGGTTGCCGCGACCAGTGTGCTCGGTGACTTACTTGAGAGCATGATGAAGCGCGAGCGCGGAATTAAGGACAGCAGCTCCATCCTTCCCGGTCACGGGGGCATTCTCGATCGTCTCGACGGTATTGTTGCAGCGCTGCCAGTGCTGGTTCTAATGCTGTTGAATACAAACTAACTGGGAACTTTTATTTTTGTTTACTGGTCTCAGGAAAATTGCTCAGAATCGACCCGCGGGAACGGGTCTCTATTTTGCCGGGAGATGCTAGGTGCCCTTTCTGACAACTGTCATGTGGTTTTTGTTGGCAATCAGTATATTGGTTGCGATACACGAGTTTGGTCACTTTTATGTGGCGCGGCGCTGTGGCGTCAAGGTTTTGCGTTTTTCCATCGGTTTTGGTCCGCGCTTGTTAGCGTTCACTGATAAAAAAGGTACTGAGTTTGCGCTGAGCGCAATTCCTCTTGGCGGTTACGTAAAAATGCTTGACGAGCGCGAGGCGCCGGTTGATGAAGCTGAGCTTGACGCCGCCTACAACCGAAAGAGCGTTGGCCAGCGTATAGCTATTGCCGCTGCCGGGCCTGCGGCCAACCTTATTCTTGCTTTTGTACTCTACTGGGCGCTGCTGATGCACGGCACGGTGGTCTACAGCCCGGTTATAGGTGAGGTTAAAGCGGGCTCACTGGCGCAGCAGGCGGGGCTCGAGGCGGGTCAGGAAATTGTTGCTGTCGACGGTGAGCTTACCCCGGGGCGACGCGATGTGCGCCTAGCGCTGCTCAAGCGCCTTGGTGAAAGTGGCGAGCTGTTAATTAGTGCGCGCTACAGCGAGGACGGCCTGACTTACGAAAGTCCAATACGCATTCAAAATTGGCTGAACGATATCGAAGAGCCCCAACCTTTGCAGGCGCTGGGTTTGCAGTTTTATTACCCGCCTCTGGGCCGAACCGTTGGCCAGGTTTTAGGCGGTGGCGCTGCCGAGCGCGCCGGGTTTGAGATTGGCGACAAGCTACTTGCCGCAGACGGTGAGCCGCTGACGAGCTGGGAGCAGTGGGTTGAGCTCATCAAAAGCCACCCAGGAAAGCCGTTAGATGTTGTTGTCGAGCGCGACGGTGAGCCTGTGAGCCTGGCCTTGCTGCCCGATCAGAAACTGGATCAAGACGGCTTTAGTTACGGCTATGCGGGCATCGGTGTTGAGCTGCCGGCAATGCCCGAGCATATGCGCCGTTTGGTTAGCTATAACCCGCTCGAGGCGCTCGGCGCTGCCTTTGGTGAAACGTGGGAGGCCACCACCTTTGTTTTTATATCGCTGAAGAAGCTGCTCGTCGCTGAAATCTCCATAAAAAACTTGAGTGGCCCTATTGGCATTGCTAAAGTGGCCGCCGACCAAGCGCAGTATGGCTTTTGGGCCTTTATGTCGTTTTTGGCCCATGTCAGCGTGGTGCTGGCCGTGCTGAACTTGCTTCCAATTCCGGTTCTGGATGGTGGTCACATTCTTTTCTGCTTGGCCGAGTGGGTGAAGGGCAGTCCTCTGTCGGAAAAAGCTCAACTGATCGGTTACAAGGCGGGCATGGCTGTGTTGATGTGCCTAATGGTTGTTGCCTTTTATAACGATATTCTGCGCCTTTAAGGCCTGTACTAAGAACAAGAACTGGTTTCGCTCTGTGTTAAAACGCGTATTTTTAAGCCTGCTGCCCTTATTTTTCTGCACCAAGGCTCTGGCTGTCAGCTTTACGATCTCCGATATTCGCCTCGAGGGCCTGCAGCGCGTGTCGGCGAGCCCGGTGTTTGCCGCTTTGAGTGTGCAAGTGGGGGATACTGTCGATAGTCAGGATATTCGCGACAACATCCAAAGTTTGTTTGCGACTGGCTTTTTTGCCAATGTGCAGATGGCCCGCGAAGGCAATGTGTTGATTGTCATTTTGCAGGAGCGCCCGGCAATCAAATCGATAGAGTTTGACGGCAACAAGGCGATCAAAGACGATCAGCTTGAAGAGGTTTTGTCGGATAACGATATTGCCGTCGGCGAGATCCTGCAGCGGCAAAAACTGCAGGGCATCGCCCGTGAACTCGAGCGCACGTATATCGCCCAGGCTCGCTACGGCGCCTCGGTGGACGCTAAGGTCTCGGAGCTGCCCAACAATATGGTCGATATCAAGATTGATGTCGACGAAGGCAAGTCGGCCAAAATTCGCCATATCAACTTTGTGGGCAATAAAGTTTTCAGCGACGACGAGTTGATGAAACTGTTTGAACTGACGACCGCCAAGTGGACCACGATTTTCTCGAGTGACGATCAATATGCCAAAGAAAAACTGACCGGTGATATTGAAAGGCTTGAGTCATTTTATCTCGACCAGGGTTATTTGGACTTCTCTGTTGTTTCTTCCCAGGTCAGCATCAGCCCCGACCGGCGCTCGGTTTATATCACTTTAAATCTCAGTGAGGGCGATATTTATACCGTCTCTAAGGTTGATGTCGGCGGCGACCCGGTTCTGCCCGAGGCCAGCGTGCGCCGCTTGATTCTTTTGCGCGAAGGCGATACCTATAGCCAGGCCAGGCTCGACGCCACGTCGGAGTATATAACCACTCTGCTCGGCAACGCCGGTTATACCAACGCCAAGGTCGAAGGTTTGACTGACAAAGACAGCGATAGCAAAACGGTTGATCTAACTTTTTTTGTTGACCCGGGCAAGCGTGTTTATGTTCGCCGTATCGAGTTTAGTGGTAATACCAAAACCTCTGACGAAGTGCTGCGCCGTGAAATGCGCCAGATGGAGAGCTCCTCGGCATCGAATGCGCGTATTGAGCAGGGCAAGGTGAGGCTTGAGCGGCTTGGCTATTTTAAGCAGGTGAATGTCAACACTAACGATGTTCCCGGTAGCGACGATTTGCTCGACGTTGAGTATATCGTTGAAGAGCAGCCCTCTGGTTCTATTAGCGCAAGTGTTGGTTATGCCCAATACAGTGGTTTAAATCTAGGTGTTAATGTCAGTCAGAAAAACTGGATGGGCACCGGTAAAGAAGTGAGCTTTGGCGTCAACAGGAACTCCTACCAAACAGCTTACAATCTCTCGTATCGAGACCCTTATTTTACTCCCGATGGTGTCAGCCGCGGTTTTAATGCTTATTACCGCACGCGGGATACGGAATCGTTTGCTGTCGCAAACTACAGTACCGATACCTTTGGTTTGGGCGTGCGCTTTGGTTATCCCGTTTCAGAAGTGAGCCGCCTCGATTTTGGTTTGAACTTTGAGCACCAAACCATTACCACTGGAGAGTACACGCCGCAGGAGATTCGTCGCAGCCCTTATCTTAAGGACTTTGCTCAGTTGGTTTATGTCAATCGCAGTGACTGGTTAAACCGGCCCAGTGGCGAGTATCAGTTACCGACGTCGCCAATCGACGAAAGCATGCTTTTTATGGATGATGGGGCATATGTTGATCGCTTTGGTAATGTCTTTAGTGGTGAAGAAGGTTTTATTGATAAGTACGGTCATGTATTTAATTACGCAAAGTTTGACCTCGGCTGGAATCGCTTTACCTTGAATCGCGGCATCCTGGCGACACGCGGTAGCTCCCAGAGCCTGCGTTTGGAAGCAACTGCGCCGGGATCAGAGCTTGAGTTCTACAAAATTTATTACGATGCTCAAGCCTTTAAGCCTATTACCCGCGACTTTGTATTGCGCTTTAAAACCTCGCTTGGTTACGGCAATGGTTTTGGCTCTATGGATGAGTTGCCGTTTTTCGAAAACTTCTACGCAGGCGGCTTTGGTTCTGTGCGGGGCTTTGAGAAAAACGCCCTCGGTCCGCGCGGTACATTTTCTGCGGAATACAATGTGACTGAGGCAGGCTGGCAAGACTTAAATGGGAACGGCAGTATTGACCGTCCTGGTGAAAGCCTGGGGCAAGCTTATATCTTATGTGACGACCCAACGCCTGCCGCAGATGCCCCGTTTGGCTGCAGATACGACAAGCTGATGCTGCAATCTGAAAATGCAAATGCGACTCGTAACAATACGATTGGTGGTAATGTCCTGTTAGAATTCAGCACCGAGCTGATTATGCCTATCCCGTTTATCGAAGACAGCCGCTCGATGCAGTTGGCCGCCTTTGTTGATGCGGGTAATACTTTCTCGACTTACTGCCGGGATACTCAGGCAAATTGCTTTAAGCCCGATATTAATCATTTGGCTTCGTCCTACGGTTTAGGGTTTACTTGGATTTCAGGTATGGGGCCGATGACCTTTAGTTATGCTCTGCCGCTGAACCAGACTGAATTTGATGACACCGAAAAATTCCAGTTCACCTTTGGTGCTGGCTTTTAACTACTTAGAATTAGAGATACCAGTATGAAAATAACAAAAGCTTTGTGCGCAGCCGCGTTACTTTTTATTGCCCCGCTTAGTTTTGCAGGCAAAGTCGTTGTTTTTGATCCTCAGCAGGCGATTATGCAGACCGATGCAGCTAAAAAGCGCATGCAAGATCTGCAGAAAAAACCCGAGTACTCAAAAATGGTTGCTGAAGCAGAAGGCTTAAAGGCAGACCTTGAGGCGTTGGCAAAAGAGGCGGAATCTAAAGGTTTAACCTGGAGTGATGAGCAAAAACTTGAGCATCGCAAGCAGATCGAATTTGTTCAGGCCGACTTTCAGTTAGTTGTGCAAAAAATTCAAAAAGAGAATGACGATTTGTTAAAAGGTCTCTTGGCTCAGGGTCAGCAGCAGCTGCCCGGTATTCTTGAGGCTTTGGTTAAGGCCGAAGACATCGATATTATTTTGCGCAAAGATACAACAATTGTATCGATGCCGGCTGCAGATATTACTGGCAAAGTTATCGCCGAGCTAAATAAAGCTCAAGCTAAATAACGAGGCGTCTTATGAACGGCAAGTCCTATACACTTGAGGAGCTTGCCGCTTTGCTTGATGCTCGCCTGGAGGGCGAGGCTTGTACTAAGTTAAGCGGTTTGGCTGACTTGAACACTGCTCGTCAATCCGATATTAGTTTCTTATCATCGTCGAAGTTCGCCGCGAGCTTGGCCGAAACTCGTGCCGGCGCGGTGGTGTTGAGTGAAGCCGACGCAAAACTTTATTCCGGCAACAAATTAATTTCCGCCTCACCATATCTGTGCTACGCCAAGTTGAGTGCCCTGTTTGCAAGTCGAACAAAACGCTCTCCCGGAGTGCACGCTAGCGCTGTTGTTGATGACACTGCGGTTATTGGCAACAACGTTGCGATCGGCGCAAATTGTGTAATTGGTGCCGGCGCAGTGATCGGCGATGACACCGAACTCTACAGCGGTGTCTGCATCGGCGACGAAAGTAAAATCGGCGCTCGCTCGCTTATTTTTAGCAATGTTGTTATTTATCACCAGGTTGAGCTTGGTGACGATGTCACGGTGCACGCAAATACGACTATTGGTGCAGATGGCTTTGGTTTTGCTCCAAGTGAAGCTGGTTGGACAAAAATCCACCAGATAGGCAGGGTTGTGATTGGCAATCGAGTTGAAATTGGTGCCAACACCTCGATAGACCGCGGAGCGCTTGGCGATACAGTTATCGAAGACGGTGTGATCATCGATAACCAAGTCCATATTGCCCACAATGTTAAAATCGGGGAAGCTTCCGCTCTTGCCGGTTGCACTGGTATTGCTGGTAGTACAAGCATCGGCAAGCGTTGCCAGATCGCCGGCATGGTTGGCATTAATGGGCATATCAGCATCGCCGACGACAGTTATTTTCACGGCGGTACGACCGTTACCCGCGGCAACCGGGAAAAGGGGCACTTTGCCTCCACGCCGCCTCTGCAAGATATTAAATCCTGGCAGCGCAACTCTGTGCGCATACGCCAACTGGATGAACTTTTTAATCGAGTCAAAGAGCTCGAAAAACAATTAAACAATTAATTCGATCCGCCGCAGGCGGCTCAGCTAGCTTTTGGGAACTCAGTCCGATGATGGATATAGTTGAAATTCGTAAATACCTGCCTCACCGCTACCCGTTTTTATTGATTGATCGCGTGGTAGAACTCGAAGAAGGCAAGCGTATACTCGCCTATAAAAATGTCAGTGTGAATGAAGAGGTTTTTCAGGGGCACTTTCCTCACTTTCCGGTTTTTCCCGGCGTGATGCTGGTCGAAGCCATGGCGCAGGCCTGTGGCGTGCTCGGTTTTAAAACCATGGATAAGACACCCGATGACGGTTCTATCTACCTGTTTGCGGGTATAGATAAAGTTCGCTTTAAGCGTCAGGTCGTGCCGGGTGACCGCGTATATTTTGAATGTAAAATTCTGTCGGAAAAGCGCGGTATATGGAAATTTGAATGTGAAGCTAAGGTCGATGACCAGCTGGTTACGTCGGCAACCATTATGTGTGCTGATCGCAAGGTGTAAAGAACGCTTATGAGCGACGCTCTGATTCACCCCACGGCCATTGTCGATAAGCAAGCTGAACTTGCAAGCGATGTTCGTGTTGGCCCCTGGAGCTATATAGGCCCAGGTGTGCACATCGATGCTGGCACCGTGGTTGAGTCCCACGTGGTGATCAAAGGGCCTTGCCATATTGGCCGGGACAACCGTATCTATCAGTTTTCTTCGGTTGGTGAAGATACGCCTGACCTTAAATACAAAGGCGAGCAGACGCGCTTGGTGATTGGTGATCGCAATATTATTCGCGAAGGTGTCACCCTGCACCGCGGCACGGTGCAAGATCGCGCAGAAACAACCATAGGCCACGACAACTTGCTTATGGCCTATGTGCATGTCGGTCACGACAGCGTGATTGGCAATCACTGTATTTTGGTCAACAACACAGCACTTGCCGGGCACGTTCATATTGATGACTGGGCTATTCTTGGCGGTTTTACTTTAGTGCATCAGTTTTGTTCAATTGGGGCTCACGCATTTACCGGCATGGGCACGGCAATTGGCAAAGATGTTCCCGCTTATGTGCTAGCTTATGGCGCTCCGGCTGAGGCGCGCAGCATAAATATCGAAGGTTTGAAGCGCCGCGGTTTTAGCAAAGATGAAATTAAACGCCTTTCGGCCGCTTACAAAACCGTGTATCGAAGAGGTTTGACTCTTGAGCAGGCAATTGCCGAGCTTGAGGCACAACCACAAGCGTGCGACAAGCTCGCTCTGCTGCTCGATAGTTTAAAGCGCAGTCAGCGCGGCATAGTGCGTTAATTTTTTATGCCTAAGCCAGTTAAAAAAATAATGCTGGTTGCCGGAGAGCAAAGCGGCGACTTACTCGGTGCCGGTCTTATACAAGCCCTGCGTAAAATTTACCCCAATGCAGAATTTTACGGTATCGGCGGTGAACGCATGCAGGCGCAGGGTTTTGTTTCTCACTATGAAATGGAACGCTTAGCGGTGATGGGCTTTGTTGAGCCCTTAAAGCGCTTACCCGAACTGCTCGGCATGTTGAGCGGTATAAAAAAACGTTTCAAACAAACCAAGCCCGATATCTTTATCGGCATTGATGCCCCTGATTTTAATTTAAAGCTTGAAAAAGCCGCGCGTAAACTCGGTATTTTTTCCGTGCACTACGTTAGCCCGTCTGTTTGGGCCTGGCGCCAGGGCCGCATTAAAGGTATTAAAAAAAGTGTCGATCTGATGCTTTGTTTATTGCCTTTTGAAAAAGACTTTTATGTTAAACACGATGTCCCGGTTGCTTTTGTCGGCCACCCATTAGCGGATAAGTTTGAGCTTGAACCAGATCAGCGCGCGGCCAGAGAGCAGCTGAAGTTGACAGATAAACAGCAGATTGTTGCGCTGATGCCCGGCAGTCGTGCAATGGAAGTTGGTTTTTTATTGCCGCTGATGCTTAATGCCGCGGCGCAATTAAAGCAGCGAAGCCCCGAGTTGTTTTTTGTTTTGCCAGCTGCCAACCAGGCCCGCTACGATCAGGTGCTGCAAATATTTGATGGTCAACTGCCAGACTATATTCGTCTTGAGCTCGGTCACAGCCATGAATGTATGAGCGCAGCGGACTGCGTTTGGATGGCTTCGGGCACCACGACTCTCGAGGCGATGTTATTAAAGAAGCCCATGCTCATTTGCTACAAATGGCCACCGCTGACTTGGGCAATATTGTCGCGCTTAGTAAAAGTGCCGTGGGTTGGTTTGCCAAACTTATTGGCCGCTAAAGAAGTTGCCACCGAGCTGCTGCAAGATCAAGCCACTGTTGAGAATATTGTCGGCGCAGCCGAGCGCTTGCTGAGCGAGCGTGAAAGCGCTGAGTTAAAACAGCTTTTTCACGCTTTGCATCTGGAATTGCGCCGCGATGCCAGTGCCAGCGCGGCGCGAGCGATCGCTGAACATTTTGAGGCTCGCTAAGTGTTAATTGCAGGTGTTGATGAAGTTGGTCGCGGGCCGCTGGCGGGGGATGTCGTCGCCGCAGCGGTCATTCTTCCGCCGCAGTTTGAACTTGATGGCCTTAACGATTCAAAAAAAATTAGCGATAAAAAACGCGAGCGTTTATTTGATGAAATCAAGCAGCAGGCGCTGGCATGGAGTGTTGCGCGCGCGAGCGTTGAAGAAATTGACGATATCAATATTTTGCAGGCGTCGCTGCTGGCGATGAAGCGTGCAGTACAGGCGCTGGAGCCGCAGCCTGATTTTGTTCAAGTCGATGGCAATAAATTACCCGAGTGGTCTTATCCGAGCGAGGCTATCGTTCAGGGTGATGGCAAAGTGGCGGCAATTAGTGCCGCGTCCGTTTTAGCCAAGGTAACGCGCGATAGGGAAATGCAGGCTTTTGATGCGAAATACCCCGGTTATGGTTTTGCCTCACACAAGGGCTATCCAACTAAAGCACACTTAAATGCGCTTGCCGAACTCGGCGTCAGCCCCATCCATCGGCGCTCTTATGCGCCGGTAAAGAAGTTCTTACAACAAGAGCTGTTTTAGCTTCGCGTGTTTATTCCCTTACATCACTAGTAAAAACTGGGCAGAGTCGTTTTGCTGAGCTATAGCTTGAGTATGCGAGTTTTACGCCGGGGGTAGATGTATGGACAAGTTCAATAATCCTATTACTTCAGTGAGTGCAGCCGCAAGGCTTGATAGTGACCACGATGTGCTGATGCGTCGCTTTATCCGGCACCCGTCTTCTATTCCCGTCAAAGTTGATGTGATTGAATGTGGCCGCACAGGTGAGCGCGCATCGATGATCAATGTCAGCCGCGGCGGGGTATGTTTTGAAAGCCATGTGGCTTTACCCGAGGGCGCGCAGCTGCATATAAGTATTCCGATAGAGCAGCCGCCGTTCGAAGCGGTTGGTCAAGTGGCCTGGTGCCGCCCGGAAGCGGATTATTATACGGTAGGCCTCAGTTTTGACGATAACAGCTCGGCGTTTAGTGTGCGTATGGTCGAGCAGGTGTGTTACATCGAGCACTACCGCCATTCCATCGCCGCCTGCGAAGGGCGCTTTTTAAGCAGTGAAGAAGCAGCGAATGAGTGGGTGGCAAAATATGCGGCGGATTTCCCACCGCACTAGCGTGTTTACTTACTAGGCCGTCAGTAATTTGTCGTAGCGGCGGCTGAGCAAGTCATAAAACTGCTCTCTGAGCGTCAAGATAGAGGTTTTTAATTCGGCGATTTCTTGTTCGCTGATGTCCTGGCGGCCGATATACACCTGCTTGCGAAACAGTGCGATTTTGGCGCCGTAGAGTCTCAGGGTTTTTTCCATGGTTTTTTCACCGAGCATTAATAACTTGGCTTCGGCTTCGGCGAGTTTATGAAATTCCTGCACAAGCTCTGAGTTTATTCGTTCGAGCTCCTGTTTGCGCGCCGGTGGCCAGCGTTTGCCAAAGCGGGTGCTTTCAATGACCAGCGCTGAATATTTGGCAAAACTGTGGTTCACTGCGCCGACATCGGAGCTGATCTGTTCAAGCAAGTTTATTCTGCGCCGCAGGCCGCTGGCTTGATGAGCGGGGTCTTGGCGTGCGCGCCACCACTGTGCGGCCCAAAGGCTAAAAAAACTCAAGCCGGCCCCCATGGCAAGTAAGAGACCGCTGCCGAATAACTGCCCGTAGTCGACGCTGTTCATATCGATGTGCTCCATTGCTTGGCGACGAAATTTTGTCGTTTTCAGCAAGTTTGCAACTATTGAACCAGAATTGGCGTTTGTTGAGCTAGCGGGCGGGTTTAACCGCCGGCTAGTTTGACGGTATAACCTTTGTTTTCGAGTATGCTTTTAAGCTTGTCGCGCTGGTCGGTCTGTACTTCAATGACGCCGGCTTTAACGGTGCCACCGCTGCCACAGGCCTGCTTGAGCTCTTTACCCAATGCTTTAAGGCTTTTTTCGTCTAGCTCAAAACCCTCACAGAGGCTGACGCCTTTGCCTTTGCGGCCTTTGCTTTCGCGCCTGATGCGAATGATGCCGTCGCCTTTGGGGGCGGACTTGGGGCTGTCTGCCGGTTTAATTCTGCCTTGCTCTGTGCTGTATACGAGGCGGCTATTTTTGTCTCTCATACGCGAGTCCGTTAAAGTGGAGCGCTATTTTCGCACAGGCCGATGCCTAAGCACAGTTTGCCCCGAAATCCTTGATTGAGGCCCAAATGTCAGCAAAGCCAGTTAAAGAGCGCTTATACGAGATTATTTTTGGCACAGATAGCAAACTCGGTAAGTTGTTTGATATCTGCTTGATCGTGTTGATTATCAGCAGTGTTTTGGTGCTGATGATTGAAAGTCTCAGCGCATTGCCGGGCGAAATGCTCCGTGTTCTAAGGGCGGCCGAGTGGCTGTTCACATTTATCTTTACCCTTGAATATCTGCTGCGCCTCTACTGCGCGCCGAAGGCCTTGCGCTATGCGCGAAGTTTTTACGGGGTGATCGACTTGCTATCGATTCTGCCGAGCTATTTAAGTTTGTTTGTTCCCGGTGCTAACTATTTGCTGATTGTGCGTTTGCTGCGTGTACTCAGAGTTTTTCGCATACTTAAACTTGTGCGCTATCTGAGTGAGGCGAATGTTATGCTCAGAGCCATGCTGCAGAGCCGCCGAAAAATTATGGTGTTTTTCTTTTCGGTTGTTATTCTGGCGGTGATTTTTGGTTCGCTGATGTATGTGGTTGAGGGCCCCGAGCACGGTTTTAGCTCTATTCCAAAAAGTGTCTATTGGACCATCGTTACCATTACTACGGTCGGCTATGGCGACATTACTCCGCAGACGAGCCTTGGCCAATTTATCGCGTCGTTGGCGATGCTGACAGGCTATTCGATTATTGCTGTTCCGACGGGCATTCTCACAGCAGAATTGACTCAGGAAATGCAGCGCGACAGGCAGCGCAGAGTTTGTCGCAGCTGTGAGCGCAGCGGTCATGAAGCGCATGCGCGCCACTGCTTGCACTGTGGTGAACGACTGTAAACACCTGTTTTCGTTAGGCTTAGCTGCCTTAGCTCGGCTGCGCTTCAACACTGGCGCGCTTTTTCTTGGCGCGCAGTTTTTGTTTTTTGGCCTGTTGCAAAGATAGGCGCAGAGGGTGTTCAAGCCAGTGGATTAACTCCATTTTGCCATCCATATGTTCAACAATGGCGGTGCAGCTCTCGACCCAGTCGCCGGTATTATAATAGTCAACGCCGTCGACTTTTTTCATTGCAGCCTGGTGAATATGGCCGCAAATCGCGCCGTCGTAACCCTGGCGTTTAACGCCGTGGGCAACGGCGTATTCGTAGTCATTGATATAGCGCTTAGCGCGTTTGATATGCGTTTTCAGGTAGGCAGAAAACGACCAGAAACCCCAGCCCATACGAGTGCGAGCGCGGTTTAGGCAGCGGTTGATAAACATTAAAAAGTCGTAGCCTTTGTCGCCGATCAGCTTGAGCAGGCGACCGCAGTGCGTCACGCTTTCAAATTGATCCCCGTGTATTACCAGCAGGCGCCGGCCGTCAGCGCAAATATGGTCTTTGCGATTGAGCAGTTGAATATTCTCAAAGTGGCTGTTGGCAAACTTGCGCAAAAACTCGTCGTGATTACCGGTAATGTAATACACCGGCACATCGTTTTTGCTGAGCTTTAATACCCGGCTGATGGTGCGATTAAAGCTTTTGTGCCAGTGGATGCCCGAGCGCATGCGCCAGCCGTCGAAAATATCTCCGACAAGATAGAGTTGTTCAAAGCGGTGGCTTTTTAAAAAGTCGTTAAGTTCACCGGCTTTGCTGTCTTTGGTGCCAAGATGCACGTCGGAAATAAAGACACTTCGGTAGTGAGGTGTCGCCGGGCTAGTTCGGGGGCTTGGGGTCGCGCTTGCATTCATAGGCGCAGTATTGGCGTTGCATATGATGCTTTTGTGAACAGAAGTTGACGCTTTGGTGACAGCTTGGCGCTGCAGTCTTTGGTCGCCGGAGGCCTTGTCAGCACAAAGCCCTGTATTCACTGGGGCAGGGCGGCTCGGGCGAGCCGCTTGCGCGCTAAATCAAACTTTGGCGCTTCATTCGCTGAATATCTTTGAGTCGCTCGTCGATGCCGATACGGCGTTTGTCGCCGGGCTCAAGCATGCGCATGGCGCTGCGCAGGTGGTTCTCGGCTTTGCTGTATATGCCATTGAGCACGTAGTACTCGGCCCTTGCGGTGTGCACATCGAGAATATTGCCTGCCAAGCCGTGAGCTTCAGCGAGCTGATACCAGACGTGTTCGTCTTTTGGGCGGCGCTTGCTGTGTGCTTTGAGCAGAGCCTCGCCTTTGTCGTAGTCGCCACTTTGCAGATAAAGTTCGGCCAGCGCCATATTCAGCGGGTGGTTGTTTGGCCGCTCATCGAGCGCCGCTTCGAGAGATTCAAGCGCCTGCTCATGGCGCTCGAGCTCACCGAGGGCCTGAGCCTGGCCAACCAGGTAGTGAATGCGGTTGGGGTCTTGCTCTACCAGAATATCGAAGTTTTTAAGTGCGTCTTGGTATTTGCGCGCGCGAAGCTGCGCCAAACCCAAGCCATAGCGCGCGACCTGTTCGGGCCGACTGCGCAGGTTCAGCTCACCTTGATAACGTTTTAATGCAGCCGCGGGGTTTTTCTCAACGGCTAGCTCAGCGCGGACTTTGGCAAGCTGGTAATCGTCGCTAACGATCTCGTGTTTGCGCGGGTACTGCTGGGCGCGAAGTTTGGCGTCACTGACGCGAGTTTCGGTAAGCGGGTGGGTAATTAAGAACTCAGGTGGGCGGCGCTGAAAGCGAGACGCGTGCAGCATGTGCTCAAACATGTCGGGCATCGCGTAGGGGTTCATATCGGCTCTGACCATGGTTGCCATGCCAACCCGGTCCGCCTCTCTTTCCATGTCGCGGCTAAAACTGAGCTGCTTATCAATAGCAACGCCCTGGGCGGTGGCAATAGCGGCGACACCGGCGTCGCCGCCCGCCGTGGCCAGCACTAAGATACTGGCGATCATCGCGGCAATATTGGGAATGCTATTGTTTTTTTGCTCATCGATACGCCGGGCGAAGTGGCGCTGGCTCAAATGCGCGAGTTCGTGGGCCATTACCGATGCAAACTGCTGCTCGGTTTCGGCGTAGTTAAACAGGCCGGTGTTGACGCCAATCACACCGCCGGGCACGGCAAAGGCGTTGAGTGTTGGGTTTTCAACAACGATGATGTCCAGGCGTTTGTCGCTGAGCTCACTGTAGTTGGCGAGTGATTTAACAAGGTTTTCGGTGTAGTCCTGCAAAAACGCATCGCCGGAGGTACGGGTTTGCGAGCGAAACACACGAATCCACTGCTGGCCGAGCTGGTATTCCTGAGCGGTGCTGATCAAACCGCCGCTGGCGCCGCCGAGATCGGGCAAGTTTAGGTCTTTTGCCAACACAGTGCTGGCCGAGCCAACGCTCAGAAAAAGTAGGCTGATAATCTGTACTATCGTGCGGCTTAGCATAATACGGTGAGTTGCTGTTACATGGCGTGTGGCTATGCGCTTATAATCGGCGGCCTGTACAGCGTCTAATCTTCCTTATGTCGTTCGGGCTTTGACCTGGGCGCCGCTAGAGGGTTCCCAAAATGGCAGTTTGTTTTTGTGTCGGGTTATCACAACCGGCTAGTTAATTGCTGAATTTACGCTGCAATATATTGCTGTGCTCATGATCTACGAAGAGCTTAACCGGAGTCAAAGCTAATTTATGTTGACCGTATTTAAAAACTGGATGGAACGCTATTTTGCCGACGAAGAGGCTGTGCTGGTCGCGGTGTTGTTGGTGGTCGGATTTTTAGTGGTTATCCAGCTCGGTGGTGTGCTCGCGCCGATGATCACAGCGGTGATTATCGCCTTTATGATGCAAGGCGTGGTGGCGAGGCTGACACAGTGGGGGGTCAGTCACAGTATTGCGGTGAGTTTGGCCTTTGTATTGCTCGCCGGCTCGATGTTAATTGGCCTCGTCTATATCGTACCTGTGGTGTGGGAGCAGGCGAATAATCTGGTGCGCGAAACGCCGCGTATGTTGGCGGAAGGTCAAAGCTTGCTTATGCTGCTGCCAGAGCGCTATCCGGCGCTGGTTAGTGAAACTCAGGTCAATGACTTAATCAGCGTCTTGCACAAGCGCATGGGCGAGGCCGGGCAGGTGGTGCTGTCATTTTCCCTTGCCCAGATCCCGATTCTAATTTCTGTGCTTATTTATCTGGTACTTGTGCCTATCTTGGTGTTTTTCTTTCTGAAAGATGCCGATTTGATGCTGCGCTGGCTCGGCTCGATGTTGCCGCGCAAGCGCCCGGTGATGACGCAGATCTGGGCAGAGATGAACTTGCAGATTGCCAACTATGTGCGCGGTAAGTTTATTGAAATTGTTATTGTTGCCGGCGTATCGGCCATTTGTTTTGGGGTGCTCGGTTTGAAGTACGCCCTGTTACTCGGTGTGGTAGTTGGTTTGAGTGTACTTGTGCCCTACATTGGTGCAGCGGTAGTCACGGTTCCGGTTGCTGCTATTGGCTTTTTTCAGTGGGGCTGGAGCTCGGATTTCTTTTATCTGTTGCTTGCCTACGCCATTATTCAAGCCCTCGATGGCAATGTGTTGGTGCCCTTACTTTTCTCTGAAGCGGTCAAAATGCATCCGGTGGCCATTATTCTGGCCGTGCTTGTATTTGGTGGGCTCTGGGGCTTGTGGGGGGTATTTTTTGCGATTCCGCTGGCGACCCTTGTCAACGCGGTGATCAATGCCTGGCCGACGCGGCTGCCACCGGGTGAGCAAAGCGCAGAGCTCGATGCTGACGAAGTGGACCTAGCCTAAAACCCGTTCGCCGAATTACGCTACATTTGGGTGCAGAACGCTTCTTTTCCTTGGGCTTTCTTTAGCTGGCGCTTGATCTGTTGGCTGGCAAAACACCCGGCAGCTGTGTAGAATCGTGTCGCCTTTTACTGGGGCAGAAACAACTGTGTGATTAAGCAGCACCATGGTTGCAATTTGATCACTCTGAGCAATGTTTGTAAGCAAGCCGGCGCTTGGCTGGTTTTTTATTTCATCGCTGTCAGCAAACAGGCTAGTTTCGCTACAGCGAAATCCACCAAAAGTGGGTGCATTAGGTTCGTCGATGCCAATACTCGCCTCGACGAGCAGCAACATAAACACTGGGGAACAAGACCCAGCCTGAACTTAGGAGGCTTAAATGCTAGATGAAACTGACGTGCTTGAAACCCAGGAATGGGTTGAGGCGCTCGAATCCGTAATCCGTCACAACGGTTCTGATCGAGCGGCTTTCCTGCTCTCTCAGCTAGCGAATACAGCTACCAGTGCAGGTGTACGCCTGCCCTCGGCGATTACTACACCCTATGCCAACACCATTCCTGTTAAAGATGAGCCACACAAGCCCGGCGACGCTTATTTAGAGCGCCGTATCCGCGCGCTGATTCGCTGGAACGCGATGGCCATGGTGGTGCGCGCCAACGACAACGACGACGGTCTCGGCGGTCACATAAGCTCCTTTTCTTCTTCGTGCCTGCTTTACGATGTGGGTTTTAACCACTTCTTTAAAGCCGACACCGGAGACGGTTCGGGCGATCTCGTATACTTCCAGGGCCACATCGCCCCGGGCATCTACGCGCGCTCTTATTTAGAGGGCCGCTTTGATGAAGGTCAGCTCGACAACTTCCGCCGCGAAGTGGATGGCGAGGGCCTGAGCTCTTACCCGCACCCGTGGTTGATGCCGGATTACTGGCAGTTCCCAACTGTATCGATGGGTCTGGGGCCTATTACTTCTATTTACCAAGCGCACGTCATGAAGTACATGGACGCGCGTGGTCTGGCCGAGCGCGGCGACCGCAAAGTATGGGCCTTCCTCGGTGACGGTGAGTGTGACGAGCCGGAATCACTGGGCGCGATTTCTCTTGCCGGCCGCGAGAAACTCGACAACCTGATTTTTGTGATCAACTGTAACCTGCAGCGTCTTGATGGCCCTGTGCGTGGTAACGCCAAAATCATGCAAGAGCTTGAAGGTGTCTTCCGCGGTGCTGGCTGGAATGTGATCAAGGTGGTTTGGGGTAAAGGTTGGGACGCTCTGCTTGAAAAAGACAAGACCGGCCTGCTGCAAAAACGCATGGACGAAGTCTGTGATGGCGAGATGCAGAACTTTAAAGCCAACGGTGGCGCTTACACTCGCGAGCACTTCTTCGGCAAATACCCTGAGCTGCTCGAGCTTGTAAAAGACATGAGCGACGACGAGATCTTTGCGCTGCAGCGCGGTGGTCACGATCCTCAGAAGGTTTACGCAGCCTACCACGCGGCGACCACCACCAAAGGTCAGCCTACCGTGATTCTTGCGCAAACCGTTAAAGGCTACGGCCTGGGCGCTGGCGGCGAGTCTGCCAACATCGCGCACAACGTCAAGAAGCTTGGTTACGATGACCTCAAAGCTTTCCGCGACCGTTTTGAAATTCCGGTTAGCGATGAAGAGCTGAAAAATGTTCCTTATTACCGTCCTGCTCCAGATAGCCCTGAAATTAAGTACTTGCAAGAGCGCCGTACGGCTCTCGGCGGTTACCTGCCTGCGCGTCACCACGACTTTGAGTCTCTGGATGTGCCTTCTCTGGACGACTTTAAAGCCCTGCTTAAGAGCTCCGGCGACCGCGAAATCAGCTCGACGATGAGCTTTGTTCGCTACCTGTCGACCCTGGCTAAGAACAAGCAAATCGGTGCTCAAGTAGTGCCTATCGTTCCGGACGAAGCGCGTACTTTCGGTATGGAAGGCATGTTCCGTCAGCTGGGTATCTACAGCTCTGCCGGTCAGAAATACACCCCGCACGATCACGATCAGATCATGTACTACAAGGAAGACAAAAAAGGTCAAATCCTTGAAGAGGGTATTAACGAAGCCGGTGCAATGTCTGCGTGGATCGCTGCGGCAACCGCCTACAGCACCTACCGCAAGCCAATGATTCCGTTCTACATCTACTACTCGATGTTCGGTTTCCAGCGCATTGGCGATCTGGCCTGGTTGGCCGGTGACGCTCAGGCGCGCGGCTTCCTGATTGGTGCAACTGCTGGTCGTACCACGCTGAACGGTGAAGGTCTGCAGCACCAGGATGGCCACAGCCACCTGCTTGCGAACACCATCCCTAACTGTATTACCTACGATCCAACTTACGGTTACGAGCTGGCTGTGATCATCACTGATGGTCTCAAGCGCATGTACGCCGATAAAGACAATGTTTTCTACTACATCACTACGATGAACGAAAACTACAAGCATCACGAAATGCCTGCTGGCGCCGAAGAGGGCATTATCAAGGGTATTTACAAGCTTGTTGAAGGCAAGAAAAACGTCAAGAAGAAGAAAGTACAGCTGCTGGGCGCAGGTTCCATTCTGCGTGAAGTTGAAGCCGCTGCCGAGCTTCTGCGCGAAGACTTCGGTGTGGAAAGTGACGTGTGGTCTGTAACTTCGACCAACGAGCTGGCTCGCGATGGTCAGCAGTGTGATCGCTGGAACCGTTTGAACCCAACGGCAGAGCAGAAAGTACCTTACTTGACGACTGCTTTGGAAAAGGCCAACGGCCCGTTCATTATCTCTACTGACTACATGAAGGTTCACTCAGAGCAGCTTCGCCCGTACGTTCCGGGTGACTACACCGTTCTCGGTACCGATGGTTTTGGTCGCTCTGACACGCGTGCGCAACTGCGTGGTTTCTTTGAAGTTAACCGCTTTTACGTTGTTGTTGCCGCATTGAACGCGCTGGTTAAACAGGGTGATATCAAAGCGGATGTTGTTGAAGAGGCTATTAAGAAATACGGCCTGAACCCAGAGAAAGCCAACCCGCTGAGCGTATAAGGAGCACATTGTGGCAATTGAAAAAATTACCGTGCCCGATATTGGCGGCGCGGAAAACGTAGATGTCATTGAAGTTTGTGTTGCTGTTGGTGATGAGATTGCGGTTGATGACGCCATCGCCGTACTCGAAAGCGACAAAGCTTCGATGGATATTCCTAGCCCGGCAGCGGGCAAGGTTGTTGGCCTTAGCATTAAAGAGGGCGACAAAGTAAACGAAGGTGACCTGATCCTCGAAGTTGAGACTGGCGCTGCTGCTGAAGAAGCGCCTGCAGCGGAAGCTCCGGCCGCCGCTCCAGCGCCTGCCGCTGCCCCGGCTGCAGCCAGTGCTGAGCTGCCTGTTAGTGTTCCCGATATCGGCGGCGCTGAAGGTGTTGACGTTATCGAGATCTGTGTTGCTGTTGGCGACGAAGTTGCCGAAGGCGACTCACTTGTTGTGCTCGAGTCTGATAAAGCGTCTATGGATATTCCTTCTCCTGCGAGCGGCAAAGTTGTCAGCATCGCACTGAAAGAAGGCGATAAAGTATCTATGGGTGATGCAGTATTGCTTCTGGAAAGTGGAGACGCAGCACCGGCTCCTGCTGCCGAAGCGCCAGCCGCCGCTGCACCAGCTCCGGCCGCCGCCAGTGCCGAGCTCGCTGTCGACGTTCCCGATATCGGTGGCGCCGAAGCTGTTGATGTTATTGAGGTTTGTGTTGCCGAAGGTGACGAAGTTGCTGAAGGCGACTCTCTGATTGTTCTCGAGAGCGACAAGGCGTCTATGGAAGTGCCTGCGCCTGCTTCGGGTAAGGTTCTGTCTCTGCAGATCAAAGAGGGTGACAAGGTCTCAATGGGCGATCGTATTTGCTCAATGATGGCCGAAGGACAGGCCCCTGCTGCGGCGCCCGCGCCTGTCACGGCCGGTGCGACACCCGCGCCTCAGGTTGGTCATGCTGCGCCACAAGCCGTGCGTCACGACCGCACTGTAGAGAGCTCGCCACAAGAGATCAGCTCTGCCGGTTCTGAAGTTTACGCAGGCCCTGCTTCTCGTAAGCTCGCTCGTGAAATGGGCGTAGATCTGAGCAAGGTTGTTGGCACTGGTCCTCGCAGTCGTATCTCCAAAGACGATATTAAAGCCTTTGTTAAGAGCGTTATGCAGGGCGACGTGAAAGTTGCCGGTTCTGCTGCAGTTACTGGCGGCTCGGGTATCCCGACGCCTCCAGAGGTTGACTACTCTCAGTTCGGTGAAATCGAACTGCAGAAGATGAGCAAGATCAAGCAGCTCACCGCTGAAGCGATGACCCGCAACTGGCTCAACATTCCTCGCGTAACTCAGTTCGACGACGCTGACATTACTGAAGTTGAAGCCTTCCGTAAGGGCATGAAAGCTGAAGCAGAGAAAGCCGGTGTTAAGTTGACGCCTCTGCCGTTCATCATTAAAGCGGCTGCCGCTGCTCTGCAAGCTGAGCCTAGCTTTAATGTTGCGATGCACAACGACGGTGAGCACATCATTCAGAAGAAGTTTATCCACATCGCTATTGCAGTGGATACGCCTCGCGGTCTGATGGTTCCTGTTATTCGTGACGTCGACCAGAAAGGCATTTACCAGATCGCTCAGGAAGTGATTGAGCTGGCTGGTAAAGCGCGCGACGGCAAACTCAAGCCTAACGAAATGCAGGGCGGTTGTTTCACCATTTCAAGCCTCGGCCCAATTGGCGGTACTGGCTTTACGCCAATGGTAAGTACCACTGAAGCCGGCATCCTCGGTGTAAGTAAAGCGGCGATGAAGCCGGTCTGGAACGGCAAAGAGTTTGAGCCTCGCCTGACCTTGCCTCTGAGCCTGAGCTACGATCACCGTGCAGTAAACGGTTCTGACGCAGGTCGCTTCCTGACCTTCCTCAGCACGGTACTGGGTGACGTACGCCGCTTGTTGCTCTAATCGCAACACGCTAAAGAATCGAAACGGGCCGCTTGGCCCGTTTTTTTTGCCTACAGGATGTGGGTATGCCGTGTAGCGCATGGAAGCGCGGGAGCGGCGGTGTGCATGGAAGCACGCATGTCAAATTCGCCGGGAGCGAAATTTGGCTCGCCTACAGGATGTAGGGCAAGTATTTGCTCCATGCAATATTTGCACTTCCGCCGTCCATGGCGGTTGTATGCCGTGTAGCGCATGGATGCGCGGGAACGGCGGCCTGCCCTAATCTTACCTTCGTGTTTATTTGACCTGATCGCCCAAGCCCAAGGAAAGGCCCTCGGGGCACGCTCGGGATATCCCTATGCGGTTATCTCTCGGGCTTCCTGCCCTCACTCTTACGGACGCTATTGCGGATCAAAACTCTCCGAGAGCTTTGTGTCTTGCCGCTCCCGGCGGCAAACTACCCCTCACACCTTTCTCTGGTCCGGGGCTCAGTGCTATACAGCTAGTTGTTACTACTTTCCTCTTCGGAGAGTGTTTGTCTGAATTATTTCTGCAGAGTATGTAGAAGAGGGTTTGGTGGTTCTGTGAGAGTTGTGGTTTGCCTCGGGTATGCCAGTGGAACAGATTTTTATAGATCTGTTAGGCCCAGCTCTTTCGCTGAGTTCTTTTCATTGTCCCGCGCGCAATAGGTGTATTGATGAGGTGGGGCGTGGTGGATGCTTGGGCTTGGCACTTAGCTTTGGTGGTGGGAGTAGGGTTGAAGGGTATTCGGTCGCCGGGAGCGACCGCATAGCGCACAGGGAGTCTAGAGCGTGCCCTGATGCCCTGCTGCCACCACCAAAGCGGGCTCTAAATAAGTGTTCGCCTTGAGGTTTGGGCTAAACCGCCAAGATCTCTTTTCTCAACCCGTATAGAGCAAATAAAACCTCTTCTTGCTCTCGTTGGCCAATGTTGTTGCGCTCAAGCCCTGCAAGGCAGTCATCGAGGACGGCCATATATTCGGTTGCATTGATGTTCATGCCCTTGTGGGTGGCGAGCATGTCTTTGCCTTCGTAGACGGCGGGGCCACCGGTGGCGGTGATGAAAAAAGTTGCGGCGCCGTGCTTCAGTTTTTCTATATTTGAAGCAGAGTAGCGCGGGGATACAGCTGGATTGTCGAGGTGGAGGTCTACTACATCACTGGCAATGCGGGTGATGCCTTCGCTGCCTCCAAGGCGTTCATATAAGCTGGCGGTCATGAGTTTGCCCTCTGCTTGTTTGATATGTGGCAGCTTAGATCTGAAGCGTTGAAATAGGCGTTGTAACGAGCGTTGTAATGGGCGTGGGAATTGAGCCTGGAGAGTTTGACTTGGCGGAAGACGGTGCTTATAAGCTTTGTTTGCTCGGGCCTGTGGCTCTGGAGCAGAGCGGCCGCGCTTTAGAGCTTCCGAAAAGTCGCAAGGCTCGGGCGCTGCTGGTTTACCTAGCGCTTAATTCCAAGCCTCAGCGGCGCGAGTTACTGGCCAATGTGTTTTGGGAGGGAGCTAAGGATCCTCGGGCCGAGTTGCGCTGGGCGCTTTCGAAGTTGAAGTCCGTGTTGAGTGATGCCTTTATCGTCGAGGGTGAGCGCATCGGCCTTGCTCGCGAGATGGTGGGCATTGATATTTGCCAGCTTCCGAGCGATCTCAAGGGTCTAAATCTAGCGCAGCTTATTGAACTGAATCTCGACCTGAGTTTCGCCCAGCTTTCTGAGTTTGACCTCGAAAAAGCCTATGTTTACCAGCTTTGGCTGGAGTCAGAGCGCAGTCGCTTGCGCCAGTTTCGCCTGCAGGTTCTGCAGGCCATTTGCAGCGAGCTCACTGACAAGAATCCGATGCTTGAGCTCTACGCTCGTCAGTATCTGGCTTTGGAACCCTTTGCCTACGAACTAATACTTAAGCTGCTGCGTTGTCTGTTGTTACATCGGGGGCGCAAGGCTGCACGGCAGGAGTTTGAGCGGCTAAGGAGCTTTTGCGCGGGGCAGGGTGGAGACATTGTTAAGCTCGATGCGCTTTGGTTGGGGCTGGAAAAAGTGGAGGATGGAGAGCCGCAAGAGCAGCGGCAGGACCTAAGAGCCATTGAGCTTGAGCCTACGATTATTGCCCCCGATATTTCGGTACATGAAACCGCTAAGCCTTCTTTGGCCTTGCTCGGGTTTTCCAGCAGCGGCGATGAGCCCGCTGCTGTGCTTGCCAAAGGTTTGGCGAGTGATTTGGCCTCAAAGCTGTCGCACTTAAAGTCGCTTGAAGTTATTTCTACCGCTTCTTCTTTGCGGTTTTTAGGTTCCGATTTAAGCCCCGCTCATCTGGGTAAGTTATTAAATGCCGATTATTTGCTGAGCGGCGAGCTCTGTTGTTATGCGGCCGAAATCAGTCTTCAGGTTAATCTGGTGCATGCTCAAAGTGGGCGGCTGGTGTGGTCTGATAGTTACGGCCTGGATTGTTGTGAGTTTTTTACTGCTTTGGATGAGCTGGTATCGATGGTAGTCAGTCGTCTGGAGCCCGAACTGGGCGCTTGTGAATATGAAAAACTGAAGTCCTATGCCTTGGGCGATCTGAACGCATGGCAGCTCTACCATGTTGGCCTGTGGCACGCTTTTCGTTTCGAGCCTCAGCACCTGGCAATGGCTCAGGCTTATTTGAGTCGAGCTTTGAGCTTGGAGCCTGATTTTGCGCGGGCTCATGCCGGTATGTCCTTAATCCACTTTGAGCAGGCTTTTCTTGCGCTGGAAAAATCTGAGGCTAATGCCAAACAGAAGGCTTCGCTAAGAAGCCCTGCTGTTAGTGCTGCGATGTCGAGCGCTAAGCAGGCGATCTGCTGTGATGGGCAGGATTATTTTGCTTACTGGTCTTTGGCTCGCACGTTGTTTTTGAGCTCGGAGCACAAGTCAGCTTTGCTCGGTATCGAGCGGGCTCTGGACTTAAACAGCAGTTTTGCTCAAGGTTATTACACCAAGGGCTTTATCCAGGTTCACGCCAATGAGCCCGAAAAGGCTCTACAACAATTGGCGCGAGCTCAGCGGCTGAGCCCCTTTGACCCTTTGAAGTTTGCAATGGTTGCGAGTCGGGCGCTGGCTTTAATGTCTCTTGTTCAATACCGTGAGGCTGCAGACGTCGCGGTGGCGGCGACTTTGGAGCCGAATGCCCACTTCCATATCTATGCGATCGCTGCAGCGGCGCTGTCACTTGCCGGGCGCGATGCTGAAGCTCGGCGTTATATGGCTGAGGCAAAAAAACAGCATCTTAATTATCGTCAGCGAGATTTTTTTCAGGCCTTTCCGAACAGTTCTCAAGCCCAGATCGAGCGCTTGTCTTGGGCTCTTGGTACGGCGGGTCTGCCGCCTTAAGGCGCTTGCTGTTTTTAATCCGGCGTTGCTAATGCCGCTGTAGCTAAGCACAATAGCGAGCAAATTTTTGCCCCGCTCACTGGCTGAACTAGTGAGCCCTCCTGGCCTGTGAGTACGCCCTTTGTCTGATACACCGTCCGCCCCCAAGCCCGATTCAAAGCCTGCCGCGAGCAGGCCGGCTAAGCCCAAGCGCGGCTTGCTTAAATCCAGCGCAATCGTTTCTAGCATGACCATGCTCTCGCGCGTGCTTGGGCTTGTGCGCGATATTCTGCTGGCGCGCTTTATCGGTGCTGGCGGTGATGCGGATGCTTTTTATGTCGCTTTTAAAGTGCCAAATTTCCTGCGCCGGCTATTTGCCGAAGGCGCTTTTTCTCAGGCTTTTGTGCCGGTGCTCAGCGAGCTTAGACAAAACGGTACGCACGCGGCCGTGCAGCATTTTGTCGATAGGGTGGCTGGCTGCTTGGGGCTGAGCCTGTTGGCGCTGACACTTTTGGTGGTAGTGGCATCGCCTGGCGTAGCGGCGATTTTTGGAACGGGTTTTATTGCCAAAGCTGAGTGGGATAAGTTTTGGCTGACCTCCGATTTGTTAAAAATTACCTTCCCGTATTTGTTTTTGATCTCTATGACGGGTTTTGCCGGCGGTATTCTCAATAGCTACGACCGCTTTGCCGTTCCGGCACTGACACCCATATTTCTGAATGTCGCCCTAATCGCTGCTGCAGCGTTGGTAAGTCCTCACCTTGAGCGCCCCGTCTACGCTCTGGCCTGGGGCGTGTTTGTTGCTGGTGTATTGCAGTTGAGTCTGCAGTTGCCGTTTTTAGCTCGGCTGTCGCTGTTGCCAAGGCCCAAGGTCGACTGGAAAGACAAGCAGGTGGTAAAAGTACTTAAATTGATGGCGCCGGCGATGTTTGGCGTGTCGGTGAGTCAAATTAACCTGACGCTCGATACGATTTTGGCGTCGTTTTTGGTCGATGGCAGTATCAGTTGGCTGTATTTTTCTGACCGCCTGATCGAGCTGCCTCTAGGTGTATTTGCGGTAGGCATCGCAACCGTTATTTTGCCGAACCTGAGCCGCCAGCACAGCGCCGATGACGGCCGTTTTGGGCCGACCTTGGAGTGGGCCATGCAAATGGTCTTGTTAATCGCCGTGCCGGCAACGCTGGCGCTGGTGCTACTGGCCAAGCCGCTGCTTTTTACCTTGTTTCAATACAACAGTATGCAGGCCCACGATATGAATATGGCTGCGCTGAGCTTGCAGGCCTACGCGCTGGGTTTGTGTGCATTTATGCTGATCAAGGTGTTGGCAAGTGCTTACTACAGTCGCCAGGATATGAAGAGCCCGGTGCGCATAGGCATTATTGCGATGGTGGCCAACATGTTTATGAATTTTGCTTTTGTATTGCCCTTGTTGTGGTTGTGGAATGTTGGCCACGTTGGCCTTGCGCTCGCGACAAGCGGCTCGGCAATGCTCAATGCATTCTTGCTCTATCGCGGCCTGAAAAAAGCCGGTGTTTTAACAATGGGCGCGCACTGGCCGGTATTTGGGGCGCGCTTGCTGTTTGCTGCGTTGGCGATGGCTGCGGCGTTGTTGTTAGTGCTTGAGCAGCAAAGTGACTACGAGTTGCTCAGTTGGCTGCAGCGCAGTTCCCAGCTTGCCCTGTTGGTTGTTGTTGGTCTCGCTTGCTACGGCGCGGCGCTGTTTTTAAGTGGCATGAGGCCCCGACATTTGCGCCCGCTTGCCTGAGTACTTAGTTTGCACGCTCGGCGTGTGCAATTTTGCCTTTGCTGAGCTTGTGTTGTGCACTTCCAGGCCCCATCTGCTGTATACTTGGCGGCTTTTTGATACGGCCACAGCATGCAGCGCCCACAAGCAAAAATCGATTTTTACCGCGGTGTTCGAGCCTTAACCAGCTCGGCGCTCGGCGCTCACGTGGTTACGGTAGGCGCCTTTGACGGCGTACACTTGGGGCACCAGCAGTTGCTGGCAGGGGTGAAGGCCGAAGCTCAAGCCCTGGCGCTGCCGAGTTTGGCCATTATCTTTGAGCCCCAGCCAAATGAGTTTTTTCAGAAGGAGCTGGCGCCGGCCCGATTGATGCGCCTGCGCGAAAAAGTAGCGGCGCTCGCAGAGCAGGGCATAGACAGAGTGTTGTGTCTGAAGTTTGATGCGAGCTTGCGCGCCCTGAGCGCGGAAGATTTTGTGCAGAAAGTTTTACTTGAGGCCGCACAGTGCCGAGCTTTGATTGTCGGTGATGACTTTCGCTTTGGCTGTGATCGCAGTGGTGACTTTGCGTTTTTACAGGCCCGTGGCCGCGAACTTGGTTTTAGTGTCAGTGATACCCAGACACACGAACACGAGGCCGAACGCATAAGCTCGACTCGTTTGCGAGCACTGTTGGCCAACGGCGAGCTTGAGCAGGCCAGCTTGATGCTCGGCCGAGCTTACAGCAACTGTGGCCGCGTAAGTTACGGTCAGCAGCTCGGCAGAAGCATTGGTTTTCCAACCGCGAATGTCGCTCTGGCCAGACGCAAAATTGCCTTGCAGGGTGTTTTTGCCGTAGAGCTTGAGTTTGCGGGAACATATTACAACGCCGTTGCCAATGTCGGCACAAGGCCGACTGTCGACGGCAAAAGCAAGGCCCGACTCGAGGTGCACGTGTTGGATCACAAGCTCGATTTATACGGCGCGTTTGTCAAAGTGAATTATCTGTACAAAATACGCGACGAACAAAAATTTGATGGTATCGAAAGCTTAAAAAAACAGATAAGCCTCGATGCCGACGCCGCGAGAGCATTTTTTGCCCGGCGCACGATATAAAAACTACGTATTAACCTGAAATTAGAACGTCAAATTATGAGCGATTACAAAGCGACGCTGAATCTGCCAACCACATCTTTTGCGATGAAGGCCAATCTCGCCCAGCGCGAGCCGCAAATGCTCAAGGCCTGGGATCAGAAAAAACTCTACGAGAGCATTCGCAAGGCCCGTGCCGGTCGCGAAAAATTTATTTTGCACGACGGCCCTCCGTACGCGAACGGTGATATTCATATCGGTCACGCGGTTAATAAAATTCTCAAAGACATTATTGTTAAAGCTCGCACTTTAAGTGGTTTTGATGCGCCTTATGTGCCCGGCTGGGATTGTCACGGCCTGCCTATCGAACACAATGTCGAGAAAAAGGTCGGCAAGGCCGGTGTTAAAGTTGATCACAAAACTTTCCGCAATAAATGTCGCGACTACGCCAGCAAACAAGTGGCCGGTCAGAAGAAGGACTTTATTCGCCTCGGTGTTTTGGGTGAGTGGGAAAATCCGTATTTAACGATGGATTTTAAAACCGAAGCCGATATCGTGCGCTCGCTCGGCAAAATTGCCGAAAACGGTCATTTGCACAAAGGTTTTAAGCCGGTCTACTGGTCGGTGGTCGGCCGTTCAGCTCTGGCTGAGGCGGAAGTTGAATACCAGGATAAAACATCGTTTAGCATCGATGTAAAATTTGCCGCGGTGGATCAAGCCGACTTAGCTAGCCGTATTGACGGCCTCGATGGCCACGGCACGGTTAGTGTTGTGATTTGGACAACCACGCCGTGGACCTTGCCTTCCAACCAGGCGGTCAGTGTTAACCCCGAGATCGACTACGTTGTTGTTCAAGTTGGCGACGAGCGCCTGCTGATGGCCGAAGCGCTGTACGAAAGTGTGCTCAAGCGCAGTGAGATCGACAGCGCCGAAGTCGTTGGCCGAGTTGTCGGCGCCAAATTAGAACAGCTTGTTCTGCAGCACCCATTTTACCAGCGTCAGGTCCCAGTGATACTCGGTGAGCACGTCACGACCGACGCCGGTACCGGCTGTGTGCACACCGCGCCCGATCACGGCATGGATGACTTTGTCGTCGGCAGTAAATACGGTATCGGCACGCTGAACTACGTCGATGAAGGCGGCCAGTACCGCGACAGTGTAGAAATCTTTGCCGGTGAGCACGTTTACAAAGTTGATGAAAAAGTGATTGCCTTGCTTGAAGAAAAAGGCGCACTTTTGCACCAGGAAAAATTCCAGCACAGCTTTCCCCACTGTTGGCGAACCAAGACGCCGTTGATTTTCCGTGCGACTCCGCAGTGGTTTGTCAGTATGGAAAAAAATGGCCTGTTGAACAGCGTTAAAAACAGTGTCGATAACGTGCAGTGGATCCCCGACTGGGGTGAAATGCGCATACGTTCGATGCTTGATGCGAGCCCTGATTGGTGTATCTCTCGTCAGCGAACCTGGGGTGTGCCGATTTGTTTATTTGTGCACAAAGAAACTCAGGAACTGCACCCGCAGACGGCTGAGTTGATTGAAAAAGTTGCACTCTTAATTGAAAAAGAGGGCATGGATGCGTGGTTTGATCTTGAGCCCGAGGCCCTGCTCGGCGCTGAGGCTGAGAACTACGACAAAGTAACTGATACCCTCGACGTTTGGTTTGACTCCGGTGTTACGCACTTTAGTGTATTAAAGCAGCGCGATTATTTGGCGTATCCGGCTGACTTGTATCTCGAAGGTTCGGACCAGCATCGCGGCTGGTTCCAAAGCTCGCTAAAAACAGCGATGGCCATCAATGGCAGTGCGCCGTATAAACAGGTATTGACGCACGGCTTTACTGTTGACGCCGACGGTAAAAAAATGTCGAAGTCGCTGGGCAATACCGTTAGCCCACAGAAAATCTGCAACGAGCTCGGTGCCGATGTGTTGCGCCTGTGGGTATCTGCGACCGACTTTAGCAACGATATGAGTGTCAGCGACGAAATTTTAAAGCGCACGGCCGACTCGTATCGCCGCATACGCAATACTGCGCGTTTTATGCTGAGCAATATGAGTGGCTTTGACCCGCAAACGGATCTTGTTGCCAACGATCAGTTGGTGGCTCTGGATCGCTGGGCGGTTGGCCGTGCGGCGAAGTTGCAAAAAGAAATTCTCGAGTGTTACGACAACTACAACTTGCATCTGATTTACCAGAAGCTGCACAACTTCTGTATTGTCGACATGGGTGGTTTTTATCTCGATATTATCAAAGACAGGCAGTACACGGCCAAAGCCGATGGCCATGCGCGCCGTTCAGCGCAGACGGCTCTGTATCATATCTGCCAGGCTTTTGTGCGCTGGATCGCACCGATCTTAAGTTTTACCGCCGATGAAATTTGGCAGGCACTACCGGGTTATAGTGGTGATGAAGTGTTTGTTCAGCAGTGGCTCGATTTACCTGAGCTAGACACAAACGATGAACTTAACGATGCGTTTTGGGCAAAACTTGCCGATGTAAAAACAGCGGTAAACAAAGCGCTCGAAGAAAAGCGAAATGCCGGCGATGTTGGCAAGTCACTCGAAGCGGAAGTTGAGTTGTATTGTGATGAGGCTTTGGCAGAGAGTTTAAATAAAGTTGGCGATGAGCTGCGCTTTGTTTTAATTACCTCTCGCGCCGTCGTTAAGCCTTTAGCTGACGCGGTTGATGCTGATGCGACGGAGCTTGACGGGCTTAAGCTTAAGATCAACAAAACCGAGGCGCCCAAATGTGTGCGCTGTTGGCACCATCGCGATGACGTAGGTACACACGCGGGGCACGAAGAGATATGTGGCCGCTGTGTAGAAAATATCGACGGTGAAGGTGAGAAACGAAATTATGCCTAAACATGCCGATGCAAAAACGCAGGCCAGCGCAAGTGCAGCGGGGCCCGGTTTGAGTTTGTCTCAGCCCTCTCCCGCTTTACACAAGTATCTGCCGTGGCTGTGGTTTGTTATTGCGCTGATTATTATTTTGCTGGATCAGTGGACAAAACACCTGGCTGTTGCCGGGCTGGAGTACGCAGAGCGCATCGCTGTTACGCCGGGTTTTAATATTACCCTGCGCTACAACTACGGTGTGGCTTTCAGTATCTTTGACAATATTGACGGCGGTCAGCGCTGGCCGCTGTCTGCTTTGGCTTTTGTGATCAGTATTGCTTTGTGCATATGGATCTGGCGCATCGGCCGCCAAAAAAGTTTGGAAGTGCTCGGTTTGGCTTTGGTGCTCGGCGGGGCAATCGGCAATTTGTACGATCGAGTATTGCTCGGTTATGTTGTCGATTTTATTGAAGTCTACTGGCGCAGTTATTACTGGCCGGCGTTTAATATTGCCGATTCAGCCATCTGTGTTGGTGCGGCTTTGTTGCTGATTGACGGTTTGTTCTTATCTAAATCAGCTAAGAGCTAAGGGCTTTAATTCCCATTCTTCTAAGCCTCTTGCTGTATTCAAGGGGCTTTCCCCCCTCTTTTTAGTTTTTCTCTTTCCTTCTATTTCTGTTGAAGGCTCTTTTTTTGCTGATGGCCCTCTTTCTGCTGAAGGCTCTTTTTCTGCTGAAGGCTCTCTTTCTGCTGAAGGCTCTTTTTTGTCAGCTGCCAATACCGCTTATAAATAGCGTATTCATTGGGCTAATAAATTTTCTTAAAACAAATAGTGCTAGCTGTGTATGCGCACATTTGTTGGTTGTACCGCTCACTCTTGTTAAGTCACCGCTAATCTACATTGCCTAGCTGTTCTCCTCGCGCGGGCTAGGCTTGCTTTAAGCCTAATGGTATTTGCTGTGGCGATCACCTCAGGAGGAGAGGCAATAATGATAATTAAAACTCGGCAGGGCGGCTTTTCATTGATAGAGCTGCTGGTAGTGATGAGTATGGCAGCGATCTTGCTCGGTATCGCCGTGCCTTCTTTTAGTCAGTTCTTAAAGAAAAATCGCATCCAGGCCGATCAGCGCAGCCTGCTTGCGGATTTAAGTGTCGCAAGAAACAAGGCAATCGAGGGCAATACCGTTGTCAGTGTATGCGCCAAAGCTGCCAATACGGAAACCTGCGCCGACAGCGATGACTGGTCTAACGGCTGGTTGATTTTTGTCGATGATGCCAGCGGTACAACATCTGACAATGCCGCCAACGGCAGTTTAGAGGGGAGTGAAGAGCTCGTACTGATATTTGACGCTAAGTCTAATAATTCCATTGATCTGCAAGACGAACCGAGTGGCGACAACATTGTTAGTGTGAGCTTTTCTCAGCGCGGCTATCTGCTTTCAAGCAAAAATGATGAGCAGGCGAGCATTCTTTTTTGTGAGCCGGACGACGATGCCAAATTTGCTCGCGCTATTTTTGTGGAGCTAACTGGGCGCGCAGTTGGGTCGCGAGACAAGGACAGTAACGGAATTCACGAAGCCATAAATGGAGCAGATATCTCATGCTGATAGCTACGCCCCCTTCTCCCTTAGTTAAACAGCAGTGCGGTGTTGGCCTGATTGAAGTAATGGTGGCCGTGTTGGTGCTGGGCATAGGCATGCTCGGTTTGTTGAACTTGCAAAACTCGACACTGCAATTAAATCAACAGGCTTACGCCTACAGCCAGGCGACAAATCTAGCCTGGGATTTAATGGAGCGTATGACGGCTAATGAAGATGTCGCCGACAGTTATTTAACGGACTTTGGCACTTCCGTTAGCTCGGCGACAGATTGCTCAACCCAGGCTTGTACGGCCGAGCAGCTCGCCGCCTGGGATCTGAACTTGTGGCTGGATGACTTAAAAAAATCCCTACCTCAGGCCGATGCGCAAATTAGCCGTTCGGGTGCGACCAGGGAGTACTTAATTTCCATTCGTGTGGATATTGAGCGCGACGGCGATGGCGATCTTGAGCAGGTTGATGTGGGGTTTAGACTATGAAAACTCAGTTAACGTTTACGCGCAGTGCCGGTTTGTCGCTGGTTGAGTTACTGGTGGCTATGGCCATCGGGGTGTTTATCCTCGGCGGTGTGGTCAAAGTCATGGTCGATAGCAAAGATGCCTTTTTATTTGAGCAGGAAGTTGCGTACCTACAGGAAAACGCACGTTTTGCTGTCGACGAACTTGGTTATGAGCTGCGTCAGGCGGGTTATTTTGGTTGCAATCAGCAAGGCTCGATGACAAACACACTCAATGCAACCGATGACGACGATGATTGGATGTTTCAAACCAACGGTATTCGTGGTTATGAATCGTCGGCGCCCAACTTACCGTCTGAATTTTCTTCGATCTTAAGTGGCACCGATGCGCTGATTGTCAATCGCGGTGAGCGCGACGACAGTACTCAGGTCAGCTCACACGTGCCGGCGTCGGCGACAATACATTTAAACGGTAGCCAGCCTTTTAACAAAGGTGAGGTTTTAGTGATCGCCAATGCCGACTGCAGCCATATGGCCGCATTTCAAATGACCGGGCCCAATTCAAATAATCCTGCACATCTGAATCACTCAAAAAGTAACTCCATGGTGCCGGGCAACTGTAAAAAAGCGCTGTCGGCGAGCAGCACCGGCGGCAACTACAGTTGCGGTGGGCCAAATGAACCTGCCAATAATGTACACGGTTTAGAGTACGGGCCGGGTTCGGCCATTATGAAATTTAAGTCTTCCGGTTTTTTTGTTGCAAACTCAGATTTAAATGGCATGCCAACACTATTCCGTGTGGTGCTGCAGTCAACAAGTTCGAGCGCAACAACGCAGGCTCAGGCTTTTTTGCCTGGTGTTGAAGATATGCAGGTGATTTATGGGGTGGATACCAATGCAACCGACAGCGATTGTGAAATCGACAGGTATTACAGCGCCGATCAGATTACTAAAAGTGAGGCTGACGCCGCTTCGAGCTGGATAGGCTGGAATCGAGTGATGGCGGCGAGAGTCTCACTTATTTTGCGCTCTAAATCCGAGGTGTATCCAAGTAATACCTCTGTCGATCTGGGCGGGGGTTTTACCTATAACGATCGTTATTTGCGCCAGCGTGTTACGTCCACTGTTGCGCTTCGCAATCGTACGGAGGCCTGTTCATGAAAACATCAACGTCTTTACAGCTTCCGGTTTTGTCGCAACAGCAAGGCGCAACCCTTGTTGTTGCGCTCATTATTTTATTAGTTATGACTTTGCTTGGGCTTTCAAGTGTGCGCTCAAGCAATACTCAATTAAAAATGGCGACATATAGCCAGAACCGACAGCAGGCTTTTAAGCTGGCTGAATCTGCACTGGAATGGATAGAAGATGATTTTAGTCAGAACGGTCATCTGGCCAATAAAGTGCGCGACTGCAGCTCCGGTTCTGCCGATTGTTTTGACAGCAGTTGCACAGGAGGCTTGTGTTTTAACGGTTATTATTCAACAACGGCCGGCCATCAAGCTCCCGACTGCAGTGTGATACCAAACCCGGTGCCGACAGATCCGCCGCTTCCATTTTGGGTGCGCAGCGATTTGGCTGTGTGGGAGACAAGCAGCCGCCATCAAACCGTAGCGATTTCGGGCTACCCCGGTTTTGAGCAGCCCAAATACATAGCCGAATTCCTCTGTTATACCGATATGGATGCCAACGATAGTTTGGTGTGTGAAAGTGCTTCACCAAATAACTGTGTGGCGCTTTATCGTTATACCGTGCTCGCTGAGAGCAAGGATGGTAAATCTCGCGTTATGGTGCAATCTGTTGCACGTGTCAATGCAATTTAAGGAGGCTGAGAATGTTTAGCAAATTGAAAATTAATGCCAGCGCTTTTGTATTAAGTGTGTTTATGCTGCAGCCTGTGATGGTACACAGCGCCTCCTACAGTGCCTCCGATTTTTCTGTTATCCCGCCTTTTTTGGTCGATACCACAGACCCATTTGTGANGATCAGCTTGTCGGTTGAGCTGACTCAGCAAGAAAATGCTTATACCGATAGTGCGGTTGGGTATTTTGATGCGGATTTAAATCATACACCCTGTTATGACCTGGAAAATTTGGATGTAAATAATAGCGGCAGTACGGAATCGATCGGCCTTTGTTACGACCCGGACTTTAGTTATATCGGTTATTTTGATCCGAAAAAATGTTACGTTTACAACAGCACGACCTTTGCTTCCGATAGCAATAGCGAGCAAGAGGCTACCGGGCCCTATCGCGGCGATGGTCACGGCCTGTCAACTCAACCGCAACCGCACTTTTTTGAGCCAGTTAGTGCAACCAATGATAAACATGAATGTTCGGGGTTATTCAGCGGTAACTTTTTAAACTGGTCAACGATGACGGCGCTTGATCAGTTTCGCCGGGCGATGACCGGCGGCGCACGTCTAACCGATACCGTCGGTGCGAATGCGATGACCTTATTGACTCGCACGCATCGCTACGGTGACTGGAAATTCCGCAAAAAAGCCATCAGTAAAGATGGTTATACCAACAGTAATAGCGAAGGCAGCCGTGTGTTTGCTATCGACCCGCGCACGGTAACACCCTTTGATACAGACGTTCTAAGTGTGTACAACGGTGGCAACTATGCCAACCGAGTGCGTTTTTACAGCGGTGATGGTTCAACAATAGGCACCTACAATGTTGTTGTTGAAGTGTGTGATAGCAGTGTTGGCATTGAAGACAACTGCCGTGAATATACAGACGGCTCTAACACCTGGTACAAGCCCGAAGGGGTTATGCAGCGCAACGCCGAAAATATGCGCTTTGCTTTAACCAGTTACAGTGCTAAAAATGGTACGGCTATTGATGGCGGTGTGCTGCGTGCGAACGCAAAGTACATCGGTTATCAGATGCCCAATGACAACGGTGACTTGGTCACTAACCCGGCTGCCGAAGTGAATGAGTATGGCCAACTAGTCTTTGATCCGGATGCTTTGCAGAATGTTGGCCAGGGCGTAAATAACAGCGGTATATTAAATTACATTAACAGCTTTGGCCTCGGCTCCGAAAAATATAAAGGCAATGACCCGGTTGGCGAGCTATTTTATGAGGGCCTTCGTTATATTAAAAATCTAGGTCCGACGCCGGAATACAGCTCGGGTTTAAGTAATGCGGAAAAAGATAATTTTCCGGTTATAAATGATGCTGCAGATTGGGATGATCCGGTGCTCGATGCCTGTCAGCCAAACTATATGGTTGCGGTGGGCGATCAGTTTGCCCACGCCGACAATACCTTGCCGGGCTCAAGCATTAAACTAAATTCAAGCTCTCTGCTTGGCGATGGTGAAAGCAACGAGCCGAGCAATGCCGATTCCGATATTAAGGTGGCAGATGAAACCGATAGCATCGGCACGCTCGAAAATTTTTATGCGGGCAATTTAGGTGATCAAACTCGCGGGCGCAGCGGCAACGGCTGGTATGTTGGCGGCCTTGCGTATTACGCCAATATGAATGATGTGCGCGACGATTTTGACGGCGATCAAACGGTGCGAACCTTCTTTGTCGATACGCAAGAATATACCAGCAGCCCGCCTATGCGCGAAAACAACCCGCTGTGGATGGCGGCAAAATACGGTGGTTTTATTGATGAAAATGGTGATGGCGATCCGCACGATGGCAATGCACCGACCGGCAACCGCGACAGCGCCGACCCGTCCAGTTCAAACTACTGTGGCTCAACCGATGAGTGGGATGCCAACGAAGACTGTGAGCCCGACACCTATACATTGGCAAATCAGCCCGCGCTGTTAGTAAAAGGTTTGGAAGATACCTTTAACTCCGTTGCGGCGCACCTGCGCGCAAGTTCTGCTGCCGGGGTAATTGCCAATACCTCAAGTGGTGAAGCCATGGTTGTACAGGCGATGTATAAAGCCGAGGCGATGGACTCCAACGGCAATCAAGCCAAGTGGTTGGGCATTTTACATTCTTTGTTTGTTGATGCTCACGACAATATTCGCGAAGACACGGATGGCAATGGCTTGCTGACCACCGCCGATCGAGTTGTACGTTTTGTTATTCACGAAGTTGAAAATTACGCAACAGCCGATCTCTATACCACTTCCGACAACGGTAAAACGGTTGCTACAACAGCCGTTGAAACCGACGTTAGCCTCGAAGATTTAAAAACAATATGGAATGTTCGCGATCAGCTTGCGGTGATTTCAGATGTGAAAACTCAGCGCGCTTACGGTGCGTTGGCGAATACCGGCCGGCATATTATCACTGGCATTGATGCCGATAAAGACGGTGTTATTTTAGCATCTGAAGTCGCAGACTTTGATGAAACTGTCTTTACCAATGTCGGCGGTGCCAGCGATCATTTTCGTCTATTGGGTTTGGACAGCAGCACCGGTGCCCGCGCTCAGGATTTAGTTAACTACATTCGCGGTGAAGAGGGTTTAACTGGCGCTCGTTCGCGTACACTTGATTACCAAGGTGATGGTGTGTTGAGGCCTTGGTTAATTGGCGATATTGTTACCTCATCGCCACTTGTTGTCGGAACGCCCGGCTTTGAAAATAATTATTACAACTTATATGGCGATGATAGTTATGTTGATTATGTTCAGCAGTATCAGAATCGCCGTCAGGTTGTTTATGTCGGTGCCAACGATGGCATGCTGCACGCGATTAATGCCGGCTTTTTAAGCCGCAGCTCAACAGGTACGGGCAACGGTTATGTTAAGTCGTTAAGCGGCAGTTCTGCGACGGCGCATCCGCTTGGTTCAGAGCTATGGGCCTATGTGCCAGCCAATGTATTGCCGCACTTACAGTGGTTGCCGAACCCCAATTACCCCCATGTTTATTATGTCGATGGCATACCGCAAGCATTTGATGTCAATATTTTTAGCGATGACGCCGATCACCCCGGCGGCTGGGGGACGATTTTAGTTGTCGGCCTGCGTTTTGGCGGTGCACCATTTACGCTTGACCCCGATAGCGATACGGATGTAGATACCAGCGATGACTTTACTTCGGGCTCCTCTTACTTAGTTTTTGACGTAACTAACCCAGAAAAAGAGCCGTCGTTACTTGCAGAATTTACCCACCCTAAGATGGGCTTTGCGACAACCCGGCCGGCTTTAGTTAAATCACGTATTGAAGACGATAACGGTGTTTTTCAAAATCGCGGTTGGTTTTTGGTGTTGGGCAGTGGCCCCTATGGCAGTGATGCCAGTGCCCAGGAGCTTGCACTCAAAGACGCTGTCAGCGATCAGAGTGCAAAAATATTCGCCTTTGATTTAAACAAAAAAGAATTGGTCAGCTTTAGCGGCGCCGAGTATTTAGATCTCAGTTCAGAAGTCACTGCGTTTACCGGCGACTTTACCTCGGCCGATTGGGACGGTGATTTTGAAGATGACGAAGTTTATTTTGGCACAGTCTCTGGTACCAAAGAAAACCCAACGGGCAGCTTAATGAAGCTTAGCCTTGGCACAGGTTCAAGCATTGTGAGCGCTGCAAGTGCGACACGTATATTGGCCAATGTCAGCAAACCTTTTTCTGGTCAAGCTCACGCCCTAAACATTGCCGGTGAGAAATGGCTATTTACCGGTACCGGCCGATTTTATGTGCCGGATGATAATTTAAGTGCAACACAGCAATCTTATTTCGGTATTTATGATCCTGAAATTCGTACGAGTGTTGATGCGACACATATGGCCGATGTCAGCGATATTCACGTTGAGTTTGTTGAAGGCAAGACAAATGGGCCTATTTACGATGGTGCAGGCGGCACGCCAAATATTTCAGTCTCTGGTACGACCTATAGCCCAGGCAATTTTGTTGAACTTAGAAACGCGATTAAAAACGGTCCGGGTTGGGCTTTGGATTTTGCCGATACCAAAGCCAAGCATGTTGGCCGTTCAGATAGTACTGGGGTCAGCGTCGGTTTTACCGAATACGTTGGTACTGGTGATAGTTGCACGCCTTTTGGCGACTCGTTTTTAAACCTGGTGCACTTTGGCACCGGCACGGCTGCGCCATTCGCAGCAACCGGGACAACCGATACAACAACCCTTGCCGGGCATGAACTTGCGAGCCGTCGCGATGTTATCGCGATGGGCCTGGTACGAGATGTGAGTTTCTTAAAAGGCAAGTCGGTTGTTCAAGGGGGCCTGGGCGATCTGAAAGTGGTTCAGCCCGATACGGCCGGGGCGGCGACAGGCAGGGTATCGTGGCGAGAAATTATAATTAACTGGTAATTGGCATGGATAAATATCAAAAGAACTCGGGCTTTACCCTGATTGAAGTCATGATTGTTGTGGCGATGATTGCAATACTCGCGTCATTGGCGCTCGGTGCGTTTAGCGGCTCTAGCCAAAAGGCCCGCCGCGCCGATGCCAAAGCGAGCCTGACCGAGCTCGCGGCTGAGCAGGAAAAGTACTATTTTCGCGAGAAACAGTACACCGATAACTTAGCCAATCTCAATGCGTCGACCAGCTCAAGCGAAGGTTATTACACCTTAAGCGCCAGCACGGCGACGGGGGCGACCGGTTGCGCCAATGCTGGGGCGTGTTTTGTGTTAACAGCAACAGCGACAAGCGGCAAAGCGCAGTTTGACGACAGCAGTTGTCGAAGCTTTACAATCAGTAATGCCGGCTCTAAAAAAGCATATGACAGCGCCGGAACGCTCGATGCTTCAGGGCTTTGCTGGTAACGCCGAGCCTTTTGTTGTTTTTGTCTTTCTTTTGTTCGCAGCGTATTAATTAGTGCCGGCAGGCCCTAGGGTAATACGCTTTTTTTATAACTATTAGTTTTATGCTAGCCTCGGTCTGAATGAGGCTTGAGCCTTAGCGAGCTCTTTGCCGGCGGGTTTGCAGTTGTGACTTGCTTCAAATCATGGCGTTTTTATGAGCCGCTTATCGTTTCTAGCATCCGCCCATCTTCTTAATACTTCATTTTGATATAGTGCCTTGGTAGCTTGTCCTAGCGGAATGTCAAGACTTAATTGCTATATCACGTAGCTACGCTTATCTGGCTTACTGCAAGTACTTGTTTCGCAAGTGCTTGTGTTCACAGCACAGATCTTCAGAGCCTCTGCGGCTGTGCAACCAACTTAAGCTTTTGTGCGTTTTGCTTTAGTGACGTCAAACACCTTACGGCTGACCACTACTTACTATCCCTTAGAAAGGTATACATGAATACAAACAAAGCCCAGAACGGCTTCTCGTTAATCGAGCTGATGATCACGCTGGCCATCTTGGCGATCCTGATTATGGTCGCGGCGCCATCGATGGAGTCTTCACGCAAAAAATCTGCGGTAACGGGGCTGCAGCGGGAGTTTATCTCGTCGCTGGCTTTGGCGCGCGGGGAGGCCTCCGTAAAAGGGCGCCCTGTAAGCATTTGCCCGAGTGCAGATACGCAAACTTGTGACACAAACACAGATTGGTCTAAGGGTTGGCTGGTGTTTTTGGAAACCGGGCAGGGCGATGGTGCTTACAGCAGCGCCGCAGGCGATACCTTAATTCGCGCTTATAAAAATGAAGGCGCGAGCAAAATGAAGGTGGTTGACCCATTGGACTCAAACCAGAAGGCACTTAATTCTCTGACCTGGAATGCACGTGGCTTTTCGAAGGATGCTCAAAGAGCCTTGGTTGTTGTTTGTGATCGAAGCTCCGATGTGAAGTTTGCGCGAGGCCTAATGATAGCTAGTTCGGGGCGGGCCATTAAAACACGAGATAGCGATGGCGATGGTATTCACGATATGAGTTTTATTGAAGACAACGGTTCTAAAGTCACGGCGGTTTTAACATGTCCATAGTTCGCTCTCGCGGTTCTTCTTTGATTGAAGCTTTGGTTGCACTTTTTGTTTTGGCTGTCGGTTTGTTGGGCATCCTCGCAATGCAGATTACTTCTGTTAAAACATCCAGGCATGCGGCGAGCTATTCAAAAGCTGAAGCTCTACTGGTTGATATGTATGAATCGATGCAAATGAGCCCGGTGGATAATTTAAATAGTTTTTTAATTACCTACGCGGCGAATACACCCGCTCTACCCGACTGTAACGGCAAGAACAAGAATTGCTCTGAAGTGCAAATGGCAACCTGGAGTGTCAGCAGCTGGCGCTCAGCGGTTGCGGCGAGCCTGCCCGGCGGTGAAGGCCAGATTCAAGCGGGCGCCAGCGCAGGTGAGTACGATATAAGTGTTCGCTTTAACCTGGGTTTTGAGCCAGACGCTGCGGGCGCTGCAGGTGCAGTTAAACAAATCACAGAAGAAGTTAAGTTAGTGGTGAGTTTTCAATAATGACTCAAGTTCAGAATAAACAGCATGGCTTTTCACTGGTCGAGCTTTTGATATCCATCCTTATTGTTGGCTTTATTTTGGCTGGCGTATTAAGTGTTATTGTCACTAGCCGGCAGAGCTTTCGCGGCGAGCAAGAAGTGAGCTTTATGCAAGAGAATTTGCGCTATGCCGCTGATATGTTCGCCCGCGATCTTCGCCTTGCCGGAAACACCGACTGTGCCATCCCTGCGGCCTCAAGTGATGTGATTACAATCAACGATGCTACCGGCTTATTTGGCCCAGAAGCAATTATTGGCTTTGAGGGCACAACAGATATTAGCTCTTTCCCGACTACTTTATCTGAAGTTACCGCAGCCGGGTCGGATGCGTTTATCGTGCGCTATGCAGATCCAGACGGCGCTGCGCCGATCAAGAGCCACAGCCCGCACAATTCAAATCAAGTTGAGCTGTTTTCCGCGACCGAGCTTTTTTCTGGGCGGAATTTAATGTTGGTTGACGTAACCTGCAGGCACTCGGTGATTTTTGCCAGTAACAAGAATACAACCGCGAGCGATAAGTTTACTCAAGGTGCTTCGTGCTCTCAGAATTTCTATGCAAACGACGTTGATTATATTTGCGATAGCCCCGCTACGGGCATTCCCTTTGAAGCAGGTTCGACCCTGCTGGTACATCAAAGTTATGCGTACTTTATTGATGAGTCTGATGTGATTGCAGGGGTTCCTGCGCTTAAACGCCGGTCTTTTGTTGCAGGCGGTGTGCGTACGGATGAAATTGCGCAGGGCATTGAATCGATGGAGGTTCTTTACGGTGTCGCTTTAGATCGTACTTTGGCAAATCTTCGCGAAGCAAAATTGGATGAAGATGGTATTGATGCTTTTGTCAGTGCCGATGAGGTTGACGACTGGGAAAATGTTGTCGCCGTTCGTGTGTCTTTAGTACTGCGATCGCAGAATAACTTTTACGATGAGAACACAGTATCGACGATAAATGGTGTGCAGTACGGTGATCGTTTCTTGCGCCAACCGATGACCAGTACATTTTATTTGCGCAATAGGGGAGTGTAATGATGCGTTATCACGTTATGTCTATACGTTCATATAAAAACTCCAGTGGCGCAGCTTTAGTTGTCGCATTGATTCTACTCGCTGCTATGACTGTTATCGGTATTGCCGGTATGAGCTCATCATCATTAGAAACAAAGATGGTTGCATCTCAGAAGCAGCGCAATGTCAATATGGCCATTGCAGAATCTGGCCTGGTCGATGTTGAACAATATTTAGAAAATGATTTGGGCCTGAAAAAGAGCGATTTGTTTACCGATGATTGCGATGCAGCAAATGGTAAGTGTTTTGGCTCTGCGGCAAGCAAATGTGTTGGCGGGCTGTGTTTTGACGGTGTGTATGTAAAAGCAGATGTGTCGAATGCAGATTGCAAGCTGGCAACCTCAGCTGCAGCATCAAAGCGTGATCAGCTGTGGCAAGATCAGGCGATTTGGGCCGATGCCACCAAGCATGGTAGCCGTACGGTTGGTACCGACAATCACAATATAAAATATATTATTGAGTTTTTGTGTTTTTCGGCGCCTGATTTTTATCAGTCCCCCGAGAGCTCTGACCCTATTTTTCGAGTAAGTGTTTTATATGAGCCGAGTAATCAGCAGCCGATAATGCTGCAGTCAACTTACTCTTTAAACCTTTAAAATACTAAATCTAACTTAGTAGTACCGGTTGTTGTTATGAAAAATAACTCTTATAGCTCAAATCGAAGAGTTTTACGAAAACACCTTTTAACGGCTGTGTTTTTATTGCCCTTTGTTTCTGTGTGTTCTGCTCACGCACAAACTGTCGATCAGTACAACGCATTGCCTCCTACACTTTCGGAGAACGTGGCGCCGCTAATTATGTTGGCGATGTCAGTTGATCATCAGCTTTTTTATAAAGCTTATAGTGATTTTGAAGATGTTGATGGCGATGGTATTGTCGATACGACGTATACAAATAATATTGAGTATGCCGGCTACTTTGATTCAAGTCTCTGTTACACCTATAGTTCGGCTGCTCAAGTTTTTAGCCCATCTTCAATTATCTCTCACACCACTGCTGGCGGAGCTATTACGTCGCGAGGTTATTGTAATAGCGGCCTGGGCGTAACAAACGAGTGGAGCGGCAACTTCCTAAACTGGGCGACGATGACGCGTATCGACGAAGTGCGCTCTATTCTCTACGGCGGTTATCGTTTTACCGATACCGAAAGTGCGACCGTACTTGAGCGCTCTTATTTGCCCAACGATGCGCACAGCTTTGCAAAATACTATAACGGTACGGATGTGCGCGGTTTGGCACCGTTCGGCAATGTCGGTACGGGCGTTGATAACAGCGAAGATGTAGGCATTACAATTTGTAATACGACCTATTATAACGGCAGTCAGCGTTCGCAAAATGTGACAGCACCGCCTCTTGCTCGAGCTGTACGCGGTAACTATTCGCTGTGGGCTGCTAATGAGCGAGCTCAATGCCTGTTTAATGAAGAGTACTCTACCGGTAATGCCAATAACAAATCCTTATCCGGTATTCAGGCTCACAGTAATAACCCAACCAATTCAGACAAGGCACAACAGGCAAATGGCCAGACAATTGGCGATTATGTTGTGCGAGTAAAGGTTTGTGAGCCTGGTTTTGTTGGTTTTGATAATTCGTCTCACGACTGTCAGGAATATACCGCGGGCAACTTTAAACCTACCGGGTTGTTGCAAGAGTTTGGTGAGGATGATTCAGCCGTATGGGGTTTGATGTCTGGGTCTTATACCAAAAATAAATCCGGTGGGGTGTTGCGTAAAGACATTGGCACCATAACCAATGAAATTAATGATAACGGAACCTTTAAGGCGACCCCAGCCGATGGCGGTATTATCAAATCCTTAGATTCGCTGCGTATCGCTAACTACAGTGTCTCTGATAGTTATATTTATAACAATGCGGATAACTGCGCTTGGGGGCTTAATTATTTTAATGACGGTAGCTGCTCGAACTGGGGTAACCCCTTTTCTGAAATCATGCAGGAGTGTTATCGCTATTTTGCCAATCAAAATCCCAATGCTCAGTTTAATGCAAACGACACAACTTTATTTTCCGACCTTAAAACAGATACGAGCTGGAATAACCCCCTGTCTTTGGATACAGCTTGTGCAAAACTGAATGTTATTGCTTTTAACGCAAGTACAATTTCTTATGACGCGGATCAGTTAGCCTCTGGCGTGGCAAGCAAAACGGATGTTGTTGGCAATACTGAGATCGAGAGCGCCAGTCAGTATTTTGTTGGTGAAAACGGCACCAATAACGACCAGCTCTGCACGCCGAAATATATTGCAAACCTTTCATCTGTGCGCGGAACTTGCCCCGATGCACCGCGCTTAAGTGGCTCTTACAACGTTGCAGGTTTGGCCTACGATGCCTTTACTCGAGATATTCGCGGTGATTTACCCGGTGAGCAGCACGTGACAACTTGGGGTGTGGATCTAGCGCCGGGCGTGCCGAAGGTAACGGTTGATGTTCCCGGCGGCGCAGGTAAACAAGTATCGATTTTGCCTGCGTGTCGAAACCAATCAATCAACGGCAACTGTGGTTTGGTTGATTTTAAAATTGTAAGCCAGTCATTTGATGGTACTACGTCAAGAGGGTCGTTTTACGTCAACTGGGAAGATAGTGAGCAGGGCGGTGACTATGACCAGGATATGTACGGTGTTATTAGTTACGAGCTGACCAACAGCACACTTAGAGTTACCAGTAATGTGATTAGTGAATCGACCACGTTTCGCATGGGCTTTGGTTATATCCTGGGTGGAACAACCTCAGACGGTTTTAAGGTGCACTCGGGTATTGGTGGCTTTAATGGAGGGGGCTGCTCAAATTGTAATGTCTGGAATAACGCCTCGACACGTCAGTACTCGGTAGGTGCATCGAGCGCTCAATTTTTACAGCCACCACTTTATTACGCGGCGAAATGGGGCGGTTTTGATGACCGCGATAACAACGGTTTGCCGAGTGTAACCATGAACGCTTCGGATAACTCCGAGTGGGATACCGATGGTGATGGCAAGCCGGACAACTATGTGTTGGCGATTAACCCTGTTGAGCTTAAACGCAGTATGCGAGCGTTGATTACCCAGATTGTCGAGCGCACAGCCTCTGGTACAGCCGCGGCAGTGAGTGCCCAGACCGGTAACGGCGAAGGGGCTATTTATCAGGCTTCTTATACGCCTCGGGTAAAAGAAGCTGGCAGCGACTACGTAACATGGGCCGGTAGTTTAAGGGCTTTTTTCCGGGATCGTTATGGGCGCATCAGGCAAGACAGCAATACCAATGGCGCTCTGGATGTTGACGACCGAGAAATAAAGTTTATCTACGATAGTTCAGAACAGTCGACATTTATTCAGGCGTATGTGGCCAATGCCGACGGTACCACAGGGGCTCCCGAAGGAGGGCGTATTGATTTAACCGATACCGCCGCTGCCAAACCTATTTGGGATGCGCAGCAGCAGTTGTCTGCGTTAACAAGCTTAACAAGCAATCGAAGTTACACAAGTTCAGCGGATAACGGCCGTTATATTTTTACGTCGATCGATCGCTCTGGTACAAGCACAAATACGGCGCTGGACGGCCAGGTTATTTCACCTGGCGATGTTAAACCCAACGCGGGCCAAAGCGCCTCTGCGGACCAAACGTTTGCGTTTGAGGCCGATGAGTTTATGTTGACGGGTAATACCCAGAATGATTTTCGTTATCTTGGTTTGGACGCCTCTGCAAGCCAGACCCAAGTAAACGATTTGGTTAATTTCATACGCGGAGACGAAAGCATTAGTGGCATGCGCAATCGCAGTGCAGGCTCTAAGAAGTACTTACTTGGCGATATTATTCACTCGTCTCCTACCGTTGTGTCCAGGCCCAACGATCGATATGACATTAAGTATCGCGACAAAACCTACGAAGCGTTCTTAAACCTTTATAAAAACAGACGCTCGGTTATTTATGTTGGTGCTAACGATGGCATGTTGCACGCGTTTAATGGCGGTTTCTTCAACTCGGCAACCAATAAATTTGATCTGAAACGGACAAATGAAACGGAGCACCCTTTAGGGGCAGAGCTTTGGGCCTATGTTCCATTTAATCTGCTGCCACACTTAAAATGGCTGGCAGACGAAGACTACCCCCACGTTTATTATGTGGATGGCCCTGTACGCAGTTACGATGTAAATATCTTTCCTGCTGACCCGAATAAATACCCGGGAGGCTGGGGTACGATCTTAGTGGTAAGCATGCGTTTTGGTGGTGGTGATTACGCTTTTGATCACGACGGTGATGTATCTACGCCGAATATCACTACCCGTTCCGCTTATATCATTATGGATGTTACAGACCCAGAGAGCCCTCCGGAGTTATTGGCCGAAATTACCGACGTCGATTTGGGTTTTACCTTATCTGAACCGACATTGGTAAAAAGAAGAAAACGAGGAAGCTCCGGTGCTTTTTCAACGTCAGCAAATAACTCTTGGTACTTGTTGTTTGGTTCGGGCCCCGGTGGAAACACGGCTGCCGAGCGCAAGCAGGCTTTGCTTGAAGGTGTCAGTTTTAAATCACCTCACGCCTATGTGTTTGACCTTAGAAATAAAGAGTTGAATAAAATCGCCATCAATGACGAGGCAGGCATTCCCGAAGTGAATAGCTTTACTGGTGGTTTTGCTGCGGTTGATTGGGATGGAGACTATCAGGACGACGCAGCGTATTACGGTTTGGTTTCCGGTACGCCAGCTGCTCCGGGTGGCAAGCTAAAACGAGCCAAATTAGACTTTAATTCAGCTTCTTTGGTGAGGTCGTCGTCAAATTTCTCTACCGACTTATTTAATGATGCTTCTTTGCCATTTAGCGCAACACCAAGGACTTACCAAAGTGCGGACAATGAATGGTGGGTGTATGCGGGCACGGGGCGTTTTCTTGTCCCGGATGACAATGAGTCAACCCAGCAGCAGTACTCTTTTGGTATTAAAGAGCCCCAAAATGTCAATGGCGTTAAGCCTCTGAATCAATATGTCGATCTTTATTACCTGCTCGATACAACAACAATTGATGTTTATGAAGACGGTCGGGTTCGAGAAGACTTGGTCGGGGGTGTCACTTTGAATGCCGCTGGTCAATCAGAACCTTTAGGCACCAATGGCCGCTATGAAGATGTTGAAGCGTTTGTTGCGGAGCATGCTTCGGGTTGGTATTTCAAGTTTGAATCTGCCCCAACCACTTTGAACAACCGTATTCGAAATACAACACGCTCGGCGATCAGCGGACGCTCGCTGTTTATGACTGCTTACGAGGCGACGGGGCAAGTTTGTGATTTGATCGGTCGGGCATACTTATATGCCCCGAGCTTGGAGGCGGGAATCCCTGCGCCGTATTCTCCGATTGGCACAGATTCAAATTACAAGTTAAGTGCCTCCGATCCAAATGACCCCGACCCGGAGCTGGTTATGCAGGGCACGGTGATTGGCAATGGCACGGCCTCAGATGCTGTGATTACACCTATTGAACCACCTGGTGATACACGACCCGGACCATGTGGCAACGTGAATGTGCAGACTGGTTCAGGTCAGGTCGCGAAAGAAGATATAAACTGCCCGGGTATAATTCCCGGCCGCCAAAGCTGGCGAGAAATTCCTGTAACTTGGTAAGTCATTTATTATGAAAAAACGACAATATGGTTTTACCTTAATCGAGCTTATGATTGTAGTGGCGATTATCGGTATTATTGCAGCGGTGGCCTACCCGAGCTACCAGGATTCCATTCGCAAATCCAAGCGCGCTGATGGTAAAGATGCTTTGTTAAAAGCAGTGGCAAAGCAGGAGCAGTTCTATTTTGCCTCCAATGCCTACTCGAATGACATTGCAGATCTCGGCGGTGCAAATTCTCCAGAAGGGCACTACACAATCGCTGTATCGACGCTGCCTTGTAATAGCGACCAGTGTTTTACTTTAACGGCAAGCCCCCAGGGCAGCCAGGCAGCCGATACCACGTGCGCTTCTTTGGCGGTGGATAGCCTCGGGCGAAAGTCAGCTAAAGATAGTTCCGGCAGCGACACGGCGGCTATTTGCTGGTAGCTGTATGTTAGCGGCAGCGCTGTGAACTGAAGTTCGCAGCGCTGCCTTTTGTTGTGTCTTTCTTTATACCTTCGTAGTCCGGCAGCGTCTCTTTTACGCGCTCTCTTTTTGTTGCCGACAGCCGTACCAATTTAACTGTTCTGGCCCTGGCAAATTGGCGGGCCTAAACTATCTTCTAGTATTAGGGCTGCGCTTATGCTTTATGTGCAGCCTGATAGCCAAGTCCAGGGAGGGCCTGGCTGAGCCAGAAAATAGAGCTTCGAAAGGAATCGTATATGCTCGTTTCTACAAACTGCACTTGTTGTAGCAGTTCTGCTTCGCGCCTGCCTTGTCAGGCTGGCGCCACCATGATCGAAACGCTGGTTGCGTTTTTTCTTCTTGCCTTTGCTTTGCTCGGCGTGCTTTCGATGCAAGTTCAAAGTGTTAAAAGTGTTCAGCGCGCTTATTTTTCCAGTATTGCCCCGCTGTTGGCGGCGGATATGGTCGAGCGTATTTATGCCCATAACAATGTCGATGACATAAATGATAACGCTAGTTTTAACGGGGTTAGCACCCATAGCGCAAGTGCGGCACCTGACTGCCGAGGCGGCTGTGATAAAACAGCTCAGAAAAACTTAATTGTCGCCGAGTGGGCCAGACAGATTAAAACACAATTACCGATGGGGCTCGGGGTAGTTAAATATGGCGCTGATATATACACCGTTACGGTTATGTGGGACAGCGAAGGGCTTCAGCCCTCGGGCAAGGCCTGCGGGCCGGACCCGGCCGTGGATCTGGCTTGTTATTCGCTAGAGCTAAAGCTGTGAATATGGGCATAGAGAAAAAACTCCAGCGTCCGTATTTTAATCTGCGTGGTATGACCCTGGTTGAGCTTCTGCTTGCAATGGCGATTGCCGCAGTCATTTTATCTGGTGTTCTTCAGCTTTACGCCAGTTCCGTACAAAACAATCGCGTTGTTTTGTCTTCTTCGATTATTCAAGAAAACGCACGCTTTGCTTTTAGTTTATTAGAGAGAGACCTTATCCAGGCCGGCGCCGGTGGCTGCTTTAGCATGACCAGCGCTGAAACCAGGCAGCGCATGGTTAACGCATTAAAAATCAATACTGGCAAAAATAATGAGTTTGATTTTTCCCGCGCTGTATTGGGGCAAGATGATGTTGGGAAAAATGGCTCAGATAGATTGACGGTTCGATTTTTTGATCACAAACAGCGTATCTTAATTACCGCTTACGGTGGCGATAATTCAGGTGTGCTGAGGCTCGATACCGCAGATAAAGACTACTGGAGTTTAAAGCAGGGTGACATTGTCTACATCGCAAATTGTGCTCGCGCTGCGGTGTTTATGCTTACCAATGTTCCGGCGGGCGATGGTGTTATTAACTTTTCAACGCATAGCGCGGCGCCGGCTAATCATGCGATGAACCCCGGGCAGGAAAACAGCACCCTGGATTTAAAGTTCGGTGATCGTTTTGTGGTGGACGAAAATACGCTCGATAGCAATATGGCGAACGGCTCTTTGGCTTATCTCTATGCCGGGGACAGTCGTGTTATCTATAAAATTGACAACAGTGCCAATGCAAATTCTCTGGGCGGGACTTGTACGGGCTCACAACCTCAGTACTGTGCTTTATTTCGCAACAATGAAGAGCTTGTTGAGGGTGTGCATCAGTTTGATGTGCTGTATGGCTGGCAGGATGGAAATGAGGTATTGCGCTATGGCGACTGGGCCGCTGTTAACAACGCTGGTGCTGAACTATCAATAGACCGTATTCAGATATCGTTAGCTTTTAATTCCCTTGATCACGTCGCTAAGTCAATAACACAGAGCCCCATGGTCAAACAGATAACGAGGGTTTTTATGCTTCGCAATCAGCTTCCGGTGTATTGAGGTGGTATGTGAAAATAGCCTTGAGCCATCGCGGCGCCACACTAGTGATTACGCTGATTATTTTGCTGGTCATGTCTATGGCTGCACTGTCGGCCATGCAAGGGCTTACGTTACAGCAGCGCATGGCGGCCAACCTTCGTCAACACGTACTTGCACAAAGTGCCGCAGAGTTCGTGTTAAAGAATGCTGAAAGCTACTTGTTGGCCAATCTCAAACAAAGCTCGGATGTGAATAGCTTATTTTCCGGTGACTCAGGGCTTTATGCTGTGGTTCCCCGGCCCTCGGCGCCGATTGCCCAGAAGAGTAAGAGCTTTGATGTCAATATAGATTCCAGCTGGACGGCAAATAACTCTGTTGCCGTTCCCGGTTTAAGTAAAACGGCCTTGTTTGAACAGGCTGCCGTCACGGCCAAAGACCCTCGCTATATTATTGAATATATTGGTCGGGGCAGTGTGCGAGCTAGCGCGACGACGGCCGTAAGTCTTAATCTCGGCGCTCAACAGTTAAGTGTGGAGCCGTTCTTTTTTCGCATAACGGCGATCGGTTGGGCGCGCGATGAGCGTATCTATAGCGTATTAGAAAGTGTCTTTCGTACCGGTTACGGCGATGGCAGTTTTGAATACTAACTTGGTGGACTGTATGCGCATAAATGCTGTGTTTTTAACGCTGTGTTTGTTGCTGCTGGCTCAGCCAGTAATGTCAATTCAGGCAAATCAGCTCAGTAACTTGCCTTTGTCACTGGGTGAGCAAGTTAAACCCAACGTTTTATTTTTATTAGATGACTCGGGCTCTATGGAGAGCGAGATTCGTTTGACGCCGGGTGCTTTAGCGATAACGGATTATAGGCTGCACGAAAAAACCGGTAGTGACGATGAGCGCAATATCGGCGCAGCTTACAATAAATACGATACTTGGACTGTTGCGGAACAAAGCAATGGCCCAGATCGATGTTATGCTAGTCACAGAGAACTGCTTCGCCTATGCAAAGGCTATAACGCGCTCGCCTTTGATCCGCAGCTCAGCTATAAACCGTGGTTTGGTTTTACCGATGCGGACATTAATGCCGCGCTGCTTTACCCTACGGAAAAAGGCCCTGACAAGGTGGCGAATACTCAGACAGTCGATCTGCAAGCTCTGCCTAGTGGGGGATCGCTTTTTTCTGTTGACCCACTGCAGCGCGGTTACGGTTATGTGCGGTGGGATGATGCGGCTAAGCTTGGAAGCTTTGAGCAAGGTGAATGCGGAGAGTTATCTGGCTTTTCCGATGTCAAAATTGACAACAGCCATTTTATGCCCGTCGGGCTAATGAGCCAGAAGGAAAAACAGAATTACGCCAACTGGTTTGTCTACCATCGCAAGCCCCGTTTTGTTGTGACAGCATCAATGTTGGATCTTATTCATCAGACAAACTTAAGAGTTGGCCTCGCAACAATTAATAATGATGCCGATGTAGCTACAGAAATAAAAGATACCGTTGACAACGTTGGCTTAGCTACGGCGCACAAACAGGCCTTGCTCGAGGCGATTGTTGAGCTCGGCCAGAATAAGATGACTCCGCTTCGCCGATCCTTGGAAAACGCCGGGCGCTACTACTGGGGTAAGAGTGTTGATAAGTCTTTCGTAAGTGATTCCACTGCACCGCCCAGCCCCATTTTATCAGCACAGGAAGGTGGGGCTTGTCAGCATAATTATACTGTGTTGATAACCGATGCCGCTGCCAATGAAGGTGATGTGCCGCGCTACGAAGGTGACTATGGCAACGCGGATGGTGATATTAATCAGCCTTATGCTGGCTATCCCTACGCAGATGCCTATTCAGGCAGTCTCGCAGATATCGCCATGCATTTTTATGCAGCAGATATGTCGGCGCTGGCCAATAAGGTTCGTTCAAAAAATCCCGCCGATAACAACCCCGGCCAGCATATGCTGACCTACAGTATTGCCTTTGCTTTGCCGGGAGCGATTACAGGGCCTTTACCCAGCGCTACTTCCAGCAGTGACGGGAAAATAAGCTGGATAAATGTACCGCTTACTTGGCCCAGGCCGGCAGTAACCGCTGAAGATAAAAGTGCCGTCGATGATTTGCTGCACGCTGCGCTAAATGGGCGGGGTAGCTTTTACGCCGCGCTTAGCCCTAAGGCTGTGCAAGCGGGTTTACATGCTATGGTCGAGAGCATATTAAATCACTCGGAGTTAGCGTCAGCGCCTGCGGTGCTTAACGCCTCAAGTTGCAAGTACGGCAGCTATATTTACCAAAGCAGTTTCTTTCCACAGCACTGGAGTGGGGATCTGCGCGCGTTTATGTTATCAGGCGGAAAAAATACTGCTGCGACCGGAGAGCCATTGTTTTCCGCTGCCGAGCTTCTTAAAAATCGGCTAGCTGCGCCGCAGCTCGGGCACACTGATCGGCGTATAGTTACCTACAACGGTGTAAAAGGTGTGGCATTTCGCGCGCCTAAAAACCTTAATACGCTTTCTGAAAATGAGCTCAGTGCAGCGCAACTTGCCGACCTTCGCTTCGGGCAAGTGGCTGAGCAAAAATATATTGAGGCGATTGTTGCGTGGATACGCGGTGACAACAGTGATACGCGTTTTCGAGCTCGCTCGGGGGCTTATGTCTTGGGCGATATTGTTCACTCGATTCCACAGTTCGTGGCAAAGCCAGAGCAGCCCTATCCTAACCATATAGAAAGTGCCTCCGTACCATATCAGGCCTTTGTCACGGCGAATATAGGCCGACCAGGGATTATTTATGTTGGCGCTAATGACGGCATGTTACACGCATTTGATGCAGATACTGGTGAAGAGCTCTTTGCCTATATTCCCGGCTTAGTGTTTAGCGATAAAAATAAGCGGGGATTACATTGGCTCGCCGACCCCGAGTACACTCACAAAGCTTATGTTGATGCTACACCAACGATTGCGGATGTTGTTATCGACCGCCAGTGGCGAACGTATTTAGTCGGTGCTCTTGGCGCAGGTGGTAGGGGGCTTTATGTTCTGGACATCACGAATCCGGAGAGCTTCAGCTCAGAGCAACAAGTTGCCAGAGCAATTAAAAATGAATTTATTGATGACAAGCTCGGTTATGGTTTTTCCCGCCCACAACTTACAAAGTTAAACAACGGTGAGTGGGCGGCGATTTTTGGCAACGGTTATGGCAACGACGCTGAAAGTGGCGGTGACGGTCAGGCGTATTTATATGTTTTATATCTAGATGGCCGGGCAGAGAGCGATGGCAATCGCTCTTTTCGTCGCATTGCTACGGGCCTTGGCCCAGCCTCAAATAGCGCTTGTGCTGATATAAAAAAATGCAATGGTTTGTCGTCGCCGACTTTGATTGATCTTAACAGCGATGCCATTGTCGATAGGGTCTATGCCGGTGACCTATATGGAAATATGTGGGCCTTTGACCTCTCTTCCCCGGATGCCAGTCAGTGGCAGGTGGCGCACACAAAAAACGGCAAGCCGCAACCCTTATTTAGTACCTGCAACAGCAATGGGCCGTGTATGAGCGCAGATCAACCCATTACGGTTGCGCCGGCGGTGGTTGGCCATGCTGAAAAAGGCGCAGCTGATACAGAGCCAAATACCTTTGTTTTATTTGGTACCGGGCAGTACTTAACCCAAGCCGATATTAATAACGATCATACTCAAAGTTTTTATGGCGTTTGGGATAGTGGGGTCGGTGGGCTCAGCCCGAACAATTTACAGCGCCAGACGATTTCGCAGGCTAGTGTGGCAATACCTTATCGGCGCTTAAGTAATCATGCGGTTGATTACAGCAAAGCTAAGGGCTGGCGAATGGATTTGCCTGCGAGCGGTGAGCGCGTTTTTGTTAATCCTGTGGCAGTGGGTGAACTTATATTATTTGCCTCGTGGTCGCCAAACAATGAAAAATGCGAGCGAGGTGGTCAAGGTCATCTAATGGCAGCCGGCATTTTTAGCGGCACAACACCGAGTTTTCAGGTGTTTAATTACGACGTCGCTCAAGCTTCGGTAACACTCGATCAGCTACCACTTGATTTACTTTTCTCTGACAGCAAAGCTTTTGTTCCGGGGCGAGATGGCGATATTAATGTTGTTGAGACTCTGGTGAGCCCAAAAACAAAGTCGCGCCGGGTTAATTGGTCCATTCTTCGATAGAGTTTTGATTTAATGCAAAGAGCTCGCACTGGGTTTACCTTAATTGAATTGATCACGGTATTAGCGATTGTCGCGGTTCTTGCTGCGGTGGCGCTGCCGTCGTACCAAGCCTCGATTGAACGCGGCCGCCGAGCGGATGCCAAGGCTCTTTTAATGCATGTTGTCTCCCGCCAGGAGAGCTTGTTTACGGAAATGATTAGCTACAGCTCGGTTTATTCTGATTTGGGGCTTACTTCCGATAAAAGCCCGGAGGGGCACTACCAGCTTCATATCGAGACGGGGCCTTCTGGTTGTGGGCCCGCCGCGACTAAGTGCACTTATTTTAAAGTTGCCGCGATCAGCCTAAAAAGCAGTGATCAATGCACACGTTTGAGCTTGGACAGTCGTGGTACCCGAAGCAGTGCGGGCGCCGATACGGATTTTTGCTGGCGTTAACCACAACTCGCCTGGAGCTGCGATTCGGCGACTTTGCGGATGCGGCCGCTGCGGTAGACGATTAGTTGGCGCTTGATTGTTTCGGTATCATTGCACCAGTAAAAACGTCCACTTTGAAATAGTGTTGAACCGCGAAGATCAAAACGCACAAACGCCTTGTTGCCAAACGAGCGCCAGCGCACACGGTGTTGACTGCTCAAGCCCTTGTGCAAGCTGAGTAGACTTTCATGCTCATCCCGTACTTCGTTTTGATTGCTGTCAACAAAGACCATGCGATCCAGGTTCCAATCATTGTTGCACTTTTGCTGATCTTTGCTTGGGCAAACGATGGTGTGCTGGCGGGAATTAATCGCATGGCTGCGCGCATAATTTAGCTCAACGGCAATTAAATTTAGCGCGTAGTCAGCGCGTTTTTTCTGAACAAAATGATTCATATTCGGCACTGCGATGCCGCATAAAATAGCGACAATGCTCAAGCTAAATACAAGGTTGAGCACGGTTAAACCCTGCTGCTTTGGCATGGCTTCCTCCTTGAAGCGGGTGCGATAGGCCTTTGCTCCTTGCTCGGCCTACGGTCGGTGTTCTACTGCTTATTTAATTGTTGTTTCAGCTCTGCTCTACAAGAAATACTAGTTTTCTTCGCTGTCGTTTTGATTGTCCAGGTCGAGTTTTTTAAGACGGTAGCGAAAGCTCCTAAAACTGATACCGAGGGTTTTGGCCGCGTTGGTTTTGTTCCAGCGGTCTTTCTCAAGCGCATCGAGTAAAATTTCTTTTTCTATCTCTTCGAGGTAGGCGTCGATTGAGCCGCAGGCCAGGGCTTGCTTAAAGTGATTGGTGCTGCTGGCCCTGGGCATGCCCGTTTGTTCATCATCGAGGATGGCCGCTTGCAGCTGCAGATCTTCAGTGCCTATTTTTTCGTGATCACACAGGGTAAATGCGCGTTCTAGAATATTTTCCAGCTCGCGAATATTTCCGGGGAACGAGTATTGTTTGAGTTTATCCAAGGCCTCGGCGCTAATGCTGGTGTGCTCATCGCCAAGATCGCTGTCTAAGCGGCTTAGGATATGCTTTACCAGCGGTTTGATATCTTCTCTGCGTTCCCGAAGGGGCGGTACATCGAGTTGAATAACATTGAGGCGATAAAACAGATCCTGGCGAAATTCGCCTTTGCTGACCAGCGCATTTAAATCTTTATGTGTTGCAGAAAGTATACGCACATCAACGTTGACTTCGTTTTGTGTGCCGACAGGGCGAACGGCTTTTTCCTGAATCGCGCGCAGTATTTTTACCTGCATGGATAGCGGCAGGTCGGCAACTTCATCTAAAAACAGTGTGCCGCCGCTCGCCGCCTGAAACAGGCCTTCACTGTCTTGGTGGGCGCCGGTAAATGCGCCTTTTTTGTAGCCAAAAAACTCACTTTCAACAAGCTCCGATGGAATTGCACCGCAGTTAACCGGGACAAAAGCCTGATCGGCGCGCGGGCCGAGTTTGTGAATAGCGCGGGCGACAAGCTCTTTACCCGTGCCCGATTCACCACTGATATAAACTGGGGCTTGTGAGCGAGCCAGCTTTTTGATTGAAGACTTAAGCTTTAATACGGCACTCGACTCACCAATGATATCGATTTGGCCATCGATCTCGTCGTTTGTTGACGTTTGCAGCTGGCTGGAGCTAACCGCAGCATCGACAAGCTGGCGTAACGCTTTTAGGTCGACAGGCTTATTGAGAAAGTCAAACGCTCCTGCCTTCATCGCTTCGATTGCCGTGTCCATATTGCCGTGCGCGGTAATCACCGCCACGGGCAAACCGGGCAAGTTTGCCTGAATGTAGCGCACAACATCCAAGCCTGTGCCATCGGGCAATTTCATATCCGTCAGGCAAATATTGTATTCATTGTCTTTTAAATAGGTGAAGGCCTCGCCGACATCGGCGGCGGCGTCGCAGTCCATGCCCATGCGCAGCAGGGTCAGACTTAACAGCTCGCGGATATCTGGTTCGTCATCAATAATTAAAGCGCGTGTGTTTCTCATGGTCTATCGCATGCGTTGGTAATGTGAGAAGTCTATACGAAAACAGCTAAGTTTGTTGGCGTTGCGGCGGTAGTGCAGGTTGGCATTATTAATTTGCGCAAGTTCGCGGCTGATATACAGGCCCAAGCCTGAGCCCTGGCTGTCGGTGGTGTAAAATGGCTCAAAAATTTCGTTGAGCTTTTCATCGTCTATACCTTTGCCGTAATCAATCACCTCAATGTAGGCGCGCTCGTCATTGTGTGCGACGCCCGCTTCGAGCTCGATGCGCGCTTCGCCAGTTTGCTTTTGACTGTAACGCAAACCGTTATCCACCAAGTTTGATAGGATTTGACTCAAGTGAGTCGGATCAAATTTTGTAAGCAGTGAGCTTGAGTGTACATGTAGGTTGATTGCGCCCTGACGGTGGGCCTGGTGGTCATTAATAAAATGCGGCAGCCAGGTTGCCAGATTGATCTGTTCCGGTTTGGGTTCGCGCCGGCGGCTGAGGTTTAAGGTATTTTCGATAATGTCGTTGACGCGAACGCTATTGTTTAAAATGATTTCGGTCAGGCGCCGCTCGCTCTTTGGCAGCTCATCGCTCTCGTTGAGCAGTTGCGCCGCATGCGACATCGCCCCGAGTGGATTGCGGATCTCGTGGGCAATGCTTGCCGCGAGCCGCCCCAGTGAGGCGAGTTTTAGCTGCTGAGCTTGTTGCAAAAAACTGCCGTAGTCTTCCAGGTAAAAAATCGTCTTGCCCTGCTCGTTTTCATCGAGGTGGGAGGCGCTAAGTTTTAATTGGGCGCCGCTAACACTGCGAATAACGGTACTACTTTTTTCTTCGAGCAAGCGTTGCCAGTCGTTTAGCAGCGGCGCTATTTCTTTGTAATCGGCGATTAGGCTGCCATATTCTGTTTGTGTATTATCGAGGCCTAACAGCAGCTTGGCTGAGCTGTTCATTAGTTCTATGCGCTTGGCAGCATCGACAACGATAATACCGGTTTGCATACGAGTGATGATATTTTGTGCAATAAATTGCAAGTTCTTTATTTGTCGGTTGCGCTCTTCACTTTCGGCACTTTCTTGTCTGAGCTTGGTGCTAACGTGACTTAAGGTAAAGCTGACGATAAACGCTACCAAGCCGAGCAAGCCGCTGGTAAAAATCGTTTTGGTTGGGTTTTTATCGTAATCCTGTAGCAGCCAGGCCTCGAGCAACAGGCCGATGCTAATTAGCGCCGCGTAGGCGTAGGCAACCTGGGCGCGCACAAACATCGAACTCATCGCAACACTGACAATCAACAGATACGGCAGCCCGCTTTCAATACCTTTACTGGCGTGGATGAGTAAAAACAGCGCGGCGATATCCGTGATAAAAAACAGGTGGAGAAAGTAGGGGCTGTATTTGGTGCTGTGACTTGGGCGCAGCAGCAGGCTTAAGCAGACCATTGCGAGATAAGCGAGGCTGACCTGGCTGTAGAGTACCGATGACAGGGCGCCGAGCACTTCTCCGGCGACGCCTGAAAAGTGCATACCAACTAAAAGTGCGGCCAGGACCAAGCGGTAGTAGAGATAGACTTGCAGGGCTTGTTGACTGAAATCACGGCGCGGGGCCGGGCTGTTTTGCATTGATATTCCGTTTTGCTTCATTTTCTACTTTAGCGGACAATACCGCCCTCGCTGCATTACCGGAGTTTTCCCAGCATGTCCAAATTAAGCCTCGCCCTGGCGCAACTGAACCCCCTTGTCGGCGATATAGACGGCAACGCTCAGTTAATCCTGCAAACAGCGCGCGATATTTTAGCAGAGAAGGCCGTTGATTTAGTGCTTTTCCCCGAGTTAACGCTCTGCGGTTATCCGCCTGAGGATTTGTTGCTACGGCCGAGTTTACAGCGACGTGTCGATAGAGCGTTGCAGGTACTGATCGATGCCAGGCTGCCCTGCGCCCTGGTGGTTGGTTACCCCCGCCAGAGCGAGCGCGGCTTGTTGAATATGGCCGGTGTGATTGTCGATGGGCAGCTCTTGTTTGAATACGCCAAACGCTGCTTGCCGAATTATCAGGTTTTTGATGAAAAGCGTTATTTTGTCGAGGGTCAGAGCAAAGCGGAGTTTGAGTTCAAAGGTGTCAAACTGGCGCTGAGCATCTGTGAAGACATTTGGGATGGCAGCCCGCTCGAAGAGCTCAAAACTGAAAATATCGATTTGGTGTTGAACTTAAATGCCTCGCCGTTTCATCGCGATAAACAAGCCGAGCGCGAGCGCCTGGTCGCCAAGCGAGCAGAGATGATTCAGGCTCCAATAGCCTATGTAAATCAAGTTGGCGGGCAAGACGAGCTGGTTTTTGACGGCGGCTCATTTGCCATCAACGCCGATGCTTCGCTGGCGGCCAGAGCGAGCTTGTTTAAACAGCAAAACATCTTGCTTGAGCTTGATCAGGGGCGCTTGTCTGGCGCAGGTGATCAGGCGATCAACCGAGACTATGACAGTGACAAGCTCGCGTGTATTTACGATGCGCTGGTGCTCGGTGTGCGCGACTACGTCAATAAGAACGGCTTTAAAGGGGTGGTGCTCGGTTTATCGGGGGGCATCGATTCCGCGTTGACACTCGCCGTTGCGGTCGATGCGCTCGGTGCAGAGCGTGTGCAGGCTGTGATGATGCCGTTTCACTATACCTCGCAGATGAGTAAAGACGATGCCAGCGAGCAGGCCAGGCGCATGGGCGTTGAATACCACTCTATAGGCATCGAGCATATTTATGAGCAGTTTATGCTGGCGCTTGAGCCCGTGTTAGCAGGCAGCAAACGCGATACCACCGAAGAAAATCTGCAGGCGCGCAGCCGCGGTGTATTGTTGATGGCCATCTCCAACAAACTTGGCTACCTGGTACTTACCACCGGAAACAAGAGCGAGATGTCGGTTGGCTACGCGACGCTGTACGGAGATATGGCCGGTGGCCTCGACGTGCTTAAGGATGTGCCGAAGGTGACGGTATTTGAGCTGGCGCGTTACCGCAATACGCGTTCCGATGTGATCCCGGAAAATGTGATTACACGCCCGCCATCGGCTGAATTGGCCCCGGACCAGGTCGACAGTGACTCGTTGCCAGACTATGAGGTACTCGACCAAATTCTGCAGTTGTATGTTGAAGAAGACCAGAGCGCCGAAGCGATTATTGCGCGCGGTTTTGATGCCGCTGATGTGCGCAAGGTGCTGCGCTTAGTTGATGTGAACGAATACAAACGCCGCCAAGCGCCAGTTGGTATTCGCATATCCAGCCGCGCATTTGGCCGCGACCGGCGCTATCCAATTACCAATGGTTGGAAAATTGGCGATTAATATTTAGCCGCGAGTGGGGAAGCGGGGTGAGCTTTCGTTGGCTGGGCAAATGCACACGCACTTGCCCAAGTGTTGGGCGGCTTCAGCCGGCGGGCGGCTCCAGGATGTCGCCCGCGCTGTCTTCATCGTAAAACGGGTCGTAGACTTTTCTTGTGTCAAACTTGATGCTCGGGCGCTTGTCGAATACACCAAAGGTGACATAACTAACCCAGGACCGGTCCTGATCACTGCCGTACTGGTAGTCAAATTCGCCGTCTTCCAGTGCCGGGTAGTGTGGATAGTTGTACTTCAATACTTTGATCGCATCTTCCGACAGCGGCTGCATATCGATTAAATGATAAGCCTGGGCCATAACGGCCAGCGCGTCGGGCACGGCGGGGGTGCCTTGCATATTCTCAACAACCCAGCGGCCGCGGTTGGCAGCGGCGAGATAGGCGCCGCGCTTAAAGTAGTAGTTGGCGACGTTGATCTCGGCGCGGGCGAGCGTGTTGCGCAGATAAATCATGCGCTTTTCAGCATCGAGCGCATAAGGGCTTTGCGGATACTCGTTGAGCAGCTCGGCAAAGTGGTTAAAGCTTTCTTTGGCGGTGCCCGGGTCGCGCATAGTTGTATCGACCGGGAAAAATGAAGAGAACACCGAGTCATTGTAAAAGCTGGCGATACCGCGCATATAAAAGGCGTAGTCGACGTTGCGGTGCTGCGGGTGCAAGCGGATAAAACGATCGGCACTGGCCAGCGCCGCTTCAAATTCGCCGGCTTTATAATAGGCGTAGATTAACTCAAGCTGGGCTTGCTCGGCATAGGTGCCAAAGGGGAAGTTTTCTTCCAGCGCCTGCAAGGTGTCGATAGCGAGCTCCCAGCTGTAGCTGTCGAGGTAGCGCTGAGCGCGCTCAAAAACTTCCTGTTCGCTGCCTCGCCCGTAGTCTTCGTCGCTGGCACAGCCGACTAACAAAGTAAGAGATAGGCACACACTGGCCAGAAAGGTGCTCTGGCGATTTGAACGAAAGTAGTTCGACATTCTAGAATCAACGCTTGTAATCAGTCTTGGCGCGGCGCATGATGCCGCGTTTTCAGCACTCCGCGCTATTTCTATCGTGAGGTGCTAGTTCAACGGCGGTGTTCAAGCTTTAAAGCGCACCGCTAGTCAGTAAATCAGGGCCGACAGTGTAATTAGGCGGCCGGCGAAAAACAATGACGACACCCAGCTCAAGTATTCAGCTCAGCGAAATTGTACCGACGATCTATGCCGGCTCGCGTTTAGACCAGGCGGCGGCAGCGATGTTCCCGGATTTTAGCCGCTCGCGCTTAAAAGACTGGATCAAAAGCGGCGCTTTAACTATCGATGGCCGCAGCCTTAAGCCCAATAGCAAACTCGGCGGTGGCGAACTTCTTGAGCTGGAGGCGGAGCTGGCGGCCGACGGCGCATTTTTACCCGAAGCAATGGCGCTCGATATCTGTTTTGAAGACGAACATATACTCGTGGTAAACAAGCCTGCGGGGCTGGTAGTGCACCCTGCGGCCGGCAATTGGTCGGGCACGCTGCTCAATGGTTTATTGCATTACTGCCCTGAACTCGCGCAGATTCCAAGGGCCGGCATAGTGCACCGACTCGATAAAGGTACCTCGGGCTTGATGGTGGTTGCCAAAAGCCTAAAAGCTCAGTTGTCGCTGGTTGAGCAGCTGCAGGCGCGCACGGTCACTCGCCGTTATTGGGCCTTGGTTCGCGGTGAACCAGCCGCTGAAGGCTGTGTCGATGCCGCCATCGGCCGCCACAGCAGCCAGCGAACCAAAATGGCGGTGCTCACAAGCGGCGGTAAAGAGGCGCGCACACACTACCGGCGCTTGAGCAAGCTCAAAGGTTTTGCGCTGATGGAACTCAAGCTTGAGACCGGGCGCACCCATCAGATTCGTGTGCATATGGCGCACCTGTCGCACAGCCTGATCGGCGACCCTGTATACGGGGCAAAGTGGACAGCGGCTGAAAAACATGATGCCAGCCTGGCAGCAGCTCTCGCTTTTTCGCGCCAGGCCCTGCACGCCAAAGCGCTCGGTTTGATTCACCCGTGCAGCGGTGAAACGATGAGCTGGGAGCTACCTTTAGCTGAGGACTTTTCCGCTTTGTTGAGTGCAATGAGGCAGCGAGCCGATGCTTTTTCAGGCTAAGTGGCCTGCCCCGGCTTCGGTAAAAACCGCGCTGACAACACGAGACGGCGGTGTCAGCGCTGCGCCTTTTGACAGCTTCAATCTGGCGTCGCACGTCGGTGATCTCGATAGTTGTGTTCAGTTAAATCGTCAGCGCTTAAGTGAGTCTTTACAGAACCGGGCGAGCGCCTCCCCTAAACTGCAGTGGCTAACGCAAGTGCACGGTACCGAGCTTGTTGAGCTTGACTGTTCTTTGGCCGAGCCGATTGAGGCCGATGCGAGCTATACCAAAAAGGCGGGCGTGGCTTGTGTGGTGATGACGGCAGATTGTTTGCCGCTGCTTATTTGCGATAAGGCCGGTTCGCAAGTGGCCGCTGTGCACGCCGGCTGGAAGGGACTGGCCGACGGTATTGTCAGTCGTGCCGTTGCCGCATTTGACGCGCCGGCAAGTGAGCTGATGGTCTATCTTGGGCCGGCGATATCACAAGCCGCATTTGAAGTGGGCGAGGATGTCAGGCAAGCCTTTGAGAACGCGCAAGCGCAGCGCCGTTTTGCCGAGCCAATCGCACACGCTTTTTGCGAGCGCGCCAAGCAAGATACATCGGGCGCCAACAAATTTTTTGCCGATTTATACCGTCTGGCCCGCTCCGAGCTTTGTGCGCTCGGGGTGAGACAGATTTACGGCGGCGACTTTTGCACCTACAGCGATAAACAGCGCTTTTTTTCCTATCGCCGAGACGGCCGCTGCGGTCGCATGGCTTCATTAATCTGGCTGGCTGACTAAGTTTTTTTACGCCAAAACACGCTTATTGCATACGCAAAAAACTTGTTATTAGCGTTATCGCCCCTATTTATTCACTAACGTGTTACAGCTCTTTTGGCGGGCCACTGAGCGGTAGCGCTTATTTTGTTTTTGTAACGGTGAATGTATGCGAATTGACAGACTAACCAACCCTTTGCAGATGGCGCTTTCGGATGCTCAGTCGCTGGCGATTGGCCGGGATCACGCTAATTTAGACCCTTTGCACCTGCTGCAAGCCATGCTTGATCAGCGCGGTGGCACCGTGCGCCCGCTGCTGCAGGCGGCCAACTTTGATTTAAATGCTCTGCGCAATGAATTAAATAAAGCGCTCGACGCTTTGCCGAGTATCAGTTCGCCAACCGGCGATATCAGCATGTCGCCGGAGCTGGGGCGCTTGCTGAACCTGGCCGACAAACACGCGCAGGAAAACAAAGACAAATTTATTTCCAGTGAAAGTGTGCTGATCGCTGCCATGCGCGATGGCAAATTTAATATCGCCAAGTTATTGCTGGCCTGCGGTGAACTGGCGAGTTTGGAGCGCGCGGTTAAAAATGTACGCGGCGGTGAAACCGTTGATAACCCGGAGGCGGAAGAGAACCGTCAGGCGCTTGAAAAATATACTGTCGATCTAACCGCGCGCGCCGAGTCGGGCAAGCTCGATCCGGTTATTGGTCGCGATGACGAGATTCGTCGCACTGTGCAGGTACTGCAGCGCCGCACTAAAAACAATCCGGTGTTAATTGGTGAGCCGGGTGTGGGTAAAACTGCAATCGTCGAGGGTTTGGCGCAGCGCATTGTCAATGGTGAAGTTCCCGAAGGTTTAAAAAATAAGCGCCTATTAAGCCTGGATCTAGGCTCTTTGCTGGCCGGGGCGAAGTTTCGCGGCGAATTTGAGGAGCGCTTAAAATCGGTGCTCAATGAACTCGGCAAGCAAGAAGGCCGAATTATTTTATTTGTCGATGAGTTACATACGATGGTTGGCGCAGGCAAAGCCGACGGGGCAATGGATGCCGGCAATATGCTCAAGCCAGCTTTGGCTCGCGGCGAGCTGCACTGTGTCGGCGCCACCACACTCGATGAATACCGCCAGTTTATTGAAAAAGATGCCGCGCTTGAGCGCCGTTTTCAAAAAGTCTTGGTTGACGAGCCCTCCGAAGAGGACACGATTGCTATCTTGCGCGGCTTAAAAGAGCGCTATGAAGTTCATCACGGCGTCAACATTACTGATTCAGCAATTATTGCGTCGGCAAAATTAAGTCAGCGCTATATCACCGACAGGCAGTTGCCTGACAAGGCGATTGATTTGGTTGACGAGGCAGCGAGCCGCATTCGCATGGAAATCGACTCCAAGCCTGAGCAAATGGACAAGCTCGAGCGCCGTTTGATTCAATTAAAAATTGAGCGAGAGGCGGTGAAAAAAGATGAAGACGAAGCCTCGCGTGCGCGCCTTGAAAAAATTGAACAGCAAATAGACCAAGCTGAACGCGCGTTTGCCGAACTCGATGAAATATGGCGCGCTGAAAAAATTGCACTTAAAGGTACCCAGGAAATCAAAAGTACTCTGGAGCAGGCGCGCCTCGATTTAGAAGCCGCTCACCGCGCCGGTGATTTAGCGCGTATGAGTGAGCTGCAGTACGGCATTATTCCCGATCTCGAGAAACAGCTCGATATGGCTGCGCAAGCAGAGATGCAGGATACGACTTTGCTGCGCAATAAAGTGACGGATGAAGAAATCGCCGAAGTGGTATCAAAGTGGACGGGCATACCAGTGAGCAAAATGCTCGAGGGCGAGCGCGAAAAACTTCTGCGTATGGAAGAGGTGCTGCATCAGCGTGTTATCGGCCAGAAAGAAGCCGTAGTTGCGGTCGCGAATGCGGTAAGGCGCGCGCGCGCCGGTTTGAGTGACCCGAACAGGCCCAACGGTTCTTTCCTGTTTTTAGGCCCGACCGGTGTCGGTAAAACCGAGCTGTGTAAAACTCTGGCAACCTTTTTGTTTGACAGTGAAGATGCAATGGTACGCATCGACATGAGTGAGTTTATGGAAAAGCACAGCGTTGCGCGCTTGATCGGTGCGCCGCCTGGCTATGTCGGTTATGAAGAGGGCGGGTATTTGACCGAAGCTGTGCGCCGCAAGCCGTATTCGGTGCTCTTGCTCGATGAGGTTGAAAAGGCGCATCCCGATGTCTTTAACATTTTATTGCAGGTGCTAGAAGACGGGCGTTTAACTGACGGCCAGGGGCGTACGGTTGATTTTCGCAATACGGTTGTGGTGATGACGTCTAACCTCGGTTCCGACGCCATTCAGGAAATCACTGAAAATAAAGCCTTCGATAGCATCAGTTTTGACGGTTCGGCAACGTCGGATGATGTGCTGAACGAAAATCGCTACGAAGCGATGAAAGCTGCGGTGATGAATGTGGTCGGCACGCATTTTAGGCCGGAGTTTATTAATCGCATCGACGAGGCCGTTGTGTTCCACCCGCTTGGTGAGAGCCAAATTCGGGGTATCGCCACGATTCAAATTGACAGGCTTAAAGCGCGTTTGGCCGAGCGGGACTTACAACTGCAGATTAGCGACGAGGCGATGGACTTGATTGCCGAAGCCGGCTACGACCCGGTTTACGGCGCTCGCCCACTAAAACGCGCTATTCAGAGCCTGCTTGAGAACACCTTGGCCGAAAGGCTTTTGGCCGGCGATTTTGTCGCTGGAGATATGATTAAGGTCGGCCTGGACGCCGGGCAGCTTAGTTTTACTAAATAGCTTTATTAAACGAGCTTGTTGTAAATGTTTATCGATACACACAAAAAAGCCGAGCTAACGCTCGGCTTTTTTGTGTGCTTGCTTGTCAGCGGCGCCTTATTTACCACAGGCGTCTTTAAGAAACTGCTGGCTCATATCGATTTCCTTGGCAATTTCTTCCGGGCTCAGATAGCGTGAGCTGCCATCGCTCTCTTGAATGCGTATACGGCTGCCGCTGCTTTTGAGTGTCGACAGGCGATCCTGCTCTGCTTTGCACTCTTTTTGGCGCTGAGCTTTGAGTTCTTGCTGCTGGGCGGCGAGCTTTGTATCGTTGCCAGTTTGCTCATCTGCGCTGCTATTGTTGCTTGCGCTCGGCGATTTTGAGCCGTCACCGCGAGTGGTAACACGCTCGGCCTCAACGCCGTGAGGCGGGGTTGAGCCGTAGTGTACAACTCCGTCTTCGCCCTTCCAGCGCCAGTATTCGCCGGCTGAGCTCGGCAAGCTTAGGCTAGCAGCGGTGATCAGTAGGCTTGCGCTTACTGCTAACTTAGGCAGTAAATTCATAGTTATTTCCTGTAAAGCGGCTTGGTTAACGTCCGTTGGGTACGGAATAAGTCAGCCTTTAGTATAGGGCAAAGCCCGGCCGAATAAATATGTGCCAGGCCAAGTGCTCAAGTTTTGTGCGCTGGGTAGGCCAAATTGTAGCAAGGTCTTGACTTTGAAGGCTTAGTTGAGAAAATATCGCTTCGCGATACTGCGCCACGCCGATGTAAAGCTGTGTGAGCGTATCAAAGGCCGGGGCAACACTCTGGCTGACCATTTCTAACGGGTATACCAACGCCCGCCGGTGGACATCGAACAGACGTAACGGCGCTGTTCCATACAATCGCGAATAATAGAACACTAGGTGGCCACCGGGCTTCTACGGCGAGAGTCTGTGCGTTGATGCGCAGTTCTGTGCCCGACATATTGATTTTGCTGGCAGCACTTAGGCTGCTGCCGTTTTCGTTATTGAAAATACAAATTGAGACTAGCGATCCATGCAAGAAGAGGATAAGAAAGTGGAAATGCTTTCCGGCGGTGACATGCTGATCCGCTCTCTGGCTGATGAAGGTGTTGACTGCATCTTTGGTTACCCAGGCGGCGCGGCGCTTCATATTTACGACGCAATATTTCGCCAGCAGCGCGTGCGCCACGTGCTGGTGCGCCACGAGCAGGCCGCGACGCACGCGGCAGACGGCTACGCGCGCGCTACCGGCAAACCCGGTGTGGTGCTGGTTACCTCTGGCCCCGGCGCAACCAATGCGATCACCGGCATCGCTACGGCGTATATGGACTCTATTCCAATGGTGGTGATTTCCGGCCAGGTTGTGTCGGATAAAATTGGTGAAGATGCGTTTCAGGAAACAGACATGGTTGGCGTCAGCCGCCCGATTGTGAAGCACAGCTTCTTGGTTAAAGACGCGCGCGATATTGCCGAGACGGTGAAAAAAGCGTTTTACATCGCCACAACCGGGCGCCCCGGCCCCGTGGTTATTGATGTACCTAAAGATATTACTAACCCCATTGATACCTACGCTTACAGTTATCCGGACAAGGTTAAAATTCGCTCGTATACCCCGGCGTTAAAAGGCCACAGCGGGCAGATTAAAAAAGCGGTTGCCTTACTTCTTGCGGCGAGTCGCCCGGTTATTTACGCCGGCGGCGGTGTAGTTCAGGGTGAGGCATCTGAGCAGCTTACCGAGCTTGCGCGCCTTCTGAACTTCCCGGTGACCAACACTTTGATGGGGCTTGGCGCCTATCCTGCAACCGACAAGCAGTTTCTCGGCATGCTCGGTATGCACGGCACGGTGGAGGCGAATACCGCCATGCATCACGCCGATGTGATTCTCTGTGCCGGTGCGCGCTTTGATGATCGTGTGACCAATACGCCGAGCAAGTTCTGCCCGAATGCCAAGATCATTCATATTGATGTTGATCCGGCGTCGATATCTAAAACCATTACCGCCGATGTACCCATCGTTGGCCCGGTCGATAGTGTGCTTGACGAAATGCTTGAGCTGGTCAAGCAGAGCCAGGACAAGCCCGGCGATGCTGCGCTGGAAAGCTGGTGGGAGCAGATCAACCAGTGGCGTGAGCGCTACAACATTATCGACAAGCCCAACTACGATACCAGCAGCGATATGCTCAAGCCGCAGGAGGTGGTGCGTGCGCTTTGGGAGGTGACCAATGGCGACGCTTATGTTTGTTCGGACGTTGGGCAGCACCAGATGTTTTCGGCACTGTATTACCAGTTTGATAAGCCGCGGCGCTGGATTAACAGCGGCGGTCTCGGCACCATGGGTTTTGGCCTGCCTGCGGCGCTCGGTGTTAAGTACGCGCACCGCGACGCCGATGTTGTGTGTGTGACAGGCGAAGGCTCTATTCAAATGTGTATCCAAGAGCTAAGCACGCTGACGCAATACAACCTGCCGGTAAAAATTATCTGCTTAAACAATCAGGCGCTCGGCATGGTGAAGCAGTGGCAGGATATGCAATACGGTAGCCGTTACTCTGAAAGCTTGTATGAAGATTCGCTGCCGGACTTTCCAAAATTGATGGAGGCTTACGGCCACGTCGGTATGAAAGTGACCAAGCGCTCTGAGCTGAAACAGAAGCTTGAAGAGTGTTTTGCCATGAAAGATAAAACCGTGTTTATGGATATTTATGTCGATCCAAGTGAGCACGTTTACCCCATGCAAGTTGCGCCAAACGGCTCCATGCGCGACATGTTGATCAGCAAGACGGAGCGTACTTAATGAATAGAAAACGTATTATCTCGATTCTGATGGAAAACGAACCCGGCGCTTTGAGCCGGGTGGTCGGTTTATTTAGCCAGCGCGGCTACAATATCGAGAGCTTAACGGTGGCTCCGACCGAGGACACATCGCTGTCGCGTTTGACGTTGATGACCATCGGTGACGATCACAAAATTGAGCAGATCACCAAGCACTTAAATCGTTTGATCGACGTGGTTAAATTGGTAGATTTAAGTGAAGGCGCGCACATTGAGCGCGAATTAATGCTGATTAAAGTGCGCGCCACCGGTGCGCAGCGCGCTGAAGTAAAGCGCTGTGTCGATATTTTTCGCGGCATGATTGTCGATGTCACCCCGTCTGTCTATTGCATTCAAATCACCGGCGACAGTGAAAAGCTCGATGCATTTATCGCCGCTGTCGGTGAAGCGGCGATTATTGAAGTTGTGCGCTCTGGGGTTAGTGGTATCGCCAGAGGTGAAAAAATCTTAAGTCTATAGCTGCTAAGCAAGGGCTTGTTTCACACTTTGAAAAAAACGGGGCTTTTTAGCCCCGTTTTTTTTGGTCTAAGCCTGCGGGACTAACCTCTTAGGTCTACAGACTGCAGCTGCATGAGCTTTCTAAAATGCACCAACCATAACGAGGGTTGGAATCATGCATTCTGTTTTATCCATAACAACTGTTTTGTTGCTACTGCTGTTAACGGCTTGCGGCGGCGTCACTTTATCTCCCAATATCGAAGTCGCTGACGATAGCGGGCAAGATACACCCAGCGATAACTCGGCTGTGGCTGAAGGGCAAAGTCCGAATTCCGGCTCTGAGCCTCGGCCCAGCCCTTCTTTGCTGCCAGACTTGGATTCGGATCCGGACTTAGAATCGGATTCGAACCTGGGCTCGGGTTTAGGTTCAGGCTCAGCTCCTGACGAAATTAATGATTCGGGCTCGGATAATACGCTTGAGCCGTTGCCCGATGAAAGTCCGGATGAAGATATCGCAATTGCAAAGCTCTATCAGCAGCAGTGCCAGGCTTGTCACGGTAATAAAGGCAGTGGCCAGCCTCAGGGCTCGTCAATATTGCTCGCTCTGGAAAGTAACTCGGTTATCAATACCATCGCGCGCAGCATGCCCATTAGTAATCCCGACGCATGTGATGAGGCGTGTGCACAAGCCATGGTTGCCTGGCTGCGCGCAGAAAATGACGCGGGGCAAAACCAGGCGCCTGAGAAAACGCAGGTAGTTTTGGAAAACCCCGAGCAAAGTTATCGCCGGGCAAGTTTGTTTTTGCGCGGAGAAATACCCAGTGAACAGCGTCTGGCGGAGGTTGCTGGATTAACAGACGAACAATTGCGCAGCGAAATATTGGCGTTAATGCAGGGGCCCGGTTTTCATGAATTTATAAAGCGCTCTGCCAATGACAAATTATTGGTGCGTGGCACTAACCTCGGCCCAGTTAATTTTTACAACGCTTTAAAACCCTATTATTCAAATCTTGCTGAGTTAATTGAGCTGCGCGATGAGCAAGGTCTTAACGATTACAATAAGAGCCTTGCCGAAGAGCCGCTGGAGCTTATCGCATATATTGTAGAAAACGATAGGCCTTATTCTGAAATTCTTACCGCCGATTATACCGTGGTGGATGAGGCGCTAGATCTCTTATACCAAAGTAATAAACAACCGGGTAAAAATTGGGTCAAAGCGGTTAATCAAGGCCAGCATGTACGCAGCAATAGCAAAAAACTCTATGAGTCAGACCGCCGAATCGAACTGCCGCACGCGGGTATTTTGAGCACGCTGGCTTATAACTTGCGCTGGCCATCGAGCGAAACCAACCGCAATCGTGCGCGGGCCAAATATATTATGCTCAATTTCCTCGGTTTTGATATCGAGGCGGTTGCGGCGCGAGACTTCAGTGATGAAGAGCTGGCCGATGCCGATAATCCCACCTTAAATAACCCCGCCTGCGCGCAGTGTCACGAAGCCTTAGACCCAATAGCCGGTGCCTTTCAGAATGTCGGCAACAACGGCACCTTTTTAGATCGCTTAGGGGCCGATGGGCTCGACGCTCTCGATGCGGTTTATGTGAAAAACAGCGCTTTGTACAACGAGGGGGATCGCTGGTACGCCGATATGCGCAAGCCTGGCTATTACGGTGCGCTTTTAAATAACGATAACCACGCGCTGCGCTGGTTGGCAGAGCAACTGGTTAACGATGAGCGTTTTGCTGAAGCCACAGTGAAATTTTGGTGGCCGGCATTATTTGGTGAGCAGCTGCTGCACGACAAGCTTAGTGAAGCCCAATATCGTGCGCGGCAAGCCGTGCTCGATGAGCTCGCCGCTGATTTTCGTATGCACGAAAACTTAAAGTGGCTGTTGGCGGACATGATTATGAGCCCGTGGTTTCGCGCAAGTGCGGTTCGCGCTGATGTCGATATGGCCCTAGAAAATATCGGCGCCAAGCGCCTGCTAACGCCGGAAGAGGCGAGTGCAAAGCTAAGTTCACTGGCTGGTTTAGCGCTCGATGACTATCAAAAAACTTACAGTAGTTATTTTGGTGGCATCGACTCGTATAACAGTGTGCAGCGCGGGCGGGAGCTGGCCCCGCTTATGTATAAAGTTGCCGAGCGCGTTGCGCTGGACCGAGCCTGCTCTGTGGTTGTCAGTGATTTTAATCGGCCGCAAGCGCAGCGCGAGTTATTTCCCTATGTCACAAAAGCAGATTTTCCCGGGCAGCGTTTCATTGCCATGCTCGATACCTTTACGCAAAGCACGGTTGCGGATGGTGGCGCAGACGAGCTCGGCCTGGAGCTGAAAAGCTCGAATGAGGCAATGCAAGTTGAGCTCCAGCTTTTTTCCCAGGTGGCCTATCTTGCGGATGTCAGTCTTGTGGATGCATCCGGACGTGAGCTCTGGTTTAAATCCGGGCTCGACTTTGTCAACGAGTTTTTAGTAAGCGGCTCGACCAACTCGGCCAACAACAAACTCAGTGGTGAGAAAGACGCAGCCTATTTGCGAACCAGTGAAAAGCTTTTGTTTGAGCTTCCAAGTGTCGACGGTGCTCAGCAGCTTAAGTTTAGGTTGTGGCGAAAAAATAGTAATAAACGCATTGCTGTATTTGTTCACACAGTAAATACCCCCGGAGCGTTTGAACCGCAAAGCAACCCAGAATTTACTTCGCAGTTAGTTTATCTGGCTCGCCGTTTTTATGGCGAAAGCTGGGCGGCAAACAGCGATGAGCTGCACCGTTTGGCCGCGCTTTTTCAGCAAGCCCGAGCGCTCAAGTTAGAGCGTGGTGCCCACGGTGATATTAAAGAGTCCGGGCAGTACTGTAATTATTCTGACCCGGAAAAACGCAATGAACGAGAGTGGGGCGATGACCCTTGGGCGACACTTAGCGCATGGCGCACTGTGTTGGTGGCAATGATGTCTGATATGCAATTTATTTACGAGTAAGAAAATGAAAAGAAGACAATTTTTACGCAGTGCAGGTTTGGGTGTCGGGCTGGCGATGATGCCGGGTTTGAAACTCTGGGCTGCAGACGAAAGTTATACAGGGAAACTATTGGTGACCATTCGCGCAAATGGTGGCTGGGACCCGACGCTATTTTGTGACCCGAAAGAAAATGTGCCCGGTGAGCGTATTATTACTCACTGGTCAGAGAATGAAAGTACGCGCCGAGTTGGAAATATTCCCTACGCTGCTTTTGGGCAAAACGATGATTTTTTTAAGCGTCACTACCAAAAGATGTTGGTTGTAAATGGCATAAATACCAAAACCAACAGTCACAAAGGTGGGCGAAAGAAAATGAACGCAGGCGATGGCAGTGTTGCCAGTATCAGCGGTTTGTTTGCCCATGTGCACGGCAGTGCGCTAACCCTGCCCTGGCTGGTTGACGCCTACGATAGAACCTATACCGAGGGCTTATTGGTTCGCACCAAGGTCGGTGGCAGCGGCGCCCTGGAAACCTTGGTTAAACCCAATCAGCGCAGCCTCAGTGACCAGAGTCAAGCCTTGCACGACGATGATCACAGCCTTGTTCAAGCCTATATTAAAGATCGCGTAACTGCGTTTCGCCGCGAAGGTGTTGAGCTCGATCGCGCGGCCAAGTGGTTAAAACACTTTGAGGCGGCGTCAAAGCAGGATCCGCGCCTGGCGACGATGAGTGAAACCTTAAGTACAAGTGAGCGCGGTGATTTCGCAGAGAACAGTTTTAACAATAAGTTATTGTTTGCTGTTGCTGCATTTAAGTCGGGCGTGTCGGTTTCGGCCGATTTAGCCACAGGCGGTTTTGATACGCATAATCGCAATGATGAAAGACAGGCGGGGCACTACAAAACCTTGCTAAGCGGCATCGACTATTTATGGTTTTTAGCCGAGCAGCACGGTTTTGACGACAGGTTGATTGTGCAGGTTGAATCCGATTTTGCTCGCACACCGCATTACAACAATAAAGATGGTAAAGATCACTGGTCCGTTGGCAGCAAGGTGTTTATGGAAAAAAATGCGCGCTGGGCAAACAAGGTTGCCGGAGGAACGGACGAGGGGCAAAACGCATTGAGGTTCAACTTGAGTAGTTTGAAGCGAGATGACGCCGGCGCTCAGCTCAGTCCAAATTTAGTAAATCACGCGTTTAGGGAATATTTAGGCATTAACGAGCATGCCGACGCCCAACGCATGCGCTTGAGCGAGGTGTTAATACCGATATTCAGTTAAGCGAAAGTACCTCGAGGCCGCTTCTTAATTTTGTCGGTGGCTATTTGATTAGCTGCCACAATGCACTGACTAGAGGGCTTTTAAGGCGCCGGCTTTGCACGCAGGCGCCAACATCATATGGGGCGATATCGGGTTGTACGCTAAATTCTTTCACTTTATTTTTAAGTGGGCTATTTTCGACCACGATTTTAGGTATTAGGCCGACACCGCAGCCGAGACTGACCATCGAAACAATGGCTTCGTTACCACTAACCTGGCTATATATATTGGGGGTAAAGCCTTTTTGTTGAACCCATTGATTAAAGCGCTCTCTGGCCAAACCTCGCTCAGAGACAATCATCGGCAGCTGAGCCCAACTTCGACGACTGTTGTTTTTGGCCAGCTCGTTAAAGTGTGTATCATCGGCGGCGCAGATAAAAATCAGCGGCGAGCTGTCGAACTGTTTGAAACTGAGGCCGGGCGGGAAGCGCGGTAGCTTTGCCGCGATGGCAATATCCTCTAAGCCCTGGCTTACACGCTCGATTGCATCGGCCGGGTCGCCGGTATGCAGTTTGATTTGTATTAAAGGTTGCTCTTCACGAAAACGAGCGAGCATGTCATATAAAAAGCTATAACTTGCGGTCACCGAGCAGTAAATGCTTACCGACCCGCTGAGCTGGCCACTGCGGCTGCGCAGGTCTTCCCGGTAGGTTTCCCAGTGTTGCAGCTGCTCTCTGGCAAAACTTAAAAAACGCTCGCCTTCAGCGCTTAGCGCGACATGCCTGTTATCTCGCTCGAACAAGGTTGTGCCGAGCTCCTCCTCCATGCTCTGAATCACTCGGCTTAACTTGCTTGCACTAATATGTTGTTGCTGAGCGCAGCGGTTGAAGCTGCCTGTCTCTGCCAGCTTGATAAATAGCTTTAGTTTTTCTTGGTTCATAGTTCGTTTAAATTTGGCTCCGCACATAGGGCTGGTTAGGGCATCGGCGCGTGATTGTCTCTCAACCCTGCTCGTACTCTGGCTGCTTGTGCAATACGGTAAATCCGTGTTTTCGTTATAGAAAAGAAACTGATTTATTCGTTTGGCACTGAGTCTAGGGTGGGGGAGAGCTTCTCTGGGTAATCAGCTGCCGGGAGCAGCTGCTTAGCGGACATGGATGTCTAGAGCGTGCCCAGAGAAGCTCTCCCCCACCATAGGCGGTATCTAAATTAAAAGAATGATTGTATTGCAAAATCGGCAACAAACATTTGCAAATATATCATTTTACTCAATAGAGCAAAATAACTAGAATGCGCCCATCTTCCAACCTCCCTGTTTCAGGAGCAAAGCATGTCTTTGAATGTTTATTACGATGCAGATTGCGATCTGTCCATCATCCAAGGTAAAAAAGTTGCCATCATCGGTTACGGCTCTCAGGGCCACGCCCACGCTTGTAACCTGAAAGACTCCGGTGTAGACGTAACTGTTGGTCTGCGTGCTGGTTCTTCTTCTATTGCCAAAGCCGAAGCTCACGGCCTGAAAGTATCTGACGTACCTTCAGCTGTTCAAGCTGCTGACGTTGTAATGATCCTGACTCCGGACGAGTTCCAGAGTGTTTTATATAAAGAAGAGATCGAGCCAAACATCAAAGAAGGCGCTACCCTGGCTTTTGCTCACGGTTTTGCTATCCACTACAACCAGGTCGTTCCTCGCAAAGACCTCGACGTCATCATGGTTGCTCCTAAAGCACCCGGTCACACTGTGCGTTCTGAGTTTGTGCGTGGTGGCGGTATCCCTGATCTGATTGCTATCTACCAAGATGCTTCAGGTAAAGCTAAAGATCTGGCTCTGTCTTACGCTTCTGGTGTTGGTGGCGGTCGTTCAGGCATTATCGAAACGACCTTCAAAGACGAGACTGAAACTGACCTCTTTGGTGAGCAAGCCGTTCTGTGTGGTGGTGCGGTTGAGCTGGTTAAAATGGGTTTCGAAACTCTGGTTGAAGCCGGTTACGCTCCAGAGATGGCTTACTTTGAGTGTCTGCACGAACTTAAGCTGATTGTGGACCTGATGTTCGAAGGCGGCATCGCCAACATGAACTACTCAATCTCCAACAACGCTGAGTACGGTGAATACGTAACTGGTCCTCAGGTTATCAACGAAGAGTCTCGTTACGCTATGCGTGAAGCCCTGAAGAACATTCAGGACGGCGTATACGCGAAGAAATTCATCCTCGAAGGTCAGGCTAACTACCCAGAGATGACTGCATGGCGCCGTAACAACGCCGCTCACCCAATTGAGCAGGTTGGTGAGAAGCTGCGTGCCATGATGCCATGGATTGCTGCGAACAAGATCGTAGACCAAGAGAAAAACTAAGTAGCTAGCGGTGAGGGCATTTGCTTTTGCCGCTATTTAGTTAGAATACAGCGCGGCTTCGGCCGCGTTTTTTGTTTTTGGCCCAGGGGTAGGGGATAAGCGTCACCAGCTTATTATTGCTCGCGGCATCGAGACTTGAGCTGACTCCTTATAGGGGGTGAGTTTGTACCTGAGACGATAGAGAGAGACTTATGTCCGATAAGCACGATCACCACGAATTTGTCGAGATTGCAGGCGCTGATGCGGTGCCCATCGATGAGCATGTTGAAGAAGTCGAAAAAAACGGCGGCAAAGTGCAGCGCAAAGGTATCTACCTGCTGCCTAACTTATTTACCACCGGCGCGCTCTTTGGTGGTTTTTATGCGCTGTTGGCGGCGTTTCACGGTGACTTTGCTTCCGCCGCGATGGCTATTTTTGCAGCGCAGATTCTCGATGGTTTTGATGGTCGGGTTGCGCGCATGACTAACACTCAAAGTGCTTTTGGCACTGAGTTCGATAGCTTGAGTGATATGGTCAGCTTTGGTTTGGCCCCGGCTGTGGTGGTCTTTAGCTGGGCGCTTGAGCCTTTGGGTAAGTTCGGTGTTGCAGCGGCTTTTGTGTTTGTTGCCTGTGCGGCCATTCGTTTGGCTCGCTTTAATACTCAAGTGGAAAGCACCGACAGCCGCTTTTTCACCGGTTTAGCGAGTCCCCCGGCGGCGACGTTGATGGCGTCTGGCGTTTGGTGGGGCTCGAGCCTCGAACTGAGTACGGAGATTTCTGTTTTTGCCGCGATTGTTACCGCGATTGTTGGCATATTGATGGTTAGCAATATCAAATATCAGAGCTTTAAGGGGCTTGATGCCAATCGCCGTGTGCCGTTTGCCGCGATGATCATTACCTTAATTGTTTTTGTGGTGGTGCTGATCGACCCGCCGGTGGTGCTGTTTCTGATGGCTTTTACTTATGCACTCAGTGGCCCTGCTTGTTGGGCTTTTTCGGTAGTGAAGCGCCGGTTTAGCCGCGGCTCGGAAAGCGACGTATAAACACATTGCAGTTTTTTTAAATTAAGCCTTGACGGGCCAAAGGCGCTGCGTATAATGCGCGCCTCTCAACGACGCCCTGCGTTGTTTTTTGATGTCCGGCTCGGGTCGGTTTTTGTGTTAGAAGCTTCTTAGCTCTGGCACAAAAAGAAAAGCAAAATTAAGTGTTGCAAACGTCAAAAA
>NZ_NKQJ01000014.1 GCF_002312815.1 Agaribacterium haliotis
TGCTCCTGCATACGCACTACTGTACACATCCATGTGTAAATGCATTAACTGCATTTTTGTCATCCCTTGCGGTTGTTACGATCTGAAAGTTGTACCTGGTCGCAAAACTGTGAACAATGTCTGTATATACAACGGCAAATTGTCGCCTTAGTTAACAAAAAATATTTTTTTGAAAAAAATTAAATTTCTTTTGAACTATTTGCGCGCAGCTTCGTCTTATTAAGTAAGACATCTTGCTTCCCCAAAGCATTGTTCTTCCCCCAAAGTAAGCACTTAGCCCGCGACAAGCTCGCGGGCTTTTTTTTGCCTACAGGATGTAGGTATGCCGCGGTAGCATGGATGCTAATGAGCGGCGGCTTTAGGATGAACGGCATTAATTGCTCCTCGACGTTTTGCTCCTGCATACGCACTACTGTACACATCCATGTGTAAATGCATTAACTGCATTCCCGCCATCCCTGGCGGTCGTATGCCGCGGTAGCATGGATGCTAATGAGCGGCGGCTTTAGGGTGAACGGCAGTTAATGGCTCTATGATTACGCCTGCTCTCGCCTTTTGAGGTGCCTGAATGATCTAAAGGCTAGCGACAAAATTATTTATCCAAATCCTGAATTTGCGTGGCGCTGTCACCTATTGCCTTTGTTTTTCCTCAGTCTGAGATAAAACGCACAAAAACTGGCGCCTGACTAATCTTGAATAAAAAAATTAAAATTATTTGAACTTATTCGTTGTAGAGTACTCTTAACAAGTAAGACATCATGTTTCTCCCAAACATTGTTCTTCCCCCCAAAGTAAGCACTTAGCCCGCGACCAACCTCGCGGGCTTTTTTTATGTTCAGGATGAACGGTATAGCGCGGGTTCAAGGATGAACAGGAGCGCATATGTTCAGGATGAACGGTATAGCGCGGGTTCATCGGCACACAGATGTGGCTTATTAGAACAACACTGGGTCAGTTGTCGATACTTGCTTATAAACAGCGACTAATCCATGTCACTGATATTGATTTCAACGGTAATGTGCTTAAGCTGCTCTATGTTGGCAAGCTGCTGTTTGTAGAAGCCTGCGGTTTTTTCAGGCTTATTGCTTGTGATTGCAATAATGGCGGCGTAATCACTGCCGCTTATACGCCAGAGGTGGAGATCGCTAATATAGCTATCCGGCGCTAGTTCTAAGCGCTTGACGATGCTGTTTTTGATGTTTTTATTGTCAGTGGCATCTAATAAAATCGGCGCGCTTTGCAGCATAAGTTTATATGCCCAGCGGCTGATGATAAGCGCGCCGACTATGCCTACGACAGGATCTAGCCAGAGCCAGCCGGCCAGTTTGGCGGCAACTAAAGCTGCAATCGCAAACAGTGATGTCAGTGCATCTGCGAGTACGTGCATATACGCTGCGTGACGGTTGTGGTCGTGCTCGTGCTCGTGGTGATGCTCATCTTTTAATAAAACGGCGCTTATAAGGTTGATCAGCAGGCCGAGCACGGCGACGGCGATGGCTTCGCTAAAGTGAATGTCGTGTGGCACAAACAGCCTTTGAATAGATTCCATGCCCATCATCAGCGCGACAACAGCCAGGGCTACGGCACTGGCAAATCCCCCCAGCACATTCACTTTACCTGTGCCAAAGCTATAGCGCGGGTTGTCTTGATTTAAGCGCGCGTAGCGGTAGGCAAAAAGAGTAATGGCAAAAGCGGCGACATGCGTGGCCATGTGCCAGCCGTCGGCGAGCAGGGCCATCGACCCTGTGATTTGGCCCGCAGCAATTTCTACGATCATCGTAACCGCGGTTAGCAGCAAGACATATAAAGTGCGGCGCTCGCCTTGTTGGCTTTGATGATTAAAGTGGTGGCTGTGAGTTTCTGAGTGTTGCTGTGTGTGTGGCTGCTTGGATTCCATGGCGCGCTGCTGTTGGTTAAGGTCGGGCCTTGATGCCCGGCTGAGATTGCTTGTGCAGGCTTGCAATCATTTTTTGCCTTACCTGCTCAGCTTAATATAACTGAGGCTCAATTCCATGATGTAAGTCAAAGTTATTGCTAATGAGATTGATTCGTGTTTTTGTTGTCGTATAGAATGTGGCTCAGGCCTTATCGCGTATTGCACGCTTTTGAGGTGAGATCAGGTTTTTGCCTCGCTGGTGTTTTCTTATGTGCGCGTGCTGTGAATTCTGGTGTAGAAATGAGTTTTCTTCAGAGCTTATGTTATGGCCTTAGCCCCAGGGAATATTCTTGTAGTCGAGGACGACGCTGAGTTAAATCAGCAAATATCCCAGCTTGTCAGTGCGGCTGGTTATCGTGCAGACGCTTGTTTTGATGGGCAAAGTGCGCTGCTTTTGGCCGCTAAAAACAACTACGATCTGGTTCTGCTTGATTTAATGCTGCCCGAGTTAGACGGCCTAACATTACTGAGCATGCTGCGTACCAGTAGTCAGGTACCGGTGATGGTTGTCAGTGCCAAAGGCGCTGAACAAGAGCGCATTATTGGCCTGCGCCAGGGCGCCGATGACTATATAAGTAAACCTTTTAATGCTACAGAACTATTACTGCGCGTCGAAGCCATACTTCGCCGAAGTCAAACTCAGCAAAGCATCGGCCTTATGCGCCAGAGTATTTGCGGTTTGAATTTACAGCTTGATACAAAAAAAGTTTTTTTTGAGCAGCTTGAGCTTAATTTTACGCCTATTCAGTTTAAGCTTTTGTGGGAGCTGGCCTTGCATCGCGGCAAGGTACTTAGCAAGGCTTATTTGTATCAACAGGTATTAAGCCGCAGCCTTGAAGCTCACGATAGAAGCCTGGATATGCACTTTAGCCGCATTCGGCGCAAGTTAAAGCAAGCTGGCTGGCGCGATGATCAGTTGCAGACGGTGCACGGCAAAGGCTATTGCCTGAAATGAGCCGCAAGCTTTTCTGGAAGCTGTGCTTGTTATTTGCAGCGGGCATTGTTGCGCTTTTTTATTGTATTCATCAGCTCGCTATTGATACGGAAGAGGGCATGAGTTTATTGGCCGAGGCGCACCGGCAAGAACTTTTGCAGTGGGGGCGCCAAGCCGAAACTTTTTATCGCGCATCTGAGTTTGATCAACTGAAAACTTGGCTGCAGGCTTTGCAAATACATGAACAAAGCGAGGCGGCTGTTGTAGAGCATAAAATTCGCTTGGTTCAGGGGCGGCAGCTCGATCCAGATCGATATACGGGGTTTAATCTGGGTAGAAGCATTGACTGGAAAATACACCTGTATTTTGATCGCAATCCGGTGATGGAGCTGCCGTTTCAGGGGGGCGGTGCGAGTTTGCTGATCGTTTTACCCGATAGAATGCGCCCGGGCAGGCACTGGCAAACAACGCGTATTTTTTTGTTAATTATTTTACCAATGCTGATGTTGGCAGTCTTGGCGATACGTTTATATTGCTACATTATGCAACCGCTGCGGCAATTGCAGCAGGCAACTCGAGCCTTCGCTCGCGGTGATTATTCTGTGCGGATTTCACCCGAGCTTAGTCGGCGCAAAGATGAGTTTTCTGAGCTCAGTAAGACTTTTGATCAAATGGCCGAACGTATCGGCAAACAGCTTGTTGCCCAGCGGCAGTTAATTGCTGATTTGAGCCACGAACTGCGTACACCGCTGACTCGCTTAGATATTGCCCTTGAATTTGTAAAAAAAGAAAACGAAAGGGCGCTGCAGCCTTGCGATACAACAATAATTTTGCGGGTAGAGCGCGAATCAAAAAATATTCGCCGCCTGGTTGATGATGCGCTGAGTTTGGCTTGGCTTGAAAATGAAAACCCGGTGAGTCGCGACGAGCAGATCGACTTGGTTGATCTGTGTGATGTTATTGTTGAGGATGCGCGCTTTGAATTCACCGGCAAGCAGGTTCTCTGTAGACTTCCCGCAAATGCACCGCTTAAAAACAGCAATCACCGCGCTGTTGGTCAGGCGCTGGAAAATATTTTGCGCAACGCCCTTCGTTATACCGCAAAAGGCGGCTCGGTCGAACTTGATTTAAGCCTCAATAAACAACAGGCAGTTTATATATTAAAGGTGAAAGACCGCGGCCCGGGTGTCGATGCTGCGCTTTTAGAAACAATATTTCAGCCTTTTTTTCGTATCGATAAGTCGCGCTCGAGCCAGAACGATAGTTTTGGTTTGGGCCTGGCCCTGGCTAGGCGCCAGCTGGCAGTGGTGGGAGCGTCAGTTTACGCTGAAAACCGCGACGGCGGAGGTTTATCTATGACGCTGGTTTTGCCGGTGTCGTAAGCGGGTAAGGGCTATTTGCCGTTGTTACGCCTGTTACGTTTGTAACAAATGCAACAGAGGTTTACGTGCCACCCTTATATGGGAATAATTCTTATTTGAGTTTGTTTCCTATATAAAGAGTCTCTGATGTCTAAGTCACTTGCTTTAAAAGCACTTGCACCGTTGAGCGCGGCTATTTCTGCGTCAATTTATGCAGCGCCTGCGCTTGCCAATGAAGATAGCGAAGTTGAACAAGTTGTTGTTGTCGGCCGTTTGACTAATACCGAAGTAAGCCCCGAAGAGCTTGAAAAACAGCAAGCTGCGGACCTATCTGATGTATTTCGCTACATCCCCTCGGTTTCTGTGGGTGGCTCTATTGGTGTTGCGCAAAAGATTTATGTGCGCGGTATGGAAGATACCTATTTGAATGTAACCGTTGATGGTGCGCCGCAAACCGGAACACTCTTTCACCATATCGGCCGAGTAAATATCGAACCTGAATTACTGCAACAGGTTGAAGTGCAAGCCGGTGCCGGTGAAGCGACCAGCGGCGCAGGTGCTATTGGTGGTGCAATTCGTTTTCGCACTAAAAGTGCGTCGGATTTGCTCGCCGACAAAAATTATGGCGGTACCGTTAAGGCTAGCTATTTTGACAACAACAGCGCCAAAAAAGGTGTTGTTTCAGGTTATGGTCGCATAGGTGACAGCTGGGGAGTGCTCGCTTCGTATGTATCTGTCGATAGTGACGTTATGGTCGACGGTGATGGCGATGACATAGTCGGTACTGGCGCCGAGCAAAAGCTTGGTTTCGTCAAAGCTGATGGCGCTTTAGGTGAGAGCCAGCACCTAAGTGTGAGTTATGAAAATCGCGATGAAAGTGGTGAATTTCCTCGCCGCCCAAACTGGGCGGGTGCTGACCCTGAACAGCAAGACTACTTTCAAACAGAAGTTGCGCGTGAAACGACCGTCGCAAATTACAAGCTGAATCCCAATGAGCTTATTAACCTGGAAGGTACCCTGTATTACACCGAGCAAAGCCTGGATCAGGATACCGGGCCGAACAATTGGGGCCTATATACCGCTGAAGTTCAGTCCATTGGTACGGACATACGCAATACATCAAATTTTGCCGGGCACAGCCTTATCTACGGCGTTGATTACCGCCAAGATAAGGTAACAGCTTATGGCGACGGCTCTATTTACCCTGTAAACAAGGTGAGTGAAGAGGGCACGGTGCTCGGAGTTTATATTCAGGATCACTGGCGTTTTGCTGACGTGTTTTTACTGAGTGCGGGTTTGCGTTACGACAATTACGCGCTTGAAAAGGGTTTTGATCAAGAAGAGCTTGCCGGCTTTGAAACCGAGCCTGAAACATCCAGTGATGGCCTTAGCCCCAATATCGGTTTGAGTTATGAGGCCAGTGAATACGTAACCATGAATATTGGTTATGCCGAGGCGATGCGTGGCAAGGAAGTTGGCGACGGTTTTACACTTGAATCGACCTACATTGAAAAAGACTTGCAGCCAGAAAAGGTAAACAATACGGAATTTGGGATTGAGTATGCAGACGAAAGCTTATTTTTAAGCGCAGCTTTTTACCAAAGCAAAATTACCGACGTGATTATGGATCGGATTGGCCGCCCAGCCCTTTACCAAAATATCGGTGAGTTTAAGACTAAAGGTTTGGAGCTAGGCGCTGCATATCAGTGGAACGCACTGCGTTTGAGCCTAAATTACAGCAAAGAAGAGCCCGAGCTTAACGGTCGTGATGTTGAAGGTTATGAAGAAATTGGTCTGGCCAACGCTAGAGGAGATACCTGGAACTTCGCTGCGTCTTATATTTTCTCTGATGCATTTGAGCTTGAATACAACTATACAGCGGTAAATGGGCTCGACGTGAATACGCTCTATTGGGCCAAAGAACTGGGTTGGGTAGATCAGACTTATGTTTTAGAAAAACCAGGCTATGAAGTGCATGATGTTTTTCTTCGCTGGAAACCGATGAAAAACGATACGCTCAGTGTCGACCTGGCGGTACTAAATGCATTTAATGAGTTGTACCGAGATCACAGCAGTGTTGGAGATTACAGTGCGGTTCCTGACTGGGAGATTGTCTCCGGTGCGTACGAGCCGGGTCGCGATGTTCGAGCGACGCTTACCTATAATTTTTAATAGCTTGTAGTTTACCCTTGATGGAGGCGCGGTGCTGTTTAATGGCATCGTGCATTTTTATATATGAAATCTAAAACACGTATTTTGTGGATGCAGTTACACAGTTATGTTGCCTGCTTTTTTTTCCCGCTGGCTTTGCTGTACTTGTTGACGGGCTTGGTTTATATGCTCGGTTATGAAGGGGAGGAGACCGAACTTCTGCACGAGCCTTTTGTTTTAGACTCAAAGGATTGGCCTAGCTCGGAAGCTGAGCTAAAAAAATTGCTTGAACCTTTGATTGCCGAGCGCGGGCTTGGGCCATTTCCTCCTGACTTTTACAATGAAGAAGGAAAGTGGTTGAGCTGGTATGGTTACAAAAGAGCAATTACGCTACTGCCAACAGAAAACGCTGGAGAGTATGAATTAGAAGTAATTAAACACAGCTTCTGGAAGCAGCTATTGTTGATTCACAAAAGTTATGCCGGGCCTTTATTTTGGGTGTTCAGTTTTTCCTTTGGTCTAAGTTTGTTGTTCAGCCATGTTAGTGGCTTGGTGATTGCGCTCAGTAGCAATAAATTTAGGCGCTCGTCTCTTATTTCTTTAGGGGCGGGAGCACTGTTGTTTGCCTTACTCTTTATATTTGCTAGCTAAGTATTGGCAGGTGTGATAGACATACCTGCCCAAGCTGGCTTTTCCCGTCTCTCTTTCCTCTTAGGTGGGGCATGCGCCTAAGAGTAGGCGTGAAATAATGAATATTCCTCTCGAAAATGTAAGCATTTTTGTATTCCATTGAAGTTTTTATTTTATCGTTGCTTCTATAGAATTGAGTTAGGCATCGCTGGTTTCATCATCGAACCAAACATTTTCTGCGCAAATGATCTCGGCATTATCTTTGCCATCATAAACTTCATTATCTTATTAATTAGGCCCGGTACCGTTACAGGTTTTTTCCCCAGGTTTTTTATTGCAAGCTTTGCAACGTCTTCAGCTTTCATCCAATGCATTGGGATTTTACTGAAATCAATATTGTCTATGCCAAACATGCCCGTTTTGGTTGGCCCCGGCGCTAGTACTAGTACATCAGAACCTTCTTCTTTTAGTTCATGGTACAAGGATACTCCGAAATTGAGTGTCCACGCTTTACACGCCGAGTAATTAGCCAGATAAGGTGACCCCATGTAAGCTGCAATACTCGACAAAAATATTAGCCCCTTTCTTTCACTGTTATTGTCAATAAACCATTTTGTCAGTGTCAACGGGGTATTGATATTAAGTTGTGTTTCTCTCAGGCAATTATCTAGAGTATGCTTTTTAAATACCCCAGGTTGCCCCCAGCCTGCGTTATTCACAAGCAAAGCAATATTCAACTGTGTAAACACATGCTCTAATGGGCTCAGCGCCTTAGCATCAGACAAATCAACCCCAATGACCTTGGTATCAACCTTATACTTGCCCATTAATTCACTAGCTTCTTTCTCCATTTTCTCAACCGACCGAGCTACCATGACAAGGTTGTAGCCTTTCTCTGCAAGCTGCTTACAAAATGCTAGACCAATGCCGGATGAAGCACCCGTTACCATTGCCCAGTTACCGTATTTCTCATTTTTTTTAGACATGCGTGTACCTTCCATTAAATTTATTTCTGAAATAGGGATTGAAAAAATTTGAAATTATAAGTTTAGGGTTTAGCTTTGGGTCGCAAAGGATATTGCAGTTCTATAGCCGTTTCTGTTAGTTTTCCTGGCGTAGGCAGTGATAAAAATACTTCGCGACTAGAACCAAGGAATTCGTATTCACTTTGCTCCACCCACGAAGCAATGGCGCTCCTCGATACAAATGTTTCCCCAGGCGGGCCGATGTGCACAAGTGTAGCGGCGAGGTTTACCGGGGGCAGTTCTGCCAACCTAAGATCCAAGTCAGCTAAGCGGGGTAAAGTTTTCATATTGACCCCTTCGACGGTATAACCTAAACGGAGCTCAAGGTCTTCATGTTCGTAGCAATCCTGCATAAGTATTGCCGTCAAACGCCCCAAATTTTTAGCAGCGATACTCTGAGACAGACAAATTGTTAACCGCTCGATTAAGGACTGAGCTTCATTAAAGTTTTTAACTGTAGCGTCCAAACAAAGATAGTCTGCTCTTGGTAGTGACCTAATTTCCATATTATCTGGAGGGCTTGAACTTTCAATGTCTATGTGCGCCAAACGAGCCGCTACCAGCTGTAAACGCATTTCATCCAATTTGATTTTCTGCTCCAGTTCAGCTTGTTTGAGCAACAACATGCCCCGAAAAGCTTCTTCATCAAGCTGTTGGTCTAATATGTGGCGAATTTGATCAAGCTGCAAACCGAGCTCTTTTAGCGCTACGATTCTGTTTATAAGCGGAATTTGACTGGTTCGGTAGTAGCGATAGCCACTTTCGCTATCAGTATGTAAGGGCTTAAAAAGACCGATATCATCGTAATAGCGCAAAGCTGACGCTGGCACTTGTATTAACTTAGAAAACTCACCAATTTTAAACATTTGTTTACCTATGACTGCGAGAGTTGCCGTTTCATTAGGGCCTGTTAACACAAATTAAATGCACTCTGTTGCGCCCCTCATTCCGCTATCAAGGCGTTTGGAGCGCAGTTTGGTTGCTCCAAATAAGCGACAAACAACACAGAGAGCGGGATGAGGGGCGCAACCCGAAGGGCTGGGCCTGAATATCCGCCCCGATGCGTTACTTATCGCTTATTTAGCTTGCTAAACTGCGCTCAAAGTGCCTTTCTGGTCGAATACTCAGGCCCAGCAGAGCGTATTTAATTTGTGTTAACAGGCCCTAGAACGACACCAAGATAAAGCTTCAAGTAGCTTGAAGGTCAAGCATTTATATATTTTTTTTCATAGCGCTCGACAACAGTAAACTTTCGCATAGATATCATGACCCCAGCACCAAACGAAGATTAGCGCCAACGACAATGACGACAATGTTATTATTTAGTGGCCCTAGCAAGCACCTGCACTAAAGCGCCTGACAAGCCCCCCAGTTTACGCCATGGGGATTCGCCACTGCCAACTCTATTCCGTCATTTATACATCGGTAGAAAAATACCGACTGTTCTAAATATTTAGATGGATTAAAAGAACTAAGAGCAACTTATTCTCTTGGAAATTGTTTGTTTGCATGAAAGTCGGGGTTTGATGTTTCTAAACAAGCTGAGCTTCAAAGCTTTAAACTGTGGTGGGGAAAGACATTGCAGGTCTTGTCGCTCCATCACTTTGATGTTTTTTGTGTTATTGCCAAATACAAGGCGAGTTTGTAGTGTTTATATAACTCGCTATTTATTTTCCTGAGTGTTTGAGCACTGGCTTGATTGAGTATTGCTTAAAGTAAAAAGCATAAAGAAAAATACGAGACCTAAGCTCAGTGCGTTAAATACGATGTTGGGCTGGTTGCTCTCTTGTTGCATATACGCATTGCATAGCTGTAAGAGGCCTAAGACCGCGAACAATAAACTAAAAATAAAGCTTTTCATATATCCCTAATTCCTGTGGGGTGATACGCCGTGTGACGATCTTTGTGTTGATATGTCACTTGATCAATACCGTGCGAGGTCATTTCGCTTTAATGCTTCAAGTCCAGGCGATTTAGCTGGTGCTGCCGATGCGGTCATCCATTTGCATAGCTATGTAAGTGATAATGATTTACATTACTGTTTGGTGTTTTTACTGTCAAGGCCCGGCGCGCTGTTATGTGAACAGCTTTTTTTTATAAACGTGCTCACAAAGCGCCCGAGTTTGCCAAAAGCGGGCGCACTGCTGTCATCGTTTTCTATCTGTTGGGAGCTTAAACTCAGGCCGTTTTTTTCAAATGCCTGGACGTGCCCCGGTGTTAATAACCACGGTGGGCCCTTATCAAAGTGGCGCGCTTCATCGCAAACTTCTGCAATAACCAAAAGCTGACCGCCGGGTTTTACAAAACTGGCAATGCTGCTGATCAGTTGTTGCTCATATTTAGGCGGTAGCGCTTGAATTGTGTAAATCTCCAAAACAAAATCAAATTGTTCACGCCACTGCGCTTGCGCTTTAAGCAAGTCCGCTTGTAAAAATTGCACAGAGCTTTGAGCAAAGCGCTGTTTGCAGTAGTCGATGGCAGTTTGAGAAATATCAAAAGCAGTGACGTCAAAGCCGCGCGCCTCAAGCTCTATGGCATCGTCGCCCATGCCACAACCGACAACCAGGGCCCGTTCTACATTGTTGGCTGAAAGTGGCTGTTGTTTTAGCCAGCGCTTAAAGCTCGGGTGGGTGTCCATCTCGGCCCAGGGCACACCTGCGCCGTCGCTGTTGGCTTCGGCGTACAGTTTTTCAAACCAGTCCGATGGTCTGTGTTCGTCGATACCGAATTGCTCTTTTATATCCTTGCTCATGCTGGCCTTTACCTGAGTTATTATTAACAGTAAGTATCAGCTGTTGTGAAGCTTGGATGTGTCGACATAAATAAGGTACTTATAAATTAGCTCGCCTTTTAGGATGAGCACGTTGGCAAAAGGAACTTCAAGTGTTGTGTCGTCGTGGCGTAAATACTTTACGTGGCCGTTGCATATAACGTCGCCGCCGCCATCCCAGATTTGGTCTATCTGGTGTTCGATGGCTTTGATGCTGGAGAAAAATCCGGCAACGGCGCTTTTGATATTGGCTTTGCCATTGACGGCTTCGGCATTGCCAAAAATAAAGCTGGCGTCGTCGGCCAAAAACTCTGCAAAACTGTCTGCATTCATTTGATCAACGCTGGCAAAAAGCGCCTGTGTCCACTGCTCGAGGTCCAAGTTCGGCTCCTTTTATCTGAAAGTAAATGTAGTTACAGCGATCAATAGCAACGCTGTAAACTTATCTGTACCATCTTATCGCTAAATGCGCCCGGCTTGTTGTTTTGAGGCAAATAAGTGGAATCGTGCGAACGATGTATTCCCGCTAAGCAATAGACGTCGTTTTTACAGCTTAAATATATGTGGCTCTAAGCTAGTGCTTACTCTTATTGCTGGGGACTTGTATTTATTAGAGCTTGTTTTTTCCGTCAAACAGGCTCGGTTTTAGTGAATAGAAATCGATGCCTTCAAGGCAAGCGGCATTAACAATAACCGCCTCGGCGCCTTGTCGGGTGATTTCAGTAAAACACTGTATGCCGCAGTTGTTACAGAAATAATGCCGCGAAAAGCCGCTGTTACCGTAGGCACTAAGTTTGTTTTTATCCGATTGAAGCTCAAAACCTTCAGGGTCAAGTTTTAACAGTGTAGTGGCGCGGCGTACACAAAAGCTGCAATTGCAGGTAAAAGCGCCACTTAGGTCGGTTTGGGCTTTGAATGTCACGTTTTTACAGTGGCACGATGCCGGGTACCATCTGGCTGTTTGCTTTTGTTGTGATTTCATTTCTGGCATAAGCTTTTTTGCTTTTAGGTAGATGAATAATTATCTATAGCTTGTGTGAAAACTGTTTGCATAAAACAGGCAGTACACAACAAAAACGATTCAGTACCAAGCATACAGTTCAAGCCAAGCAACATTATGTACAAAAAAGCCCTCGCTGCAGCTTGCTTCTAAAGCATTCGGCATTGAGGGCTTTAGGCGATATATACAGGCCGTAATGAAGCGCCTGTACATTAACCTTACATTTGGCTTTGAATATAGTTTTCCAGGCCAACTTTTTGAATCAAGCCCAGCTGCTGGCGCAGCCACCACTCGTGATCGACTTCGGTGTCATCCAGCAGGCTAACCAGCATGTCACGCGTAACATAATCTTTTTCTGTTTCACAGATGGCGATGGCTTCGCGCAGGGCCTGGCCGACGGCAATTTCAACGTCCAGATCACTCTGCAGCATGGCCGGCACGTCTTTGCCGATGTTAATCGGGTGGCGCGTTACCATGTCTGGTGTGCCTTCGAGAAACAGCATGCGCGCAATAAGTTTTTGCGCGTGGCCTTTTTCGTCGTCAAATTCGTGGCCGATACGAGCGGCAAGTTTACTTAAGCCCCAGTCGGCATACATTTCAGAGTGAATAAAATACTGATCCATTGCCGCCAGTTCATAGCTCAATAAGCGGTTGAGCTCGTTAACTACTTTGTCGCTGCTGTGCATTAGTCGTGCTCCTCAATCTGAGCCTGTAAATAATTGGCAAGGCCCATATTTTCAATTTGATATTGTTGTGTCTCGACCCAATCGACGATGTCTTCTTCGTACTCGAGTATCTCAGTTAGCATGTCGCGGCTGACGTAGTCCTGCTCTTGTTCACACAGGGCAATTGCCGCTTTTAATTCGCTCACTTGAGCAAGCTGAAATTTGAGATCGCAGGCGATCATTTCTTCGCTGTGCTCACCGATAAGCAAAGGGTTGAGTTTTTGCAGATTCGGCAAACCTTCAAGGAAGAGGATACGCTCGATAAGCTTGTCGCTTTGTTTCATATCCTTTATAGACTTTTTGTAAGCAACTTCATTTAATCGCTCGAAACCCCAATTTTTATACATGCGTGCATGTAAAAAGAAGCGGTTAATGGAAGTCAGCTCGGTAGTCAGCACCTGATTCAGGCTGGCGATGACTTTGGCACTGGATTTCATTTGAGTCTCCTTGTCGGCTTAATCGGCCCGATGAACTATGCCAGCTAGTTTAGCGATTTCTTGTCTTAAATCAATAAAAATATAATGAAATCAATAGCTTACAAATGTTAATCATTCATGTTTAGCATCCGTTTTGCATTTGCACGGCGGCGCTAAGTTAAGGAAAACATTGAAGTTATCCCGGCGGCGCGATTGCCTAATTTAGGTGGCCACAATTTTTGCCTATTTACATTTAATACTGTTTTTTCCTGAGCCCTAGTCGCTTAGCTCCCTGAGGCCATAAGCCCAGCTCTAACATGCTTTTGTTACGTTTTTGTAGGGAAAAGAACTTTTATGCGCCACTTGTGTCAGAATGTTTTCCGGCTTTCTCACTGCCGTATTGCTGTGAGAGTCTTGTTGGTTATTGAAAGAGAGCAATAATGAAAAAATCCCTACTTGGCCTAGCGGCCCTTGTTCCAGTGCTTGTCGGCCCCATGTTTGCAAATGCTACCATCGTAAGGTTTGAAACAAATCTCGGCAGCTTTGATATCAACTTGTACGACGAAGCGACGCCTCTGACTGTTGCCAATTTCCTGGCCTATGTTGAGTCCGAAGCCTATGACAACACGATTGTGCACCGCCTGGAAGAGGGTTTTGTTGTTCAGGGTGGTGGTTATGTCTACGGTGGTAAAAATGATAGCGGCTACCCATCTTTTGATGCTATTGATACTGAAGATGCGGTAACCAACGAGCCTGAGTTTTCGAATGTCAAAGCGACCATTGCTATGGCGCGTGTCGGCGACAGCCCGGACAGTGCCACCGCGCAGTGGTTTATTAATTTAGAAGACAATAGCGACAAGCTGGATATCGACCGCGGGCAGCGAGATTATTACCCCGGCTACACAGTGTTTGGAGAAGTTGTTGTTGAAGAGACAAACGATGGTATGAGTACCATCGCGACGATCGGCGAACTGCCGGTGGCGCGAGACTACAGCGCAGCAAGTATCTGGACCTACGGCTCGCTTCCGCTTGTTGATTTAGCTGACGATGCCACTAATTTTGATGACAGTAATTTATTGATTGTTGAAAGTGTGCGAGTGATTGATGCGGCCATTGATACTGCGGCTAATTTAGATCCGGCGGTCAATGTTCTCAAAAACGATCTCGACCAAGACGGCGTTGACAATGAGCTTGATCAGTGTAAATGGACAAGCAGCCAAAAAGAGGCCGATGAAGAGGGTTGTGCGCTTTACCAGAAAGACAGCGACCTCGATGGTGTCAACGATGAAGTGGATCAGTGCCCCGGCACCGTTGATGGAACATCCGTTGGCCGCGATGGTTGCGAGCGCAGTGACGATGACAGTGACGGCGGTGGTGCTGGCTCTTGGTTATTATTGGGCTTGCTGGCGCTGCCGCTATTTAGGCGCCGAAAGCTCGCGTGATATAAATTAGCGTACTGGCTTTTATCAAAACCGCCCCGAGAGGCGGTTTTTTACATTAAGCCTTACGGGTTATTTAAGCGCTTGCTTGCGCCTCGCGTTTTTGATGACCATCGCGCATATGGTTCAGGTCGCTGCCGGCCAGCTCTGGGCCTTTTAATGCGTAAGCTTTGCCAAAACCCTTAACATAGCGGCCGGTATTTACCGTCAAGCTGAACAGCTTAAAGTCTGACAGTGTGCTCAAGTGGCGTGACGTTGGGCCAAGCCGATCGGCAAGTGTATCGATGCCCTGTTGCCAGCCGTCACTTTCGTGCGCAATGTGTTTTGCTTCAACACTGTAGTTCACGCGCTTGCGGGCAAACAACTGCTCAGCGCTGTCTTCATCTTCAATAATCAATATCGAAGCTTTGGGGTTGGCTTTTAGGTTGATTGCATGCACGGCGATGTCGCTTAGCAAAACGTAGATGCAGTTGTCGCCAAGCGCAAACGGCGCGTAGCTGGCGTAAGCCTCTTGGTTTTTGCTTAAGCTGGCTAATTGCAGGCTTTTTCGACTGTGGATAAATTCCAGGATCTCTTCGCTTAAGCGATCTTGTAAGGCTTCGTTTTTCACGTTTTCACTCCAGTTTATCGTGCTGTTTGTTTCAATTGTTCAAAAGCTTGCACTTGGCTCGCAATTAACTCGCGATGCTCGTCCCGCCCGACAAAGACTTTAAAAATACACTCGCCATTTTTGTCTTCAAAAACAAAACTCAAGCTGCGTGCGCCTCGGTGAAGCTTGTCTACCAGAGCGATCGAGGCAACGGCGTCTAGCTTGAGGTGGCCCTCAAAACCGGCGTTGGCGTTGTCCCCGGCGCCTTTGAGGTTGTAATAACCGTGGGCGACAGCGCCCTTAGGAAACGGGCCCTTAAACTCAAATACGGAGCCTGAGCTAAATACGATGGTGGTCATTGGGCCCCAATCGCTAAAGCTTTCGAGCAGTGTTTGGGCGTGCTTTCCTGAAAGGTGAACATTAGACATAGGAAGTACCTGGCGACAAAACAATAATGATAATGGTTATCAACTGCCTTTACAAATGATTGTATTTCTATATGATAATAAATCTCATTTGTGGTTCTGTTTAGTAGTTTATGTCGTTTCCTATTCGCACTAGCTTGATTGTATTGCTGCTTGCCTCGGCCAGAGTTTTGGCTGATGAAAGTAGCGCCAGCTATATATCTCAAAAGCTTGAGGAGCTTGTTGTCAGTGGCACGCTCACTGAGCTCGCGCAGATGGACAGCCCAGTTCGAGTTGAAGTGATCAGTTCCGCTGAAATAGAGCAGCTACACGCACTGCAGCTGGATGAGGCTGTCAAACAGTTACCCGGTGTTAGTTTGCGCCCGGTGCGAGGCAAGGAGGGCCAAGAGGCGTGGATGCAGGGCATCAGTGCCAACCGTGTATTAGTCCTGGTTGACGGCGAAGAAGTTTCCGCAAGCACGGGTTCGGCAGTTGATCTAACCCAGATTGCGACAACCAGTGTTGCCCGTATTGAAGTTGTCAAAGGCGCAACATCGGTACTCTACGGTTCAGACGCAATGGGGGGCGTGATCAATGTGATACCCGCAGTACCGGACCCCGGTTTTAGTGCGCGCTTGAGTGCGGATGCAGGTTCGTGGGGCGAGCAGAATGAAAATCCGAATCAGCCCTTAGCTCGCCGGCGCGCGCAGGCGAATATGAGTTTGAACAGTGAGCACTGGCTGTTTGATTCCGATCTCAATGCGCGCTTTTCCGATGGTTGGGCGGTTGATCCGGCCGCCTGGAATCAGCAGGGCGCCGATGGTCACAAAATTAATTTTCGTTTAGGTGGCCGCTATAAAATTGATTCGCGCAACTTTGTTCAGCTGCGTCACGAAATCTACGATCAGAAGCAGCACACGCGCTTAACTGAGTACAAAGCAAATAATGCCTTTGAGCACGACAAGCACGATGACGCAACGCGCGAGCATACGAGTTTGCGTATAAACCTGCAAACATCAGCCCAGCAGCTATCGCTAGTTGGTTTTCATGAAGACTACGAAAATATTAGTGCGCCGAATAATATCATTGAGCGCAAAGCTTATATGGACAGCGATAAATTATCGCTGAAATGGCACTACTTTGATTTTTATGCACACAGCTTAACTGTTGGGCTCGATTATTTTGGCGAAAGTTTACAGCAAACTAAACAAGAGCAAGCTAAGTCTGTTGAACATGAGTTGCAGGGCGATAGCAAGCAATATCGCGATGCCATTGATGCTTTTATTCAAGATGAATTTGATGTTGGCGGTTGGGCACTCGTTCCCGGTTTGCGTACTCAGTATGACAGCGACTTTGGCCAACATACGGTGGCGAAGATTAATTTTCGCAAAGATTTACTCGAAACTAATTCTCTAAGGTTTTTTACCCGTGGTGGCGTAGGCAGCGGCTACAGGGTGCCAAACCTAAAAGAACGGTATTACATTTTTGATCACAGTGCGCTCGGTTACATGGTTCTAGGCAATAGCGAGTTAGAGCCGGAATCTTCACTAAGTTATCAGCTCGGCTTTGTCTTGACAGATTCCAGGCTTTTTCAGTTTGACGTGAATTTTTACCTAAACCAACTTGATGGCCTTATCGATACCCAGTTCAAGCACCAAGAAGGCTTTGTGGATATCTATGGTTATACCAATGTCAGCGAAGCTGAGACCAGTGGCGTTGAATTGAATTTGAGCTGGTCTCCTCTTAATAGTCTTCAGTTTCAAGGGGGCTGGGTGTATTTACAAGCTGTCGATAAAAAAACTAATCAGCGTCTAGTAGATAGACCGCGGAACCAGATTAAATTTAACGCGAATTATCTTAGCCCGTGGGGAACTCAACTTAGTTTGCTCGGCCAGTGGCAAGACGAAGAATACGATGCCGTTCGGGATTTAGAATCACCGAGTTGGGCCAGCTTTGATGCCAAGTTAAATCACGCATTTAACAGTATGTTTAGCCTTTACGGTGGTGTTGACAATATAACGGCCACTCAACGCGATTTTTATGCAGGTTATGACCAAAGACCCCAAGAGGGGCGAATGATTTATTTAGGATTTAAATTACAAACACCTTAAGGGGGCGTATATGAAAAAGTATTTTTTTTTACCACTACTAGTTTGTTCTGCTTTGCTGTTAGGGGCATGCGCAGGTGGCGATAGCGAGGACAGTGACGATGGTGCTAACGCTGGCGGCGATACTGGTGTTTATCAGACAACACTTAAAAGCAAAACTTTGGATGCTAGTGAAGGCGCGGCATATCTCAACTTGAACTCCGGTGAACAAGTAAGTGCTGATGAAACGTGGCACCTAAAAATTGATCGCTTTAATATTGAACTCGGCAGTGGTGTTGTTGCCGCCTTGGGCGATGCGCAAGACGATTATTACAATGGCGAAGATGCAGATGCGGTAGTGTTTCAGCAAGCCGATGCCGATCAAGAGCTCGAGAGTTTGTGGGCGGTCATGCCCAGCTCCGATATGGCCTATGTTGCCGATTCTTATCAGCCTGCAATTTTAGGTAACGGCGGTTGGTACGACTACGCCAACGGATCGGTAACGGTTAATGATGACACTTATTGGATTGTCAGTTCTTCTTCTGGTGAAAGTTATGCGCAATTGCGCGTTTCAGCGCTTGAGGCTAAAAGCCGGGATGATATTAGCGCAACGTTTGAGTTTAAAGCTCAGGCTGCTGGCGAGTCTGCGTTTTCTACAGAGCTCAGCTCAATCTTTACTACGGGCACCGTTGCGGCCGCTGAGGCAGGCGGCCGAGTTTGTTTTGATTTTGATTCAGGCGCAGAGCTTGCGTGTGATAACGCCGATTGGGATATAGGCCTTGAGGGGTTTGACATAGTGCTCAATGGTGGCGCTGGCGGCAGTGGCAGCGCGGCGGCCTTTGGCCCTATCGCGGCGATGGACATCGCAGACTACAGCAGCGCATCAGCCGCGCCAGCTCGCGCTTTTGCTCGCGACAGTATTGGTGGTTTGATTTCCGAACAGAGCTGGTATGCCTATGCGGTAACCGGTGAGCCAAATGATCACGGTTTGTACCCGAATTATAGAGTGTACGTTATTGATACTGACAGCAGCGCTGAGGCAGATACCAAATTTAAATTGCAAGTTGTGAATTATTACAGTGAGTCTGGTGCGTCTGGGCACGTAACCGTGCGTTGGGCTGAGCTTGATGATGCAGGCCAATAAAATTCGCTGTTTTACCTAAGGTGGAGCAATTGCTCCGCCATTTTTTATTCTTGTTTTAGCTCGACTTCCTGGTTCCTACTATGCTTTTAAGGTTTATTTCTTTTTCACTGTTGCTGTTTGGCTATTGTACAAGTGTTTTTGCTGGCGCAGGGGCGCGTGTTGTGGTTGCCGACGGTAGTCTTACCGAAATTGTTTATGCTCTTGGTGCAGAGCAGGATTTAGTCGCGGTTGACAGCACCAGTGTCTATCCCAGTGAGGCGACAAAATTACCCAATGTTGGCTATTTAAGAGCACTGAGTTCAGAGGGTATTTTATCCGTTCAGCCCGATATCTTCTTGACCACGCAAAGTGCGGGCCCCAAAAAAACGCTTGATGATATTCAAGCGGCCGGTGTCAAATTAAAGCAGATTAACAGCGCTTACAGTTTGGCTGGCGTGTTGGATAAAATTGATCAAGTGGCTTTGACCTTCAACAAAACATCAGCCGCTGCGCCCATTAAAAAGCGCTTTGAAAAACAGATGAACGAGCAAGTTCAAGCTCTAAAAGCGGCATTTACACAGAGCCCTAGAGTTTTAATGTTTTTAAATATGCAAGGTAATCAGTTGATGGCCGCAGGCCAGGATACTCAGGCTCAGGCTTTGCTTGATATGCTCGGTTGGAGCAACGCGGCAGAGGGCTTTCGCTCTTATAAGCCAATGAGTAGTGAAGCTATGCTGGCGGCCGATGCGGATCTGATAGTGGTTTTACAGCACGGCCCGACTAGCGCTGAGCTAAATAAAATGCTGCTGATGAGCCGGGCAGCCGAACAGGGCAGATTGTTGGCCATTGATAGCTCTGCGCTGCTTGGTTTTGGTATTCGTTTACCGTCGGCTTTGGCTGAAATAAGGCAAAAGCTGAGTGCGGCACAGCCGTGAACTAGTGTACTTGGAATAGGCGTAGCTACGTGAACATTAAACTAGGTATCAATCATCGGCATCGACAGTTGGCATTTGCGCTTGCAGCCTTGCTCACATGCTGCTGTTTTTTTGCTTTGGCTAACGGCCCCTTGCAAATTAATTTTCAACAGTTATTTGACGTTGTCAGTTCGGGTTTTTCTCAGCCGCAAGCTGAGCTGCGTATGCAGCACTATGTGGTTTGGGATATTCGGCTACCGCGGTTGATATGTTCGCTTGCTGTTGGTGCAGGTCTGGCGTTGGCGGGTTGTTGCATGCAGGCGCTGTTTCGCAATCCGCTTGCCGATCCTGCGCTTATTGGGGTTAGCAGTGGCGCAGCTTTTGGCGCTGTATTTGTTATTGTTTTTTCTGCAAGCTTCGCCTCAAGTTTGTCTGTCGCGAGCCACTTCTTGTTGCCGCTTGCAGCGTTTTTAAGTGGAGCCATAACCGCCATGTGTGTGGTTGCCATTGCAACTTACCGCGGCCAGAGCAACGCTGCATTAATGTTGTTAGCCGGGGTGGCAATGAATGCAATTGCCGCCGCCGGTATTGCGCTGCTGACTTACGCTGCAGATGATAATCAGCTAAGGGATCTTAGTTTTTGGTCTATGGGCTCGGTAGCAAAAGCGACGTGGCCTGAACTGGCGGTAGCTGTTCCATTAATTGTTGCAAGTAGCGTAATGTTGTTGCGTCATCGTTCGGCCCTAAATGCGCTGTTGCTCGGCGAACAAGTCGCTTTGCATATCGGCCACGATGTAAAGAAAATAAAGCGCTCTATTGTTGTTCATGCAACGATTATTGTTGGTTCAGCAGTGGCTATCTCGGGCGTAATTATGTTTATTGGCTTAGTTGTGCCTCACCTTATACGTTTAATTTGCGGCCCGGACCACAAAAAATTATTGCCTTTATCGATGTTGCTCGGAGCGAGTTTACTAACCCTGGCCGACTTAGCCGCGCGCCAGCTCATCGCTCCGGCCGAGCTGCCTATCGGGGTGTTAATGTCTGTTGTCGGTGGCCCATTTTTTATTGTCTTATTGCTGCGTCAACGCAAGCAGTTATTGTTTCAATCGTAGTGCACTAAAACTGTAGTTTAAATGCCGGGTGGTTTAATGAGTTTGCATGTCCAGCAGTTATCGGTCAGCGTTTCCGGGGCCGAGCTGCTAAAAAATATTAACTTTACCTGTGAAGCAGGGCAGTTGCTCGCGCTGTGCGGTGCCAATGGCGCGGGTAAGTCAACGCTGTTAAAAACCTTAGCCGGGGAGCGAGATTACAGTGGCAGCATACGCCTTGGTGGAGTTGAACTCGCCTATCTAGATGCCGCTGAACAGGCGCGGCTGCGCGCGGTTATGCCACAGCAGTGCGATTTAAATTTTGCCTTCTCAAATTTAGAAGTCATTGAATTGGGTTTGCTGTTTTGCCGAACTCAGCAAGAAAAAAACAAGGTGCTCACTAAGCTTTGCGAGCTATTTCAATTAGATGAATTGCTAGATAAAAACTACATGCTCTGCAGCGGCGGGCAAAAACAGCGTGTTCAGTTGGCTCGTGTTGTCGCTCAAATCTTTCAATGTGGCGGCCCAGAGGGCAAGTTGTTATTACTTGATGAAGCCAGTTCGGCAATGGATTTGGCGATTACCCAAAAAGCTTATCGGGGCTTGCGCAAGTTGTGCTCGCTCGGCGTCGGCATTGTTTCTGTTGTGCACGATCTGAACGTTGCCGCACTTTACGCCGATACGGTCGCGCTGCTGAGCAATGGCAGCTTAAGCCACTTTGGCGAGCCGGCGAAGATCTTGACTAAACAAAATGTTGAACAGGTGTTTTGCGCTGAAGTGCAGGTACTCTGTGCGCCGGAATCTGGTCGCCCACAAATTTACAGTGCGTTTTAGCGCGACTCTCTTGCCTGTTTCTCTTGCCTCTTTTGTTGTTGAACTCAATTAGGCTGCTGTTTGTTCTTGCAGCTTTATAATGGCTAGCCACTGTCTGTTATTACAATTTGGTTATAGAATACAAGTAATAAAATAACTGCGGCTTGTTAATAGGTGCTTAAAGCGCTGTGCTTGAGCATCCAGAGCGGCTAACAAATCTAATTCTAATAATAGTAATTGAGCCACAATGCCATGAAAACTGCGATCTTAGTTGATTCTGCCTGCCATCTGCCGAAAGCGTTTTGTGAAAAATACAATGTAGGTTTGGTTCCACTGACTTATAGCATCGATGGTAGGGAGCGCAGTGACAGCTGTATCGACTACGATGCTCTGGCACTGTTTAAAAGTGGTGAACTGGCGCGCAAGCACGAGGTAAGCACCCGCGCCCCGAGTGCCGAGCGCTTCGAAGCGGCTATTTTAGCTAAAGCAAAACAGGGCTTTGAGCGCATTATTGTGCAAACAGTCAATCGCACCCAGGGGGAAACCTATAACAACGCGACGGCGGGTGTTGCCCTGGCAGAAGCAAAGCTTAAAGAAAAGAATATTACCCTGCGGGTGATGGACAGTCGCACCGCGTTTGCAGGGCAAGCGTTGATGGCGGCGGAAACGATACGCCGCATGCTAAAAAGTGAAGACGAAGCGGCCGTTCGGCGCAGCATGGATAAAATCAGCGAGAAAATTCATAGCTATATTCTGCCTAAAGAGCCGCTAGTTGCGTGGGAGCGCGCTAAGCAGCGCAACGAGAATAGTGTCAGTCGCGGCCAGGTGCTACTGGCCAATGCACTTGGTATTTACCCGATTATTTGCAATGTCAACGATGCCTCGAGTTCGGTGGCAAAGATTCCGGGGTTTAAAAAAGCGGCAAAAAAACTGTTTCAAAATGTTGCCCGCTGTATTGAGAATCAGCCTCTGTGCCCGATTGTAACAATCAACTACTGCGGATCGCTCGAACAGTTAAAAGCCCTGCCGGGTTACGCAGAACTTGCAGCTGTGGCGAAGAACAACAAAATTATGTTGATTTCGTCAGTCGCCAGTGTTGCCAGTGGTATTTATGCAAGCCCCGGTTCGCTATCGGTAGCCGTGGCGACCGACGAGCCAGACTGGCGCTAAGCCAACGCATTTAAACTATCCTGCTTTTTGGCGCCAGATTTGTCTTTGGATTGTTTTGTGCCATCTTTGTTGCATATTTGTTATGGCGCTGGAACCACTGTGCCAACAGGATTAATATGATGCCTAAATAATCAACTGCGCAGGAGGGAATCGTGAGCAGTGCTAGCTGTATTGATGTCTCTTTGCGTATTTGCAATCTCGCCGATCACAAAGAGCACCTGCCTACCTTGGCTTTTTGGCACCATGAAGAGTGGTTGAACGGCCGACCTTATGTTCCTGAACGCGATAAATATTACGGTTTTAAACGGCGCCTGCAGGTATTGAGATCTCATTTTGTTGAGCAGGCGCTGCCGCGAAGTTTTGTCGCCTTGTACAACGGTGAGCCCGTTGCTTCAGTCAGCTTGGTGTATTTTGTTTTTACCGAGCGGCAGAAAAAAAGCCTTTGGTTAACCAACCTCTACGTGCCTCCACAGCTGCGACGCCAGGGGCTCGGTGAGTTAATGCTGGACTATGCTCTGGACTACGCGCTTAGCAATGAAAAAGAACAGGAAAAACTACTTCTTTATACTCGCGACAAAGAAATTTTTTACAAAAAAAGAGGCTGGCAGGCCCAGGGCAGCGGGCGTGTGCAGGGGCAGAATGTTTGCATCCTCAGTTACCCCTTAGCGAGCTCGCTATAAGCAGTATTTATTGGCGTTTATTAACACGCTTGAGCCTATCTGCACGATAGTGCTTTTGTCATACTTCCTTCGCTAAAACTTAATCTAAAGTTTCCCGGCCCTCGATAAATCGATCTTCGGGCCTGTTAACAGGGCGCAGTACTACAAGCTTTAGTACGACAAGGTTTAGTACCACAGGTTTAGTACGACAAGTTAGTACCACTGCGCTTAGCATTACAGCGTTTACTCAAGGAAAGAAGTATGAGATTTGTAACCGTTTTCAGTTTGTTTTTTCTACTTATTGTTAGCAAGTTGGCCGCAGCCGAAACAGCGGACATTACCGTCTATGTGGCAAAAGAAATTGTCACAATGGATAAAACGCGGCCTACGGCGAAGGCGGTTGCAGTGCGAGATGGGCGCATACTTTCTGTCGGCAGCATGGAGCAATTAGAGCCCTGGTTAAAAGGGCAAAAATATCGTGTTGATCGGCAGTTTGAAAAGAGCGTTATATTTCCCGGCCTTATTGATGCGCACCTGCATCCTTTGCTTGGAGCGTTGCAGTTAGCGACAACCTGGATAACCCCCGAGAGTTGGACGGTTGACGGTGTTGAGGTTCCGGCAACGAGGAGCCCGGAGGCTTATTGGTCCGCATTAAAGCAGGCGCTTTTACAGGATAAAAACAGCGACAGCCCGATATTTATTACCTGGGGTTGGTCTGAGCCCGAGCATGGGCCAATGACACGATCCATGCTCGACAAATTAAATAGCGATAAACCGATTATGGTTTGGCAGCGCTCAACCCACGAAGCCGTTTTTAACAGCGCTGCACTGGCGTGGATGAAGCTGCACGAAAAAGATATTAAGAAGGAGCTGCTCGGCGCGGTTGATTATCAACAGGGCCGTTTCTGGGAGGCGGGTTTTTTTGAGGTCGCAGTGCCCAAGCTTGGCCCCTATTTGCTTTCACCGACTTTTATTGACTCGAGCTTTGCTAAGTTAAATCGCTACTTGCAAAACAACGGTATAACGACCGTTGCTGATATGGCCTTTGGTACCGTTAATTGGGATTTAGAGGCGGCGAATTACCAGCGCAACTTGGTCGATGCGAAGGTGAACTACCGCACGGTACTCGTTCCCGACGTATATAAAATTTCTTTATACAAGGGCGGTTTTGACAAGAGCTTTAAGTTTGTCGACGATTTTATGAGCCAGCCAAGTGAGGTTGCTCAGCTGGTGCACGGCAAACGGGCAAAGTTCTTTAGCGACGGTGCGATGTTTTCTCAGGCTATGCAGATGCACGAGCCGGGTTATATCGACGGCCATCACGGCGAGTGGATTACGCCCCCCGATGAGTTTTTGCTGTTAATGCGCAAGTATTGGAATGCGGGTTATCGCATTCATGTGCACTCTAACGGCGATGCCGGCATCGACAATACGCTCGACGCTATGCAGACCTTGCAGTTTGAAACACCGCGCCAGCGTCACCCGCTTGTTGTTGAACACTACGGTTATGCCAACGAGCGTATCAACCGCCGTGTCGCCGAGCTCGGAGCGGCGGTGTCGGCGAACCCCTATTATTTGCATTTGCTCGCCGATTCCTACAGCCACGTCGGGCTCGGTGCCGATAGGGCTGCCCGTCTTGTGCCCCTGTCTTTGTTAGTTGATCGAGATGTACCGGTGTCGCTGCACAGCGATTTTGGTATGGCTCCCGCTGCGCCTTTGAGCCTAGCCTGGGCGGCGGCGACAAGAACCAGCCTCAGCGGTGAGAAAAAAGTTCCTCCACGGGCCTTAAGCGTTGACGAGGCGCTGCGAGCAGTGACCGTGGATGCGGCTTATATACTCGGCCTCGAGCAGGATATTGGCAGTATTGAAGCCGGCAAAAAAGCCGACTTTGTTATCCTGGATAAAAGCCCGTATCGCGCGGGCGCAAAAGCACTAAAAGACTTGCGTATTGTTACGACGGTGTTTGAAGGGCAGGTCAGGCCGTATCAATAAACGTCTAGAAAATTAGCTCACGCTCGCCGGGGCTTGGACTAAAATAAGCAATGTGCTGGAGCCTGTCTACAGAGGGGAAAAACTATGGCAGTTTTGTGTATTGGTGCTCTGCTTGTCGCTATAGCTGTGTTAGCGATGAGTTTTCATGAACTCTGTGATCGCCTCAAGGATCACGATGTTTACAACTGGCACATGCTCGGTGAGCCTCAGGGTTATTCGTTTGTTGACTTAGGAAAAACCTGCGCCGTGTATTCGTGGATCTTGAGCCGGGCCTATTTGAGCTCAGACAGTGAGCTGGTTAAGCAAGAGGGCGAGCGTGCGTTGGGGCGGGCGCTGTTTGTTCGCACATCGCTGTTGTCTGGCGCCATCTTACTCAACGTTGGATTTGTTCTTGCGCTGATGGGTTATTAAGTACTTAGCTGGTTTTAAGCTATAAAACGGGGCGCTTTGCTTTGGCTGGGCGCCCCGTTTTTATTTGGGGGCTTAGCCCAGCTCTTGCCTTGCAGCGCATATATTTTAGGCAGTCTTGCCTGTCTTGGTTATAATTCGCGGCCCCTTCATCAATGCAGTAAAAAATATGAGCTCTGAGACCCCAGAAACAGTATCTGACGATAGTGCCGGCCAGAAAGTAGGTTTTGTAAGCCTCGGGTGCCCTAAGGCTTTGGTTGATAGTGAGCGAATACTTACGCAACTGCGTTTAGACGGCTACGACGTTGTACCGAGCTACGATGACGCCGATGTGGTGGTGGTTAATACCTGTGGTTTTATCGACAGCGCCAAGCAAGAGAGTCTCGATGCCATCGGTGAGGCGATGAAAGAAAATGGCAAAGTCATTGTTACCGGCTGCATGGGCAAAGGCAGTGACGCCGAAGTGATCAAGCAGAATTATCCACAGGTGCTGAGTGTAACCGGGCCCGCCGCGTATGAAGAGGTGATGGGAGCCGTACACGAGTACATCCCCGTTCAGCAGCAACACGACCCGCTGGTTGACTTGGTGCCGCCGCAGGGGGTGAAGCTTACTCCGCGCCACTACGCTTATTTGAAGATCAGCGAAGGCTGCAATCACCGCTGCAGTTTCTGCATCATTCCGGCGATGCGCGGTGATCTGGTTAGCCGCCCAATCGGTGAAGTGCTCGACGAAGCTGAGCGCTTGGTCAAGGCCGGAACTCGTGAGCTACTGGTCATCTCGCAAGACACCAGCGCCTACGGCGTCGATATGAAATACCGCACCGGTTTTTGGCAGGGCATGCCGGTTAAAACCAAAATGCTCGATATGTGCGAGGCCCTTGGCAAGATGGGTGTTTGGACGCGCCTACACTACGTCTACCCCTACCCTCACGTCGACGATGTCATTCCATTGATGGCCGAGGGTAAGATCCTTCCTTACCTCGATATTCCATTCCAGCACGCGAGCCCACGTATTCTGAAATTGATGAAGCGCCCGGCTCACCAGGAAAAGACTCTCGAGCGCATCAAGCGCTGGCGCGAGACCTGCCCCGAGCTTGTAATCCGCTCGACCTTTATTGTCGGTTTCCCCGGTGAAACTGAAGAAGATTTTGAACTCTTGCTCGACTGGCTCAAAGAAGCGCAGTTGGACCGCGTAGGCTGCTTTAAGTACAGCCCGGTTGACGGTGCCCCGGCAAATGAGCTGCCGGATCCGGTACCCGAAACGGTCAAAGAGCAGCGCTGGCAGCGCTTTATGGCCGTGCAACAGAGTATTAGTGCCGCCAAATTACAGCAGCGCATAGGCTGGGAAATGCAGGTGCTGGTGGATGAAGTACACGAAGATGGCTCGGCGACGGCTCGCTCCTACGCCGACGCGCCAGAGATCGATGGTTTGGTTCATGTCGAGGCGGTGCTGCCCAGCGTTCAAGCTGGCGACTTTATAGATGTTGAGATAACGGCCGCAGACGAATACGACCTGTTTGCCGCTCAGTTGGTAGAGCAAGAATGAAAAGTTAGAACAAGATGTTATAGCTGCCGCGCCAGCCCACCCCGGCGCCTATAACATCCTGTTATTTTACGCGCCTTCATTTGCAGATTTATCGCTAGATTATTCCTACAAAGCCTAAGTGGGTTTTAACTTAGTCCTGCTCGTCCTGATTGCTCGCCTATAGTTAGGTTAAGGCCCAATCGCAGTATGAGGGAGCATGGCGACACAACTCCGCGCAGAAAATGCCGTACGGCTCGGAAGAAAGATCACGGATCTGCTCTCATCCGGCCCTAAACCTGCAAACTACCTTGCGGGTTTGCTTAATTCTGTACCCGCACTTATATCAGCTGTTGATGAAAACGGCCTGGTATTGTTTGCCAGCCCTGAGCATTTAGAACTTAAAGACGTCGCTGAGAGTCTCGACGATGTGCATTTTGTTCACCACCTGTTCCCTGCCTTTGTCAGCAAGCGTTTTAAGCCTTCGCTGGTAAAAGCTGTGCTCGAAGGTGGCCTCGAGCACTGGGAGATGAGCGCTTATAACAAGCAGGGGCGACCGGTACTCTATAGCATTAGCCACAAAGTCGTGCGTGATGAACACAGTGGCCAGCAGTTGATTTTTACCGTTGGGGTACAGAGCAAGGCGGCCGATCTTGCCACTGCCACCGTGCTCAAAGAACAGCAGGACAAACTCAGCTACCTCAGTTACCACGACGAGTTGACGGGCCTGGCCAATCGCAGCTTGTTTTACGACCGTGTGCATAAAAGCCTTATCCGGGCCAAACAGACCAATGGCAACTTTGCGCTTTTGTTATTTGACCTCGATCGCTTTCGCAATATTAACGACAGCTTAAGTCACGAAGCGGGCGACCAGCTGTTAAAGGCTGTAGCCCGGCGCCTGCAAGAAGAGCTTCGCGATACGGACACCGTTGCGCGCTTGGGGGCCGATGAGTTTGTGGTCATACTTGAAAACATTGAGCGCCCGCGCGATATCGAGAATATTGCCGATAAATTATCCCGACGCGTCTCTGAGCCTGTGGAGCTAGAGGGCCATGAGCTGCGCTGTACAGCGAGCATAGGCATCAGCCTATATCCAAAAGACGGCGACAGCATTGATCAGTTGCTTAAATACGCTGATCTGGCGATGAACAGGGCCAAGCTTAAAGGTAAAAACCGCACTCAGTTTTACGTTAAAGCGATGGCCGATAACGCTGTTAATTATTTACTGCTCGAAAATGATCTGCGCAGGGCCATTAATGACGAAGAGCTGTGTTTGCAATATCAGCCTCAGATCGATTTAAGCAGCGGGAGAATTTGTGGGCTCGAAGCGCTGGTGCGCTGGCAGCACAAAAAACGGGGCATGGTCAGCCCAGGCGAATTTATACCTCTGGCCGAAGAAACGGGGCTGATTGAGCCTCTGGGGGCCTGGGTATTGTACCGCGCCTGCAGCCAGTTCCAGAGCTGGTTGATGCAGGGTATTAACTTTGGCAAAGTGGCGGTGAATTTGAGCCCGCTGCAGTTTCGCCAGGATCACATTGAGCAGCACATTGTGAAAACACTGCTCGAGACACGCTTATCACCTGAGTATCTCGAGCTTGAACTAACCGAGAGCTGCGCCATGGAAAATGCAGCCGAAACCATACAGGTGCTGAACTGTTTAGCTGAGATGGGCCTGGGCCTTGCCATCGATGACTTCGGTACCGGCTACTCCTCACTGGCTTACCTTAAGCGCTTTCCCATTAATAAACTTAAGATCGATAGAAGTTTTGTAAAAGATATCGATGTCAACGAGTCCGACGCGTCGATCGCCAAATCGGTAATTGATTTAGCCCACAACATGAACCTGCGTGTGGTGGCAGAAGGCGTGGAGCGGGCTAGTCAGTGTCAGTGGCTCAGTGAGTGGGGCTGCGATCAGGTTCAGGGTTTTTATTTCGCGAAACCCATGAACCAAGAGGCGCTGCTAGCGCTGACCAACGACACACAGAAGTGCGAAAAGAATGAGGCTGGTGTTCGCCTGCTGCTGCCGTAATGGTTTCTCCGTGTAAGGCGCTTGCATGAGCGCTTGGAATATTCCCCGGTGCGGTGAAATAATCGCTGAGGTGGCGCTTATAGGCGTGTTCAACCCAGCTCGTCGATGCAAACAAGATATCGTCGGCGTGAAAAGTCTGCAGCTGTTTGTTGATGCCAGCGTAGCGGCTGCTCAAGATTAGCGGCTGCAGTAGTTGATCAATATGGTCAATCCCGTCGATTAGTTCACCGTTGCCCAGGCGCTCCTTTTTAAGGTTTGAAGCCGTGACAATCATAAAGTGTTTATTGTTATCCTCACTGCAGGCCTGATCGTTGCCGTATAGGTCTTGCAATAAAACGAGGTCGAGCCAGCTAAGCATTGGTGCGGGCACGTTAAACCAAAAAAGCGGGGTGATGTAAATCAAGGTATCGGCCCACGCAACTTTTTGCTTCTCTTTTTCAGTTTGCCAGTGATGGTTGACGTCGCTAATTTGAGTTTCGTGGCCGGCAGCCACAAGGCTCGCTTCGCTTGTTGTCAGTAACTTCTGATTAAGCTTAGTTTTGCTGTCGTAGAACGGGTGCCCAGCGGCAACAAGTAAAACTTTCACATCATGCCTCCATGTATAGGCCTTGTTAGTACAGTTATTATTGTGACTGTACTGTGACAGGAAAGTTCACGTGTTATTTATTTGGTGGGCCTGCTGCCATGGAGGTGCTTAAGATCGGGGCTGTTTCCAGTTGTTATTGATAAGTGCCCAGCGGTGATGATCTTTCCAGCCGCGACCGCCGATGTTTAGGTAGGCTTTAGAGCAGCCTTCGAACTCAAAGCCTGCACTTTGTACCAGCGCGAGTGAGGCTGCGTTATCCGGTTGGATATTGGCCTCGATGCGATGTAAAGTAAGCTCTTCAAAGGCGTAGTTGATAAACAACGCTAAACCCTGGCGCATATAGCCTTTGCCTTGCCACGGGTGAAAGGCTTCATAGCCCAAGTACGCCGAATGGAAATAACCGCGCATTAAACCCGATAAATTAAATGTGCCAACAATACTGTTGTCGTTTTGTAGGCACAATAAGCGCCGGTAGCTGTCTTGCAGAAAATACTCGATGTGTTTAGGGGCAAAGCTCCAGGGTTCGTGGAAATAACGGCTGTCTTTGTAAAGCTGCTGAAGCTTATCGAGATCTGAAACTGAAACTTTTCTTAAAGTAAGCACAATGAATATTATTGTCAGTAGTTGTTGTGGCCTGATTGTAATAGGCGTGCTTAGTTTAGCGTTTGCCCGGTGATGACGATAGTGTATAGCAGCAGAGCCGCTTAGAGATATGCGCTGCGCTCGAACGTCAAGGCCGGCGCGAACAAGGTTTTTATAGCTGTTTTAACTGGCGCCGGACTTGGTCGCGATAGCTTCGGCTTACTTTTAAGCTGCGCCCGCTCACTAGCTGCAAGTGAAGTTCGCCGCTGCTGTCATTGTTCCACGAGCTGACCTTTTCTAAATTGACAACGGTGGAGCGATGTATGCGCAAGAAGTTCAAACCGTCGAGCTGTTTTAATAGCGCTTTCATGGTTGAGCGAACAACGTGAGTCTGCTCGTGTTGATGTACACACATATAGTCGCCGGCGGCTTCGACCAGGTCAATTTCGCTGGTATTGACCCGTTTGGTGACGTGGCCGTCTTTGATGCTGATGCTTTTTTCCTGTGTACTGTTTTTGGATTTAAGCGCAGAAATGGACTCAAGCGTCGAGTCAAATGAACTTAAGTTAAGCTGTTGAATGTTTTTTGCAAAATCTGAATTTTCAAAAAGCAATTTTTGCTTGGCAATATCTAAACGCAGTTTGTTAATGCACTGCTCAAGTCTTTGTTCATTTACCGGTTTAAGTAAATAATCCAGAGCGTTTGCCTCGAAGGCTTCGATCGCGTAATCGTTGTAAGCCGTTACGAAAACAATAGCTGGTAATTGTTGCTGTTTTAGTAGCTGTTGTACAAGTTGCATGCCGTTCATACCCGGCATGGCAATATCGAGGAACACCAAGTCGGGTTGGTGCTTGTTGATTTCTTCAAGCGCACTGCGGCCACTACCTGCCTCGGCGATAACAACTAAATCTTGGTACTGTTGCAGGCGAACTCTCATGCCGCGCCGCGCCAGCGGTTCATCGTCAACAATGATGCAGCGTATTTTACTTGTGTTCATTAAGGTTGAACTCCAGTGGCAGGCTGATGATGGCTTCAAAGCCAGAGTTCTTTCCATGCAAATTTTGCATGTAGAACTCAAAGCGCTCGGGGTAAAGTGTTTGCAGGCGCTCGCGAATATTCTTAAGGCCAACACCACTTCCACTACTGATCTGACCCTGGCTTAAATCTGCACCCGGGCCGTCGTCGTAAACACAAAGCTCTAGTTGATTGAGTTTTTTTCTCGCCCGAATGCCTATTAAGCTGGCATCTTCATCAATAGCAATGGCGTGTTTGATGGCGTTTTCTATCAGCGGCTGAAGAATTAAGCTTGGAACTAAAGCCTGTTCGCAATTTTTGTCGATCTGCCACTCAACTTCGAGGCGATCACAGAAGCGTACCTGCTCAATCTGCAAGTACAGTTGCAGCATGTGAACTTCCTGCTGAAGTTCGACCAGCTGAAGCGGGTCACTGTCGAGCGAGCAGCGCAAAAACTCACTGAGCTTGACGGTCATGTCGTTGGCGTTTTTTCTCTCGTCAATTAAAATCAAACTGGAAATCGCGTTGAGCGTATTGAATAGGAAGTGCGGGTTAAGCTGATAGCGAAGCATCTTTAGCTGGGCTTGATGTGCGACACTACTCAGGTGTAAAGCTCGATGTTTTTGCATTTGCAGCTGCTGATTAAAAATCACGACAAAATAAATAAGGCTCCAGCACAGCATAATAAAAAAGCCCCACAGCAAGTGCTGGGCGTAGCTCAACCACTCTTTGCTGGCAAAGCTGCCAAAATACAAGTACTCGCCAAACAGGTTTTTACTGAAAATAAACACCGCAGCGCCGATATAACACGCCTCAAGTACAACAATAATCTGTACCCAGATTGCTTTATTACTTAAGTATTGATAGAGCGGCCTGAGTGCGCTGCTAATCAAAAAACCGAGCAAACCAACAAAGGCGACATTGAGGCTGGCCTTCAGCTGTAAACCGTCAGTAATGGCATAGCCGGTGATATGAACGAGCGTAAATAAACACCAGCCTAGAATCTGGCAAACAATAAAACGGTATTTCTGGCGGAGCATCGATTTTTGCTGGCCCTGAAGGTATTAATTTTGTTGCTCAGCCCGGCTCTTAAGCTCGCTGCCTGAGCGCTGCCCGCGGCTGAGCTCAGTAGGCGCCCAGCGCAGGTCTGGCAACTATATCACTGCTCGGGGCCTATCCCCACGTTATTAGTCGTGGCGAAGCTGTCGTTTAACGCAGGGCCAATGTTGGCCCTGCGTTTGCCACCGAATTATCTTGCTCTCATTCGGCACACAGCGATCAGCGGTGGGCGATTTCGACTAAACCCCAGACCGCCAAGCCGTCAAAGGCCAGCAAATAATCGCCGCTGTCATCCTGTTTGAGTTCGAGCTCTTGTGAGCTGCCGTCGGGCAGGTGCAGCTTGGCGCCTTTAAGTTTTTTGGCAAAGAAGTTTTTGCTAATGCGCAGTTCAACGTCATCCAGCTGGGGCGTGATGCCCTGGCTTTCATCGAAGGGGCGATTTAGCAAGTGAATAACATAGGGTGCTTTGTGAGAGCTGGATGTTCGCGGCAAGGCGGAGACGAGGTGGTCGGCCGGAGCGCCGGCAACGGTCGCTGAAATTTTATTTTTTACCAGAGACGCGAGCTTGTCGGAATCCGAGCTGTCGACCACTTTTTCCGAATAAAGATCGAGCAGTGCCTGATGCTCTTCGCTTAAGAAGCTCGCGTCGGCGTCGGTAACCAGCGCGTCAAAACGTGAAAGCTCTTTTAAGCTTGGCGCAAAGCTGTTACCGGCGTCGCCGAACATCAGAAAGTCAAAACTGTAGTTGCCGAGCATCAAATTCGTTACCGAGCCAAAAGTGCTGATCGTGCCTTCGGTTGATGAGCTGTCGACATAGGCCTGCATCGGCGCAATATAGGCGACATTTGAATAAGCTTTATAACCGTCGAATAGTTGCTTGTGTCTATCGACAAACTGGTACAAGTCGCGATAGTTGTCGGCGCCGGGCTCCCAGACATTAATATCTTCGCCGCCTATCCACACTCGCGCAGGAATCGAAAACACCGCTCCCATTGCGTAGGCTTGGGCAATCCATCCGCGTGCCTGGCGCGGGACGTTGCGCTGCTGCAGGTTGGCAAACTCAAATGGATAGGGGAAATACACCATGGTTTTGTCGATGGATTCCGCCGCTTTCATATGTGGAATAGTGGCCATGGTAATTTGGTCCGGGAAAAAGTCAGGGAACATAAATGCTTCCCCGGCCCAGTATGTTAACTCATCAGAGTTTAGGTAACCGCGCACATCAATCATCGATGTGGTTGCGCCAATATCGATGTCGCTGTCTTTGCTGCGAATATAGGCAAAAACCTCATTCATCTTTTCATTGAGCACATCGCGGTTAAAGTAGGTGTAGTCTTCTATCAGTGGAATGGCGGTGACGCCACCGCCAAAAGCCGAGGCCTGGGCCTGAAAACTTTCATTGGTATAGCCCGCGTCACGCAGGTAGTCGCCGTAATCAAAACTGTCGATATTTTCTATGCCCATCGCATAGAGTTCCATCATCGTATATTTGTCGGCCATATAGTTTCTAAAGGCTTTTATGGCGGGTTCGGAAAAATCACCGCCGGCGCCGAGCAGTTGAGTTGAGCGCACCGATGAGGTCTGTGAATCAAACATAATATGGCTGATATCGGCTTCAAACATGCGGTCGACCTGAAGCTTGTAGTAGTCGACAAACAGCGGGCTGTGGTTGCTCAGCCAGCCGTTTGGATAGCCGTTGTAACTTAAATCACCCATAAAAAAATATGTGACTATGTCGCCGTCGAGGTTGCGTACATAGTGCTGGTCGGGTTGTTCGGCGTAGTCGATAAACCACTGAAAACCCCAGTCAAATTCGCCGCGGGCATTAAAATCTAAACCCTGGTCACGATAATAGGCGACCTCGGCCACCCACTCGCCAAGTACTGCGTCGTCGTGCAGTTGTTGCTGGGGCATATGGCCCCAAAATATACCGGTGGCAGCAAAATCCTGAAATTCTTCGAGCTCTGAATTTATGCCGTAGGTATACCAAATAGTTGATTTGGGCAGGCTTGTTTGGGTATCGCCACCACAGGCGGCGAGGGCCAATGCAGATACGGCCAGCAGGGCCTTGTAGCTGGTATTTATTAACATAGTGCTCTCCATAGTAATCGTCCAATCAGCGTTCGCAGCTGTTGAATCCCAATGCCTGGACTCAAGCTGCCACAGCAAAATAAGAAAAATAGAGAGCTCTAAAAAGTGGCTTGCGCTGAATGCACTTTAACTTGCGGTGAGCGCAAACGCGTTGCGTTTTTGAGACGGAAAATTCTAAAACCGGTAGGCGAAAAAAGAAAAAGCCCGCAGCTCAATAAGAGTGCGGGCTAAAGCGGGAGCTTAAACTAGAAAAATAAAAAAGTGCTTATGCCAGTACACCAGGCAGAGGGCCTTTACAGAAATCGGGAATACCAAAATGGTCGATGTCGGTAAAGCCCATCGCGTGTGCGGCCGTTACATAAACGTCGCCGTGAGTGCGGCGATCATTACTAAAGTCAAAGAACTGACCGGTATTGATCGCACCACCGGCGCGGCCGGCACTGACATAAGGGATGTTGGTGCGGTTGTGCTCAACGTTGTTTTCATTTGAGTGTTCACTGGTCCAGATAACGTAAGTGTTATCAAGCATAGTGCCGTCACCCTCAGGAATGCTCTTCATCTTCTCAAGCAGATAAGCAAAACGCTCGGCATACCATTCAACAACGAGGTTGCGGCCGCGAACTTTATCGGCGCCGCCGATAGCACCATGGGTCAGCGCGTGGTGGGCAATGACCAGGCCTTTGGTGGTGAACACGGTGTTATCCGCTGCGCCCGACCACATAAGGGTACCAACACGCGAGCGGTCACAGGAAAGTCCCTGAACAATCAGGTCCATCATGTTTTCACCGTCAATGCGATAGCGCTCGTCGTACACACCAACTTCATCTTTGAGTGTTGGTACAGAACAAGAGAGGCTGCCGGCACTTTCCTGGAAAGCCAGTTGGCGCTCAAGCTCGCGCACGGCGTCGAGGTGAGCTTCCATCTTGTGCAGGTCTTCCGTGGCGATAACGGTTTTGATTGCATCGATTTCTGCTTTGGCATGATCAATCACACTGCGGCGCTCAGCCAGGCGGCGAGCAAAGGCTTCGTCGCCGCCGGGGCCGCCAGTATCGGCCGCGTTAAAGATATCGCTGTGCAGGGTCTGCGCGTCGACCTGGGGGTAAATCGAGGCGCCTGGTGTGCCGTAAACCTGGTGGTAAAAAGCGTTCTCTGGGGTTTTGACCCCTGCAAAGATGTATTTAAGCCCGGTTTGTGTCTCTGGGTTCTCCTGAAGGCGCTGACTGATGTATTGGTCAATTGACAGGCCTTCGGAGTGATAAACCGCTTCCTGGTCGCCGTCGTTGGCACCGCCATCGGCCTTTTTGGTAAAGGCTGCGGTCAACAAGTGCGGAGCGAGAGCCGGGTGACTGTTGGTCACATTGTAGGTGCGACCGTCGCCCAGGATTTTTAAATAGGCACCAAAGTCGATGCCGCGGTAGATATTGATATCACTTTTTAGGTGATCGAGCACCTTAAAGGATTCACCGTTGACATAATCGGGGCCGGGGTTAGACGGAATGTAGCCGTCGCCGTGACCACTGGGGGTGGTCATGACGATAAAGCGCTTAGGTGCATTGCCGTCGGCAGCTTCGGCATTAAAGACCGGGATAAAGGGCGCCGCAGCGCCCAGGCCCATGGCCTTAATGACCGTGCGACGTGAATAGTTCTTAAATATTTCGCGTTTTTTCATTGTCATCATCCTCACTGGGCGTTGGCGCGACGGTGGCGGAAGGCGTCACTGAGTACGATGGAGCGAATCACATCCTGAATCGAACCGCCTTGGCTATACGCTGCGTCGTTGGCCTGGCCAAGTGAGCAGGTGTCGTTAGTGTTAGGTGTGCGGCCAACAGCAAACTGGAACCACTGATAGGTGTAGCACTCTTGAACATCGGTACTGGCAGCAAGTTTAGATTGCAGGCCCTGCGCACCTTTGAACTCACCGTCGACGTCGGTCTTAAGGAAATAACCGCTGTCGTCAACCGGGAAGCCAGCTCCGTACATATCTTGCCAGTGACCACTGTCGTCAAAGTTATCAAGCGGGAAGCCGAGCGGATCCATCAGCGTGTGACAACCGCCACAGCCCGGGTCTTCGGTGTGCAGCTTAAACAACTCGCGCGGGTTCAGGCCGGGGATGCTTTGATCTGGCTCACCAATAGTTGGTGGGGCCGGTGGAATCACACCACAGAGCACTTGCTCACGCAGGAACAGGCCGCGCGTCGTTGGCGAGTGGTTGCTGCGCAAGAACGGCGCTCGCGTCAACAGGCCTGCGCGAATGTCGGCGTTGACACGATATTTGTCAAAACCGTCGCTGCCGCTGGCAATTGGGCTGCCGCTAGCCTCGTAAAAGGCTTTGGTGGCGTCGTTCAAATAACCGTAGTCTACGGTAAACAACTCGCGGTACGTCGCGTTGTCGGCAAAGACCAACGAGTTCAGGGTGCGGCGGAAGTCTTCAAGGGCCGCATATTGCTCGTCGTAGTCGTTGGTACCTTCAGATGGCTCTGTAACGTGCATCCACTGCTCGTGGAACAGCTGCACCACTTCGTGAGCTCGGGCGTCATTTAACATGCGCTCGGCTTGCTGAGTCAGAACCATGTCGTCACTGAGCTGACCGTTGGCGGCAAGATCAAGCAAAACATCGTCGGGCACACTGCGCCACAGGAACAGAGCCAGGCGACCGGCGAGTTCGTAGTCGGTCAAGGCGCGAACGGCACTTTGGCCTTCGCCTTGTTCGACGTAGTAGAGGAACTGCGGCGAGGCGAGGATGGCTTGCAGCATTGTCGACAGGCCGCGATCAAAATCCTCGGCCGTTTGCGCAGCCCGGAAAACCGTCAGCAGGCGCTCTTGTTCAGCGGCAGAGACAGGGCGGCGGAAGGCGCGGCGGCCGATGCTGTCGATAACCGCTACCGCGCAGTTTTCGTCATTGGCGGCGCAGCTTGGCATCCACTCGTTTTTGGTCAACAGCGCAGCATCGGCAACCTTGGTCGCAGCTTCAAAGTACTGTTTGACCTGGTTGAACTCCGGTGCGCGGGAACTGTTGATAAAGAAGTTGCCAACCAGCTGGTCGGCACTAAAGCCGCGGGTGAAGTCACCTTCAACTTTAAACAGATCGGAAACCATGCGTGCGTAGTCCACACCGGCGACACGGCGCAGGGTGTTAAAGCCGGTATCCGGAGTACCACAGGCACCTAAATCACCACCTTTATCGAGGAAGTCTGACAGCTCAACATCTGGGCGGCCTTGGTAACCGGCAAAGTTATCGAGAATGTAGTCAGCCATATCGGTTGCACAGTCGCCAACACAGGCGTGAGCAAACTGGAAAGGCATCTGTCTCTCGATAAAGTTGACCAAGCTGTCGCGGCTGCCGCAGGTTGTACAACGGCTTGCAGTCAGCGCATCACCGAGTTCAGAGCGACCTTTGCCATCCGGGCCACCGTGACAGTTTGAACACATACGGGCGTATTTGTCTTCGGTGTTTTCGGCGCGCTTGATATTGATGTAGCTCAGCGTTGGGTTAAAGGTCACCGACTTCATTTCAATAGTGATTTTACCATCGGCAACCCAGATATCTTTGGCCTCTTTAATCAAGGCGCTGTGATAACTGCCGGTCTCGCCGACCGGGTCAACATTGCTGAGTTTTTGCTCACCTTCAATATCGACATTAAATACACGCGCACCGGCAGAGGTGTGGGTTTGAACCAGTTCAACAAAACCTAGCTCGACATTGTAGAAACCGGCTGGTACGTCAAATTCGTAGGTGCTTTCGCCATAGCGCTCGGTAAAGAACAGGCCGTCGTTTTCGGTATTGGGTACCGATACGATAATACCTTCCTGGTTTGAGGTGCCGCCGCCGCTAAAGCCGTAATCGGCCTTAAACTCGGTGCCGTGGATGCCGGTGTAATCTCCGCCGCCGACATTGACGGCAAGGAAACTTACATAGCGAGTTTCTTCAGGCTCCGGTGGGGTAGTTGGGCTAGGTGATGGGGTTGGTGTTGGGGTTGAGCCATTTAAATCGTGCTCATGCTCTAACCAAGCGCGAATTGATGCGGCGCAGTTTGCGTCGCAGGCTGCGGCATTGCCCAGTGGCATGCGCTCCACGGTATCAGAGTCAAAATGGCTGTTGCGTATAGCATCAATGATTTCTCCCCACTCCCCGCCTAAGCCAGTGTCACCGTGACAAGCTGTGCCACATACGCTGAGGTAGGTGTCTTTACCTGCTTGTAATTCCGGGGTTAGATCTGGGTCGGGAGCGCTAGACGGGCTAGGCTGAGGCGCTGGGCTTGGGCTAACAACAGGGCTCGGGCTAACTTGAGGCTGAGAGCTCGGGCTCGGCACTGGTGCCGAAGACGGGCTTTGCTGCGGTTGAGAACTTGGGCTCGGTGCAGGGCTCGGCTGGGTGCTGCCGCCGCTAACGCGCTGAACTTTGATCCAGCTAACGGTTGGGTTGTGTGTTACTTTTTCGAAGCTCAGGTTGAGCTTGCCGTCGCTGACGCTGATATTGTCGACGACTTTGTTTAAGGCTGTGCGCACAGCACCGCTTTCACCCGCAGGGTCAACATTTTGCAAGCGCACTTGGTTTTCAACACGAACGTTAAATACTCGCGAGCCTGCGCTGTGTGTAGTGACCAGCTCAACAAAGCCGAGTTCTACACGATAGTTGCCGTTGTCGACATCAAATTCGTAAGTACTTTCACCCCAGCGCTCGGTGTAGAACAGCGTGTCGTTGGTGGTGTTGAGAATATCGGCATTGCTGGCGCTCTGGTCAGAGGTGCTGCCACCGCTAAAGCCTGAATCGGCGCTAAAGCGCGTGCCGTCGGCTGCAGTAAAGGCCGCACCGGCGACGTTAATGGCAACAACCGTTTCATACTGAGGAGGTTGCGGGCTTGGGCTCGGCTGAGGGTTAACACTCGGCTCGGGCGTCGGTGTATCAACCCAGGTTTTGATATACGCCGCAACTTCTGTTGCACAGCTGCCAACACAGTTACCTGGAACCGCGGGCATCCATTTTACAATGTAGTCTTCCAGGCTGAGCTGTACGCCGGCTTCTTTGCTGTGTGCAAAGCTAGTTTTGCTGGCATCAAGCGCAAAAATAGCTGCTGTGCCGTCGGCATTTTTGCTGCCATCTACACCATGACAAGCTAAACACTGAGCTTCGTACTGAGTCTTGCCCGCTTCAACAATGGGGTCTGTAGGGTTTGAACTCGGCGACGGCTGGGGCGCAGAGCTCGGCTGAGTTGAAGGCTGAGGGTTGGCGCTAGGCTGAGTCGACGGCTGTGGGTTACTGCTCGGCGCCGTCGAAGGCTGAGGCGCTGAAGATGGTGCGGCAGAAGGCGCAGGGCTCGGCACAACCACGGTATTCCAGCTGCGTATATAAGCTGCGGTGTCGGCGGCACAGGTGCCTACACAGGTTGTCGGTGGGTTGGTGCCAATAGGCATTGCTTCGATAATGTAGGTCACAATATCGGTATTGTGCGCGCCGTAGGTAGGTTTGCTTGAATCAAGCTTGTTTAGACCTTCGCCTTTGGCGCCGTGACAGCTGCTGCACTGGTTGTCATAGGCGGTTTTCCCGGCGACGGCATCACCTAAGCTAACACCCGTAGCTTCTACCACTTCTGAAGCGGTATTTTCATACTGGTTGTCGCTCACTTGCAGTTGAATGCTGTAGCTAACATTGCTCTGGCGAATAATTTGAATCGAGCTGTTACTGCCGTAGTCTTGACTGTTTACCGTCCAGCGATACGTCAGGGCGTCGCCATTCGGGTCGTAACTCTTGCTGCCATCAACGGTAATCATCTGATTGTTGGGCTCAATGTTTACGTCTATAACCGCAACAGGAGGCTGGTTTTGACCGGGGACAATTGGGCTTGGTGTTGGCGACGGTGACGGTGACGGCGCAAGGCTTGGCTTGGGCGCCGGCAAGTCAATCAAGTCGTTCCAGCTGCGCACATAGGCGGCGACGTCTTTTGCGCACTGGCCAGAGCAGAGGCTGGGCGCAAGCGGCATCTCCAAGTCAAAATAGCTAACGATATCGCGATTATTGCGGCCGAAGCTTAACTTGGTTTCGTCAATAATAGGATTCGTTGTGGCCTTGCCATCAACGCCGTGACAGCCAAGACATTGATCAATGTAAAGCTCTTTACCGCGCTCGGCGTCACCGAGTTCAACATGGGCGGCATCAAATACTTTGTGAGCATCGCCTTCGTTGGCGTTGTCACTGACTATCAGTTGGATGCTGTAGCCAAGTGCCGGGTCACGCGGCACGGTGGCTGACATGCCCGTCGTGTAATCGGCGCCGTTTACGCGCCACTGGTAAGATACGATGGTGTCGTTGTCAGGGTCGTAACTCTTTGATGCATCAAGCTGGATTTCACTATCAGTTAAAGAGGTTACGCTGATAACAGCGATAGGCTTTCCAGCCTGGGGGTCGGATGGATTGGAGGGCGGAGCAGCACTGTCGACGTCGACAGCTCCGCCACAGGCAGACAAAACTAACGCCAACGCCGGCAGAGCCAGGCGGCGAATACTAGGTAGTGAGCGCACGGTTTATCTCTTATGTAAGTTAGAAGAGGGATGTGTAAAGTTTAAGATTTGAACAAATTATCGGGTGTGACCCAGGTCTCAGGGGGCATTGGGCTTGAGCTTGATTCAGCTCAATGTATGAATTGTGCATTACAAATAAGCTATAGGGCTGCCACTATAGTATGGTTTTGTTTGGCGCGCAAAACATCTTTTATTGCTTTCCCGCCTGGCCTTTTCCCGTTCTTTGGCTTTAGCTGTAATGACAAAAAGCTCAGAAAATTAAGTAAACGTTTTCGACTCTTTTGTGTTTTATCTATCTCTCTTGTCCGGCAATAGCAAGCTAACTCTTAAAAGTGTCAGTGCTGTGTGTTTTGCGCCGGCTGTGAACCGTTGCAGGCGCCTGCTGCGGCTGAAGCCCTTTATCTACGGCGGCTGAAGCTCTTTATCTACGGCGGCTGAAGCTCTTTGTCTACACTACACATAGAGTTCAGGTGCTTACCTGACTCAATGTTCCTTTCGCCCAAGCGCTCGTTGCGCAACTGATGCCTGGGACATAGCCACAAACACATCGCGAGTTGGATCGCCCAGGGCTCATGGCAAACTTGTTAACGTTTAGCATTCGTCAAAAGATACTCGCAGGTTTTGCTTTCCCGCTTGCGTTGATAGCACTGTTTTCAGTGCTTATCTATCAGGCGATTCAAAGCTCACTGGCGACGGCTAACTGGGTGCGCCACACCCAGGAAGTGATTGCAACGGCCTACCGCCTAGAAAAGCTGATGGTCGATATGGAGACCGGCGAGCGCGGCTTTTTGATTACCGGTAACGAGTTATTTCTCGAGCCCTATATCAACTCCCGACAGGCCTGGAGCCAGGAGATGCTCAGCTTAAAGACTTTGGTGAGCGACAACCCGCCGCAGGTTGAACTGGCCGAAGAGATTGAGCAGTTGTGCCTGGAGTGGATGCACTCGGTTGCGGCGCCCGAGATTGAGCTGAGACGCGGCCTCCGCCAGCAGGGCAAAGGTTTGGTCGAGCTAACCAAGGTAATTGAGGCAGACACTGGGCGCTTTTTGATGGATGATCTGCGCGAGCAGCTGCGTGTGTTTGTCGATGTTGAACACGAGCTGATGCAAGAGCGCACGGTCAATGCCGAGCGCGCGGCGCAGTTTACCCTGCTTATTTCCTCGATTGGCCTGCCGCTGTTGGCCTTATTAGGCTGCATCGTTGCGGTCGCTATTTTGTTTCGCACCATTTTTATTCCGTTAAAGCAGCTGCTTGGCGCAACCCGGGATATCGCCGCAGGGGATCTGTCTATAAAACTGCAGGCTCATGCCGAGGATGAGTTCGGCGAGTTGGCGGCTTCTTTTAATACAATGACTCAATCGCTCAGAGACGGCCGCGAGCAAATAGAGGCGGGCAACTTGCGCCTGCGCCACGCGCATCAAGCGCTTGAGAAAAAAGCCGCAGAACTTGAGCTGAGCAGCCAGCACAAGTCTCAGTTCCTTGCCAATATGAGTCATGAAGTCAGAACCCCGCTAAATGGCATTTTGGGTATGTTGGCTTTGATTCAACGCTCCGAGCTGAGCCCCAAAGTCGCTCGCTACAGCCACCTCGCGCGCGACAGTGCGCAATCGCTGCTGGTGGTGATTAATGACATTCTCGATTTTTCTAAAATTGATGCCGGTAAGTTGCAAATAGAGCGGGCTGATTTTGACTTGCTGAATTTTTTTAGCGATTTCTCTCAGGCGATGGCCTATCGAGCGCAAGAGAAAGGCCTGAATCTTGTTCTGGATGTGAACCAGCTCAGCTTCAGGCATGTTTGCGGCGATGTGGCGCGCCTGCGGCAAATACTGAACAACCTTGTGAACAACGCCATTAAATTTACCGAGCACGGCCAGGTTGTGATTAGAGCGGCGGTCGAGCAAGTCGACAGTGGCCACATAAAACTTCAGTGCAGTGTCAAAGATAGCGGCATTGGCATTGCGCCTGAGAATATTGCCAACTTGTTTGATGAATTTACTCAGGAAGATGCCTCGACAACACGCAAGTTCGGTGGCACAGGTTTGGGGCTGGCGATAGCGAAAAAACTTTGCAAACTTATGCACGGCGATATTTGGGTTGGCAGCCTAAAGGGCCAGGGCAGCGAATTTAGTTTTTATTTGCAGCTTGAGCTAAGTGAAAAACAAGGCGCCCTGCCTTTTTATAGTTTGCAGCGCAAAAGCGTTTATCTGCTCGACGCCTGCGTGTTTAGCCGCGAGGTACTCAGTAACCTGCTGTTGCGCTGGGGAGCAAGCCTAACGAGCTTTGATTCGCTGTCGAGCCTTCGTAGCGAGCTTAATTCAGAGGCGCAGCCAGAGCTTGTATTGATGGATGTGGATACGATCACTCAGAGCCCAAACGAAGCGTGTGTTGATGTCATTGCCGGGCAGCTCAAGCTGCTAGCGAAGAGTCAGATAATACTGTTATCGGGTATTGACGGTTTTATTCACTCCGACGAGCCCCTGGCAGAGGCAGCAGATGCGGTGCTGCAAAAGCCGCTGAACCCAAGCGAGCTGCTAGAGCTTTTCAGTCAGTTGGAGCACTCAGAGTCCAAAATCAATAATTTATACAAAAAAGAATTGCAGCAAGCTAGCTTGCGCGGCGCAGGCCAAAAAAAGCGGCTTCAAAAAATTTTATTGGTTGAAGACAATATTTTTAACCAGCAGGTTGCGATGGGTTTTTTTGAAGATTTTGATGTGCACGTTGAGCTTGCCGAGAACGGTTTGCAGGCTTTAGATAGCATTAGGGGCTCTAAAGAAGGCGACGAGTTTTTGTTGCTCTTTATGGACTGTCAAATGCCGGAGTTAGACGGCTACGAGACCAGTAAGCGAATTCGCGCGGGTGAAGCTGGCGGCCGCTACCGGCAAGTTCCAATTGTGGCGATGACGGCCAACGCGATGGCCGGCGATAAAGAAAAGTGTTTAGCGGCGGGCATGAGCGATTATTTAAGTAAGCCGGTTGACTATGAAAAGCTCAAGCAAAAAATTGAGCAGTACTTGCAAGATAAAAATGTAGTTACTGAAACGGTAGCCGCCCAAACGCGCAGCGGTAAAACAAAAGACGCGCTTGCAGCTGAAAGCGGCAATAGCCAAAGCAACAGCAAAAACAGTAGCCAAAACAACAGTAAAAACGAGCAAGACAGTACGCAGCAGCATGCCCAGGCTCTATGGCAACTCGATAGTTTTATGCGCAGAATGAAGGGGCGCAAAGATAGAGCTCAGCGCCTTGCTGGCGTTTTTCTCGGTGATTTTCAAAGCACACTGCTTGAACTTGAGCGAGCCCAAGTTGCTGGAGATCGCGGCGCGTGTCGGGAAATTGGCCATAAATTAAAAGGAGCGCTGGCAAACTTAGATGCCCCGGCGCTCGAACAACAAAGCCGCGAAATCGAGCTTAAATCTGAGCAACTTGAAACAGCTCAGCTGCAGTTGCTTGTGCAGGCGTTTTTAAAGCAGGCGGCACTACTTGAGAGGGAAATAAAAAACTGGTTAGAGCAACAAGCGTAGAGCTTTGGGCTGTCAGTTTAGGGCTTTCAGTTTAAGGATTTAAGTTCCGGCAGCTTTGACCATGGTTTCGGCAAGTACCGCCACGCCGTTGTAGTCAGTCCAAAATGTTTCTTTTGTTCGAAACCCGTGCTGTTCGTAAAGCGTGCGCGCCGGCAAGTTGGAGTGAGCGATATTTAGGCTTATCTCGGCCTTAGATCGCGTCAGTACATATCGCAGTAGCGTTTTGCCCAAACCCTGGCCCCGGTACTTAGGTTTGACGTAGAGCGCTCGAATGTCACTGTCGGTGTGGGCAATAAAAGCTTGTAGCTCTATATCTGCATATACAAAAATCTGCGCCTGCATAATGCTGCTGTGGCGCCTGTTGTCGTCCGGTAGGGCAAGCAAAGTAAACTTGCTTTGCTCAAAGCGCAGCTCATCGAGTTTGCTCTGCGCGTAAATGTCGACAAGCTGTTGGTAGTCTGAGCTTTGATACGCGCGAATAGTCATAGTGTGTTTGGGCTTTACTCCTCGCGCCTGGCGCCACTAAATTTAAATAGTTAACAGCTGCTTTTGGGTGCGTTTGTTTAAGGCCTGTACACCGCAAAGATCGAGGCTGATATCGAGCAGTACGCTCCATATATCCCCGCTGGCAAGGCCTTTAATAACTTTATCCGCATGGGCGCATTTGCGCAGCAGCCACTGCAGTTCACCGGCTCTTTTGCGCTCTAGTGCCTTGCGAGTCAAAGCTTGTTTGTTTTGCCATATGCGCAGCTGTTTGCAGCTGGCCTCAAAGCTGCGCCCGGCGTCGCAGCTCTCTTTTAGCTGCGCCAGTGTGCGCACCTGATTTGCCAGCGCCCACAGCACCATAGGCGGTGCATTGCCTTCGGCTTTGAGGCCGTTCAGGCAGCTGGTGCAGCCCTGGGCATCGCCGCCGAGGGCTTTGTCGACAAGGTCAAAAATACTGTAGCGAGCGCTGTCCATTACCGCTTCGGCCATAGTTGCCGTATCGATTAAGCTTTTGTCGCTGAGCAGCTTGAGCTTTTCAATTTCCTGTACCGCAGCAAGTAGGTTGCCTTCAATCTTTGCGCAGAGCAAAGCCAGGGCTTCGGGTTCGGCGCTCAAGCCCGCTTGGTGCAAGCGTTGTTCTATCCAGCGCGGCAGCTGCTGGGCTCCGACAGGCCAAATAGTGACAACATCGGCGCTGCCGGCCAAGGCTTTAAACCAGGCGCTGTTTTCGCTGCGCTTGTCTATTTTGGGAAGTACAACCAGCAGTAGGGTGTCGTCGGGAATATGTTCACAATAGGCGCGCAGGGCTTTGCCTCCGGCATCGCCCGGTTTGCCGTTTTTAATTCGCAGCTCGAGTATTTTTTTCTCGGCAAACAGCGACATAGCGTTGGCGCTCATCAGCAGGTTGTCCCAGCTGAACCCGGCGTCGGCGTGGTGAACTTCGTGTTGGCTATAACCCTGTTGCTTGGCTGCGCGGCGGATGGCTGCACACGCTTCGTGCACCAGCAAGGTTTCATCACCGCAAACAACATAAATAGGGCGCAGGGCTCTGCTTAAGGCCGCCTGTAATTGCTCACTTTTGAGTTTGGCCATTACAGCGCTCGCTGAATGCTGCTTAAAATTTGCTCAACCAGCTGCTGGCGCATTTCTGTGATCAGCTCCTGTTGCTCGCGGTCTTTGGCGATGATTTGTTCTGGGTCGAAGTCGTAGTTGCGCCTGGCGGTGATTTCGCGTTGCTCAATCAAGGTGGTCGCGTTTTGGTTGACCTGATACTGCATGCGCATGGTGATTTGATATTGCGCAGCAGCGCCACTGCTGGCGTAACTCAGCGGTTTTCGGTCGAGCCGTTCCCGGCCGAGTTGCACGTAGAGCCCGGAATCGGAGCCTAAACGAATGCCTCGCTGTGTCATCGTTGTTAAGAAACTTCGATAAAACGCGCTGTTGCGGCTATCGCTAGAGAGTTCGAGTGCATCGAGCTCTGGCAAGGCGCTAGCCGCAAAGACACCGGTGCCCGGCGCTGCGCCGCGCACTTGCCAGCCGCAGCTGCTAAGCAGTAAGGCAAGCGCCACAAGAGCTGCAGAGGGCAGCAAGGTTCTCGCTCGGCGGGCGCTTATCATTAGTTGGCAACCACGTTGACGAGTTTACCCGGCACCACAATAACCTTGCGGATCATTTTGCCGTCGATGAACTTTTGCACGTTGTCATCGGCCAGGGCCAGGTGCTCAAGCTTTTCTTTGTCGGCATCGGCCGGTACATCAATTTTCGCACGCAACTTGCCGTTCACTTGCACAATCAAAGTGATGGAGCTGCGCGTCAGCGCGCTTTCGTCAACCTTGGGCCAGCTGGCATCAATCACCGCACCTTCGTGACCCAAAGCGCTCCAAAGTTCGTGAGCGATGTGCGGCACGATGGGGGCAAGCACCAATACCGCAGCGTCGAGTGCTTCGCGCTCGACGGCGAGGCCGAGTTCACTATTGCGGTCGGCGTGGCGGGTGACTTCGTTGAGCAATTCCATCACTGCGGCAACGGCGGTGTTGAAGGTTTGGCGGCGGCCGTAATCGTCGCTAACTTTCTTGATGGTTTCGTGAGTCTTGCGGCGCAGGTCTTTCTGTTTGTCGTCTAACGCGTCGGCATTGAGCGTGCCTGGCGTGCCGGCCTCAAGGTGAGAGCCAACAGTGCGCCACAGCTTTTTCAGGAAGCGGAAGGCGCCTTCTACGCCGCTGTCACTCCACTCAAGGCTCTGCTCTGGCGGTGCGGCAAACATTGAGAACAGGCGCACGGTATCGGCACCGTAATTTTCAACGAGATCGGCCGGGTCAACGGTGTTGAGCTTGGACTTGGACATCTTGGTGACGCCAGCATATTCCAAAGGCTCGCCGGTTTGTTTGTGTTTGGCACTGACAAATGCGCCTTTGTCATTGCGCTTTATTTCAACATCATCAAGGGCGATCCAGTCTTTGGCGCCGCTTTCGGTATTGCGATAAAAGGCATCGGCCAGAACCATGCCCTGACACAAAAGGCGCTCAAAAGGTTCATCACACTCGACCAGGCCTTCGTCACGCATCAGCTTGTGGAAGAAGCGGGCGTAGAGCAAGTGCAAAATCGCATGTTCGATACCACCAACGTACTGGTCGACCGGCAGCCAGTAGTTGGCAGCGTCGGCGTCGAGCATCTTGTCGGCATTGGCGCTGGTATAACGCGCGTAATACCACGAGCTTTCCATAAAGGTGTCGAAGGTATCGGTTTCGTGCTCAACCGCCTGGCCGTTGTGCTCGGTTTTACGCCACTCGGCATCGGCCTTAATCGGCGAGTGCACGCCGTCCATGACAACATCTTCCGGCAGCAATACCGGCAGGCGGTCGGCCGGAACGGGAATCTCACCGCCGTCTGGCAAGTTGAAGATGGGGATTGGAGCACCCCAGTAACGCTGACGGCTGACACCCCAGTCGCGCAGGCGGTAGTTGGTAGTCACCCGGCCTTTATCGGCGGCTTTTAGGGTCTCGGAGATGGCTTCAAAGGCGGCATCAAAGTTGAGACCGTCGTATTCGCCGCTGTTGACCAGCACACCTTTCTCGACAAAGGCTTCTTTGTCGAGGTTGACCTCTTCACCGTTTGACTTACTTGGATCAGGGGCAATGACCTGATTTATGGCCAGGCCGTATTTGTTGGCAAATTCCCAGTCGCGCTGATCGTGAGCCGGTACGGCCATGACTGCGCCAGAGCCGTAATCCATCAACACATAGTTGCCGACCCAAACACTGACTTCTTCGCGGGTAATCGGGTGCAGGGCTTTGAGGCCGGTATCGATGCCCTTTTTGTCCATCGAGGCCATATCGGCTTCGGCGACACTCTGGTTTTTGCACTCTTCAATGAAACTGGCGAGTTCAGGCCTGTCTTTGGCAAGCTCAAGCGCAATAGGGTGCTCGGCCGCGATGCTGACATAGGTCACGCCCATCAGCGTGTCCGGGCGAGTGGTATAGACCTCAAAGCTTGTGTGTTCAGCAACGGCGTCGGCGAGGTCAAAGACCATTTCAACGCCCTTGCTCTTGCCGATCCAGTTACGTTGCATCGTCACAACCTGCTCTGGCCAGTTGGGCAGTTTGTCTAGATCGCTTAACAGCTCTTCCGCGTAGTCGGTGATTTTGATAAACCACTGGGGAATTTCTTTGCGCTCGACCGGCACACCGGAGCGCCAGCCGCAGCCGTCGACCACCTGTTCATTGGCCAATACCGTTTGGTCGACCGGATCCCAGTTAACGGTGGCCATCTTTTTGTAGGCCAGGCCTTTTTCGTACAGGCGGGTAAAGAACCACTGCTCCCAGCGGTAGTAGTCGCTTTTACAGGTCGTTACTTCGCGCGACCAGTCAAAACCAAAGCCGAGCTCTTTGAGCTGCTGGCGCATGTAGTCGGTGTTGCTGTAGGTCCAGGCAGCCGGTGCGGTGTTGTTTTTGATCGCTGCGTTTTCAGCCGGAAGGCCGAAGGCATCCCAACCCATCGGGTGCAGCACGTTTTTGCCCTGCATGCGCTGGAAGCGCGCAATCACATCGGTGATGGTGTAGTTGCGCACGTGGCCCATGTGCAGGCGGCCGCTGGGGTAGGGGAACATCGCTAAGCAGTAGAACTTTTCTTTGCTGCGATCTTCGGTGACTTCAAAGCTTTTTTCCTGCTGCCAATACGCTTGTACGGCAGGTTCGATAGCACTCGGCTGATATTGATCTTTCATCGCGGTTGGAAAGGGGTCCAAAAAGAGGGATTCAAAAGTCCGCCATTATAGAGCCTGGCGGCATGGCTTGATAGGGCCTCAGCATTGCAACCGAATGAAACTGTGGCGCAGAGTGAGTGTGCGCCGTTCTATTTTGGTGCAAGCTTGCTGTATTGAGAGGCATGCCTTGTGTATGATTTTTGTTCTGTGGCAGTATCGCTGCTGGAAACTGGGGCGCAGGGCCGAAGCTGTATATACTGAGCGGCTTGGCGTAGATCTTGCGCTAACTAAGTCGGCACTTAGATTTACTAACAGCGAAGCTAATCAGAGCGAGTTGGTACTCGGCGAGCGTTTGTTAGCCGCACATGTCATTTTTTTTGTGCGAGCGCGAGTAGATTTTAGTTTGACCCGATTTTAATTCGACAAGATTAGTCAGCCTATTTTGATCATTGCCGGTTAATTTAGCTCCATAAGTTTTTTATTTTGAACACATGAACCAAGCAATAGAGGCCTGCCCTGCTCAGGCTGTTGATTTTGATAAATTCAGCGAGCGTTTTTTAGCGCGCGAAGATGCGATGATTTTAATCGGCCAGCTCAATCAGCTGGTCAAGGCGGTGCAGCGCCACCGAGGTATTAGCATGGGCATGTTGGCCGGCAATACCGACTTTAAAAACGAGTTCACCAAATTGCAGTCTCAGGTTGAGCGCCGCCTGGCCACGCTTGAAGCTTTTGCCCGTCACAATCAAATGCTCAATCAACGCGATAAAGAAAACCTGAGTCTGGCCTGGGCGACAATTCACTCAAACTGGGAGGGCGATCGCCTCGTCGACAACTTTGAGCTGCACTCCCACTTTATTGAGCAGTTGCTGGTAATGATTGCGAGCCTGGCGCGCAAGCTGGAATTGCCGCTGATGATGCACGCTGATGAACTCAGCAGCTCGCTCGGCATCAGCTCCTTCAGTCAGGCCCGCGCATTGCAGCAGAGCGACATTTTAAATTTTGTCGGCAAGCTGTTGCCCGAAACAATAGAGCAGGTCGCGCGTATTCGGGGTACCGCTGCCTACGCCGCCGCAGTGACGAGCATGGATGGTCTCGACGAGCGCAAGCTGCGCTTTTGGGTCAGCTCGCTGCGCAAGCACGCCGAAAATATTCGCGAGCAGAGCGAAGAGCTTGATCAGGAGCTCGGTGGTGTGGTGAGCAAACTGCGTTTAATGAAACAAAATGAGCTGCAGTTGCTGCAGTTTTTAAACACGGTTGAGTCGGCAGTATTTATGGGCAAAGGCGGGCGCGATGAAGCCCACCGCCTATTTAATATGGCTACCGATGTTATCGAGGTCTACTGGGAAATTGTTATGGAAGGGCTTGCCGTGGTGCAAACCTGGCAGCGCGAAGACCTTGAAGCCTGGATGAGTTTGAGCCCTGACGCCTAAGTGCCAGGGCATCTTTGCTTGATACCAGCGGCCGAGTTCCGCGGCCTTTTTTTATTTTTCAATCGTAGTCGATGGCATTTTCTTCGTGTTCATCTTGCGGCTCTTGCGTCTGTGGCGGCAGCTGTTCGACTTCATCTGCGGCGGCCTGCATGCCGATATGGTAGGCGGCAAACCCCGGCTGCACGACTTGATTGAGCGCCATGCCCAAAATGCGGCCATCGATTGGGCTGAGAATGTCCTGGTGGATATTGGTGATTGGGTCGGTGACTCTGCCGAGCAGCTGGCCCTCTTTGACCTTGGCGCCGAGCTTTATTTCGCTAAACAGAATACCGCCTTGATCGGCTCTGACCCAAAGCGATCCGTAATAGGTTGGCTGCGGCGCCCCCCAAAAACTCAAGGTATCGAGCATGTCGCGCCGGTCGAGTAAGGTATTAATAGCTTTGACGCCTTTGGCGACGTCACTTTCGTTTAGCTCCATCGGGCCGCCGGCTTCCAGGGTCACAGCGGGGATGCCGATATCAACGGCCGCGCGCCTTAAGGTGCCGGGCCCGCCTTCACTGTGCAGCACAGCGATATCATCAAAGCTCGAGCTGAGTTCGAGTACTTTTTTGTCTTTTATATTGGCGCGCAACTGCGGCAAATTTGTGCGGTAAAACGAGCCTGTATGCAGGTCAACCAGCATGTCGCAGTGGCGAATAACCTGGCTGAAAAAACTGTGGGCGATGCGCGCGGCACTGGAGCCCTGAGGGTTGCCGGGAAAAAAGCGGTTTAGATCGCGCCGGTCGGTGAGGTAGCGCGAGCTGCGCACAAAACCCTGCAAGTTGACGATGGGTACACCGATAACGGTGCCTCTGAGAGCGCTGGCGTCGATGCTGTACATCAGCCGTCGAACAATCTCTATGCCGTTGAGTTCGTCGCCGTGTACGGCGGCGGTCAAGCAGAGCTTGGGGCCGGGGCTGGCGCCGTGGGCGACAAGTACGGGGGTTGGGGTGGCGATGCCTTCAAAACCCTGGTCGGCCGCCCAGCTCAGGCGGGTTGTTGTGGCCGGTGGAATTAGGGTGTTTAAAAATAGCCAGTCCTGTTGAGCTTTTTCGCTGCTTTCTTCTTGCTCGGAAGCTGGCTGTGCCGCTTGTTGCTTGTTCGCTGCTTCGCCTGCCTCGCTGGGTTTTTTGGCAGCGGCGGCGCCGCTTTTAGTTTGCTGTACTTCGCCGCTTGCCCCGGCTTCAGTGTTTTGTTCTAGCTCTTGTTGGATACTCACAGCAGTGCTTGACCGAGGGCTCGGCAGCGCTGAAGCGAGGGGTTCTGCCTGTGGGTTTGTCTGCGCATCGCTGCCCGTGCCGACAGGCTTGGTGTTGACAGGGGCGGTGTTAGAAACGCTGTTGGAAGCTTTAGTGTCGAGCGGCTCGGGGCTTGAGCTGGCGATAACCGGTTGACTGAGATCGATGTTTTCAGCCGCTTTGACCGACGCTGCCGCAGGGCCGGGCTCGGCGTTTTTTGCCTGGCCTTGATTCAGGCTGGGCTCGGGCAGGGGCTCGTCTATCACTTCTTCAGCGTGAGCCCGGCCGCCGAGGCTCAGCTGGGCGATGACAACAGCTGCGCCAAGCGCTGAAACAAGGGCCGGAAATGTTCTTAGCTTCAGCAGTGAGCTGCGATCAATAGCGTGCGGGAGTTTGTACATGTGAGCCATGTTTTTGCCCTGTTATTTGTCGGCGGCGAGTTCACGCAAGTCTTTGGCGTATTGATCAAATTTTCTTGCCAGGCGCTGACGCTGTTTTTCACTGCGGGAGTTAAACAGTTTAGCCAGCATTTCGAAGGTCATCTCCTGGTTGTAGTCGAGCCGGCGCTGCAGTTCTGCATCCCAGTTATCGGTGCGATAGAGCATTAACTGCTTGAGTGAAGCTTGCAGTGCGTCGCGGTCCGAGCGCAAGCTCATGGCCTGCAAAAACGCTTTTTGCCAGTTCAGTTGCTGCACCAGCATATAACTTTCGTAGGGCTCTAGCTCGGCTTCCCAGTCGGCAAACAACTGTTTTTGCTCTTTGCTAAAGCGGCCAAAAAACGGCTCAAAATAGCGTTTTAAGTCTCGCAGGCGGCGCTTGCTGATGTCTTCCGGGCTGTCGTCGACATAGTCTTCTTTATACTCCTTGCGCTCTTTAGTCAGTTTCTCTACAACCTCGTTCACCTGCTCATCACTGAGGCCCATGGCGACATCGGTGAGACCCGGCAGAAGCCTGAGCATCGACGCATCGAGCATATCCTGCATAACATCGCTCTCTTTGTGCAGGTAGGCCGCAGTAACTTGCTGGTCGTTGAGGCCGTGTTTTAGCTGCTCGAGATAGTCGGCGTACAGCGGCAGCTGGGTCTGGCGATGCCAGCTGTGGAACTCATCGATAAAGGCTTTGGCCTGTTTGTTTTGCTGGCTGTTTAAATCGACGTAGCGGCCGAGCTGCCAGCCGAGGGCCTCGTCAAGAAACTGGTAACTGAGTTTTACCGAGCAGCTGCTCAAAAACAGGCACAGGGCCAGCAGTGTGAACTTAAGGCGCATTGTCTGGGCTCTCGTGGGTTTTGCTCGCTTGAGCGTTTGTCGAGCGCTGATTGCTCAGCAGCTGCCTGAGGGCCGCGCTGATTAGTAAGCTCAGGCAGAGCATCATAACCGGCCAGGAAGAGAAACGGGCGAACGGCGTTGTTCCGCTGCGAAGCTCGGCGACACCAACAACACTGGTTTCGCTAAACTGGCGAGCCTGCTCAGTAATTTGGCCGCGTTCGCCGATGATTGCAGTGATGCCGGTATTGGTTGAGCGCAGCATGTATTTTTGGTTTTCGAGCGCGCGCATGCGCGCCATTTCAAAGTGCTGAAGTGGGCCGATGGATTTGCCAAACCAGGCGTCGTTGCTAATGGTTAACATCATGCTGCTGTTCTGGGCGCTGTTGGCGACAAAGTCTGGGTAGACCACCTCGTAACAAATAAATGCCGAGATCAAGTGCTGCTTGCCATCGCGGCTGACAAAACTCAGTGCATCCGGCTGATAGGGGCCGCGTTCAATAATGGAGTTGGGCAAATCAAAAAATGCGATGAGCCCGCGCAGCTGCTTTTCAAACGGCACGTATTCGCCAAAGGGCACCAGCTTTTGTTTAAAGTAATTGCCCTTGGCTTTGCCAAAGGCGACGATGCCGTTGTAGACGTCGCCGCTGTCGGTATCCCAAAGCACACCGCTAAAGACATTGCTGTTGTGCTGCAGGGCGTCGCCGTGCATCTCGTCGATAAAATCCAGGGCGTCGGAACGCAGGCCCGGGATGGCCGCTTCCGGCCACACTTGAATATCGGCTTGCCACCAGGGTTTGGCGAGTTTTTCCAGGTCACTTTTGATATAGCTGTGATAAAACGGGTTCCACTTTAGCGGCAGGGCAACATTTGGTTGCAGCAGGGCAACGACTTGTTTTTCGCCATAACTTTGTGTCCATTCAATCGAGCGCAAAAACTGGCCCGAACTGATAAGCAGCAAGATCAAGCTCAGCGCCAGTGCATTCAGGCCAAAATTTAGCCTGTGAGTTTGGCGCGCTTTACCTGAGAAGCTGTAAAGGCAGATATAGACAAGCGCGCCGAGCAGGGCGCTAAAAAAGCTCAGCCCAAAGACGCCGATAATCGGGGCCCAGCCTGCGAGCGGGCTGTCTATATGGGCATAACCTGCAAAGAGCCACGGAAAGCCGGTAAACAGCCACGAGCGAAGGTGTTCTCCAAAGACAAACAGCGCCGGGAACAACAGCAGGCTTTGACTGACTAGCGGGCTTTGTTTAAAAAACTTGAACAGCAGCCACGGCAGGCTGCTAATACAGGCGAGCAGCAATACAAATAGCGATGTCAGAACAACGGCGAGCCAGGCGGCAGTAAAACCGAAGTCGTGAATGCTGACATAGACCCACGAGGCGCCAAAACTAAACAGGCCGAGATTAAAAGCAAAGGCGCGGCTGTATGCGCTGCGCCACGACAGGCCTCGCTCAACCAGGGCCCAGCAAAAAATAGCCGGGCTGATAATGGCGATGGGCCAATACGCGTAGGGTGCAAAGGCGAGCGTTAGCAGGGCGCCGGCGATAAAACTAGCACTTAAGCGGGACAGCGGTGAACGGCAGGCGGAACTTAGCTTGGGCATCTTACTGTTCTGTGTCTAAACGACTGACGCGCAGCAGGTGGATCTTTCTGTCATCGGCGTAGAGCACACGAAATGAAAAACCGCCGATATGGGTGGTTTCATTGCGCTTGGGCACGTGGCCAAAAGCCTGGGTTGCTAAACCGCCGATGGTATCAAAATCGCTGGTATCGAGCTTGGCTTTAAAGTGGCGATTAAAATCGTCAATTGGCGTCAGTGCTTTGAGGATGTAGTCGTTGTCGGCGACTTGGCGAATAAAGTCTTCGTTGTCATCGTCGGTTTCATCTTCAATTTCACCGACAATTTCTTCGAGTATGTCTTCGATGGTGATCAAACCACTAATGCCGCCGTATTCGTCGATGACCATGGCCATGTGGTAGCGATTTTCGCGGAATTCTTTTAACAGAATATTAAGGCGCTTGCTTTCCGGAATGACGTTGGCCGGGCGCAGATGTTTTTCGAGGTCGAAGTTTTCGACGCCCTTTAACAGTAGAGGCAACAGGTCTTTGGCCAGCAAGATGCCTTTGACATCATCGCCGCTCTCGCCGACAACCGGAAAACGGCTGTGGCCACTTTCGATGACCTTTGGCAAAAACTGCTCGGGTGTTTCATCGATTTGAATACAGACCATCTGCGCCTTGGCAATCATGATCTCGCGAACCTGCTGGTGGGCAACATCGATGGCGCCCTCGATAATATGCAGCACCTCTTCGTCGAGCAATTCCGAGCTTGCGGCGTGCTTGATAACGCTGAGCAGTTCCTGGCGGTTGCGGGGGATGTGGCCGCGCCCTGAAAACAGGCGGCTGAGCCACGGCCGACTGTCACTGTCCTCGCTCTGACTCGGAGCGGCTTCGTCGTTCATCTCTTTTTCCGGTTGGACTACAAGGTCTCGTAGGGATTGGCAAAATTAAGGTCGGCCAGAATCTGCACTTCCAGTGCTTCCATCTGTTCGGCCTCGTTGTCGTCAATGTGATCGTAACCACACAGGTGCAGGCAACCGTGCACCAGCATATGTGCCCAGTGGGCGTTGAGATTCTTTTGCTGGGCCCGGGCTTCGTCGGCAACAACCGCCGCGCAGATAACTATGTCGCCGAGCTCACTGAGCTCAAGTTTAAGCTCATCGGGAATATGCTCGGGCAGCTCAAACGGGAAGCTCAGCACGTTGGTGCTTTTGTCTTTGTTGCGAAAGTCCCGGTTGAGTTGCCTGATTTCGTCTGGCTCACAGATGCGCACAGCCAGGGCGCCATCGCGGCCTATTTTGTCGAGTGCAGCGCTGCAGCAGCGCTCGACAAAGGCCGCATCCGGCAAGGCCGGGGCCTCGCAGGCAATTTGTAGATCGATGTCGGCCATCAGTCGCGTTTAAGGGCTTCGGCGGCCTGCTCTATTTGATCGGCTTTATCGTAGGCTTCGACGATGCGCTGCACGATATTGTGACGCACCACGTCGCGCGAACTAAAGAAGCTAAAGCTGATGCCCTCGACATCATCGAGCACATCGATAGCGTGGTTGAGGCCACTTTTCTGGCCGCGGGGCAAATCAATCTGGCTCGGGTCACCGGTGATAACCGCAGTTGAACCAAAGCCGATGCGCGTTAGAAACATCTTCATCTGCTCGCGCGTGGTGTTTTGGCTCTCGTCGAGAATGATAAAACTGTTGTTTAAGGTGCGGCCGCGCATATAGGCCAGCGGCGCAATTTCGATGACACTGCGCTCAATCAGCTTGCCGACAGTTTCAAAACCGAGCATTTCGTAGAGCGCGTCATAGAGCGGGCGCAAATAGGGGTCGACTTTCTGGCTTAAATCACCGGGCAAGAAACCCAGCTTCTCGCCGGCTTCGACGGCCGGTCTGACCAGCAGTATGCGCTCGACGTCGTCGCGCATCAGGGCTTCAACGGCGCAGGCAACGGCGAGGTAGGTCTTGCCTGTACCGGCGGGGCCGATGCCAAAGTTAATATCGTGGCGGCGCACGGCACTGACATAATCGGTTTGTTTGCCACCGCGCGGTTTGATGGTGGCTTTTTTGGTGTGAATAACACTGGCATCCTTGACGGCTTTGTCGACAGCGGATTCGCTTGTGGCTTCCATGGCACTTTCCTGTATGGCGAGGTGGACCTCGTCGGGGCTGATATCGTCGCTGTTCTCGGTGTGCTTATAAATAGAGCTGAGCACCTGCCTGGCAGCTTGAATAGCAGGGGCTTCACCGAGCACATGAAATAAATTGCCCCGGTGGCGAATTTCTACCGCCAGGCGCTTTTCAATTTGCTTGATATGGGAATTGAGTTGACCACAGAGCGCGGCAATGCGCCGTGGGTCGTTGGGCTCCAGCGTAAACGAGGAGTCGGGGCTTGAGCTGTCCAAAAAGCTGCTTACCTACTTACCTTGATAGCTTGTTAGCCTACCTGATTCAAAGGGCTCGGAAAAGGGCTTTGCTTCACGACTTTGCTGTTGATTGTTTTGCTGTGGCTGATTTTGTATCGCTTGATTTAGAACTAGGCCATTTTTTGTTCAGCAGGCATAATACTTAGCGTAAACACCACACCCTTTAATAAAAATTTAAAATAATTATGTGCAGTGTCGGTCGTCGTTTTGCCTTTTTGTTGGCAGTTTTTGTTGTGTGTTTTATTAGTTCTCGCGCAGTTATCGCTGCGAGCGAGCCACTGCGCGTCAAGGTTGCCAGCTCCATTGATAATATGCAGTGGTGGGCGGCGTGGATGGAGCAGCGCGGCTGCGACGCTATGCCCGATCTCGAGCGCACCTTGCGCCGCAATGAACTCGAGCTGTTACTGCTGTGCCGCGCCCTGCGCGAAGCCGACCCCGGAGTTGAACTGGAGCTTGTTCACTCGGCCAACTATTCAAGAAACCTGCGCCTGCTGCTCGATGGCAAAGTGGATGTGGCTGCCGAGAGTGTCTGGGCTAACGATGTGGCCGAGCTTGAGCTCTATGTCAGCAGCGCGGTGCTTGCCGAAGGGCAGATAGTCAAAGGCATATACACGCGTTTTGATCACCCGCTTAGGCAGCTGCCGGCCGAAAAAATTGATCTTAGCCTTTATCGCGGTGTCACCATGCAGAACTGGACCTACGACTGGCAGGCGGTCAGTGAGCTGACACCGCACGCTACGGGGGCCTTAAATACGTATTCTGTGCATAAGATTATCAACTCCGGCCGGGCCGACTTCACCTTGTCGGAATTTCCCTCGGGGCCCGGTTTGGAAATCAACTGCTCCGGTGAGAAGCTCTACCCGGTGCCGGGGCTTAAAGTGGCGATGCCCGGTTCACGCCATTTTGCGGTTTCCCAAAAATCTGCAAATGGCGCCGCGGTATATAGCATGCTCAATCGCGGGCTAGCGCTAATGAGCAACACAGGGCGGGTGCTTGCAGCCTATGAGAGCATCGGCTTTTTTAACGCATTGACCAATAACTGGGAGTTTATGACTGCGGAGCTTAGTCCTAATACTGACTAGCCCTAACACTGACTAAGCCCAAGCACTGAGTCGAGCTTACTGTGCCGGCTATTTACCTGGGTTTAAGCTCGGTTTTAATCAAGCTCTGAGCCAAGCAGGCTGCCGCGCAGGGAATTTGGCAGAGCCTCTTCAATCAAGACATCGGCAAATTTGCCTATCAATTCCGGTTGCTCACAACGGAAGTTGACCACACGATTGTTTTCGGTGCGACCGGCGAGCTGGCCGGGGTCTTTTTTACTGTAACCGGTGACCAGTACACGCTCGGTATTGCCAACCATGCGCCGGGCAATCGCCTGAGCCTGTTGAGTAATACGATCCTGCAGAATCTTTAAGCGCTGCTTTTTCACCTGCATCGGCGTGTCGTCTTCGAGCTCTGCCGCGGGGGTGCCCGGGCGGGCGCTGTAGATAAAGCTGAACGAGTTATCAAAGCCGATATCGGCGATCAGCTTCATTGTGGCTTCAAAGTCGGCTTCGCTTTCACCGGGGAAGCCAATAATAAAGTCCGAGCTGAGGCTGATGCCCGGGCGGATTTTCATCAGCTTGCGCAGCTTGCTTTTGTATTCGAGCGCGGTGTGGCCGCGTTTCATCGCCATTAAAATACGATCGGAGCCGCTCTGTACCGGCAGGTGCAGGTGGCTGACAAGCTCGGGTACTTCCGCATAGACATTGATGAGGCTGTCGCTGAACTCAACCGGGTGGCTGGTGGTGTAGCGTATGCGGTCGATGCCGTCGACCGCTGCGACCATGGTGATAAGCTCGGCCAGGTCGACAACCGCACTGACACCGTTGGCGCGCTTATCTTCGCCGCGATAGGCGTTGACGTTTTGGCCAAGCAGGTTCACTTCGCGCACGCCCTGAGCGGCGAGGTGTTCAATTTCCGCCATCACATCGGCCACCGGGCGACTGACCTCTTCGCCGCGGGTGTAGGGTACAACACAGAAAGTGCAGTACTTTGAGCAGCCTTCCATAATCGAAACAAAGGCGCTGGCACCGTCGACTTCGGGCTCGGGCAAGTTGTCGAACTTTTCTATTTCGGGAAAGCTGATATCGACCACAACGGCGCCGCTATCTTGTTTGCTTTCCATCATTTCCGGCAGGCGGTGCAGGGTCTGCGGGCCAAAAATCAGGTCGACGTAAGGTGCGCGCTCGGCGATGGCTTCGCCCTCCTGGGAGGCGACACAGCCGCCGACACCAATAACGAGCTCCGGGTTTCTCTCTTTCAGATGCTTCCAGCGGCCGAGCTGGTGGAAGAGCTTTTCCTGCGCCTTCTCGCGAATGGAGCAAGTATTGACCAGCAGCACGTCGGCTTCTTCAGGGTCGTCGGTGGCGACCATGTCGTGACTCTCGCCGAGCAGATCTTTCATGCGCGAGGAATCGTACTCGTTCATCTGGCAGCCGTGAGTCTGGATAAAGAGCTTCTTCGGGCCTTTGTCTAGCGCGGTTTCGGTGCTGGTGTTTTGAGTCTCGGACATGGTTACTGCTGGCTTGGTCAAAAAACGAGCGCGGATTATAGCTGCGCACCCGCGACTTGCCCAGCACTTCGCTCAGTTCCATGCTGTTGTGTTTCGCGCGCTTGGGTTTCTAGCTATTGAGTTTTAAGTCGCTCGATTTCTGTGCGTGTCTTAGCGGCGCACTCTGTCGCCTGAACGGTTCGGCGACAAAGTGCGCAGAGCGTTAGTTAAGCTGGTTTTGCTCTGCCCGGTGCCAGGTCTGGCTGCGCCCCAGCAGTGACACACCCAAATAACCTCTGAGTTTTAAACTTTGGCCGTCGTCGGACAGGCTGAGTTTGGCGCTGTAGGTCTTGCCGCTTTTGGGGTCCATAACGTAGCCATCTCGCCACTGCTGCTCTTGTTGGTGCAGGCCCCAAATGATCTCCATGCCCTCAATTGGCTGATTGTGCTTAGCGCCCTTACATTTGCCGCACAGTTTGCCGCTATCGGCCGGGTTTAACAGTTTGACGACTCTGCCTTTGAGCTCGCCTTGATCGAGCCAAAGCTCAACGAGGCTGCCTTTGTGTTCATTTTTATCGTCGACGGTGATCCAGGTGCCGACGGGTGAGCTAAGCGCTGAGCTGCTGAGCAAAAAGCTTGTTAGCGCGGCGAGAGTGACTAAAACATAAAATCGTATTTTCATGGTGAACTCCTTGTCATGGGCAGGTCTTTAGGTTGGCAAAGTGATTGGCAAGTAAAAATGCGGCGATGCCGATGCCGTAAAACGTGAATAGATACTTGCTTTTATGGCGCAGCCAAAAAAGCGCAACACTGCAAGCTAAGACAACCAGTAGTGCGCCGAGCTTAATATTTAGCCAGCACAATTGCCCGGGCCAGACCCCGAGCTGGACCAGCATATTGATAGCGCTGACAAAAAAAACGGCGAGGCTTAAGAAAAACACCAGGCTGAAACAGTTAACTAATTTAGCTTTATTAACAAAGCGGTAGCACGGGGCTGATAATAGGTACATTAGCGCAGCAAAACTGGCCAGATGCATATGAATGAGTTTCGCGCTTTGATAATCCATATCGTCGATTTTGCTTATTTATTGGCGTCGGGAAATTTTTTGCTTGCTGAACTGTTGCTGATTTAAACCCGCGTTTAGCGTGATTGAGCTTGCATCGAGCGTGGTGTATTTGCCGGTCACGTGATTGGTCATGGTCATGCGATAGGCTCTCCAGAACTTGTCGTGTAGCAGGCGATAGTCTTCGGCTTTCAGGGTTTTTAACAGGCTTTTTTTGCGATCGTAATACTGGGCTTGTACTAAACGAAAATTATCTTTGGCGACCCAGCTGATAATTTTGCTGTACCCCGAGTTTGGATATAGTGGCAGCAGTTCCACAACATACGTGCCAATGCCATCAATTTTTTCTTCGTTTAGATAATTGTGTTGATACTTTTCAAGCTCAAATGAACTTAAATCTTCATAGGCAAATTCGCTGCCCATAAATGGGCCCGACTTGCTCTTGGAAGAAATTCTTTTGGTGCGTTTTAATTTGGGCAAGTACAGCCATTGATCATCGGGCTCTAACAGGTGGGAATGATTTAAGAAGGCGGTGCCTTTGACATCGGCTGGCATTTGAAAAACCGTCAGCGATTTATTGCCATCATCATTGACTTCAATTTCGTCAATGCTCATCTCTCGTGTACTTTTACTGCCGTTGGGTTTAAACAGTGTCATTTCATAGAGGCTGCGGCTGCTCTGCCAGCCGCTGTTGGCGAGTTTGCGCTTGCTGGATATTTCCAGCCCCCTGGCGTTTGACTGCTCGTTGTTTATATCTGCATGTAACGCAGTTGAGCTAGCCACCGAAGTACAAGTGGCGATTATTAAAAGCAAAATGTTTCGATAAAACGGTTTGACCTGCAGCATAAGAGATGGCTCCTAGTTCGTTTGCAGCGATAGTTTGGTGGCCGTGTGTCTTTGTTTTTTAAATGCGATAAGAATAAGGGCTGGAATAAGGCTTAGGTCAATAACTAGGGCGACAATTAAAATGGCACTGGTTAGCAAACCCAGGTTTTGGTTGACCAGATAGCTCGATGCCGTGAGCACAAGAAAACCGCTGGCTAGTATAAATGTGGTGCAGATAAGCGCCCTGCCAACGCTGGCAAAGCTGTGCTCTATCGCCTGCTCAACACCGGCGCCGCTGCTGCGTTGCTGTTTGTATTTACTTAACAGATGCACAATATCGTCGACCACGATGCCAAGGGTCATGCTTGCAACAATGCTGAGGCCGAGATTGATTTCTCCGCTGTAAATTGCCCAGAAACCAAAGCAGATAGTCGAAGGCACCAGCATGCCCAGAAGTGCAATGGAAGCTAAACGCAGCGAGCGAAGTGGCAAGGTTAACAGTGCCGCGATCAAGATAAAGGCGATAAGTGTACCGATGGCAATGGTTTCTATATTGCGTGTACTTATATGAGCAAACATCAGGTTGGGGCTAGCGGCCTGTAGCTCTATGTCGGGTGCATTTTTTGTTATCCAGGCCTGTGCTTGTTGTTCGATATCAAGCAGTTCTTTTGAGCCAATGTTGCTAAAAATAGCACTGATGCGTGTTGATTGTTTGTCGATACTTATTCTGTTGTTCAGGTCAAGACCGTAGGGCAACGACATTTCGTAGAGCAATAAATACTGCGAGGCCAGTTCGCTGTTGCCGGGCAGTTGGTAAGCGCGCTGTTCGCCGAGCATCATATTTTTATTGAGCTCTTTCATAATGTCTGAGTACGTGTTGACGTAAGCGGTTTGTTTGAGTGTTCTAAGCCATGAACTAAAGTCGCTGGCACTTTGCATAAACTCGGTATCGGTGACACTGTCTCCAGATTTATGTTTAAGCTTAAAGTCGATAAAAACATAGCCGCTTAAATTTTTTTCCATATACGTCGATGACTGCCTAAAGGCGACATCTTCGGAAAAGTATTTGACGGCCACGTCGTTAATTTCATTTTTGGGGATAAGATAGAGGCTAAACGCCAGCACAACTGCGTTAATACTGACAATGCTGTAGCGGTGTTTTATTACTTGTCTGGCTAAAGCTTGTAGCTGTTGCCCCTGAGATTCGGGCGCAGGTTTAAGCGGCAGTAATTTCAGCACGGCGGGCAGTAAAAATAGAGATAACAGCGCCGCAATGATGACACCGAGCGCAACCATGTTGCCGAGATCCCGAATCGGCGGCACTTCCGATATATTAAAGCTGAGAAAGCCAAGCGCTGTTGTGGCGCTGGTAATAATGACCGGCCAAAAGGTGTTGACTAAACCTTGATGGATCGCGTTTTTTTTGTTCTTGTGGCGATACGCTTGCTGACTTGCAGAAATAATATGCACGCAGTCGGCAACCGCTAAGGTCATCACGATAAGCGGCACGTTGACGGTCGCCATTGACATATCAATGCCGAGCCAACCGGCAAGGCCGAGCGTTGATATCATGCTTAGAAAAACAACAAAGAGCGATGCCAGGGTGGCGCTTAGCGAGCGAAATACAAGCGCTTGCACAATAAAAATGACCAATAACATCAATGGAATTAGGCTTGTAATATCAGCGACAGACGCTTGGTTTAGGCTGTAGTTCAGCATCACCACACCACTTAAGTGGAAATCGATAGTGGGGTGCTGCTGTTTGGCCTCGGCGACTAACTGTTCCAGGTAGCGAGCGACTTCAGTAACTTCTGACGATTTGTCGAGCTCTGGTAAATTGATGGTAATGTGTATCGCCGTGACGTGGCCCGAGTTGGAAACCAGGGCCTTGACGATGCGCGGGTCATTGCTGGCTATCGTCCGCCTGGCTTGAATATTTTGCGAGTTAAGCGCAAGGTGCTCGGCAAATAAATCATCGACAATAAGCTCGTCTCCCCGAGCTTCGGTGTATTGAAAATTTGTAAGTGAATCGACACGTGTGGAGTAGGGCGTTTGCCAGGCCTGTTCGCTGAGCTGCTGAATAAGTTGCAGTACTTGGCGGGTGTAGACATTGCCAGATTGTGGGGCAATAAGTAGCACGGCGTTATCAGACTTTGAGAACTCGCTTTGCATGTCTTCAAAGGCGAGCAGCTCGGGGTTATCGGGGCCAAAAAAAACGCGATAATCGCCGCGGAAATTAAGCTGGCTACTTCCTAAGGCCATTAAAGTACAGAGAGCAAAAATAACAATAACCGTCAGCCACGGGCGGTTAATACTGAGTGTAAGCATGGCGCATCCCTTGCGAAACTTAGCTTGAACTTCCGTTAGCTGGCACGCATCATCACTCGCGGCCACGGCTAATGGAGTTTTGTGGCCTGGGATTATAGTGGATTAAATGACGATGTGTCATTTAATCTGTGTGAATAACTTGTTAAGACATAATTCAGTTTTGTCATATTTAAGAGGACAACATGGCCAGACCAGAGCTGACGCCGGAGCAAGCCGCCCGCAGAGAAGTGGAGCTACTGGATATCGCCTATGACATTGTCGAGCAGCAGGGGCTTGCCGCGCTGACTATGGATAAAGTTGTAAAGCGCTGCTCGTATTCAAAAGGTACTGTCTACAAGATTTTTTCCGGCAAAGAAGATTTACTCAGTGCGCTTTGTATTCGCGGTTTGGACAAGCAGCTGCACCTATATCAGAGTGTTGCCGACTTCTCTGGCTCATCCCGCGAAAAAGCGCTGGCCCTGGTCTACGCCTATCAGTTTTACGCCCGCCACTACCCTGTGTTATTTCGCTGTGTGCTAGATGGCCTGTCGTCCGTCGTGCTTGAGAAGACTCAAGCTCACCGCCTCGCTCAGCGCGCCAGTAAAGAACAGCGCATCGCCGCCATTTGTGATCAGGTGGTTGCGGAGGCACTTACACTCGGTGATATTAGCAGTAAGGATTTCACCGTTGCCCAGCTGACCTTTGCCAACTGGGCGATGAGTTTTGGAACCACGGCGCTGATGATGAGCGCGCAACGCGCTTACAATGTATCGCGTGTTCAACTTGAATCCGCACTGTTATTTAACGCCAGTTTGGTCTTGGATGGCATCGTCTGGCGACCGCTTTATAAAGACTACGATTACGAGTCTGCGTGGCTGCGAATTCAGCAATTCTTCCAATCTTTTAAACCCTGATCTCTCGCTTTTAAGACGGCGTTAAAACGCTTGAATGAATGTTTTGGCATTTAAACACTCATAAAATGACGCAGCGTCATTTTATTGAAGCATTTACATTGCTATTCTTGTCGCCACTTTGGCAGCCCCGGTAGTACTGCCCAGATTAGTACCGACTAGTTTTGCTTAACCTTGGTCGGAGAATTTCGTCGCTGAGCGAAGGAGTTGCTTGTTATGCGATTGCGATTGCTAGAACCTCAAAACCTTGAGTGGGGGCATGCTCAAGATCTTGTCAGTGAAAAATACAAAGAAGTTTTTGACGCCGAAGTTAGCCCAAACCCAGATAAATTCCTCGCGCTGTTTGATGAAGCCGATGAGCTTTTATCGTGTTGTGGTATCAGCTACGCAAAGGGAAACCCGTTTTTTTCCGAAACGTATCTAGAGTCACCGGCCGAGCAAGCCATCAGCGCCTGCGAGCAGCGGCCAGTGTCGAGAAACGATGTGTTAGAAGTCGGCTCGCTCGCAGCAAAAACCAAGCTAGGTGGTCTGGAACTTATTCGTGTTTTACCCGTTGTTGTCTGGGCACAAGGGCGTCGCTACGCTCTGCTGACGGCAACGTCGCAGTTGTCGCGCATGATGCGCGCGGCCTCGGTGCCGATGATAAAAATATGCGATGCCGATATTGCCCGAATTTCAGATGCGGAGCGCGAGCGCTGGGGGCGCTACTACGCAACCCGGCCCTTTACTGGTTACGTTAATGTTGCCGAGCTCGCTGGCGCATACTTTTCAACCGTTGGAACCTACTTATTTAGAAACCTAGATGTTCAGGTTTCTAGCCAGTCGAGGGAGATAGCGTGAATTTCCTCGAACAAATTTTAACATCGGCACAAACTCATGCTGAACAACCCGCGCTTAGCGTCATTGATGACGAAGGTGAAAACTTAGTTGTCTATAGCTACCAGGAGTTGATGCTAGCGGCCAGCGTATTACTTCGCCGCCTTAAAAAGCTGCCTAACAATGGTGAGGCTTCACTGCGTATCGGCCTGTTAGCCGGCAACGGGCCCGCCTGGGTTGTCGCTGATTTAGCTTTATTGCTGGCGAACATGGTCGAAGTACCGATGCCGCTGGCCTTTACCAAAGAGACGGCGGCAAACTTAATTGCCGCGACAGACTTTTTTTTGGTTGATGAAAAAGGCCGTGCCCGCTTGCAGCAGTGGGGTTTGGAAAAAGATAAAAAAAATGCACTGCTGGTTGATATTGATGCGCTTTTATGTGACGCCGATACCGATGCGCTCAGCTATTTGCAGCGCCAGCAACCGCCCAAACTTGTTGATTGGGTCTGCAAAATTATTCATACATCGGGGACGACAAATTTACCCAAAGGCGTAAAAATTAGGTATCAGGGGCTGGATTCTGTACTGCAATCACTGAGCGAGCGCAGTACTGCGTCGCATCATCAGCGTGCGCTGTCACTGGTTCCGCTCAGCTTGTTAATCGAACAAGTCAGTGTTGTTTATATGAGCTTAATGCAAGGCGGGACGCTGGTGTTTTCGTCGCCCAACGCGCGCCTGCTTGGTGAAAAAGGTATAAGTGCCGAGCAGTGCTTGCAGCGCATTGCCAACGCCAAAGCAAGTGTCTTGACTCTAACGCCGGCGCTTGTTGATGCTTTAGCGCAAAAAGCAAAAGAGCTGTGCTGTTCATTTATTGAAAATGAAAGTGCTGGTAATAGCGCTGATAAAAACACAACTAAACGACTGAATAAAATGCTCTTTGGTGTTGAACAAACACCACTTATTGCCTGTGGTGGAGCGCCGGTTAGCAGCGAAAGCCTCGCTTTTTTACAGAAGCACGGCGTCAGCATTTATGAGGGATATGGGTTGAGTGAAAATTCCTCGGTCGTCTGCTGGAACAGTGCCGAAGCTAATCGGCTCGGTTCAGTTGGAAAAGCTTTGAGTCATGTGCAGTTAAAACTGGCTGGCGACGGCGAATTGTTAGTGAAAAGCAGCTCGCTTTTTGCCGGCTATTCTCAACTCGACCCGAGTGCATGTGATGTCGACCAGGACGGCTGGTTGAGTACCGGAGATATCGCTTATATCGACGATGACGATTTTGTGTTTATTCGCGGCCGGAAAAAGCACGTCATTATTACTGCCAATGGCCGCAACGTCAGCCCCGAGTGGTTGGAGGTATCACTGTGCTGCCAGCAGGGCGTGAATAACGCTGTCATTGTTGGCGATGGCCTACAAAAACTCTATGCCTTGGTTGTCACAGAGCCAGAAACTGATTTAGCAGTTTTACATACCCAGCTTGAGCGCTATGGTCGTGAATTTATGTCAGATATTGAACGCCCCGACGAGTATGTGTTTTTGCGTGCCGACGACGCTCGCCTGAGTGAATGCTGGACCATCACCGGGCGACCTAGGCGGGACCATATAAAAGATTTAGTTATTAGTTTAACAAGAAAGGAGTCTGAAGATGCCGCTCATGCTTGATGAATGTATCGTCCACGAGGCAGACAATGTTGTTCGCAGCCTCGAGCACACAAGCCTGCGAGACTTAGATAAAAAATTTATTCTAAGCCTGTTGGCCGATAAGGGCTATTTGCTGTTCCGTGGATTTGATACAAATCTAAATGAATTTAATTGCTTTGTTGAGCGTTGTAGTTCAATAGTTAGCTTAGATCCGGCCCGGGAGTTTTTTGGCAAAGCGGCACAGAAAGTCGATGCCGGTTTTGATGCAGTTGGTCTGCACTGTGAAAATGGCAATTCGCCGTTTTGGCCAGACTTGGCATGGTTTTTTTGTGAGCTCGCCGCCAGTAAAGGGTCTCAGACAACCGTATGCGACGGCCGAAGTGTTTGGCAGGCGATGCCAGATTCATACAAACAACGATTCTTAAATGAAGATATTGTTTACTCGCGCCGCGTTGAAGAGCAGCAGTGGAAGCATTTTGTTTATCGCACCTTAAATCAGTTAGTTGAGTTGGGTGAGTTAAATGAAACTATTGCACTGGAAGATATTAATCTAAAACACTTAACTGACCTTGTACAACAGAACCCGTCAGCGAGTATCGAAGCCTTAGATAGAGGCGCTGTGCGTTATTATTTTTCTACGCCGGCGGCAAGAAAATCTGTTTTCTCCGAAGAGCTGGCTTTTGCAAATAGCATACTTGGCCCGTCTTATAACTACGAAGCGCCAAAAATTGAATTCTCCGATGGCTCTATGCTCGACAATGAGCTAATACAAGCGCTGAGCGAGTTAACCGAGCAGCACACAAAAAACATCGAATGGCAGTCCGGGGATGTTGTGTTAATTGATAACACCCGCGTTATGCACGGTCGCCGAAAAATTGAAGATACAAAGCGCTGTATCTATAACGCTCTGAGCTACATCTGACCGCTATGAAATACACCATTATTATCAAGTACAGTTTTCTTCCCGCTTGGTTTGCGCTTAGCCGGGCTGATCGACAAGGCATTGAGCGTGACGTACTTGCGCCGTTGCTGGCAGAGTTTAAAGACACTGTATCAATGAAAATGTACGACGCAGAAGCCTTTCACGCCGACTTTTCAGATTTTGCAGTTTTGAATGTTAGCTGTCTTAAGTCCTACGGTTTTTTTATAGACAAACTCAAAGACTCGATACTTTTTTCCCAGCAATACATGCAGTTTGTTGAGCTGTTTACCGGTGTCGAGTCGAGCTACAAACAATTTGATAAGGAATATCAGGTTTAGGTTAATACCATGACAAATACTTTGGATTTAATTACTGAAAAAGCTCATATCAATACCGTGCACCCCAATGCGCTAAATTGGCCAGAAAAGATTAGTCATGAAGAGCTAAATCACATGTCTCGTTTAACGTTTGAAGATGAGCTGCATCCACGCGAGGCGATGGTTTATGTGACCAAGGAGCTGGCGCAGCTCGCTGAGATTGAAAAGCATGTGACAGGTGTTATGTCTATTGTACTGTCCGAGCTTCAGGGCGATGCGGTGCAAAGCCTTAACGACGGCCACTCCTTGCACCACGCGCTTTCGTGTTTTGCCGCAGAAGAACTGCATCATGCCAATATGTTTTACCGCTACGTTCGCCTACTGAGCGGCTGCGATTTTAAATACGCCGACAACCTCTACGCCCAGCGTGTGGCGCTGTACCAAGGTGATGATTCACCCTGGATCAAATTAGCCGCTCTATGTTGCTCGGCCTATATCGGAGAATCGGTGATCACGGTGTTTGAACATCGCTGTACAGCACTCGACCCAGAGCGGAAGTTTTTTATCACCCAGTTGCTTGAAGCGCACGGTTTAGATGAAGCGCGCCATATTCAAATCGATCACTATGTCTTTGATGAGGTCATACCCAGGTTCAATGAGGCAGAGCTGCGCCGAATGAAACAAATCGTCAATGCCACCGAAGAGTTAAATACCGAGTTGTCGATGCGCTTTGGCAAACACGCGGCAGAGACCTTTTCATGTGACTTTGCCGCGGGCAATAAGGCGATGCAAACACAAATTGAGTTGACGTTGCTATTTCGCGAACTGGTTTTTGGCGGAGAGGGCATTCAAAAAGTTGATGCGGCTCTGGATGAAGTGCAGCAAAAACTCGTCGAAAATTTTAGTTATCAACAGCATATTCACACTCAGAAGTTGGCCGGTTAACTATGGATACTCAAGTTAGCTCCGAACTTAAGATTGACGCCGGGGTGGTTGCCACGCGTGCTATTGGCAAAGCGGCACCAGCTGAGCAAGCGCCGTCGAAGTTATTTGCCAATCTAGCGTTGATGTTTGCGTTATTTTTAGCGGCGATGGATGCGACGGTAGTCAGCACGATGTTGCCACTGATCGAGCGTGATTTTAATAACAGCGCCTTGTTAAGTTGGTTAGTCAGCGCGTTTTTCTTAAGCCAGATAGTCTCTGCAGCAACAGCAGGTACGCTGGCCGAAAGCTTTGGAGAAAAAGCTCTGCTCAGCTGTGGCCTTTTACTGATGATTGTTGGCATGGCAAGTGCGGTTTATGCCAATACACTTTCTATGTTAGTTGCATCGCGAGTTTTACAGGGTTTGGGTGCGGGTCTTGTTATAACCATGGTTTACGTGCTTGCTGGCCGCCTTTGGCCAGCACAAGAGCGCGGAAAAATGCAGGCTCTGCTCAGTTTAATATGGGGTTTAGCTGCGGTTATAGGGCCAGTGTTTGCCGGTGTTGTTCTAAGTTTGTATCAGTGGCCTAAGGTTTTTATTTTTTATTTGCCGCTGCTTATTGTCTCGCTTATTGCTGTGCAGTTGTTTTATCGCTCCAGTGAGCGTTTTGGCAGCAGCGGCGCTTTTGATATAAAAGTTTTAGCGAGCTTTAGTGTAGCCCTGGTTACTCTGCTGGTGGCGATAAGCAGTCTTGCCGAGGGTTTGTGGCTGAGCTCTTCGATTGCACTTGTGACTTCAGTTTTAGCTTTGTTGTTTTATCTGCGTTCAGTGTCGAAGCAAGCTGAACTTGAGGTAATTCCACGAGAGCTAATATTACGCTGTCCGCTGCGCTGTGCCTGGCAGTTGAGTTTTCTGGCTTCGGCCGTGCTGTTTGCATCGGCGACTTTTGTCCCTCTTTATCTTATGTCCCGTGTTGATGATGCGCTGACTTCGGTGGCAACGATTGTTTCGGCATCATCGTTGGGTTGGGTTGTTGGTGCGGCGCTTTGTGGTGCCTTGTACAAAAAAGTTCAGGCCCATAAGCTGGCATTTATTGGCGCCATTTTACTGTTTTCTGGTGCGGCCGCGAACGCCCTCTTTGCTGGCGAACTGAATGTGTTGGTATTTATTATCGCTCAGCTTTGTATTGGCCTGGGCATCGGCTTTTGCGCATCGATTAGCTTGGTGTTTATTCAAAATCGCGCCGGTGATCAATTGCTGGCTCGTTACACCGCTGCGGTTCAGCTCTCTCGCAACCTCGGTGCGGCTATTGGTGTCAGCCTCGCAGGATCCGTGCAAATATTTAGTGGTATATGGTTCGGGGGCAATGCCCCTTACAGCGCGGTTTTTATCCTTCTTGCCGTGTTGGCTTTCCTGTCGGTTTTTCCAGCCTTGGGTTTACAAAGGCAGCAAACAAAAGCGGTAGCGCAGTAAAAAATTCTACGAACATCTCAATGCTCAGGGAAGAAAAATGAATATTGATCAAGCCAGGGAACAGGAGCTGTATCAGCTTTTGCTTAAGCATGCGCCAAGTTCGGAGCATCACTTGTGGCAGAGTAACCTTTCAGTTTCAGCATGCTCATCGGTGATTTATTCCCACAGGGGTGAGCAAATACTCGACTTTCGCTCAGGCGGTTTTGGTTATCAGCATGCCGCCATTGTCGAGAAATTAGACCGGCAGCTAGATAAAGTCGGCCTTTCAAGTCGTTTGCTTATTAGCCGTTATTTAGCCGAGCTTGTCTACAGCCTGGCTAAAACGGCACCGGAGGGTCTTGAGCTTTCTTATATATGTAATTCTTCCGGTGAGGCGTTTGAAGGTGCGATCAAGTTAGCTAAGGGTCTGCACCCTGAGCGAAATAAAATCGTTGTGATTGCCGATATCGAAGCGTCAACCTTGACTTACGGCTGCCTGCTTCGGGGGCTCGGTGCTCAAGTGCTGAGCTCTTATGAGATAGAAGTGGTGAGCGTTGATGACAGCAATGTTGATCAGCTTCGCTCGACAATTGACGAGCAGTGTTTGTGTGTTGTGTTTGACGTGCTCAACCGTCGTCAAGGTCACTATCAATTACCAAGCCCGTATTTACAAACATGTATGCGTGAAAGAGCGGCGCAAGTTGGTGCTTTAACAATCGCCTCAGAGAGCTCAAGCGGATTTGTTGTCGCGGGAAGTTTGTATGCAAGCGAGCAGCTTAATTTTGTGCCAGACGTTGTTGTATTAGGCAAACAGATCGACGCGTCACTTATGCCGCTCGGCGCCTATATCACCAAAACAAGTATCAATGACAAAGTGTACGGGCGAAAAAACCCGACCTTGCACGGCAGCACAACAGCGGCCAACCCACTTGCTTGTTTAGCCGGCTGTGCGGCGTTGGCGCTGATGCAACAGGAAAATTATGTTGGTCACCACCGCTCAATGGCGAAGATGGCCGATGCCTATCTCGCGGCGCGCAGAAAGCAGTTCTGTTTGCCGATTAATTGGCACTTTCAAGGCAGCTTGCTTTCGCTTCAGGTGCAAGAGTGTTTATCGCCGCCTCAGTTACAAGAGCTGGAGTTAAGTTGCGAGCGTCACGGTTTATTGATCGAACGCAGTACAAGTTATTTTTATTTTAAACCGATGTTAACGGTTAGCGAATCCGAATGGGTGGCCGCGCTTGATATCTTTTTAAGCTGCCTAAAACGAGAACTCAGCAATAGCAATACCGCAACTCGGGAGTTTGAAGCATGAAGCTTGAGAAAAAAGAGCAGGTGATTGAGGCCTGCGAGCGTTTTTGGAGCCCGAGTGCAGCGCTTTTGTATCGCCTCAGCCATAAAACACTTGAATCACACGCAAAAGGCTCGTGGGTGTTTGATGAGGAAGGCGAGCGTTATTTAGATTTTGCCTGCTCCTACGGTGTATTTGTGGTTGGCCACGGCAACCCAGAGGTAAAACAGGCAGCGCGCGAACAGCTGTCAACAATGGCGGCCAAAGTACCGGGCTTAGCTAATGTACCGATGCTTAAGTTAATGCGTGAACTCAGCGCAAGTCTGCCCGCAGACCTTGAGCGCTGTTGGTTTACCAGCACCGGTGCCGAAGCTTGCGAATTAGCGGTGCGCGCCGCATTTATGCTGCAGCAAAGAAAAAAGCTCGTTGTTATTGAAAACTCCTACCACGGTAAAACCTTGGGCGCGCTTGGTTTTCTTGGGCAAAGTGCTCATCGCCTGCCGTTTGGCAAACTTATGCGCGATATTGAATACGTCGCTTTTGGTGATGTTGAGGCACTTGAGCGAGCCGTTGGTGATGGCGCTGCTGCTGTGTTAGTGGAGCCGGTGTTAGGCGGGCCGTTTTTACAAGTCGCGCCAGCGGGTTATTTGACAAAAATTCGCCAGCTCTGTGATCAAACCCAGACTTTAATGATTACCGATGAAATTCAAACCGGCCTCGGCCGCGCCGGTCGACTTTATGCCATTGATTATGAAAAGGTTGTACCCGATATGACCTTGCTATCTAAAGGCTTGACCGGTGGTTACTCACCTTTTGCGGCACTGGTTATGCGCCAGAAGACCTACCAGAATTTGTTGGATAGTGAGCTTTACGATGCGCGTTTGTTGCGCACCAGTAATGGAGCAAGTGCATATAGCTGTGCGGTTGCGCTGGCAGCACTTAGGTTTATTAAAAATAACAAGTTAGCCGAACGTTCAGCGTTACTCGGAGAGCGTTTGTTAACCGGCTTAAAACGCATTGCTAGTCGCTACCCAGATTTGATTGTTGAAGCGCGAGGCATCGGTTTAATGACGGGCTTGAAGCTTCGCAATAGTGCGGTTGAAAGTGCGGTCTCTATCATCATGAACAAAGAAGGTGTGCATACCGGGCACTCGCTAAATGAAAGCATTGATCAACCGATATTGCGCTTTTATCCACCACTGACTGTTAGCGAAGACGAGATTGATTTTTGCCTCGATAAGCTTGAGTTAGCGATGTCTAAATTAGCTAAGCGGCCGCTTTGGTTGCTGGATCTATTTGATAAGTTGGCGAGGCGCCAATACAAAATTCCGCCTCGCATACTTTATAAACTAAGTGGCATTAAACCGAGCAGAAGTTTAGCTCTGTAAATAATAGAGAACGGGGAAGGCCGGGGGCCAGTCATCATGGAAGTAAAACTGTATCAAAGCTTGGCACAGCTTGAGCCAAAACACTGGGATTACGCAAAACGATCTGTTGAAGGCCTGGACTATGACTTCCTGGCAACTGTTGAACGTTCAAAAATCAATGCGTTAAAACACAACTACGCGCTGTTTTTTGATGAGCCGGGTAACACTTGTGGCCGGGCTAATTTCTACCAAGTAGAAATGGACTTCACCACCATGGATAAAGATATGAGTGATGAAGTCAAGGCGAGTATTAAATCGTGGTTTCCCAATTTTATGAACTTTCAAGTTTATGAAATGGGCATGTTTACGATGATTGGCGACTCGTTGGATGTTGCGTCGGAAGAATATCTTGTGCCCTGCCTTGAACAGGTTGCTGTACATATGGATCACTACATCCGGGACCAAGGCGCTGATCTTTTATTAATGCGCGATGTGCCCTATGACAAAGCGGACTTGTACCAGCGCACACTTGAAGATCACGGCTTTGTGATGTGCTCGGGCTTTACCAATGCGGTCTTGCCGCTTAGCTGGAATAGTTTTGATGAATATCTTGCCTCACTTAACAGCAAAGATAGGCACAAACTTAAAACCAGCCTTAAGGTCGAGCAAAAATTTGGTATAGAAATTGAGATCAAGCGCGACTACGAAGAATTAGCAGGCGAGCTGGAAATGCTGTGGAACAAGGTTAATGCCAAAGCCAAAGACTACAGCCGGGAGAAACTGACAAAAGCATTTTTTGAGCAGTCAGCTAAAAATTTGGCGCAAAGTTCTGAGCTAATTTGTTTTCGCTATGAGGGTAAATTAGTTGCTTTTATGTACAACGTATTCAGTGGCGATGACTACACCATGCTCGACTGGGGCATCGATTACGACTTTGCCCTGTATAACCAAACAAGCCTGTATCGTACGGCATCAGTGTTATCACTTAAGCGTGCAATCGAGCTTGGTAAAAAGAATTTTGAGATGGGTATCACCAACTATGTACCCAAAAAGTTACTCGGCGCAAAAATGCGGCCGCTGGTTTATTTTGTCAAACACAAGGACGGTTTGCGTCAAACTAAAGCGATGGCGCGCTTATTAACTGAGAGTATCGATCACCCGGAAGTATTACATGTGAACGACTGCGGCCAGGAATTTGAGTACAACGCCGATGAGTGGCGAGCCTATATTGCCGATCGGCAAATTAGTCTGAGTGAAAATGATATTTTTAGCGATGCCGATAAAGAGTATAAAAAAGAGCTGCTGCGTATTGGCGGTATCTACGGTTTTTATCCGGAGTTTCACTCGCCCCAGGCGAGCTCAATTATCAGTGCCGATGGGCGCAAGGTCACTTTGCTTGGTACAAACTCGTATTTGGGTTTGAACAGTCACCCTCGGGTTGTGGCGGCTTGTATGCAGGCAACACGCGCCTACGGTACTGGCTGCAGCGGTTCACCTTTGCTAAATGGCACCTTGGATCTACACAACCAGCTCGAAGCTGAACTCGCTGAATTTGTTAATAAAGAAAGCGCGATGCTGTGCAGTACCGGCTATCAAACTAACCTGGCGGCAATTTCTGCGCTGTGCGACAGCGATACCCTGGTAATTATGGATGAGCGCAACCATCGCAGCCTCTACGATGGCGTAAGGCTTTCGGGGGCGGATATCGCAATGTTTCGACACCGCGACCTCGCTCACGCCGAGCGCATACTGCGGCGCAACCGCCACCGCAGCTGTCTGTGGGTCACCGATTCGGTGTTCAGCATGGAAGGCAGTGTTGCCGACCTGAAAACCATGTGCAAACTCAAAGAGAGTTACGGTTGCCGCTTATTTGTCGACGAGAGTCACGCTATTGGCGTGCTTGGCAACGGCGGCCGCGGTGTCGCCGAGGCTCAGGGCGTACTCGATAGGGTCGATATTATTATGGGCACCTTTAGTAAGTCACTGGCGTCGCTCGGTGGTTTTGTTGCGGCCAGTGCCGACGTGATTGATTACATCAAACACAAAGCCGGCGGCCATATTTTTTCTGCAAGCATGCCCGCCGGTGTAGTGGCATCGGTGCGCGCGGCGCTAAATATTATTCAAGAAGAGCCCGAGCGCCGCGTTCAACTTCAACAGAAATCCGCATATTTTGCCGAACAGCTGGAGCGACTTGGTTACAACATCAACTTCGACTCAACGCCAATTATTCAGTTAATACTTGGCGACGAGACGCTCGCACTGGCCGCTTATAAAAAGTTTTATGAAGAAGGGGTGTTTGTGAACCCCGTTATTCCGCCGGCTGTACCGGCAAGCGAATGTGGTTTTCGAATTAGTTTTATGTCCACGCATGAGTGGGAAGATCTGTATCGGGCGCTCGAGGTATTTGAGCGGCTGCGCAACGACTTAGTATTAGATGAAAATGCAACTGGAGTGCAACATGCAAGCGAACGTCCTGGAAATCATCAAGCAGTATTCGAAGTGGCCTCAGAACCTGAAGGAGAACTCACGCTTTGTGGATGACCTTGGTTACGACTCTTTTAATATGATGATGGCCATCAGTGATATTGAAGATCTACTTGATATAGCTATACCGTCAAAGCGTTTAGGGGCGGTGATCAGCGTGAAAGATCTTAAAGAAATTCTGCGTGAGTTTAATGCGCTAGCGTTAGAAGAGCAGGTGTCTTAATGAGGCGAGAAGGCAGTTTTGATCTAGCTTGTGAACTGTGGCACGGGCTGTTAGAGAGCGATGAGCGCGGCATCCATTTTTTTGATGAAGAGACACTAAGCTTCAGCTTTTACTCCTATCGTAGCTTGTTATTAAGGGCGGCCCAGGTGGCGCTTAGTTTGGAGCAGTTGGGTGTTAACGCCAAGCACCGGGTTCTTTTGTGTGCGCAAAATAGCCCTGAGTTTGTTTTAACCTGGCTTGCGCTGTGGATGCGAGGCGCAACACCTGTGCCAATGCCCCCATCGATGACGATGTCGGGCAATGGCGGTTTTAGTTCGCGGGTTGCACCACTGCTCAAGCATCACCAGTTCTTTATTTGTGAACAAAACGATCATGTGATTTGGCAGAGCCTTGAGCATGCAGCCGATGTTCAGTTTATTTCCATGAAATCGCTTTGCCGCTCTGCTTTGCGTGAAGATATCTCGAAACTTAGCGTACCTGAGCTTAACTCTACCAAGCACTGGGACGAAGAAGCATTTATTCAATATACCTCGGGCAGCACCAGTGCTCCGAAGGGCATTGTTATAAGTTACCGAAATGTTTTTCACAATGTTGATGAAATATTTAGGCGTATTCATCCGGACCCAGAGCGCGATAGCTATATATCCTGGCTGCCTACTTATCACGACTATGGTTTGATCGCTAATTTTATGCTTTGTTTGATGAAACAGGTAAGCCTGGTTTTGGTTAGCCCATTTTATTTTGTTAAGCGACCACTGAAATTCCTAAAGTTTGTCGAAGATTTTCAGGCTAGTTATTTATGCATGCCAAACTTTGCGCTGGAGATGATCAATCGAAGTTTGAGCCTTAAAGCGCCGGCACCGGAAAATTTAAATCTGAGTTCGCTTAAATGGTGGTCTGTTGCTGCCGAGCCCATCTCGATTGATGCAATCACCACGCTTGAGAAAAACTTAGCTTGTTATGGCCTGCGCTCGGGTGTTTTTAACCCGTCCTACGGGTTGGCAGAAGCGACCGTCGGTGTTTCGGGTAAAGGACCAGATGGCGGTATCTCGATTTACGGAGATAAACATAAATATGTATGTAATGGCCCGTTTTTAGATGGGTTTGATTACGAGATACGCGACCCCGACAAAGATGGCGCAGGGCGTTTGCATATCCGCAGTGATAGTGTTGCTCGCTGGGTTTATGTCAATGGCGATAAACAGAGCTTGGTTGACGAGCGAGGTTTTGTAGATACTCGCGATATTGCTTTGATGCACGATGGCGAGCTGGTGGTGTTTGGCCGCGGTGATGAAATGTTTTGCCGCAACGGCGAAAACGTTTTTCCCTACGATGTTGAGTCGTATGTGCGCAAGCAGCAAGCTCTGCAGGTTCGCCGGGTAGCTTGTTTTAACTTAGATGACGGAGCGCAGGGGCGTTTGGTTTTATTGGTTGAGAGCAGAATCAAAGATAAAAATGTGTTTCTAGATTTAGCTGAAAGTTTAAATCAAAAAATATTTTCGGAGATTGGCATTGCCGTTGACGATCTGGTCTTGGTGAAGGCGCACAGCATACCGGTGACTACCAGCGGTAAAATTCAGCGCTCAAAAGCTGCTGAGCTCTACCGCCTGGGTGAGTTTGCCAGTGTAACCCAGTGTGAACTAGATCTTAGTTAAGCAAAGAGGCACTTATGCAACAGCCACTACAAGAGCAGCACACATTAATTATTTCTGCGTTAGCACAAGGCTTATTGCCTCAGACCGGCTCCATTCCCGGTGCACATCAATTACCTGTGACACAAATGATTGCCGATGTTGTTGTGCAATGGGATTCCGGCCAGCGCGAAATCTTTGAGCAGAGTTTGTTATATGTCGACGGGCTTGCACTTGACTTACTCGGTGCAAGGCTTGTTGATCTGAGCGACGATCAAGCGGTTCATTTTGTTTCGCTTATTGCTCAGTCCGAAGAGCTCAGCGACTTTTGGGAGCCGATGCGAAAGCTATTGGTGCTTAATTATTACGCGTTGCCGCCGGTTTATAGCGAACTTGGTTTTCCCGGGCCAAGCATAGACAACGGCGGGCTTTCCGCGTTTGCTTAAGTGAAAACGCCAGCTTCAGTAATCGTGAATTGCGATATTGGTATTTGTGCTCAGGCGTATAGATATTTGGGTATACAGGTATTTTTGTATACAAGCATAGGGATATATAGGCATTATTATTATGGGCTTTACTTCGAAAATTCAATCGCACTACGACGTTGTAGTTGTTGGCGCAGGCGCTGCGGGCGCAGCCTATATTCAGCGTTTGACTGAAAGCGGTTTGCGAGTGTTGGCGATAGAAAAAGGTCCGTTTTTTAAAAATCATCGCGATGATTTTATTGAGAACGAGCTTGGCATATTTAATCACCTCTGGGATAGCAGCAGCTACGAAGTCGAAGGTGATGCGTTTCGTGCGACACCTAATTTGGGCCGAGCTGTTGGCGGAGGAACACTTGCGTGGACGGCTGTTGCACTGCGTTTTTTTGAGCGCGATTTTCACTTTAAAAAACATTGGAAAGTTCCTGCGCAAAGCTCGGTGACAAACTGGCCCATTTCGCTAAAAGATCTGGATCTTTATTATCAGCAGGCCGAGCTTCATATGGGCGTTTCGGGCACTGCCACAGTTTGGGATCAGCCAAATGCAGCGCTTCCTCCCAATCCCGCTTTGGATTTTTACCCCGGTTCAAATCAGCTAAAAACAGGCTTTGATAAGCTCGGTTATCGCTGGGCGCCCGGGCGAATTGCAACAAATTCCAGGCCTTACAACAACGCATCGGAATGTTTGCACTGTGGCTTTTGCCGTTCTGGTTGTCGTGTTGACGCTAAATATCAAGCCGATAAGGTATTAATCGAGCCGGCCCTGGCGAGCGGTTTTCTCGATTTGGCCTACGAGTGTACGGTTGTTGAACTGTTAACAAGTGGTGACGGCAAACAAATTACTGCTTTGCGTTTTGTTGACGATCAAAGTGGTGAAGAGTTGAAGGTTTCGGCTGAGCACGTTGTACTGTGTAATAACCCGTTTGAAACCACGCGCTTGTTATTAAATTCTGCTAACGATGCCCACCCCAATGGCATTGGGAATAAATTTGATCAAGTCGGCCGTCACTTCTTTTGCCATTTAGGTGTTGTCGGTTTGGGTTTTACCGAACAGGATTTGCGTGCTAGCACAGGCCATAATATGGGCAATATTATGAGCCTTGACCCGTGTAATCAGGGGCGCGATAAAAACTACGTTGGTGGTTTTACCCTGCTGTCACTAAATGGTGCCGGCGCAGGTGTTGCTGCGATTGACCCGCTTGAGCACTTCCAGGGGCCGGAGCTTCAGGAAAAAATGTCGCGCTTTAACAGAGCCTTATTTATGGTGTCGTTTATTGAAGGGCTTCCCGCTGAACACAATCGTATTCGCCTCGGCCAAAGCTTGGATAGTTATGGGCTGCCACAAGCGAAAGTAGAGTATGACTACCTGGAAAATGACCTGCTTGCACTTGCCGATGCCAGACAGGCGATGGCCGATGTGATGACTGAAGCAGGCGCTGGTGATGTACATGTTTCGCGTGAGTTTGAAGCACATCCGATGGGGGGCATGCGCATGGGTAACTCCCCATCACAATCTGCGACGGATAAATGGGGCAGGGTGCACGGCTTAAACAACTTATGGGTTGGCGGTGCTTCGCTGTTTGTTTCTGGAAGCTCGGTAAATCCAACGCTTACGATTCACGCTCTGGCACTGCGTTCAGCTGAAAAGCTAGCGAAAACTTTTGCCCAACAAAAGAAACAGAAGCAGCAACAGAAAAAAGACCAAAAAAAGAACAAACAATCCAGTCTTAACAGCGAGCGAGCTTACGCATGAAAACAGTCGTTATTGGCGCCGGCTTGGCCGGTCTTATCTGCGCTTTGCGTCTACAAAAGAGCGGTTGTGATGTGCTGCTGGTTGAAAAAGCACAGCGCGTAGGCGGCTTGTGTGGCACCTTTTTTCGGGACGGTTATGAATTTACCATTGCATGCAACGATTTTGGCTGGGGTTTGGTTGAAGAGCTCAATGAGCTCGGTGTGAACTGTGAGTTTGAAAGCAAGAAAACCCAGGTGTTTTACCGCGATCAAAAACCGACTAAAAAGCAGCTAACGATACAGCTGCCGCCGGGGCCCGGGCTTTTAGCTAAGTTACTTGGCCGCCAGCCACTGCAGTTTTTGGCGTTTATCTGGGGCATTGTTAGAGCGAACATGGGGCTTCAAACAGGTAATCTTCAAAGTTTTGCCCAGCGTTTTTTAAAGCCGGGGCCTGTGCGCGATTTAGTGGAGTTGCCTGCGTATCTGATGGGGGTTGCTCCGTACGACTTGGCAAACAGTTACGCTTTGTATGATAAAAAATTTGGTTACAACTACGCCAAGCCCGCCTGCCCGGTTGGCGGGCCACAGAAAATGGCCGATGCCATTGCCGAGGCGTTTGTACAGGCCGGCGGTGAACTGGTGTTAGCTGACGCCGTTGATAAGCTGGATTCCTGTGATGGCGGGCACACACTGCAGCTAGCCAGCGGCCGCAAAATTCTCGCAGACAAACTTGTCGATACACGTGAGCGGCCGGCTCCTTGTGGAGTAAAACGCGGTGTGGCGCTAAGTATGTTGTTACTTGTGGTCGACAAGCGCTACAAATTCCCCGAAGGGGTACACACCCTTATTCACTATCCAGAGTGTGCTGAGCAGTGGGCCGAAAAAATTGATCAGGGTCTGTTGCCCACAGATTTTGCTTTTCATATTTTTAAAAGTGACTTAGATGCAAAAGCAGATCACTACAGCTTAAATTGTTTTTTTTATTTTCCCCGGGGGCAAGAGCAGCCAAACCAGCAATGTCGCGACTTTTATTTGGACTATATCGATCAGCATCTGGAGCAGTTACTGCCAGGAGTGAAAAAAAGTCTGATTTACCAGCAGCTGTTCAGCGCTGCGGATTTTGCTGAAGAGCACAAGATGAGTAGCCGGGTTATGCCGAGTATTGGTATCGACAAGGTTAGGCAGCACGATGCCGAAGCGAAACTGTGGTGTGCCGGGCACAGCGTGTGGCCGCCCGGAGATCACGCCGGTGCGGCAGCGCTTTCTGGGCGTTTAGTCGCCGAGGCAATTTTGGCAGATTAAGGCGAATGAACAATGGATTTTAACAACAAGCGTGTGTTGATAAGTGGTGGCAGTTCGGGCATCGGCCGTGCGTTGGTAGTGAACTTGTTAAATCAAGGCGCGAGCGTTTTTACCTGTGCTCGCGATGTTTCTACGCTGGTAGAGCTACAAGATCAGTACCCGCAGCTACATGTTGTGCAGGCAGATATTTGCTTGGCAGAGCACCGGCAGAGAATCTTTAATGAAATTTTACGCAGTGGTGAGACGCTGGATGCGCTGTTTAACAATGCCGGTGTTCAATACGCGGTTGAGATTGGCACTGCTGGCGATGAGCTCACTCAGCAAATAGAGCAAGAGCTGCAGATCAATCTATGCGCACAGTTGCAGATGTGCGACAAGTTTTTACCCTTATTAAAAAAATCTGAGCGCGCTTTAATTGTCAATGTCAGCTCGTGTTTGGCTTTGACGCCCAAGCGCAGCGCCCCTGTTTACTGTGCTAGTAAAGCTGCTATCTCGAGTTTCAGCCGCGCTTTGGCGTATCAGTTGGAGGGCAGCAATGTTGCCGTTGCGGTTATCTACCCGCCGCTGGTTGATACTTCAATGACCGCCGGGCGCGAAGCAAAGACTATCAGTGCTGAAAGCTGTGCTGAGGACATCGTTGCCCAGCTTGGTCGGGGGCGCAGGCAGGTTTTTGTTGGCAAGGCACGCGCACTTAGACTTATCCACCGCGTGTTCCCCGGTTTGGCGGCAAGGATTCTAAAGAACAGTTGAGGTAACTATGCGTAAATGTGAATATTTTTTGTACACACGCCGCGCTTTTTTGCGCAAGAATGCTGAAGTTTTAGCATCTGGTATTGGGCTTGCTTTGTCGGTAAATGCTTCAGCCACCGTGAAGCTGGCTCCGTCTGAGTTGCGGCCTCTCGGTGCGGGGCCCATGCGGGCGCTGGATTTAAGCAAGTATTTAGGCCCGAGCGGCGCGAGCTCCTAAGCGTTCACTCTGTACTAGCGCCTTGGGTATCGCACTGCTCTTGCCTTTCATTACAGGCCAAGAGTGTTGAGCGCGGCGCGAATTGCGCTGCGGGGCTTGATTATTGCCAATTTGCCCCCATTGTGGCTAGGTGATAATCAGCCGCACGTGAGATGTTTTATGGCCTTGACGCCAACCTATAAGGTTGTGTTCTACAACCAAAACCAAGTTTACGAAGTGTATTGCCGTGCTATCTACCAGAGTGAGATGTACGGTTTTATTGAAGTTGAAGAGTTTGTCTTTGGTGAAAAAGCCCAGTTGGTGGTGGACCCGGGCGAAGAAAAACTCAAAAACGAGTTTGCCGGGGTAAAGCGCTCTTATATTCCGTTGCACAGCATTGTGCGCATTGACGAAGTTGAAAAAGAGGGCTCCGGTAAAGTTGTTGATGTGAAAGACGGCAACAAAGTCACGCCGTTTCCTGTTCCTGGTATGGCGCCGAAGTCCGAATAATTTTTATGGGCATAGATTACAGTGTTCGCGGCCACGGTGAGCCTGTGGTGCTTATCCACGGCTTGTTTGGCTCGCGTGAAAACCTTGGCGCGCTGGCCAAGTTGCTCAGCGAGCAATTTAAAGTTTATTCCATCGACTTGCCAAATCACGGCCGCTCGGAACATATCGACAACTTTGATTTGCACTCGATGGCCGAAGCAATCAAAAACTGGATGCAGCGTGTCGATTTGCCACAGGCGCATTTTGTCGGGCACAGCTTGGGCGGCAAGGCAGCGATGGAGCTTGCGCTGTCTCACCCGGAGTGTGTCGTAAAATTGGCCGTTGCTGACATCGCTCCGGTTGCCTATGGCCACCGCCACGAAGATGTTTTTGCCGGTTTGCTTGCGATTGATCTGGAGAGCATCAGCAGCCGGGTAGAGGCTGATCGTATATTGCAGCAGCGTGTGCCCGAGCCCGCCGTGCGCAGCTTTTTATTAAAAAACCTGCAAAAAACGGCTGACGGTAAGTTTCAATGGCGCATGCATGTAAGTGCAATCCATAAACACTACGCCGATCTTATAAAAGCCAATAGCGAACTATGTATCGATAAACCAGTGCTGTTTTTAAAGGCCGAGAACAGTGACTATATTAAGGCCGAATACAAAGAGGCGATCTTAAAGCGCTTTCCCAAGGCAGAATTAAAAGTGGTTAGCAATACCGGCCACTGGCTGCACGCAGAAAAGCCCGATTTGGTTGCGCGTTTATTAACGCGGTTTTTACTAGCCTAAGTTTGTTTGTTGCTATCTTACGCACAATAAAAAGCCGGCATGAAGCCGGCTTTTTATTTTAAGGTGCTTAATACTTACTGAATCTCAAACAAATAGATATTGTCGATGTAGTAAGCGTTTTCACCGTTCCAGTCGTGTTGAATAATACGCAGATAGCTGGCGTTACTGTCCCAGTCGTAGTCGGCGCTACTTTCGTTGTCGATATCAAAGATCAAGTTAACGCCTGCCCAGCTGCCGTTGGCCAGAGGTGAGTCGCCGTTACTCTCAATAGGAGCGGTTTTGTGTCGGCCATTGCCTACACTGACTAAGCCGTCACCGCTAACAATCGCCGCTTCAAAAACAGTCGCACCACAATCACCAGCAGGGCACTGATAGTTAAAACTCAGGCCATAGCGTTTACCTGCTTTAATTGCGCCGGGTGCGAGTTCGCGATCAACGCGTACAAGTGTCTCGGCGGTTTTGCCTGCAGTATTGATGTAGAGCCCGTAAGTGCCGGCGTTTGCGGCTTCGGCGCGAACCTCAACAATGGCTGTGCTGCTGTCATCCTGACCGGTGCTGGTCCAGCCGCCTAGTTCTCCGTCTTCAAAATCGCTGTATAACAACGAGTCGCTAGCAGGGTCATAGCTGACAATACGAACATTGTCGACAGCGCCACCGGCGACACCGAAAATATTCAGGCTGACATCACTGGCGCCAGTTACTTCGTCACCGGCAAGAAAGAATGCCGATACGGTGTGGAAGCCGGTTGTTGCTCCGCGGTTTGGATACCACGCGTCACTAATTTTGCTGCCACCTTGTTCAACGTAGACATTCCACCACTGCCACTCAGAATATTTGTCAGAGTCTGGCGCAGCCGCTTCAAAACTAATGGCGTAGTTTTTACCTGAGGCAAGTGCGTCTTGTGGCAGCGTAACGCTGATGGTTGCGTTACTTGGGCCCATTGCTACGCCGTAAACCTGGTCGGTAACGTACTTCGCGTCCATAGAAATCTGTGCAGCGTCGGCAGTGCTCCATTCACTTGTTGCAAAGTCGCCGCTTTCAAAACTTGCATCGGGAACAGCAACTTCGTTATCCACAGCAGGCGAAGGACTAACTTCAGGCGAAGGACTGGCTTCAGGTGAAGGACTGGCTTCAGGTGAAGGACTGGCTTCAGGCGAAGGACTGGCTTCAGGTGAAGGACTGGCTTCAGGTGAAGGACTAACTTCAGGTGAAGGACTAACTTCAGGTGAAGGGCTGGCTTCAGGTGAAGGGCTGGCTTCAGGTGAAGAACTAACAACTGGGCTAGGGCTTGGTGATGATTCCGGGTCGGAATCATCATCGCCGCCGCCACAGGCAACAAGGGTTGTGATTGTGGCGCACAGAAGGCTGCGCGCTAACCATGAGTAGCGTGAGTCTTGGGTAGTCATGCTTATACCTATTCTAATACTGCAATTTTTAGGATGAGGCGTCCATGCCGAGCTAAAACCGGTAGCGGGGCTAAGCCCTAAAGCACTACTAATTTAGGCCCGTTCGAGATTAGTGGATGCACTAATATACCAAAGTATTAGAAGATGTGGCACAAAAATTAACCTTTTTTCGTAAAAACAAACAAATGTTTGATTTTGGTATTAGAAAGCTAAGGTTTATAACCTGCTTAGATAATCTTGGGCTAACTTTTGCTGTTGTTTAAGCTCGCTTTCGTTTGTGCACGCATAAGCCAGGCAGTTGCCAACGGCAACACCCGCAGCGCCGGCTTTGAGCCACTGTGTCATGCGCTCGGGGCTCATATTGTCGACGGCCATGATAGCGACGTCGTTAAACGGGCCGAGCAAGGATTGAAAGTAGGCAATACCAAATACTTCGGTTGGAAACAGTTTGACGATATCTGCGCCATAGTCGACGGCGTCGGCGACCTCGGTTGGCGTCAGCGCACCCATTAACACTGGCAAGTTATTGCTGTGTGCGACATCAACAACGTCTTTATTGGTATTGGGGGTGACTAAAAACTGAGCGCCTGCGCTGGCGGCTTCTTTGGCGAGCGCGGCCGTGCGCACCGTGCCCGCGCCGACAAGCAGCTCGGGGTGCGCAGCGCGCGCATTGTGAATTTCCTGCTGCCAGCCCGGTGTATTACTGGTGATTTCGAGCGCCTGAACGCCCGCATGGGCAAGGTTGGCAACAATCGATGCGACTTGCCGCTGCTCAGTACAGCGAATAATGGCGATAAATTTATTGTTAAGTAAGCGCTTGCGGAGCTGTTCGCGCGTAGGGTTAGTCATGTGCTGCTTATCTCTGCTGCGTTGTTGATATTGCCGTTATCTGAAGAAGCTAGTCTGTTTAAATAAATTGACAGCTATCTGCAGCACAGAGTTTAGCGTGTTGAACTTAGGCTTTATAGCGAGAGCGCGTATGCTTTTTAGCAGCTTGATGTGTGTTTCGCGGTTTACTGCCGAGCGCCAAAAGCAAGCTTAGAAGTATACTCAGCCCTGGGAAAACAGGGCTGAGCTAGCGTCAGTTAGGTCTATTAGCTGCGCAGTTTGCGTGTTCTGAGCCCTAGTAGAGACGCCAGTAATAGTAACAGAGGGCCTGAACCACTGCCGCCGCCGCTGTCTTTATCGTCCGAGTCGTCACCACTATCCGGTGTCGGAGTAGCTGATGGGCTAGGGCTTGCACTGGCTATCGGGCTTGGCGATGTGCTCGGGCTAACCGTTGGGCTTGGTGATGGGCTAGGACTTGGCGATGGGCTTGGGCTCGGCGATGGGCTTGGACTTGGCGATGGGCTTGGGCTCGGCTCTGGCGAGGAAGTCGCTACGGGTTTGTAAAAGCGTACCCAATCGACAAGGTACTCAGCACCTTCTTTGGCGAGGTCGTAGTCCGATGGTGTCAGAGCTGTCTCCGGGTTCACAATGGGGCCGCTACCGTCGTTTGTTGCACCGGCAAACGCTCGCCAATCCTGATCTTCGAGGCTGATAAGCACGTTCATGCTTTCATCGAGCCCGGCGCCATTGGTGTGGTTGGGTTTGTCCATTGGGTTGTAGTCGAAGTACTGTTCGCGCGGAGTACCCGAGCCGTCGAGGTAGTAGGAGTAGCCAGCGCGGCTCGGGTCTTCAGCGCTGCTATCGTAGCTGATAATGCGCACGAGTTTGCCGTTGACATAATATTCAAGGTGGAAAGGGCTCTTCCAGTAGGTGCCAACGGTTACAAATTCTGAAACCCAGCTTGCGCGCCCGTCTTCTCTGTACCAGGTGCCCTGAACGTCGACGCCTTCACCGGCACCGGGCTGGTAGTCGGTAAGCGGGTCGCGAATAAATGTGTGGTTGCTAAGGTGCAGTGCACCGGCTGTCCATGCGCCGATATCAACGTTGCCGTCGCCATCGCGATCAACCCCCGCACCACCATAGGCCTCGATGGTGTCGATTTCTTTGGTGTCGTTGTCGCTCAGAAACCAAAAGGTGCTGGCGAGCACGGTATCGCTGAGCTTTGCGCGTGCTTCCATATACACCGGGTAGGCAATGTGCTCCGCTGAGGTGATACTGCCCATGTACAGAAGGTGGCTGGCATTGTTTATTTTGTTGGTATAGCCGTCCCAGATATCGTTGACGGCAGACTCCGGAGCGCGGCTGGCAGTAATGCGCAAGTTGCCACCGGTGACTTCGACATGATCTTTATCCCAGATGGTTAGGCCAGGGCCTATCCACGGGTTGTGATAACCAAAGGTCCAGCGGGCATCAAAATCCGGGTAGGAGCCGCCAGCGGGCATTTCGTAGTTAAAATCATCACTTTGATTTTGAAGCTGCCACTCCATGCCTTCTCCGGCATCGGCGGGCACGGGGATATCGTCCCAATCTGCGGCGAGCACAGGGCTGCTGGCCAGCATTACGGCAAGGGCAAATTTGCTTTTTATCATCGTTATTTGTCTGTCGATTAAGAATACAAAGCGGGTATTATATAGACGGTTTTTGGCAGAATGCGAGGGCTGTGGCGTTTAAAACTTTGTTTGTTGATTTGTTTCAATGCATCATTGTGAGTGCTTACTACTTTCCCGGGCCTCTGTTTTGTTGAAGCTCTGGTGGGGATATAAGCTTTGTAAATAAGAACAAGATTATTTTGTTTAGTTAAACAGGCGTTTGGTCTTCGCTGGGAATAACGAGGGCCTTAAGACCCTCGTTCTGCTTACTATAACGGTGATTTAAAACTCAGTTGCTGCTAAAGCTGAGTTTGTCTAAGTACCACTGCCAGATATAGGTCGAGCCTGTGCTTTCAACACGTACGGTATGTTTACCGGCGCTAATATTTAGCCCAGAGCCAACACTGGTTTCGTTAAACTCATTCCAGCTGCTGCCAAGTATGGGGCTTTGCGCGACAAGTTGGCCGTCAATATAAACCGCCATATTGGCGTCGCCGTCATTTTCGTTGGTTGAGGCAAAAGCGCTAAGTGTATAGCTGCCGGTAGCGGGGAACTCGACTTCAAACTCGGCCCAGTCGCCAGTTTGGTTGTTGCCGAGGAAGCTTGTTGTTCCCCACCAGGTCTGAGTGTCCAGGCCGCTCATTGCGGTATAGGACTCTGCTTCAACAACAATCTCTACACCGGGGCCGACAGGCGGTGTGCTTGGGCTCGGTGACGGCTCGGGGCTGGCCGACGGAGAGGGGCTGGGGGCTGGCGCCGCATCGCCAACTTTAATAAAGCGAATTTCATCGCCGTTCCACTGCCAGGCGCTGCTGCCGGCACTTTGCACTCGCACACTGTGTGTACCGGCACTGAGCGTTACCGTGTTGTCGAGGCGGTGGCTCTGGTAGCTTTCCCAGCCACCGGTATTGCTTAATTCAGCTGATGCAATATAGATATCGTTGATGCTGACTTCGGCGCCTATGCCACCGTTAATGGGCGATGCGGTGACAAGTTCAATGGCGTATTCGCCGTCTTCACTTAAGCTCACGCTGTAGTCTGCCCAGTCGCCGACGGTGTTGTAATTGATGTTGTCGATGCCGTTGGCATTAAAACCAATAAAGTCATCGCCGCTGATGGCACTGCCTTGTTTACCGGTGTTGATAAAGTGCGCCATTTCTGTTGTCACGCTTGTGCCTGGCGCAGGGCTCGGCGAGGCGGATGGCGACGGGCTCGGGGTGCCACCGCTGTTGTCGCTGACAGGTTTGTAGATGCGAACCCAGTCGACGTAATAGGTATTTTGCGCAGGGTTTGCAAGCTCGGCATCGCTTGGCGTGATGCCCGCGTCCGAGCGCCAGTTTTGGTCCTCGGTGTTGAAGATCAGGTGCATAGGTTTGTTGAGCCCGGTACCGCTGGTGTAGCCGCGCGGGTCTATCTCTTCGGGGCGGGTGATGCGAACAAGTTCGCCATCGATGTAGTATTCGAGGTTCCACGGGTCTATCCAGTGCACGCCGATGGTGTGCCAGTCGTCGCGCCACACCGTGCCTTTGCCGTCGGCATACCAGGTTAGGTCTTTGTCGCCGCCGTAGGAGAACTCGTCATTGTCGCTGGGTTGATAGTCCTGAAAAGGCTCGCGCACAAACACGTGGTGACTTAAGTGGATGCGCTGGGCAAACCACTCCTGGCCGGGGCGACTTGAGCCGTAAGCCTCGAGGATGTCGATTTCCTGAGTGCTGTCGGCGCTCAACAGCCAAGCGTCAGAGGCGAGCACAAGGTCGCTGATTTTGGCCCGGATTTCGACATAGAGCGGGTAAGTCAGAGCTTCATGTGAGGTGATGGAGCCGGCGTAAACCTGGTTGGTGCCTTCCTTGCGGCCGGCGACAATATTGAGTTTGCCGTCGCTCATTGAGCTGTAATATGGGTGCCACTCGGTCAGGCCGGGGCCCGTCCACGCGTTGACAAAACCTTCTTTCCAGCGCTGGTTAAAGGTGGTGCTTTTGCCGACGGCGGGGGCGTCGTAGTTAAAGTCGTCACTGAGGCTGTGCAGTTCCCACTTCTGTCCGGCGCCGGCGTCTGCGGGTACTGGCAAACCGTCCCAATCGTAAGCAAAGCTGGCGCTGCTCAGGCTCAAAGCGATTGCGCTGCATAAAAGGCGTGTATTCATTTCATCCTCGATATTTATTTTTATGTAAGCGCTTAATATTACGAAGCTTGTTGCTCGCTTGGCTGTCAGGAATATGACGTCTTGCGCTAAAAATTGGCGCGGCGACCAGCGCAGAGCTGCTTAAAGTTCAACAGGGGAAGTGAGTATTGATGGGCTCTGGCGATGTATTTTAAGCATAAAGTCTGAGCCTGTTCCGCTGCTTAAAATGTGCGCTTGTTGTCTTTTGGGGTGTTCATTTAGTCGTGTTGTTGCGCTACCGCCAAGGCGCTTGGCGTAGACTTGCGTAACACAGTGAGCAAGCTTGTTTTTTTTAAGTTTTATTTTGATATTTTTGTGTGCGCAGACGCGGCGATATATCGAGCGGAAGCTGGGCGAATATGTCAGCTTTTTGTCTTTTTTATTAAATCTGGTACTAAATTCTGTATAAAAAAAGCCCCGCATCTATGGGGCTTACGATGGGGGGCAGGGTTTCTATTCGAGCTTTCTCTAGTTTGGCGCCGCAGCGCCAAAGCTTAGATTATGCAGTTTGTGCTGCCAGCGCATTGCGTGCGCGATTGACGTAGGCCTTCATCAGCAACGAGGTAATCAGCGCAAAAATAAAGACCCCGGCGAAGATGTACAGAGTCATCTCGTAGCTGCCGCTGACAGTGCGCACATAGGCCGCCAGCTGAGGGCCGGCAAGGCCGGCAAGCGCCCAGGCAGTCAGCACATAGCCGTGGATGGCGCCGAGTTGCTTGGTGCCAAACAAATCGCCGATAAAGGCCGGCAAGGTGGCGAAACCGCCGCCGTAACAGGTCAGAATGAGGTACAACACAACCTGGAACAGAATCACCGAAGTGATATTCGGCAGCAGGTAGAACGCGACAATCTGAATAATAAAGAAGGTCATATAGGTGTTGGCGCGGCCGAGTACGTCGCTCATCGAAGCCCAGCCGATGCGGCCGAGACCGTTAAACAAACTCATTAAACCAACCACTGCAGCGGCTTCACCTGCAGTCAGGCCGATGCTTTCCTGGGCGAGTGGCGAGGCCGAATAGATCACCGCAATACCGCAACTGATATTGATAAACATCATCAACCACAGGCCGTAAAACGGCAGGGTTTTAATCGACTCGTTGGCAGTCAGTTGAGTCAGGTCTTCAACTTTTTTAGTTTTACCGGATGCGATCGCATCTTTCATGCCTTCAGGCATCCAACCTTGCGGTGGGCGCTCGAGGTAAGAAGCCGAGGCAAACATAACCACGAGGTAAATCACACCCATGATAAACCAGTTTGCGTAGATGCCTTTGGCGGCAACAATCGCGGCAATCGCCTGGTTTTGCGCGGCGGCATCACTGATGCCGGCAATTTTTGCTGCCACCGCAGGGTTCAATGCCGCTTCAGCGAGCGAGGCCACCTCGTAATAAGCCAGGCCAAAACTTGTCATCAGCTTCTGGAACAGCGGGCCACCAAAAAAGGCGCCAAAACCAAAACCCATGATCGCCAGGCCGGTGGCCAGGCCGCGGCGGTCCGGGAACCACTTAACCAGAGTACTGACGGGCGTGATGTAGCCAATGCCAAGGCCAATACCGCCGAGCACGCCGTAGCCGAGCCAGATAATGTAGAGGTTTTCTAACATCGCGCCGAGACCGGCAACCAGCAGACCACCGCCAAAAAATGATGCTGCGAGCATGCCCGACTTGCGCGGGCCGTGTTTCTCAACAAAGTGCCCCATAATTGCCGCGGAGATGCCGAGGAAAAAAATCGCAAAACTAAAGGTCCATGCAATTTCGTTGTCGCTGACACCGGGGAGCAGTTTGGCCAGGGGCTTTTTGAAGACACTAAAGGCGTAAACGGAACCAATCGAGGCGTGCACACCGACCGCACTCGCGGCGATGAGCCACCTGTTTTTGGTAGCTTGAGAAGTTGCTGCGTTCATAATCTTTGCCTGAGATTTTGATGGTTAAAATTTTTCTCCTGTAGATTATCGAAGTCGGTCAAGCGGCCTTTGACTGGTGTCAACGACCCTTGCAAAGGCCGCCGGGCAGTTGAACTTTTTATCATCTCTGTTGTAGCAAGGTCGGCGCCGCGTTGGCTGCACTTTTGTTCTGCTTGGTTTTGCTTTGTTTCGCCGACAACAAGGCTTATCTGGCTTCTAGCTATGAACACAAACTGCTATGCTCTGAGCCGGCAATATCGGCAGCGTTTGAACGCTTGTCTGCTAGTGCCAGCGGGCACCCGGCCCTTGTTTGAGATGGACTAAGCTAAAAACACTATGACCTTATTGATTCTTTACCTGTGCCTGGCGATAGGCGTTTCTTTTTTGTGTTCTGTGCTTGAGGCAGTTTTATTGTCGGTAACGCCGAGTTATTTGCAGGCCGCACAGACCGACGATCCGCGCCGGGCAAAAAAGCTTAAAAAGGTCAAAGAGCGGCTCGATGAGTCGCTGTCTAGCATCCTTATACTCAACACCTTTGCCCACACCATGGGCGCCGCCGGAGTTGGTTCTCAGGCCTTGCAGGTTTTTGGCCCGCAGTGGGAAACACTCATCGCAGTGTTGCTGACCCTGGCGATTTTATATTTATCTGAAATTATTCCTAAAACCCTAGGCGCTACTTTTTGGCGTCAGCTGGCGATGCCGGCAGCCTATATTATTTCGTGGCTGGTGAAGCTGGTGTATCCGCTTGTGTGGCTGTCTTCGGGTTTGACAAAGATTTTTAGTCACAGCCAGGAAAATGAAATTACCCGCGAAGAAATTATTGCGCTGGCCTCGTTAAGCCACAAAGAAGGTGCACTGTTTCGCCAGGAAAATGAGTATTTATCGAACCTGCTTAGCTTGCGCGAAATAAAAGTTGAGCAGATCCTGACGCCGAGAACGGTTGTGCATATGCTCGATGGCAGCTTGAGTGTAAGCGAGGCATTGGATGAACCGGGCACACGCCAGTTTACGCGCATGCCGGTTTTTGCAGGCGGGGTTGACGATATTGTCGGCATGGTTAATCGCTCTGATCTCTATGATGCGGAGCGTTCGGGCCAGGGTAATGATGCCCTGCAAACACTTATGAAAGACATATTGCGGGTATCGGAAAAACTGCCCGTTCAGCAATTGCTCGATATGTTGATTAAACAAAAAGCTCACCTGGCCCTGGTTGAAGATGAATTTGGTCAAACCGCCGGGGTGGTCTCTCTTGAAGACGCCATTGAAACGCTGCTCGGGCGCGAAATTGTCGATGAAAGTGATCAGGTCGCGGATATGCAGGCCCTGGCCAAGGACAAATATCGAGGCCGCTTGCGTGAAGAGAGTTCCAGCAAACAGCCTAAATAGCCGCCTGTTAAAGCAAGACTAAGCAATAACTAAAACCATTTCTTAAATTTAAAGAACACAAGCAGGCCCGAGCTTAAACAAAGCATGGCGCCAAGCAGATAAAAATAGGCGTAGTGGTGTTTGAGCTCGGGCATGTAATCAAAGTTCATACCGTAGATGCCGGTTAAAAAACTAAGCGGTACAAAGATAGTTGTGATCAGCGTTAATAAGCGCATAGACATATTTTGCTGATGGGTTGATATTGAAATATGCCCTTCAATTAGATTGCTGCAGATGTCGTAATACAAGTTGCTTAAACCGTAGAGGTGTTCAAACCTGTCGCCGAGCTCCTCTAGGGCGTAGCTGGTTGATGCTGTTTTAGCCTCAAGCTCGGCGTAGACTTCTTTTAACTCAGACAGCATTAACCTGTTGTAATTAAAAATACGTCTTAGCCTTAGCAGGGCAATGCGGTGGGCGGCGATATCGGACAAGCTCTGGTCGCCTTCACCGCGCTCGTGGGCATCTTCATAAGCCTCGAGGCTGGCTTCAAAATTAAGCAGGTTTTGTAAATAATACTGTGACGATGCGCGCATGATAAAAAGGGCGAGCTCAAGCGGGTGCTCGATTTTTTCGGCAAGGCTTGGGTAATTGCGCGCGGCGTTTGTGCCCTGGCTCGGGCGACGGTGCAGGCTGATTAACAGGCGCTCTTTAATAAAAAATGCCAGTTGTTGATGTTCAAAACGCAGTTGACCAATTTCGTGGCCGACCCCGCGATAGGAGAGAAAAAGCTGCTCTTCAAATTGATCTAGCTGCGCCGGGTGATGATTTACAAAGACATTTTCACTGAGCTTGGCGTCGCAACCGAGTTCGCCCAGCAATTGTTTAGCCTGGTTTATATTGTGCTCGTCAAATTCGATATCGAGCCACAGTTTGCTATTGTCATTATTTTTCCAGTTTTCAATCAGCTCGGTGTGCCCCTGCTGCATGACACCGTCACAGAGTAAGTAGGAAAAGAACATAGTTAGAAGCTTGCCATCGTTGTCTAGACAATTAAGCATACTGTTTTGTTTTGGCGCGCAGAAGGGGCGCCGTGCAATTTGTTGAAGATGGGATAAAAGCGCTCAGTATGACCGCCATGGGCGGCGGGAATGTAGAAACAGCATTGCCACATGGAAGTGCTTAGTAGAGCCTTGCAGGAAAACAAGGCCGGGGAGCAAGTTTCTGCCTACATCCTGTGGCACCGCTCTTTTTCATCCATGAAACCGCTCAGTACCTACATCCTGTAGGCAAAAAAAAGCCCCGCGGGGCGGGGCTTGAAGCTGGTGCCTAAGTTAACTTAGGCGTTTTCAGCTTTTTTTGCTGGTGCTTTTTTGGCCGGTGCTTTTTTTTCAGCTTTTTCTTCGGCCTCAAGCTTTGGGGCATTTTCACCGTAGAAGGCTTGCAGGTACAGGCCTTTGATCTCGGCTACCAGAGGGTAGCGTGGGTTCGCAGGTGTACACTGGTCATCGAAGGCCTCTTCAGACAGCAGGTCAACTTTGGCGAGGAATTCACGCTCGTTAACACCGGCGCCTTGAATAGTGCTCGGGATATCTAGTTCTGCTTTCAGGCCGTCAACGGCTTTAACTAACAGATCCACTTTTTCGTCAATAGTGTTACCACCTAGACCTAAGTAGTCGGCGACTTTGGCGTAGCGCGCTTTCGCTTGTGGGTACTTGTACTGCGGGAAAGTACCCTGCTTAACAGGCACGTCGGTGGCGTTGTACTTGATCACTTCGCTGATCAACAAGGCGTTAGCTAAACCGTGCGGCACGTGGAAGTGTGAGCCCAGTTTGTGCGCCATGGAGTGACATACACCGAGGAAGGCGTTCGCAAAAGCGATGCCGGCCATGGTTGCAGCGTAGTGAACTTTCTCGCGCGCTTTCGGATCGTCTTTGCCGTTTTTGTAGCTGCTTGGCAGGTACTTAAACAGCAGGCGGATGGCTTCGAGCGCTTGGCCGTTGGTAAATTCGTTGGCGAACAGGCTGACATAGGCTTCTAAAGCGTGGGTCAGGGCATCAACACCACCGAAAGCACACAGTTTAGGCGGCATGTCCATGACAAAGTCAGGGTCGATAATCGCCATGTTTGGAGTCAGCTCGTAGTCGGCAATGGGGTACTTGATGTCAGTTTTTTCATCAGTAACCACAGCAAACGGAGTAACTTCGGAACCAGTACCTGAAGTGGTTGGAATCGCGATCAGCTGCGCTTTTTCACCCATTTTCGGGAACTTGTAGATACGCTTGCGGATATCCATAAAGCGCAGTGCTAAGTCTTCGAAGCGAACTTCTGGGTGCTCGTACATAACCCACATGATCTTCGCAGCATCCATCGGTGAGCCGCCGCCGAAGGCGATAATGGCATCGGGCTGGAAGGCCTTGAGCTTGTCGACACCTTTGTTAACAACCTTCAAGGTTGGGTCTGCTTCCACTTCGTAATACACATCGGTTTCGATGCCGTAGTTGTGCAGGGTATCGAGCACATTGTCGACGTAGCCGTTGTTGAACAGGAAACCGTCGGTAACAACCATTACCCGGCGCAAGTCTTTCAGTTCTTCAAGCGCAACAGGCAGGGCACCTTTGCGGAAGTACACAGACTTAGGCACTTTGTGCCACAGCATGTTTTCACGACGTGAGGCTACAGTTTTGGTGTTGATCAAGTGCTTCACTCCCACGTTTTCGCTGACTGAGTTACCACCCCAGCTACCACAACCCAGAGTCAGTGATGGAGCCAGTTTGAAGTTGTAGAGATCGCCAATCGCACCCTGGGACGCAGGCATGTTGATAAGGATACGGCCAGTTTTCATGTTTTTGCCGAACTCTTCGAGGCGATCTTTGTTTTTGTCCTGGTCGGTATAGAGCACAGAGGTGTGACCCATGCCGCCCATTTCGATCAGTTTTACAGCTTGTTTAACTGCATCGGCAAAGTCGCTGGCGCGGTACATGGCCAGAGTCGGGCTCAGTTTTTCGTGGGCAAACGGCTCGTCGTCGTTGATGTGCTCACACTCACCGATCAGAACTTTGGCTTCTTTAGGAACGGTGATGCCACCGATCTCACCTACGCGCCATGCTGGCTGACCAACAATCTCAGGGTTCATTGCACAGGCGGGGCCGACGAGGATCTGGCTGCCAACTTTCTTTTTCTCTTCGGCGTTTAGGATATAAGCGCCGCGAGCTTGGAACTCGGCCTTAACTTCTTCGTAGACGCTGTCGACTACAACAACACTCTGCTCAGAAGCACAGATAACGCCGTTATCGAAAGTTTTACTCATCAAGATAGAGCTAACCGCTTGCTTGAGATGAGCAGTTTCGTCGATAACTGCAGGCGTATTACCCGCACCAACACCGATAGCAGGCTTACCGCTTGAGTAAGCAGCTTTAACCATGCCCGGGCCACCGGTCGCAAGGATCATGTTGATGTCTTCGTGGCCCATCAGGTGAGCACTCAGAGGTACTGAAGGCGCTTCGATGCAAGCGACGATGTCTTTCGGTGCGCCAGCTGCGATAGCTGCGTCCAGAACAATCTTAGCCGCCAGAGAAGTACAACCTTTGGCACGTGGGTGGGGGCTAAAAATAATGCCGTTGCGAGTTTTCAGCGCCAACAGAGATTTAAAAATCGCAGTAGAGGTTGGGTTGGTAGTTGGCACGATACCAGCGAGAATACCGACAGGCTCGGCAACTTTCATAATGCCAAAGGCTTTGTCTTCTTCGAGGATGCCGCAAGTTTTTTCGTCTTTGTACTTGTTGTAGATGTACTCAGAAGCAAAGTGGTTTTTGATGGCCTTATCTTCGGCGATGCCCATGCCAGTTTCTTCAGCGGCCATCTTCGCGAGCATGATGCGGTTGTCGTTTGCGGCCAAAGCTGCTTGACGGAAAATCTCGTCAACCTGCTCTTGGCTGAACTGAGCATATTCACGCTGAGCTTTTTTCACTCGTGCGATCAGCTCATCTAGCTGTTTGATCTCGACAGAATTGTCGTCTTTTTTATCGACCATGGTCGGTCTCCTTACAATGTTAAAGCTGAAAACAGGTGCTACCTTGGCGCCCAGTGTGTGACTTGCCGTAGTACTCTTGGCGAAGCTCTGATTCTTTTTGTCACGCTGGACAGGAAGCTTGGGAATAAAGGTAACGAAGTCTGTAGCGGTGGTGCTTGTCATTGATCAAGAAAACTAAAGTCCGTAAACCTCGCGATAGTTAGAGTAGACTGCCTTTGTAACGGAAATGAGAACGAATGTGAATATCATGGCGCTTCATTGATGTGGCGCAATACAAGCACGGAGGCTTTTCAGGAAACTTGCCGCCAGCAAAAAGGGGCACAGGAAGCCCCCTGCATCGCCTTCAAAACTCTAAAACTACTTTTGGGAAGTAACTATGTCATATCGCAATCCAAGCGAATTTGTGGCGTTGATGATCGACGCTGGTGAATCAAAAATCTCCATGGCGAACCGCGATGTTCTTATTCGCGCCATTATGGCTGGCGGCACGCTTGCCATTGCGGTTGCGCTGGCTTTTACCGCCACGGTTCAAACTGGTTTGCCAATTGTTGGTGCGCTGGTGTTTCCGGTGGGGTTTTGTATTTTGAACCTGATGGGCTTTGATTTGTTAACCGGTGTCTTTGCGCTGGTGCCACTGTCGCTTATTGACAAGCGCAAAGGGGTGACGCTGGGGCGCGTCTTTCACAACTGGGGCCTGGTCTTTATTGGTAACTTTATTGGTGCCTTGACCATTGCCTTTCTTGTTGCCGTGGTTTGGACCATGGGTTTTCAAAAAGATCCCGGTGCAGCCGCTCAGGCAATGGTAAAAGCCACCACTAGCCGGGTTATTGGTTATGCAGACTACGGTGTCGCAGGTTGGATGACTTGCCTGGTCAAGGGTATTTTGTGTAACTGGATGGTTAGCCTCGGTGTGGTTGGGGCAATGCTCAGCACCAGCGTAGGCGGGAAAGTGATCGCTATGTGGATGCCCATTCTTATCTTCTTTGCTTTGGGTTTTGAGCATGCGGTTGTGAATATGTATTTATTCCCTTTGGGCATGATTTTTGGCGCTGAGTTTACTGTTGGCCAGTGGGCTTTCTGGAATCAGTTGCCAACCATACTCGGCAACTTAATCGGCGGTTTGATTTTTACCGGTTTCTCTTTGTATGCCACTCACCACAAGACTGCGCCACCTAAGTCGCTTGACGAGCCCGCAGTGAGCCAGTAACTAGCTGCACGCTTATAAAGCTAAAGCCACCGTTGTTTGTTAAGCGGTGGCTTTAACTTTTGCACACCTCTCTCTTTGTTAGTCTTTCACCTATTACTTCTCGTTGTTCCTGTTCCACACTACAAAGTCTGCGCCAGCTAACTATTGTTTAGCTAAATTTAAATCGCGTTAGCCAGTTCACTTAACTGAACAGTGTTTGCTCAGAACCGTTAGTCAGGCTTATCTAGTTGTCGTAAAATATCCCTGATAAAGGATAAATGGGCCGCGTGAAAGGCCTTATGGAATTGGGGCAGACTATGGCTATAGGGCGTTTGAGCCCGGCTATAGCATGTTGCACCTCGCTATAGATGGCCCTGTCAGGAGAGCAGCTAAGTTGAAGTTATCGTGTTTTTTCTTTGTGGTACTGGCGACGTTAAAACCGCTTATCGCTTTGGCTGGGGACCTAGCGCAGGGCAAAGATCTGCAAAAAGATCAGCAAGTTATCAAAGCCGAAGCTCATATACAGCGTGAGGCTTCTTTATCCGCTGAGGGCTCTTTACCTGCCGAAGGCTCCTCACTCGCTGAAGGCTCTTTACCCGCTGAGGGCTCTTTACCCGCTGAGGGCTCCTCACTCGCTGAAGGCTCTAACCTAAGTATCGGGCTTTATATTGTAAACGGTGATCACCGCCGTGCGATTGTTGAGCAGATGAAAAAGTTTCGCAATCAGTATCCCGAGCTCGATCTAGACCTTAAGCTTTATCACGGTGAACAGTACGGTAAAAAAGTTGATCAATGGCTCAAGCAGGGCGAGGGCCCGGATGTGTTTTATTGGCACGGTGGCCAGCAGGTAAAGTACTACTCCGATCAAGGTTTACTAAAAGATATAAAAAGCTTTTGGCAAAAACATAATCTTCAAGAATTTTACTCTTCCGCAGGCCAAAAAGCCGTGAGCTTTGATGGGCAGATTTATGGTGTGCCTATTTCAGAGCAGCTTTGGGGCATGTTTTATCGTATTTCGACGATGCAAGAAGCTGGTATCGCTGTGCCCAAAAACTGGCCGCAGGTATTACAGGCCTGCGCCCAAGCCAAACAACAGGGCGCAAATTTATTTGCGTTTGGCGGGCAAACTGCGTGGATGGCGCATGCCTGGTTTGACTATTTTAATTTAAGAGTTAATGGCCTGGATTATCATCAGCGCCTGCTCGACGGCAATTTAAGTTTTTTAGATAAAGGCGTGTTAGCAGCTCTGGAACACTGGAAGCAGTTGTTAGATCACGACTGTTTTAGCGAAAATTTCGATGAGTTTTCAAAAGATACGGCCTTTCCTTTGTTGTTTCACAGCCGCGCATTTATGATGCTGACGTTTTCGCGCGCGCGCCTGCCGGAAAAACTCGACCAGGATTTTGCTTTTGCGCCGTTCCCTATTATTGATGAAAACATACCGCTTTATTCCGTTGCCCCGGTGGAAGTATTTATTGTGCCGGCCTACGCCAAGTGGCGCCCGGAGTTAGAACTGTTGATGAACTTTTTAGCCTCGGCAGAGTTTCAACAGGGTTTTAACGAAGTGCATAGGCTGACGCCGGCTCATAGGTTGGCGAAAACCTCGTCGGATCAGCTATCTATTACTCAAACTTCCTACCTGCGAAGCGCCCCCGGCGGCATTCAGTATTTTGACCGGGATACACGCTTTGATTTTGCCCGCCATACGCCCGCTATTTTTATCGACTTTATGCGCGATAGAGATGTTAAACGCTGCGCCCAACGGCTAGAAAAGCTGCGGCTAGAGGTATTTAAAAGTGAGCAATAAAAAAGGCGAGCAGCGCTTAAGCGATGCTCGCCTTTTGCTCACTTCTTGCAGTGATTAACCTGAGCGTTTACCGCTTTGGCTAATATTTACCGGGCTTTGTGTTCCTGAACTTGTTCTGGCATTTGAGCTACCAGTGCTTTGCAGGCTCTGTTCTTCGATGGCCTTGCTGAAGTCTTTTTCCCGCGCGGGTAAAAATGCTTCTTTCAGTGCAGGTGAGAGAATATAGCGCTGATTGTTGTCGAGCACTTCATCTATCTGTACAAAACCGTCAAGGTTTGAGCTCGATGGCCAGCTTTGGCCCGGGCCTATCGCATCGGAGTGCGTTAGATTAAAGCGGCCCGGCATATGGCAGCCGCCGCAGGTCATTGCGGTTGCGCGGTTGAGTACTTGCTCAGCCGTGAGTTCGCTATTTTTTGCTTGCAGTACGGCTTCGATGTCGGCAATAAAACCACTACTGGCCTGCGTCAAATAACGGTTTTCGTTGATAGCGCCCGAGGCGTGGCTCTGGCCGTTATTAAATCTGTCTTGTGTAACCGTTAAGAAAAACTCGTCAATGGGCAGTAATAAGCTGTCAATTTCCTGCAAAAAACTACTGCGGAAACTTACCGCAGTGCTGCTGCGATCACTTTCATTAAACAGGCCACCAAAGGGGTTGCTCTTTACTGTGACTGGAATAACTTTAGGGAAGCTAAGCGGGTTGAGCTTGAACTCGTGTAAGACCCAGCCCTGGGGGTTGGGAATGCCGGGTTGGTTGTCGCTGCGGAACTGATTGCTGCGTATCTGCCCTGAGTTACTAACAAAGTTGCCACTGCTAATTACCGGGCTAATATTGGCTGAACTTATACCGTTTAAGTAAAAGTCGCGCAGCATATTTGCTCTGGTTTGCGGCATGTCGTCTTCGGGCAGGGAGGCCCAGAAATCTACGATTGCCTTACAGCCCTCGGCACTGCCGGGAGTAGGGTTGGCCAGCTGAGCCTCAAAAATCATCAGCGAGCGATCAAAGGCATCGTCGGCAAGGCCGTGGTTGCCGTTATTGTCGTTGCCGTCACCAAAGGCATAAATAATGCGCGCCTCACCACAGTTTTTAAAATCTTTCCGGTCGCGCAAATCGTAGCGATTAATTAACGCGATAGGGTGGTAATTATTGATAAAGCTCGATGACTTGCTCGGGTCTGCCTGGCTGCCGTCCGCTTCGCGACACTCGTAGGGGAAGCCGTTAAAGCTGCCGGTGCAGTTGTGAGCGGCAACACTTAAAAAACGCTCTGGGGGATTTTGTGTATCCCACAGACTTCTAAACAGGCTTTCACCGCTGGTGTTCATTTCGCTGCCAAGCTGGTTCAGCACAGTTGAAAGCGGCATTGCCAGTAAATCTAAGGTGGCTTTGTCGTGTACCACCAGTGAATTAAAGACGCTGTTTGATTCAACCTCAAGCTTGAAGCTTTGTGAACTACTGACTTCAGTATCGCGAGCGCTAATGGTGATATGTGTTGTACCAATCATATTGTGTGGCGCTTTAAACACCAGACTTTTCTGATCGCCCGAACCTTGAATTTGAATATCGTCCGAGCTTAGCAGGCTTGGATTACTGGAGCTTACACTGATCCCCAAACTTGAGCTTGACTGTTGCCCGTCACTGACACTGAAATCGATACTGACAGCTTGCGCTTGTTGTACTTTTTGATCTGTAATTGGGCTTATTTCTGGGGCGGTATTGTCTTCAATGGTAATTAAAAATGACTCGCTGGCGCTGTGGCGACCGTTGCTGATTTCCATATTTATCAGGCTGCTGCCGGTTTTATTCGGCGGCAAATTAAATAACATTACCTGAGCTACATCCGGTGGCGGGCTATTGCCCGGCTCAAGTAGTTCGCTGTTACTGGAATTAAAGCTAAGTTGTAGTTCGCTAAAATCACCCGGATACGTCACTTCATAAAATACGGGGTAAATTATGCTGCTCGTACCGGTATTGGTTATGCGAAGGTGGTCATTGATGGGCTTGATACTGGGTTTGGCTATGACTTCAACAGTAAATGTTTTTGTTGTTGAGTTTTGACCGTCGCTTACAGTGATACTGAGTTCGGCCGTACCCACGGCATTGGGCAGTAAGTCAAATAATGCAACGCTGGCGATATGTGGCGGTGGGCTAGATCTCGGTATAAATAAATCGTGGTTGGATGAACTAACGGTTGTGCTCAGTTCATTCAACGCGCTATCCGGGTCTGTCACGCTGTAGCTAAACGGGGCTGTTTGGCGACTACTGCCTGGCAGATAGTCCATCACCGTATCTTGCAGGCCGCTGATGATCGGCGCTTCAGTGGGCTCTGGGCCTACACGTACCTTAAAGCTCTGAGTGCTGCTGTCTGTGCCGTCGCTGACGGTAGCGGTAACCGTTACCAGGCCACTGGCATTGGGCATAATGTCAAATAGCATAACTTGCGCGATATGTGGCGGCGGGCCGCCGCTGGTGCGCAAGATCGAGGTATCGCTCGAGCTGTAGCTAATGCTCAAACCACTGAGCGGGGTGTCACTGTCGGTGACAGAATAGTCAAATGCGGTGCCGCTGACATAGGTGCCGGTATTAATATCGCGCTGTTGATCGGCAATCGGCGCAAGTACGGGCGCCGCTGCGTGGCTAAGGCCTGAAAAAAATAAACAAGCGCCGATAATCGCGCGTGTGAAAACTATTAATTTTGATAAACGCGCGGGCCTTGTTGTCGCAGCTGGCCGCTGTTTTAGTTTCGATAAATAATACATCAATTATCCTTATTAACTTATTGATTGGGTGCTCCTGGCGCCGCAGTACTGCGTATAAAACAGGCCTTAAGCCAGCTAAAAATAAGTGAATAAGAAAATAAACTGAAGCTTATTTATAAGTGTTAACGAAAGCTTAAAGAAGATTGTCGCGCCAAATTATTATTCTGCGCTTAAGTGCATTAAGGAATGCATTGTGTGTGATTTGCGTGCTTCTTTATTGCTCTGTGTCGTTGCTCTGTGTTATTGCTCAGTACTGTTGTGTTGTGTTTATTTTTTAATTCATACCGACATAAAAGTGGGGCCTCTGGGGCCTCTGGGGCCCCGCCTGCTTTAGTGAACGGGACACATATCAGTCGCAACCGCTATTAAAGCGTTGACCTGAACCCTGCCACTCACAAAACCTGTCAATACACAGGTGTAAGTTATTGGCAAATGTTTGGCTGCTGTGATCAAAAATTTTAAACCAACCTCCGTCGTCCCAAACGGCGGTGGGCTGGCCTTTTAGCGATGCGTATTGAGCATCAAATTTTTGATACCAGTGGCGGATATTGTTGCACTGCATTTTCTGATACCGCGAGCCCCAGCCTGTACCCCACTCACCGATATAAATCGGCATGCCGTTGCCAACATTATTTGCCCACTCGATCATGGTGTCCATGGGTGAGTAGATATGGCTGTCATTCCAGTTATCGTTAAAGTCGCCCTGGTGGTTGCCGTGAAAACTCCACGGGTTGTAGTGGTGGAAAGTCGCCATTAGGTATTTATCCCGACCTTTGCCAACTTGATCGAGGTGGGGCCAGGTCTCTGCCATTTCGTGTGCGTTAAACCAGCGATTGCCGCCAATAATGATAATGCGCTCGGGGTCGAGTGCACGAATATTGTTGTAGGCAGCTGCAGACATATTGCGCAGTGCGGCAGCGGGCATTGCTTCGTTAGCCCCGGTTGATTTGTGTGGCTCGTTAAGTAATTCGTAAATCAGGCGATGTTCGCGATCGAGGTAGAGCTCGGTGATGTTTTGCCAGAGCCTTGCCAGCATTGCGGCATCCTCGTTGTCTTTTAATTGCTTTTCATGGTGAGCGTTGATAACAACAAAAAGCCCAGGCAGAGATAAGGCGTAATCGATGGTGGCACTGATCTCGTGTAAGTGAGGGTGGGCAAGATTTATGTCACCGTTGTTGCTGTCGCTTAATAAACTGGAACCGTGCAGGCTTTCCGTCCAGGTAATGGGTATGCGAACATTTCTGTGGCCGAGCGCGTAATAGGCATCAATTTTGGCTTTGGCACTGGCAAATGTTGGTGCATGCTGTTCGCTTTCAAACATCTGCCCTAAGTTAAAACCTTTGCCCATTGCATTGGCCGCTGCCTGTGCTGTTATAGCTGAGCCAGGTGATGACGGCGAGGGGCTGGGGGAAGGGCTTGGAGAAATACTAGGAGAGACACTTGGTGTCGGGCTAGGCCTGAGCGAGGGCGATGGGCTCGGCAGCTGTTGTGTTGTGCACCGCTCGCCATTTAACAAAAACTCGGTAATGACGGCGGCGTTGCCCTGGCTATTTAAAATAAAACCGAAGCTTACTTTGGCGCCGGGGGCAATATACCCATTCCAGCTATCGCCGGGGTTATTTGCGGTTATTTGCTGTTCGCTGTGAGAAAAATTGGCATTCCAGCCGCTTGCAAAACTTTCTCCTGGGCCCAGCTGCCAGCGCAAGTTATAACCGTCGATGCTACTCACACCGACATTGTGGATGCTCAACTGAATCTGGGCGCCGCCTTGCCATTGATTATTTATATCGTATTCGACTTTACAGTTGTTTGCTGAAGCTAGAGCGCTTATTAGCGCACATATAAAAAACCAAGCAAGGCGGCTGAACAGAGTGATACATTTATTTTTCATTATTATCTTCCTTGTAAACGTTATTAAGTTATTGTGTTTTTTGCTTCGCCAGCATACTCGCCTGCGTATGCGTTGTGGCGACGTGAGATCAAATAACAAAAAAATGAGTGCGCAGGAAAACACGCATAGCAAGATTAAGCCCAGTTGAAATAGCTGATACTACAAAAAGACATGTGTGGTTTAGCGGGCTCGAAAAAACCAGCAGGGGTAATTACAGCAAACAGCAAGGCGCGCCGATTTTTGGGGTTGGGAAATAACAGACAATAGCGCTTAGAGCGAAATTAGCTATGGCGGGTGACGTTTAACCAGGCTTGTACGTCGTTTTGTTGGGCCTAGATCTACTCATGAAAAAATAAAGATATTTCGGTTTTTTTTATCATCTGCTTGTAAATACAAGCCGTAAGCGCAGACATCCGCGAACAATGAGGAGCTGCGTGATGAACTTTCCAATAAAATTAATTGCCCCCGCATTTCTAAGTGTACTACTCGTCGCCTGTGGCGGTGATGACGATGATGACCCTGCACCCGAGCCGACGCCTGAAGCGATGAGTGTCTTTGACGTCGCCCGTGACGACGGCGGTTTTTCAACTTTGGTGACAACACTTGAAGCCACCGGTCTCGATGAGACGCTCGACGATTTAAATTCCACGTTCACTGTTTTTGCTCCGACCGACGCGGCCTTTGATGCGCTGGGCCAGGATACCCTTAACGCTTTGCTTGCCGATACCGATACCCTTAGCGATATTTTGCTTTATCACGTTATTTCCGGCACTGAAGTTGACGCCGCAGCTGCTACGGCCGCCGCCGGTAGCTCTGTGGCAATGGCCAATGGCGACAACGCCGCGATTAGCGCGATGACAGGCATGCTCTACATCGACGGCGCACTTATTACGATGACCGATATCGAAGCCGATAACGGTGTTATTCACGTGCTTGATGCAGTGATGAGCCCGCCAAAGTCTATCGTTGATGTTGCTGTCGAAAACGGAAGTTTCAACACCTTGGTTGCCGCACTGCAAGCGTCCGGCCTGGATCAAACCCTGGCTGATTTAGATACTAACTTTACCGTGTTTGCACCGACCGACGATGCTTTTGCCGCGTTGCCCGATGGCACACTCGATACTTTGTTAGCCGATGCCGAAGGTGCGCTGACGGACGTACTGTTGTATCACGTGTTGGTAGACAGTGTTGTGGACTCAAGCGCGGCCATCGCGGCAGCGGGTAGCTCCATTGAAATGGCCAGTGGCGAACAGGCAGCGTTAGTACTCGATGGCGGCAATTTGTTTATCGCCGGTGCTCAAGTGGTGCTGACCGATGTTATGACAGACAACGGCTTAATTCACGTTATTGATGCTGTGATGTTGCCCCCTGCTGAAGCAGAGCCCGAAGCCATGAGCATTGTTGACGTCGCCGAAGAAAACGGCAGTTTCACGACGCTGATTGCAGCGCTTGAAGCGACCGGCCTGGATGCTGTGCTCGACGATGACAGCCGCGACTTCACTGTATTTGCGCCAACCGATGCGGCCTTTGAGCTGCTTGGCAGCAATACCATCAACGCGCTGTTGGCCGACACCGAAACACTCAGCGATATTTTGCTCTACCACGTTATTGCCGATGCTGAAGTCGACAGTGCCGCTGCCCTGGCCAGTGCTGGTTCTACCGTGACAATGGCCAATACTGACGCTTTGGCGCTGTCTTATGTTGACTCTGTGCTCTACGTTAACACGGCGATGGTAACCCTCGTGGATGTAGAAGCTGATAACGGTGTGATTCATGTCATCGACGCAGTGTTGATGCCGCCTGCCGCCATGGCCACACCGAGCTTAGATATTGTCGATACCGCTATTGATGCCGGTAGCTTCACAACCTTAGTGGCTGCGCTGCAAGCGGCTGGGCTCGATGGCATCCTGCGCAATACCGAGCGCGACTTCACCGTCTTTGCGCCAACCGATGCGGCCTTTGCGGCGCTGCCTGAAGGCACACTTGATGCCTTGCTGGCTGACCCCGGCGGCGATCTAACGACCATTTTACTCAATCATGTAATTGCCGATGCCAGTATCGATAGCATTAGTGCGATGACTCTGAACGGTCAGCAAGCTGGAACCGCGGCCGAGCAACTGATAGACATCAGCATTGTTGATGGCCAGCTGACGGTTGGTGGAGCGACCGTAACAGGCGCCGATGTATATACGACAAACGGTGTTATTCATGTCATTGATGCCGTGATTGTCGACTAACGCCATCTCCCCCACGTTGAGAACAAACTGTTCTCGCACTTTGCGCGGTTTAGCTTTGGCTTAGCCGCGTTTTTTTGTTTTTCTTTTTATTTGTTTCTTTATTTGTCGCCACTGCCACTTAAGGCATTGTTGGGCATTCTAAAGCGCTAGTTGGCGCCAAATACCGCCGCAAGACAAATTGTTACAAAATGGTGCGTAATCAAGATAGCGGCACAGGTTTCTGGCGTGTTAGCCTTCGCGCGCAATGTATGCATTGATTTGGTGGCCTTCCCCTCAGCGACACTCAGAGCGCATCTGGCTAGCCCGTTTATACAGCTGCATACCCACTTTCTTTTTTAAGTTTGCAAGTGAAAGGAGTACTTGTTTATGCCCGCTTTTCAGCTTTCGGCTTTGTGCCGTACGATCGTTTTTTCCAGCGCGGCCCTGTTAGCCGCATGTGGTGGTGGAGGAAGCGATTCGTCCGAGCCCGAGCCGGGCGGCTCTACAACACCGCGCCCGGGTTTTTCGGGCAGCCCAACGCCGGGCAGCTCGCCAGCGCCTTCGCTTAATGCTCTGAATGAGCAGCGCTGTAGCGCGATTGCCGAGTACGAATGGTTAGATGAGCGCTGTTATTTAATTGGCAACCACGCAGTGGCCAACCTTCAGTATATTGAGCTGTTGCCAGCCAAAGACCGGCAAGACCTACTTAGCTGGTTGACTAAGCTGGAGAAAAAAGTCGCGTTTCGGGAAATCTTCCCTAATTTCAGTGACAGCGACAGCCTCGGTCGTATTCCCGATGCGCAGCCGGTACTGGCGCTCGATAACAATTTATTGCTCGACCGGCTCGACGATGCTGCGGTGGTTAAAACTGACAGTGGCATGGTCAGCATTTCTAAGCTCGGTTTAAGTGACGAGAGCTATTCACAAGAAGTCGGTGTAAATGTCGCGATTGATCAAAATGTTGTTGAAAACAAGCGTGTGCAATTGCGACTCGGCGGTGGGCGCATGCGCTTGTCGCTGTTTGGCGCCGAGGTATATCGCTTTGATATGGTTGATGCGCTGTTTTTGCAAAGCCATATTGCCAGCGGCAGAGAAGGTGACTTGAGTACACGGCCGAGCGTTAAGCTGCAAAGCCGGCGCGAGACAGAGCTCGATTATGCAAGTTTGGCTGCCGGGCCTCTATTTGAACTGCTGACTTTGCATTTTGCCGCCGCGGGCGACAGTGTCACTGCCGTTCAACAAAAGCTGGCCTTAAGCCAGGGCTACGCCGATGCTCATATAAAACTCGACGGCGAGCAGCCTAAACTGGCGATGCAACTGCAGTTGGGCGAGCAGCGTTCGGCGCTGCTGAGCAACAGCCGCAGTGACAGCGGTGATACTGCAAGGCCTGCAACCGCTGCTAACCTGTACTTTCCTAAGTTTGCCCTCGGCACGCATTTACATCAGGACTCGGTCAGCTTGGCGCTTAAGCTTTATTTGCGCCCGGCCCAGTTCAGCGGTGCCGCAAGCAGTTTGATAACACTGCCGCTTGAGCTGCAGCTCGAAGAAGCCGAGCCCCTTGACGATCAGATTTTTGTGCGCAACTACAGTTATAAAAATCCGAAGTTTGTGCAAGGTGGTGATGCTGAACTACACCGCCTGGCGGACAGCGAAGCTTTGTTTGATATCACCATGGGCATGTCTGAGCGTCTTGATGCGATGCAAGACAGCGCCGACAGGCGAAGTTATTCAAGTGCGCAGTGGCGCTATTTCCCAAGTTTTACTCAGTGGTCGTCGAGCTTTATTACGATTGCTGAAGACGAGTACCAGCTGCCAATGGCGGTGTTGGACGATGTAAGTTTGCAGCAGCAGGCTATTAATCTTGCGGCGCCGAAACATGCCGGTGGCGCCGTACCGAATCGACAAGAGTGGAATAACAGTCGCCACTGGGCGGATGATCTGGGCTGGATTCTGGGCCGGGCTTTTGAGCACGACGCAGATAGCGCACTGAGCAAACTGCCTACTTGGTTGAGCTCAGAGCAAAGTCATGCCGCGTTTACCGAATTAAGCCAGCACTTAAGCGCGGTACTTGAACCGCTCGATGATGATTTGCGTGAGATTTATGTTGATTATCTGCTCGATTTTTATATTCGTATGGCCTATCTCGGCCAGCTCGGCAGCAGCCAGGTACCAAGCCCGGAGCAAATGCTTAACGCGCTGAATCAATCCGGGCTGGAATTTTTTGCCGCGTTCCAGGCCCAGTTATTAAACCTTACTAATGTACGTTATTCCGAACCGCGCCAGTGGCTGGTGGACGACGATGCTTTGAGTGTTGTTGCGAATATTTCAAATATTCTCAGCGATGACAACGTCGCTCTGATCAAAGCTCACGACAACAAAGCCTTTGCTTTTTCTTCGGTGCCGGCGCTGAACCTTGCGGTGTTTCGTTTGTATGTCGACAGCGACAAAGACTTAGAGCTTTTTGCTGAAACGATGCAAAAGCGCTCGGCAGCCGTTAGTCACCTTGTCAGTTTTATTGAGAGTGACGAGCCGAATAAACAAGATGATTATGACTTTGAAAACGGCGCAGATGATCTCGCCAAGCGCGCCTATGGCGAGCTGTGGTCGGAACAAACGTATCAAGACTTGGTTGAGGTAATGAGTTTTGCCTACGATCGCAGCAGCAGCTCAAACGAGCCTATGTGTACTGCCGCATCAGTTGTTGAAAACATTTACTGTACCGACAGGTTTAACTCAAAGATCTTTAACTTATATTCAACGAATGAGGGTTATTTAGCTAGTTACGACAATACAAAACCCTATGTTGAAAACGCAAAAACACTGGCAGAGATTCACGCTGCTATTTTAGAGATGGATGAACTTAAAGGCCATATTCTGTTTTCTGTGCACTCGGATTATTTTCGCGCCATCGAAGATGGCTTGTGGCTGGATTGTGAAGCGCAGCAGATCGTCGACAATATTGGCAACAGCAAAACTCTGATTGACCAATATTTAGCGCTGGTTAAGCTTGAGCCGCGCCCGCGCTTATATTCCGATGCTCATGAAGCTCAGCAAGCCGTCGAAAAGGCTTTTGTTGAGCAGCTAAAACAGTGTGAGTTAGTAGTAATGGATGCCAATGCCTCGTAGCTAATAGCTACAACCAAGGTCTACTAACGCTTACTTAAACTAAGCTTTAAGATGTGTTTTACAGCCAGGTGCTCTGCCGAGCCCTGGCTGTTTTTATGGCAGCTCATAGCATGTTTACGATAGCTAACAGTTTTGGGGGCGCTAGTGGCTCGTTCTGCTAGCTAATCGCTTTTTTCGCGAGCTAAAGGCTTTCCCTGTCGCTAATGGCTTTTTCCGCTAGCTAATGGCTTTTTTCCGAGCTATTAAAAAGCCAGGCGCAAATGTTGCCCTGTTTTTATAAAGCCTGAAGTTATTTTAATGAAAGGCGCGCCAATATTTTTTGTGATGTATGCACTGCTTCGTCGTTCCTTCTTACAATAGCCCTTCGAAGCTCTTTTGTTCTTTTGATAAGGATTGATCAATGAAAGGTATAATTTTGGTAGTGGCAGTAGCCGCGCTTGCGACGGCATGTTCTTCTCACGACAGCAAACACGCTGACAGCGCTAAAGACTTAATGGGGCAGCAAGGCCAGCTGGTTGGCATGGACCTGTTTGACAATCTCAGTTCGCAACTGGGGGTCAGCGACAAACAGGCTAAAGGTGGGGCAGGAGCGCTGCTCGCTCTGGCAAATAATAAGCTCGGGGATTCCGGTATGAGCGCTCTTGCAGGCCAGTTGAGCTCTGGTCACGGCAGTTCAGCGTTAAGTTCTATCGACAGCATGGATTCGGTTTACAAAGTTTTCGACAGCCTGGGTATGGATTCGTCGATGGTCGGTAAATTTATTCCGGTGATGACTAAGTATTTTGGTGGCAAAGGCGGCTCGAGTGTTGCCGGTGAGCTAGCAAAAATCTGGCAAGCATAGTTTTATGTTTCAGGCGTGCCTTAGCAGTGGCTAAGGCACGCTTTTCCCGCTACCTTTTAGCTTGATCGTCTTTGCCTAGGTTTGTGATCGTTTACACGCTGCCCGTAAAAATCGACGTCGTTAAAAAATAAATATTCTTACTTTATTTTTTATCTTATTTTTGTTTTTATTGTCCTGTCGTCTTATTCCCTCTTAATTTCCCATACAGAATATTCACTTGATCAATCACGGATTGTCTGTGATAAAAACGTGATGGTTTTGTTATAAATTTCCAGCCCCCGATTAGTAGACTCTCAGTATTCCACCCAATTAATTATAAACATCGTTACCTAAGATTCCTCGGGGGAGGCTTCGATGATATTGAGACAAAGCTTATTTAATCGCGTGCCAAACAATTGTTTTAGCTGGTTTTCTGTGGCGGCTTTTAGCCTTGCTTTAAGCGCTTGCGGAGCCGGAAGTGGTGATGGTCTGGATAAAAATGGTCAGCCTCTTACTGGTGTTATCGCAGGTCCCAGCGACGATCTGTTTACTCAGGTGCAAGAGGTCTTTACTGCAAACTGTATACGCTGCCACTCGGGGCCATCTGCGCCGCAGGGCATGAGTCTTGCCGCCGGTGTTTCTTACAATCAAATTGTTAACGTTGCGAGCAATCAAAAGCCCGACTTGCTGCGCATCAACCCTTCAAACCCAGACGATAGTTATTTACTGCAAAAAGTACTCGGCTCGCCCGGTATTTCAGGTTCACAGATGCCTCTAGGAGGGCCGTTCTTAAGCAGTGAAAATATTCAAATTATTCGCGACTGGATCGCTGCAGGTGCACCACAGGCACAAGCGCCCGACCCAGAGGCTGAAGTTATTATCGATATTTCTGCGTTAGCGAATTATCGCAATTGGCAAACGGTTGATTACAGTATCGGTGTGAGCAGTGGTTTCCTTACCGATGGCATTCACAGCAGTGGCAGCGATGAATTTGTTCGCCGGGTTTACGCCAATGACATCGCACTTAATTCAAGTGGGGATGAATTTGCCAACGGCTCAATTTTGGTAAAAGAAACCTTTAGTTACGCCAACGACGGTAAAAGTATCGAATTTGCCGAAGCCGGTGGTTTATTGGCAATGGTTAAGCGCGGTGGTACTTACTCTCCTGACGGCGGTGGCTGGGAGTGGTTTAACGTCAAGCCCGACTTATCCGGTTTTAATGCGCGTGGCATTGATGTGCGCCAGGGCACTTGCCTTTCTTGCCACAGCGCGGCAGAGCTCGATGATGCCGGTGAGGCGATTGGCGGGCACGATTATGTATTTGCGCATTCATCTGAAGTGATTGCCGATGATACAAGTTTTGCAAATTATCGCGACTGGCATTTAATCGATACCTTAACTTCAAGGCCAGAGCTTCTTGGCGATAAAGCTCACGGTGCCGGTGTCGATGCCAGCCGGCGCCTGGTTTACAAAAAGCAGCTCTATGCCAACCCAGACAGTACGGCTCAAGGGTATCCAATTGGTACGGCGATCGTTAAAGAGGCCTATGACAGCGATGGCAACATTATTGATGTTACGGCAATGCTTAAGCGCGGCGGCGGTTTCAGCCCGATGTTTGGCGACTGGGAGTGGTTTTTACTCGAGGCTCAAAGCGGCAAGATTTTAGTCGATGAGGCCGGTGCGCCACGCCGGGGAGCGATGCTTAATAACGGTGGCTGTGTTGGCTGCCACGCTGGAGCTAAGGCCCAGGACAATACTGGTATCGACTTTGTCTTTAAGCACGCCGGCGACCCGTTTAACAACCACCAGGAATTTGTCGCCGAGCTCAGTGACTTTCAAGGTTTTGAAAACTGGGCTTTAGTCGATTACACCATTGGTGCCGCCAATGCCGCGATAGCCGGTGGTGCCCATCAGGGCGCAAACGATACATTTTCAAGGCGGGTTTACGCCAACCCAACGGCGCTTAATTTTGACGGCACAAGTTATGCTCAAGGCTCAATTATTGTCAAAGCGGTGACAACACGCGCAAGTGGCAGTGACCAGTTTGCACCGCAAGATGGGCTGCTAGCGATGGTTAAGCGCGGTGGTAGTTTTAATCAGGAAAATGGCGGCTGGGAATACTTTGGTTTAGAAACGGATTTAAGCGGCATTATTAAGCGCGGCGCCGATGTCAATAACGGCGGTTGTAACGCCTGCCACCAGGCGGCCAATGGCTCTTCGGCCAACTCGGGTAGCGATTATATCTTCCCGACACCGACAGTGTTTGTCGCCAACAACGACAGTTTTCAAAACTACACAAGTTGGCTTCTTGTCGACGAGCGCAGTGATAGAAACCCTCAGCTCGGCGCCATGGCCCACGGTGCCGCCGTGGATGCTTCGGTGCGCAAGGTTTACAAAAAACAAGACTACGCCTACCCGATCGATAACGCTCCCGGTTATCCGGTCGCCACGACTTATGTTAAAGAAATATTTGCTGCCGATGGCACGACCTTAACCGGCTTAGTGGCAATGGTGAAAATGACTGAGACGAGCGAGCTGGATTCGGGCGCGCTGCAAAGCGGTTGGGAGTTTTTTGTACTCGACCCTGCCAGCGGCAATATTTTACTGAATGATGATGGCAGTGAGCGCCGGGGAACGATGCTCTCGGGCAATGGCAGCATGACCGGGGGCTGTGTTGGTTGTCACGCTGCGGCAAACAGCGCTGGCGGGACAAGCAAAGACTATATCTTTGATCACCCCGACGATCCGTTTGTTGGCAGTGTTGGCTCTAATTAGGGAAACAAGGATTAAAAAATGAAAATGTCTATATATATAAAAGCTTTTTTACCGCTGTTAGTGCTTGTTGTTGCCTCAACCCTGTCGATAAACAGCGCTGTGGCCGAACCCTACTTAGCTCAGCGCTACGGGCAAAAGTGCATGGCCTGCCACACGAATATGACAGGCGGTGGCAAGCGCAATGCTGTCGGGGTTGGTTACGCGATGGCCTTGACCGATTCGCCACTGCAAACCACGTTTTCACCTGCGTTAACCGATAAAATTTCAGCCGGCGCCAACTTGCGTGTCGATTACACCTATACGGATTTTTCAGATCCTAAGTCCAATGCCGAAGGCATTACCGGGGATGAAATAGAAGATACCAGCAGCTTTGATATTAATACTGGTAATTTGTATCTGGAGTTTGCGTTAAGTGATGAGATCATTTTTTATCTCGATCAGGAAGTTGCGCCGGAAGGTGGCCAAACACGCGAAGCCATAGCAATTAAAAAAGGTGTTTTGGGGGATCACGACTATATAAAAGCTGGGCGTTTTTTCCTGCCCTTTGGCCTTCGCTTACAGGATGACAGCGCATTTATTCGCGAGGTGTCAGGCTTTAACTTTGACAATAGCGATAACGGTGTTGAATACGGCTACGATAGAAACAAATTATCGTTTCGTTTTTCCGTTAGTAACGGCACTCAGGGTTCGGGGGAAAACAATAAAGACAAGCAGGTCTCGAGTTTACTTGAGTGGGTTGATGCAAGGTATCGTGTCGGTGTGTCGGCGTCGGTAAACAACGGGCCAGAGCAAAGCTCGCGCAAAGCTTACGCTATCTACGGCGGCCTCACCCTTGGCAAATGGGTCTTTCTTGCCGAACTCGACAAAATTGACGATGAAGACAAGACAACTGAGCAGAGTAATCTTGTTGCATTTCTTGAGGCTAACTACCTGCTGACGACTTCGACCAATGTCAAGTTAAGTTACGACTACCACGATCCAAACGATGACATTGATGAAAACCAGCGCATCCGCTACAGCTTGCTTGGCGAGACTTTTCTTGATCAGTTTTCGCAGCTTCGCTACGGCCTGAGGTGGGCCGATGGTATTCCGCAAAATACCTTGCAGAATCAAACTCAGCTATTTACCGAGTACCACGTTTTTTTCTAGCAGGCTGTTTATAAAAAATAGCACTAATCTATCGGCGCCTTGGCTGGCCGATAAATGGCGTAAATGAGTAACAAGATATGACTGATATAACTGATTCAAAAGTGGCCGCGTTAAAGCTAGCTGGTGTGCTGACTATAGTTGTTGCGAGTGTTTTTCTTAGCATCGAGGCAAGCGCCAGTACTCCGCCGGAGGCGGCTGCCTGCGCCGCCTGCCACGGCCCCGGAGGCAAGTCGACGGTAGCGCTGTATCCGGTGCTGGCCGGCCAGCACGAAGCTTATATAAAAAAGCAGTTGCTGGATTTTAAATCGGGCGCGCGCAAAGACCCGGTGATGAGTGCGATGGCTAAACCGTTGACGGAAAAGCAGATAGATACCTTGGCCAAATATTTTTCCAAGCAGTAGAACTTCCCAGTGAAACTGCCCTTTACCCCGGTGTTTCTGTGAATAGGGTGTAAGTACAGAAGCGCCGGGGTGTTTTTATTCCTATTTAGCTTTTAACTTAAGCTTTGCTTGACCTGACTCTGGCGTTTTCCAGGGGCCTGGGCCCTAAGGAAAAAGCATTCGTCAAAATTTAGACTAAACTTATAGCTTTTGGGGCGGGGTTTGGTCTTTTATTATGGTGTTGTCGAAGGGGGGTGTTTACCGATATCTGTTAGTGCTTACCTACCTCTTAAGTTCGATGACACTGAGCCCTATAAGCGCCTTTGCGGCGCAAAATTTACCAGAAAACCTGTTTGATCTTTCTCTAGAGCAGTTGCTCGCCATTGAAGTGGATATCGCCAGCAACCTAAACGCGCCTGTTTCTCGTCAGCCCGCCTCCATATCCACCATCACTGAAGAAGATATTCGCTTAAGCGGCGCGCGCACGCTAAACGAGCTGCTGACCATGTTTGTGCCCGGCTATTTTATGGTTGAGGATCAGGACGATTCGATCGCGGCTTTTCGCGGCCTGGTGGCCGATAACAACTCTAAAGTACAGCTGTTGTTAAACGGTCAGAAATTAAATGCCGAGTGGTTTTGGGGCGCGCCAGATGCGGTGCTCAACGGTTTGGATTTGAATTATATTGCGCGCGTTGAGGTGGTTCGCGGGCCGGGTTCGGTTACCCAGGGCCAGGGCGCGCTTCTTGGGCTTATCAATATCGTTACGCGCTCGCCACTTAGCAGTGGCTTTAGTGCAAAGCTTAGTCGCGGCAAGGATGAATATGAGCAAAATAAGCTTGAGTTAAGTTATTTGGCCGAACAGTGGCACCTGCACGCGTATTTGTCCGAAGGCGGCTACGATGGCCAATTGATGCCGAATAAAGGTTGGGCCGAAGCGTACAGCGAACAGGGCTTAACGGTTGTTGAGCGCCAGCACCACCTCAAGCGCGCAGACTACACAAATGTGCAATTGCAGCTTGGCATCGGCGCATTTGAGCTCGCGTATGCCGGCTTTGACCAGCGCCGCGACTTATACAACTTTTTTAGAGATCGCGAGCAGGTTGAACAAAAACTTCAGCTTTTATCTGCAAGTTACGAGCGCGATCTAAGTACCGCTATTGCGATTCAGCTCGACGCTCACATGGCACAGGACGATTACGCTTTATACAGCCACGGTGGCAACCTTAAAAGCGCTAGCAGGCTCAGTTACGAACAAAGCGTGCGCAGTGATATTGACGGTATGGTGCCCGTCGCCGATGCCAGCGTGGCGCCGGGTTTACGTATGGGCGGGGCGAGAGAAGAGCGCCAGGGTTTTAAAGGCCTTGTGCAGATAAACCTTCCAGAGCAAAAGCTTAATATGGCAGCTGGCCTGGAATATATGCACTTTAGCTCTGGCAGATTAGATCAAAAAAACAGCAACTTTATTTTAAACGATGAAATTCAAACGCTGGGCTTGGAAAGTAACGGTAACGGTGGCTTTAGCCAGGGCAGCGATGTCAATCTAAGTAACCGTTGGGTTAAGCCTTATGAGTCGGATGTGCTCAGCTTATTTTTTGAAGGCGCTTACCAGCTAAGCGAGGCTTATCAACTTTTTGCCGCGTTTCGCTATGACAAACACCCCGAGTGGGGCGCGCAACTTAGCCCGCGCTTGGGCGCATTTTATTCACCGAGCAGTGAAGACCTATTCAGGCTAAGCTGGCAGCGCGGTTTTCGCGGAGCGGTGGGCGTGCAGTACGCAGGTGGTTATGTTCAGGATGGCCTGCTGGCCGAAAGCAGCTTTTCTGCAGTGAATGATATTTCTACGACACACGCGGATTTTGACTGGGATGGCATCGCCGCAAACGATGATAAAACGCTGTTGCCGACATCGCCCGAAACCATAGACTCCGTTGAACTCGCTTACACTCGCGAACAACAAAAATGGCGTTTTAGCAGTGTGCTTTTTTATAACTCGGTGAAAGATATTCTTACCGCCGAGGCGCACGGTTATGAAGGGCTGGCCTATGGCGATAAGGTGGGCGACGACCTTATCGCGTCGTGGGGCGGCAACTGGTATTACCAAAACCAGCAGGGGCGCCTCGATCATATTGGCGCTGAGCTTGAGGCTCAACTTCAGGGCGAAAAAACCTGGCTATCGTTTAGTCATGCTTATGTGGATATTGTTCACGCCGACCCGGGAACGCTTGGCATTTATGCAAGGCCCGGCAACAAAATAGCGGCCTATCCGCAAAATGTCAGCCGCGCGCATTTACGCTATAAGTTGCCGTGGTCTTTCGGGGCACTTACCTTCACCAGCCACTACAATCACCTGCGCTACTGGGGCTACAGCGCTCCGAATGGCGCATCCATGCCGGGTGCCAATGTCGCAAATTTGGGCTTGGGGATAAATAGCCAGCTTGGCCGGAATCTCTTTGCTGTCGATTTTATAGTAAAAAATATTTGGGATACCGATGCGCTTTACCCAATGAACGGCACAGGAGAATCAAACGGCGCAGAGGGAACGCCATCGCTGGAACAGCGAAGCCTTTGGTTGAGTATGACGTATCAGTTTAAATGACGTGCCCTTACTGGTCCCGGTTTTTAGTCAAATACAATATCGCTGTACCACTCTTCCAAAGAATAAAAACTAAGCCCAGTGGGGCTAATGCTTTCCATTGCTTCTTTAACGGATTGATGTACCAAGAATACTGATGTTTTTTCTAAGAGAAAAAACATCAGTCTCTTTTCAAGTGCAATGTCCTCGAGCTTATCTTCAGCTAACACTAGTTTTTCAAACTCAAAGATATGACCTGTTTTGGATAAATTCCTATCAGATTGGGTTCACCAAGCTTAAGTTTTAGTTGAGTTGGATCGTTTACGGCTGCACCAATCCATATTTCCCTGAAGCTTGATCCCATTCAAACAATGAATGGTGATCATTGTTTTCTCGCTCAACAACGTAGTACTTGTTGTTAATCATTATTTATATCGTTTGATTATTCCGGAGTCGCTAAATTGGCCGTGAAGAGAAATATGAGATAGATTCTATCTACAAGTAGAAAATCTTTGAAATGCTAGAAATTAAATAATGTTCTCGCGGTTTAAATTCCTAAAAACGATCTCTAAGAGTTGATATTTGGTGTTCAGTGACTTTGCTTGTTAGGCGCTGTAGCCGCTGATTAACAACCTCAATTGGTGACGAGTCAAATATATGAGGGATGTTGTCGCCTTCGAATAACAAGCTTCGGCTATTTGCTTGAACATATGCAGCAGGGATATTTAGGTTAGCTAAATCGATTTTTTCTTTTTGATATATCATTTCAGCAGACGCTCTAAATTTTCCATCTGCAGTTTTAAGATCCTGCTCCATAAAGGAGCTCCAAGAGTTATCAGAATATGATGAAAAATATGTCGCGGACATGCGCTCCGATAACAAGCCTGCGTATACTCGAGTTGCTCTTATTGGAACTCTAAATACAAGCTCGGGAGATATAAGGTTAAGTATGTCCTGCTTATTTTCAGCTAAAAAATCGTTTGCTAATCGTATACCTTTTGAAAAATATTCAAAATATTCAACAGCGGGAGCAATTCTGGCTCCATTAACCTCAACAGCACTTTTGCTTTTGTATAAGGCCAGTTCTCTATGTTCACTGGAGAGTCTTACCTGAAGGCCTGAATATGGATCAGGTCGAAAATAAAAATCTACGCAACTCAATCCACCATAATCTAGGTCTAGATCGTCGTATTTATCGTGATTGAAGAACAGTGAGCTGATGTCGTGAAACTCATCTCTTTCCCTTTTTAATAGATAGGACTCAGCAATTTTTGAAAACCTTGGCTGACAAATTGTTTCGCAATCTATAACAATCGGTCCATGTAGTGTGGCCATGATATTTTCGAAATGAAGGTCTGAAGAGTTTAATACTCCCGCAACTCCATATAAAACACCACCACAGAACGCAAAATTTTTCGCGTCACTCTCCGAAAGTAAAGGCTGATACGTGACACCCTCCATCCAATGATAACCACTAAATACCAAGGATCGGGGGGATAGAAGTGGAAGGCCATTGTCTAGAAAAAGAGAAGATATATTAGATAAAAGCTTAGATCCATCGCCTGTTCTAGGTTTATAAAACACCATCTCCGACGAAGTAAACTTTAACTCTAAGACATGTAGCCCATGATGCTTGTCAGCGCTTGCAACATTTACAGCTTTCAAAACGCTATCTCTAGAAATAAATCCCTCGTCTCTTAAGCTTTTAAGGTCCTTTTCAAGTCTAGCTTCAAGCAGGAGGTATTCCTCGATTAGTTGGGCAACTTGCTGATATAAGACCCTATCAAAAGCAACGCAGTTTTTTAAATATGAGCGGAGCCAATGTGTAAGTGACCATTCTGAAATGTTATTGAAATGATGCTCATGAGCGCTTTTTAAAGGTGTGCAAAACCGGTTGATTAACATTGATAGTTCAGTTCTCAATCCATCGAAAATGGCTTCATTTGAAGGTAACTGAAATTTAATATCACTTAATATTTCAGATGAGACGCTATCAATTTTATCCGTCGATCCTCCCCCGTTTGAGTTTCTAATTAAGTCTGATATTAGCATTTATCAAACTCCAGTAAGCCCAGTGCCAATAATTTTCCACACAAACTAATCGCATCACTTTTAGATATACCAGAATTCGTGGATATTAATGTAGGTGAAAATCGCTGATTTTCATTTATTGCCTGTAAAGCTTTGTAATATCCGGCAGAAATGTTGATTTTTGAAGGGCCCGAATCTCTTACACCATAGTCAAATAATAAGCCAATCACTTCGATGGTTTTAAAGTCATTCAGGAGTTTATAATTAATTGGTTCTAATCTTGATAATACTAAGGCATCGACTTCCGATAGGTTGTCTATGGTCAGCGTACTCTCTAAGGTGCTCCCAGGGAGATATAATCTAGGTCGCTTTTCTTTGTCCCTCATTCCAATATTTGTTAATTCAACCTTATTTATCGCACTTATTAGTTTTTCTGATCTACAAAGAGGGCTCCTCAGATGTTCGTCGAGATGGCTATACTCTTGAATTTTATTTATTAGGCCGTCTGCGACTGTTAATGGGTGAATTCCAACTGATAAATGTAATGACCCAGAATCACCAGGCAAGCCTTTGTGAATATGCCCGCGAGGTATAAATAAGACATTTCCCGGCTTTAGCTCAGCACTCAAATACTCGTTTCCGGCTTGATTCTGATCGATAGGGGGTTTAAACATACCTTCAATAGGATACGGAATACGGGGTTTAGCTACAGACCATAGCTTAGTCCCATGGATCTGAACCAAAAATACATCAACCTCATCATAATGATAGCCAAAACAATGCAGTGACGATGGAGATAAAAACGCTGTTACAAATGCTCTAGCTCCCTTGGGGTAGTAGCTACAGATTTCATCACATAGATGTGCAACGATTGGATTCAGGTGGTCAAGCTTATTAAATATGGCAGTGTAGCCATTAGCCAGTGACTCAAAAATCCACTGGAGAGAATCTTGTTTAGCGGCGGCATATACTGGATAAATTTCTTTATCTTCTCCTGCCATCCGAATATTATTTCTGATATGAGCCCTATTGACCCATAAATCTTTTTCAAAGTCAGAAAGTGAATATTCAAAATCAGGAAAAGCTTCATCCAATTCAAATGCTC
>NZ_NKQJ01000015.1 GCF_002312815.1 Agaribacterium haliotis
ATAAGTCACCCCGGATTAACTTATCGCATTTTATCAACATACAGGGAAGGAAATGAGTTTTTCTACAGTCTCAACGCCCGCATAAGGGGCCGGAACGGAGTTGGTTAAAGTGTGCTATTAAAGCACACTTTAAGCGACGCAGTGGAGGTCCAGCGGCGTGTGCCGCGGTCTTTGATGCGTTTGTTAGGTGATTTACTCAAATTTATAGGTGTATGTGTGATAACAATACTTATTTATATCTTGCTTTCTAAAGGAGCTTGTTTTGAGTGCTATCACCGAAGAATCTATAAACGGTTTACACCTTTCTTGTACATCATCTATTTCGTACGAATCTAATTGACCATTTTTCAAAACCGTAAAGGAGATAGTAACAGAGCATGCACCATGTTTAGCAATCGTATGCTGAGCTGAAATAGAAGCTGGAAGACTAGGCTTTGATACCTCTTTGAAGATACCTTCACAGTCTTCTGAAGGGTGTTTTGGATTAATCATAATCACTTCCCCTTCTTCTAATGGCTCTTGTGCATTTAAAACCATAGAAACTGGTAATAATAAGAATATGAGCACTGACTTCATCGAGCACCTAACGCCCGCATAAGGGGCCGGAACGGAGTTGTTTAAAGTGTGCTATTAAAGCACACTTTAAACCACGCAGTGGAGGTCCAGCGGCGAATGCCGCGAACTTTGATGCGCTTGTTATGCTTGTTGCTTTGCGAGTGCACGTAACTCATATATTACATCCATTCTGTCGTCGAATATCCGGCTACCAGTACAGACAGATACGAAATTATCACCTCGAAAGAAAAACAAATACTGCTTGCCAGGGGTAAGCAGAATACTATGAGGTTCTCTTTGATACTTGGCGCCCCCATCTGAAGATGCTTCGCCTTTATATTGCTCAATGACCTTAAATGAAGATCTATAATTAATCCCTTCAACTTGCTCAGCGGAAACTACTTCTGCAAGATACACGTCAGTTGCTAAGTTAAATAGATCTTCTGTTTTTTCATGGTAATCATTGCACATACCATAGCTCATTGAGCTTAGGAAAAGCGCACTGAATAAGAATAGAATCTTCATTGTACTGCTCGAGCATAACGCCCGCATAAGGGGCCGGAACGGAGTTGGTTAAAGTGTGCTATTAAAGCACACTTTAACCGACGCAGTGGAGGTCCAGCGGCGAATGCCGCGAACTTTGATGCGTTTGTTATGCTTGTTGCTTTGCGAGCGCACGTAGCTCATGAATTACATCCATTCTGTCGTCAAATATCCGGCTACCAGTACAGACAGATACGAAATTATCACCTCGAAAGAAAAATAAATATTGCTTGCCAGGGGTAAGCAGAATGCTATGAGGCTCTCGTTGATACTTGGCGCTCCCATCTGAAGATGCTTCGCCTTTATATTGCTCAATGACCTTGAATGAAGATTTATAATTAATCCCTTCAACTTGCTCGGCGGAAACTACTTCCGCGAGATACACGTCAGTTGCTAAGTTAAATAGATCTTCTGTTTTTTCATGGTAATCATTGCACATGCCATAGCTCATTGAGCTTAGGAAAATCGCACTGAATAAGAATAGAATCTTCATCGTACTGCTCGAGCATAACAATATTATTAAGTAGAAAAATCCATATTAAAACACGGAACCTTCCATCTTTCACACACTTTAGCTAGCACTTACTAACACCAAAAGCCAGCTAAACAAAATATCCCAAAACCCAAGCAACGGATAAGCTGAGCAAAGGCGGAAGATTCCGCTTTAAACTATCCACAGGCAAATTGCGCCGACATTAGCCCAAAGCAAACAAATTTTACGGCGCTGGCTATTGCTATTTTTAACAATTATCCAGCGCGTATTTTGAATAACCGGGCTTATTGTTCGCGACTTAAGGCGCTAAGAAAAAATGGCCTTAAAGATAAAGAAGAAAATAATCGCAAGCAAGGCGCCTGCTGGCAGGGTGACTATCCAACTTAGAAAAATCGAACCGATCACTCGCAAGTTCAGTGCAGCGATACCTCGCGCCAAACCTACGCCAAGTACTGCACCTACCAGTGTGTGTGTGGTTGATATTGGCAGGCCAAAACCGGAAGCGAGCACCACCGTAGCCGCAGCGCCAAGTTCAGCGGCAAACCCCCGGCTTGGTGTGAGCTCGGTTATTTTTTTGCCGATAGTCGCCATCACTTTAAAACCGTAGGTCGCAAGGCCAATAACAATACCGGCACCGCCGATCAGCAGTACCCAGCTGGGCACGGCAGATTTAGCGCCAATCGCGCCACTTTTTACCGTGGAAACAACGGCCGCAAGCGGGCCAACCGCGTTGGCAACGTCGTTGGAGCCGTGGGCAAAAGCCATTGCACAAGCGGTAAAGATCATCAAAATACCGAAGACTTTTTCAATATTTGCGTAGCGGCTGTCTTCGTCATCGGCATCCATTTTAACCCGGCTGAGCATATAGATACCGATACCGGCAACCAGCAGGCCGGCGATGGCGGCAATGCCCGAGGCCTCAAGATAACTAAACTGAATGCCCTCGGCTTTTAGTACGTGTTTTAAACCTTTAATTAAGGTCACCATGGCAATTAAAAAACCGACGGCAAACATATAGACAGGGATGTAACGCCGCGCAGAATCCAGCGGGTTGGCGCTGTTAAATACTAGTTTTTGCACGCTGGTAAATAATAAAAAACTCATGGTGCCGGCAAGCACTGGCGATACCACCCAGCTCGCGGCAATGGTGCCAACTTTTGCCCACGCCACCGAACTAAACGATACGCCAACGGCAGCAAAACCAACGATGGCGCCAACGATGCTGTGAGTGGTTGAGACCGGCCAGCCCATCATTGAAGCGATAAACAGCCAGGTGCCGGCGGCTAACAGTGCCGATAGCATGCCGTAAACTAACAGCTCCGGCGTTCCGGCCATCACCGCCGGGTCAATAATGCCTTTGCGCACGGTTGAGGTGACTTCACCGCCAGCAAGGTAGGCGCCGGCAAATTCAAAGATCATCGCCACAACAATGGCTTGTTTAACGGTTAGGGCCCCGGCACCGACGGAGGTACCCATAGCGTTGGCGACATCGTTGGCACCAACGCCCCAGGCCATAAACACTCCAAAGACACAGGCCATAATCAGCAGCACGGTGCCGTAATCAGCTAAAACAGTCATGGTAAGTACCTAAATCGAATTTATTTAGCGAGCAACTAATAAAAGCAAGCGGCTGCCGACGCGCTGCGCGCGGTCGGCGAGTTTGCCAATCTCTTCAATAAGTTTGTAAAGAAACATGACTTCAACCGGGGGTAATTCGGTTTCCTGGGCAAATAGCGCCGAACGCAACTCGCGTTCATGGATATCGGCTTTTTGTTCCTGAGCATTTAATTCGGCCACCAGCTCTTCAACAATTGCCAGCTCTTTGCCTTGAAAACCAAATTCAAGTAACTCGTCCAATTCATCAACCGCCTTGAGTGCGTGGTGGGCCGTCTGCACGGCTGCGTCAACATAGTCGTCCACGGCCTCTTGCATATTTGCCGGGAAGACCATGCGCCGGCCTAGCATTAAACCGGAAATATCGCGCGCAGAATTGGCGACTTTATCTTGCACCGTTAATAGCTCCAATAAATCCTGGCGCGGAACAGGCAAAAATAAACTCTTGGGTAAATTAAGCCGTATCTCAACTTTAAGTTCATCGGCTTCGTGTTCTTTTTGGATAATGGCCTTGTAAATACTTTCGGCCTTATTCCAATCGCCCTCGCGGCCAGCTTGAAAATAGCTGGTCAACAACTCTGCCGCGGAAACAGAGCGCGCCATATGTTGCTGTATGGGTTTAATTGGTGAGCGTCCAAACAGCTCGGAAATCGGGTTGATCATTATCGTATCTCTTGTCAATCAACGTAGGCCAAAACAACGCGGCGCATTTTATCCATAAAGCCCGCTGGCAGCACAACAACGTGCGGCACAGGCTTAAATAGCGGCTTATTATAAATGCCCTCAGAACAAGTTCATGATGCCGGACAAATTAAAGCCCAATTAACTATACATGCCATCAACTGCCTCACAACGCCAATAGCTGGCTTTTTGTGCCGTCAGCTCAAAATAGACACGAATAACCTCATCATCAAAGCGGTTCAGGCTCTGTTTGGGAAGCAAGGCAATGACACAACCGCCAAAACCGGCGCCGGCAAGGCCCGCACCCCCGCTGTTGCCAGCAAATTTTTCAATTAAGTTCACCAGTACATCTAACTCGGCGCAGCTAACTTCAAGCATGTCTCGCATGCTCTGATGAGATTCGCGCATAAGTGCACTTAACTGGGCCAGGTCGCTATCTTGCAGGGCTGCATACAGCGCCAGCACCCGTGCATTTTCACTGATCGCGTGATGGGCTCGGCGCCATTGGGCCAGGCTTAACTGCGCGCGCCCGCGCTCGAGCAGTTCCAGTGAAGCCTCGCGCAGTGAGTGCACGCCAAGCACGGCAGCGGCAGCCTGGCACTGATTGCGGCGCTGGTGATAAGCCGCGCCAATTTCACTGCGCACCACCCCCGAATCAATCACCACTATGGCCATGTCTTCTGGCAGGCTGCAGTAGCTGCGCTGCAGACTGCGACAATCGAGCAACATCGCCTTGTCGCGCTTTGCCAGCGTAGAGCTCAGCGGGTCCATCACACCGCAGCTGCGGCCGACATATTTATTTTCCGCCAACTTAACAAGTTGCGCCGCATCCAGGCCGTCGAGCTTAATGCCACTGACCTTAGCCAAACCACCTAACACCGCAAGCATAAAAGCGCTCGATGAACTCAGCCCGACATTCACCGGCAGGTCTGAGACAATAAGCATATCGGCGCCGCACACAGCCTCACCACAGTATTCAACTAAGGCTTGCATCGCCGCGCGCGCATAGATCTGCCAATAGGCTGAAGGTGCAAGCAATAAATCCTGTAAATCAAAACTGAGCAGCTCGCGGCTAAAGCCGAGCGAAAACAGCTTTACACAGGCATCGCTGCGCTTGAGCACAGCAAACGAACAGCCCTTATCTATCGCCAGCGGCAGCACAAAACCGTCGTTGTAGTCGGTGTGGCCGCCAATCAAGTTGACTCGCCCCGGCGCAAAACCACAGTGCGCAGGCTCGGCACCAAAGCGCCGCCAAAACTCCGTGAGCAGCTGCTGGTGCTCGTACGCCTGCCTCTTTACTACAGCCATTTCCATATCGCCGACAACAAAGTATGTGAAGGTAAAATTCCACCTCAATCATACGCTGGCAAGCCTTGCTTTGCACTTGTGCGTTTGCTTAAGCCAGTGCCACAAAGCTGCGACGTTCAAACCTGAGTTTCAACCGGGGCTGTGCTATGCTGCCTGCCCCTGTGAACTCGGCAAACAACAACTGCGATGAGCTCTGATACCCCCACGACTAACGGCAAGCCAAACACCAGCGCGGCCGAGCACAAACCCAGCCCTGGGTTTTGGCAGCGGCTGCAGAGCCTTCCGGCGGCGCGCCAATTTATGCGTTTTTTCTGGTCGGGGCTGTTTGCAACCGGCTGCCACTACGCATTGATGATCTGGCTGGTTGAGCTCGGCTTGAGGCCGATGTGGCTGGCGACAAGCATCGGTTTTGCAGTTAGCGCCGTACTTAATTTTCTGCTCGCCCGCTTTTTGGTATTTAGCAGTGATGCGCCGTGGTTACACGCCGGCCTTCGCTATTTAATTATGATAGGCGGCGGGCTGTTATTAAACGCCGTGGTTTTTTATTTCTTGGCGCAGCACATGTTTTATATAGCCGCCCAAGTTGGCGCCACCGCTACCGTATTTATTTATAACTTTTTTATCAGTAAATTTTGGGTGCACCGCTAACGGCGCGGGCGCCTGTACTATTTATTAACACTGCTATGAGTAAAACCCCAAAGCACTGGTTTATAAGCGATACCCACTTTTGCGCATCGCGGCCGGAACATATCGATGCGTTTGCCAAACTTTGCCAATTGCCTGAAGCCGGCGATTCAGTGCTGCTGCTCGGCGATATTTTTGAAATCTGGGTCAGCGACGACCTGGCCGAAGCCTGTGACCTGCAAATAGAAGCCGAGCTCAAACAACTCACGGGGCGCGGCGTGCAGGTTTATTTTATGCACGGCAACCGCGACTTTATGGTTGGCAAAGATTTTTGCGCACGCACAGCTTGCAAAAGCTTACGCGACCCAAGCCCGTGGACCCTGCCCGATGGGCGCCGCTGTATGCTGACCCACGGCGATTGGTTCTGCACCGACGAAAAAAGCTATCGCCGCTACCGCTTAATTGTGCGCAACCCGCTGTTTCAATTTATTTTCCGCCGCCTGCCCAAGGCGAAGCGTTTAGATATTGCCAATAATATTCGCAAAAATAGCATCAAAGCCCACCGCGAAAATGGCCAGCGCAGTTACGATGCCAACGCTGAATTAATTCAGCACTACTTCGATAAATACACCGAGGCCAGCTGCATTATTATGGGCCATACCCACCTACCTATGCTGCATCAAAACCAGGCCAAGGCGCGCATGGTGCTCGGCGACTGGCGCGATACCCTCTGGTATGCCTGCGCCGATCAACAGCGGGGCCTGTGTTTATTTGAGGCCGATCTCAAGCTCGAACAAAATCACTGTCGCTACCGCCTGCAAGCATGAACAGCCTGCCCATTTATTCGGTTATCGACGAGCTAAAACAAAAGCTCAAAACCGCCGAGCAGCTTGTGCTGGAAGCTGCGCCCGGGGCCGGTAAAACCACGGTGGTGCCACTTGAGTTGCTGCACGAAAGCTGGCTGGAACACCAGCTTATTGTCATGCTCGAACCGAGGCGTGTAGCCGCGCGCGCCGCCGCCGAGCGCATGGCCGAAAGCCTCGGCGAGGCCTGCGGGCAAACGGTCGGCTACCGCATCCGCCAGCAGTCGCGCAGCAGCAAACAGACGCGTATTTTAGTTGTTACCGAAGGCATCTTGACTCGCTGGCTGCAGCAAGATCCCTCACTCGAGGGAGTCGGCCTGCTTATTTTTGATGAATTTCACGAGCGCAGCCTCGAAAGTGACCTGGGCCTTGCGCTGAGCTTGCAAAGCCAAAGCCTGTTTCGCGACGAGGGCCCGGCACTTAAAATTCTATTGATGTCGGCAACCCTTGATGCCGAACGTTTAAGCGCGTTTCTCGGCGGCGCAGCAACGGTTCGCAGCGAAGGCCGCCAGTATCCTGTCGAGCTGCATTACCACAAGCGCAGCTTAGAGCGCGGCCCGGGCTTTGCCCGCAGTGTCGCACAGCACTGCCACCAAATACTGCAACATCAACGCGGCAATATGCTGGTGTTTTTGCCCGGCCAGGCGGAAATCCGCCAAACCCAGCAGCAGTTGCAAAAATTACTCGATGAAAATCCTGTGCACTCAGAACCTGAGTTACTGCCGCTGCACGGTTCGCTGAGTTTAAGTGAGCAGCGCCGGGCAATACTGCCGCTCGCCAATAACAAACAAAAAGTGGTGCTCGCCACCGATATTGCCGAAACCAGCCTGACCATCGACGGCATTAGCCTAGTTGTCGATTGCGGCTTGCATCGCTGCCCGCAGTTTGATGCACGCACAGGCATGAGCCGGCTGCACACCCGGCGCATCAGCAAAGCCAGCGCCGCCCAGCGCGCCGGTCGCGCCGGCCGCCTCGGCCCCGGCCAGTGCTTGCGCCTGTGGCCCGAAGCCGAACAAGACAGCCTTGCAGAATTCAGCGAAGCGGAAATTCGCCAGGCCGACCTTGCCAACTTTGCCCTGCAACTACTCGCCTGGGGTGTAACTAAACCCAGCGAGCTACAACTATTAGAGCAGCCGCGCGACGGCGCCTACCAGCAGGCGCTTAGCTTGCTCAAGCAACTCGGCGCCTTAACTTTTGCTACGGCTTCAACAGCAAGTTCAGCAAGCAACTCAGAAGCAAGGTCAATCAAATTGAGCAAACGCGGCCAGCAGATGGCCAAGCTGCCCTGCCACCCGCGCTTTGCCCACATGCTGTTAAGTGCCAGCAAACACCACTGCCTGGAGCGCGCAGCACTTATTGCCGCGCTGTTAAGTGAAACTGGCAAAGCCCCAATAAGCAGCACCGATCTTCACGAGCAACTAAGACTTGCAAGCCGGCCCGGTACTGACCATAAACAAAAAAAATGGGCCCAAAGTATAAATAAGCAACAACAGCGTTTTATTAAACTGTGCAAAGACATACAACAGAGCAACAAACAGGCAGCAACAGCCAGTGAAGATAGCGACGCCTGGCTGCTGGCCTTAGCTTTCCCCGACCGCATTGCCAAACAACTGAATCGCGCCCAGGCTTTATACAAGCTCAGCAACGGCCGACGCGCGCGCTTAAAAAGCGACAACAAGCTCGCCAACAGTGAATGGCTGGTCATCGCCGAGCTCGGCGGCTCGGCCGAACAGCAGCAAGATCAAATTTATTCAGCACTTGAACTCAACCCGGCCCTATTTGAAAACGAACTTGCCGAGCTAAGTACAAATAAAAAACAACTGAGCTGGCAGCGAGAACAAGACCGTTTTGTCGCCGTGCAAAAACGCTGCATCGGTGAACTTACTATCGCCAAAAAGCCGCTCACTGACATCGACGATGAAGAGCGCACAAGCGCGCTGCTTGAACTGCTTCGAGAACAGGGTTTAAGCTTATTAGACTGGAATAATGACTGTGTGCAGTTTTGCGCCCGCAATCAACTTTTGTTAAAACACAGCGACTTATTGGCCCGCTTTCAATTGGCGAGCCAAGACTGGCCCAGCTTCGACGAGCAGGCCCTGCTGGGCACACTCGAGCAGTGGCTCGCCCCCGCGTTGACAAACATTAAGCGCCTGAGCGATTTAAAAAAGATCGACACGGCCAACTATTTAAAACAGCGCTTAGTGTGGCCGCAATTACAAGCATTAAACGAGCTGTGCCCAGAGAAAATTGCCGCAGCCTCGGGCCTTCAACACAGCATTGATTACAGCAAAACAACACCGGCAATGGCCTGTAAACTGCAAGAGATGTTTGGCTGTGAACGCGGGCCAAGCATTTTGAACGGTCGCCTTGAGCTTTGTTTAGAGCTGCTAAGCCCTGCGCAGCGCCCGCTGCAAGTCACCCAGGACTTGGCGGCCTTTTGGAAAAACGGCTACGAGCAGGTAAAAAAAGAAATGAAAGGGCGCTACCCCAAGCACCCCTGGCCCGATAATCCGTTGAGCGCAGCGGCCAGCCACCTGACTAAAAAGCGGCTAAACAAACAATAAAACAGGCTCGCCAACACCAGGCTTGGCGAGCACAAATTAAATGGCAACCAGCATCAGAATAAAACTAATATTCAGCGCACTCAATACGCCAACTAAGCTTAAGGTAAGTTTTTTAACGGCCGGCCAGCGGCGGCAAATATAAGCAATGCCGCGGCCAAAAAACCAGGCAAACACAAACATATAAGGCGCGTGGTAACGAAAATCCGTATTTGAGACCGACGGGTAATCAAACACAAACTTCAGCTGTAAAAATAAGCCCACCAGCAGCATAACAACAAACAGATAATCCAGCAGGCGCTTTTTGCTGCACAAAAATACCAACCAGGCCAAAGGTACAAGCAGGCCCAACAACAAGCTTGCCTGTTGCACCAACTTTAAAAGCGGGGCCTGATTACGCCACCAGCTGTAATCAAATTCGCCAAAAAACATTGTCACGTATTGATAGCTCGGAAATGAGCGGGTAATAACACGTGTGTCCTGATTGTTAATAGCCGCCTCGGCGTGACTGAGTATGTCGCCAAAATGAAAGCTAGCCAGATAAAACAGATCAAAATTCTGTATGTGCTGGCCACCCCAAATACCGCTGTTAACAAAATGAAACGCCGAAGCAGCCGGATACCAGGCCCGAAACAAAGTCAGGCTTAAGATGCTGGCGCCAACAAGCGCAAACACCAGCAATTGTGTTTTGAGTTTGTGTACGCCACTGTAATAAAGTGAATGTAAAAGCAGCGCAATAAACAGCAGTTCAATCACCAGGGTCGAGATTTTGCACAAAAACGCAAAACTGGTGAAAATCAGCGCACGGTAAAAAAATTTACTCCAGCCGGTTTGCCACGCGGCAACAACAAAATAAGCCGCCATCGTTGCCAGCGCCAGCGTCCAGCTATCGTTGCTAATACGGGTACTGGCAAAGACCAAGGACGGCATAAAAGCATAAAAACAAAAAGCCGCATACTGCAGCAGACGATCGGGCGTCAAACGCTTTAACAAACCAAGAAAATAATACAGCGCAACGCAATTTAACAGCATCGCCAAAGCGCTGATATAAAACAGGATGCTCGATTTCTCCAGCCCCATGCCTTTCATCGCGGCAAAAATTGCACCGTTTAAAACGTAGTAAAACGGCTGCTGCGGATACTCCCAGCCTTTGTGCGGTAGCGGTGAAAAACCGTGATTGGCCCAAAACTCGATATATTCGATATGGCCGTGGTAATCGTGCTGAAACTGGGTTGCCCCCATCGCCGACCAGTAAACAATGCGCAGAAGCACCGCTATCAACAGCAGCGCCCAAAGGCCGTAATCGGCCCGCCAGCGCCACTGGCTTAAGTTAAAACGCGATGCGCTAACAAAACCCCAGGCCCAGATAAACAGGTGCGCAGCTAAAAAACTCACCGGCAAAATAATTAACAACAAAGCCAGCAGCCAATCGGAAAAAAACCGGCTCTGTGCAAAAGCAAAACTTACCGGCTGTGAGGACGCTTTAAACTCGATAACCAGCTGATTGTCACCGCGCTGTAGCGGCAGCAGGTAAAGATCGCCAAGCACGGCGTCGCGGTGGCTCGTGCGTGTTTTGGGGTAGGCAAAGGCCGGGCTCAGCGCTTGGCCATTTAACAACAGCGAACGAAAGCCGGCCGAACTGATCATATTGACCTGAGCCGTGCGCTCGGATGCCGACTTAAGTTCAAGCTGCAAGCGCGGCTGCTTGCCGTAGCGCAGCACATTGTCGATAGGCAAGCTCAGTTGCTGCTGGCCGATGCGCGCCCCGCTGATTTCGAGCTGACTGTGCTGAAAATAGAAAAGCCCGGCCAACAGCAGCACACAACACAGGGCAAACTTAACGATATCTAGGCGCTGCCAATTAAAAATAGAGCCGGCCAAAGCTTTCATGTTTAGATCCAACTTCTAAACCACATACGCTCGTAAAAACCGTCGCTGCTAAGTGGCAGGCCGAGGAAAATAGGCAGCCAGTAAATAAAGGCCACAACAATAAACAGCAGCAGCATTAAGCCCAGGCCCCGGCTCAGCCAACCGCGATACAGCGTTAACAGCGGCCGACCGGATAGCAGCTGAGTAAGCACCCAGGCCAGCGCCATAAATGAAAACAGCGCTGCGGGAATATAGTGGTACATAAACAAGCAGCGTGTCACAAAGGCCCACGGCAGGAAGTTAGCGACAAAGCCGCCGATAACAATCGACTGGAAAAACAGCTGGCCTTTGATTTCACCGTGGCGCAATGCACGCTGCAAGTTGTAATCCCACAGCGGCAACATCAGCACCACACTCGCGGCGCCGAGCCAAATAATCGCCGGGTTGGCCATCAGGTGAACATCGGTAAAGATCTTCTGCCCTGCAATTTCTTCGGTTTCAAACAGATAACTCATCGGCCTGGCCATCACCGGCCAGCCGTACCAAGCCGAGCAATACGGGTGGGCATCGGCCTCGACACCGCCGCTGTGATAACCAAATATTTGCCGCTGCACTTCAATAAAACCGTAATCCGGAATCATGCTTACATGTGGAATCCACAGCAGCGAATAAATTAATGCGCCCGGCAGCAAAATAATGGGGATTAACAGCAGAGGGTTGACCGCTGCAATGGCCTTAAACCAACTGGCAGCAAGGCCGCCCAAAGGCACACCGAGGTATTTGCAGCGCAGAACCAGCACATAAGACAAAATACAGGCGCCCCAGACCACCGCACTAAAGCCCAGGCCATTCCATTTAATGCTGTAGGTCAAACCCAACATGGCCGAGCAGGCCAGTAAAAAATAGAGCTTGTTTGTTTTAGCACTGCCGGCTTTGCCGAGAAAATACAAAGCACTGAGGCCAAAGATGGCGATATAGATATTGTTTAAACCGTAGCGCGACTCAACAATCAGCAAGCCTTCAAGCGTTAAAATCAGCGCAAACACTAACGAAGCCAAGCGGTTTGGCCAGAGCGCGTAAAGCGCGCGGGCAGCCACCGGAATTAACGCCGTTCCGGTAACGGCATTAATCCAACGCCGGGCAACCGGTGACATCTCGGTTAACTGAACCTGGGCAAAATCAACGGTTTCAGTAAATGGCATCAAGTTATACAGCCAAATACCGCCGCCAATAATGTATTTACTAAGTGGCGGGTGGGCATCAAAAAAAGTGACGTCAGCTAAATAATTAAAGCCGTACTGGGCAAAATACACCTCGTCAAAGACCAGCTGATCAAAGCGGCCGAGGCCCCAGAACCTAAGCACCGCTGCCGCCAGGGTGATAACGGCGAGCACAATCCAATAGCGGCGCCCGGCCAAGAGTTCATCCCAGCGAGCATCCCAACTGGCGCCCTCGGCAGCAAGCGAAGCACTCGCGTCAGTGCCCACAGCGGTAGTTGTAGTTGCAGACACAGCGGTAGTTGCAGATGCAGCGGCACTTGCGGGCGCAGCAGCCGAGCTCGCGGCCGTTTGTTTGTTATTATTTTTGTTCTGGCGTTTGTTTTTACGAGACATAAGAAATTCAGTAAACAAGCTTTGAAAAGGCCAGATACTAACACACTTGAGCCCCGGCAACAGCGCAGCCCGCCACCTTAAAAGCCGCACAAGGCGCGGCCTACAGAGCGCTTGCCCAAACTGTGAAGGCGCGCTCACCAAGGCTGCGAACGCCGTTGGCCGCACTTACCCGACTGATGCACAGCAAGTGCGCGTGGCACAGCAGAAGTTGCCGGGGCCTATAACGTAAAGGTTGGCACGGATCGACATAGCCCGGTAAAAGCGCTGGACTAATACTTAACGACAAGCTAGCGTGAGCCTGTGCCGCGACGGCTGCGCGCAAGCTTAAGTGCCCGGCGCCTTGAGCCGGCTGCTAAGCCCCTTGAGCCGGCGGCTAAACCAAAGCTCCGGCGACTGTCGGACAGATAACAACCTAAGTTTTACCTTTGAAATTTCGCAGAGAAGAAAGATAACAATGAGCAGCCCCAGCCTTGCCATCGTCGTGCCCTGTTATAACGAAGAGGAGGCGCTGGCATTTAGCTTTAACAAGCTCAACGACGTGCGCCAGCAGTTGCTTGACGAGCAGCTAATCAGCGAACAGAGCAAGCTGTATTTTGTTGACGACGGCAGCAAAGATCAAACCTGGGCCAAACTAAGCAGCCTGGCAGAGCAATATCCGTTTGTATGCGCAATTAAGCTCAGCCGCAATCGCGGCCACCAAAACGCCCTGTACGCCGGGCTAATATCAACAAGCGAAGATGCCGTTGTCAGCATCGATGCGGATTTACAAGATGACCCGCAGTGCATCGTCGACATGGTCAAGCTCTACAGCCAGGGTACAGATGTTGTTTACGGTGTACGCGAAGAACGCACAAGTGACACTCGCTTTAAACGCTTTACCGCAGAATCGTATTATTCTTTGATGCGCCGCATGGGTGTCGACCTGGTCTTTAACCACGCCGATTATCGCCTGCTTTCGCGCCGAGCCCTCGAAGCATTAAAACAATATCCCGAACGCAATCTGTTTTTGCGTGGCCTGGTGCGTGAGCTTGGTTTTTCATCCGCCACGGTTAGCTACCGCAGAGAGGAGCGCGTCGCCGGCGAAAGTAAGTACCCGCTTCGCAAGATGCTGAGTTTTGCCTGGGAAGGCATCAGCTCCTTTTCAACCGCACCGCTTCGGGCCATTACCGTGCTCGGCTTTTTTTCGAGCTTAATATCTGTGCTGGTTTTATGCTGGGTATTATTTTTGCGCATATTTACCGAGGCCACCGTACCCGGCTGGACCTCTATCCTGTTGCCGCTGCTATTTATTGGCAGTGTACAGCTGGTCAGCCTTGGCATTATTGGCGAATACCTCGCCAAGATTTTTGACGAAGTAAAAGCCAGGCCGCGCTTTCATATAGAGAGCAGTAAAAATAACAACAACAAAAATTAAGCGCGGCCCAAACTAACCGCGCTCTAGCGCTCAGCGCTCGCCAAAGGCCACAATAAAAGACAAGCGCCCCACATCGCGGCGGCCGGTAAGAGCAATCAGCAATACAGCTTTTCCGCGTACTCATCCACCACCGCATCCCAGCTGAAACGCGCCGCTGTGGCATTGGCTTTGATACTTTGATACTGCTTGCCGCGCTCTTTTACTAAATCAAAGCACTGCTCAAAGCATTTTAACATTGCCCAGGCCTGGGCACCTTCGTTGTCGCCGGTAAAACTAAAGCCGGTGACATTGTGCTCGACCGTATCTTTTAAGCCACCTACGCTGTTAACCAAACAGGGTTGGCCTTCGCGCATGGCCAGTAGCTGGCTAATACCGCAGGGTTCAAATGAGCTGGGCATCAGAAATAAATCGCCTTGCGCATAGAGCTGATCGGCAATGGCCGGGGCAAAGCCGTTGAGGAAAATAAAATTCTCGTGCTCGGCGCTGATTTTAACGAGTTCGCGTTCAAGCTGGACATCACCGCTGCCAAGCATTAAAAATACTAACTCGCTGCCACCGTGCTCAAGCATGGCGCCAAGCGCACTGCGACCGTCGAGCATGCTCGATGTCATCAAGCGCACTTTTTGTTCGGTCACCCGGCCAACCGAAGTCATCAGGACCTTTTTCTTTTTTGAGGCCGCCCACGCTGCGATGCGTTTATCCGCCAGCCAGTGTGCGGTACGCAGTTGGCGCTCACTCGCAGCCCAATTCAAAACGCTTTGTTGCAACAACTTGACCAGCGTCGTTTTTGCAAGTGCTTTGGTAGCTTTGAAGCCGTCGTAATTACAGCCGTTTAATATGCCAAATAATTGCCCCTGCGCGGCGCGTGCGCGCAAGTCGTTTTCGAGACCTTCACCGCCATAAATACCGAGTGCGTGATCGCTGCGCTGCTGAATTTCTTCAGCGTAACTCGGCGACACCGTGTGTACTTTATCTGCAATGGCAATGCCGGCACGCATCGGGTTCATACAGTGCGGATAATTTGGGTCGGCAATGATACGCGGGTCAACAATAATTTTTGGATACCAGCGCTCAAACGACGACTCTTCACCGCGAAACGGCCTTACGCCCTGCATCGCTAAATTGTGAATACTAAATACGGTTTGAATATGACTTAATTTAACGTACTGCGGAGCCAGGCTCATCAAAATTAATAAAAACGCCGCGTGCCAATCGTGGGCGTGCACAATATCCGGCATCGGCAAGAAATCTTGCTTTAAGGCTTCGGCAACAACCATACAGAAAAATGCGTATTTAGTTGCATCAGTCGCAAACGGCGCACTGTCGTCATCGTGACAGTAAATTTTTTCGCCCTGGGGGCTAAAGCGCGGGTGATCGGCTATCCAGGCATCGGCACCGTCGTGTTGATAGCGATAAAACGTGACCAATTGCTGCTGGCCGGCAAATTCAACATAGATCTGACCGGCAAATTTAGCCTCGGGCAGGCGCGCGAGCATGCCATAAGATGGAATAATACTCTGAACCTTGTAACCTTTTTGCTTTAGCGCTAGCGGTAGGTCGCGCAGGACATCGGCGACGCCGCCGACTTTGGCTCCTGGCAGAGCATCATTTTCAGCAGCGACCATCAAAATGGATTTGTTTTGCATCTACGTACTTCTAATAAACTTTTATAATTTTGTTTTCTATTTTCAACCAGCGATCAAAAATAACTTACAGTGTCTCTTGTTGGCCGAGCATTTTTTTGGTGACCAATACCACGCCTTTTGCGGTTACCCGAAACCCTCGCGCCGCATCGTGCTCGGCGTCGTAGCCAATAATGGTATTTTCAGGAATTTGGCAACCCGTATCGATAATCGCTTTGCGTATTTTACAGCCGCGACCGACTTCAACATCCGGCAGCAGCACGCTTTCTTCGATCAGTGAATAGGAGTTCACGCGAACCTCAGAAAACAATAGCGATTTGCGTACCGTACCACCACTGACAATACAGCCCCCGCTGACCATTGAATCAACCGCGGTGCCGCGCCTGTCATCGTCGTCAAAGACAAATTTTGCCGGAGGGCTCTGTTTTTGAAAGGTCCAGATTGGCCAGTCCTGATTGTATAAATTCAGCGCCGGCGTCGGCTCAACCAATTCCATATTGGCTTGCCAGAACGAATCGAGGGTACCGACATCGCGCCAGTAAGACACCTCATCGGTATCGTGATCGCGAAAACGATAGGCGCAAACTTTGTTGTTACTGATAATTTTAGGGATAATATTTTTGCCGAAGTCGTGTTCGCTGTCTTCATCCTGCGCATCTTTGCGCAGCTGCTCAAACAAAAATTCGGTATTAAAAATATAATTGCCCATCGACGCCAGTGTGTGGCCGGGCAAATCTTCGAGCTCGGTTGGATGCGCCGGTTTTTCATCAAAACGCACAATGCGGTTGTCACTGTCGACCGTCATTACACCAAATGCACCAGCGGCTTCTTCAACCGGCACTTCAATGCAACTTACGGTAAGGTCGGCACCACTTTCGACGTGTGCGGCAATCATCGAGCCGTAATCCATCTGATAAACGTGATCGCCACTTAATACAATCACGTATTTAGGGCTTTGCTCGGCGAGAATATCCAGGTTTTGATAAATCGCATCCGCCGTACCCTGATACCAATTTGGAGAGTAACGCTGAGACGCAGGAAGAATCTCAACGTACTCGCCCAACTCTTTCTTAAAATGACTCCAGCCGGCCTGAATATGGCGTATTAGGGAGTGGGCCTTGTACTGAGTCAAAATACCGACTCGACGAATACCTGAGTTAACACAATTAGATAATGGGAAATCGATAATTCGAAATTTACCACCAAAATGCAGCGCAGGTTTGGCTCGCCAGTCGGTCAGCTCATGTAAGCGGCTACCGCGGCCGCCGGCAAGTATCACGGCGACGGTGTCGCGAGTTAAGCGACTTACATAGCGCGAGTTGGGGTCTAACATATCATGTGCTCCTTATAATTAGACGATTTTCCAGATATCCTGCGCGTACTCCCTAATCGTGCGATCACTGGAAAACTTTCCGCTCATGGCGGTATTAAGTATGCTGCTGCGCGTCCACAGCTTTTTATTTTCATAGGCATCGGCTGCGCGCTGCTGCGCATCGACATAAGATCTGAAATCCGCCGCCGTCATCCACGGATCGTGAGGATTTAACACCGAGTCGATCAGCGGCTGAAAAATCCCCTCTTCAAACATGCTGAAGTGGCCACACTGCAGCAAGCCAATGACTCGCGCCAAATCCAAGTCGTTTTCGACAATAGAGCTCGGGCTGTGCTGCATGCGGTGTTTAACGATTTGATCTTCTTTTAAACCAAAGAGGAAAAAGTGTTCTTCGCCAACGGCATCTAAAATTTCGATATTTGCACCATCATAGGTACCAATGGTCAAGGCGCCGTTCATCATAAATTTCATGTTGCCGGTGCCAGAAGCCTCTTTACCTGCCGTGCTTATCTGCTCGCTTAGATCTGCGGCCGGGGTAATAATTTCCATGGCACTGACATTGTAGTTAGGCAAAAACGCCAGCCTTAAACGCTCGCTGACACGTTCGTCGCTATTGATCACCGCGGCAACGTTGTTAATTAATTTAATGGTAAGTTTTGCCAGAAAATAACCCGGCGCAGCTTTACCGCCAATTAATACACAGCGCGGCGCGACTTGCTCGGCGTCGCCACGCGTAATTTTGTCGTACAGGTGAATAACGTGAAGAACATTTAACAGTTGGCGTTTGTATTCGTGAATGCGCTTAACTTGAATATCAAAAATAAAATGCTCGTCAAAATCAACGCCGCACTTGTCTTTAACCAAGGCCGCTAAGCGGCGCTTGTTATCCTGCTTAACATCCATCCACTGCTGTTGAAACGCAGCGTCATCGGCGTAGTTTTTCAGGTGTTCTAGCCTGTCGAGTTCACACACCCACTCTTTGCCAATGCAGGAGTCGATAAGTTGTTTTAAGCCCGGGTTACAGTGAGCCAGCCAGCGCCGCGGGGTAACGCCGTTGGTTTTGTTGTTAAATTTTTCAGGCCACAGGGCAAAAAAGTCGCGAAACAAACCGCGCGTTAACAACTCCGAATGCAAAGCAGCAACACCGTTGACAGAAAAGCTGCCGACAATGCCGAGATAAGCCATACGCACGTGCGGCTCTTGCCCTTCTTCAATCAGAGACATGCGGCGCTGGCGCTCGACATCTCCGGGCCAGCGGTGGGCAACTTCGGCGAGAAAACGCGCGTTAATTTCGTAGATAATATCGAGCAATCTCGGCAACAGCTCACCGAGCAGGCGCACAGGCCAGCGCTCAAGTGCTTCTGGTAGCAGGGTATGATTGGTGTAAGCCATGGTTCCGGTGGTAATTTCCCAGGCTTCATCCCACTCAAGGCCGTGCTCGTCAATTAACAAACGCATTAACTCAGCAACCGCCAGGGTCGGGTGCGTGTCGTTCAGCTGGAAGCAGTGAAATTTTGCAAACTGGCTAAAATCATCACCGTGTTTCACACACCACTCACTGATTACATCTTGCAAGCTGGCCGAAGCCAAAAAGTACTGTTGGCGCAGGCGCAATTCTTTACCGTTTTCGCTGGCGTCATTTGGATAAAGCACCATGGTAATTTGCTCTGCCAGATTTTTTTGCGCAACCGCATCGGCGTAATCACCGTCGTTAAAATCCTGCAAATTAAATTCGTGCGTCGCAGCGGCTTTCCACAGACGCAAGGTGTTGACCACGCCATTTTTATAGCCGGGAATGGGCATATCGTAAGGCACGGCAAGTACATCGTGCGTATCGACCCAGCGCTTACAGGATGCGCCGGCATCATTTACATAAAACTCTGAGCGGCCGTAAAATTTCACTGTGCACGTTCTATCGGCCTGTTCTATTTCCCAAGGGTTGCCAGCCATCAACCAGTGATCCGGCTGCTCAAATTGGCGGCCCTCGCGAATGCTCTGGTGAAACATGCCGTATTCATAGCGAATGCCATAGCCGCGCACGGGCAACGCCAGCGCCGCACAGCTGTCCATAAAACACGCAGCCAAGCGGCCGAGGCCACCGTTGCCAAGACCCGCGTCGCGCTCTTCGCTTTCAAGTTCTTCATAGGCCTGGCCGAGCTCTTGTAAGGCTCGGCCGGCCGAACTTCTAAGCCCCATGCTCATTACCGCATTGTTCATGCTGCGGCCAAGTAAAAATTCAAGGCTTAAATAAAAACCGCGCTTGGTTTCGTAGGTGGTTTCTTTAAGGCGGGTTTGCTGCCAGTCGTGCATCAGGTGATCGCGCACAGCCAGAGCCAGCGCCTGGCTCCAGTCTTTGGCTTTTTGGTGGTCAAAACAGCCGAGGGTATAGAGCAAATGGTGCTGCATATTCGATGACAGCTCATTGCTGTCATTGTTGTTTACGCGCTGGTTGTCACTTCCTGTTGTACTGCTTACTGCATCGACGGTCATGGTGAGCCTCACTCTGAAGAGTCTGATTCAATAAAAACTGCCTTAAGTAACTGTAAAGAGCGAGCACACATAAAACTGCTCGCCCCGCTTTCAATTTTTTCTACCACCGCTTTGCCATCACTGCTGGCACTATCGAGCAAACACTGCCAGTTTTTAACACCCGCTTCGTCAGGCATATGAAATTGCAGGTCCTGATCGGATGCATTAAATAACAGCATTAACATGCAGCCGCTTTTCTGGCTTGTATTTTGTTCAGAAGCTGCCGTCTCTTCACTAGTTGTGGTTTTGTCGCTCGCCTCACCGGGCTTGCTTGCAACCGGGCCTGCCTGTTCATCAGCGCTATGAACACCTGCGTCGGCGGCACTTTGTAAAATCCAGCCGAGTTGATTTTGGTTGCTGTGATGCCAGTCGTCATCACTCATCGCTGCCCCACTGGCATTGACCCAACGCGAGCAGCGGCCCTCGGCAGAAAAGGTATTTGGCTCGTGGATATAGTGCTCACTGGTAAACAGCGCAAAGGCTTTGCGCAGTTCAATACAGTGCGCAGTAAAGGCTTTTAAAGCTTCGGCCTGCTCATCGTGCTCTGGCCAATTAAACCAATTTATTTCGTTGTCTTGGCAATAGGCATTGTTGTTGCCTTGTTGAGTGCGGCCAAATTCATCGCCGCCAAGCATCATCGGTGTGCCTTGGCTAAACATTAAGGTCGCAATAAAGTTGCGCTGTTGACGCCAGCGCACCGCGTCGATATTGGCATCCTGGCTGGGGCCTTCGACACCATAATTATCGCTAAAATTGGCGTGGTGGCCGTCGCGGTTATTTTCTTTATTGGCAATATTGTTGCGCTCTCGATAGCTGACCAAGTCGCGCAAGCTAAAACCGTCGTGGCTGCAAATAAAATTTAAACTAGCTCGCGGTTTGCGGCCGCTGTATTCAAATAAATCGGCCGAACCGTGAATACGCCGGGCAAACTCCGGTAAAACACCATTTTCATTAGTCCAAAAGCGCCGGCAGATATCCCGATATTTATCGTTCCACTCCGACCACTGCCCAGGAAACGCACCGAGTTGATAACCGCCCGGGCCAATATCCCACGGCTCGGCAATAAATTTGCAACTGGCAAGCAAAGGGTCTTGTGCAACCGCTTGAAAAAATGCGGCGCGATTACTAAAGCCTTTTTCGTCTCGCCCCAAGATACTGGCCAGATCAAAACGAAAACCGTCAACACCCATTTCCCCTGCCCAGTAACGCAGGCTATCGAGCACCAATTGCATCACCCGCGGATGCTCAACCCGCACAGTATTTCCGCAGCCGGTATCGTTGACGTAGTAGCGTGCGCTGCTTTTTTCGAGACGGTAATAGTTGAGATTGTCGATACCCCGGAAGCTCAACAAGGGGCCAAATTGATTGGATTCAGCTGTGTGGTTATAGACCACATCGAGTATTACCTCTATGCCGGCCTCGTGCAGCGCGGCCACCGCCTGTTTAAACTCTTCGCGCTTGCCAGAGCTCAAATAATCGCGGTGCACACAGAAAAAATTCAGAGTGTTATAACCCCAGTAATTGCTGAGGCCCTGCTGCACCAAAAACTCTTCATCAATAAAACTGTGTACCGGCAGCAGTTCCACTGCACTGACACCCAGCGAGCGCAAATAATTAATGCTGTTGGGGTGAGCCAGACCGGCAAAGGTGCCGCGTATATCGGCAGGTAGCTCTAGCTTGAGCTGGCTAAAGCCGCGCACGTGGCACTCGTAGATAACAAGTTCAGCCCAACTGAGCCCGGGCTTTTTTGCTTGTATCGCGGCAATGTCTTCACTGGAAGCGCGCTCGCAGACCACACTTTTGGGAACAATCGCAGCGCTGTCGCCATCGTTTAAGCTCAGATCTTTTTGCAGGTTTTTACTGTCGTAGGGAAAAACATTTTTATCCCAGCAAAAATCCCGATCGAGCTCGCGCGCGTAAGGGTCAATCAATAATTTATTGGCATTAAAGCGCAGGCCCTTTTCCGGTAAATACGGGCCGTAAACACGATAGCCGTATTTAGCACCGGCTTTAAGCCCAAGTACAAAAACAGACCAACAGTGATCTTCACCTTTTTTTAAAGCTAGGCGCTGTACTTCCTGCTGGCCATAGCTGTCGAATAGACACAGCTCAACCGCTTCAGCGTGCTCACTAAACAGAGCAAAATTCACACCCTGCTCGTCGGGTGTGGCGCCAAGCGGCCAGCTATTTCCGGCCCTGCTGCAGAATGTCTGCATTAGTCACCCTCAAATTCAAATATCACCGTCGCCAGCGGCGGCACTGTAATCACTATGCTGCGTTCCCTGCCCTGCCAGCTCTGCTCTATGCTTTCTACCACACCTGCGTTACCCATATTTGAACCGCCGTAAATATCGGCATCGGTGTTGATTATTTCGCGATAGCGCCCAGCCAAATTCACTCCGACACGGTAGTCTTCCCTGGGCACGGGCGTCATATTGCTGATGACCACAAGTTGACCATTGCTGCTTATCGATTTACGCAGAAAAACAAACACCGAGTTGTGCCTGTCGTCGGCCTCAACCCATTCAAAACCATCGGGGTCGCTGTCGTTATCGTACAGTGCCGGGCTGTTTAAATAGAGTGTATTTAAATCTTTTACCAAACGCTGCACACCACTGTGTTCGCTGTGCTCCAGCTGGTGCCAGCACAGCGAATTATCGTGATCCCACTCGGGGCCCTGACCAAATTCACAGCCCATAAACATTAATTTCTTGCCGGGGTGCGTCCACATAAATGCGTAATACGAACGCAGGTTGGCAAATTTCTGCCAAGCATCACCCGGCATGCGATCCAGAATAGAGCCTTTACCGTGTACAACTTCGTCGTGGCTCAGCGGTAAAATAAAATTTTCGCTAAATGCGTACAGCAGCGAGAAGGTCATATTGTGATGGTGGTATTTGCGGTGCACCGGCTCTTTGCTGACATATTCAAGACTGTCGTTCATCCAGCCCATATTCCATTTAAAACCAAAGCCGAGGCCACCGGAGTACAGCGGCTTGCTGACCCCAGGCCAGGCGGTGCTCTCTTCGGCAACCATCATGGTATCGGGGAAATTGCGATAGACACGCTCGTTGGTATTTTTAAGAAAATCAATCGCCTCGAGGTTTTCCCGGCCGCCGTAACGGTTGGCTATCCACTCGCCGTCTTCACGGCTGTAATCGAGATAGAGCATCGAGGCAACGGCGTCGACACGCAGGCCGTCGATGTGAAACTTATCGAGCCAAAACAGCGCATTGCTCATTAAAAAGCCAGAGACCTCACTGCGCCCGTAGTTGTAAATATAGGTATTCCAATCCGGGTGAAAACCCTGCCTGTCATCGGCGTGTTCATACAGCGGCGTGCCATCAAAACGCCCGAGACCGTGTGCATCGGTCGGGAAGTGGCCCGGTACCCAGTCAATCAGAACCGCCAGCTCGTGTTGGTGGCACTGGTCAACAAAATATTTAAAATCGTCAATGCTGCCGTAACGACTGGTTGCGGCAAATAAACCCACTGGTTGATAACCCCAACTACCGTCAAAAGGGTATTCGCTAACCGGCATCAACTGCACATGGGTAAAGCCCATTTCTTTGACATAGGGAATCAGTTGCTCGGCCAGCTCGCGATAACTCAAATAGCGGTTGCCCTCTTCCGGAACGCGCTTCCACGAACCCAAGTGGACTTCGTATACCGAAATAGCGCTGTCGTTTTTTGTGCGCCAGCCGCGTTTATCTGCCCAGTCCTGGTCGTGCCACTGGTAGGCCCTGTGATCGGCAACCACCGACGCTTGCTGGGGTGGCAGCTCCGCGGCAAAACCAAAAGGGTCTGCTTTGTGAGGCAGCAAGTTGCCATCGCAGTCTTTGATTTCAAATTTGTATTTATCGCCGGCCGTCACACCGGGGATAAAAATCTCCCAAATGCCCGATGGAATAAGCTTGCGCATCACGTGGCGGCGGCCATCCCACAAATTAAAATCAGCCACAACCGATACACGCGAAGCATTGGGGGCCCATACGGCAAAACGACAGCCATCGACATCACCGACACTCATTAAATGCGCACCGAGCATCTCGTAGGCCTGTTCGTTATTGCCCTGCGCCCACAAAAAGACATCGTCGGGATTTAATAACGAGCCAAAACGATAACAGTCTTCAATTAGTTGCTCGCCCCAGTTACCGTATATTTTTAATAGATATGGGTCGGAACGTTTGCCAGGCAAAATACCTTCATAAAGGCCATCACTGTGTAAACACTCCATCGGCGCCAGTAGCTCCAGGCCGTCGTAAGTCCACAGTTCAATATTTTGAATGCCCGGTACAAACGCGCGCACACAGTAACTTCCATCGTCATTTTTGTGCATGCCTAGCACGGAAAAAATATCGTCGTGCTCAGAATCGATAATGCGCTGAATGCATTCTTCGCTTAGTAATCCCGCCATGAAGTGCTGCCTTATTTATATACTTTTTCGCAAGGTAGTGATTGAGTCAAAAAGACTATGCAAAATATCGTCCGCAAACAGCTCTTCCAAACTGAACTGTAAGCGACGGCTCCAATTTTCATGCTCCAGATAGGTGCCGGGAACATTGACCGGCGCATCCATCATCATTAAATCTTCAAGTTGCACCATAAAGAATTGAGACGATGCCTGACTGACAAAACGCAAAATTGCGTGAACTAAGTCGACATCCGCGGCTTTACCGCTGTCATTCACAGACCAGCTCACAGGCAACATATTATCGGCCTGCATCAAGCTGAGCAGATGACAGCGCTCGCGCTCGCGCAGCGCCTGGGCATTTTCTAAGGTATTGTTATTGCCGAGCAGATCAAGGCTATCGCGAAGCTCGAGATCGCTGGCGTTCCACCAACTGACGATGGTCGGAACATCGTGGTTGTTAAGCATCGCCAAGGCGTGGTGAGCGTAGTCGCGAGGGTGCTTAAAGCGATCTTCTGCAACTTTTTCAAAATAAAATACTTTGTTGCTGTATAGGCCAGTGCGCTGCATTTCTAGCTTAAACTCTTCGGGAACGATGCCGAGGTCTTCGGCAATAATTGCGCACTTGTGCAAATGACTCTCGAGGCAGAGCAAGCCGAGCAGCTCTTTAAATGGGTAATAAATATACGCGCCTTTATCGGCCGTCGCCCCCGGCGGGCACCACCACAGGCGGTATAAACTCATGGCGTGATCAATGCGCAGGGCGCCGCAGTGAGTCATATTACTGCGCAGTAATTTAATATAATGCGCAAAGCCGGTGCGACGCAGTTCGGCTGGGTCCATCGGCGGCAACCCCCAATTTTGCCCTGTCAGAGCCAGCGGGTCGGGCGGTGCACCGACAGATGCATCGTGGCAAAACAATTTACCGTTGCTTTGCACTTCACATCCACCACCATTGGCGCCAACGGCCAGGTCTCTGACCAAACCTAAGCTCATGCCAGCGGCATCTGCGGCTTTTTGGCACAGTTCAAACTGCTCGTCTGACTGCCACTGCAAATAGCAATAAAAGGCCAATAGTTGGTGCTCACTTTGGCTGAGCAAAAGCATTTGTAAGGATTTTAATAAGTCTTTTTTGTTGCCGCTATTACGCTGGATTGATTCTGGCGCCCAATTGTTTTGCACCTGATAGTTGGCAAAATCAAGCAGGGTATTGTCACTTTGTTCAATATAACGAACAAAAACCTCACGCTTACCTGCGCTCAAATAATTGTTAAAACAATACCAAAGCGCCTGATACTTAAGCTGGCGCTGCGCTTCAAAATTAACGTGGCTGCGCTGCCGCTCGTTGTTAATGGCATCTTCGTTAACAAACTTTGTATCAAAGCCGCAGGCTTGTTCAACATCGATATACAGTGCGTTTAAAAAGCGTCTATCGGATGGGTTGTAAGGGCTGTAATCGTGTTTAAGATTACTCTGCAATGCGTGAAATGGGTTGAGCCCGATAACATCGACGCCCCAATTAGACGATTCAATAATCAAGCGCTGTAAATCACTGAAATCGCCGATGCCCCAGTTGTGATTCGACTTTAATGTATAAAGCTGAATCAACAGGCCCCAGGGTTTAGCCTGCTGATCGCCGGCCCAGTCCGGCAGCCAGGCCTGTTCTGGCGCAGCGGCCAACTTCGTTGTTTGACTGCGGCGCTCGCCACAGAGCTCAAAATCGTAGTAATTTGCATCCAGGTGGCCGAGCTGCAGACGCCGGCGTGTATAGCGCCTGCCCTCGTGCACATAGTCGCCAACTTCTTCGAGCTCGGCGGGAACAAACACGCCTTGATTAATTAATTCGCCAGATTCAGTATTTAAACGCCAGCGAAAATTTTCGCCGAGTTCTTCGGGGGGGAAATTAATATCGGCGTAGCCGCCGATGGCAGAAATAAGCTCAAGCGGGGGTAACCAGCTTTGCCAAGGTTTGATATCAAGCTCAAACGCTTCTTGTGCAACAGCGCCGGGGTCGTCGGTATTAACCCCCATAGCCTGCAGAAGTTTTAAGCGATTTTCGATCGGTACGGGCGTTAGTTCGCCGCGAAAATTGTAAAAATCAGGCGCAATGCCGCGCCAGTAAAACAGGCGGTCGAGGTCACTCATCTACGCTGCTCATACTCCCTTGATTCTGATTGTGTCTGAACTGCGCACGCATCGCTAAAGCACAAGGCTAAAACACCCTGCGATGAGCCTGAGTACAGGCCCAACCATATTAGCAGGAATTACGTGACATGCGAGAGACAATACAAGGAGGCTGATGCCAGCTTCAATGCTTTGCTTTATTTTGGTCAAAAAAAAACCGGGCATTGCCCGGCTTTTGGAGTTTTACCGCTGATTTTTAATCTTCAGCTTCAACCACTTCGTCTTCTACAATCGGTGCAGGACGATCAACCAGCTCAACATAGGCCATAGGCGCCTTGTCGCCAGCGCGATAGCCGCACTTGAGAATACGCAGATAACCACCGGGGCGGTTTTCGTAACGCGGGCCGATTTCGCTGAACAGCTTGCCGACGGTCGCTTTGTTACGGGTGCGATCGAACGCGAGACGACGATTGGCAACACTGTCTACCTTAGACAGAGTGATCAACGGCTCGGCGTAGCGACGCAGTTCTTTTGCCTTAGGCAAAGTAGTTTTGATGACTTCGTGCTCAACCAGAGATGCCACCATGTTTTTAAACATGGCCTTGCGGTGAGAGCTATTTCTGTTGAGTTGACGGCCACTGTGACGATGACGCATAGCAACAACCTTTAACTTAATTTTGGCGCGCGCACTGCGCGCCGTATTCTACTCTTTAAAACCAAGCCGTTAGCTTAGTCGTTTTTCAGACTGGCTGGTGGCCAGTTTTCCAGACGCATACCCAGAGACAAACCACGCGAAGCGAGCACGTCCTTAATTTCGGTCAATGACTTCTTACCGAGATTAGGGGTCTTCAGCAGCTCAACTTCGGTGCGCTGGATTAAGTCACCGATGTAGTAGATGTTCTCAGCTTTGAGGCAGTTCGCAGAGCGAACAGTCAGCTCAAGATCATCGACAGGGCGCAACAGGATAGGATCGATTTGCTCTTCCTTCTCCTCAGGCTCTGCAGCTTTTTCACCTTCGAGATCAACAAACACGGCCAGCTGTTGCTGGAGGATGGTCGCGGCGCGGCGAATGGCGTCTTCCGGATCGAGGGTACCGTTGGTTTCCAGATCCAATACCAGCTTATCGAGGTCAGTGCGCTGCTCAACACGAGCACTCTCAACCTTGTACGCAACGCGGCGAACAGGGCTATAAGATGCATCGAGTTGCAGGCGGCCGATAGAGCGAGTTTCGTCCTCGTCCTGACGGCGCGCATCTGCAGGCTCGTAGCCGCGGCCACGAGCAATTGTCAGACGCATGCTCAATTCGCTGTCGTTGTTGATGTTAGCCAGAACCAATTCTGGGTTAACAATCTCAACGTCGTGCTCAAGCTGAATATCGCCAGCTGTGACAGGGCCAGGGCCCCGCTTAACCAAGTTCAATACAACCTGGTCTTTGCCGTGCATGATGACAGCGACGTTTTTCAGGTTGAGCAGGATTTCTACAACATCTTCCTGCACACCTTCGATCGCACTGTATTCGTGCTGTACGCCGTCGATCTCGCACTCAACTACCGCACAACCCGGCATAGAAGACAGCAAGATGCGACGCAGCGCATTACCCAATGTATGACCAAAACCACGCTCAAGTGGCTCGAGAACCACTTTGGCATGAGTAGGCGCCAACTCCGTGACATCAATGTTGCGAGGTGTCAAAAGTTCGTTTACAGCACTCTGCATATACACACCCTTTCAGTGTTTATCCGTTTAGGTTTCGTCTAGATTAACGTCAAACGCGATTATTTTGAGTACAGCTCAACAATCAGGTTTTCGTTGATGTGAGCAGGCAGATCTTCACGATCTGGAACGCGCTTAAATACGCCTTCTTTTTTCTCAGCGCTCACATCGACCCACTCTACCTCAGCGCGCTGCGCTGAAATGTTGAGTGCGTTTTGAATACGCAGCTGATTTTTAGCCTTTTCACGAACGGCAACTACATCACCTTCTTTAATACGAAAAGAAGGAACGTTAACAACCTGGCCGTTTACGACAATCGCTTTGTGGCTTACCAATTGACGAGCTTCTGAACGCGTAGCGCCAAAACCCATGCGGTAAACAACATTATCAAGACGACGCTCGAGCAGTTGCAGCAGGTTTTCACCGGTTGCGCCTTTGATGCGAGCAGCTTCTTTATAGTAGTTGCGGAATTGCTTTTCCAGAACGCCGTAGAGACGACGAACTTTCTGCTTTTCACGCAGCTGAACACCGTAGTCGCTCAAGCGGCCGCGACGCGCACCGTGAACACCAGGGATGGTTTCAGCTTTACATTTACTTTCTAATGCACGTACACCGCTCTTTAAGAAAAGGTCAGTACCTTCACGGCGAGACAGTTTACAAGTAGGTCCAAGATAACGAGCCATTATTCAAACCCCCTTATACGCGACGTTTCTTCGGAGGACGACAGCCGTTATGAGGAACAGGAGTCGTGTCCGTAATATTTGTGATTTTGTAACCGATGTTGTTCAGAGCGCGAACTGCTGATTCGCGACCGGGGCCAGGGCCCTTAACTTCAACATCGAGGTTCTTTAAACCGTACTCTTGTGCAGCTTGACCTGCGCGCTCGGCAGCTACCTGAGCAGCAAACGGAGTAGATTTACGAGAACCACGGAAACCGGAACCACCAGCGGTGGCCCATGACAGAGCGTTACCCTGACGATCGGTAATGGTTACGATGGTGTTGTTGAATGAAGCGTGAATGTGAGCAACGCCGTCAACAACTGTCTTTTTGACTTTTTTCTTGGCGGATTTTCCGCTTGGCTTAGCCATGATTCATCAGCCCCTTACTTCTTAATCGGTTTACGAGGACCTTTGCGCGTGCGCGCATTAGTCTTGGTACGTTGACCACGAAGCGGAAGGTTACGACGGTGACGCAGACCACGGTAGCAGCCTAAGTCCATCAAACGCTTGATGTTCATGGAAATTTCACGACGCAGGTCGCCTTCCACGGTGAGTTTTGCAACTTCAGCGCGGATTTCGTCCATTTTTGCTTCGTCGATAGAACCGATTTTAGTAGATTCTTCGATGCCAACGGCAGCACAGATCTGCTGAGCAGTGGTGCGACCAACCCCATATACATAGGTCAGGGAGATGACGGCATGCTTGTTGTCAGGAATATTGACCCCAGCGATACGAGCCATTAAAAGCACTCCAATTTTAGATATGTTTCAGTGTTAACAGCAGTCGTCGCGCTTGCGCTATAGACCACTTTTGGATTAGCCCGACAATTGTCGAACGACAGTCAACACCGTGAGTTTATTAGCCCAGTAAGGGATAAAAGGCCAGGACCCTAAGTCCACGCCCAAAAGCAATTAGCCTTGACGCTGCTTGTGACGTGGCTCAGCACTGCAGATAACGCGAACAGTACCTTTGCGACGCACGATTTTGCAGTTACGGCATACTTTTTTTACAGATGCACGAACTTTCATCGTCTTACCTCTACATGAAAGGCCGTGGATTTTATCCACGGCGAAAAAAAAGTCAAGAGCAAAACTCAATTGAGCCTTGCTCTTGACCGTTTATAGCGAATTAACGGCGACCGTAACTTTGCAGGTTGGCCTTTTTCATCACTGAGTCATATTGATGACTCATCAGGTGGCTCTGAATCTGCGCCATAAAGTCCATTACAACCACAACGACAATCAACAGTGAGGTACCGCCAAGCAGTACCGGGATATCTGCGCTGTAGATAAGAATCTGGGGCAACAGAGCAACACCGGCAATGTACAGTGAACCCACCACAGTCAGTCGCGTAAGAATGTTGTCGATATAACGCGCACTCTGCTCACCGGGACGAATACCGGGAATGTAGGCACCACCTTTTTTAAGGTTGTCGGCAACTTCTTTGGGGTTGTAGATCATCGCGGTATAGATAAAGCAGAAGGCGATAATCAATACTGCAAAGATCACATAGTTAAGCGGTTGTCCGGGCCCAATCATCAGAGCAATGTCTTGTAAGATCTCACCGGTTTTACCTTCGCTGGCGTTGCCGCTCCACTGCGCGATAGAAGCTGGGAACAACAGGATGGACGAGGCAAAGATTACCGGGATAACACCGGCCATATTAATCTTCAGCGGCAAGTGGCTGGTATTTTGCGCGACGTGCCCCTGGCGACCAACCTGCTTGCGAGCGTATTGGATGGTAATACGGCGCTGACCGCGTTCCATACGCACCACAAACCAAACAATGGCGGTTGCAGCAAAACCAAGTGCCAACAGCATCAGCGGGTGAAGATCGCCCTGACGGGTACTTTCGAAAGCTTGACCGACAGCGCTGGGCAAGCCCGCGACAATACCGGCAAAGATCAACATCGAAATACCGTTGCCAACACCGCGCTCAGTAATTTGCTCACCGAGCCACATCATAAATACGGCACCGGTTACCAGCGAGGTCACGGCGATGACATAAAAACTCATCGGGTGCAGACCGGCGTAGGCAAAACCACTCCCGGCCATACCGGCAACAGTAACAGCAGCCTGAACCAGAGCCAGAACAACCGTTAACCAGCGCGTATACTGGCTAATTTTGCGGCGCCCTGCTTCGCCTTCTTTTTTCAACGCTTCGAGCGACGGCGTCACTGCACTCATCATCTGCATAATAATCGATGCAGAGATGTAGGGCATGATACCCAGAGCGAGAATACTCATACGCTCAAAAGCACCACCCGAGAACATATTAACCATGCCAAGGATAGTGCCTGAGTTTTGTTCAAACAGCTGCGCGACGCGCTCTGGATCTATGCCAGGAACGGGAATGTGCGTACCTACGCGATAGATAAAAATAGCGAGCAATAAAAACTTAAGGCGAGCCCAGAGCTCGCCTAATCCTTTTTGATTCGCTAGAGGTAAACCACCTGGCTGTGCCATATCTTTCTCTCTTAGCTGCCTTAGTGTCGGAGTAACGCTTACTCTTCGATTTTACCGCCAGCAGCTTCAATTGCTGCACGGGCGCCTTTGGTCACAGCCAAACCTTTAACGGTTACAGCTTTACTAACGTCACCAGAAAGGAAAACTTTGGCGCGCTTAATACCAGCGCTGATCAAACCGGCTGACTTTAAAGCCTCCAGATCGATCACGTCGCCGCCGACGTTGTTCAACTCAGCAGTGCGAATCTCAGCAGTTACGCGGCCAACACGGCTAGTGAAGCCGTACTTGGGCAGACGCTTCTGCAAAGGCATTTGACCACCCTCGAAGCCGGGCTTAACACTGCCGCCGGAACGAGATTTTTGACCTTTGTGACCGCGACCGGCAGTCTTACCGAGACCGGAACCGATACCGCGACCTACGCGCTTGCCTTCTTTAACGCGACCAGGCGCAGGACTTAAAGTATTCAGACGCATCTTATTCACCCTCAACCTGAAGCAAGTAGTATGCTTTGTTAATCATGCCACGAGTTGAAGGCGTATCTTCTACTTCAACGGTGTGACCGATACGACGCAGGCCCAGACCCTTAACGCACGCAATGTGTGCTTTCAGGCGACCGGCGGTGCTTTTAATTTGAGTAACTTTTACTGTTTTCTTTGCCATGGTAATTCACCAGATGCGCGGCGCGAACGCCGCCGCATGAATTATCGAATTTCTTCTACAGACTTACCGCGTTTGGCTGCAACTTGCTCAGGAGAAGCCATGGAGCGCAGCGCTTCAAAAGTCGCGCGAACCACGTTAACGGGGTTAGTAGAGCCGTAACATTTGCCCAGTACGTTTTGTACACCGGCCATTTCAAGAACTGCACGCATTGCACCACCGGCAATAACACCAGTACCTTGTGACGCTGGCTGCATGTAAACCTTGGAGGCACCGTGGCGACCTTTAGTTGGGTACTGGATGGTGTCACCGTCCAGCTCAACAGAGATCATGTTACGACGAGCATTTTCCATTGCCTTCTGGATAGCGATAGGCACTTCACGCGCCTTGCCGCGACCGAAGCCAACACGACCTTCACCATCACCGACAACAGTCAGCGCGGTAAAGCCGAAGATACGACCACCTTTTACAGTTTTGGCAACGCGGTTAACCTGAACCAGCTTCTCGCGGAAACCTTCTGCATTGGCGTCATCACGGTTATTTTGTTGAGACATAACGTTACCCTTAGAAATCTAAACCAGCTTCGCGCGCAGCGTCAGCCAGAGCTTTAACACGGCCGTGGAATTTAAAACCGCTGCGGTCAAACGCAACTTTTTCAACACCGGCAGCTTTAGCGCGCTCTGCAATCAGAGCACCTACTTTAGACGCGGCATCGGCGTTGCCGGTGGCGCCCGCTTTCAGATCTTTTTCTACGGTTGATGCAGTCGCCAAAACTTTAGCGCCTTCGCCGTCAATGATCTGAGCATAGATGTGGCGAGGAGTGCGGTTAACGCACAGACGTGCAATTTTCAACTCACGAATCTTCGCGCGCGAGCGACGAGCGCGACGGAGTCTTGATGCTTTCTTGTCGTTCATAATCGTTTACCTGTCAGACCTTACTTCTTCTTAGCTTCTTTACGGCGGACGTATTCATCCGAGTAACGAATACCTTTGCCTTTATAAGGCTCTGGCTCACGGTAAGCGCGAATTTCCGCGGCTACTTGACCAAGAAGTTGCTTGTCAGCACTCTTCAATACGATTTCGGTTTGGCTTGGTGTTTCGGCAGTAACACCTTCTGGCAAGTTGTAGTCAACAGGGTGGGAAAGACCCAAGGCCATATTGACTGTTTTACCAGAGGCTTTTGCACGGTAACCAACACCGTTCAAAATCAATTTCTTTTCAAAACCTTTCTCGACACCGATAACCATGTTGTTAACCAGTGCACGAGTGGTGCCGGCCAGTGCTTTAGCTTCTTTGCTGTTATTAGCAGCTGCGAACTTCAGCACTTTATCTTCTTGTTCAACGTTAACTTGCTCGTGAACAACCAGGCTCAATTTGCCGTTCTTGCCGGAAACCTGTAAGTCTTGCCCTTTCAGGTCGATTTTTACTGCAGCAGGCAGTTCAACCGGGGCGTTAGCTACACGTGACATTGCTGTTTCCTAAATCTTTAACTCGTTAAATTAGAATACGGTGCAGAGAACTTCGCCACCAATACCTGCACTGCGTGCAGCGCGATCGGTCATAACACCTTTAGAGGTTGAAACGATCGCTACGCCGAGGCCACCGCGCACACTAGGCAGCTCGTTAGAGCTTACATAGTTGCGAAGACCTGGGCGGCTGCTGCGCTGAAGTTCGGCAATAACAGGCTTGCCATCAAAATACTTCAACTCAACAGTCAGTTCTTTTTTAACTTCACCTGCAACGCTGAAACCACCAACGTAACCTTCTTCAGTCAAAACGCGAGCGATTTCGGCTTTCAGATTTGATGAAGGTATGACCACGTCCGCCTTGCCAACCATTTGGGCATTGCGAATACGAGTCAGCATATCTGCAACGGTATCTTGCATACTCATTTTCTATACTCCTCTTACTTGCCCAATTACCAGCTGGCTTTAACCAAACCAGGAACGTCACCGCGCATCGCTGCTTCACGCAGCTTGTTGCGACACAGGCCAAACTTGCGGTAAACCGCATGTGGACGACCTGTTACACGACAACGACGCTGACCACGGCTCGGGCTGGAGTTACGAGGCAGCTTTTGCAGTTTAATTACCGCATCCCAAACATCATCTTCAGTAGACTCAGGGTTTGCGATAATCGCTTTCAATTCAGCGCGTTTTGCAGCGAATTTATCAACGGCCTTAGCACGTTTTGCTTCGCGAGCGATCATTGATTTCTTAGCCATGTTATTTCTACCCTAGCCTTTGAATGGGAAGTTAAATGCTTTCAACAGCGCACGACCTTCTTCGTCGTTGCGAGCGGTCGTGGTGATGCAAATATCTAAACCGCGCAGCTTGTCGACTTTGTCGTAATCGATCTCAGGGAAAATGATCTGCTCGGTCACACCCATAGAGAAGTTACCGCGACCGTCAAATTGCTTGGGGCTAATACCGCGGAAGTCGCGAACACGAGGGATCGAGATGTTAATCAGACGATCCAAAAACTCGTACATTTTCTCTTGACGCAGAGTAACTTTGGTACCGATGGGCCAGCCTTCACGAACTTTAAAGCCCGCGATAGATTTACGCGCTTTGGTCACGACAGGTTTTTGACCGGCAATCTTTTCCAGGTCAGCTGTTGCATTCTCTAATACTTTTTTGTCTGCCAAAGCTTCACCAACACCCATGTTGATGGTGATTTTGGTGATCTTGGGCACTTCCATAACGTTGTCTAGCTTCAGCTCTTCTTTCAGCTTTGCTACAACTTCGTTAGTGTAAAACTCTCTTAAGCGGGCCATGTTTTTTACTCTGCTTAATTATCGAACACGAAGCGATCGGTCTTAGCCGTCTACCGCCTCGCCATTTGATTTAAATACGCGGATCTTTTTGCCGTCTTCCAAAGTTTTGATCGCAACTTTGTCAGCTTTTTGAGCTGATGAGTTGTAGATCGCTACGTTAGAGGCGTCAATTGGCGCTTCTTTCTCAACGATGCCACCTTGCACACCCAGTTGTGGGTTAGGCTTTTGGTGTTTTTTGATCATCTGTACACCGCCAACGATCAGACGACCGTCAGAGAGAACACGATTAATCTTGCCACGCTTACCTTTATCACGACCGGTGATAACAATGACTTCGTCGTTTTTCTTTAACTTTTGCATAAACTCTTTCCTCTCGACTGTAGATGCTTACAGCACCTCAGGTGCCAGAGAAATAATCTTCATGAACTTCTCAGAGCGAAGCTCACGCGTTACGGGGCCGAAGATACGAGTGCCAATCGGCGCGTCCTGGGTGTTAAGCAGAACTGCAGCGTTTTGGTCGAAACGAATCAGAGAACCGTCCTGACGACGAATACCTTTTTTGGTACGTACGACGACAGCGTTCATTACTTGACCTTTCTTAACTCGACCGCGAGGAATTGCTTCCTTAACAGTCACTTTAATAATGTCACCAATACGAGCGTAGCGACGGTGAGAACCACCGAGCACTTTGATACACATAACACGACGTGCACCGCTGTTATCAGCAACATCGAGATAGCTTTCTGTTTGAATCATTACTGTCTCTCCAAATGTCTTGCGGCGGCGTTAAATTTCTTTAGCGCGCTCGTCGATAGACTGCAGAGCCCATGACTTTGTCTTAGACAGAGGACGGGTTTCAGCGATGGTTACAGTATCGCCGATGTTGCAATCGTTGTTTTCGTCATGAGCCTTCAATTTTGAAGACTTAAGTACATACTTGCCGTAAACAGGGTGCTTAACTTTGCGCTCGATCTTAACAACGATGGACTTGTCCATCTTGTTGCTAACTACCTGGCCTTTAAGCGTACGGACCAATTTCTTCGCTTCAGTCATTGTTAGTTACCTGCCTTTTGACTAAGTGCGGTTTTAACTCGAGCGATATCACGACGCGTTTGCTTAAGCAGGTGCGTTTGATTCAGCTGGCCAGTGTTCTTCTGCATGCGCAGTTTAAACTGAGACTCCAGCAGAGAAAGCTCTTCAGCCTTCAGCTCTTCAACGGTCATTTCGCTGTAATTTTTTTCGCTCATTACATTACCGTCCGTTTAACAAAAGTAGTTTTGAAAGGAATCTTAGCTGCAGCCAGTGCAAACGCTTCGCGAGCCAGCTCTTCGCTAACACCTTCCATTTCGTAAAGTACACGACCCGGCTGAATCTGGCATACCCAGTATTCAACGTTACCCTTACCTTTACCTTGACGAACCTCGAGAGGCTTCTCAGTAATTGGCTTGTCAGGAAAGACGCGGATCCAAATTTTACCGCCACGTTTAATGTGACGAGTCATGGCACGACGAGCCGCTTCAATTTGACGCGCAGTAATACGACCACGGGCAACGGCTTTAAGTCCATATTCACCAAAACTAACTTTCGAGCCACGCAGTGCTAAACCACGGTTACGTCCCGTCTGCTGTTTTCTGAATTTTGTACGTTTTGGCTGCAACATTGTTGGCTAACCCTTTCTCAATTCTTTAAATCTTATTCGCCTGAAAATTAAATTTTCAGCTTACTTTTTAGATTTTTTCTTTGGCTGCTTGGCAGGCTCTTGCTCTTCAACACCGCCGATGACTTCACCTTTGAAGATCCAAACTTTGACACCGATGATGCCGTAAGTAGTTAGACCTTCTGCAGTTGCGTAGTCGATATCAGCACGCAGCGTATGAAGAGGAACACGACCTTCGCGATACCACTCAGTACGAGCAATCTCCGCACCGCCGAGACGACCGCCAACCTGAACTTTCACACCTTGAGCGCCTTGACGCATGGCATTTTGTACAGCGCGCTTCATAGCGCGGCGGAACATAACACGACGCTCGAGCTGCTGAGCTACGCTCTGGGCAACCAAAGCTGCGTCGAGATCAGGCTTGCGAATTTCTTCGATATTGATGTGAACCGGTACGCCCATCTCTTTAGAGATTTCCGCGCGCAGCTTTTCAACATCTTCACCTTTTTTACCGATAACGATGCCAGGGCGTGCAGTGTGAATTGTCACACGAGCAGTGTTGGCAGGACGCTCGATATCAATACGGCTTACAGAAGCGTGAGCGAGTTTCTTTTCAACAAACTCACGAACTTTTAAGTCTGTATTGAGTTTGTCTGCGTACTCTTTCTTACCGGCATACCAAGTTGAGCGATGACGCTTAACAATGCCGAGACGAATACCTGTAGGATGTACTTTCTGACCCATAAGTCGCTCTCTCTTATTCCGCTACTTTCACAGTAATGTGACAAGTGCGCTTCAAAATACGATCTGCGCGCCCTTTTGCACGAGGCTGAATACGCTTCATAGTGAAGCCTTCATCAACAAAAATGGTTGATACTTTCAGCTCATCAACATCCGCACCTTCGTTGTGCTCGGCGTTGGCAATTGCTGACTCAAGCACTTTCTTAACCAGTTGTGCGCCTTTTTTAGTGCTGAAAGTAAGAATATCCAGCGCCTCTTCAACAGGCTTACCGCGAACTTGGTCTGCAACCAGGCGTGCTTTTTGAGCCGACAATCGAGCGCCGCGTAATACTGCTGCTACTTCCATCGTTCTACTCCGAATTAACTATTAACGCTTGGCTTTTTTATCAGCCACGTGTCCGCGATAAGTGCGGGTTGGGGCAAACTCACCCAGTTTGTGACCGACCATCTCTTCCGAGACAAGTACAGGCACATGCTGACGGCCGTTATGAACAGAAATCGTCAGGCCAACCATGTTTGGGAGAATCATGGATCGACGTGACCAAGTTTTAATTGGACGACGATCGTTTTTTTCAGCTGCGACTTCAACTTTAGCCAGCAGGTGATGGTCAATAAACGGACCTTTTTTCAGCGAACGTGGCACTAGAATACCCTCTTAACCTTTAGCGTAAGACGCTTACTTTTTGTTTCGACGGCGTACGATCATCTTATCGGTACGCTTGTTCTTACGAGTCTTATAACCCTTAGCCGGTGTACCCCAAGGTGATACCGGATGACGGCCACCAGAAGTACGACCTTCACCACCACCGTGCGGGTGATCTACCGGGTTCATCGCAACACCGCGAACGGTTGGGCGAATACCACGCCAGCGCGTAGCACCAGCTTTACCCAGTGAACGCAGGCTGTGTTCGCTGTTGCTCACCTCACCGAGGGTTGCACGACAGTCAGCAAGAACACGTCGCATTTCACCACTGCGCAAACGCAGGGTTGCATGGCGGCCTTCGCGAGCAACCAGCTGTACAGAAGTACCCGCAGAGCGAGCCAACTGAGCGCCTTTGCCAGGCTTCAACTCAACACAGTGAACAGTGCTACCAACTGGCACGTTGCGCAGCGGCAGAGTATTGCCCACTTTAATGTCAGCAGCGTCGCCGCTAACAATGGTGTCGCCAGACTTCAAACCCTTAGGGGCGATAATGTAGCGACGCTCACCATCGAGGTAGCAAATCAAAGCAATGTGCGCGGTACGATTTGGATCGTACTCAATGCGTTCAACCTTGGCTGGGATACCATCTTTGTTGCGCTTAAAGTCAACAACACGGTAACGCTGTTTGTGACCACCACCGCGGTGACGAGTAGTGATACGACCCAGGTTGTTACGACCACCGCTCTTTGGAGCACTGTCCAGAAGAGGGCCGTAAGGCGCGCCTTTGTGCAGATCAGCATTAACAACATCTACAACAAAACGGCGACCGGGAGACGTAGGTTTACGTTTTACAATAGCCACTTCTCTTCTCCTTACTCAGCGATCGCAAAGTCGATTTCTTGACCTTCGGCCAAGCTGACGTAAGCTTTTTTCCAGTCGCTGCGGCGACCGAGACCAAAACGAGTACGCTTGGTCTTACCTTTGACGTTCAGCACGCGAACCTGTTCAACTTTGACATCAAACACTTTCTCAACGGCTGCACGAATTTCGTCTTTAGTTGCATCTTTAATTACTTTAAAAACAACCTGGTTAGCCAACTCAGCTACACGGGTAGTTTTCTCAGAGATCACAGGCGCAAGAATTACTTTGTATAAACGCGCTTCACTCATGCCAAAGCCTCCTCAAGCTTCTTAAGGGCGGCAACAGTGACCAACACCTTGTCAAAACCAACCAGACTTACTGGATCAACGCCCTGAATATCGCGAACATCAACGCGGTGCAGGTTGCGCGCAGCGAGGTACAGATTCTCTTGAACATCTTCAACAACAATCAGCACATCACTCAGATCGTAGTCAGCCAGCTTTTGAACCAGAGCTTTGGTTTTAGGGGCTTCAACAGCGAAGTCTTCCACAACAACCAAACGCTCAGAACGAGCCAACTCAGAGAAAATACTGCGCAAAGCGGCGCGGTACATTTTCTTATTCAGCTTTTGACTGTAGTCACGTGGAGAAGCGGCAAAAGTCACACCACCGCTGCGCCACAATGGGCTACGAATAGTACCGGCACGAGCGCGACCAGTACCTTTTTGACGCCATGGCTTTTTGCCACCGCCGCTCACATCAGAGCGAGACTTTTGCGCCTTGCTACCCTGACGAGCACCCGCCGCATAGGCAACTACGGCCTGATGCACGAGGTCTTGATTAAACTCTTTACCGAAGGCTTCGTCAGATACTGCAACTGTACCTTTTTGACCCTGCGGAGTAGTAATGTTGAGTTCCATGGTTAACTCCTAGAACACGAAATCTTTAGTGAGCCGACTTAGGCGTTTTTCAGCTTGACAGCAGGACGCACAATTACGTCACCACCAGGTGCACCAGGAACAGCACCTTTAACAAGCAGTAAGCCACGCTCTGCATCTACGCGAACAACCTCAAGATTCTGAACAGTTGAACGCTCCGCACCCATGTGGCCGGCCATCTTCTTGCCTTTAAACACACGACCAGGTGTTTGACACTGACCGATAGAACCAGGAGCACGGTGAGAAATTGAGTTACCGTGAGTAGCGTCTTGCATGTGGAAGTTCCAACGCTTAACACCACCGGCAAAACCTTTACCTTTAGAGGCACCAGTAACATCAACTTTTTGACCAGCTTCGAAACGCTCAACAGTGAGAGCCGCACCAACTTCGATGGCCTCACCCGCTTCGTTGCGGAATTCCCAAAGACCACGACCAGCCTCTTGCTCCGCCTTAGCGAAGTGACCTGCTGCAGGCTTAACTACACGACTGGCGCGACGAGCACCAACGGTAACCTGAACAGCTTCATAGCCGTCTGAATCTACAGTCTTAACTTGTGTAACACGGTTAGCTTCTACTTCAATAACCGTTACAGGGATAGACTGACCTTCGTCAGTAAAAACACGTGTCATGCCGCTTTTGCGACCGACTAAACCGATAGTCATCTTTTAACCTCTTCGTGTACGGGGCTTTCCCCCATTAACCCGGGACCCGCTATGGCCGCCCATTTCAGAGCGTTACACCACGGAATTTAGCCCAGACTAATTTGAACCTCTACACCCGCTGCCAGATCGAGCTTCATCAGAGCATCAACTGTTTTTTCAGTTGGCTCGACAATGTCCAGCAGACGCTTGTACGTGCGAATCTCGTATTGATCGCGCGCATCTTTGTTTACATGAGGCGAAATCAACACTGTGTAGCGCTCTTTACGGGTAGGCAGTGGGATCGGGCCACGAACCTGAGCACCGGTGCGCTTGGCAGTATCTACAATTTCCTGAGTGGAAGCGTCAATCAACTTGTGATCAAAGGCTTTCAGACGGATTCTGATACGCTGATTTTGCATCTAAGCTAAACTCCAAAATTCTTTAAAGAACAATCGCCTTCGAGGCCAAACAAATGAGCCCGGGGCGAAATGAGCGCGCATTCTATTGACCTGACCGGATACTGTCAAGCGCATTTTGTATAGAAATACAACAAAGCGAACAAAGCGACCGCAAAGGACAAATAAAAAGGGCCACCCTTGCGGGCAGCCCTTTTAAACAAGCACAAAAACGATGCTTAAGCGATGATCTTAGCTACAACACCCGCACCTACGGTACGGCCACCCTCACGGATAGCAAAACGCAGCCCCTCTTCCATCGCGATAGGCGCGATCAGCTCAACAGACATTTGAATGTTGTCGCCAGGCATTACCATTTCAACGCCTTCTGGCAGCTCACAAGCACCCGTTACGTCAGTAGTACGGAAGTAGAACTGAGGACGGTAACCTTTAAAGAAAGGAGTGTGACGACCGCCTTCATCTTTAGACAGCACGTAAACTTCGCCTTCAAACTTGGTGTGAGGAGTGATTGAACCTGGGATAGCCAGAACCTGACCACGCTCAACTTCGTCACGCTTGGTACCACGCAGAAGCACACCAACGTTCTCACCTGCACGACCTTCGTCGAGCAGCTTGCGGAACATCTCAACACCAGTACAAGTAGTGGTTTGAGTTTCTTTGATACCGACAATTTCGATTTCGTTACCAACGTTGATGATGCCGCGCTCAACACGACCGGTAACAACAGTACCACGACCAGAGATCGAGAATACGTCTTCAATTGGCATCAGGAACGGCTGATCAATAGCACGCTCTGGCTCAGGGATGTACTCGTCGAGAGTCTCAACCAGCTTCTTAACAGCAGAAGTACCGAGCTCGTTGTCGTCCTGGCCATTCAGAGCCATCAGAGCAGAACCGGCGATAATTGGCGTGTCGTCGCCAGGGAATTCGTAAGTGCTCAGCAGATCACGGATTTCCATGTCTACCAGCTCGAGCATCTCAGCGTATTCTTCAGAGTCAACGCCGCCACAGTCTTCTGCAAGCAGGTCAGCTTTGTTCAGGAATACAACGATGTAAGGAACACCAACCTGGCGAGACAGCAGGATGTGCTCGCGAGTCTGAGGCATAGGACCGTCGGTCGCGCCACAAACCAGGATAGCGCCATCCATCTGAGCAGCACCGGTAATCATGTTTTTAACGTAGTCGGCGTGACCCGGGCAGTCTACGTGGGCGTAGTGACGGCTTGGTGAATCGTACTCTACGTGAGAAGTAGCGATGGTGATACCGCGCTCGCGCTCTTCTGGAGCGTTATCGATCTCATCAAAGTTCTTCAGCTCACCGCCCCACACTTCAGCACAAACACGAGTCAGTGCAGCAGTCAGGGTAGTTTTACCATGGTCAACGTGACCGATGGTACCCACGTTGACGTGGGGTTTCGTACGTTCAAAAGTTTCTTTAGCCATTACAGCTCTCCTTTAAGTAAACAAGTCAGCCCCACGTTTGTTCGGCTGAGCTCAAATAAAACCTATTAAATAAAAATTAACCCATCGAGCAACACAGGCTTAGCCGTGCCGACCAATAATATCTTCGGCAACATTCGCCGGCGCTTCGGCGTAGCGCTCAAACTCCATCGTAAAGGTTGCCCTACCTTGAGTAGCAGAGCGCAAATCTGTGGCGTAACCAAACATTTCCGCAAGCGGCACTTCAGCGTCGACAACCTTACCCGATGGATTTTCATCCATACCGTGAATGATGCCCCGGCGACGATTTAAATCACCAACTACATCACCCATATTTTCTTCAGGCGTAACTACTTCAACTTTCATCATTGGCTCAAGCAACACCGCACTGCCTTCGTCGGCTAGCTTCTTGGTCGCCATCGAAGCAGCAATCTTAAAGGCCATTTCATTAGAGTCAACATCGTGAAAAGAGCCATCGTATAAAGTTGCCTTCAAACCGAGCAAAGGAAAGCCGGCAAGTACGCCGTTATCCATCTGTCCCTCGATACCTTTTTGCACTGCAGGAATAAAATCTTTCGGTACCGCACCACCAACAATTTCATTTACAAACTCGAGACCTTCGGCATTTGGATCTTCGGCGGGCTCAAACTTCAACCAAACATGACCGTACTGCCCTTTGCCGCCACTTTGGCGAACAAACTTACCTTCGATTTCACTAACCGCGGTAATACGCTCGCGATAAGCCACTTGCGGCTTGCCGATATTTGCCTCGACGCTGAATTCGCGACGCATGCGATCGACCAGAATATCCAGGTGCAATTCACCCATACCCGAAATAATGGTCTGCCCTGTTTCTTCGTCGGTTTTGACTTTAAAACTCGGGTCTTCCTGCGCCAGCTTGCCGAGTGCAATACCCATTTTTTCCTGGTCGGCCTGAGTTTTAGGCTCAACCGCAACCGAGATAACTGGCTCAGGGAAATCCATACGCTCGAGCACAATCTTGCCATTTTCAGCACAGAGGGTGTCGCCCGTAGTGACATCCTTAAGGCCAATGGCCGCAGCGATATCACCAGCCAGCACCTCTTTAATATCCTCGCGGCTATTGGAGTGCATTTGCACCATACGGCCGATGCGCTCTTTTTTACCTTTAACGGAGTTATATACCGCGCTGCCCGATTCGAGTTTGCCGGAGTAAACACGGAAGAAGGTCAAGGTGCCTACGTAAGGGTCCGTGGCAATTTTAAATGCGAGCGCAGAAAACGGCGCGCTGTCGTCAGCTTCACGCGCCTCTATTTCTTCACTGCCTTCGAGATGACCTTCGATTGCCTTAACCTCAGTCGGCGACGGCAGGTATTCAACAACGGCATCAAGCACAGCCTGAACACCCTTGTTTTTAAATGCGGAACCGCCGAGCACAGGCACAATTTCGTTGTTAATTGTGCGCTGGCGAATACCGGCTTTAATCTCTTCTTCGCTGAGCTCTCCCTCTTCAAGGTACCTTTCCATCAGCTCATCGCTGGACTCAGCAGCTGCTTCGACCAACTGCTCGTACAACAACTCACATTCGTCGGCCATATCCGCCGGAATATCGGCGTACTCGAACGTCATGCCCATATCATCCTCATTCCAGAGGATGGCTTTTTGTTTAATCAGGTCGACCACACCTTTAAATTCATCTTCTGCACCAATAGTCATTTGCAGGGGCACAGGGTTCGCACCGAGGCGATCTTTTAACTGCTCAACCACACTTAAAAAATCCGCGCCGGCCCTGTCCATCTTGTTGACAAAGACCATGCGCGGAACTTCGTATTTGTTGGCTTGGCGCCACACAGTTTCGGTCTGCGGCTGAACACCGGAAGAGCCACAAAGCACAACAACCGCTGCATCGAGCACACGCAAAGAGCGCTCTACCTCAATGGTGAAATCAACGTGCCCCGGCGTATCAATAATATTAATGCGGTGCTGATCAAACTGTTTTTGCATGCCCGACCAAAAACACGTCGTCGCCGCCGAGGTAATGGTAATACCGCGCTCTTGCTCCTGCTCCATCCAATCCATCGTTGCCGCACCGTCGTGCACCTCACCAATTTTGTGAGACAAGCCGGTATAAAACAGCACTCGCTCGGTAGTGGTGGTCTTACCTGCGTCGACATGAGCACAGATACCAATATTGCGATAGCGGGATATGGGAGTCTTACGGGCCACGGTATTTTCCTTAGTTTTTGCCCAATGCCGCGCAAATGCTCTACCCGGCGTTGATGACAAAGCTGTGAAATTTCTGTTCGTTAAAACCATAAAAGGCAGCCCGGAGGCTGCCTTTTAGTACCAATACAATAAATTGTATTAGAAGCGGAAGTGAGAGAAGGCCTTGTTGGCTTCTGCCATACGGTGCACATCTTCTCTTTTCTTAACCGCACTGCCTTTGCTTTGGCTAGCGTCGATCAGCTCACCCGCCAGGCGCTGAGCCATGGACTTTTCACCGCGACCGCGAGCGTATTCAACCAACCAACGCATGGCCAGAGCTTCGCGACGTGAAGGGCGAACTTCAACAGGCACCTGGTAAGTCGCACCACCAACACGGCGAGACTTAACTTCCACCAGAGGCGCTACGTTCTCAAGCGCTTCGGCGAAGATTTCCAGAGCTTCTTTGTCTGCTTTTTCTGCAACGATGTCGAGGGCACCGTAAACGATACGCTCAGCTACAGATTTTTTACCACTGATCATTACGTGGTTCATGAACTTGGCCAGAGTGACGTTGTTAAACTTCGGATCTGGCAGAATTTCGCGTTTCGCGACAACTCTTCTTCTAGGCATAATTGCTCTCTCTATTCAGGTTACTCCGAGACGTTTCACTCGAGGTGAACTTGCTCGGCCTTACTGAAATAAAATTTGTTTACTTAGGACGCTTGGCACCGTACTTAGAACGACGCTGACGACGGTCTGCAACACCTGAGGTATCCAGAGAACCGCGTACAGTGTGGTAACGTACACCAGGCAAATCCTTCACACGTCCACCGCGAATCAGAACAACACTGTGCTCTTGCAGGTTGTGACCTTCACCACCGATGTAGGAGGTGACTTCAAAACCACTTGTCAAACGTACACGACACACCTTACGCAAAGCCGAGTTTGGCTTCTTAGGGGTAGTAGTGTAAACGCGAGTACAAACACCACGACGCTGAGGGCAAGCCTCCAACGCAGGTACGGTGCTTTTTTTCGCAACACGTTTGCGCGGCTTACGGACCAACTGATTGATCGTTGCCATTGATTAATTACTCCAATGAGCCTCGTTAGAGGCGGTTTTCAAAGGTTTACCGAACGACCAGGCTGGCTAAAAACGGCTAGCCGGGGCAAATCGGGTGGCGCATTGTATAGATGCTGCCCAATTGAGTCAACTAAGCACCAGTAACGCAGGCTTGCGATGGCGGTGCTTAGCTGAAAACAAAGTCGAAGACTTAAATCCAGCTTTAGTTGCTGGACTTAAGTGCTTCCGTGAGTGCGTGCTCGATTTCCTCGGCACTGACTGTGTCACTGCTGACCTGAGTCTCAGCTTTCGAGCGGCGCTCGTTGTGATAAGCCAAACCAGTACCGGCAGGAATCAGACGCCCGACAACCACGTTTTCTTTCAGACCGCGCAGATTATCGATACGACCAGTTACCGCCGCCTCGGTCAATACGCGGGTTGTCTCCTGGAACGAAGCCGCAGAAATAAAGCTCTCGGTCGCCAGGGACGCCTTGGTAATACCGAGCAACTGGCGCTCGTAGTTAGCCGGGGCATTACCTTCAGCGCGCAGTTTTTCATTTGCCTCCAGCATGCGGGCGTATTCAACCTGCTCACCTTTAACAAAGTCACTGTCACCCATAGAGGTAACTTCGGCCTTGCGCAGCATCTGACGCACAATAACTTCAATGTGCTTATCGTTAATTTTTACACCCTGGAGGCGGTAAACATCCTGGATCTCGTTAACGATATAGTTAGTAAGCGCTTCAACACCCTTCAGGCGCAGAATATCGTGCGGGTTGCTCGGGCCTTCCGATACAACTTCACCCTTAGTTACGGTCTCACCTTCAAACACGGTCAACTGACGGTGCTTGGGAATCAGAACTTCGTAGTGGGTGCTGCCGTCGGCCAGCGGTTGACCATCGGCCGGGGTAATCACCAAGCGGCGCTTGCCTTTGGTTTCTTTACCAAAGCTGACGATACCTGAGATTTCCGCAAGAATGCTTGGCTCTTTAGGCTTACGCGCTTCAAACAAATCGGCAACACGCGGCAGACCACCGGTAATATCACGGGTCTTCGAGCCTTCCTGAGGAATACGCGCAATAACGTCACCAATTTTAATGTCGTCACCGTCGCTGAGCATTAAGATCGCTTTAGGCGGCAGCAGGTAGTGAGCTGGCTGCTTGGTATTACCCAAGGTCACTTCATTGCCGTTTTCATCAACCAGCGTTACCGCAGGCTTCAGATCTTTACCAGCAGATGGACGCTCACCGCTGTCCATAACTTCCAGCGAGCTCAAACCAGTCAGCTCGTCTGTTTGCTTACGTACAGACAGGCCGTCTTCGGCGCCCGTCAGGGCAACCTTACCGTCCACTTCAGATACGATTGGGTGGGTGTGCGGATCCCACTTAGCAACAACGGAGCCGCCAGTAACTTCCTGACCGTCCTGCACGCTAATAACAGCACCGTAAGGCAGCTTATAACGCTCGCGCTCACGACCGGCGCTATCGGCAACACTCAATTCACCACTACGACTAACCGCTACTAAGCAGCCGTCCGCACGGGTAACGGTTTTGATGTTGTGCAGACGAACGGTACCGTCTTGGCGAACCTCAACACTGTCGGCGGCAGACGCTCGTGATGCCGCACCACCGATGTGGAAGGTACGCATTGTAAGCTGGGTACCCGGCTCACCAATGGACTGAGCGGCGATAACACCGACAGCTTCACCTTGGTTAACGCGGTGACCACGGGCCAGATCGCGACCGTAACACTGGGAACAAATACCGTATTTGGCCTCACAGGTTACCGGTGAGCGAACGATAACCTCATCGATAGCCATCGCTTCAAAGCGCTCAACCCAGGCTTCGTCGATCAGTGTACCGGCAGGTATCAAAATCTCGTCGCTGTCCGGCTTAACGATGTCGCGAGCCACAACACGACCGAGGATACGATCACCGAGTGATTCGATGATGTCACCACCTTCGATCACAGGTGTCATGGTCATACCAGAGTCGGTGCCACAGTCTACAGAAGTAACAACAACGTCCTGAGCAACGTCTACCAGACGACGGGTCAGGTAACCGGAGTTCGCCGTTTTCAGTGCGGTATCGGCCAAACCTTTACGAGCACCGTGAGTAGAGATGAAGTACTGCAGTACGTTCAGACCTTCACGGAAGTTCGCGATAATTGGGGTCTCGATAATTGAGCCGTCCGGACGAGCCATCAGACCACGCATACCGGCGAGCTGACGAATCTGGGCTTGTGAACCACGCGCACCGGAATCGGCATACATAAACACCGAGTTAAACGAGGCTTGCTCACTGTCTTCGCCGTCTTTGGTCTTGACGGGCTCTTTTGAGATGCCTTCCATCATCGACTTGGTTACCAGGTCGTTTGCACGCGACCAGATGTCGATAACCTTGTTGTATTTTTCACCAGCGGTCACAAGACCGGAAGAGAACTGACTCTCGATGTCTTTTACTTCGGCTTCGGCGCTGTCGATAATGCCTGCTTTCTCAACCGGGATTTCAAAGTCGTTGACACCGATGGACGAACCCGACTTGGTCGAGAACGCGTAACCCATGTACATCAGCTGATCGGCAAAAATAACCGTTTCTTTCAGGCCTACCTGACGGTAACAGAAGTTGATCAGGTTGGAGATCGCCTTTTTAACCAGGTTTTTGTTGACCAGGTCAAATGGAATGCCTTCGGGCACGATCTCAGAGAACAGTACACGACCGACCGTGGTATCGACCACACGGGTGATTTTATCTTTTTCACCGTCTTCGCGAATGGCGTATTCGGTAATGCGACATTTAATTTTTGCCTGCAGGCCAACCTTGCCACCGTAATAAGCTCGGCTGACTTCGTTGGCGTCGGAGAACATCATGCCTTCACCGAGGTCGTTTACACGCTCGCGGCTCATCCAGTACAAGCCGAGTACAACGTCCTGAGAAGGAACGATGATAGGCTCACCGGAGGCAGGTGAAAGGATGTTGTTGGTCGACATCATCAGCGCACGCGCTTCGAGCTGGGCTTCCAGCGTCAAAGGAACGTGAACAGCCATCTGGTCACCATCGAAGTCAGCGTTATACGCGGCACAAACCAGTGGGTGCAACTGCAGTGCTTTACCTTCAATCAGTACAGGCTCAAACGCCTGGATACCGAGACGGTGAAGCGTTGGTGCGCGGTTGAGCAGTACCGGGTGCTCGCGAATAACTTCGTCGAGGATGTCCCATACGATGGGCTCTTCGCGCTCAACCATTTTCTTCGCAGCTTTAATGGTGGTCGCAAGGCCACGGTGCTCAAGCTTGGAGAAGATAAACGGCTTAAACAGCTCGAGGGCCATCTTCTTAGGCAGACCACACTGGTGCAGGCGCAGCTCAGGACCGGATACAATTACGGTACGGCCAGAGTAGTCAACACGCTTACCGAGCAGGTTCTGACGGAAACGACCCTGCTTACCTTTAATCATGTCGGCAAGTGATTTCAGAGGACGCTTGTTGGAGCCGGTGATCGCACGACCGCGACGGCCGTTATCGAGTAGCGCATCAACAGATTCTTGCAACATACGCTTTTCGTTGCGCACGATGATGTCAGGAGCGTTCAGGTCCAGAAGACGCTTCAAACGGTTGTTGCGGTTGATTACACGACGGTAGAGATCGTTCAAGTCTGAAGTCGCAAAACGACCGCCGTCGAGAGGAACCAGTGGGCGCAGATCAGGTGGAAGTACAGGCAGTACCTCAAGAATCATCCACTCTGGCTTATTGCCACTTTGGTAAAACGCTTCAAGCAGCTTCAGACGCTTGCTCAGCTTTTTGATCTTGGTTTCAGAATTGGTTTGCGGAATCTCTTCACGCAGGCGCTGAACTTCACTTTCAAGGTGAATATCAGAGATCAGCGCTTCGATTGCTTCGGCGCCCATCTTGGCTTCAAACTCGTCGCCAAACTCTTCCATCGCCTCGTAGTACTGTTCGTCGGTCAGCAACTGGCCGCGCTCGAGTGTAGTCATACCCGGCTCGGTGACAACATAGCTTTCAAAATACAGCACACGCTCGATTGAGCGCAGAGTCATGTCGAGCAACAAACCGATGCGGCTTGGCAGAGATTTCAAAAACCAGATATGCGCAACCGGGCTGGCCAGCTCGATGTGACCCATGCGGTCGCGGCGAACTTTGGTCAGGGTTACTTCAACACCACATTTTTCACAGATAATGCCGCGGTGCTTCATGCGCTTGTACTTACCGCACAGGCACTCGTAATCTTTTACCGGGCCAAAAATCTTGGCACAGAACAAGCCGTCGCGCTCGGGCTTGAAGGTGCGGTAGTTAATGGTTTCTGGCTTTTTAACTTCACCAAAAGACCAGGAACGGATCATTTCCGGGGAGGCCAGGCCGATGCGGATACCATCGAACTCCATCGTCTGACCCTGGTTTTTAATAAGATTCAGTAAGTCTTTCAAGGCTTTTCCTCCAGCTTATCGCTGTCTATTGGGTTGCCGCATAAAGCTGACAACCCACCCTTAATTTGGTGTTTGGATTATTCGAGTTCGATATTGATGCCCAGGGAGCGGATCTCTTTAACAAGTACGTTAAAGGATTCCGGCATACCAGGCTCCATACGGTGATCACCGTCGACAACGTTTTTGTACATTTTTGTACGTCCAGCAACGTCATCCGACTTAACTGTGAGCATTTCCTGCAGCGTGTACGCCGCACCGTATGCTTCGAGGGCCCAAACCTCCATCTCACCGAATCGCTGACCACCAAACTGAGCTTTACCGCCCAGAGGCTGCTGAGTAACAAGTGAGTACGAACCGGTAGAACGGGCGTGCATCTTGTCATCAACCAGGTGATTCAGTTTCAGCATATACATGTAACCGACGGTAGTCGGGCGCATAAATGCGTCGCCCGTACGGCCATCAAAGAGTGTCATCTGGCCACTTTCTGGCAGATCGGCCAGCTTCAGCAGCTCTTTAATTTCACTCTCTTTGGCGCCGTCAAATACCGGTGTCGCCATCGGTACACCCGCGCGCAAATTCGCTGCCAACTCGCGAATTTCGTCATCGCTGAAGCTGTCGAGCTGCTCAACTTTAACTTCGTCGCTGTGGTTGTAAACCTCGGCGAGGAACTTGCGAAGCTCAGCGATTTCACGCTGCTCTTTGACCATGGTATCGATCTTTTCACCGAGACCTTTAGCCGCTAAGCCCAAGTGCATTTCAAGCACCTGACCAACGTTCATTCGCGACGGTACACCCAGTGGGTTTAAAACGATGTCGATAGGACGGCCGTGCTCGTCGTAAGGCATATCTTCAACCGGCACAATGGTCGAGATAACACCCTTGTTACCGTGGCGGCCCGCCATCTTGTCACCGGGCTGAATACGACGTTTGATCGCGAGGTAAACCTTGACAATCTTAAGTACGCCAGGCGCCAAGTCATCGCCGGTTTCAAGCTTTTTACGCTTGTCTTCGAGGCGCGCGTCGAGCTCTTTGCGGCTCTCAGCCAGGTGCTCTTCGGCCAGGTCGAGCTGCTCATTGAGCGCATCGTCGGCCATGCGGATCTTGAACCAATCACTCAGAGCCAAAGCTTCGAGCTGCTCGGCAGTCACTTCTGCGCCTTTCTTAACGCCGCTGTTATTGGCTGCGGTCTGGCCAACCAGAGCGCGCTTGAGGCGCTCAAAGGTGGCCTCTTCGATGATGCGGAACTCTTCGTTGAGGTCTTTGCGAACCTCGTCGAGCATCATCTCTTCGATTTCTTTAGAGCGCTGATCTTTTTCCAGTCCATCGCGAGTAAAGACCTGTACGTCGATTACTGTACCTTTAACACTTGAAGGCACACGCAGCGACGTGTCTTTAACATCGGAGGCTTTCTCACCAAAAATTGCGCGCAGCAGTTTTTCTTCCGGAGTCAGCTGGGTCTCACCTTTAGGCGTAACCTTACCGACCAGGATGTCACCGGCGATCACTTCAGCACCGACATAAACAATGCCGCTTTCGTCAAGTTTAGACAGCGCGCCTTCGCCAACATTGGGAATATCTGCGGTGATCTCTTCACTGCCGAGCTTGGTATCACGTGCGATACAAGTCAGCTCTTGAATGTGAATAGAGGTAAAACGATCTTCCTGAACGACATTTTCGCTAACGAGGATGGAATCCTCGAAGTTATAACCATTCCAGGTCATAAACGCGATACGCATGTTCTGGCCGAGCGCCAGCTCACCTAAGTCAACCGACGGGCCATCGGCGAGGATGTCACCGCGGGCAATCGTATCGCCAACACGCACCAGTGGGCGCTGGTTAATACAGGTGTTCTGGTTCGAACGGGTGTACTTGGTCAAGTTGTAGATATCAACACCCGCTTCGCCGGCGTCAACTTCTTCATCACTTACCTTGATAACAATGCGGCCGGCGTCAACACGCTCAACCGTACCGCCGCGCTTAGCAACCTCACAGACGCCGGAATCGCGCGCAACGGTGCGCTCCATACCGGTACCAACCAGAGGTTTCTGCGCTTTCAGGGTAGGTACAGCCTGACGCTGCATGTTCGAGCCCATCAATGCGCGGTTCGCATCATCGTGCTCGAGGAACGGAATCAATGAGGCCGCAACCGATACAACCTGGCGCGGGCTGACGTCCATATATTCAACATCGGCCGGGGTCTTTAAGGTAAATTCGCCCATGTGACGCGAGCTGACCAGCTCGTCGCTCAACATACCATTGTCGTCAATGGTGGCAGACGCCTGTGCAATTACGAAATGGGCTTCGTTAATAGCACTTAAGTATTCGATCTCGTCGGTAACTTTACCGTCGACAACTTTGCGCACCGGGCTTTCGAGGAAGCCGTAGCTGTTGGTGCGGGCATAGGTTGCCAGTGAGTTAATCAGACCAATGTTTGGACCTTCAGGGGTCTCAATTGGACATACGCGACCGTAGTGAGTTGAGTGAACATCGCGAACCTCAAAGCCGGCGCGCTCACGCGTCAGACCACCGGGGCCGAGAGCAGAAACACGACGCTTGTGAGTTACCTCAGACAGCGGGTTGTTCTGATCCATAAATTGAGACAGCTGAGATGAACCGAAGAACTCTTTAACTGCAGCGGCAACAGGCTTGGCATTGATCAGATCCTGAGGCATCAGGCCTTCTGATTCAGCCATGCTCAAACGCTCTTTAACAGCGCGCTCTACACGAACCAGACCTACGCGGAATTGGTTCTCGGCCATTTCACCAACGGAGCGCACACGGCGGTTACCGAGGTGGTCGATATCATCGACGGTGCCGTCACCGTTGCGGATGGAAATTAATGTTTTCAGTACATCAACGATGTCTTCTCGAGAGAGAATACCTTCGCCGGTCTCTTCCTCACGACCTAAGCGACGGTTGAACTTCATGCGGCCAACGGCGCTTAAATCGTAACGCTCGTAAGAGAAGAACAAGTTCTCAAACAGGGCTTCAGCACTTTCTTTTGTCGGCGGCTCACCGGGGCGCATCATGCGGTAGATTTCCACCAGCGCCTCAAGCTCGGTGCGGCTTGGGTCAATACGCAAGGTGTCGGAAACAAACGAACCGCAGTCGAGATCGTTGGTGTACAGCGTCTCGATACCGGAGACATTTGCTTCGCGCAGAGTTTCGATAACCTCTTCGGTGATCTCGGTATTACACTCGAGTACGACTTCACCGGTATCGGTGTTGACGATATCTTTGGCTATGCTCAGCCCCAGGATGTAGTCAGCTGGCACAACCAACTGGCTAACACCGGCTTTTTCGAGCTTGCCAATATGGCGCGCAGTAACCCTGCGGCCCTCTTCAACCACAACATTGCCTTCGCCGTCTTTGATATCGAAGCTGGCAATTTCGCCGCGCAAACGTGCAGGTACAAGCTCGAGCTTGATCTCTTCACCGATTTCAAAGGTCGAGGTCTCGAAGAACATGTCGAGAATCTGCTCGTTGCTGTAACCCAGCGCGCGCAACAAAATAGTCGCTGGCAGTTTACGGCGGCGGTCGATACGTACGTAAACAAGATCCTTAGGATCAAACTCAAAGTCGAGCCATGAACCACGGTAAGGAATAACGCGCGCGCTGTAGAGCAATTTACCGGAGCTGTGAGTCTTACCTTTGTCGTGCTCAAAAAATACGCCCGGTGAACGGTGCAACTGGCTGACAATTACACGCTCGGTACCGTTAATAATAAAGGTGCCGTGGTCGGTCATGAGTGGAATTTCACCCATGTACACTTCTTGCTCTTTAATATCCTTGATCGCTTTGGTCGAGGACTCTTTATCGTAAATAATCAGACGAACTTTTACGCGCAGCGGCACAGCAAAGGTAGCGCCGCGCAGCATGCACTCTTTTTCGTCAAATACGGGCTTGCCGAGGCTGTAGCTCACGTACTCAAGCGCGGCGCTGCCAGAGTAAGAGCTAATAGGGAATACTGACTTAAATGCCGCTTGCAGACCGATATCTTTTCTTTCATTATCGGCCTTACCTGCTTGGGCGAACTGTCGGTAAGAGTCCAACTGAATCGCCAGCAGATGCGGGATGTCCATGACGTGTGGCAGCTTGCCAAAATCCTTACGGATACGCTTTTTTTCTGTATACGAGTAAGCCATTCGCGTGGTATTCCTCAGCTTGTTTAAGGATGGTTGCCCGACGCAGCATTATTTATCAGCGTCGCGGCGGCCCCATTTCTCACATTGCCGTCAAGCGGCAACATTCCCCTGAGCGGGGCAATCAGCCAACTCCGTGGCCAACCTTTGCAGCGGCATCAGAATGCGTACCACTGCTAATTTGCTTGTCTGTAGAATGATTTCCTACAAGCACAAAAGGGCCGGCGAACCATCGGTCCGCCAGCCCTCGCTTAAAGGCGAGTAGCGCCTTTGAAGCAACTTACTTAAGCTCGACAGAAGCGCCTGCTGCTTCCAGCTTAGCTTTAGCTTCTTCAGCGTCTTCTTTAGAAACGCCTTCTTTAACAGAAGCAGGTGCCCCGTCAACCATGCCCTTGGCTTCTTTCAGGCCAAGACCAGTGATTTCACGTACAGCTTTGATGACGTTAACTTTCTTGTCACCAGCAGCAGTCAGAACAACGTCGAACTCAGTTTGTTCTTCAGCAGCGGCACCAGCGTCACCACCAGCAGCTGGGCCAGCAACGGCAACAGCAGCGGCAGCAGAAACGCCGAACTTTTCTTCCATTGCTTCAACGAGCTCAACAACTTCCATTACGCTCATTTCAGCAATTGCATTCAAGATATCTTCTTTTGACAGAGCCATTTCTCAATCTCCGGTTAAAAACTATTAAAAATAAAAAAAGCGCTATTAAGCGGCGTCTTGTTTCTGATCGCGAACCGCAGCAACAACACGAGTAACCTTGGTAGGTACTTCGTTGAAGGTGCGAACCAGTTTGGTAACTGGGGCAATCATGACAGAAGCCAGCTGGCCAAGAGCCTGTTCCAAAGTAGGCAGTTTCGCCAATACGTCGAGCTGGCTAGCATCGAGTGCTTTACCACCAACAGACAGGGCTTTAACTTCAAACTTTTCTTGCTCTTTAGCGAAGTCTTTGAACAGACGCGCAGCTGCACCTGGATCTTCCATTGAGAAACCAAAGATGCTCGGGCCAACGAGTTGGTCATTAAGACATTCAAACTCGGTGCCTTGCATCGCACGCTTAGCCAGAGTGTTGCGAACAACACGCAGGCTTACGTTATTCTCACGGGCCTGCTTGCGCAGGGAATCCATGGCGCCAGCGGTTACACCGCGGGCATCAGCTACAACCAAAGACAGAGCATTGGCCGCTGTTTCATTAACGTCAGCAACAATCGCTTTTTTATCTTCAAGTCCAATAGCCATTTTAATAAATCTCCTGGATTTGAAGGTTAAGATAGTCTGGCACCATTGCCGGACTAACCATTTAAGCGGTGATCAGATCCATCAATCTAATTCTGGATTGGGTCACACCGTCTGCGTAGGCTGATCCTTTTAAGCTTCTTCGACACTTGCCTCATTAAGGCAGAATACAGTCTCTAAAGCGCCTACGGTCTTTGACGGCCCGTGTGCAAAACTCAGCTCACACAGACCACAAAGTTCTTTTTAAGAAAAAGTTTTCTCCTGGAAAACTTATTCATTCGCCAAGCCAACTACTGGCGAAGCCGCGTGGGGCTTCTTGTAGTCAGCTGGCTCGCATTCGCCATGCGAATGGCACTACGTCCGTGTAGCGCTGATGTCTCGCAAGACACCCCGATTTAATCTTTCGATTAAGCCTCGATAGAAGCCAGGTCGATAGCCAGACCTGGGCCCATAGTGGTGCTCAGGCTGATTTTTTTCAGGTATACGCCTTTGGCAGAAGCCGGCTTAACCTTTTTCAGCTCGGCCAACAGAGCTTCAAGGTTTTCCTTGATAGCATTTGGCTCGAAACTGATTTTGCCGATGCCGCCGTGAACAACACCACCTTTGTCAGCGCGGAAACGCACCTGACCGGCTTTGGCGTTTTTAATCGCGTCAGCAACGTTAGGGGTAACAGTACCGGTTTTAGGGTTAGGCATCAGACCGCGGGGACCAAGCACCTGTCCTAAGGTACCAACAACGCGCATCGCCGCAGGGTCAGCAATCACCACGTCGAAATTCATTTCGCCGCCTTTGATTTGCTCAGCCAGATCTTCCATACCAACCAGATCTGCACCAGCTTCTTTAGCGGCATCAGCATTGGCAGTGAACACAGCTACGCGAACTTCTTTACCTGTACCGTGAGGCAGGCTGGAGGCACCGCGAACAGCTTGATCAGATTTACGAGGGTCGATACCGAGGTTGATCGCCGCGTCGACAGTCTCACTGAACTTAACCGTTGAGAATTCTTTTAACAGAGCGACCGCTTCTTCGATTGGGTACTGCTTACCCAGCTCTACTTTTTCAGCGATCAGCTTTTGACGTTTGCTTAACTTAGCCATCTTAGTTCACACCCTCAGTATCAAGACCCATGGCGCGTGCGGAACCTGCGATAGTGCGCACGGCAGCATCCATATCAGCGGCGGTCAGGTCGGGATCTTTTGCTTTAGCAATTTCTTCCAACTGAGCACGGTTTACCTTGCCAACTTTTTCAGTGTTGGGGCGGCCGCTGCCTTTTTTGATGCCTGCAGCTTTTTTCAACAAGAAAGAAGCCGGAGGAGTTTTCATAGTGAAGGTGAAGCTGCGATCGTTGTATACAGAGATCACAACAGGCACTGGAGCGCCCGGCTCTTGGCTCTGAGTGGCAGCGTTAAATGCCTTACAGAATTCCATGATGTTTACGCCGTGCTGACCCAGAGCGGGACCAACTGGGGGACTTGGGTTAGCTTGACCAGCTGCGATTTGCAGCTTGATGTAGCCTTCTACTTTCTTAGCCATAATGGCCTCCTATCGTTGGGTATAACGCCTCTTAAGTGCGGAAGCACACTTAAGTCTCAGGCTTCCCGGTTAAATAAATCGCCGCAGCGATTAAGCTTTTTCTACTTGGCTGAACTCGAGCTCAACAGGCGTAGAACGACCAAAAATCAAAACGGCAACTTGCAGACGGTTTTTCTCGTAGTTCACTTCTTCAACAACTCCGTTAAAGTCGTTGAATGGGCCGTCAATAACACGAACCATTTCGCCCGGCTCAAACAAGGTTTTAGGCTTGGGCTTATCGGCGCTGTCATCAACGCGCTGCAAGATCAAGTCGGCTTCTTTCTGAGTGATTGGTGCAGGCTTGTCAGCCTTACCACCAATAAAACCCATTACTCGGGGGGTTTCTTTAACTAAGTGCCAGCTGTCGTCATTTAACTCCATCTGCACCAGCACGTAGCCGGGGAAAAACTTCCGCTCCGACTTACGCTTCTGACCACCGCGAATTTCGACCACTTCCTCGGTCGGAACAAGCACATCACCAAAAATATCCTGCATGCCGTGCAACTCAATGCGCTCTTTGAGCGCCGAAGCTACTTTTTTCTCGTAGCCGGAGTAGGCATGAACGACGTACCAGTTTTTCGCCATGAAATTCTACCTAAGCAATTACCAACGAAGCCAACCAACCTATCAAGGTATCGAGGCCCCAGAGAATTAACGCCGCAACGAGCACCACCGCAACAACAATTAAGGTTGTTTGTGTCACTTCTTGGCGAGTCGGCCAGACAACTTTGCGAATCTCGACCTGAGAGGCTTTAAGCAAAGCCCAAAACGCTGCACCCTTGGCAGTATTCACCGCAACAAAGGCCGCCAAAGCGATTACAGCCACAACAGCGACAACACGCAAAATAAGCGCGTACTGCTCATCAAAATAAGTAAAGGCGACTGCGCCACCAACAACTAATGCGACAGCAACCAACCACTTCAACGCATCAAAGCGGTACTCTTTTTCTTCCAACTTAGTACTCATGAATGACGTACTCATAAACGACCAAAGCAGCCATTAGGCTGCAATGAGAATTTGGCAGGCCAGGAGGGACTTGAACCCCCAACTTTCGGTTTTGGAGACCGACGCTCTACCAATTGAACTACTGGCCTGTATTGAGCCGACTGATCAGGCCGGCCAACTAGACCCGAGAGCTAACGCTTCGGGCCTGAAGCACACCGATTACTCGATGATTTTAGCTACAACGCCTGCACCTACGGTACGGCCACCCTCACGGATAGCAAAACGCAGACCTTCTTCCATCGCGATAGGCGCGATCAAGGTAACAGACATTTGAATGTTGTCACCAGGCATTACCATTTCAACGCCTTCTGGCAGCTCACAAGCACCCGTTACGTCAGTAGTACGGAAGTAGAACTGAGGACGGTAACCTTTAAAGAAAGGAGTGTGACGACCGCCTTCATCTTTAGACAGCACGTAAACTTCGCCTTCAAACTTGGTGTGAGGAGTGATTGAACCTGGGATAGCCAGAACCTGACCACGCTCAACTTCGTCACGCTTGGTACCACGCAGAAGCACACCAACGTTCTCACCTGCACGACCTTCGTCGAGCAGCTTGCGGAACATCTCAACACCAGTACAAGTAGTGGTTTGAGTTTCTTTGATACCGACAATTTCGATTTCGTTACCAACGTTGATGATGCCGCGCTCAACACGACCGGTAACAACAGTACCACGACCAGAGATCGAGAATACGTCTTCAATTGGCATCAGGAACGGCTGATCAATAGCACGCTCTGGCTCAGGGATGTACTCGTCGAGAGTCTCAACCAGCTTCTTAACAGCAGAAGTACCGAGCTCGTTGTCGTCCTGGCCATTCAGAGCCATCAGAGCAGAACCGGCGATAATTGGCGTGTCGTCGCCAGGGAATTCGTAAGTGCTCAGCAGATCACGGATTTCCATGTCTACCAGCTCGAGCATCTCAGCGTATTCTTCAGAGTCAACGCCGCCACAGTCTTCTGCAAGCAGGTCAGCTTTGTTCAGGAATACAACGATGTAAGGAACACCAACCTGGCGAGACAGCAGGATGTGCTCGCGAGTCTGAGGCATAGGACCGTCGGTCGCGCCACAAACCAGGATAGCGCCATCCATCTGAGCAGCACCGGTAATCATGTTTTTAACGTAGTCGGCGTGACCCGGGCAGTCTACGTGGGCGTAGTGACGGCTTGGTGAATCGTACTCTACGTGAGAAGTAGCGATGGTGATACCGCGCTCGCGCTCTTCTGGAGCGTTATCGATCTCATCAAAGTTCTTCAGCTCACCGCCCCACACTTCAGCACAAACACGAGTCAGTGCAGCAGTCAGGGTAGTTTTACCATGGTCAACGTGACCGATGGTACCCACGTTGACGTGGGGTTTCGTACGTTCAAAAGTTTCCTTAGCCATCGCTAACGTCTCCTCAATTGGGACCTATACATACAAAAACACCACCAGGGCCAACCCTGATGGCTATTAAAACGTGGAGCTCTTGAGCGGATTTGAACCGCTGACCTCACCCTTACCAAGGGTGTGCTCTACCAACTGAGCTACAAGAGCCAAAACTTCAAGCTCAATTGAGCCAAATTCTGGAGCGGGCGGCGGGAATCGAACCCGCATCATCAGCTTGGAAGGCTGAGGTTCTACCACTAAACTACGCCCGCAATCACCTGCATCACTGCAAAGGCCGGTGCGACCGTAGGGATCCCACCCAGAAAGCCGCCGGAGCAACTTTCTTAAATATGGTGCAGGGGGGTGGATTCGAACCACCGAAGCTTGCGCGTCAGATTTACAGTCTGATCCCTTTGGCCACTCGGGAACCCCTGCGAAGTTTTACTTGCCCCAATACTCTTGGCCGGAACAAGTGCTGCATACACAGCAAAAAAATGGAGCTGGTGAGAGGAGTTGAACCCCCGACCGGCTGATTACAAGTCAGCTGCTCTACCAACTGAGCTACACCAGCTCAACATCAAAACAGGCCATCGCCTGAATGAGGACGCGGATAATAGAGAAACATTTTTCAGGATGCAACAGGTAAACAGAAATTTTGTCGCCTTTCCTGCGAGCTCATGCCCTGAAGCATACGTTCCCAGGTTAACTCGCTCATTTTTTCAGCAAAAACGGGCTCAATAACCACCCAGGTTTCGATCTGTGTACGCTTCATTGTGCTGATCTGCGCATCAAGGCCGAGCTCTTTTGCCGACTCAACGCGCTTGTTAGCCAAATCTATATAAGTAAAAACCCCGAGTGAGATCGCATTTTTTAGCTGCCCTTTGGCGATAACATAACTTTCAACGCCCTGGGCCTGCAGCGAAGCGAGGCTGCGATAGGCCGCCTGCTCGCTGTCTTCCGGGGCGAGGTGCACCCAGTAACTCTGCCCGGCCGGCAACTCCATTTGCTCAATTTTTGCCTCGATATCAATCGAGCGCAGCCGCTCGACAAAGGCCGCCGCGTCGGGATCATCAGCAAACGGCCCAACGAGCTCACACATCCTCCGCGCTGGCGACTCTTCGTCACCACTGTAAATGGGCGCCTTCGCTTCCTGACTCACCGTCTTCAACACCGGCGCCAGCTCTGGCACAGTGCCGACAGACGGTTCTGGCTCGCCTAAAAAAAAGCCCCCCCAAAGCGCCAAAGCCAGGTTCACTAACACCAAAGTGATAAATATATATCTCATCGCCTTCTTTTATACCCACAGCAAATTCATATGCACAGCCCACCCGAGCAGAAAAAGCTCAAGCCCTACCCAAGCCCCAGGCCCAGACCCAAAACACCAAGCTTCAAGACCTCAGGCCAAAGCCGCGCATCCACTAGAAACCCTTTAACAGGCGCCAATAAGACAAGCCGTCCAACACCAATGTTGTTCTCAGCTTTGCCCGCTCAGGCAACACCTCAGCGAGCGCCTGTGCACCGCCCCCGCAAACTATAATAGTGCAGTCAGCTTCTGCAAAATCCTCAAGTACAGATTGAACAAAACTTTTGCACATCTGTGACACACCTGCATTTACACACGCCGCGGTATCCCTACCAAGCTCGGAACTACCGTTAAAGACCTGCGGAACATGGGCAATATTTGCCGTGCCCCGCTGCAAACTCGCACTCAACAAAGGCCAGCCAGGAGCAATCAAGCCGCCCACATGGCGCCCACCGGCGTCGAGTTTATCGACCGTTACAGCGGTTCCCAACGACAAAACCAGCGCCGGCGCCACGCGCTCGTGCCAGCACGCCAACAACGACAACCAGCGGTCGACACCGAGCTTAGACACATCGGAATAAGCCAGCTGCAGCCGTGCAAAGCCCTGCTCGACCCGCGCACGGTGTAGAGATTCGACGGGCAGATCCAGGCCCGCACTCAATTCCTCCTCAAAGCTCTCACCGGCAACATTAGCCAGATAACAGGCGTCTATTTTTTGCGCAGACAACTGCTGCTTCAATAAATCCAGGCTGCCTCGACCGTAGAGCGGAGCCTGACCGGGCGCTTCCAGCGCCCACTTTAAGGCGCTGTTACCTCTATCCAGATAGAGCCTCAATGTTAAGCTCCCGCATGCTTCGTTTGCGCCCTACCAGGGCGCAGACTTAATTCGCCGCCAATAAAACGCCGGGCTTGAGCATCGCACTCAAGCAGCAGCGCACCGTCGTTATCAACACCGAGCATAAGCCCATTGACTGTTTGGGACGGAGACAACAGCTGAACATGCGTTCCTGCAAAAGCGTTTAGACTGTTCCAACGCTGCTGATAATATTTGAAACCAAGCGCTTCGTAGCTATCCATCAGCGGCAGTAATCTATCCAAAAGCGCAGCCAATACCGTTGAGCGATCGCAGCGACTGCCCAGCGCCGACAAACTCGTCCAGGGCTGGTCTATATCCTGCCCCGCCTGCATCGCGACATTCATGCCAATACCTAAAACAACAGAGCACTCGCCGTCAGCGTCACCGGCCAACTCAATCAGCACCCCCGCAAGCTTCTTGCCCTCTGCCAACACATCGTTTGGCCATTTCAAGCGAGGCTGGTTAATACCGATATCAGCCAGGGCTTCGCACAGCGCAACGCCAACAGCCAGACTCAGCCCTTCAATAGCAGCGATGCCCGATTGAAAGTGCCAGCCCAAAGAAAAGTACAGGTTTTGAGCAAAAGGACTGTGCCAAACCCGGCCTCGACGTCCGCGGCCGGCGCTTTGCTGCTCGGCCACACACAGCTGAGCGTGAATCTGCCCCTGCCTTTGCTGCTCCATTAGCAGCGCATTGGTCGAAGCCAGCTGAGTGTGCAGCGCAAAGTCTTTCAGTAGCGCGGCCGCATCCGGCTGCATCGCGGCCACTACCCGCTCTTTGCTAAGCAGGTCGAGCGGCGTTTTTAAACGATATCCACGCCCGACCACCGACTCCAGCGGCAACTCAACAGCGGCCAACTGCTTTAACTGCTTGCTGATGGCCGCGCGGCTAACGCCGAGCGCTGCGCCGAGCTCCTCACCACTGTGCCACTGACCGTCGGCCAGCAAGGTCAGCAGCCTTTCCGTACGAGGGGAAACGTCACTCATAGATTAGCTCCACAGCCTGAGCGCCCCGTCAGGGCTGATTAAATTAGCCGGCATCGTTATCGCCAGATAGCGGATCAAGCACTTGATAATTGCGCTGATAGCGCACACCGAGCGAAGTTAATATTTCATAGGCAACCGTACCGGCGGCCAAGGCCAAATCATCAATGCTCTGCTGCGACCCGAGCAATTCGAGCTCGGGCCACTCGGCCTCACTCAAGTGCTCAAGCTCGGCAGAACAGGCACTTACATCAAACAAGGCACCATCCATAGACAGGCGGCCACAGATCGGTACGGGCTTGTTGTACAGCCACGCCTGCCCCCGATTACCCAAGCTGCGCAGTAAACCATCGGCGTAACCGCCCGATGCTGCGGCAATCAACTGGCCGGGTTGCGCGTTGTAGGTCGCACCGTAACCGAGCTGACAAGGCTTGTTAATGAAACGCAGGCGCACAATCGTCAACAGCAGCTGAACAACTGTTTCAAAACGCAGCGGTGAACGGATAAATGCATTGGAACCAAATAAGGCGATGCCCGGCCTGACCATATCAAAATGGTATTCACTGCCAAGCAGGATGGCGGCAGAGTTAGCAAAGCTAAACTTAAGCGACGCGTCGATTTGAAGTAAGCGCTTACGCGCGGCGACAAAAGCGTCGAGCTGGGCGCGATTAAGCGGGTGCTCAGCCTGATCCGCACAGGCTGTATGGCTCATCACCAAGACAACGCCTGCGCGCTTTAGCTGCGAAGGCTGCTGCAAAAAAGCATCGAGCTCTTCTTCATCCAGGCCCAAGCGGCCCATGCCGGTGTCGAGCTTCAACACGCTCGGTGCCCGGGGGCAAAGCTCAGACCAGCGCCGAACCATTTCCAGCGAAACCAGCACCGGCAACATTGCCAGCGACAGACACTCGCGCTCTTCGCCGGGGAGAACGCCACCTAGCACATAAATTTTTGCCTCGGGCAGCGTCTTGCGCAGCTCTCGCCCCTCGGCAACCGAGGCTATAAAAAAGTGTCGACAGCCCTGCTGCCAGAGGCTGCGAGCAACCGGCTTCACCCCCAAACCGTAGGCATCGGCCTTGACCACCGCGCCACACTCTGCGCCCGCACAAAAATCGTTAAGACGCTGCCAGTTTCTCGCGATAGCACTGAGATTAATGTTCAGCGTAGACATAGGTTCGGCACAGCAAAAATAAGAATGAACAAGAAGCAGATCCGCTAAAAAAAACAAACGCGCATCTAAACAGAGCGCGCCGCGAAATACCAGCCTGAGAAAAATTTCGAAAGCTATATCAATAGCGAGGATCGTAGAGCGAGACCCGCAGGCGCTCGGCAAAATCGGGTACAAGTGGCGAGCGCACCGCGCCGAGCTGCGCCGCGCGCTCGGCAACCGCCACCGCAATGGCTTGGCTTACCTGGCGAATATCCTGCAGCGGAGGGTAGAGACAGCCATGTGCCAGTTCATTATCGGTGACGCTATCGGCCAAAGTCTGGGCGGCGCAAATAAGTAGATCATCACTAATACTTGTTATTCCGCCGCTCAGCGCGCCCAGCCCCAGGCCTGGGAAAATATAAGCGTTATTGCCCTGGCCCGGTACCTTGATCTCGCCGTTAATATGCACAGGGCCAAACGGGCTGCCACTGGCAAAAATTGCTCGCCCACCGCTCCATTGATAGGCATCTTCCGCACTGCATTCGGCTTTAGAGGTTGGATTAGAGAGCGCAAAAATAACCGGCTGCCGATTGTGCTCGGCCATAAATTCAATAATGTCTTGCGTAAACACACCCGGCGTGCCACTGGCCCCAATTAACACCTGGGGCTTGATCGCATCGAGCGCCTGACCAAAACTCATCTCAGGCATGGCCTTGCTGAACGGCGCCAGATGAGGGCCGTAGTCAACCCCATCCCGGTCGACAACCAGGCCTTTACGATTGACAAAATAAACCCGTTCTCGCGCCTGATCTTCGCTCAAACCCTCGCGCTGAAGTACGCGGCAAAGTAGATCGCCAATGCCGGTTGAAGCGGAACCTGCACCTAAAAACAAAAACTTTTGCTCACTGAGCTTCAGCCCCGTCAACCTCGTCGATGCCAACAGGCCGGCAACTGCTACCCCGGCGGTACCCTGAATATCGTCGTTAAAACACAAAAGGCGGCGGCGATAACGCTCAAGCAAAGCGACGGCGTTGTCGGTAGCAAAATCCTCAAACTGCAGCAGCGCCTGAGGAAAACGCTTCACGACCGCCTGAATAAACTCTTCGATAAAACTGTCGTACTCCTCGCCGCGAGCGCGGCGGCGACGCAAACCTAAATACAGAGCGTCGTTGAGGTAACTTTCATTCTCGGTGCCGACATCGAGCATAATGGGCATGCAGTGAGCGGGGTCAACCCCGGCGCAAGCGCAGTACAGGGCGAGCTTGCCAATAGGTATGCCCATGCCATTTGCACCCTGATCGCCAAGACCCAAAATGCGTTCGCCATCGGTGACAACAATTAATTTAACTTCTTTTTCGGGCCAGTGAGACAGCACATCATCGATATTGCCTCGGTCTTCAATCGATACATAAAAGCCTGCGGTCTCGCGAAAATTTGCCGCAAATTCTTCACAGGCCTGCCCCACGGTCGGCGTATAAACCAGCGGCATCAACTCGTGAATGTGATCGATTAACAGGCGAAAAAACAGGCGTTCATTGCGCTTTTGCAGCGAACTTAAATACATGTATTTATCGATATCACTTTTTTGCCGGCGCACATTGCCCAGCGCGCGCTGTACTTGCTGCTCCATCGTCGAGACAAACGGGGGCAACAAACCGGTCAAACCCAGCGCGTCTCGCTCCGTGTGGGTAAACGCAGTACCTTTATTCAAGCGAGGGTTGTTTAAAATATCACTGCCGGACAAAGCCATGCTGCTCTCCTTAATATTGAACAAAACTCTGCCCGCATCAAAGACCAGAGCTTAAGCACTGTATAGCGCTTTTAATTCGTCACCAATAATTGTAATCGCCCGCGCTAACACCTCATCGTCAGCACAGTACGACAGGCGTATACACTGCTCGGTGTGCAAACTTGTCGAGGCATTGGCAAAGAAAAAGTGACTGCCGTCCATCACCAACACCGACCGCGCTTTTAAACGCTCGTAAAGCTGCGCCGAACTAATAGGCAAATTTTCAAACCACAACCACAGAAAAAACGCCCCCTGAGCGCGGTGCACACGATAGGGCAAGCCCACCCAGTTTGCCTTGATTAAACTCAGCATGTACTCGCGCTTTTTTGCATAAAAAGGCTGAATGGTTTCAGCGCAGAGCCTATCGAGCTGACGCTTTTTTAACAGCGACTCAAATAACGCAGGGCCGAGATTGCCGTTGGCGAGACTTAGCACCGTATTTACCGAGCTTAGCTTGCTAATAAGCTGTTCGTCGGCAACAACAATACCGGTTCGAGCTCCCGGCAAACCGAGCTTGCTGAGGCTCAACACAAAAACCCGGTTCGACTGCCATGCAAGTGCCTGCTCGTCGTAGACTATGCCTGGAAACGGCGAGCCATAGGCGCCGTCAACAATAAGGGGCACCGCGTTACTATCGGCCAGCTGGCCGAGCCGATGCATGGTTTCAAGACTGTGTACATTGCCACTGGGGTTGGTTGGCCGCGATACACACAAGGCGCAAATATGTTCTGAGCGAAGCGCCTGCTCAACGGCATCAAAATCGCAGTGATATTTAAACTCGTGTTCGCCAACACGACTGAGCTTAGGTGCGCAACCAACAAACATATTGTTGCCTAAACCCTGCCCGGCATACCCCAGGTATTCGGGCAGCATAGGCAGCAAAATCTTGCCAAGCTGCTTGCACTCGGAGGGCCCGGCAAGCAAATTAAACAGCATAAAAAACGCGCTTTGCGAGCCGGAACTCAAACATATATTTTTTTCGCTAACAGGCCAGCCTAAATGCTGAAAATAGCTGCAGAGCTCTGAGATCAGGGTTTCTGAGCCGCGCGGGCTTTGGTAGACGCCGAGCAGGCGGTGCAACTGTTCCTCATCAGCAGCAATAGCCGCAAGCTCAGAAGCCATAAGCTGCTCAAACTCGGGGATTTGGGCCGGATTGCCACCGCCCAGAAAAAGCAAATCGGGGTTGACGTTAAGCGCTTCGCCGAGATCGGCCATTAGGTCAACAATTCCGGCGCCGGACGCAAACTGAGCAGAGAAAGATGATGTAAAAGCCATGCAAATGAAGCCAGTGATTCAAGGCGCTAGCATAGCGCCTTTCACCGAGCGGTGCATGGGGTACGCAGCGAGTAAGCTCAGTACAAACCGTAATCTTTTAACGTTGATGCCAGCTTATCTTTATTGATGGGCTTTTTAATAAAGGCGAGTGCACCGAGCTTTTTCACTCGATCCTGCGCCTCTGGCTGAATATCACCAGAAATAACAATAACCATGGCCTTGAGCCCCTCGTCTTTTATCGCCTCGAGCACATGGTAGCCGTCCATTTCTGGCATGGTCAGATCGAGAAACACAATTTCCCCTTTGCCTTCACGAATAGCCTCCAGGCCCTCCGCGCCGTTGCTGGCAAAGGTAATCTCGGCGTTCCAGTGCTCAGGTAAAGCCCTGGCCACTTGCTTGCGCGCCATGTTGGAGTCATCACAGATAAGCAGGGGGAGACTCATTCGCTAAGGGTAGCTCCAGATACAGTTCTCCATCAGTATAGCCAGAGCTGAGCCAAACGCGCACCTCCCCTTATAAAAAGCTTGCAATAGCACAGCCACAGACATTTGACGGACTCTTTGTTAGGGTTAGCCCCTTTATAGCTTTCGCTAACTCGTTCTCCACCAAACAACGGAAAGTCCACGTATGAGAGCCCGTCCGATCCAACTCATCCTGATGAGCCTGTTTTGTTTAAGCCTCGCCGCCTGCAACGCCAGCAAAGAAGCAAACAACAGCCCTGAGCTCAAGATAAACTATGAGCGCCACGTGCTCGACAACGGCCTGACCGTACTGATACACGAGGACCACAGCGACCCGCTTGTGCACGTCGACGTCACTTATCACGTCGGCTCGGCGAGAGAACAGCTGGGCAAAAGCGGCTTTGCACATTTATTTGAGCACATGATGTTTCAAGGCTCAGAAAACGTCGCCGACGAGGAGCACTTTAAAATCGTCACCGAAGCCGGCGGCACAATGAATGGCACCACCAATCGCGACCGCACCAATTATTTCCAAACCGTGCCGTCAAACTATCTCGAGACCATGCTCTGGCTCGAAGCCGACCGCATGGGCTTTTTTCTCGAAGGCATCACCCAGAAAAAGTTTGAAGTTCAGCGCGCCACCGTGATTAATGAAAAACAGCAAAACTACGACAATCGCGCCTACGGCCGCACATTTGAGCTGATCGCCAAGGGCCTCTACCCCTACGGCCACCCCTACAGCTGGCTAACCATTGGCGACCTTGAAGATCTCGATCGCGCCGATGCACAAGATTTACGCAACTTTTTTCTGCGCTGGTACGGCCCTAACAACGCAACACTCACCATAGGTGGAGACGTCGACGCCGGCGAAGCAATGAAACTCGTCAACAAATATTTTGCCGGTATCGCCCGCGGCCCCGATGTTCAAGCGGCGAACATACCCGGCTTTGAGCTCAGCCAAGACCGCTACTTGAGTTACTACGACGAGCACGTCCGCTTTCCAGCGGTGACCATGACCTTTCCCACAGTGAAAAAGTTTCACCCGGATGCAGCAGCGCTGCGCTGCCTGGCAAACATCCTAGGCGGCGGCAAAAGCAGTTACCTTTACCAGAACCTCGTCGCCAGTCGCAAAGCGCTGGAGGCTTCGGCAAGCCAGCGCAGCGATGAACTCGCCGGCGAATTCTTTATGTTTGTACTGCCGTTTCCAGGGGCAGATCTCGGCCAGTTTGAACAGGAACTGCGCCAGGCCCTGGCCGAATTTGAAGCCCAGGGGCCGAGTGACGCCGACTTGCAAAAATACAAAGCGCAATACGAAAGCAGTTTTGTGCACGGGCTGGAAACCGTATCCGGAAAAGTCAGCCAACTTGCCTATTACAACACCTTCGCCGGTGACCCCGCCTACTTTGACGAGGAGCTCGAAGCTCACTTAAGTTTGAGCAACGACGATGTCATGCGTGTGTACAACAAATACATCAAAGACCAGCCTTCGGTCATCGTCAGTATTCTTGCCGAGGCCGATGGCAAACCGGCAAAAAGCGATAATTACAAAATCCCCCACAGCGGCCCCAACCCCTATCCGCAAATCGACTACAGCGGCTTGGTTTACCACAAGGCAAAAGACAGCTTCGATCGCAGCGTCAAACCTCAGCCCGGCCCGGCTAAATTAGTTGAGCCACCACAAATCTGGCGCGCAGAGGCTGCCGATGACATCGCCATTATTGGCAGCGAAAACCATGAGCTACCAATAATCAGCCTGCAGCTGAGCCTGCCCGGCGGCTACCTACTCGACAACCTCAAGCCCGAACAGCGCGGCCTGAGCAGCCTCAGCGCCTCCATGCTTAATACCAGCACCGAAAACTACAGTGAAAAAGCCATGGCCGAAGAGCTGGCCCTAATAGGCAGCAGCATCAGTGTTGGCGCCAGCGCAGAGCGTTTTACCGTTTACGTCAGCAGCTTAAGCAAACACTTCGATCGCACTCTCGAGCTGCTCGAAGAAAAATTGCTGCGACCGGCCTTTAACGACGACGACTTTGCCCGCCTGCAGCAACAAACTATCGAAAGTGCCAAAGCCGCCACTACTCAGACCTCGAGTATCGCCAGCATGGTATACAACCGCTTGCTCTACGGCCCGGAGCACAGCTTTGGCATCCCCGCTACTCGCCTGGTTGAGACCGTGCCACATATCCGCAGTGACGACACCAAACACATGTACAACAAACACTTCGGTAACAGCAATGCCGAAATTGTTGTGGTTGGCGATATCAAACAAGCGCAACTGATGCGCAAGCTCGACTTCTTTTTTAACTGGCGTGCAAACCCAGCACCGGACTTTAGCCTGCCGAACGTGCCCGCCTATAGCCAAACAAAGCTATATTTTGCCAACAAAGACAACGCCGCTCAGAGTGAGATCCGCATCGGCTATGTCAGCGATCTTCGCTACGACGCGACCGGCGAGTATTTTGAGCGCTACTTGATGAACTTCCCACTCGGCGGCGCCTTTAACAGCCGTATCAATCTCAACCTGCGCGAAGATAAAGCCATTACCTACGGTGCGCGCAGCTGGTTTGAAGGCAGCGATCTCCCCGCAGGCAACTTTACGGTCAGTACTTCGGTGAAAAAAGACGGCACCGCACTGGCCGTAAAAGAAATCATGAAAGAGCTTGAAGGCATGCGTTCACAAGGTATACGCGACGACGAGCTGAGCTTCCTCAAAAGCTCTGTCGCCCAGCGCGATGCACTCAAATATGAGAGTAATCGGCAGAAGTCTGGCTTCCTCGCCAATATGCAGCGCTACGGCCTGAACCAAGACTACGTCGACAAACAAAAAACGATTATCGACAACATCGGCAAAAAGCGCATCGACGAACTTGCCGGCAAATACTTGCCGACGGACAACATGATTATTGTTGTTGTTGGCGATGGTAAGGCGGTTTTACCGGAGCTCAAACAGCTCGGCTACGAGCTTGTCGAAGTCGACGAACAAGGACAAAGACTTTAGCCCGAACAGGGGCCACTTTTGTGGCCCCTGTTATTCCTTAATACTCTCCTACCCCCTTCTTTTAGAACGCTTTTTTCTATTCCTAGACTGCCCCCCAGTAAATGGCGCGTTCTTCGCTTTGCATCTAGACTAAATTCAAAACCGGCACCGCTTTCTGACGGCTGCCGTGTGTTTGCAGCACCGGCCGGGCCGCTACCGCTGCGCTTTATTATCAGCCTAAACAACAGGCCTTCAACAAAGAGTTAAACGACGATGCAGTTCTTAAATCAGATAAAAATTCGCAGCCGTATACTGATCCTGACACTGGTTCCGCTGGCGGCGATTTTCATCTTGTCTTATGAGCGTATGAGCCTAGCCTGGCAGCATAAAAAGAGCATGGAAGAGCTCGATTCCGTACTGCTTTATGTCAATGCGGCTTCACCTGTGATCAACGCGTCGATTGAAGAATCGCTTTACACCCGCCTGTATCTCGACAGCTCCACAGCAAGGGCCGCCAGTGCCCGCGCCCGCATGCTGCAAATGCGCCAGGTTAGCGACGGCTACATCCGCGAATATCGCAATTTCATCGAGCAACACCGCAGCGAGCTTGTGCAGTTTCCAAGCCTGGCTCAGCAAATAGAGCTACTGGAAGGTAAACTCGATAAATACCATTACGTTCGCGCTGCAGCGGATAAAAAAAGCCACATGGACACCAGTAACAAAGCTGCGTTTGGTTACGATGTGCATACCATTTACGAGATGCGCCTACTCGTTCGCGAACTTGTCACCTCACTGAGTGAAGTTGTAAATATTGCCTCGGAAAACAAAACTCTCGGCCTGATGTCGAACGCTTTTTATAATTTAATCATTGCCAGCGCCGAATCGGCCGCAGCAAATAGTTTTGTATTTGCTGCGGCGTTTAATGAAAAAGGCCTTGAGCCTTATGTCTACGCCCAGATATTTAGGGTGCAAACCAAAGAACAGGATTTCCTTAGAACATTTTATGGTTTTGCCAGTCCGGGTAGCCGCGATTTTTTCAGTCAACGTATCGAAAACAACAACTACTACAAACAGGCTGAAGAGTTCATTAACAACGTGCGCGCGACAGGCGATCAACAAATTAATCAAAAGATCGATCTCAAGGGGCTAGACTGGTCACGCGTTACCGAAGAGGTTTTTAGCGCCTATCAAGACACCATTGAAAATGTGCTCGACGAGCTTCTAACAGAAAAAGATATGCAGCTAGCCGATGCAAATTCAGTGTTAATTCAAACCGTTATTTTCACCCTCGGCATGGTTGGTGTTATTGCAGTAATGTCTTATTTCATTGGCTACAGCATAAACAGCCCGCTGAGATATCTTGTTAAATCAATGACTCGCCTCGCCGAAGAAAAAGATATGCGCACGCACCTCGAAGAGCGAGGCAACGATGAGCTCACCGACCTTGCGCGCGCGTTTAATCACCTCGTGGCAAGTTTTAATACTGCACTTCAGGGAGTGCACAGTCAGGCCCGCATTATGAACGACATCAGTAACGATGTTGCCGATGCAATGCGCCAAAGCCTCGCACTCAGTGACAACCAACTGGGTGCAACCGATAGCATCAGTGTTGCCGTTACTGAAATGACAACAACCATTGAACAAATCAATGAAATGACCAAGAGCACATCGGCCGCGGTACAAAATGCCGGCGATGTATCAAAGAAAAACGCCGACAACGCCGCGATTAGCCGCTCGATGATGGAGCGTTTGACACAAGAGCTAGGCAGCACCAGTGATGTTGTCAACAAGCTGCATGAAGAGAGCACCTTAATTTCTAATGTATTAAATGTTATTCAAGGCATCGCCGAACAAACCAACCTACTAGCCCTCAACGCCGCCATTGAAGCTGCGCGCGCAGGCGAACAAGGCCGTGGCTTTGCGGTTGTTGCCGATGAAGTTCGCAGCCTAGCCAAACAAACCCAGGAAAGCACCGAGCAAATCCGCGAACAAATTGAAAGCCTGCAGCAAGGCGCACAGGCAGCTACCGCCAATATGCAGCGCCTACAAGACGAAGGCGGCAAAGCTGTCAACGTTGTGGTCGACAGCGCCGCGACCGTTGAAGTGGTTAAAGAAGAGCTCGACAAAATCACTCAAATGGCAGTGCAAATAGCAACCGCGGCAGAAGAGCAGGCCTCCGTCAGTAACGAAATCAGTGAGCGTATTGTCGCCGTCAGGGACGATTCCGAAATGGCTGCGACCAGAGCCAATAATACCGTCGACGCCACCCAGGCGCTAACCGCAAGTGGCGACAAACTCAACACCTATATCAATGAGTTTAAAATAGACGAAAGCGACGGTTATTAAAGCGAGCTTAAGCCGCTGATGCTTCGAGACTAAAACTAAATACCGTACCGCTGTTTAATTGGCTTTGCACTGAAATCACAGATTGGTGTAAAGCCAATAATTTTTTGGTAATTGCCAAACCTAAGCCACCGTGGGCAACATCCTCCCTGACACTGTTACCCGCCTTGAAGTGGGCATCAAAAACATAGGGTAAATCCTGCTCGGGAATACCTATGCCAGAATCAGCAACATCGACACTGACTTTACTGCCCTGCGGCTGCAAAACAATTTGCACCCGACCGCCGTTGGGGGTGTGACGCAGGGCATTTTCGATTAAGTTACTGAACACTCGCTCAAGTTTTTCGATATCTGCATGCACCAGAATACTGCTATCCTGCGGCAACAAGCTAAGCTCGATACCTTTCTCTTGCGCTAAAACTTTAAACTTCAACAAAACATCGGCAACTAAATCCGCAATCGCTACCGTTTCTTTGCGCACTTTTACATTTGCAGCATCGAGTTGGGCCAACTCAAATAACTGCTCAATGAGTTGAGAAATAAGCTGAGCGTTTGTGCGGGCAATTTTAATATAGGAGCGACTTTGCTCCTCACTCAATTCCTCACGCTGCAACTCCCAGGTTTCTAAATAACCAAGCATGGATGCCAGCGGGGTGCGCAGATCGTGACTCAAGTGAGACAACATTTCTTTGCGCAACTCGTCAACCGATACAACCTTATCGTATTGTTGCTCCAGGCGTTCCAACACCTCCCGGAATGCAGAGCCGAGCACATCAATTTCGTTTTCGCTAAATGCCGACCACTCGCTTAACTCATCTGCCAACCCTTGCACCGGTTCGCGTTTTTTTTGAAAACCCTCAGCGCGCAAGCGCTGAACCTGCGCCGTTAAACGCTGCAGCGGCCGCGTAATCAAACTTAGTGTAAACACAGCTACCAACAACAGCAGCACAACAACAATAGTCAACACCCCCAAACCAGAGCTCATCAGCTTCGCACTCAGGCTTTGAGCCTGCAATTCGTGGCGAATTTGGCTGCCGATAACAATATACAAATAGCCGTAGACTTCGCCCATCTGATAGATAGGTGCAACCGAAAAAATCTTTCTCTCGCCGGGAACTTTAGGGTCTTCACCGAGTACAAAGTTTTGTGCATCCGGTTCTTGCCAATACGCTTTGAGTGGCTGCAAGTCGATTTCTTTAAGTTGTAGTTGCTCGGGTTTGGCGTCTGCAGAAACAATAACACCGTCTTTATTTAATAAATAAAATTCGAAGTTTGGCCCGAGCACCATTAAATCGTGAAACAATTTTTTGGCGGCATCGTAATCGGGCTTACCGTCGCGATAGAGTAAATAATTATCGACAACATGGGCGGCCAGCTCCCGATGCATGCGCTGGCTAAGCTCCCGTTCATAATTCTGCGACGAGCACAAAATAAGCCAGGCAAACACAGCTGAAAACAGCAACAAAATAAACGACAGGCCAAATAGCAGGCGTGTTTTTAAACTCTGCATTACGAAGCTTGCTCCAACTCCGAGAACTTATAACCCACCCCCCATACCGTTTCGATATAAGCCAGTGACGCGCCTGCATGCGAAAATTTATTGCGCAAACGGTTGATATGAGAGTTGACTGTGTGCTCAAAACCGTTGTGTTGATAGCCCCACACTGCGTTCAATAACTGCTCGCGGGTAAACACCTTGCCCGGATATGAGGCCATGTACAAAAGCAGATCAAACTCTTTGCTGGTCAGCTTTAAGGTTTTCCCCTCGTAGCTGACAATGCGCCTGTCGATATCAATCAACAGCGCAGAAAAACGCAGCGGCATAGATTCAAGCTCAGGTCTGTTGCTGTCATTGGCAAGGGATGCGCGCCGAATCAAGGCTTTGACTCGCGCTTGCAGCTCGCGAACACTAAACGGTTTGGTCAGGTAGTCATCGGCGCCCAGCTCCAGCCCCTCAACGCGGTCGGCTTCACTTTTTTTGGCCGTCAACATCAGAATTGGTGTGGTATTACCCTGCTGACGAAGGGTGCGGCAGATATCCAAACCGCTCATATCCGGCAACATAACATCGAGCACAATGGCACTGTAGCCCTGCCCCGCTGCGCGCCGGTAGCCTTCTGCACCACTCATGCAGTGTTCAAGCTCGTAGTCGAGGTTCTGCAAATTCAAGCTGATCAAGGCTCCGATATCGGCCTGATCTTCAATGATCAAGATTTTAGCTGGCACCTTTCACTCCATTTTCTCACGGTCAAAACACGCAGTTTCGGCATAAACGAAAGTAGAACTAACAACAGCAGGCGAGCCCAGTGGAGAACTGAACTCGCCTGCTGTTGACACTAACTCGGTAGTCGCATGACTAACCGCTTTTCTTACTCACTGCGTGTGACAACCAGACGCAAGCCACCCTGATCAAAGCGATGGCTCTGATCCAGCGCCGAATCATCGTAGCCGTCATCCATGCTAACTACCCCAGCGTGAATGCGCACGGCGTCAACAAGGTCGTCGCGGTCGGCGTTATAACCTTCGCCGCCAGCAGCCGGGCCTGGAATGGACGCAGAGCTTTCACTGTTTGCTTCGGTGCCGGCATCGTAAATCATCAGGCTAACACTCATACTCTGACCGGGCTCAAGCTTGTCCAGAGCCATGGTGTTTAAGCCGACAAATGCGTCGTTAGTGTTGACCGGCATCGTCGCTACGCTCAAGTACTTGTGCGCATCGTCCATAGTGCTGATGCTCACTTGCGCACTGTGCCCCGGCATTAAAATACCGTCACTTTGAGTGCTGTCTGCCTCACTGGCCTCGGCCAGCAAGTCGGCGGGCGAACCCGATTCGGCGAGCATCTCAAGACCAGGTGAAGCCGGCTCGCCAAGGTACCAAGGCTGATAATCAGAGCCGTGCAAGATAATTGCAGCAGGCGCCAGCGGCTGATTTGCCATGGTGTTTACCAGGGTCAGCTCGTAACTGCGCTGCGCACTCATATCGTCGTTATCACTGTCGCCGCCACAGGCACTTAAAGCCAGTGCACTGAAGCTTGCGACCAACAAAATTTTGCTGTTCATAAGCGCCCCCTTACTTCACGCTAATTACGACTTTAGCGACAGGGTTTAACCAGCGGTGGACACGGGAGTCGAGATCACTGGGGCCGGCGTCGGCATCGGTATCACCCAACACGCCGCGGTGAATATGTACGGTGTCGTTACTTTCTTCCGTGGTGACACCACTGCCACCTGTGCCGCCATTCATTCCCGGATTTACAGGAATGCCAGGTGCGCCGAGCATGCCGCCGCCATTAACAATTTCATCATTGGCTTCGGTACCTGCATCGTAGGCATCGAGGTACACAACGTAGTCGCCGGGCTCGGAAGGGATAGGCCAGGAATTCAGGCCGATAAAGCCGTCATTGGTTGGCAGCATCATCGCCACAATACTCAAGTACTGCTGCTCTTTGCTGTCAAAATCTGTTGCCATGGTCGTTGCCGCCGGTGCCAGCAGACCTTCGGCCGGATTGCGCAGCGCTTCACCACCGCTGGCTTTTACCGCGTCGTAAAGGCCGTCAATCGCACCGCCTTCGGCCATCATCGCCAACTCAACGGACGCCTGCTCGCCGATCTGAAACAACATCGAATCTGCATCGTGCGCAGCAAGCAAAATCGGAGTGAAATAAATACCTTGAGTAAGGTTGGTAATTTTTACATCGACAACTTCAGCAGACGCACTGCCGGCAGCCAAAGTAGTTAAGGTCGCGCCGAACAAGGCCGCTTTTAATGAGGCTTTTAATTTCATGACACAGGTCTCCGTGTGTGACTGGAGTTGCCATGGTAAAAAGCAAATATCAAATGCCGATCACCGCTTTATCACAAAAGGATCACAGCCCGGCTTTAATTTACAGCGCCAATTATTATTTTGGCCACTGCCCTAAACTAATACGCTCGTGGCCGGCCAAGTCGCGGCGACTTTGCACCTGGTCAAAACCGCACTTCAGCAAAAGCTGTCTGACACTGTCGGCCTGCTGCCAACCGTGCTCAAGCAACAACCAGCCGCCTTCAAATAAAAATGCACCTGCTTGAGTGATAATCTGGCGTAGGTCTTCGAGCCCCTGCTCGCCGCTGATCAAAGCCGAGTGCGGCTCAAAGCGCACATCGCCCTGGCGCAAGTGCACATCGTCACAGTCAATATAAGGGGGGTTGCTTAGGATAAGGTCAAAGTGGCCGCCTACCTGCTCAAACCACGAGCTTTTATATACGTTAACGCGCTCGAGCTTATTTAAATGGGCGTTGTGCTTAGCCAGCGCAAGCGCATCATCCATACGATCGACCGCCTCAATATGAGCACACGGGAATTCCGACGCCAAGGCCAGGGCAATGGCGCCAGTGCCGGTACCGAGATCGAGCATGCGCGCTTCGTCAAAAGCAAACTCAAGTGCAGTTTCAACCAACAGTTCTGTGTCGGGCCTAGGAATCAAGGTCGAAGTATTTACTTTGAGGGTCAGGCTCCAAAAACCCTGCTCGCCGAGTAGATAAGCCACCGGCTCTCCGCGCAGGCGCCGCTGAAATAGTTGCTCAAATGTCGCCAGCTCATCCAGGCTTAGCGGGTACTCAGGCCACGTAAAAAGAAAGCTGCGATCTTTTTTTAAACTAAACGCCAGTATCAACTCAACATCGAGGCGAGCGCTGTCACTCTCTTGTAAAAGTGCGGCGCGCTTTAAACAATCGGCAACACATTGGGGCTGCGTCATGCGCTTATTCGCTCAGCGCAGCGAGCTGGTCGGCCTGGTACTCATTGACCAGCGGCTGAATCACCTCGTCGAGACTGCCTTCCATAATTTCTGCCAGCTTATAGAGTGTGAGATTAATGCGGTGATCGGTTACCCGCCCCTGGGGGTAGTTATAGGTGCGTATGCGCTCGGAGCGATCGCCACTGCCGACCAGAGACTTGCGCTGATCGCTGTGCGCCGCCGCGGCGGCTTCTTCCTGAGCTTGCTGCAGGCGCGAAGCCAGCAGAGCCATCGCCTTGGCGCGATTTTTGTGCTGCGAACGTTCGTCCTGACACTCAACGACCACACCTGTCGGCAGGTGGGTAATGCGTATCGCCGAGTCGGTTTTGTTGACGTGCTGACCACCGGCCCCCGACGCGCGAAAAGTATCAACCTTTAAGTCGGCCTTATTAATGTCGATGGACTCGAGCTCGTCGGCTTCCGGCATAATCGCCACAGTGCAAGCCGAGGTGTGGATGCGCCCCTGACTCTCGGTTTCCGGTACCCGCTGCACGCGGTGGGCACCACTTTCAAACTTCAACTGGCTGTAGGCCCCCTGGCCAACCACACGCGTGATGATTTCTTTAAAGCCGCCGTGCTCGCCGGCATTTTCACTGATCACTTCGATGCGCCAACCGCGACTCTCGGCATAGCGGCTGTACATGCGAAATAAATCGCCGGAGAAAATAGCCGCTTCATCACCACCGGTGCCAGCGCGAATTTCGAGAAAGACATTTTTAGCATCGTTGGGATCTTTTGGCAGTAGCAGTTTTTGCAAGTTGAGCTCCAGCGGCTCAACTTCGGCCTCACTGCTTTTTAACTCCTCCTGCGCCATCGCACGCATGTCGGGGTCGTCATCGGCGGCAAGCAACTTTGCCTCTTCAATATTATCGAGCAGTTGCTGGTAACTTTCGTAAGTTTTTACAACCGGCTCAAGCTCGGCGTACTCTTTGCCTAAATCGCGAAAACGATTCTGGTCGGCAATCACATCGGCATCGCCGAGCAAATGCCCCACCTCCTGATAACGCTCAGCCAGCAGGGATAATTTATCTAAAATGCTCTGTTTCATAGTTATGCTTTTTTGATGTCAGTCGTCGACATCACCAATAGAAAATATTTTTTTTATGTGTTGTAGCAGGCCAACATTGTTGTCACTCGCGGCTTTTTTCATTGCCGCCGTTGGGCCGTGCATAAATTTATTGCCGATATTATTCGCCAAACGCTTTAAAGCCTCTTCCGGGTCCTGCCCCGAACGCAAATTCTTCAGCGCTTTATCCAGCTCCTGCTCGGTCAGCGAAGCAACTTGTGTGCGAAAAGCTTTAATACTGCTAACCGCACTCAGTGCCCGGTGCTCTTGCTCGTACTTGCGCACGCCCTCTTCAACGATGTCGAGCGCAAGCTCGGCCGCCTGCTGACGCGAGCGGCGATTTTCATCGATCACCTCGGTCAGATCGTCGACAGTGTAGAGAAAAACATCGTTTAACTCACCGACTTGCGCTTCAATATCACGCGGCACCGCAATATCTACCATAAACATCATTTTGTGTTTACGTTTTTTTAGGGCCTGCTCAACCATGCCTTTGCCGATCAACGGCAAAGGCGCCGCCGTTGACGAGATAACGATATCAGCATCGGCCAGATAGTCGGGGATCTCTGGAATTAACAGCACCTCGGCGCCCACTTCGGCAGCGAGGCGGCGGGCGTTTTCCAGGGTTCTGTTGGCAATCAGTAAACGTTTAATGCCCTGTTCACGCAAGTGCCGGGCAACCAGCTCAATGGTTTCCCCCGCACCCACCAACAGCGCTGTATCTTTGCTCAGATCTGAGAAAATCTGCTGCGCCAGACTAACTGCAGCATAGGCAACCGATACCGGGTTTTCTCCGATGGCCGTTTCCGAGCGCACTCGCTTGGCCGTGGCAAAGACCTGCTGAAAACAGCTGTGCATGCCCGAACCGAGCACCTCGGCCTCGCCGGCCAGCGCGTAACAGTCTTTCATCTGCCCGAGGATCTGCGGCTCGCCCAGCACCAGCGAATCGAGGCCGGACGCGACTTTCATCATGTGGCGCACCGCTTCAGCGCCCTGCTTGCCATAACTGCAGGCGCTGAACTCAGCGACATCGAGGCCCTTAAACTCAGCCAGCCAAGCGCTGATTTGCTCAAGACTTTTCTCACTGAGCCCATAGACTTCAGTGCGATTGCAGGTGCTGAGTATCGCTGCCTCCGACACCATGGTCTCGGCGCAGGCCTGCTTTAAGGCGCGCTGCGCTTCGTCTGGGGCGAAAGCGAGATTTTCGCGCACGTCGACCGTCGCCGTAGTGTGATTGAGTCCGAGAGCAAAGAGAGTCATGAGCCGCCTGGGCTGCTGGTGAATAAAACCGTGCATTTTCGGGCCTAGTGTCCTTGTCGGCAAGGCCTAAAAAGCGGAATATGTGCAATTCGCCAACTAATTGCTAACGACATGTGAAGCATTGCCGCTATAGTGACGGCGCAAAAGCATATATTAAAGTAGTCAGCCGCCGAGGAGAGCTGGAGTCCCGATGTTCTTTAGCCGCAGGCCCCAGCGCCCTGCATTAATCAGACCCGCAGTAACGAGCCTAGCCCTTGTCACCCTGTTTAGCTGTGCCAATTATCAGCCCTCAGAGCAAGCCATAGATCCGCTGCCAGATGTTGAAGTTGAGCAAAACCTGCACTTTGGCCAGGACAGCCTCTACCGGCTGATGACGGCGGAGCTGGCGCTGGTGCGAGAGTACTACGATATCGGCCTCGACAATTACGTTGAAGAAGCCATCAGCAGTCGCGATGTTGCCGTCACCGCCCGCGCCACCCAGGTTGCGCGCATATTAAAGAAACACGACGAAACCTTAGTGCTCGCCGAACAGTGGCGCGAGCTCGACCCCGGCAGCTACGAAGCGCGCTTTATTTTAATTTCCGAGTACATCTACGCCGAGCGTTTTGAACAGGCCTTTGCCGAAGCCCAGCGCTTGCTCGCTGCCGGCCACAGTGCCGGCTTTGAAGATATTGCCATCGACGCCGCGCAAAAAAATTATACCGGCCGCAGCGAGCTCAGCACGGCCTATGCCGAGCTGCGCAAACAATACCCCCGCGTGCCAGAGCTGCTTGTCGGCCACAGCATCTTGCTGCAGAGCCTCGGCGAGCTCGAACCGGCGCTGACGGCAATTCAAAAAGCCAATAAAATAGACGACAGTAACCCCCGCGCCCTGTTTCAGGAGTTTAGAGTGCTCAGCGCCCTGCAGCGCAACGACGAAGCACTTGATGCCTACGGCCGCATGGTCGAGCTGCAGCCGGAAAACATCCAGCTTCGCAACCGCTACGCCCAGCTGCTGATTGGCTCGGATTTAAACTTGGCGATGAAGCAGTACGAAATCCTGCACCGGCAAGACAAACAGGATGCCGACATCCTGCTCAACCTCGCCCTGCTGCAGTTTGACCAAGGCGAACTCGATGAAGCCGAGCGCAACTTCCTGACCCTGATCAGCCGCAAGCAACACCAGAGCACCGCCAACTACAATCTCGGCCTGCTCGCAGCCCAGCGGGGAAACGCTCGCCAGGCACTGAGCTATTTCATCGCGGTTAAAGACGGGCCCCGCTACGTTGATGCCTCGTCGCGCGCCGCCGACCTAATCGCCTCCAACGAAGGTTTTAGCAGCGCCCAAGCTTTTATCAGCGGTCGCCGCGAACAGGCGAGCAGCCCCGAAGCACAGGAATCCCTGTATCAGATTGAAGCTGAAACCCTGGCCAGCGCCGGCCAAAAAGCGCAGGCGGCCTCTTTGTATAAAGTCGCGCTTGAGCAGTTCCCAGGCAGTGTTCGCCTGCACTACAGCCGCGCGATGTACTACACAGAAATACGTGAACCGGAAAAAGCCGAGCAAGATTTTCTGGTCGTACTCAGCCAGGCCCCCAACAGTGCCGCTACATTAAACGCACTCGGCTATACCCTGCTCGACCAGACCGACAGACTCGCTGATGCCACCTTATATATAGAGCGCGCCTACGAGCTCGACTCAGAAGATGCGGCCATCGTCGACAGCATGGGCTGGCTGCGCTTTAAACAACAGCAGTATGACGAAGCACTGAAACTTCTGCGCCGCGCTTATGAGATCTTCCCGGACCACGAAATCGCCGCCCACCTTGGCGAAGTGCTCTGGCAGCAAGGCAGGCAGCGGGCCGCGCGCAAAATCTGGCGCGAAGGGCTCGAGCTCAGGCCCCAGAGCCCCGTGATCTTAACCACCCTGCAGCGCCTCGGAGTTGAGCTGTGAAATTCAGGCTTATTGCATTCATTGGCACCTTAAGTTTATTGGTGGCCTGCAGCAGCCAATATCAAAAGCTCAGCGGCGAAGCCGGTCACGCCCGCGACCTTGAGCGCTGGCAGCTCAGTGGCAAAATCGCCCTGCGCACTGCCGACGAAGGTCACAGCGCAGTGTTGTTGTGGCGCCAAAATAAAAGCGACTTTTACATCAGCCTCAGCGGCCCTTTTGGCGCCGGGCGCATTGAAATAGAGAGCGACAACAGCGGTGCTGTGCTGCGCAATGCCGATGGCGAACACTATGCCGCCAGCGCCGAGCAGTTGTTTTTGCAGCTCGTCGGCATGGAAATGCCGGTCGATATGCTGCGCTGGTGGGTGCGCGGGCTGCCGAGCCCAAACTTCCCCATCAGCAACAGCCAATACAGCGATAGCGGGCGCTTAATTGGATTTGAACAGCAGGGCTGGCAACTGGAACTCAGCCGCTTTCAACAACAGGGCTCTTTAACCCTGCCGGGAAAAATCAAAGCCCTGCAGGCGCCCTATCAAGTCAAACTCATTATCCAAAACTGGCAGGCAATTTGAGCGCCAAACGACAAAGCGCCGGCAAGTTAAGCCACACGAGCAGCCCAATGCTAAAAAAAGCTCAACAAAGGTTTGACAACTAAGAAAAGCGCCATTAAAGTACCGGCCTTCCTCGAGGGGGGCAGGGAAAACGACTTTCCCGACAAGGTAGATAAACGCTGAGTTTATATACTCGAGGGCAGTCCAAATTGGACGATAAGCGCCTCCCCAACCGAGTTTTACTGGGGTGTAGCCAAGCGGCAAGGCAGCGGGTTTTGATCCCGTCATTCGAAGGTTCGAATCCTTCCACCCCAGCCATTTCCTTCCGCTCGCCACACTCTTAACTCCGATGACGTGAGTATACAAAGAGGTCTTACGTGGCTGACTTAATGGTTTTCACCGGCAATGCTAACCCAGAACTTGCGGCCAGCATTGGAGACAAACTTCATGTTCCCCTTGGCGACATTATGGTCGACAAGTTTTCAGACGGCGAAATTCGCGTCGAGCTGAATGAGAACGTGCGCGGTCGCGATGTATTTGTTATCCAGCCAACCTGCGTTCCAACCAATGACAACATGATGGAAATGCTTGTTATTGTTGACGCCCTGCGCCGCGCCTCAGCCGGTCGTATTACTGCCGTGGTTCCATACTTTGGTTACGCCCGCCAGGACCGACGCGTTCGCTCCGCGCGAGTGCCGATCACTGCAAAAGTTGTCGCCGACATGATGGTCACCGTCGGTGTTGACCGCGTGCTGACTGTCGACTTACACAGCGAACAGATTCAGGGCTTTTTTGATGTGCCGGTCGACAATGTCTACGGCTCGCCAGTGTTGCTTGAAGACATTCTGCGCCAGAATTTTGAAGACTTAGTTGTCGTATCGCCGGATATTGGCGGTGTCGTTCGCGCACGCGCGGTGGCCAAGCAGCTCGGTGTTGAGCTTGCGATTATCGACAAACGCAGGCCAACCGCGAACGTTGCCGAAATTATGAATATTATCGGTGAGGTCGAAGGCCGCACCTGCCTGCTGGTTGATGACATGGTCGATACCGCCGGCACCCTGTGCAATGCCGCCAGCGCGCTCAAAGAGCACGGCGCGAAAAAAGTTATCGCTTACGCCACTCACGCTGTACTCAGCGGCCCGGCCGTTGAACGCTTAAACAAGAGCGAACTGGATGAGTTGGTAGTCACCGACTCCATTCCACTGGTCGGCGACGCAAAAAAATGTAAAGTCATTCGCCAACTGACCCTGGCGGATATGCTTGCTGAAGCGATGCGTCGCATCAGCAATGAAGAATCTCTCAGTGCGATGTTTGCCGAATAGGCCCACAGCACACTGAAAGAGCACGGCAGCCAGCCGCACTTGCTCCGCAAGAGCTGTTTGGCTTCGTGAAAACACCTCGCTTGTCCTGGTCGCGGGCAGCGGGGTTTATTTTTTTAACTAACTTATAGAGTTGAGTCTTATGTCTACTGAAGATTTTAAATTAGACGCTCAAGCTCGTGACGATTCAGGGAAAGGTGCGAGCCGCCGCCTGCGTCGCGAAGCTGGCCTTGTTCCTGCCATCGTTTACGGCGGTAAGAAAAAGCCACAAAACATCAGCGTTGAGTACAAAGAGCTGATCAAGCACCTCGAAAATGAAGCGTTCTACAGCCACATTATCGAGCTGAACATCGACGGCAAAAGCGAAGACGTGATCCTTAAGGATCTGCAACGTCACCCATCTAAAGTTGAGATCTACCACGCTGACTTCTTCCGCGTGAGCAAGACCAAGAAACTGAAGATGAACGTTCCTCTGCACTTCATCAACGAAGACACTTCTGTTGGCGTTAAGCAGCAGGGCGGTATCGTTAATCACCTGATCACCGAACTGGAAGTAAGCTGTCTGCCAGCTAACATCCCTGAGTTCATCGAAGTTGATCTGGCTGAAGTTGAAGTTGGCCAAACCGTACACATCTCTGACCTGACTTTGCCTAAAGGCGTTGAGTCTGTTGCTCTGAGCCACGGTGCCGACCACGACCAGTCTGTTGCAGCGATCATCAAGACCCGCGGCGCAGCTGAAGACGAAGCTGGCGACTCTGAAGAAGAAGCAGGCGAATAAGTCTGAGGCCAGCCCGAGAGATCAACTATGAAATCTAAGGCTGTGCCTATTCGTATGATCGTGGGCCTGGGTAATCCGGGCTCCGACTACGAGCGAACGCGCCACAATGCAGGTCAAGATTTAGTTGAACTGCTGGCGCGTCAGGTGGGCTCCACTCTGGCGCCCTCCCCCAAATTTTTTGGCCTCTGCGCCAAAGCACGCATCGCCAATAGCGATGTGCATCTTGTTGTACCCACCACCTATATGAATCGCAGCGGTCAAGCCGTTGGCGCCCTCGCACGCTTTTACAAAATCGCGCCCGAGGAAATCTTAGTGGTACACGACGAACTCGATTTAAGCCCCGGTGTGGCGCGCCTTAAAATAGGTGGCGGACACGGCGGTCACAATGGCCTGCGCGACATTATCAGCGCCCTGGCCAACAATAAGAATTTTGCGCGCCTGCGCTTAGGTATAGGCCACCCCGGCCAGGCCTCTCAGGTCGCATCCTATGTATTAAAGCGCGCAGCAGCGGCAGACCAGCAAGCCATCGATACCGCTATCGATGAGAGCCTCAGAGTGCTCGATGACGTTGTCAGCGCAGACTGGGACAAAGCCACACGCGAGCTGCACTCTCGCACCAAGTAACTTATTTTAACTAGGTAAAACTCATGGGTTTTAAATGCGGCATCGTTGGCCTGCCCAACGTCGGTAAAAGTACTTTATTCAACGCCCTGACCAAAGCAGGCATCGGCGCGGAAAACTTCCCTTTCTGTACGATTGAGCCAAACAGCGGCATCGTACCAGTACCCGATCCGCGCCAGGACAAACTCGCCGACATCGTCAAACCCGAGAAAGTCATTCCTACCACCATGGAATTTGTCGACATCGCAGGCCTCGTTGCCGGCGCCTCCAAAGGTGAGGGCCTCGGCAACCAGTTCCTGGCCAATATTCGCGAAACCGACGCCATTGCCCACGTTGTGCGCTGCTTTGATGACCCCAACGTTATCCACGTCGACGGCGCCGTAAATCCGAGCTCCGATATCGACGTTATCAATACTGAGTTAGCACTTGCTGACCTCGAAAGTGTTGAAAAATCGCTGCAGCGCTTCGCCAAACTGGCCAAAGGCCAAGACAAAGATGCCATCAAGATGAAGGCGCTGTGCGAGAAGATTCTGCCCCACCTGAACGAAGCTCTGCCGCTGCGCAGCTTTGATTTAACTGACGATGAAAAGGCCGATCTAAAACAGCTGAGCCTGCTGACCTTAAAGCCAACTATGTACATCGCCAACGTTGAAGAGGACGGTTTTGAAGACAACAAACTGCTCGATACCGTGCGCGACATTGCCAGTAACGAAAACGCGGTTGTTGTGCCGGTGTGCAACAAACTAGAAGCTGAAATTGCCGAGCTCGAAGACGAAGAAAAAGCCGAGTTCCTAGCCGACTTAGGCTTAGAAGAACCCGGCCTGAACCGCGTGATTCGCGCCGGTTACGAACTTCTGGGCTTACACACGTATTTCACCGCCGGCGTTAAAGAAGTTCGCGCCTGGACCATCCCTGTCGGGGCAACGGCGCCGCAAGCGGCGGGCAAGATTCACACCGACTTTGAAAAGGGCTTTATCCGCGCAGAAGTCGTAGCCTACGATGACTTTGTCGAGTTTAACGGTGAAAACGGCGCCAAAGACGCCGGTAAATGGCGCCTTGAAGGCAAAGACTACGTCGTTGTCGACGGCGACGTTGTACACTTCCGCTTCAACGTCTAAGCCATCAGCTAGCGCAATCAAACACAGCTAAAAAACTCGCTATTTGCCGCTTGACTTTAACTGGCTTGATCAGCAAAATACGCGCCTCTCGCAAACTAGGCCCGGCCAGTGAACGAGATAAACCTGTGGCTAGGTAGCTCAGTTGGTTAGAGCGCAGCACTCATAATGCTGAGGTCGGCAGTTCAACCCTGCCCCTAGCTACCATCCTTCAAAAAGGCGATAAGTGAAAACTTGTCGCCTTTTTTTGTGCCTATGCCACTCCCCTTTGAGTGAAATCAACTGCCTCAGCGCTTTTTTCTCCAGCTTGAAACCCGTGCTATAGGGTTAAAGTCCAAGTAGCAACACAAGCGTGGAGAAGATCTATGAAACTATGTCAAACAGGCACAGCTTACGATCAAAGCAGCACGCCTCACGCCACCTTTGGCGGAGACTTCAGCGACGAGACACTCAAATATTTTGGCCGCTGCGGCGGCGGCGTGCTCGACATTATCTTAGCTAGTGAGCAGCCGGCCTACTCTCTCGAGTTTAAACGCGACTGCAGCAAAAACAGTGAGCAGCGCTGGCACATCAATATTGTGCGCCACCGCCAAGTAAAGATGCATGAAAGTCCCGAAGCCAATGCCTCTGGCCTGGTCAAGCAAATGGCGAAGAGCTTCAGCGGCTGCTTTGATTTACTCGAAGCCTGTTATCAACAGCAAAAAAGCCGCCGGTAACGAGCAGCTTCATAGCAATTGCAAAGCCTCAGCCCAAAGCCGGTATTTCTTTTCATAGCTAATACCGGCGTTGGCAGGGCTCGTAGACGGCAGGGTTAACAACTCATAAGCAGAACAATCGAGCCCCGCTTTTATTACATGCCGCGAAAAACTCTGCGCGGCTTTCTGGCCATTAAAACAAATGCGTTTTAACAGCGGTAAGCGTTTAAACAAATACGCAAAATCATTGGCAACTTCGCTTTGTGTTTCGATGGCGCTGTCCAGGCTGCCCGCTCGCCGGCAGTGCTTCAGCACATCCCAAAGAGCGAGGCGCCGATCAAATAAACGACAGCAGCGCAGGCTGTAGTCTTGCGGCACCGCAGACAAATCACCATTAAACAACAAAGGCCAAAATAAGTTTCTCGGGTGGGCGTAATACTGCTGCTGCTCGAGTGAGGCGACACCGGGCATGGAACCGAGCACCAGAATATGGGCGTCTTCGCGCCACAGCGGCTCGAAACTGTTCAGTAACATAAACGTAAGAAATGAGAAATAGTCGCGACTATTAAACCATGCTTTGCATGCCAAGGCTCAAGTTCCTTAGAATAGGCCCCTTCTCTTTGTTCAGGGCAGGAACCATGAGCACCGACCACAACGACGCGCACGCGCAATTTTCCGACGCGGCGTACATGCAAGAACTGCAAAGCCAAATGTTGAAGTTTGCCAATATGCAGCTCAACGATCACCAACTGGCGGAGGATGCAGTGCAAGAAGCGTTAATTGGCGCACTCAAAAATGCCCGCTCATTTGCAGGTAAAAGCGCTTATAAAACCTGGGTGTTTGCGATACTTAAAAACAAGATTGCCGATATTCTGCGCAAGCGCCACCGCACTGTGGAAATGACCAATCTCGCCGGTAACAGCGCGGATGAAGACGAGGATTTTTCCCGCCTGTTTGACGAGCGTGGGCACTGGCACAAAGGCATGGGCCCGGATAGCTGGGGCGACCCGGAAGCGAGCTTTAAACAGGATCAATTTTGGCAAGTGTTTGAAATTTGCCTCGAAAACCTGCCCGAGCGCCAAGCCAAAGTATTTATGATGCGCGAGTTTATTGGTCTCGAATCCGATGAGATCTGTAACAATGAAGATCTGAGCGTCAGCAATTTACATGTCATTCTGTATCGCGCGCGCATGCGCTTGCAGCAGTGCCTAGAAATGCGCTGGTACAGCGAGGGAGAAGCCTATGCTTAGTTGTCGAGAAGTCACTCGTCTATTGTCTTTAGCGCAGGAGCGCAAGTTAAACTTTTCTGAACGCATGCAATTAAAAATGCACTTGATGATGTGCAAACGCTGCAAGAGCTTCAGCGGCAACTTAAATACTTTGCGCAAAGCCATGCAAAAATTTAAGCAGCGCGACGATTAATACAACGCTCGGGCAAACATAAATACAGCGCAGCACAATAAAAAATAGGCAAAAACTTTTTTTAGCTGAACCGAAGAGAAGCGCGTTCCCAAACGAACCCCGAGTGGCGCACACAGCGCCGCCAGTGGCATTATCACAACAAGAGCCGGCACACTGATAAGCCCCCAGGTATAAGCCGGTGCATCAGCTGGTGTCTGCGAAAACAATAAATGTACAAACGCGCCAGGCAGCGCAATCAAAAAACCGAATACTGCGGCGGTGCCGACCGCGCGATGTGTCGTATAGCCGTAAAAGCTCAGCACGGGCACCGTCAACGTGCCACCGCCAACCCCCATCAACACCGCTATCGCACCAATGCTAAGCGGATACACAGCCTGCCCGGGCCAAGCTGGCATACTTTTCACTTTATTTGTTTGCGCAGCTTGCTGATCTGACGAACTTGAACAAAGCATATTGAGCGCGGCAATAAACGCAACACAGGCAAAAACCAGTGCGGCAACTAAACCGCCGATACGCACAGCCTGGCTCGCAACAACAGCGGCCGAAACAAAGATGAAAGGCCCCCAGCGACGCAATAACAGCACATCGACATTGCCTCTTGAGAAATGACTGCGCATAGAAGAAAAGCTGGTGCTAATCATAATTGCCAGCGACGTGGCACTTGCAATAAGCATTGCCGAAGCGACATCAAGCCCCTGTGCCTGCAGTAAAAAATAAAGCACCGGAACAACAACGATGCCGCCGCCAACCCCAAAAAGGCCAGCTAACAAACCGGCGCAGCAACCGGCACAAATAAGAGCCAATAGGCCAACAACAAGATCCATGGGCGCAAGTTTAACCCATGCAAATAAGTAATGGCTGGCAAATAAGACAATAAAACCGCCAGCCTCCAGACACGCAGAATAAAATAGCGGTTAAGCGCTGTGTCGAAGCACAAAAAAACCGAGCAGCGCGTGCATGCGCTCACTTTGATCCTCGACACTTTTTGTTGCGGCTTTACTTTGCTCAACCATTGCCGCATTTTCCTGGGTCATAGAATCAAGAGAGCTAATTGCCGAATTAATCTCTTGCACACCCTGGTTCTGCTCTGTCGCCGCCCTGCTAACCTCCCGTGTTAACTCAGATGAGCTCGCCAAAACCTCGGCGATATGGCCCAGGTTTTGTTTGGATTTTTGACTGAGCTCCCAGGCGACATCTACTTTTTTATCGTTATCGGCGATCAATTCTTTAATAGAGCGCGCAGCGTCACTAGAGCGCTGAGCCAGCTCGCGAACTTCCGCTGCAACCACAGCAAAACCTCTGCCCTGCTCACCGGCGCGCGCGGCTTCAACCGCGGCATTTAAAGCCAGTAAGTTTGTTTGAAACGCAATTTCGTCAATCATGCTGGTGATACTGGCTATTTTCTGGCTGGAAGCGCGCATTTGCTCCATCGAGCTAACCGTTTCATCAACCGTTTTTAAGGAGCTGTCACTGGCGCCAATCGCCTTGTTAAACTGCTCGCCAATTTGTGTGCAGCGCTGTTCAGTATTGCCGGCGGCAGCCGCTATTTGCTCCATCGTTGACGCAATTTGCTGCAGGGCAGCGGCTTGGCTTTCCGTGCGCCGGCTCATTTCAAATGTTGCACTGCTCTGATCGCTGGTCATAGACAGCGTATGGGTTGAGCTCTGCTGAACCTGCTGAACAATGTCGCTGAGATTGCTCATCGACGCATTCACAGCATCGCGTATCACCGCTAATTCTCCAACATGGCCGTCTTCCATACGCTGAAACAGCTCGCCTTTTTTCTGCGCTGTCGCAATTCGGGTTAAGTCTCGAACCGCGTGTTGCAGCGAGGCTAACGACTCATTAATCGCCAGTTTAAGATCGTCGAACACGCCGAGCATCGGCACCTGTATACGCCCGCTGAAATCCCCCGCCTGCATCTTAAACATCAGCTCACTGATAAGGTCGACCGTTAAATTAAGTGTCGCACCACTGCTGTTTAAACTGTTTTTTAATTCAGCCAGCTGCCCCTGGTATTCACCGCTTATGCGCGCATCGAGACGCCCCTGTTGCTGCGCAGAGGCAACATCGACAATTTCACCAATGGCGGCATCCAGTTCGTTTAACGATGCGTTAATGCCATCTTTCATCTCACCGAGATCACCGCTCATGGCCCTGTCGATACGCATGCTGTAGTCACCACTGCGGATACGGCGAAATATCTGATTAAGATCCTGCAGCGCCTCATCGATGCTCTGCATGCTATCGTTAATGCCATTTTTAAGCTGCTGTAAGTCGCCGGAGTAATCGTTGCGAATACGCCAGGAAAACTGCCCCAATTTCTGTGCCTGCACACAGTCGCTGATATCCGTCATCGCCGCAGCAATATTGTCGAGCGAAGCATTCACGCTGCGCTTGAGCTCACCGAGCACCCCGGGCAAAGGCTTGTCGATACGCGCGGAAAAATCGCCCTGGCTCATTGCGCCAATAACCCCTGCGACACTGTTAATCGCCGCTTCGGTCGCCTGCATGGCTCCGTCGACCTGCTGCTTGAACTCCCCCTCAACCGCGTGGCTCATGCGCGCATCAAAACGCCCCTGCGCAAGCGCTTGCATCACTTCAGCCAGAGCCGCCATGGTCTGTTCGACTTTTTCCGAGCTTTGATTCACGCCCTGTTTCAATACAGCTAAGTCGCCATCAAAGCGCTCGTTGATACGCGTGTCGAACTTGCCCGAAGCCACATTGGATACCGTACTGGTAACCGCTTCAATGGCACGCTGCAGCTCGTGTAACAAACTGTTAAACGCGTGCGCCGCCAAGCCAATCTCATCGCTGGCCTGCTCGTTGATACGCTGACTGAAATCTTTAACCTGGGCAACTTCGTTTAGCTTGTGCGTGAGTTCGGTTACACGGCGGCGAATTTGTTCGCTGACCCACGAACTAAAGCGGTAGATCAACCAACAGATAAGGCCCGCCCCCACTGCCAACACGCAAAACAAAAACATAGCCTTGCGCGCTTTGGCGTGCGCAGTTTTATCAACAGACGCACTGAGCGAGTCGGCCACCGCTTTGATTTTTTTTATACGCTGCGTCGACACCTGAAACCAGTGATTGGCATCTCGGGGCATCAATCGCTCGCCGGCAACGGCGTCAAAAAAACCCTGGCGCAAGCGAAGCACTTCGCTGTTGGCGCTTGAGCTCATTTGCTCCATCAGTTGCGAGAACTGCTCACTCGACATGTTCCGCGATATGTAATCGAGCTGAGCCCCCTGATCATTGATGTAGTGGTTGACACTCAACAGCTTGTCCATCGAATACGTGCCACTGGCAAATACGCCGTTTAAGGCACCGCGCTCCTGCCCTGAACGCTCTTTTAACCAGAGCAAACCAACTAAGGCCTGCAGGCCCTTGACCACTTCCATGTCGCGAATCATTGAGCTTAATTCATCGATCGCATCGAGCGACATTTTATTGATGGCAGAATAAATTAGAAATGGCGAGTTGCTCGCATCCAGTTGATCGACCTGCTTTCGAAGCTCAGGCACGTAGGCGAGCTCGCCGGCAAGTTCTTGCAAATGCTCGCGCATGGCTGGCGGTAGCGACAACACAAAGCTGCTGTCGAGCTCGGCAATCAGGGCTTCGCGACTGACATCGGCTTTTTGCCGCTGAGTGCTTAGTTTATCGGCGCCGAGCTCTCCGCCGCTGGCGAGAAAGCCCGCCGTCAAACCGCGCTCAACCGCGTGGTTGTGCGCAACACCGTCGAGCACCGCAGCCAATTCAACCACTTGCGCAGTAACCTGTGCATCGCGAATGCTGCGCATATTTTGCCACAGTTCAAGCAGCACCACGGCCACCAACAAAACCATCGACGGCAGCACGATCAATTGAATTTTACGGGCTAAGGAAGCGTTGTGTAGACGCGTTAGCAGTGATGCGAGCATGGCTTCACTCCTTGAAATGCAATCAAATATATCTTTAGGCGTTCTTATTACCCTAGTTCAGGCATAGCCTGTTGACACTAAAAATGATCGCGGCTACTGAGCGGCCGATTGAACGGAGCGCGCAAGCCATCCAGTGAGCCCGTATAATAGCCACTATGAACAAATTAATAACTGCCGAAGAAAGCATAGAAAAGTGGCTGCGCGATGTCGTTATCGGCCTTGGGCTGTGTCCGTTTGCAACCCAGCCTTATGCGCAAAAACAAATACGTATAAGTATCTATAGCGGCCCCGCCGACAGCGACTTGCTGCAAACCTTAAATGACGAATACCGACGCCTGGCGGCCCAAATCCCTGAACAGCCTGATTACTGTGAAACCACACTGATCGCATGCAGTGAAGCGCTAGACGACTTCTACGACTACAACGACTTTCTGGCTTTGGCCAACAGTCACCTCGAACAAATGGGTTGGCACGGACAATTTCAACTTGCCAGTTTTCACCCCGACTACCAATTTGCCGGCACCGAAAAAAACGACAGAGAAAACCTGACCAACCGCTCGCCGCTGCCAATCTTTCATATCATTCGGGAAAGCAGCCTAAGCGCTGCGCTCGAGCACTACCCCGAGCCCGAGCGAATTTACGAGCGCAATATTCAAACCGTTAACACGCTCAACACAACACAGCTACACAGACTCTTTTCTCACCTAAACCTACACACAGATGAATAAGTATTTTATCAGTGCCGACGAGTTATTACTCGACTCTCTCAAGCTCGGAACAAGCATTATCCAAGCCCAGTTTAATCCGGATTTTATTATTGGTGTATGGCGTGGAGGCACACCCACGGCTATTGCCGTTCAGGAGCTGCTTGCGCTCGCCGGCATCAACTGTGAGCACTGCGCGATTAAAACCAGCTCGTATACAGGCATAGGGCAACAGCGATGCACTATTCAAGTCAGTGGCTTAAGCGAGCTGGTGCCAAAGCTGAGTAAAAAAGACAAGCTACTTATTATCGACGATGTATTTGACTCCGGGCGTTCAATCGAAGCCATCGTCAATGAACTTAAGTTGCGCTGCGCCGAAGAGCTTCCGGAGCATATAAAAGTAGCCTGCCCCTGGTATAAACCCCAGAGTAACCAGACCAGACGCAAGCCCGATTTTTATATGCACGAAACCGACGACTGGCTAGTTTTCCCACACGAACTTATCGGCCTGAGCCTCGACGAAATCAGCAAGGGTAAAGGCGAGCAGATTGCCAAGTTGTGCGCACCGCTCTTAAACAACAACCCCGCCCAACAATAAAATTAGTGGGCAAGGCAAACGACAAAAAGGCGAGCTACTCGACGGATTTTTTGCATGCGAAGTGGCGTGCGAGCCACCAATCGACAGCAAGGTAGCGCCCACCGCCAATAAAAAACAGTACCAACAGCATCAAAAAATAGGTTGCCGCAAATTCAATTCCATTTTTTAGCACGGTAAAACTACCAGTTTCGCTGAGCCAAGCGTAGTTACCGTGCTCTTTTAATAAACTGATCGCTGCGGCTTTGCGTTCGTTCGCTTCAGCGATAAGATCCGTGCGCCACTCCCAGGGCACTGTTAAAGTGCTCTCAGGAAGGGCGTGCCAACCAAATTGCCAGTGCGCGCTGAAGGCAGCCACTAACATCGTTATCATCAGCGGCACCGCGCTTAAGCGCACGGCAAAACCAACAAGAAGACATATACCGCCAACAAACTCCGCCAGACCGGCAAGCAGGGCCATCAGGCCTGGCATAGGCAGGCCAAGGTATTCGCCAAAGTACCAGGCAGTGTCATCAAGCGCAGTTAACTTTCCCCAGCCAGCAAGAATAAAAATTGGCGCCAGATAGATGCGCAACAATAGCGGCGCTATAAAATCTGCTCGCCGTGATTTATCAAACGTAGACCAAGACTTACAGGCGAAAGAAGTTAGTGTATTCATATTTTATTCCACGCATCCAGTTAGTATGTGCTGCTGTTTTAAGTCTGCGAGCAGCGGCCTGGCAAAGGCTGCGAGTTGTTCAACATCGTCTCGGCCGAGCTGTTCAGCCATCACGCACATCAACGCATCAAAGCTTTGTTCTCGCTGCTGCAATAAACTTAGTAACGCATGGGTAGTCGCATTTAACTCACAAAAATTTACACTTAATTTTTTATCTCTCCATACGGCTAGAAAACATGGCTCGGCCTGTGGATCCGCATAGTCAGTGCTAATTCGATGCACAGGCCACTGGTAGGCGAGTAACTTTAAACTCGGGTTGGCACACAGCTCTTTTTTCTCTGTATCTGTAACGGTGGCCTCACTCAAGTCAACCTCCAGCTCAACCCACTCGTAGTGCAACAGCTCACTTAACCACGGCGCGAGCTCTAACTGCTCAGCTCTAGCGTGAATAAACTGAACAAATTCAAATGGGATCTGGCTGAAGATCGGTGTAGAGCAGCGCCAACTTCGAAAAAATTCGCGATTAATCGCCTGCCACTGATCGCTAGTAAATAGAGATTTAGCAACCGGGAAACAGGCGTCAACAAACGAACTTAAGTTATTAAAAAGTAGGGTTTCATACACCTGCGCTCGGCGCGCCGGAATCACATCCGGCAGGGCAACATGTTCAGGGTCGCGCAGGTGACGGCCAAAGGCCAGCTGGAAATCGCGCAGTGACTTCGGCGCGTTTTTATCTTGCATTAAGCGCTCCTTTGGCTCTGGTACTGCGCGGCAACCGCAGCTTTACCCGGATACTGATGCTGCGCTTGTATACGTCGAATTTGCTCTACTTCAGCGAGTAACGTAACAAGACTGGGAAAATTAAAATCGCGCTCTAGGCAAGTCGGCAAAGAAGCGGCATCGACACCACACTCTCGATAGGCCTGATGCAGTAAAGTCCAAACAGGATCAATCACATCGGCGCCATGGGTATCGACGATAAGCCCATCGTCTTCAACATAGTGGCCTGCAACATGCAGATAACAAACCTCCGCAAGCGGTAGTGATTTTAAATAACTCAATGCATCAAAATTAAAGTTCTGGCTGTTGACATAAATATTGTTGACATCGAGATGTAAAAGGCAGCCCGATTCGCGGACAACCTCGCAAATAAACTGAGCCTCACTCATCTCGGCACCGGGTGGAGAAAAATAATAAGAGGCATTTTCGAAGGCGATTTGGCGCTCGAGAATTTCCTGAGCCTGGCGTATACGCGACGCAACCCAGTGCACAGCCTCTTGCGTACACGGAATCGGTAACAGGTCATATAAATGCCCATCGTCACTGCACCAGCTTAAGTGCTCGGTATAGAGAGATATTCGGTGTTCATCGAGAAAAACCTTAATATTTTTCAGCAGCTCTACATCGAGCTTTTCAGTACTGCCAATTGACAGCGATAGACCGTGACAGGCAAAGTTTTTTTGCTCGGTAAAAAAGCGTAAATCTTTTGCATAACGGCCACCGGCATAAAGCCAGTTCTCCGGGGCAATTTCAAAAAAATCTATGCGGTCGAGATTTGTGTTTTTTAACTCGGGCATGAGTTCCCGGCGAAGGCCGAGGCCGGCACCTTGAAGCAAGCTGGTCATGAGAAGCACTTAGTCGTATCAGAGCACGCCCTTTGCACTTTGCAAGAGCACGGTGGAAAAGCTGAAAATATAGAGGCGGATATATCGAAAAGCGGGCTACTCATCTTAGCCTATGAGTACCCGCTTGCTGTCAAACAGGATTAGCTAGCGCCGCCGCACTTGCCTTCACCACACTTGCCATCAGTTTTTTTGGCGCCGCCGCACTTGCCTTCACCACATTTGCCGTCAGCTTTTTTAGCGCCACCGCACTTGCCTTCGCCGCATTTGCCATCAGCTTTTTTAGCGCCACCGCACTTGCCTTCGCCACACTTGCCATCAGCTTTTTTAGCGCCACCGCATTTACCTTCGCCGCACTTGCCTTCTTTGGCTGCTAGCTCATAACCACTTTTAAGCGGGGTCACGGCAAATGGGTTTTCTGCGGCGCTGGCGGGAACGGCAAGGGCAGCACCGAGCACAACGGCAGAACCTAGGGTCAAACTAGTCAGGGTTTGTTTTTTCATTGAAGCTCTCCTTAGAGTGGGTTGGCGCGTCCACCGTGGACTAACACCAGGAAAAATTAGGGCTCAGCGAAAGTATAGCGAGCTCACTTGCCTGTTTAGTAGCATGTTAATTGGGCTTTCTTACACGGGATGAAAAAAATTTAGGTGCCAATCTTCAGCATAGCGCCTTGTGAGGCATTAAAACTTTGCCAAAAGTCCCAAAATGCGTCGGCCGCCAGCGGTGCGCTGACCAGATAACCTTGAATGTATTCGCAGTGCCAGTGATGCAACATGCGCAGCTGCTCGTCGGTCTCAACCCCCTCGGCCACCACGGCAATTTCCATTTGGTGAGCCAATTCAACCATGGTCGAGGCCAGGGCTTCATCTTTCGAGCCCGGCTGTAGTGAGCGGATAAAACTCTGGTCTATTTTTAGAGTCTGCACGGGCAGGCGCTGTAAATAGCTCAGCGAGGAATAACCGGTGCCAAAGTCGTCTAAAGAAAGCTTGATACCGTGGCGGCGCAGCTCGTGCAGCCTAAGCAGGGCGTGCTCAAAATCCGTCAACGCCGCCGTTTCAGTAATTTCGAGCTCTATCCACTCTACCGGCATATCGTTGCGTTTCAGAGCGGCCAGAACGGCTGAGCACAGATCAGTGTGCAACAGTTGCTTGGCACTGACATTAATGGCGAGCTCGAGTGGGCTTGCGCTTTGGCGATTCCACTTCGCCGCCTGCTTGCAGACTTGTTCAAGCACCCACGAACCGACTTCGAGAATTTGCCCTGAGTCTTCCGCAATCGGAATAAAATCCGCAGGACTAATCCACTGCCCAGACCTGTTCCAGCGAATCAGGGCCTCGGCTCCGGTAATACGCCCTTCGAGCAGGCTGACTTTCGGCTGGTAATACAGCGATAACTCGTTGCGCTCTATCGCGTGACGCAAACCCGACTCTACCTCAACACGAAAGCGGTGGCGCTCTTCGATACCGCGCTCATAATAAGCTATCAGTGCCGCTTCTTTACCTTTCGTTTGATTCAGCGCACCATCAGCCAGGCGCAGTGCTTCTTCGCTGTTGGCCTCACTAAGATAACTCGAGTCGACCACTCCGATGCGCAGCTTTAAATAAAACTCGTAACCGTCCACATCAAACGGCCGGGTGAAACTGAGCTGCATGCGCTCAAATACATGCGCAGCGCCATTGCCGTCATCGGGGTAAGCAAAACAGAACAGGCCGCCTCCAAGGTACGACAGGCAGCTGTGCTTAAAGTTGTCCTCACCTGTAACGCTGTGTTGCAAACGCATCGCCGCCAGGCGCGCAATTTTCTCTGCAACAGCAACCCCTGCCGCAGCCATCACCGTATCGAGTAAGTCCACATCGAGAATCGCTACCAAAATGTCGATATGTTTCTGCTGAAGATACTGATCGACAAACTCGTTAAATTGCTGTCTGTTAATCAGCCCGGTTGTGACATCGTGGTAAGCGAGATAGGCCAGGTCCTGCTCAGCGTGCTTGCGCGCAGTGATATCACTTAAATAGGCGTGGTATTCACAGTACTCGGGCAACCAGCCGAGGCTTATTTGCAGGTGGCGCCCGCCTTTCTCAAATTCCCACTCGCGATAATTGGGGTTTTCATCCAAATACTCAGGTAAATCTTCCGGCAGCAGCGAGTCTAGCTGAGCGTTTAACGCGACAATCGACGCAGCCTCATTGGCATACATGATCTCACCTTGGCGATTTAACGAAATAACCGGGTGGGGGTTACTTCGCGGGAAGGAGGCCAGGCGCTGCTGCTCCTTTAAGGCTTCGAGGCGGCGCTGATTACTTAAAGCCAACCAGGCCCCAGCGAGAACAGAAAACAAGGCCACACCGGCAACCAAGTACACCGTTTTGCCCATATTGCTAGCAAAACTTGTCGAGTTTTGCTCGACCCTCCGCCTGACTTGCTCAGTCAGCGCCGTGCTCGCGGCATTCGCGCGTGCAATCAGTGGTGAAAACCAACTTAGAACCTCGCGCGCGGCATCCCAGTCTATTGGGCTATCGCGCATCACGCCGGCAAAAACCGACGCGACTTCGGCCATCTCTGCGTTAATTTGCACCAACTCGGCCAATTCGGGATCCGCGCCCAAGACTGAGCTCAGAGCAGCCAGGCTGTTTTCCAGATCGGCTTGACGTGTTCGATAGCGCGCCTGAAAGGCCCGGGCATCGGCGGTTAAATAGTATTCATAAACGGAAGATTCAACTGACACAATTGCGGTGCGCAACTTTTGAATTTCATCAAAAAGCGGCAACTCGCTGTGGTTAAAACGCCTCAACTCGGCCTGCGAGCGCTCAGCAGCGAGGTAGGCAAAAAACGCCAGGGAAACAAGCAGCACTGCCAAACAGGACACAACCCCCCAGGCCTGCCAGTGAATTCTTGCATTAGTGATAGTCATAGATCAGACACGGTTCCCTTCTGCGCCACTCTTCATTCAAGTCGAAGCCAGAGGCTTTCGCCAGTAGCCACCGACTTATGCACTCCTAGCACTTGTGCTAAGGTGCCGACATGAAAATGTTCAGCCATGCGAATGAGCGCTTAGCCTATGAAGAAACGGGCGCGGGCCCGGCGGTGCTCCTGCTGCACTGCTCATCGAGCAACCACCACCAGTGGCGCCGCCTAGGCGAACTGATCGGCAAAAGCTTTCGTGTCCTTGCTCCGGATCTCAGCGGTCACGGGGTATCGCTGAACGAGGCTGGCGAGCGCCAAAAATGCAACGACCTCACCGCACTCAGAGGCTTGATTGAGCACTTAAAAAGCCCGGTAATCATCGTAGGGCACGGCTACGGCGCCAGCTTGGCTCTAGAGCTCGCGCTGCTTCAAAGCGCCCGCTGCCGCGCTTTTTGCCTGATAGAAGCGCTGCCTTTTGGGCTGTTAAACGCTGACGCCCCGCTTTACCAACAACAGGCCGAAGTACTCGATAAGTTGCAACAAAAAGTTCACAAAGGGCAGCTGGCGTCAGCGGCTAGGCGCTACATGAGCTTCTGGGCAGGGCTCGGCCACTGGTTGGGGCTGCCAAGGCAGGACAAGCTATTACTCGAGCAATACCTACCGCTGGCACTGCAAGAGTGGCAGTATCAACAGAGTCTTGGCCGCGGCATACGCGCTGATTTAGCGGCGTTAAACAAAGCCGTGACCTTAGTTCACGGCAGTAAGAGCACTGCCCTGTCCCGACAACTACAGCGCGAGCTGATCGCTTGCCTGCCTCAAGCCAACCAGATCATCGTTCGCGACGCCGGCCACATGAGCCCAACCAGCCACTCAGAGCAGATCAACGCTATTGTGTATAACTTTTTGCAGGGCTTTTTGCTGAAAGAAACAAGCCCTGGCTTAAACCCACAAGAGCCCGGAGCTGCTTCAGAAAAGCGCCCCGTATTCAGCTCCTTTTAGTTGCCCGCCGGCGCTCCTATAAGATACAAACAGATACGGGCAAGCTTCAGGCGAAGATAGGTGAAAATAAACTAGAAGTGGTAGTTCAGGCCAACGGCAATAATGTCGACCGAAACGTCTCCGGCGTAGTAGCGGTTGTACTCAATCGAGCTCTCCATGCTACCGCCCAGTAAATAAGCGTAACCCAAACCAAACATAGGGTCTTGACCGTCAATACTGGTGCTCTCATCAATATCGATAGCTCCGCGGCGCACACGGTATTCAATTTCATTGCTCCAGGCAAAATAGCCTGCACGAGCATAAAAGTTATCCCAGCGATTAGGGCGCCAGCTAAGCAGCATGCTCGCACTAAAACCGGTAATCGTGAAATCCGAAGCGACACCAATTCCGATCACATTTAAAGCGTCGTCGGGGAGAACGTCGGCGCCGGTTACCGAGAAGTTGCCAAGCCCTACGTAGTCGAGCTCAAGCGCCAACCAGGATGTGAGCTCACTGCCAATACCGACACTGTAGCCCGGGCCGGATGAGGCTCGAATCTCGTCGGCTTCCGGCGTGGCATAGCCGAGGTCACCATCGATATAGAAATCGGCGTTGGCACTTAGAGGAAGAACAATAAGAGCGGCGCCAAGCGCTTTAGATGCGGTGGCTAAGGCTTTGAATAACATCCAATTTTCCGTCGAGGTCAGTGAAGCAGGCATTGTAGGGGGCAGCAAGCGCAGACACAAGTAAGCCATAGGCAGCCGGGGCCACAACCACAGACCAAAGCACAATCAACGAACAACTGTCGCTACATTCAGCGCATTAATTAAAAGCAACAGCCTCGAGGGTAAGGCGACCGCTCCATTGTTTTGCCTTGTTATCAAATACCCCACTGCCGGGCACCGTTTGAAAGCCCGTGTAATGAACACCTGAACATAGACGACTGAGCACATTAGCACTTGACTTTTCAGGAGCTGAACTACGCTTAAATCAATAATCTCATAACAAACCGTTAGCGCACGCAGTTCAGGGACGCAGAGTATGAAGACCTTAAAACTCAACACACTTTTCTCAGCCGTTGCTTTGGCTTCCATCAGTAGCCTCGGCCAAGCCCAGCCTTTTACCAACGCCGAAGCCAGATCCCTGGCAATGGGCGATACCGGTGTCGCTTCGGCCAGGGCCGACGCAGCTGCCCTGTTTAACCCGGCCATGCTCGCCGAAAAACCCCAGGGCAATATTCAGATCATCCTACCCAATATTGGCGCAAGTTATTTTGCCGATGAAGATGCGCTCGACGCGCTTGAGAACATTGAAGACGAGAACTACATCGACCGCATTTCCGATAGTTCTACACAAATGAATGATGCTATTTCCGGCATGGATACTGACGCCTTCCTCGCGGGGAAAAGTGATCTTGTCAGTGCCGCTGACGGCCTCAATGGCGAACTCAGTGTACTTAGCGAAAAGCCATTCAGAATTAATGCGGGCATCTACAGCAGTGTGGCATTTCCAACCAGCATTGCCGGCTTTTCGGTCTATGCCAACGCCAACGCGGTAATAGAAACCTCACCGATTATCGACGACTGCGACAGTACAACCCTCGACGAATACAGCAATTTCCTCGGTGAAATCAATGACGAGAGCGATATTCAAAACGCACTCGATACCGGCGTGCCCCCTTACACTTACACTTGCCCCGGCGAAAGCACACAGCGCTCGATTATCGATCAAAGCTCTGTGCCCCCGGGCCTATACGACCCGAGCGACGATCTCGCCAGCCGTGTTATTGTCGCCGGTGTAACCGTCAGTGAGTTTGGTGTTGCCATCGCCCATCAATTTACAATTGCCGGCACCGACATCAGCATCGGCCTGACGCCCAAGCTGCAAAAACTCACCAGTTATTGGGCAGTTCCCACAGTCCAGGATTTAGATGACGACAACTACGATCTCGGCGATGAACTCGAAGCATCTGAAAAGGATGAAAGCCAATTTAATGCTGATTTAGGCATCGCCACCAGTTTTCTTCCCGGCGATAGTTTAACGCTTGGTTTAGTCATCAAAAACTTAATCAGCCAGGATTATCGAACCAGCCAAGCTAAAAATGGTGAAAGCGCGAGCTACAGCATAGATCGCCAGGCAAGAGCAGGCATCGCCTGGTACGCGCCGATGGGGGTGACGCTGGCAGCGGATCTCGATTTAACCAAAAATAAACCTTTTTTCCTCGGCGAAGACACTCAGTTTTTATCAATGGGTGCTGAATGGGATATCGTCAAGGTAATTAAACTAAGGGGCGGCTTGCGCAGTAACCTCGAGAACAGCGACGACCAGGTTCTGACCGCAGGCGTAGGTTTTAATATTATTGCGGCCCATATCGACTTTGCCATTCAAGCCGGCTCAAATAACGCCGGCGGCGCTTTCCAGTTTGGGCTTAATTTTTAATACGTCTGAGCACATAGCCAGCGTAACAAAAAAAGCGGCCTACGTGGCCGCTTAAGTTTAAAGCCGGCCCACCGTAATGCATTGGTCTGGCGGGCCCTGGACACCCACCAGCTCATTGCAAACAACTAAACTGGCCGTGGTTATCATTGTTGTTAATCGCTGCTTTTAATCTAAGCGCAAAATTTTTCGATACAGTTCCGCGCCAAGAAAACGAGCCTTTGCCCCCAGCTTGCGCTGAATACGCAAGTTCTCATTCCACTTTACCTGCCGTTCGCTGCGCGCAAACGAGCCGACTTTTAGCTGGCCTGCGTTTGTCGCCACTGCAAGATGGCAAATAAATGCATCTTCGGTCTCCCCCGATCGCGCCGAGACAACCGGCAACCAACCGGCCTGTTGAGTCACGTTTATTGCATCCAGAGTTTCACTGACCGAACCGATCTGATTGAGCTTAATCAGCACTGAGTTTGCCAGCTCTTGTTCTATCCCCTGCTCTATACGTTTGATATTAGTGGTAAATAAGTCGTCACCAATAATTTGAACCTTGCTGCCAAACTCTTTCTGGAAGCGCTTCCAGTTGTTAAAGTCGGTATCGGCAAACGGATCTTCGATGCTAATGATCGGATATTTGTTACACCATGCGGCCATCAAGTCGTAGAATTCGTCAGGGCTGAACGTCTTACCCTCAAGCTTAAAGCTGTAGTTTGTACCGTCATAAAGATCGCTTGCGGCAATATCTAAAGAAATCGCCACATCTCTACCCGGCTCATAGCCTGCCATTTTTATCGCCTCTAACAACACCTCAAATGGCTCTTCATTATTTTTATAATCAGGCCACCAGCCGCCTTCATCGGCGATCCCCACACACTTGCCAAGTTTTTTCATAAGTTCGCCGGCTGCATGATAAATATTGTGGGTTATTTCTAAGGTCTCTTCGTAGCTTTTTGCTCCAACGGCAATAACTAAAAAATCCTGGATATCTGTCGCCCATCCCGCGTGAGCACCACCGCCTAATATCTGAATTTCGTTCAGAGGAATTAAATTTCCTTCGCCGTTGCCAAGGTACTCAAACAAAGCTTGATCGCGAGCGATAGCGGCAGCTTTTGCCATAGCCATCGACACCCCCAAAATAGCGTTGGCGCCCAGACGGCTTTTATTCTCTGTGCCATCGAGCGCAATCATCAACTCGTCGTTGGCGCGCTGCTCAAATACGCTTTTACCCATCAGTGCCGGTGCAATTTCTTCGCGCACATTAGCTATAGCTTTAAAAACGGATTTGCCGCGGAAGCGTTTCATATCGCCATCGCGCAATTCAAGCGCTTCAAACTGACCCGTTGATGCACCAGAGGGAACTAAGCCACAGGCCTTTATACCGTTTTCCAACTCCAGCTCAACCTCCAGCGTTGGGAAACCTCGGCTGTCGTAAATTTGGTAGGCATCGATATTTTGTATTTTCATCTCTATTTTCCTTTTAAAGCACTCTGCCACAACTGCAGTAGCACATTAAGTTCACTGATATTTTGTTTGAGCAACAACTCATACACAAAAGATTTAACCGTTACCTGAGCGCGCATGCTCAAGTATTCAACCGGAGATTTACCGTCCACTCGCGCCAACATCAGTATTGGCAACAGTGCACATAGGTGTTTTTCAAAACTCTCATCAACAACTGCTCCGGCTTCAGACACATAGGCCGACCACGCCGTAGAAGCCAATTCGATTAGCTCGTGTTTATCTTCAGGTTTGCGCGCAGCTTTCAGTAAAAAGTGATTTAGGAAAAATGCCACATCAAATACCGGGTCACCATACCAGGCGACTTCGCAGTCCAGCACAACTAAACGCTTCGGCGAGACCAATATATTCTTGGGGCTATAGTCCCCGTGAACCAAGCAGCGCTCGTTACTTTCTATGCGTCTTGCTTGTCCAGTGATGAATTCAGCTAAATCAGGGTTGCGCTCAGCGGTTTTTAATAAATAAGGCTCAATGCGAAGTTGGCGAAAGTTTTCCAGGGTTGAAAACATCGCTTGCGCATCTCTGTCACCGAGGGAATGACGATGGATCTTGCCAAGCACCTCACCTGCAGCGTGAGCGTAGTTTTTATCGTAACAAGCAGCTAATAAACGGGTTTTCCAGTTTTCCAGCTCCCCACCTAAGAGCTCCATAACAAAAAAATGCAGGTCGTCGTTGGAGTAATATATCTGCGGCACCACACCGGGTAAAAATGCGTGTACGTATTGCAGATATTGCTGCTCAACCTTGTTGCGTGCGACGTCGGCATACCAGTCATCTTTAACTTTTAACTTGCCCAGCGCGCGCTTAAGCACCACCGACTTATTGTTTTGTTCGAGCAATAAAATCTCACAGCTGACACCACCCGAAAGCGGCGTCACCTTAAGCTTCCCCGGCTGAACAACACCCTGTGCCAGCAGGGTGTTGTGAATGGACGTTTCTATCATCACCATTTATTTCGGTTCCGCTATAGATAATGAGCGCGTGTAATCGAGCAGCGTATCGAGACTGTTGACACCGCCGCCGATACCACTGGCATTGACGCCGCCATAAGGCAGGCCGTAAGCAAAGACATTGTGGGCATTGATCCAGCTGTTGCCGCTGACCATCGCCTTGGCTACGCGTTCAGCGCGGTCGCCATCGTTTGTCCAGACACTGTTTGCCAAACCATAATCGAGACTATTTACTTGTCTAATGGCATCGGCCTCGTCGTTAAACTCGGTTAAATAAGCAACCGGGCCAAAAATTTCTTCTTTAAAACAAATATTGTCTTCACTGCCGAGCAATAAGGTCGGCTCAATAAACCAGCCCGGTTTCTGTAAAGCTTTGCCGCCACACAGTAGCTTCGCCCCCTGTTTGAGCCCTTGCTCAACGTAGTCGAGAATACGCGTACTTTGCTGTTCGCTGACCACCGGCCCCATCTGACAGCTTTCTGACATGCCGTCCTCAATCGCCGTCGCCGCGAGCACCGCTTTAACCTTTTCGACAAACACCGGCAGTACGTCGCTGTGAACAATCCATCGTGTCGCCGTACAACAGACCTGGCCGCTGTTAAGAGTAATGGCCCCGGCCAAACCCTCCGCCGCGGCGTCTAAGTCGGCATCGTCAAAGATAACAGCTGCGCCCTTGCCGCCGAGCTCGAGTTTGACCGGCTTGAGCTCAGCACCACAGGCCGCGCCGAGTGTTTTTCCGACCGCGGTGGAACCGGTAAAGCTCAGATATTTAACTTTGGGGTGGGAACTCAATACCGCTCCAATTTCAGAGCCGCCACCGGGCAAAATATTAATAACACCATCGGGAAAACCTGCTTCTTGAATAAGCTTGCCAAGGTACAGCGTGCTAAGTGGCGTCAGCTCGGCCGGTTTAATTACTACCGTATTACCGGCCGCAAGCGCCGGGGCAATGCCCCAGAGACATAGCGTTAGCGGAAAGTTCCACGGGAATACAAAAGCCACGACCCCGTGGGGCAAACGCACGCTTTTGGCATCGATATCGGGCAGATCCAGTGTGCTTTCCATCGCTGTCGTCTGCACAAGCCCGGCGTAGTAGCGAAGCGCCTCAACACCAAAAGGAACATCAAAACCGCGCGCGTTTTCAATCGGCTTGCCGACGTCTAAGGTTTCCAACTGAGCCAGCTCTTCTGCATCTCGCTCACACAGCTCGGCGAGTTTTGTCAGTGCAGCGGCGCGTTCGGCTGCGGATAACTGACTCCAGCTTAAGAACGCCGTATCGGCGGCAGCTATTGCTTTGTTTGCATCCTCAGCCCCGGCTTTACTCACCATCGCCAGCACACATTTATCTGCCGGGTTTTCGACTTTAATTTCGTTAGCAGCGGCGCTTAGTGCGCTCTCCCCTGCAAGCAAAAAAGGAACGGGGTCCTGAGCCAAAAAGGCCTGAACTTTTTCTGTTTGAGCGACCATCGGAACATCCTCCATTTATTATTTTTTCGTACCCGACAAGCGCAATCATTCGATAAAAAATGTACGGCAGGGCCCAGGGGATGAAAAAACAGTAGCACCCGCGCGATAGCCACGATTGACCAAGATCAAGTTAAAAACCTAGAAGAAAACAGATTTACGACACTTTTAGCAGCATCTTCTCAGAAAATATTAAATACTTGCTCAGCTGTTTTTTTTAGAAATGCCAGCACACTTAATCACATATTTTTAGTATTTTTTAGGCTAAGGCTTGATCAGAAAATCCCGCCACAATGCAGCATTACACGAAAGCAAAAAGCATGAGACAATGGCGGCTCAAATTGCGTTTACCGAAGTTATTATTGCTCATGCCTCAATCTGCTCTCGGCAACATCGTTTTCAACGCATTTAGAGCCAACTTAATTCCCGGATTGTTTTTGCAGGCTTTTGCGCTCGCGCTGGGCCTAAGTTACTTTTTTATTCCGGCCAGCTTGCCGGCGTTTGAGTTTTTTGCCGACTTAAAAAGTGCCTACGGATGGCGTTACTCAGTTTTCGCCACCGCTTTTTTTGGCGGCCTTCTGCCGTTTTTATATCTGCGCGTAAAAGGCCTGGCAGAGGGAGCGTTTTACCCCCTACTTACTTTTCAAGTACTTTTTTGGGGCCTAAAGGGTTTGGAAGTCGACCTATTCTACCGCTTCCAGGGCTGGCTCTTTGGCTACGACGCGTCGGCCCTTACCATCGCCAAGAAGGTCATTGTTGACCAGTTTATCTACAGTGCACTGTGGGCTGCACCATCGATCGTACTTCTTTACATATGGCGTGATTGTGGCTTTCAGATCCGCAGCAGCATCAAGGCCTGGCAACAAAAAGAGCTTTGGCAGCTGCATATACCCAGTGTCATTGTCAGCAACTGGCTGCTGTGGATACCGGCTGTATCGGTGGTATACAGCATGCCGCCAGCTCTGCAGGTTCCACTATTTAATGTGGTGCTTTGCTTTTTTGTATTGTTAGTTGCGAGCCTCAGCAACAAAAATCCGACTAAAAACACATAAGCTGTAGGGATTTGCACTTGATCAATCTTTAGGCTCCAGCCACAATAGACACGAACTAATGCTTTATACTTAGTTTCCAACTTATTAGAACAAAAACGTTAAAACTACCATGCTTAAAACATCATTGATGACGACCCTCACCTGCGCGGCTTTTGCATTTAGCCAAGCAGCCTTTGCCAATGCCAAAATTCAAGTCAACCTCGATGTTGCCCACCACGTTGGGGATCAGCACAGCTTCGATCGAAGCCGCTTTATCACCTTTCACGAAACCCCCAGCGGCCATGATCTCAGCGATAAAAACGAGCAAAGTCGCGGTTTAAAACACGCCGTGGGCAACCTGCACGAAGACTTCTTGGTAGACCGGGACGTGTACTTCGGCCGCGACTCCGGCGACGTCCAGTGGCGCCTGCACTACTTACTGCAGAGCTTTAGCCGCGAGGGCTGGGCTGACCCCTATGCGATCAACAAAGCCGGCAAAGACCAAAGAACCTGGTACAGCACCAGTAAAGACAAGCGCGACAAGATGATTCGCAAATACGATGACCGCTACGGACGTATGATCTACAGCACCCAGCAGCGCCCGATATGGCCCGACGGCGCCACCGCGGTTGCCGGCGCAACTGGCCGCCCGTGGCATTTTTCATCCATTGACAGCGCCGAAGAACCCTTTGGTTCCGCTGTCGGCGAATTTCTCGGCCTTTATTTCAACAATTATTTCCGCGCCCCGGGCAGCAAAGATGACGGCCAGATCAAGCCGATGTTTTTTGAAGTCATGAACGAACCTGTGCTCGGCTTGATGGAGTTCACCAACGGCATGAAACCGGCGACTATTAAGCAGATCGCCAAGTATCACAATGTGGTGGCTACCTATGTCAGGCGCTTCAACCCGGAAATGAAGGTCGGTGGCTACTCCACTGCCTACCCGGACTACGACACCGATAACTTTGCCGAGTGGGAAAAGATAGACAAATACTTCCTCGACATCGCCGGGCCCAATATGGACTTTATCAGCCTGCACCTTTATGACTTAGCGGCGGTACCCACTTCAGAAGGCCCCAAAGAACAACTGCGCCGCGGCGCAAATATGGAGGCGACGCTCGACATGCTCGACGCCTATATGGCGATCAACTACGACGAGCCCAAACCCCTGGTAATCAGTGAGTACGGTTCACGTGCCAACGCCATGCTCGACCAACCGTGGAGCAGTTATCGCGACTGGCAAATGTTAAAGTCGATGAACGCCATGCTAATGCAAATGCTCGAGCGACCAAACCGCATCGAACAGGCCGTGCCTTTTGTGCCAGTTAAAGCCGAGTGGGGCCGCGACCCGAAAACCGGCATCCCCTACCAGTGGCGCCTGCTGATTCAACAAAAAGAGCGGCCGGGACAAAGCGGCAACGACTGGGTCTACTCCGATCTGGTGCACTTTTACGATCTGTGGAACGGTGTCCAGGGCAAGCGCCTCGACAGCTGGGCCAGCGACCCCGACATTCAGGTCGATGCCTATGTCGACGGTAAAAAGCTTTATATCATCGCCAATAGCCTCGAAAACAAAGACTTGCACCTCGACCTCAGTGTTTTTGGTGCCGATAAGTTAAAAATCAAATACGTTGAGCTGCGCCAGCTATCTCTGGGCAAAAACAAGCAGGTCGAATACGTCAGCAAAGACATGGGCAATGTTATTCCCCTGAGCTTACCCATGGCCGCCGAATCCACCTCTGTGCTTGCCATTGAATTTAATAAAAAACTCAACCCCAAAGAAAAAGTTGAAGAGAGCCGCCTGTTTGCCAACTCCATGACTCAGGACATCGCCGCAAAAGATCCGATGACCTTCACTATCTGGGGGGTAGAACCCGCCGCGCAGGGCGAAGCTATTTTGCGCCTCGGCCTCGGCCGCAAGCACGGCTTGAGCCTGAAACCCAAAGTGCTAGTCAACGGCAGTGAAATCAAAATACCGGACGACTTCCGCGGTTACGACCAACTGCATAACTCCGAAGGTAAACCGGGCCGAGCTCGCGACAATTTCTTTGGCGTGCTCGAGATTCCCGTACCCTATGAACTGCTGAAAAAAATTACCGTTGTTGAACTTACCTTCCCCGACAGCGGTGGCAAAGTTAGCTCGGTAGCCATCCAAAATATGAAACACAGCAAGCCTATAAAACGGCTCTAAGTTCTATGCTTGATCAAGCATGCTGATCAACAGTTAAACAAAAAGGCGGTGCTTTGCACCGCCTTTTTTATTTCGTCAGTTTATAGATCAAGTTGGCGCCGCAAACTTTGCCGCTGCGCTTTAGCTTGGCAACTAAACTCTCCTATACTTGATGTGTTTTATATTCAACCTTAGCGAATACTTATGAGCAAAGTTTTATACTTCGGCGGCCTGAGCTTGGCCGCCTCTCTTCTCACCTCAGCCAGTCTGGCCGATGATAAGTTCAGCGTACAAGTTAACTTAGACGTTAAACATCAAGTTGGCGCTTACGACAGTTTCGAGCGCGAGCGCTATATCACCATGCACGCCACTCACAACGAACACGACTGGTTTGGCGGCAACCCTCAAAGCCTCGGTCAGCCCAACGAAGTTAAAGACTTATTGCACGATGTCATCATCAAACGCGACGTGTATTTTGGCCGCGATACTGGCGGCATGAAATGGCAGGTTGTCAACGCTTTGCAAAACCCGAAGCGCCCGGGCTGGGTCGACCCGGCGTTTATGAATAAAACCGGTAAAGATACACGCTGGTGGTACAGCAATAGCACCAACGACTTTGAAAAAAGCACGCGTAAATACGAGAACCGCAATACCCGCTTAATTGTCGGGGCTCAACAGCGCCCTTACTGGCCCGACGGAGGTGATCCAGTTGGAGGCCTAACCCCGACTCCCTGGAATTTTTCTACCGCCGACACCGAAGCCGAACCGCTGGGCTCCGCCGTAGGTGATTTTATGGGCCTGTATATCAAAGAGTTTTTCCGCCCGCGCAATGGCAAAGGCGACGGCCAGCTCAAACCACTGTATGTCGAAATCATGAATGAGCCGCTGTTTGAGCTTGTTGAGTACCCGGGCAAGCACCACCCGGCCACAGTTGAGCAGGTCATGCATTTTCACAATGCAGCGGCCGATCAAATCCGCAAACACGACAGCGAAGTACTCATCGGCGGCTACACCGCCGCCTTCCCAAATTTCGAGGTCAATAACTTCCAGGAGTGGGAAAACACCGACAAGCTGTTTATGGATGTTGCCGGTCAGAACATGGACTTTATCAGCATCCATCTTTACGACTTCCCCAACATTCCCTACGGGCCCGTAGTGCGCGAACAATATCGCAAAGGCTCAAATATGGAAGCTACGCTCGACATGCTCGACGCCTACATGGCCAGCGAGTGGGGCAAGCTCAAACCCATCATTGTCAGCGAGTACGGCTCACAGCTGCACGGCATGTATCACCAACCCTGGAGCTCAGAGCGAGACTGGCTGCAAATTAAAGCCTTCAACAGCATGCTTATGCAATTTCTCGAGCGCCCAGACCGCATTGAGCAGAGCCTGCCGTTTACCCCGCTTAAGGCCGAATGGGGGCGCAACTCACCCACCGTACCCTACTACTGGCGCCTGATGATCCAGGCCAAAGAACGGCCCGGCCAGCAAGGCGAGCAGTGGGTCTACTCCGACCTTATTCACTTTTACGACCAGTGGGTCGGTGTTGCGGGAACTCGCATCGACAGCTGGTCATCCGATCCGGATGTGCAAGTCGACGCCTACGTTGACGACAAGACACTTTATCTCATCGCCAACAGCCTTGAATTTAAAGACATCACGCTCGATCTCGACGTGCTCGGCTTGAAAAAAATGAAAGTAAAAAGTGCTGAGCTTCGCCACCTCTATTTAGGCGATGACAAAATCGTCAAATACGAAGTGACCGAGCTTGGTAAAAAGCTCCCGCAAAGCATCCCCGTCGGCGCTGAAGCTACGTCTGTACTTGTGGTTAACTTCAATAAGAAGCTAAAACCCAAGGCCTCGGTCAAAGAGAGCCGCCATTTTGCCAAGCAAATGAACACAGCGATCGAAGCTGGCGAGAAGCTCCGCTTTGATATCGACGGTATCAAACCTGGTAAGCAGGGCGAAGCGCTACTGCGGCTCGGCGTGGGCCGCAACTTTGGTCTAAGCCTTGAGCCAAGTATCAGCCTGAACGGAAGCGCTCTCAAGCTTCCGACAGACTATCGCGGCTACAACCAATACCACAATGCCGCGGGTGAGCCGGGCAAAGCGCGCGACAGCTTCTTTGGTGTGCTTGAGATTCCTGTGCCCTATGAGTTGTTAAAAACACAGAACATCGTCGAGCTCAGCTTCCCGGATAGCGGCGGTAAAATTAGCTCTGTCGCCCTGCAAAATATGCAGCACAGTAAAGCCTTTAAGCGCTCAGCGGTTGAACCGGTACTGCTGCACCCAAGCTTTGCCGATGCACTCAAAGACGCCAAAGCCATGGCCCAAAGCGGTGAAAGCAACGAGCCCAAAGAACACAAAATGGAACACTTTAAAACCGAGCTCAACGAAGAGGATTCCGAAAGCAGCAAAGCTGACGAACACTGAAAAAGCTCCAGATAGACATTGAAACGGGCCTCAAGGCCCGTTTTTTTTCACTCGTGAAAACCCCACCAATACAGGCCGCCAGCAGGGCAGCATCTTAACAGGCATAAAAAACCCGGCGGTCGCCGGGCTTCGTTATTTTAAGAAAGCAACTTGAAGAAAGCTTTAAGAAAACTACTTGCAAAATGGCCGCAGCGTTAACACTCCGCCAAACAATCTTCGTTCAGCTCATCTTTCTCGCGGCGAGCCTGAACTTCGTTATAAACCTTCACCGCCAAAATGCTGGCAGCTAACACAAAGGTGATCATGTTCGCTGCTATCATGGCGACATCTTGAATAACTAAACCATAACCCAACCACAGGGCTACACCCACTGTAAAAATACTGTACATAGCTAAAGACAGCGACGCGGTATCGCGTGTTTTCAACACTTGAATTGCCTGCGGCAAAAACGAAGAAGTTGTGGCTATGGCAGCGATAAAGCCCAGCATTTCTAAGTTCATCAGCTCTAAATTTGTCATCTCTAATCTCCGCTAATTCATGTCGCTTTGCGACGTAAGACCTGAGTACCGCAGACAGATATTTTGTTCTGTGTTGCATCACTCTATGGCGCATAGTTTAAATACTTCACGCAGCAGTGGTTATGGATTAAGCTATCAAAAACTTATCCAAAACTATCACAGATCAAATTATGATCATCGATAAAAACTGGCAATGGCAGGATGTACTGGAGATCGGCCCGGAGTGTAATGAGCGCTTCTTAGATGCCGATAAGGTCCCCGAGCTCAGAGAACTCGCGATTCCACTGTGTGGTTTTAGCCACCTGGAGGGCCACTACCGGGTCGGGCGCAGTAAACCGGTGGCCAATACCATACTTTACAGTGTCGACGGCGCCATTGAGCTCTATACCCCCGAGGGCTGTCAAACTGTCGGAAAAAGCCAGCTGATCATCTTGCCGGCGCACAGGCCGTTTTTAATTGAGCTCAAAGCGCCATTCTGGACGATGACCTGGTTTGACTTCGAAGACACCCCCCGCTGGAGCGAACTGTGCACAGGCAAAGCGCCGGCCGAGTTCTGTCAAAGTGGGCGGCAGATCTTTCACGCCCTGGCAGTGCTTTATTACGAGCGCGACGCCAGCCTGCGCCGGCCAACGCTCGATTACCTCGAGCACTACCTGCAGGAAAGCCTAAAAGCCCCGGCCAACCAAAACCAGGAAAGCCAACGCCTCGATCAGCTGTTTCGCGATATTGATAAGCGCCTGCACTACCCGTGGAGCGTTGAAGAAATGAGCCAGCTGATTCACTACAGTGCCCCCCACTTGCACCGGCTCTGCCAAAAGCGCTTTGGCCGCAGCCCTCTGCAACAAATTATTCATATGCGCATGGAGCGTGCAAAGTACCTGCTCAGCAGCACGGCGTGGCCGCTGAGCCAAATAGCCGAACAAGTCGGTTACCACGATCTATTTAGCTTTTCCAAGCGCTTTAAAAAAAGCGTCGGCGAAGCACCTGCGCACTACCGCAAATCACAAAATGCAAACAAATAAAGCAGGCAAGTACCGCAACCGGCATTAACAGCGGCTGTAGAGCTCTAACGGAAACTGTTCGCAGATTTCCATACAGGGTTTTCCGCCAGACATGATGCGATAGACACGGTTGATATGCATGCTGTCGCGACCTATCGATATCAGCTCACGATAGGTTTCCAAACCCGTCTCCCTAAGCAGCTCACCAATGCCAACACGATCGGCTTCAAGCTCTTGCACCAGGCTGCTGGGCAACACCGCCGGATTGACAAACGAGCGCGCCAGCGCGTAAAGGCGCTCACTATCGGCACCACTCAAACTCACGCGCCTCTCTATGACCTCGCTCTCGCGCGGCAGCGCCAGACTCGCACTGGGCTTAGCTAACACCGTGCGACACTGGGCCAAACGATTGACATTGACCGGCTCCCAGAAATAACTCTCGAGGATCTTTGTCACAGTGCCGTCGGTGGTTAACAGCACCCGCAAGAAGGCGGGTAATTCTTTTAAGTTCAGCTGCTCACCACTGTCGAGTTCGAGCAGGTCGGAACCAGCATAACCGCTGGATGCAAATAAATTTCTCATACGTTAAAACAAGAGGCGCTGTGCGCCGCTAAATCCTTTTTTACCACAGCCCTAAATGCTCGCAGGTAGAGTGACTGCAAAACAGGCGACAGTCTGGAAAACAGGCTCACAGCGCCCGACCCGGCTTTATTGACCTGAATTAGTTAAGGCTAATTTTGTACACATTCTAATGCATCTTACCGCTTTATTACGGTAAAATCCGCGCTCGCGCCCCGGCGCACCTGCACGTCAGTGCAAGCTCTACTCTAGTACCCTAAGACGAGGACACTACCTTGAACCTGCAAAGCGCAAGCAAAGATCAACTACAACAATGGGCCCAGCAACTACAGAGCGAGTACGAAACCATTAAGGCCAAAAAACTCGGCCTCGATCTAACGCGCGGCAAACCCTCGACAGAGCAACTGAGCCTCAGCGACGCAATGGACGGTATACTCAAGGGCAATTACCTCGATGCCAGCGGCACGGATGTGCGCAACTACGGCGGCCTCGATGGCATTCAGGCAGCCCGCGAACTCGGAGCCGAAATGACCGGCGTACCCGCAGCCAACGTGTTGGCCGCAGGCAATTCAAGTTTAACGCTGATGCACCAGGCGATGAGCATTGCCTACCTCTACGGTTTAAACGGCCCGGAAAGCGCCTGGAACAAACAAGAAAGCGCAACCGTTATCTGCCCTGTGCCAGGCTATGATCGCCACTACGGCGTATGTGAGCACTTAGGCATCGACATGGTCACCGTCGGCATGGACCAAAACGGCCCGGATATGGACGCCGTTGAAAAACTAATTAAAGAAGACGACAGCATCGTCGGCCTGTGGTGTGTACCGCGCTTTTCCAACCCTACCGGTGTCGTTTACAGCGATGAGGTCGTTGAGCGCATCGCCAAACTCGCCAATATTGCCAACCCCAACTTCCGCGTTTTTTGGGACAACGCCTACGCCGTTCACGCACTCAGTGACGACGCCCCACAACTGCTAAATATCTGGCAGGCCTGCCAGGCTGCGGGTACCGAAGACAGCGTGCTGCAGTTTGCATCAACCTCGAAAATTACCTTTGCCGGCGCTGGCGTTGCATTTATGGCTGCGAGCGATGCAAACCTCAAAGGCTTTAAAAAGAGCCTGGCTTTTATGACCATCGGCCCAGATAAGGTCAACCAATTGCGTCACGTCGAATTTTTCAAAGCCGACGGTGCTTTAACCGCTCATATGAATAAACACGCCGACATCATTCGCCCGCGCTTTGACTCCGTGCTGCGCCACCTTGAAGCCGCGTTTGGCGACAATGAGCTCGGCACCTGGGAAAGTGCCCAAGGCGGTTATTTTATTAGCTTCGATACCCAGCCAGGGCTCGCCAAAGAAGTTGTGCAGCTGGCTGCCGATGCCGGCGTTAAACTGACCCCAGCCGGCGCGACCTTTCCCTACGGTAAAGACCCGAAAGACAGCAATATCCGTATCGCTCCAACCGTGCCAACGGTCGAACAGGTAGATGAAGCAATGAAAGTATTTGTATGCTGCGTAAAGCTCGCATCTGTCAAACAGGCGCTGACTCAGGCCTAACGCCGTAACGCGCCTAATCCTGCGCAAATAAAAGCCGGGCCCTCTGCCCGGCTTTTTTTCGCCAATTGATTACTGCTTAATAAAAACAAATCTATCCGCATTCCACTCCCAGGTTGAACTGGAATTACCCGCGCTGCGAATACGAATGCTCTGCTGGCCGGCCTCGAGCGGAATCAGTGCATTGGGGTTTAGCTGAATAAACTTGTCCCAATTTCCATTGTTTGGAACCGACTCGAAAATATAAGAAACACCGTTGAGCAACAGCTCAATCGCACCGCCGCTCTGGGTTGTAGCAAGCCATGCCTGCATGCGATAGTTGCCCGCCACCGGCACTTGCAACTGGTAATCAGCCCAATCCCCACGCTGATTAAAGTTAATTGCGTCCACACCATCGGCCGTTGTGTAGCGCTGAAAACCGCCGTAGCTGCCGCCGGTCTGAACAAAGTTTTCAGCCTGAACAACAAATTCCACGGCCGTGCTATCAGCGCGCTTAAAGCGCAGCCAGTTCAAATTAAAGTTACCGCCAATTACTTCAAGTCGCAGTTGTGCTGATGAATGTGCATTAATGTTTACATTCTTCAGTGTCACTGTTTTCCAATTTTGCCAGCCGCCGGTGCCATCAAATTCCATCACGGCAAGCGACCGCGAAGCTAAAATTAGTTTTACAGCCTTAGCGCCGGCGCTGTCTTTTGCTGCAACACGCAACTCTATATCGTAATTGCCCGGCGCTACGTCGGCCAGGCTGTATTCAAGCCACTCGCCATCGGCCAGCCAACCCAAATTAAAACCACCGCCGCTATCTGTCGTTGTTTGAATATCTATGTGCTCATCGGGTCGATAGGCCCGCCCCGAATTACCTTGATCACTATCGTGATAGGCCACCCCCTCTCCGCCGACATCAAAGTCTTCAAGCTCAAGCAACCCGGGGATAGTCATCGATTTATAAGCGTGTTGCTCTTCGCTCGGTATCGAAGGCGAAGGGCTAGGCAGTGCGCTCGGAGCGGGCGTCGGCGCGGCACCGACATAAAGATAATAACTAACATCATCACTGCGATCGGCCTTGGGGTTGCGCTTGTAAGCGTTGTTAGTTCGCTGCCAGACAAAGTTATTGTCAAAGATCACAGAAGCGCGATCAATCACACGCCCGGGGTGAAACGAAAAACCCTGCTTCCAATTTGAAGAGGAATCAGCGTAAAAGATATGATTGTTTTGCCAGGTATTTCTCGCCGTCGCTGGCTGGCCATTACTTTCGCTGCCGTTTTCCTGAAAGCCGCCATCGCCGTCTCGCACATGTATGCCAACGTTAGCATCAATTAAGTTATCGACGGAGGCGATTTCTGTCCATACCATCCAGCGCGAGCCAGAATCAACCAACACATTAGCGCGAGTAATCGAGTTTTTTGTGTAGGCGTCAATATCGATACCATCTACATCAGCGTCAAAAATAAGATTATTTTCAACGCGAATACCATTGGACGCTTTGACGTGAATAGCCCTGCGCGTTGAGTTGTAAATAAAGTTCCCCCTTACCAAGCTATCGCCGTAGACATTATTTAAAAACAAAACATTGCGACAATTATCGGTGTTTAAACCCTCTACCTTGAGCGCCTTTGCATAACGAGTATAAACAGCTGCCAGGCGATCATTGCCGAGCAATTTACCGCGCTTGGTGCCCAAAATTTTAACGTTGGCTTTCGCTTTAGTATTGCTGCCGCGCACCTCAAAAATCCCGTTGATCACATCTGAAACAGAGTACTCATCGGGGATGGTTCCGGGAATTACCGGCCCGGTGTAGCGCACGGTGCCATCAATCCATACCGTAGTGTTCTCACCGACCTGAATGAGTTTTTCTCTTGAGGTGACATCGACCGTACCGCGAAAAACAAAGGTGCCTCCGGCCGCCGCAATCGCCGCCCGGTGCTGCTCTAGGTTGCTATTGTTTACGATGGTAGCAGCACCGCTATAAGTTGCTGGCCTGTCGTTAGCCAGCCAGCTCAGGGTGTTTTTTACCGCATCCATCTGGGCGATATTGCTAGCAAACTCTCCTTCGGTTAAGCGCGAATTGTGAACTGAAGCAGGCAATTCAGCACTTTGTAACCACGCGCGCAGCTGTGCAACACTGCCACTGCCCGCTGGAGCATCGCGCAAGCGCACTTGGCCGCCATTGTTTGCATCAACCAGCGTATAGGCAGAATGATCTTCATAGACCGCTGCGTGAGTTAACGCCGAAAAAAATAAAGAAAACCCGGTAAAAAACAATACTGAAAACAAACTCGAACGCTTCATCACTTTTCCTTTTATTAGATGAGTATCAGCCAGCTTTGACGACGACATATAACAAGGAAAAGACAAATCTTGACAGAAGCAAACAGAGCCAAATACCACAGAGGGCGGCGCCGAGAACAAGGATTTATTCCGCAGTTATTTTTGTGCCATAGCAATTAAAATTAATTAACGGCAATTCAGGTGACAACAACAGAATGTCGATTTACAAACAGATCGGCCGCTCGATTATTCTTATTCCGGCCAACCTGTCTTACCTCGATAAAGGCAGAACTAAAATTTAGGCAAGCAACGCATGCATTGCAAGTAACAACTTAAGGCTTTGTGTTCGTTTACACAGCCATTAGTAAAATAATGGCACACAAAGAAAGCTTTTGAGCTCCATCAATTACTGCAATACGATTTTATTGCTAAGCCTTTTAAATAAAAGAACACGATGTAAACGTTAACAAATAAGAGGATGTAAAAACTAATAAAGCTACAAAGAAGAGATTCAATTAAAAGGGGGGGGGATTTAATTAAAAAAGAGATATTAATTAAATAAGCCCGTAGCAGAGGCTTATATCATATACCCCTACCACCAGTGCTCCAGCTGAGTACCGAGCGTCCAACCCTCATCGCTATCGAGATAAGCTGCGCCGCCGACCTGGCCAACAAATGCGTCAGACCAGCTGGCATAGGTTGCAAAAAAACGCAGCGCAGGGCGCTGGTAAAAAGAAAATTCAGGCTTTAATTCATAAGCCAACGTAGTTTTCACAAGAAAGCCGTCCTGGGCGTGATAGTCGTCGTTAACGTGATCAAGGCCCAGCTCAAACGACGCCATGCCATATTTACTCAAGCGATACATCGGCCGCGAGCCCATACTAAACCACGAAAAGCGTGAGCCCTCTTGGCCAGGCACATCACCATCGGCCAGGGCGTAGAGCAAGACACTCTGCACAGCAAAATTACCGTACACATCAACCGTGTGCTGGTTCACCCACTCCAAGGCCCAGTTGTCCTCATAGAGCCTATCCTGGCCGTCGCGCACGGGTTGCGGCCCGCCAAAGTGATTCTGTTGTACCGCAGCGCCACTGCGCAAGGTAAGGCCACTGAGTAATTCACCGTGCAGCACGTCTTCAACGATCAACCAGGAACCGGCCGCGACACCATTTTTTTTGTGCAGACCGAGAGTTTTATTCTCGTGCCGTTCATTAATCAGCGCCCAAAAGCTAAGCTGGCTGCGTTCACTTAGCGAATAATCCAGCAAACGTAAATCTACGCCCGTGGTATAAAGCTGCTGCATCGAGCCATCAACAGCTTGCAGTTCATCGGCACTGCGAATTAAAGTCGCAGTAAACTCCGCGTCAAACAGTTTTACGCCTTCAAGGCCGAGCGCGCCTTCGGCACCCTGAACCGTATTCAACCAATAATAATCCAGCAAATGCAGGTCGCGCCTATCGAAATACCGCTTGCCCATCCACACATCGGCGCCGCCTGGAAGTACGTTATTAAACTTTAAATACAGTTGCTCGGTATTATCAAAACTAAAGCTGTCATCCTCGCCATGCTTGCTGTAAGCGCTCTGCATAAAATAAAGCTGATAACTCAAATCGTTTTCCGTGGCGCTCGGCTCTCGGTAGTGATAATCCACCGCAAGCTCACCGTAACTATCGGCCTCGTTGCCAAAGCGGTATTTGGCCTGCGCGCCTGGCGCTTGAAAACTCACCTGCTCGGCACCAGATTGGCTCATGCCTACTGAGTGGCGAATATAACCGTCTAATTCCAATTGATGTGGCCCCGAGCTCAACGCCAAACCAGGTATCGCCGAGCCAGCCGACAGAGTAAATAAAGCTGCGCAGATAATATGTCTCACAAAGCGTCCATGTGATCTAGGTGGGAGGATAACAATGTGCCCCATTGTAGCCGCGCCAGATAAAGACTGACCAGCGCGGCAGTTGCCAAGCTGTTAATTGCTTCTGCTTAGTTTTCCGTTTCTGGCGCTTGTTCGGCTTGCTCGTCCATTCCTTCAATCCACAATAGCCCTAAGTGGCGGCGCAAGGCCTGGTTCTTATTGCAGTTCGGCACATCTTTTTTATTTTCCAGAGCCTGACAACGCTCCAGATGTAACTCTTCGGCCTGAGCGAGGCGGTGGCTGAGTTCAGCACTGATATCGAGCTCATCCTCTTGCGGGTCGTTTACCGGATCGTAGTCAATAACGTCATCAACAGGCTCAGATGGCTCGGGCTCAGGAGTTGGGCTCGGCTCGAGAGAAGGTAAGGGCGACGGCTCTGGGCTCGGCTGCGGCGATGGCGATGGACTTGGCACCGGCGTTGGCGATGGACTTGGCACCGGCGTTGGCGATGGACTCGGCACCGGCGTTGGCGATGGACTCGGCACCGGCGTTGGCGATGGACTCGGCACCGGCGTCGGAGATGGACTTGGCTGCGGCGTCGGCGATGGGCTCGGCACCGGCGTTGGCGATGGACTTGGCACCGGCGTCGGCGATGGACTTGGCACCGGCGTCGGCGATGGACTTGGCACCGGCGTCGGCGATGGACTTGGCACCGGCGTCGGCGATGGACTTGGCACCGGCGTCGGCGATGGACTTGGC
>NZ_NKQJ01000016.1 GCF_002312815.1 Agaribacterium haliotis
GAGAGTAGGTCATCGTCAGGCTCTTATTCAAAAAGGCTCATCCGAAAGGATGGGCCTTTTTTTATGTCTGCTTGTCGGTGTTGTTACAAAAAAGATAAACCTCGCCTTCTGCGAACGAGAATGCCCCGTTGAATAAGTCGCTCGTTTTTACGCTTTATATTTAATGGCTGGCGTTTGATTGTCATATACGAAGTGGCAACATTTTTGTTGGCGCTTGTTGCGTTTATCTTGGGCCTTAAGCTACTAGTTATCAGTGCTAGCAAGCACTTACTTTTGCTTTTTGTGTCACTACTATTGCAGCTTAGCTACGCGTATACTTAGCGGCCCTAATTTGTGTGTGTTTTAACTATGCAGGCTTCCTCAGGTAAGAGCTTTCAGGCTTCCAAGCCCTATCTTGTGTTTAGCTCTGTCGGCGATCAGGCATTGATTGAGTCGTGGTGTAAAGGTAAAGGCCGGGACAGCTTTGATTTGGCGGTGTTTTATTACGGTGACAGCGAGCCTGAGTATTTAGCAGCAGCGGACTATGTGCAAAAAAGAAAGGGAAGTAAGTTTCAGAACTTAAAAGCGTTTTATAGTGCCAACTCAGCAGTGCTGGCCAACTACGATGCAGTATTGGTGTTGGATGACGACATCGAGATCGATGCGGATCGTATCGCGTATTTATTTGAATTAAGGAAAAAACTGGAGCTTTGGTTAATTCAGCCCAGTTTTAGTTACGATGGAAAGATTAGTTTTGAGCACACTCAGCAAAATCCTAAGTATCGCTACCGCTTTACCAATTTTGTCGAAATGAACTGTCCTTTGTTTGTCGAGCATAAACTTGCCGATTTTATGAGCATTTATGACGGCTCCTTACCTGGCTGGGGCATGGATTGGTGGTATCACAATGTTATCGGCGGTGCAGAGCAAAATAAAATAGCCATTGTCGATGAGGTTGCGGTCAGGAATCCTTTTGATCAAGAAAAGCGCGGTGGCCAGCGGGAAATAAACAAATTGGTCGGAACCAAGGATAGAAAAAAGCTTTGGCGCCAATGCATGGAAAAAAACGGTTATGAAGAGTTTGAGCCAGAGGTCTTCGGAGGAGAGAAGCGTAAGTTTGATCTTTTCCGCCTGTGTTACGGCTTTATTGCTTTGTCACGTTTTATTAAGCGCAAGCGTATTAAAGGGTTTTAGTCGCAAAAATGAAGCTGTTGTATAAAGAGAAGCAGGGGTTTCTGCGTCGCTGGTATCTCTTTGGAGTTCCCATTTTTAGTTATCGTCGTTTTCGCAGTGAAGAGCAGAAGCGGCGAGTTCTCGCATTACTACAAAGGAAGCGCGAGTTAGACCGGTCTTTTTGGGCGGGATCTGAGCCGTGGCGCTTCAGCTCTGATCCTGCTGCACCAATTGTTAGCTTAACAAGCTATGGGCAGCGCTTAGAGGCAGTGCATTTAACCTTGCAGTCTCTGGCGTCTCAAAGTGTGAGTGTTCACAAGGTAGTGCTGTGGTTGTCTGAAACTGAGTTTAACCAGGAAAACTTACCGGACAACATTCTGCACGCAGTTCGCAGGGGCTTGGAGCTTCGCTTTTGCCCAGACTGGCGCTCGTATAAAAAACTAGTGCCAACGTTAAGCGAGTGGGGGCATATGAATATCATCACAGCCGATGATGATGTGTTGTATCCCAGCACCTTTGTCGAAGGTTTATTAAAAGGTGCCGCGCGTTTTCCAGAAGCTATTATTGCTTATCGTGGACACCGCTGTACGTTTTCGTCTGAAGGGCAGTTGCTGCCCTACGATCAGTGGCAACATTGTGTGAAAGAGAGTGATCCGAGTGATGAGTTAATCGCCACCGGGGCGGGCGGTATTTATTACCCCGCCAATTCACTAAGTGGCGCAGCGCTTGAGCACAAGTTATTTATGAGTTTGGCGCCGAGCACGGATGACTTATGGTTTAAATGCATGGCTTTACTTAAAGGCACAAAAGTAGCCGTTATTGATGATCTTAACGGCTGGAGTCGTTACCCGTCCGAGCTATTTGAATCGAGCCAGCGCGATAGCTTGTATAGCATTAACTGCAAGGGTGAAAATGACCGAGCCCTCGCACGTTTATTTAAGCACTTTGATTTGACGGTAAGTGCGCGAGATAAATAACAGCAATGCGAAGTGGGCCAAGCTGGCACTGTGCTGTGAGTTTGCCGTGGGCGGTTTAAGACGACTTTACATTCAGCCCATAGCCCTTGAGCATTCCAACAACCCATTCGATGCTTTCGCGTGTTGGCGGTTCAAGGTTGCCCAATGGGTAGTCCAGGCCCATCTCGGCCCACTTGGTTTTACCTATGCGGTGATAGGGCAGGATATCCACTTTTTTTACATTCTTCATCGGCGCGAGAAATTCCCCAAGCTGCCTTAAGCTATCGCCGTCGTCGGTATAACCGGGCACAAGTACGTAGCGTATCCAGGTGGTTTTATTAATCTCAGCCAGGTGTTTGGCAAAGCGCAGCGTATACGTGTTGGGTACCTCAACCAAGTCGATATGCTTGGCGTTATTCATTTGTTTGATATCCAGCAGTACGTGGTCGGTAACCTCCATGAGCGCATCGAGTTTTTCACCCCAGAGCTGATTTCTAACGTAGCCGTTGGTATCGAGGCAGGTGTGGATGCCAAGCTTTTTAAACTGTCTAAATAGCAGGGTCAAAAACTCAGCTTGTAGCAAAGCTTCGCCGCCGGAGACGGTTACGCCGCCATTTGAGCTTTTCAGGAAGCTCGCAAATGGCAAAACTTTCTCGACTACCTCTGCAACACTGTAGAGTGTTCCCGCATTTAGATCCCAGCTGTCGCGGTTGTGGCAGTATTTACAGCGAAACTGGCAGCCCTGCAAAAAAATAGTTACCCGCAAGCCGGGCCCGTCCAGCGCCGAACAATTTTCAAAACTGTGTACGCGACCAAGCATGTGCTCCTGGTCGATGTCGATGATGTTGATATCTTGAAAGCGGTTGGCCATGGCTGTCTCTACTGCTTAACAACGGGGTAAAGCATTAACTATATTACTGCTTTTGTGTAAATTGCGGGCAAAAAAAAGAAGCCCCGAGGGACTTCTTCTTAGGCAGGTTGCGATACAGCCGATCAGATATCGCAACCGCTCACACAACCGTGGAAGGTACGGCTAATTACATCCGCCTGCTGCTCTTTAGTGAGCTTGTTAAAGTTCACCGCATAGCCTGATACGCGGATAGTCAGCTGAGGATATTTCTCAGGGTTCTCCATCGCATCGACCAGCATTTCGCGAGCAAAGACGTTTACGTTCACGTGGTGGCCACGGGCGCCGGCATAGCCGTCGAGCAAGCCAACAAGGTTGGTGATTTTGCTCTGCTCATCGCTGCCAAGTGAATTTGGCACCATGCTCATGGTGTAGCTGATACCGTCTTCGGCAAACTCATAGGGCAGTTTGGCTACGGAGAGCAAGGCGGCCAGGGCGCCCTCGGTATCGCGACCGTGCATAGGGTTTGCACCCGGAGCAAATGGCTCACCAGCGCGGCGACCGTCAGGAGTATTACCCGTTTTCTTACCGTAAACAACGTTAGAAGTGATGGTCAGAACACTCTGGGTAGCTTCGGCGTTGCGGTAAGTCTTGTGGCTTTGAACGTGCTCCATAAAACGCTTAACGATTTCTTGTGCAATGCTGTCAACACGGTCGTCGTTGTTGCCAAATTTAGGGAAGTCACCTTCAATTTCGTAGTCGGTAGCCAAGCCGTTTTCGTCGACAATTGGAGTAACCTTAGCGTACTTAATGGCACTGAAGGCATCGGCAACAATCGATAGCCCGGCGATACCGCAAGCCAGAGTGCGCTTGATATCGCGATCGTGCAGGGCCATCAGCGGGGTTTCGTAAGCGTACTTATCGTGCATGTAGTGAATAACGTTTAATGCACTGACGTAAACTTTAGCCAGCCACGCCATGTAGTCGTCAAAGCGCTTGTAAACCACGTCGTAGTCGAGCTCGCCGGTCAGAACGTCCATCTTAGGGCCGACCTGAGCACCGCTCTTCTCATCAACACCGCCGTTGATGGCGTAAAGCATGGTTTTAGCGAGGTTGGCACGGGCGCCGAAGAACTGCATTTGCTTGCCGATAGGCATCGCACTGACACAACAGGCAATACCGTAGTCGTCGCCGAACTTGTCGCGCATCAGGTCGTCACTTTCGTACTGGATAGAAGACGTGTCGATACTGACTTTGGCACAGAACTCTTTAAAGCCCAGTGGCATTTTTTCAGACCACAGTACAGTCAGGTTGGGCTCTGGAGCGGGGCCTAAGTTGTACAGGGTTTGCAGAACACGGAAAGAGCTCTTAGTTACCAGTGGGCGACCGTCGAGGCCAACACCGCCGATAGATTCAGTTACCCAGGTTGGGTCGCCAGAGAACAGCTCGTCGTATTCAGGGGTGCGCAAGAAGCGAACCAAGCGCAGCTTGATCACAAGATCGTCGATCATTTGCTGAGCTTCGTCTTCACTCAGAGTGCCCGCGTCGAGGTCGCGCTGAATAAATACATCGAGGAAGGTCGATACCCGGCCAAAGCTCATTGCCGCGCCGTTCTGGCTCTTCACGGCCGCGAGGTAGGCAAAGTAAGTCCACTGAATAGCTTCTTGAGCTGTTGCCGCAGGGCCGCTGATGTCGAAACCGTAGCTTGCCGCCATCTCTTTAATTTCACCGAGGGCGCGCACTTGCTCGCTGAGTTCTTCACGCAGGCGAATTGTGTCTTCAGTCAGTTCCCAGCTGTCGGTTTCGGCTTTCTCGGCCAGTTTGGCTTTAACGAGGTAATCGATACCGTACAGAGCCACGCGGCGGTAGTCACCGATAATGCGGCCGCGGCCATAGGCATCTGGCAGGCCGGTAACAATGCCGGCCTTGCGGCATTTAAGTATTTCTGGGGTGTAGGCGTCAAAGACACCGTTGTTGTGGGTCTTGCGATACTTCGTGAAAATCTCGGTCACTTTTGGATCGAGCGGTTTGTTGTAGGTATCGCAAGAGCCTTGAACCATGCGAATGCCACCGTAGGGAACAATCGCGCGCTTCAGTGGCGCGTCGGTTTGCAGGCCGACGATGCTTTCAAGGTCTTTGTTGATGTAACCGGGCTCAAAGGCTGTGACGCCAGCTGGATTTACCGTATCGATATCCAGAGGGCCGCCGGCTTTTTGCTCTTCTTTCAGCAGTTCAAGAACTTCGGCCCACAGTTTTTGGGTTGTTTCGGTAGGACCTGACAGAAACTCTGCGTTGCCCTCATAAACGGTGAAGTTGCGCTGAATAAAGTCGCGCACATCAACGCTGCTCTGCCACGGGCCGGCGTTAAAACCCTGCCACTGAGCAGGTATTTCGGCTTGACTTTGTTCGGCTTTATCCAAGTTGATATCGGCTTTTTGATTCATTATGTCCTACCTTGTTAATGCATCCCACGACCTCGGCCTTTTGGGCTGCAGTCGCCTTTGGATAGTTAGTGAATAGTCCGCTTAGAGCTAGTCCAGCTATGAGTGCATAGTAAGCCCTGTCTGTCCAAAAATTTTGATCTCGCGCAAATTTTGAAAGCTTTGTTACCAAAGGTACCGAGGCTTTAAAAGTGTTACGTTGCTTCGCACTTGGCGCCTTTTTTGCAATGTTGATTTAAGCTGTTTTTAGCTTGCTTTAGCGTACTTGTCGTTGAAACTCCTGTGTGTTTTTACTTACCAGCGCCGGCGTGAGCCTCTATAATTTCGAGCCTTTATTTCCGGCCGAGCTAGAAGCATGACCTGCCCGTTTATTCACCTGCGTGTGCGTACCGAATTTTCCCTTGTCGATAGCATAGTGCGAGTGAAAGCCCTAGTTTCTAACTTGGAGAAACTAAATCAGCCCGCGTGTGCCATCAGTGATGTGCACAACTTTTTTGGCCTTATTAAGTATTACAAAAGCGCTCAGGGTTTAGGTGTCAAACCGATATGTGCGGCCGATTTGTATTTGCTTGCCGACGACGAAGATGCCAGGCCCTCTTTGCTGACTCTTTACGCAATGAACGAGCGGGGCTATCGCAATATCACCGAGTTGATATCGCTATCCTATACCCACGGTCAGAAGCTGGGCCTGCCCCATATCAAAAAAGCGTGGCTGCAGGAAAAGAGCGAAGGTGTCATTGCTTTGTCCGGGGCAAAATTTGGCGATATCGGCCAGGCCCTGTTAAACGGTGATCGGGAGCTTGCACAAAGCCTTGCGAAAGACTATGCCGGTATTTACCCGCAGCGCTTTTATCTTGAACTGCAGCGCACCTCGCGCGAAGGTGACGAGCGCTATCTCCACGAGGCACTGGCGCTGGCTGATGAGCTCGGCCTGCCTGTTGTGGCAACCAACGATGTGCGCTTTTTAAAGTCTGACGAGTTTGAGGTACACGAAGCGCGGGTGTGCATTGGCGAGGGGCGAGCGCTCGACGACCCTCGCCGCGAGCGCCGTTACAGCGATCAGCAGTATTTAAAAAGCTCGGAAGAAATGTGCGAGCTGTTTGCCGATATTCCCGATGCCCTGGCCAACACCGTTGAAATTGCCAAGCGCTGCAGCTTAGATATTCGCCTCGGCGAGTATTTTCTACCGGAGTTCCCGATTCCTGACGGCCTGACTGAAGATGAATTTTTTGCCAAAATTTCATACGAGGGCCTCGATGAGCGCCTCGAACGTATTTTGGATAAAAGCGCCGCCGACTACGCCGAGCAAAAAAAGGTCTATAGCGAGCGTTTGCAGTTTGAGCTCGATATTATTTGCCAGATGGGCTTCCCCGGTTATTTCCTGATTGTGATGGACTTTATCCAGTGGGCCAAAGATCACGATATACCGGTCGGCCCCGGGCGCGGCTCCGGTGCAGGCTCCCTGGTGGCCTACGCGCTAAAAATTACCGACCTCGACCCACTTGAATACGACCTGCTGTTCGAGCGCTTTTTGAACCCAGAGCGGGTGTCGATGCCGGATTTTGATATCGACTTTTGCATGGAAAAGCGCGACCGGGTAATCAGCTACGTTGCCGACAACTACGGCCGCGACGCGGTCAGCCAGATTGTAACTTTCGGAACCATGGCCGCTAAGGCGGTGGTGCGCGATGTCGCACGTGTGCAGGGTAAAAGCTACGGCCTTGCCGACAAACTTTCCAAGGCCATTCCGCCCGATCCGGGCATGACCCTGAACAAGGCCTTCGAGCAAGAAGAACCTCTGCGCGAGATGCTTGAGCACGACGGCGACGCCGGTGAAATTTGGGAGATGGCGCTGCAGCTCGAAGGTGTTGCGCGCAACACCGGCAAGCACGCGGGCGGCGTGGTGATCGCTCCAACCAAGCTCACCGACTTTGCGCCGCTGTACTGCGATGAGAGCGGTGGCGGCCTGGTGACTCAGTACGACAAAAACGACGTTGAAGACGCCGGCCTGGTGAAATTTGACTTCCTCGGTCTGCGTACGCTGACCATTATCGACTGGGCGCTGGCGATGATTAATGCCCAGCTCGCCAAGCGCGGTGAAGCACCCGTCGATATCAGCGCCATTGAACTCGACGACGATGCGACTTTTAAACTGCTAAAACGGGCCGAGACGACCGCCGTGTTCCAGCTGGAGTCGCGCGGTATGAAAGACCTGATTACCCGCCTGCAACCGGATAATCTCGAAGATATGATTGCTCTGGTGGCTCTGTTCCGGCCCGGGCCTTTGCAGTCGGGCATGGTGGATGATTTTATCAACCGCAAACACGGCCGCGCCGAAGTGGCCTACCCGGATGCAAAATACCAGCACGAAAAATTAAAGCCCATTCTTGAGCCAACTTACGGTGTTATTGTTTATCAGGAACAGGTGATGCAAATCGCCCAGGAACTCGCCGGCTACACCTTAGGCGGCGCCGATATGCTGCGTCGGGCGATGGGTAAGAAAAAGCCCGAAGAGATGGCCAAGCAGCGCTCGACCTTTGAAGAGGGCGCAGCCAAGCAGGGCGTAGACCCCGAGCTGGCGATGAAAATCTTTGATCTGGTGGAAAAGTTTGCCGGTTACGGTTTTAACAAGAGTCACTCGGCGGCTTATGCCCTGGTTAGTTATCAAACGGCCTGGTTGAAGGCGCATTATCCGGCGCACTTTATGGCGGCGACGATGAGCTCGGATATGGACAAAACCGACAAGGTGGTGACCTTTATCGAAGAGTGCCGCAACATGAAATTAAACTTGCTGCCACCGGATGTGAATCGCGGCGAGTTTCATTTCACCGTCGACGACAGCAACAACATTATTTACGGTCTCGGCGCCATTAAGGGGCTCGGCGAGGGGCCCATTGAAAGCATACTCGAAGCGCGAAACAGTGGTGGGCCGTTTAAAGATCTGTTTGATTTTTGCGACAGGGTGGACCTGCGCAAAGTCAATAAGCGTGCGCTCGAAGCGCTGGTGCGCAGTGGTGCAGTCGACAAGCTCGGCTCCGGCGCAGAGCTCGACTACGACAGGGCACTGATGAACGATGCGATTCCCGAAGCTGTGAAAGCCGCCGAACAAAGCGCCGCCAATGCCAGCGCCGGCATGATGGATTTATTTGGCGAGGTTGTGCCCGGCGCGGATGCCGACAGCGACCCCTACGCCGAATTTAAGCGCGTACATCCGTGGAGTATTAAAGAGCGCTTAAATGGCGAGCGCGATACTTTGGGGTTGTATTTGACCGGCCACCCCATTGATGAGTACGACGCCGAGCTTAAATATTTTGTCAGCAGTCGTTTGGTCGAATTAAAAGCTGATAAAAATAGACAGACGGTTTGTGGTTTGGTGGTTGCCTTTCGGGTGATGAAAACCAAGCGCGGCGACTCAATGGCCTTTGTTACCCTCGACGACAGAACCGCGCGGCTCGAAGTTGCGGTGTTCTCAGATACCTACAACGAGAACCGGGAAAAGCTGCGCAAGGACGCACTGTTAGTTATCGAGGGGCAGGTCAGCCGCGACGATTACAACGGCGGTTTAAAAATGCGCGCCGATGCGATCAAAGAGTTTGCCGAAGCCAGGCAAAACAAAGTGCGGGCGCTCGAGCTTCAATTGCACGGCGCCAAGCTTGGACCGGCCTATGCCAAAGAGCTGGGTGCCTGCCTGCAGACGTATGCGGGTGCCTGTCCGGTGAAAGTGCGCTACCACCACGCAGACGCCAGTGTTGAGCTGGAACTTGGGCAAAACTGGGCGGTTGATGCTTCCGACGAGTGCATGCACAACTTGCGCGCGCTCTACGGTTCTCAGGCGGTAAGCTTGCGCTATCGTTGATGTGCGTGACTCGGCTTTCAGCCGCAGGCCATGAATGGTAGACTTGCGGCCGATTTTTTGCGGAGAATCAAACTTTCTTCGCGGGCGCATACCGCCCTTAGCAGCCCTTAGGCCTACAGGTACACAGACACATGAATTTAAACTATCTCGACTTTGAGCAGCCCATCGCGGACCTTGAAGGCAAGATTGCCGAGCTGAAGCTGGTTGGTGCCGACAACGACATCAATATAGGTGAAGAAATAAGCCGCTTGCAGGAAAAAAGCGTCAAACTCACCGAGAACATATACAGCAGTCTCAGCCCCTGGCAGATTGTACAGGTGGCTCGCCACCCTCAGCGCCCCTATGCGGCCGATTACATCAGCCGTATCTTTGACGATTGGGACGAGCTGCACGGCGATCGACATTTTGGTGACGACCACGCCATTATCGGCGGCATCGGCCGCATCGCCGGTAAGCCGGTGATGGTTATCGGTGAAGAAAAAGGCCGCAGTGTTAAAGACAAGGTCTACCGCAATTTCGGCATGCCAAAGCCCGAAGGTTATCGCAAAGCTCTGCGCCTGATGGAGATGGCCGAGCGTTTTAAACTGCCGGTGCTGACCTTAATCGACACTCCGGGGGCCTATCCCGGCATCGATTCAGAGGAGCGCGGTATTTCCGAATCGATTGCTCAGAACCTCGCGGTGATGAGCCGCCTGCGCACGCCGATTATATGTACGGTTATCGGTGAGGGCAGTTCTGGTGGCGCTTTGGCCATCGGTGTTGGCGATCAGCTAAATATGTTGCAGTACGCAACCTATTTTGTGATTTCACCTGAAGGCTGCGCCAATATTATTTGGAAAACGGTCGACAAAGCGCCACTTGCCGCCGAAGCGATGGGGGTGACCTCAAGTGTGCTCGAAGACCTTGGCATAGTCGATGAGACTATCCCCGAGCCCTTGGGTGGGGCACATCGCGATATGGACGCGATGGCTGAAAACCTAAAACAGCGTCTGCTTGCGCAGCTGGAAGAGCTGGAAGAGCAAGATATCGACAGCCTGCTCGACAAACGCTACGAGCGTTTGATGAGTTACGGCAACGGGCCAATCTAAAGCAGCGCGTACTTCGCATTTTAAGAAACGCATTAAAAAAACCGCACTTTATGTGCGGTTTTTTTTGAGCGCAACAATATGCCGCTGTGACATCGAAGCGTTGTTTTTGTGTTTATTTGCCACGGTTTATCAGGCACGTGTTTAGATTCTGGACTCCTAATATGGCGGTGTCACGCAGATGCCTGTCTATACTGAAGTCTGGATTTATAGCGAAAAACAACCATGTTTCAGATGAGCATACGCAAAACGGTGATGGCGCTGGTGGTCGGTAGTACGAGCATAGTCGGTCTGGTCGCCATTATCGCTTTTAGTAGTTTTAGTACCAAAGTTAAACACTTTGAGCAACTGATCGGCACGGAGATACATGCGGCGCTTCGAGCAGAGCGCTTGACGGTCGACTTTAAGCGTCAGGTTCAGGAATGGAAAAATGTGTTATTGCGCGGTCACACTGAAAAAGACCGCAGCAAGTACTGGGGGCGTTTTCAGACGCTCCAGCAGGAAAACCAGAACCTAGTCGCTGAGTTATTGGCAATGGACCTGCCCAGCGATGTCAGCAGTCATCTGCAGAGCTTTAAAAACGAACACGCGCGTATTTATTCGAGTTATCAAACTGGCTATCAGAAATTTCTTGCCGCTTACGATCACAAGCTCGGTGATCGCAGTGTGCGTGGAATTGATAGGCAGCCGACCAAAGCTTTGGAAGCTGCGGTTGCTGAGCTCAACGCTCTGGTTGAGCAGCACAGCGTTGAACTCATCGAAGCCTCCGCAGCTACAGCGCGTATTAGCATCGGGCTGATTACTGTCGTCGCCATTTTGGTCACCGCACTTAGCTGGTTTATCGCGACTAAACGAGTCAGTCTTCCAATCGTGCACCTGCGTCAGGCCTTGGTGCGTATTGCCGATGGCGACTTCAGTACTGCTCTGCCGCCGGCCGACGAAGATGAAGTCGGTGATGTCACGCGCGCTGTTGGTATTTTGCAAGATAAGCTGCAGCACTCAACGGAAAACTTGTTGTCGACAATGCAGGTGCTCGAAAACGCCGATGTGGCTTTGGCCGGTGCGACCAGCAAAATTCAAAATGCGACTCAAGAGCAGTATCAGCGCACCGACATGGTGGCCTCAGCTATGACCGAGTTGTCGGCCAGCTCTCGAGAAATTGCCGGTCAGGCTCAAGATGCTGCAGAGGCCTCGTCTCAGGCAGATCAAGCGGCTACCGAAGGTGAGCAGACGATGGCGAAGGCGATTCATACCATCGGTGAGATGAAAGCGCATATTAGTTCGACCACCGATGTGATCCGCTCTTTAGAGCAGAACACGACTCAAGTCGGCACCGTGCTCGATGTGATTGGAGGCATTGCCGAACAAACCAACTTGCTGGCATTAAATGCTGCGATTGAGGCTGCTCGTGCCGGTGAACAGGGGCGGGGTTTTGCCGTGGTTGCCGATGAGGTTCGCACCTTGGCTCAGCGAACTCAGGAGAGCACCGCCGAAATAAACCAAATTATTGAAACGGTGCAAAGTGGTGTTGCTGAAGCGGTTAAGGCGATTGAAACCGGTCAGGCTCAGTCCGAAGACAGTATGAGCACGGTTAGTGCTACCGGAGAGTCCTTGGCCGCGATTCGCTTGGCTGTCGACCGTATCCCGGCGTCAACCAATTTATTGCAGGCTCTGTGCAAGAGCAGAGCACGGTCAGTGATGATATCACTCAAAAAATCACCGAGATCGCCGGCATCGCCAACGACAGTGCTGAGCAGGCCAGTGCCGTGATGAACGCAGCTGCCGATGTTCGCTCAACTCGAGAGCAGCTTGAGGTTGTTGTCAACGAAATCCGTCATAGCTAAGCCCTGGTAATGAGGCCTCAACAAGTGCCTGATTTACTTGCTTGAGCTGCGTATAATGCGCGGCTCACAGCAGGTAGATCGATGTCAGAGCCCAAAACGCCCCCGTCTCTTCAAGAGCAGCAACAAACTTACACGTTATGCCAAACAACACTAGCTGAGCTCGATGCCCAGACTCAGGCGCGCTTGCGTAAGCTCGCGAGCTTTATCGGCAAGCGTTTAAAGCAAGCGTTGCCCGCTGATGCCAAGCTGGCGCAGTTGCAGCGTGAGATCGATGCCGCTCAGCAGCGTTTGTTAAAACGCATGGCTGCTATTCCGGCGCTTATTGAGTTTCCTGAAAACCTGCCTGTTGTTGCGCGTAAAGATGAAATTGCCGAGGCGATAGAAAAAAATCAGGTGGTGGTTGTCGCCGGCGAAACGGGCTCCGGTAAAACCACGCAGTTGCCGAAAGTGTGTCTTGAGCTGGGGTTGGCAAGTAAAGGCCTAATTGCCCACACCCAGCCGCGACGAATAGCTGCACGAACGGTTGCCGCGCGTATTGCTGAAGAGCTAAAGAGCCCGCTTGGCTCTTTGGTTGGTTATCAGGTTCGATTTACCGATCACAGTGATGAGCAGACCGCAATCAAGTTGATGACCGACGGTATCTTGCTCGCTGAAATCCAAAAAGATCCTTTACTGCAGCGCTATCAGGTCATCATTATTGATGAGGCCCACGAGCGCAGCCTCAACATTGATTTCTTGTTGGGCTATTTAAAGCAGCTATTACCAAAGCGCCCGGATCTGAAAGTGATTGTGACCTCGGCGACCATCGATGTTGAGCGTTTCAGCGAGCACTTTAACAAAGCGCCGGTAATCGAAGTCAGCGGCCGTACTTACCCGGTGGAGCTGCGCTACAGCCCTTGGCAGGAAGATGCTGAAGAATTAAGTCAGGCGGTGCTGGCTTGTACTGAAGAAATCCTTGCGGAAAGTCGCGGCAAGGGCGGCGACATTCTCGTATTTTTAAGTGGCGAAAGAGATATCCGCGAAGTGTCACTGGCGTTAAAAAAAGCTCAGTTGCCAGGCCTTGAAGTATTACCTCTTTATGCGCGCTTGAGCTTGGCCGAACAGAATCGTGTTTTTCAAAATCACAAAGGTCGGCGCATCGTATTGGCCACCAACGTTGCTGAAACTTCGTTGACGGTGCCCGGTATTCGCTATGTGATCGATACCGGTACCGCGCGTATCAGCCGTTACAGTTTGCGCACTAAGGTGCAGCGCCTGCCGATTGAGGCGATATCACAAGCCAGTGCCAATCAGCGCGCCGGTCGCTGTGGCCGGGTCAGTGAGGGCATTTGCTACCGCCTGTACTCGGAAGAAGATTTTTTGAGCCGGCCGGAATTTACCGACGCTGAAATTTTGCGCACTAATCTCGCTGCCGTGGTGTTGCAAATGCTGCACCTGCGCATGGGCAAAGTCGAAGATTTTCCTTTTGTCGACAAGCCGGATATGCGTTTGATTAAAGATGGCTACAAGCTGTTAGAAGAATTAAAAGCTGTTGATAAAAAAGGTCATATGACCCAGCTAGGCCGCCAGTTTAATCGCCTTGCTGTCGACCCGCGCTTTGCGCGTATGATTCTTGCCGCAGCCGAGCAGGGTTGCCTCAACGAAGTATTAATCATTGTTACGGCACTGACCATTCAAGACCCGCGTGAGCGCCCAGCAGATAAACAGCAAGCCGCCGATGAAAAACACCGGCGCTTTTGGCACGAAGGCAGTGACTTTTTAGCTTTTGTAAATCTGTGGAACTACGTTGAAGAACAGCGTCAAGAACTCAGCCAGAACCAGCTGCGCAAGCTGTGTAAAAAAGAGTTTTTAAATTTTCTGCGCTTAAAAGAGTGGCGCGAGCTGCACTACCAATTAAAGCTTCAGTGCAAAGATTTAGGTTTTCGAATAAACCAGGAGCCAGCGCGCGACGATGCTGTGCACCATGCTTTGTTAACGGGTTTGTTGTCGAATGTTGGCAAGCGCAACCTCGAAGAAAGCGAGCGCGATTATTTGGGCTCGCGCTCAAGAAAGTTTCATATTTTTCCCGGCTCGAGTTTACGTAAAAAGAAGTTACCGTGGTTAATGGCTGCGGACTTTATTGAAACAACACAGTTGTACGCGCACTGTGTCGCAAAAATAGATCCCGCCTGGGTTATTCGCTCGGCCTCGCATTTGTTAAATCGCCAGTATTTTGAGCCGCACTACGATGTAAAGTCGGGCTCAGTTAAGGCGTATATGAAAGTCAGCCTTTGGGGATTGGTGCTGGCTGAAAAACAGCGCGTCGATTTCAGCCAGATCGAGCCTGAGACATGCCGACAAGTATTTATTCGAAGTGCTTTGGTAGAGGGGCGTTACCGAGGCAAAGGCGAGTTTTTTAAGGCCAATCAGGCTTTGATTGACGAGCTCAGTGAGCTTGAGGCCAAGGCCCGGCGCCGCGATATTCTTGTCGACGACGAGCAGATTTATCAATTTTACGAAGCCTTGATTCCCGAGCGTATTGTTAACCTCAAAGGTTTTGAGCACTGGCGCCGGGAGCAGGAGAAAACTGACAAGCAGCGGCTGTTTCTCAAGCGCGAACAGCTTATGTTGCACAGTGCAGACAACTTGGGGGAAGAGCAATTTCCTGCCTCGCTTGTTAACGGTGATTTACGCTTAGCAGTGCGCTATGAGTTTGAGCCGACCCGCGCCAACGACGGCCTAAATGTATTTGTACCGGTTGATTTGTTGCATCAGGTAGATGAGCTACAGCTCGAGTGGTTGGTACCGGGCATGCTAAGGGACAAGTGCATAGCCTTGGTCAAAAGTTTGCCTAAGGCGCTGCGCAAACAGTTGGTGCCGGTGCCGGCGTTTGTCGACAGGGCGCTGGCGCGCATGAACTCAGGGCCTTACGCTTTAACTCAGGCGCTCGCCGATGAGTTGAGGGTCATAGCCGCTGTTGATATCGACGCGCAGCAGTGGAAACTCGACGAGCTTGATGACTACTATAAAGCCAATGTTGTTGTGGTCGACGATAAAGATAAAATCATCGATCAAAGCCGCGATGTGCAGCAGCTTCGCAAGCAATACAAAGCCACAGTTGAGCACTCGCTGCGCGATATCGGCAGCTCGATAGAGCGCAAAGATCTGCGCAACTGGGATTTTGACAAGCTCGATAGCAGTATGGAAATCGAGCGCGGGCGGGTGAAAGTTAAGACCTATCCGGCGCTGCTGTGTGACAGCGGTGCGCGCAGTGTGGAGATTAAGCTCTTTGATAATCCGCTCGATGCCAATTGGGCGCATCAGCGCGGCCTGTGCCAGCTGGCCTTGAACGAGCTTGGTGAAACAGCGAAATACGCGCGTAAGAATTTGCTAAAAGGCAAAGACTTAGGTTTGTCGCTGGTGGATATTGGTTCTCGCGAGCAAGTTGCCGATGACATTTTACAGGCGGCGATCAAGCGCGCCTGTTTTGCCGAAAGTGCCTCGGTGCGTGAAAAACCGCAGTTTGAAGCGGCGCTGGCACAGGGGCGGTCTGAGTTAGTTGAGATTGCCGAGCAATATGAAAAACTGTTGCTGGCATCCCTGGCGCAGGTGCTTGAAATACGCAAGCAACTTAAAGCCAGTAAAAATGCTCTGGCGCTAGCGCTGGCTTTTGGTGATATCCAGCACCAACTGGGCGAGATTTTTTACCGGGGTTTTTTGTTTGATACCCCCTGGCACTGGCTGCAGCAACTGCCTCGCTATTTAAAGGCAATAAACTTGCGGTTAGAAAAAGCCGCGCAAAAAAATCAGGCAGACCGGGCGGCTATGTATCAGCTGCAGCCGCTGTGGCAGCAGCACGAAGACAGGTTGCAGCGCGAAGGGCTCGCGGCTTACAGCGCCAATGCCGCCTGGCAGGACTACCGCTGGATGCTAGAGGAGCTAAGGGTGTCCCTATTTGCTCAAAGCTTAAAAACGCTGCTTCCGGTTTCTGAAAAACGCTTGAAAAAACAATGGCAGGAAAGCCTGTAATTTTATGCAAAATTTTTTGTTTTTTTGTTTATCTATTCGTATGTCTTTTTATTTGTGTGGGCGCACGTTGGCCACTGCCTTGAGCCTTGTTTCACTGCTGGCTTTGAGCGCCTGTGCGACAAAGTCGCACAATGACTATCAAGACCCGGACCCATGGGAAGGTATGAACCGCGGTGTTTTTGCTTTTAACTCCAAGCTCGATAGCTGGGTGTTAAGGCCGGTGGCAAAAGGCTACGACTTTATAGCCCCTGCGCCAGTGCAACAGGGCGTGGGCAATTTTTTTGGCAACCTCGGTGAAATTGGCAATATCAGCAACGATGTATTGCAGTGGAAATGGCGGCAGGCCGGCAACGACAGCGCCCGCTTTGTTGTCAACTCAACCTTAGGCCTGCTCGGCCTGCTCGATGTTGCCACCCCGATGGGGCTCGAACCCAATGAAGGTGAAGATTTTGGCCAGACGCTGGCCCACTGGGGTGTCGCCCGCGGCCCCTATGTTGTCCTGCCTTTTCTCGGGCCGAGTACCGTGCGCGACGGTTTGGCTTTACCGGTCGATTTTTACGTGATGGACCCGGTCTCTTATGCCGAGCGCCAAGCGGTAGTCAACACGGCAGTGGCGACGCGCATCGTGCACCGTCGAGCCGAGCTGTTTGATATTGAAGAGCTCGCTTCCGGCGATATGTATGTATTTATGCGCGATGCGTATTTACAGCGTAGAGATTATTTAGAGGGAGACGGGGAGCTGGCCGAAGACTATGAAGATGAGTTCGGCGACGAAGATTTTTAAAGGCTAAAACAGCCCTCACTGCACGGTGAGTAAAAAGCTGTACCCGCGAACAACTGCTTATAGCTTGGTGCCTGCGGCGATCAAGCTAACGCGGTGGGCTCACTGCCTTAGCGCGAAAAAATGCTAGTCGTGTACTTTGTCGATCTCAAGGCCGAGCAGGCAGCTGCTATGCTCTGAACTCGGTTGAGCGACAACTCTGGCAACCAGCGTATTCGCCTCTAGTATTGGGGCGTGGCCGTGGCCTGACGCGATACGAACCTTTAGCTCGCTGCCCACAGGCAAGGTGCTGTCAATTTCTACCAGCATGCCTCCGCCGCTTAAGTCGCGACAGATACCGCGATGGTGCGAGCCGTCTTCGAGCAACTCAATATCAACGGGGCTGTCTATTTTCATGCGGAGGAAACCGCGTTTTTCCTGATAGTTTCGGTCGGCTAGGCTCATAGCTACTCCATTTGAAACGCAATTAACAGGCGCCACCTGGCTAACAGCAAAGGAGTTAAGGCATCGCATAACAACGAGTTCGATACGCAGTTTGGCAAGCGGGCATCGCTCAGATCTGAGGCGAAGGCCTAGCGCAAAAAAGGCATATCGCGTATTTGTTGTTATTGGGCCTTACGCACATTTAAGCAAGGTGGCCAAATACCGCCCATACAGGCTGCGGCTGGGACAATAAGTTAACGCAAAAAATACTATTTGTGTAGCTTTTGATCACGCTCAGTGCCTGGCGCCTCAGATAAACTTTACTTCGTTTATTTCGAGCTACGAAGTGAGCGCCAAATCAGCTAAACTTGCCCGATGGCTTGGGGCGACAGCGGTCGAGCTCAGCGCTTATAGAATTTACAATCTTACAATAATAGTCGCGCAGCCCACGTGGACTGCGCCGTCGAAGGATGTGGCACCGTTCGACAGTTTTGCTTTCGGCAAGCCCGGCCAAAACTGTATTGAGCAAGTTTGAATCAAGGTAGTAGTACTATGAATACAGGTGAGATAAAAGTCGCTGACAAGGACGGGGTCTTTGTCATTAAGATGCTTGGCGACGTTCGCCTCACTCTCAGCCTGAGCTTCGACGAATTTATCGATCAGATGTTCGCCAGCGAGGATTTCAGCTCCGTCATTTTTGACCTGACTGAAGCAGAGGCAATCGACAGCACCACCCTGGGCCTAATGGCCAAAATTTCGTTAAAGGGCCGCGCTTTGCACTATATGGACCCAATCGTAATCTCGAGTAACGCTGCGATTATTCGCCTGCTCGATTCGATGGGCTTTGCAGAGATTTTGCAGATCGTCGAGTCGGCAGATATCGGCCACGATGATTTCCAGGTTTTGCACAGCCACGACCTGGCGGTGGATGAAGAGGCCGTCAGGCAAAAGGTGCTCGAGGCCCACCGCAGCTTGGTTGAGTTAAATGCCGACAACAAAGAAGTTTTCAAAGAGCTTTTACATTCGCTCGAGCGCGGTTAGCTCTGCCTTTGTTTTAACTCAAGTCCCGGCCTGCGCCAGTTCACGCTTTGTTGTCTGGAGCCGGGGCGAGTCTTCAGTTGCTCGGGGCCGTCGTTATAATGTACTTCAGTAATGGTACTTTTAGCTGGTCTTGATGCATGCCTTTTTTAAAACACAGCGTGAATGGCGCCACAGTCAACATTGTTGAACTGGCCTCGCCCGTCCGTTTTGGTCGCGCTGCCGATAACAACCTGATTCTTGACGATCCCACTGTCAGTCAGTACCACGCTGAGCTGGTCGAGCGCGACGGGCAGTGGTTGCTGCAAGATTGCGATTCAACCAACGGTTTGTTTGTTGAAGGTGAGCGCAGCAGCGGCGCCCGGCTTCAGCACGGTTCGGTGTTCCGCATGGGCGCACAGAGTTTTGAATTTCTCAACGATGTCCCCAGTGCACTTGAGCAAACCCTGCGTATTAAAAAAAGTTGGATACCCGGTGTTTATTACACAGAGTAGTTTTCTTTGTCCCTGCGTTGTGAAGCTGCCTTTGACAGGTGGCTTTTTGGCTAAGGTGCCGCGATGACAGGTGTGTACTGAGTGAAGAGCTTTGCTCTGAGGTGTGAAAAAAGCTGGGATGCGCTGGCGCGTTTAGTTAGTCGGCGCAGCTTGCGCTTTTACCTGCTTTTACTGCTGTGTGCAGTGCTGTGTTTGCCCGGCCAGTATGCCGCGTTAGGCGGTATCGATAGCTTGAGCCTAAACATACTGGGTAAGTTTCGCGGCGCGGAGCAAAACGCGGTTGATATTGCCATTGTCAGTGTGCCCGATGCTACTGTGCGCCGCTGGAGCGCAGATGTCTATCACAGCGGTGAGCTGAGCTCGCTGGTGTCCAACGTATTGCACGCATCTCAGGCGCGCCTTGCGCTTGTTTTACCGCGCCCGCTGTTTCTCGGCAGTACTGAGCTCGATCGCAGCCTGGCCGAAGGTAGCGACGAGGATAGGCGTATGCTCGCGCGCAAGCAGTATTTGCTGTCGCTGCTCGGTGATCAGCGCGTAGCACTTGGGCTCAGTTCGTGGCAGCCGGAGCTGGCGCCGGCTCATACTCAGGGCCAAGCCTATGCCTGGCTAAGATCCTGGTTTAATGCAAAGCCAGGTTGCGAGGGCAGCTGCGCGGCGCCGCTGGAGCCTCTGCCGTGGCTGCCTCTATTGCAGGCAGACCGGGTTCGGTTGTGGTTGGAGCTCGATAACGGCAGCGTGATCGCCAGTCTAATGGCGGCCATGCTTGAGTTAAACAATAGGCCGGAGCTCGCGCTAAAGCTGGCGCCGTGGCTCGCTGACTCAGTTTTGGCGCCCTTGGCTTCGGATGCCTATATCACTGAGGGCCGTTTCGATAGCCATTCGGCTCGGGTCAGTGTGCTCAGTCTCGACGAAGCGCTGGCTGTCAGCAGTTTCCCCTCGTATGTGTTGATCGGTCCGGCGTCGCAGCTTGCGGCCTTAAAACATAGTGCCCATCAGTTATACAGTCTCAACAAGGCGCAGGCCTATGTTCAGCCGTGGTGGGCGGAGCCGCTGGTTCGGGTACTGCTACTTATTTTTGTGCTGTTATTGAGTTGCCTGGCCAGTGCCAATGCTTCACTTAAGCTGCGTTTGGGCGCCATCGCTTCGCTGCTGTTTTTTGCACTCGGCCTACAGTTCTATGCGGCGCTGGCTCTGAGCCTTTGGCTGCCGATGTCACTGCTCTTTGTTGTTGCGCTTTTGCTGCTTCCACTTTTGAGTTTGTGGCGGCTAAACCACAGGCGCCAGCTGCGCGAGCAAGTAGCGCTGCAGCACGCGCTGAGCGACGCCAGCGATATTCTTGAGGCGGAGCACTGTATTGCCGAGGCGGTGGCGCTGCTCGCTCAGGCTCCGCGCCGGAGCAACGCTTCGGCACGTATTCAGCGCATGCTTGAAACCCTGGCAAAACGCGAGGATAAGATGGAGCAAGCGCTTACTTTGCTGAACCAATGCCTGCTCATTATGGGGCCCGATAAGCGCCTGTTGAGCTTGCGCAAGCGCCTGCGCGCCAGCGGTGCAATGCATAAGAGCCTGGCTAAAACTCTGGTTCGGGGGCGAAGTGGCGACGGGCCAAAACCGCAGCGCCTAGGGCGCTATCAAATTAAAGAAGAGCTCGGTCGCGGCGCCGTCGGTGTGGTGTACTTAGGTTTTGATCCGGCGATCGCGCGCAAAGTGGCGGTAAAAACTCTCGACTCACGAGGTTTTGCCGGTGAGCATTTATCCTCGCTTAAAGCGCGCTTCTTCCGCGAGGCGGAAGCTGCCGGGCGTTTGAACCACCCGAATATCGTCTCGGTTTACGATCTTGGTGAAGAGGGCGATCTGGCTTATATCGCGATGGATTTTGTCGATGGCCAGCCGCTGTCTGAGTTTGTCAGTGCCGAACGGTTGTTACCGGTGAGCACGGTTTATCGCATTGTTTACGATGCGGCAATGGCTTTGCACTACGCTCACGAAAACCAAATTGTGCACCGGGATATTAAGCCTGGAAACCTGATGTACAGTAATTCGCCCTACACTTTAAAAGTTGCCGACTTTGGCATTGCACGCCTGCTTGATGCCAGCCGCACCAGCACCGGTGAGATACTCGGCAGCCCGCTTTATATGGCGCCCGAGCAGTTGCGCGGTGCACGCGTTGGGGCGACGGCAGATATCTTTAGTTTGGGGGTGAGTTTTTACCAGCTGCTGTGCGGCGCGCTGCCATTTAATGCCGACAACCTTGCGGCGCTGACTTACGAAATTATTCACACCAAACATCGCAGTGTGCGCCGCGTGCGCAAAGAGCTGCCGGCCAGTGCCTCGCGTATTATTAATCAGTGTCTGCAGAAAAATCCCGATGACCGCTACGCGAGCGCCGCCGAACTTGCGCAGGCTCTACGCCGGGCCATCAAGCGTGATTTTCCGGCGATGGCTAAAAAGCCCGGTTATTAAGTGCCCGAGCAGTGGCTGGCAGAAATGCCAGGGGCTCAGGTCAAACAACTAAAACGGCCAAACGATTAACGCAATCAGCGCTTCAGTTGTTGCCGCACTTAAGCCCTTGCTATCTCGGCCTGGGGCTTAGCGATAGCGCCGGGGCCTGGGGACAGTCCTAACTGATTAATTCAAAGGCGATGCGGCGCTTGTCCTGGTCTACGGAGGCTATTTTTATCTCTACTTCGTCGTTGATAAACCAGCTTTGCTCACCAACTTTTAAACTCAGGCGCTTGGCGTCAAAACTCTTTTCCTGGTCTTTGCCAAACAAGACAAACCCCTCCAAACCGCTGTCGTCGAGTTTCACGCCAAAGCCCTGTTGAGTGACGATGCGCACCCGGCCTTTGGCGCTGTTGCCAACTTGCTTTTGGGCGTACAGGCACAGTAACCACTGCTGCAACTCTCGGTCAGCCTGGCGGCCGTTGCGCAGATTCTCGTTGAGTGACTGCAGTTGTTGTTCACTAAGTTTCGGTGCTTTGTTTCCGTTGAGTACGGCTTCTATACACCAGTGATTAAACAAGTCGGCAAAGCGGCGAATCGGTGAGCTCACTGTGGCATAAAAGTCTGCGCCGAGGCCCAGGTGAGGGCCCTGCTCGTGGCTGAGCTCGGCGCCTTGCATCAGGCGGCGCAGTGCCGGTAGATACTTGCTGCGTTCACTGTCGGCACTGAGACTTCTGTGCATAGTTTTGTGTGAGTCCAGCGTGTTGAGCTCGCCGAAGTCGAGACCCTCTTCTTTAAATAGTGCGGCAGCTTCGCCGATACGGTCTTCGCGAAAACCTTTGTGCACGGTAAACAGGCCGGCGTTGTGCTCGGCGAGAAAATGGCCGGCGGCGATGTTGCACGCAACCATGGCCTCTTCGACCAGTTGGTTGGCGCTGCTGCGTTCGCGCAGGCGGATGCTGTCGATATGGCCGCGTTCATCGAGGCTGAAGTCGTAGTCGCCGCTGTCGTCGTTAAGTAGCATGTGCTGTTCGCGATAGTTGCGGCGCAGCACGCTAATCTCTGCCAGCAGTGTTAGGTTGGCCTGCAGCGACTCGTCAACAGCGTCGCTATTGCCCCGGTCGAGAAAGTTGGCGACTTGCTCGTAACTTAACTTCGCAGCCGAGCGCAGCTTGGCTCGGCTAAAGTTGGCGCTGCTCACCTCGCCATTGGCGTTAATTTCCATGCTGCACACGAGCGCGGGTTTGAGTTTTTCGGCTTCGAGTGAAAAGGCGTAGTGGGCAATAGCTGCGGGCAGCATCGGCACGGTACCGCCGAGTAAATAAACCGATTGCGCGCAGTTTTGCGCCTGCTCAGCGAGCGCTGAGCCTTGTGCAAGAAAGCTCGCCGGGTCGGCGATGGCAACTTTGAGTTCGTAGCCGTCGCCTTTCTTTTGTGCATACAGAGCGTCGTCCATGTCGAGCGTTGAGGCCGAATCAATGGTGACAAAAGGCAGTGCGCTTAAATCGTCGCGCTCGCCAAAATTTTCATTGGCAAAATCGTTTTGTACGGCTTCGAGCTGTTTGCTGTGTTCTTCGCCACTGCGGTAGTTCAAATCGTACTTGGCTTTGATGTATTTGTGTTCAATAAAGGCGTCGTCGGGCTGGCCTATACGAAATAATATGTTTGCCTGGGCGCGGCCGTCACGCCACGGGTGGCGGGAAATCTTGGCGATAACAAAATCGCCTTCTTTGGCGCCTTTGCGCTGCTGCGGTGGGATAAAAATCCAGCGACTAAAATCGCGGCCGCCAGGCACAACAAAATGGCCTTTACCGCGAACGCGGTATTGGCCAACAAATTTGCTCAAGCCCGGCTCTTGCAGCTTTTCTAGTTCAGCTTCGAGTTTGCCTTTGGCGTTTTCGTTTAAGCTGACCTGAACCCGGTCTCCAGGTAAAACGCGTTCCATTTTTTCCGGGGCTAAAAACGCGTCGCGGCCGTCGTCGCAGCGAACAAAACCGAAACGGCCGGAGGTGGCGGCAACCACTCCTTCGGCGTAGTCCTTGGTGGCTTGAATATCGGTTTTCAGTTGCGATAGGGCTGCAAGCGCATTGGGGTCTAACATGGGGTCAGCTGTCTCAGTAAATCAGAAAGGCGGCGATTTTATCAGGTAAGCGCCGCCGCTGTATGTAGCTCAAGTTGCAGTTTTCGTCGACAAAGCGCTATTTGTGTTTGATTTTTAAACAGAGTCGTCGGGCTGTTTTACACTTGGTACAAAAGTTTTAGTTTGGCGTGTACGTAGCTATGTCGCTTAATGTATGCTCGCTTAAATTGCGCCGCGGTAGTCGAGCTGGCGCCAGGCCTCGTAGACAAGCACTGAGCAGGCATTGCTCAAATTCATACTGCGGCTACCCTCAAGCATGGGGATACGCAACATATGTTTTGTCGAGCAGTGTTCTAGAATGTGCGCGGGTAAACCGCGGCTTTCCGGGCCAAAGATAAAGTATGCGTTTTGTTCAAAGTGTGCTTGGCTGTGATTAATTTGGCCTTTCGTTGTCAGAGCCCACAGGGCTTCAGGCTTTTCGTTGTCGAGAAACGCCTGCCAGTTTTGGTGGCGCACGATGCCGGCCCACTCTCCGTAGTCGAGACCGGCGCGGCGCAGGCGCTTGTCGTCAAGTTCAAAACCCAGCGGCTCGATAACGTGTAGGCGGCAGGGGGTGTTGGCGCAGAGACGGATAATATTGCCCGTGTTTGGCGGGATTTCCGGCTCAAACAAAACGATGTTAAACAGGTGCATTGTTTGGCTAAGGGCCTTATTTTGAGTAACAAAAACGAATTGGTGTGCTAAGAGCCTATAATATATAGGTTTAATGAGGCTTTGCGGCCACAATAATTATAAAACGTAGATCACTGAGGAAAACTAGTAAGATGCGCTTTATGGGAAACGCTCGTGAACTGGTTGACTAAATTTTCACGCCCTCGAGGGTGGCTTGCGGTTGAGCTCGGCTCTGAGTATGTGAGTTTTGCGCTTGCCCGTGCCGGCGAAAGCAAACTGCATAAGCTCGCCTGTATGCGCTGTGAACAGGGCAGCAGTTCCTGGCCGTCACTGCTTGAAGACTATGTTAATAAACATCAGCTTGCCGGTTACCACTGCCGCTTGGTGCTGCGCGCAAGTGATTATCAACTGTTGTTAGTTGAGGCGCCAGAAGTACCTGAAAATGAGCTGCGCGAAGCGCTAAAATGGCGTGTTAAAGAGCTGCTGCAAAGCAGTGTTGAGCAAAGTGCTATCGATGTATTTACTCTGCCCGCCGGCATCAGCCGCAGCGGTAAAACCATGGCCTACGTGGTTGCCGCAGAATTGAGCTTAATTAAATCGCTGATTGAATTGACAAAAAACGCCGATCTCGAGCTCGATAGTATTGATATTGAAGTGTTGGCGCTGCGCAATTTATTGCAGCTAAAGGCACTTGAGCGCGGTGCGGCGCTGGTGCGCTTACATCAGGGCGCCGGCGAAGTAAGTATTTATCGCGATGGCGATTTGTATCTGTCGCGCAACTTTAAGGTTGATTACGGCGCCGGCCTGCTCGATGAACTCCCCGCTGAGCAACTAGCCTTAGAAATTCAGCGCTCGCTCGATTATTTTGAGCGACAAATGGGGCAGGCGCCGCCGGGTATTTTGTATTTGTGTGGCGAAGGCATAGGCCCGGAAAAAATTAGCGAGGAGCTAAAACGTTCACTTTCACTGCCGGTGGCCTTTCTCGATTTAAGTGAGGAGCTTGGTATCGATAGCGATGAGCTTGATGAGGGCTTGTTACAGCTTTGTCTCGGAGCCGCTGGCGGTGCGCTGCGGGAGCAGGCGAGTTAAATGCAAAATATTAATTTGTATTTACCCGAACTAAGGGTAAAAAAGGAGTGGATGACGGCGCACACCGCAGCGCTGTCGTGTCTGGGTTTTGTGCTGCTGCTATTGCTGGTGTCTATCGTCAACAGCCATCGCCTGCAAGCGTTAAAAAAAGATGTGGTGATGCTTGAGCACCAACAGTTGCTGGCCGAGCAGCGCTTGCAAAGCGTTAAAGATCGCGGTCCGATCGGCAATAGTTTAAAGCTCGACAAACAAATCGATCAGTTAAAGCTGGACATCAACAGCCGTTTACTGGTTCAAGACCTGATTGAAGGTCAGAGCCTTGGCAATGACAACGGCTTTTCGTCACGCCTGCAAGGCCTCGCTCGTTTTAGCAGTGAAGCTTTAAGTCTCGATCGTTTTCGTTTTACCGGTGGGGCTTCGCTGATTGAAATGAGCGGTGTGTGTACCAAGCCTGAGCTGTTACTGGCGTATCTTGCCGAGCTGCAAAACGATAGCGCTTTTGTTCAATCTGCTTTTGGTTCGCTGAGCATCGCCGAGAAAAACAGCCAAAAGCGTTTTGATTTTTCCCTGGGTTACGAGCCGCTGATGAGCTCGAAGGAAGATGGGGGGGCGCAGCGGTGAAAGCACTGTGGTTGAAATACAGCGACGCGTTTAATCTGCGCCCACTGCGCGAACGTTTGCTGATAGCACTTTGTATATTGGCTTTTGTTTATGTCTGCTGGGAACTGCTGATCTATTCGTCGATCAACAGCGAAAATAAGAAACTACAACAGCGTTTCAGCTCCGCGGAGTCGGCCTTGGAGCGGCTGACTCAAGAAGAAAAAATCTATACCAAGACCTTGATGAATAACCCCAATGCGCTGAAACAAAAACAGGTGTTGGAGCTTGAGAGTAAACTTCAAAACCTGGATCAAGAGCTTGCTGAATTAAGCGTTGGCCTGGTTCAGGCGCGAGAGTTACCGCAGATTATTCGCTCGATGTTGCAAAAACGCGAAAAGTTAAGCCTGCTTGCGATGCAAGCACTGCCGCCCCAGCGTTTGAGCTTTGATACCGCCAAAAACACTGACAGCGACGCCGACGAAGATGAAAAACCTGAATTAAGCGCCAAACCTGTCGGAGTGTTTAAACACAGCGTGCGTTTTCGTTTAGAGGGCTCGTATTTTGAGCTGACAAGGTACTTACAGGAGCTTGAGCAGGGCGACTGGCAGTTTTACTGGTCGAGTTTGGCCTACGAGGTGACCTCGTGGCCAACAGCAATGGTTGAGCTCGAAGCCTATACCCTGTCTACTCAGCGGGGCTTTATCGGTGAATAGCTATTTCTTCCGCGCATTATGTATCTGTGTTTGTGCCACTGCCGCGCCAGGGCAGAGCCTTGCGAATACGACTTTGAATACTAAGCCGGTTTCAGAAGTCGCTGGCGAGGCGCTGCGCGATCCGACCAAACCGCTATTTTACCGGGCCGCCAAAGCCAAGCGGCAAACATTTAATTTGCAGGCGACCTATGTGCGCGCGGATGGCAGTAGCGCGATTATTAATGGCCGCCATATTAATCGCGGACAAACAATAGCTGGTTGGACTTTGACGCGTGTTGAACGCAACCGCGTTGTATTGACGTCGGCGGGTGAAACTCGCGTATTAAATTTGAGAAATAAAGTGATCAGTGGCGGCTAGCTCTGCCTAACAGGCGCTAATGTGAATGATGGTTAACAACGTGAATAACAGAAAAATGCTAAAAAAACGGCTGCCGGTGTTTGGCGTATTGTTGAGTGCGCTGATATTGGCTGCGTGTATGAATCAGCCAATCGGCACCACAACGGCAGATAAAGAATACGAGGCGTTTGTCGACGAACACCAAAACAGCGAGCTTGAAGTACCTGCCCAGATTGATCAAGCGCTGCTTGATCACGGTGCCGAGCAGCCGGTCGCCGCTTCGCAAAAAGCGCGCTTTGATGTCAGTGTCAACCGTGTGCCTGCGCGCCTGTTTTTTGTAAGTTTGGTCAGTGAATCGGGTGAGAACGTTGTTGCCCACCCGGATATAGAGGGGCAAATCAGCCTCGACTTACGCAACGTTAGTATCGATGAAGTGCTCAATGTTGTGCGCGATGTCTACGGCTACGAATACAAGCACGCCAATGGTATTTACACTATTTATCCGCGCACTTTGCGCACTCAGGTCTTTCCTATTAACTACCTCGATGTGCAGCGTGTCGGCGTAACCGATACCAGTGTACTCATCGGCAAGATCACTTCGAATTCTTCCGGTTCAAACAACAGCAGTGGCAACTCGTCATCCAATAGTGGCAACAGTGACGACGGCGGCGCTAATTTGCTCAGCTATCTCGGTTTGGATGATGGCCAGGGCAACTCCGGGCAGGAGGACTTAACGCCGGGTACGCGTGTGCAAACACTCAACACCACCGATTTTTGGAGCGGTTTGCAAAAAACCTTGGTGGGCATTATTGGTGGCGAAGATGAGGGCCGCTTTGTTATGACTAATGCCCAGGCTGGCATCGTCGTTGTCCGAGCCTTGCCGTCTGAGTTAAGCACAGTGCGCAGTTTTCTCGAAGAGAGTGAGCTAAGTGTTCAGCGCCAGGTTGTGCTTGAGACCAAGATACTCGAAGTGCAGCTGAACGATCACTACGCCAGTGGTATTAACTGGGGTGCGATAGGTGGTGCTTTGGCCGTAGAGCAAACGATTAGCGGCATTGGTGATATGGGCGAAGTGATTTTTGGCGGCGCCGGTCAGAGCGAAGTGCTGTTTTCATCAGTGCTCGGAGTCACAGATATTACCAAGTTAATTGATTTGCTTGATCAGCAGGGCGATGTGCAAGTGTTGTCGAGCCCGCGTATTTCTACGGTCAACAATCAGAAGGCGGTGATTCGCGTTGGTTCGGATGAGTTTTTTGTTACCGGTATTTCCAACTCTCAAACCACCAGTGCAGCGACTGTAAGCAACACGCCGGAAATTGAACTGAGCTCGTTTTTCAGCGGTATCAGCCTCGATGTAACGCCGCAGATTGCCGAAGATGGCGATGTGATTTTGCATGTGCACCCGATCGTCAGCAAGGTTCAGGATCAAATTAAAGATATTGAAATCAGCGGTGACAATTTTTCTTTGCCGCTGGCGCTACGCGATGTGCGCGAATCCGATTCCATTGTTCGCGCTGAAAGTGGCCAAGTGGTTGTGCTCGGTGGCCTGATGCAAGAAACCACACAGGAGGTCAGTACCGACCGGGGTTTTCTCGCTAGTATCCCTATTATCAACGTCTTTTTTAAACACGAAGAAAAGCGCCTGTTGAAAAACGAGTTGGTTATTCTTATGCGGCCTATCGTGATTGAAGATGGATCGTGGGAAGAGTTGGTGTCCGAAGGCCGGAGCACTTTTGATTTTGGCGGCCGAAGTCAATAACCGACTATGTATGAAGCCCACTTTAATTTTTCCGAAGCGCCATTTTCTCTGACGCCGGATACTCAGTTTTTTTTAAATCAAAGCAGCCACAAAGATGCTTTGAATACGATCTTAATTGCACTCAAACACTGTGAAGGTTTTGTAAAGGTTGTCGGCGAAGTGGGCACCGGTAAAACTTTGCTCAGCCGCATATTGTTGACCCACCTGAAAAGCTCCTGTGTGACAGCCTATGTGCCGAACCCCTATTTAAGCGCAGAGGAGTTAAAGTCTTTTGTGGCGCAAGAAGTCGGGGCTCAGTTTGATAAAACCATGGCATCTCACGAGTTGATGTCGGCGCTTTACCGGCGTCTGGTACAGCTGCACCGCAGCGGCAAACAGGTGGTGTTAATTGTCGACGAAGCGCAGGCCATGCCGCGCGATACGGTTGAATGTTTGCGCCTTTTGACCAATCTCGAAACGGAAAAACGAAAATTATTGCAGGTAGTTATGTTGGGGCAGCCCGAGCTCGACAACTTGCTCAAACGCAAAGACTTGCGCCAGCTAAAGCAGCGCATTGTTTTTTCCGAGTATTTAAAACCTCTGCGTCGCGGCGCCTGTCGTGCGTATATCCAGCACCGCCTGGCATCCGTCGATGCAAGCAGTGCATTATTTTCGTCGGCGGCGATGGATTTTGTTTATCTTTCCTCCGGCGGTATTCCGCGCTTGATTAATATTCTTTGTCACAAAGCGCTGATTGTCGCCTATGGGCGCGGACAGCAGCGTATTTCTTTGTGGCATGTGGCCAAAGCGGTGCGCGACACCGAAGAGAGCCGTGCACGCAGTTGGGCGGGGCTGTTGGCACTTTTTTCACCGGGGCGGGAGCAGCTCGGATGAGCCTGATTAACGATGCCTTAAACGACCTTGAATTGCGCAGCGCCAAAACGGCAAACTACGTCGAGGCAAAATCAAGCTTTTGGGCTGGGCCCGTCGCTAAAATTACGAGTCTTTTTTTACTGGCGTTTGCCTGTTTTGGCGCGGGTTATTATTTTGCAGGCACCGGGCTTGCAAGCTCTGAGAACAAAGCTCAAATACAAGAGCTAAGTACTTCCTCTTTAGAGCATGCACCTTCACATAGCTCTTCTAATTCAATCGCCTCGCCAGCACAGCACGCAGCGCCTGAAATTAAGAACGTTGAAACTGTGCCGCTTACAATTGGGCAGCCCGGCAAAGTAAAGTCGGAAACAATGCCGGTCTCGCCAGTTGAAATTCAGCAAGCAAATTCGAACAAGGCCGAACAGCAGCGTATCGCCGCGCTGCTTCAGCAGGCAGAGCTGGCACAAAAGCAATATCGTTTAAGTTCACCTGAAAAGAACAATGCGGTGTATTTTTACAACTCGGTTTTGCAGTTGCGGCCTGAAAATACCCAGGCGCTGGCCGGCCTGGATCAAGTAAAAGAGCGCTACGTTCAGTTGTACCGGCGCAGCCTCGAGCGTAATGAACAGCAAAAGGCCACGACCTACGCCGCTCGCCTGTCTAAGCTTTTAGCCGCCGATGAAGTGGCGCTCTTTGGCCAGCGCATGCAAAAACTCCAGCAGCAATACAGTGTGGATCGCGCCTTAGAGGGCTCGGAGGGGGGGGCGCAAAGTGTTGGCGGCAATAGTGTGGCAAGTGCGCCGGCCTTATCGGAAACACCAGCGCTTAAACATTACGGTGGTGCTGAGCCAACTTCGGATAAGCGCCTAAGCATTAACAAGTCACAACAGCAAAAGCGCAGTGAAACCTTAGCGCAGTTAAAGCGCCTGATGCGCCAGCAAGATTACGTTGCGGCAAGAGCGCTTGTCGATAAAAACGCCGCAGCTATGCAAGATGTTGAGCCTTTTATCGAAACGCAGTTAGAGCTGTATTTGCAGCAGCAAGATTGGCCGGCGATGACTCGGGTGCTCGCCGAGCAGGAAAAGCGCGAGCGCGTTTTTGTTTATTATCAGGCTCGCTTGACCCAGCACTACCAGGGAGAAAACGCAGCTCAGCAATATTTGGCCGGGCAGAGCACAGCGCTTGCCAGCACTATGCCGGCACAAGCTCGCGCGATGTACGCCGGTTTATTACAAAAAAATAAGCAGCACGAGCAAGCCTTGCAGCAATATCGTGTGCTGGTTGATCAGCAGCAGCAAAACGCACTGTACTGGCTCGGTCTTGCTGTCAGCGCCGATAAATTAAAGTTTCGTTCCGAGGCGATGTCGGCCTACAGTGTTAGTGCGCGGCTCGGCGGTCACAGTGTGACTGTGCAAGAATTTATTCAAAAACGCTATCAGCAGCTGCAGCAAGAGCAGCAGAATAGGGAGCCTAGCTAATTGGTTGAACAAAAGCGCATCCGTTTAGGTGATCTGCTTGTCGCGCAACAATATATTAGCGCCGAGCAGCTCGATGAAGCCCTCGCCGAACAAAAACGCTCTGGGCTTAAACTCGGCCGCCAGCTTATTGCCCTGGGTATGGTCGAAGAAAATACCCTGCTGGATTTATTGTCAAAACAACTGGGCATTCCTTTTGTTGAATTAAAGCACTTTCGTTTTGATCGCGAACTGGTGCAAACCTTGCCCGAGTCGCTGGCGCGCCGCTACCGGGTAATGATACTCAGCGAAGACAGTGAATCTGTGTTGTTGGGCATGGCCGACCCCACTGATATTTTCAGCCTCGATGATATTCAGGCTGTCATTCACAAGCCGATAAAAACGGCGGTGGTGCGCGAGTCGGAACTGCTGGATATTCTCGATATCGCCTACAGTCGCGCCGATGAAATTGCCAGCCTTGCAGGCCAGTTGGATGAAGAGCTCGCCGAAGAGTCTGTCGACCTTAGCGATATTGTCACCGATGCCTCTGACAGCGATGCACCGGTTGTTAAATTGCTGCAAAAAATCTTTGAAGAGGCGATTAGCACCAAAGCGTCGGATATTCATATTGAACCCGATGAAAGTGTATTGCGTATACGCCAGCGTATCGACGGCGTGCTGATTGAGCAGGTGATGAATGAAAAGCGCATTGCTGCGGCGCTGGTTGTGCGCTTAAAGCTGATGTCCAATTTGGATATCAGTGAAAAACGCCTGCCGCAGGATGGCCGTTTTAATTTGCGCTTAGGAAAAAGTAATATCGACGTGCGGGTATCGACAATGCCGGTGCAGTACGGTGAATCGGTGGTAATGCGTATACTCGATCAGAGCGAGGGGGTAAGGCCGCTTGCGTCTGTCGGCATGCCGCCGGCCTATATTCAGCGTTTTCGCTCGGTGATTCAGCGCCCCTACGGTTTGGTACTGGTAACCGGGCCGACCGGCAGCGGTAAAACCACCACGCTTTACGGAGCGCTGTCAGAGCTCAACACGCCTGAGAAAAAAATTATCACCGTTGAAGACCCGGTAGAATACCGCCTGCCGCGTATTAGCCAGGTGCAAATTCACGAGCGCATCGGCCTCGATTTTGGTTCGGTGCTGCGCGCAACCTTGCGTCAGGATCCCGACATACTTTTAGTCGGTGAGATTCGCGATGCCGAGTCGGCAGAAATTGCTCTGCGCGCAGCGATGACCGGGCACTTGGTGCTCTCTACCTTGCACACTAACGACGCCGTGACATCAGCTCTGCGCTTGGTGGATATGGGTGTTGACCCGTTTCTGGTTGCCGCGAGCTTAAAGGCCATTGTTGCCCAGCGTTTGGTGCGCAAAGTCTGTGAAAGCTGTGCAGAGCCCTACGAACTTGAGCCCGGCGAACAGGCTCTGTTTGCCAAGCTGCGCCCCGATGTAAGCCTTACAGCGACAAGCTTTAAGCGCGGTGCCGGTTGCCCCCATTGTTTTAACAGTGGTTTTCGCGGTCGTATAGGCGTGTTTGAGCTACTGGAAATTAATGGCGAAATGGCCGACGCTCTACGAGAAAACAGCGTTAAAAACTTTAATGACGCAGCCCATCGCAGCGCCTCGTATCGCTCCCTCGGCGCCAACGCTTTAGATTTGGCCGTCGAAGGGCGCATCGCGTTTTCTGAAGTACTCAGGGTAAGCGCAGAGCTTGCCGATGAGAGCCTCAGTGATATGGCAGAATAAAGGCGCGGGCGATGGCACAGTTTCAGTATCAGGGGCGAACCAACCGAGGCCAGAGTGTGCAGGGGCGCATGGAGGCCTCTTCTATCGATACCGTAGCGGCGCAGTTGGTTGGCCGCGGCATCACGCCAATTAAAATTGACGAAGTCAGCAAAGGTGCGTCGCTGCTTCGGCAGGTGAATGATTTTATCGGTGCCAACAAGGTTCGCCCGGTTGATCTTATTATGTTCTGCCGGCAGATGTTTACCATTACCAAAGCCGGTATTCCGTTGACACGCGGTATACGCGGGCTCGCAGCGAGCCTGCGCCACGAATATTTTCAGGAAGTACTAAACGAAGTGGCCGACCGGCTCGAAGCGGGCTCGTCGCTGTCGGTAGCTATGCGTCACTACCCCAAGGTCTTTGACCAGTTGTTTGTCAGCATGATTGCTGTTGGCGAAAGCAGCGGCAAGCTCGACGAAGTATTTCGTCAGATTGGTTTTTATATTGAGCGCGATGAAGAAACCAAAAAACGCATTAAATCGGCCATGCGTTATCCGAGCTTTGTTTTAATTGCGATTAGCGCCGCAATTGTGATTTTAAATATTTTTGTTATTCCGGAATTTGCCAAGCTATTTTCACGCTTTGGCGCAGAATTACCGCTACTGACGCGCATATTAATCGGTACATCCAATCTTTTTGTTCACTACGGCCACTTTATTGCGTTAGGCGCGGCCGCGCTTGTTGGCGGCACTATTTATTATTTAAAAAGCGAGCCCGGAGCACTTATGTGGGGGCGCTACAAAATGCGTATGCCCATTGTCGGCTCGCTGATTGAGCGCGCGTCGATGGCGCGTTATGCCAGAAGTTTTAGTTTGATGCTCGGGGCGGGGGTGCCGATAAGCCAGGCGCTCGGCTTGTGTGCGGCGGCCATCGATAACCCCTGGCTGGAACAAAAAATTCAAGGCATACGCGAGGGCATAGAGCGCGGCGATTCGCTCTTGCGCACCCACCTGCAGGCTGCATTATTTACGCCACTGGTATTGCAGATGATCAGCGTCGGTGAAGAGAGCGGTCAGGTTGAGTCGCTGCTAACGGAAGTTGCCGAATTTTACGAACGCGAAGTGGATTACGATTTAAAAACCCTGACCGATAAAATTGAGCCGCTGTTGATTACCGTTATGGCCGGTTTTGTGTTGGTTATGGCGCTTGGAATCTTTTTGCCGATGTGGAGTCTATATGAAGTCCAGACCGGCAAATAAGGGCTTTAGTTTATTGGAGCTCATTGTTGTTGTCTGTTTGATTGCAATTTTGTTTGCTATCTCTGTGCGCTTTTACATCCCGCAAATCGAAGACAGTCAGCGCAAAACATTAAACTTTCAAGCCGCTGTTTTTAAGCGCAGTGTCGACAATATTCACGCGCTGTCAGCGCTGCAAGGTGGGCGTAGTTACACACTTAGTGATGGCACACGCTACTATTTAAATCAGTGGGGCTGGCCAGTCTCGAGCAATGCTCTTGAGGTTAATCCGCGCCGCCGGGTAAGTGATTTAAGCTGTCGCAGTTTGTGGCTGGGTTTATTTAGTCAAGTAGAAGCTGGCACGGAACAGGCCACTTTGGATCAGTTTATCGCTTCGGCGGCATCAAGACGAAGCTGTCGCTACAGTTTGAGCCGAACTAAGGAGGCTTTGTATTTTTTTGACTACGATATAAAAACAGGCAAATTAAGTATAAGCATAAAATAGTGTAAAAAAGCGCGACACTTTGGTGCTATTTGTCGATAAATGGTCGTATTTAGTGCTTCAAGACTATTGCTTTTGTTAGTTTATGTGACAGAATACTCAAAACTCATTCTTTATTATTACTTTTTATTTTGAAAAGTTATTTGGAGCTAACCATGAAACAACAATCTGGTTTTACTTTAGTTGAGCTGGTTGCCGTATTGGTAATCCTCGGTATTTTGGCAGCCACGGCGGTACCAAAATTTATTGATTTATCTGATGAAGCGAGCCAAGCCTCTGTTGATAACCTGGCCGGTTCTTTGGAGAGCGCAAGTTCTTTGAATTACGCCGTTTATGTTGCTGTGCAAGCAGGCTTAACAACTGAAACGACAGACCCCGTCGTTACTGTTAATTCTTGTACCCTCAGTGACCTCAACAATCTTTTGCAAAGCCCGCTGGATACAACTCAGTATAGCTCTGCTGTTTCAAGTGGAACTTTTACCAACCCCGGTGATTCAGTTGTATGTACCCTGACTGGCCCAACACCGAAAAGTGATACAGCTGATTTTGCGGTAATTGCTACGGCTTCTCCGTAATTTAAATGTACAGTGCGTTACCCAAGAGGCTTTACTCTAGTTGAATTAGTGGCGGTTATGGTCCTCGTGGGCCTGCTTGCTGCTGCAGCTTCAAGCCGTTTCTTTGGCAATGACATTCAGCGTATACAAAAAAGCCGCGACCATCTGGTCGCGGCTTTTTTTTCGGCCCAACAACTGGCGATGGCGCAGCGCGACCCGGTGCGCTTAGTTGTTCAAACAAACTCAACGTCGGGTTTAGACGAGATAGATTTACAGCAAAATAGCGGTGCAGGTTTTACCAGTTTACGTTTTTGGGACGGGCAAAATTACCCGCTGGCGCTGGATGCAGACCAGGGCTTAACGGCGGCGACCTTTAATTTTGATCGCCTCGGCCAAACAGCTGCCAGAAACTTAACCCTGACTCAAGGCTCCAGCTCAACGACAATTAGTATTAATGAGGCCGGTTTTGTTCAATAAAAAGAATCGTTCGGCCGTGTTTACTGTCAGCCCCGCGCGCGGCGCAACCTTAATTGAACTGATCAGTTTTATTGTGATTGTCGGTTTGGCCTTTGCTGGTGTTGTTGCGGTATTTTCTCAATTTATTGTAAGCAGCAATGACCCGCTAATTCGTGTGCGCGCATTGGAGCTGGCGCAAGCCCAGCTCGACGATGTGCTGGCGCGAAAATTTGATGAAAACACACCCGCAGGTGGGGTACCGGCCTGCAATGCAAGTGGCGGCCCGGTTTGCGCAGGTATTACTGTGCCAGATAGCGCTTATGATGACGTCGGCGATTTTCATGGCTTTAGTGATAACAGCCATGCGCCCTACGTGATTCAAGTGACGGTTACGGAAGCGGGCAGTGATTTAGGTTTAACAAATAATCAGGCGCGTTTAATTTCAGTGCGGGTGTCGACGCCGGCCACCGGTGCTAGTGCGCTCGGTTCGCCCGTTACGCTAAGTGCTTACAAGGTGAATTTTTAGTGCCTGGTCGCCAGTCGTTTAAGTCTTGCCGCGACAGCCGGGGTTTTACCTTGGTTGAATTGGTGGCGGTATTGGTATTGCTCGGCATCATCGCCGCAGTGAGCACAGATTTTATTGTGCGCTCGGTCGAGAGCTACCGCGAGGCGCAGATTCGCAATCGGCTACTGGCAAAAGGTCGCGTGGCGATTGAACATATGAGCCGAGTGTTGCGAAGTGCCGTGCCCAACAGTTTGCGTGTAAGCACTTCGGGCAATTGTGTGGAAGTATTGCCAAGCACTGGTGCAGCGTTTTACGAAAATGAGCTGCCGGATCAAAATAACGGTGCGCCGCGTGTTTTAACGATTGCGACCTCGCCTTTTGTTTTAGATCACGGCGGCGCGGTGCACGCTGTGGTCGGAAGTTATTTTGATACTGAAATCTATACCACAGCAAGCACGGCGGCGCGTGCGACGATAGACAGCACCAACAGCGTTGCAGGCGGGCCAATTACTGAACTTAGTCTCAGTTTATTGCACGAATTTATTCGCAATTCAAATAGCAAGCGTATATATGTTGCGGCCGATCCTCAGCGTTTTTGCCTGGTCGGCAGTGAGCTGTGGCTGTATAGAAATTACGGTTTGCGTACGGCGCTGGCCGATGGCAGCCCCGGTGCACCGGTTGATGCAGTGCAATTGGCAGATGCAGTATCGACATCGGGCGCCGCTTTTAGCCGTTCTGCCGGCAGTGAAACACGCGGCGCAGCGGTGGACATCAACTTAAGTTTTTCCGAAGCTCAGATAAGCATCGATTTAAATCAACGTATCTTGGCGAGAAATGTTCCGTAATATGCAAGCGAGTTTAATACGAGCTCAGCGCGGTTATCTAATGCCTATGGCAATATTTATTGTCGTTGGTTTGGCTGCGCTCGCCACCGCTATTGCTCACCTTGCGAACCAGTCGGGCACAAGCTCCTTTCGCGAGGCCTTAAGTGTACAGGCCCTGTACAGCGCAGATAGCGCCGCCCAGTGGGCCTTAAATCAACTGTTTTTCCCAAGCGCAACACGCGCAAGTGCCGATTCGGCCTGCACGTCCTTAGCGGCGAACCTGAACTTTAACGCCGCTTCAATGCAAGGCTGTGTGGCCGCCTTGCAGTGCAGCATTGCCAACGATGCAGCAAACGCAACATCTATCTATACCGTGACCAGTACCGCAAGCTGTGGCGCCGGTGAGCTGTTGAGTGAACGGCGTGTTCAGGTGAGGGCGTTTATCAGTGACTAGATTTGCGCGCTTTTTTTTACTTTGTTTTAGCTTGTTACCGGGCGCAGCTTGGGCGGCGGCCTGTACGGATATTTGGCCGGACGGCCTGCAAAACAGCCGTAACAATGGCGAAATTGTTTTTGAGGGGCTGGCCAAGCTTGTTGGCAGCCCCGACAATATTTTGGATACGCGCAATTTAACTAATGCACCGCAGGGCAATGATTGCGATAGCGCGATGTGTTCGCAGTCGGGCCAGCCGGTGCCGCGTGGAGATATTCGCGACTACCCAACAGGTCAACCGGATGTCTATCTCGACTATCGCGAAACCGTCACCTTAAGCCCCGGCAGCTATGGCGAATTAACCTCAAATACTGAGGCTGTTTTACGGCTGGAGCCGGGTGTGTATCGTTTTCGCGACTCGTTTATTTTGAGTTACCGAGGTCGTATAGAGCTGACCGAGCCCGGTTCGGCTACTATCTTTGTGCGCAAGAATGTCGAGTTTGCCGAAGAAACTGAATTGAATCTAAACACCGGTGATCGTCATTTATTTGTATTTAGCCGTGAGAAAATTGAACTGAAATACCGCGCAAAGGCTGATGTGCTGCTGTATGCCCGCCAGGATATTGTGGTTCAGAACGAGGTGGAAATCACCGGCGCGCTGACTTCAGAACAAAAAATCGATATGAAATATCTCTCTCAAGTTAGCTTCGATGACTCGGCAATTAACTACCTGGATTTTGACGGCTTTTGTGAGGGTGGCTCTGTTGTTGTACCGGAGCCAATTGCCGAATGGCGGCTCGATGAAACGAGCTGGAACGGCGGTGCAAACGAAGTTGACGATGCGACTGGTAATGGCTGGCACGGTCAGGCGGTAAATTTAAATGCATTTCCCGGCAGTGACAACAGCGACCCGGTTGTTGACGGTAGCCCGGGCACTTGCTCCTATGGCGATTTTATGGGCACAAGCGATGGTTATTTGCAAATCGATGATGCCGGTAACAGCGACCTGGATCAGAATCGAAATTTCACGGTGGCGACGTGGGTGTACCCCTATAGCTGGGCCAGTTCGGGCTTGGCAACCATCGTTTCAAAAGATGAAAACTGGGAGTTTCATTTAAACGGCAGTGGCCAAATTAACTGGTGGTGGGAAGAGTTAAATGCGAGTAGCACTTCGATAACCAGTTCCACTTCGGTGCCGCTAAATCAGTGGAGCCATATTGCAATTACCTTTGAAGAAGGTACGCAAAATATTTACCTCAACGGCGTCGTGGTTGCCAGTGATAATCGCAGCAGCCGCACAGAGACAAATAACGATCCGATTTTGATTGGTACAGATCTTAATTTTCACAGCCGCCGCTTTAACGGCCGCATCGATGAGGTTAAATATTATAACGAGACCTTAAATCAGGCCCAGGTTATAGAGGTTATGGGGCAAGTACACGAGTGTGTCTCTGGCTCGACCCTGGATCATTTTAATATTGATACTAACGGCAATAACGCGTCGGTATGTGCGCCTCAGGCTATTACCATCAGTGCGCGCGACAGTTCAGATGCTATTTTAACCGGTTATGTTGGCACGATGGCGTTAACGACATCGACAGGGAACGGCACATGGCTGAATGACCTCGGCGCTGCCTTGGGCAGTTTTACTCCGGGCGCCTTAGACTCCGGTCAAGCCTCGTATATTTTTGAAATAAACGGCAACGATGAGGGGGAAATTAGCCTGTCGCTCGATAACAGCCACGCAGAAACCTTAACCATTAGTGTTGCCGACAATGACCTGGGCATTAGTTCTACGTCGTCAACGCTTACTTACGCCGAGAATGGTTTTGTGGTTGAGCCTACGGATGGCCCCGGTGCTGTGCACGATGACTTTATTGCGGCTCGTGCGCATAACTTTACGGTCACGGCTATGGAGCAAGACCCGACAAACCCCGATGATTGCCAGGTATTAAGTGGCTACAACCAACCGGCTATAAAAGTTTGGTTTGATCGCAGTTCCAGCGATGCAGGTGGGCAAGCGCCGAGTATTTCAGGCGCAGCTCTGCCGGAAGCGGCGACAACAAATGTAAATTTAAATTTTAGTAGCGGCGTGGCTCAGTTTGCACTGGATACCTATGACGTTGGTCAATTTAGTTTATTTTTCCGCGACGACAGCAATGCGTTTAGTGATCAGTTGATCGAGGGTTCATCTAGCTTGCTGACTTTTAGGCCCTTTGCTTTTGCAGTAACTGCCCCGCACACAGGTCACGCTGACAGTGCTTTGGGGCCGGTTTTTACTGCGGCGGGACAGGATTTTCAGGTAAATGTTATCGCCAAAGGTTGGCACAGCGCTGACGACAGTGACGATAACGGTGTACCCGATATTTATGAAGACAGCGGCAATGAGTCGAACAACGATGTGCTAAATGGCCCAGATTTAGTTCGCTTTGCTCAAGAGGGGGCAGGCACCGCCGTTGTGCTTGCTGCGAACTTGTATTTACCGCAGCCGGGGAATGACCCGGGCCTGGCCAGTTCGGTGCCGGGAGCTAATCGTTTAACTAGTTTCAGCTCTGGTTTAGCCAGCACTAGCCAGGTGAACTACCCGGAAGTCGGTATTATTTTACTTAGCGCTGAACTGGAAAACCCGTATTTAGGTATAAGCCAAAGCCGCAGTGAAAAAAGTCACAGTCGATCTGCTCATGTTGGGCGCTTTATTCCTTCGTACTTTTTATTAAATGATGCAAGCCTAGTAGAGGCGTGCACCAGCTTTAGTTATTTGGGCCAGGTTTTAAATGCAGATATTAACAACCTAAGTGCTCACAACCTCGGCGCAGCTATAACACGCAATTACGAAGGCGACTTTGCCAAACTCAGCAATAGTAGCCACTTGAATTACCAGGCCATTGATCAAGCCTTGCCAACGCCTTTTACTGGCCGGGTGAGCGAGCAAAACAGTTCGTTTAATTGGAGCCAGGGTGTATTGAGCCTAGATAGTGAGCTGATTCTTGAGCGCGATAACAGCAACTTAGAGGGCCCGTTTAATAATGTAGCCTTTGGTCTTGCCGTGGCCGATGGCGACGATGTTCGTTTTCGTAGCAGTGATTTTGATCTGGATACGGACAACGATACGGTGAGCGATAGTATTGAGGTTGGCCGCTCGGTTCAGCGTTTTGGTCGTTTAAGGCTCGAGGATGCGTTTGGGCCTGAGAGTTCTGCGCTACCAGTACTTTATCAAACAGAGTTCTGGAATGGTGCCTGGTTTGAGTTAAGCGCGGCGGATTCATGTACAGAGATATTGCTTAGCGATCAACAATATGCCGGGCAGAGCATAGACATTCCCGCCAATCGAAGTGTCACAGTTGGCTCTGGTAGCACAACCGGAAGCTATAGCCAAAGCGATGCGATTCAAGTGCAGTTTGCCGGCGGTGATGCTGGTTTAAGTTTTAGTGCGCCCGGCGCAGGTAATACCGGCAGCTTTTTTATTAACGCTGATTTAAACAATTATCCGTGGCTGCGCTTTGATTGGGATCAGGATGGTAGCCACAGCGATACGACTATTCAGGCAGAGATTCGTTTTGGCACTTATCGCAATCACGACCGGGTAATCTTTTGGCAAGAGGTGCTCGATAACTCTTCAATTAAACCTTAGCTACCCAGGTTTTAGATTAACGTGGTTGCATCGCTAGTTTGGTAATTAGTGTTAACAGGCCCTAGTAGTTTAACCAGCTATTCAGCGCCTGCATTTTAAATTGTGTGTTGCCCTGGCGCATGACGATGCCGTCGCGAAGTATTTTTTCCAGCACGATGCCAGCTGAGACACTTGCTCCTTCGCGATAGGGTTTGCCGTTTAAGGTTACGTAAGAGCCGCCGTCGGGTTGATATATGTGGCCGCCGTACATCAGTGTTGGGATGTTTTCTTGAGCTTTTAAGGGCAGGCCTTTTATAAAAAATACACCGCCATAAAAATTAATACTGTCGTTTGCAGGGCTTGTTACCTGTCTGGCCTGTTTGCTTGGGCTGGCGGCTTTGGTTTTTTGTGCGCTTCTCTTGTCGCCGTTGCTATTTGATGCCTGGCTTGCGCTCTGGGTCTGATAAAGCTTGGCAATATCCTTTTGTTTTTCTTTGCTCTCTTGTTCTTGGTACTGCTGAGCAATTAAGTCTTTTCTGAGTTCGTCGACTTTTTGTTGGCGTGTACTTATGGTTTTTGTGCCGGTTTTTTTCTGCTGGTTTATTTCACTTGTGGCTCCAGCAGTGTTTTGTGTTGGTTCAGTAGTGTTTGTTTGGCCGCTTTTTTCTGGTGTTTCAGTCTCTTGTTGAGGTCGTGTAGCCAAGCTCTGTTTTATTTCATTGGCAGCTGGTGCTTCAGGCGTGGTTTTTGCGGATTCAAGTTGCTGTATTAGCGGGGCTTGTTTGCTGTGAATATTGTTATCTGCTTTGTTTATGCTCGTATAAATAAGCCACAAAATTGCAGTTAACAAAATAAGGCTGACGACAACAAGCACGATAATTAGCGGGGAGTGCTTCTGTTTGGAGGCATCGATTAACTCAGCGTAATTGCCTGCGTCAGTAGTGTTGCCCTGGCTTTCACTGCGTTCATGTTCGGCTTTTTTTAAAGCGTCAAGAATTAAAGACATGCGATTACTCTACTAAATCAAGGGTGCCAATTAAGCCGAGCTTTTCGTTGAGCTTCATAAGTGTTTGTTCGCCGATAATGCCATCGGCCTTTAAGCCTTCGCTGGTTTGGAATATTTTAATGCGGGTTTCGAGGCGCTTGCTAAAGTAGCTGTCGGTAATAGCGCGCGCTTGGCTATCGAGTAGGGCGAACTGTTCGGCAACCCACAGCACCACCGGCGAGCGCGAACCCTGGGTAAGGGGCTTTTCATAGCCGTCGGGTTTGCGCCACAAATAATACACCGCTCCGTTCCACAAGCGCCCAAGTTCCAGCAGACTGTACTGTTCTTTTTCACCGCTGTGATTAAGCACACTTACCTGATTGGCACTGAGCCCGGTAACGACGGCATAAGCCAGGCGCTTGTCTTCGGTAACCAGGCTAATGACCGCGGGCCTGTTTAATTGGCGCAGCTCCTGCCAGGTGTCGAGGTGGGTGACAGAGCAGCTAAGTTGGTGCTCTTCGGTTTGCCAGCAAGGGTGGCTCAAGCTTTCACCTCGGTAGCCGTAGTGTTGGAACAGCTGGGCGTAGGCTTCGGTGCGGTTGCGAAACTCGTAACTAGCGGCGTTGCTGTCGTGAACCAAAGCCGCTGCGCCGCGGCTAATTTGCCCCTGCCGAGTGCTTGATTCTGCTTCGGCATTTTTTTCTGCGCTGTGCTGTCGTTGCTCGAAGTCTGTAGAAGCCGAGCCCTGTACACTGTTTTGAGCAAAAGGCTCTGACAAGCCTTGGCTGTTATGCCCCGCTTGGCTTTTTTTCTCTGTTGTTGTACTTGTCAGCGCTCGGTTATCTGAGCTGCTATCTGCCACTGAGGTAGCTGGGGTGTCGGGTGTTTGAATAACACTAAAGGCAATGACCAGAGCGCCGCAGAGTATGGCTGCGGCCAGGCCGTACTGGCTTAAGGGCAGCGCGCGCGATGGTGCCTGTTCAATTTTGGCCGCGCCAACTTCTTTTAAAGCCTGGTTAAAAATGTCATTGTCGACTTCAATTTTGTTGTGGCCGTAGGCCCCGATTAACAGGCGTTCACAGAGTATGTTAATTAAGCGGGGGGTGCCGCCGCTAAAACTGTGAATACGCTTGATCACCGCCGGTGAGAAAATACTGCGCTCGTCTTTTTTCCCTGCAATACGCAGCCGGTGTTGAATGTAGCGCTGAGTCTCGGCGAGGTTCAGTGGCTCGAGTTTAAAACGCGCAGTAATTCGCTGGCTAAGTTGGCGCAGGCGTGGCTGGCTTAATAATTCATCGAGTTCCGGCTGGCCGACCAAAACAATTTGCAGCAGTTTTTCTGTCGCAGTTTCAAGGTTAGTTAGCAATCGTACCTGTTCAAGTACGTCGACAGAAAGCAGCTGCGCCTCGTCAATCAGCAGTACCGTGCGTTTGCCTTCGGCATGGTTGTCGAGCAGCTTTTGCTGCAGCGTATCCATTAGGTACTTGATGCTGTGCGGACCTTCACTGAGCTCAAGTTTGAGCTCTTCGCAGATGGTACTGAGCATATCCTCAACGTTGGCCATTGGGTTGAGGATAAACGCAACTTCGGTCTTTGGCGGCAGTTGATCAAGCAGGCAGCGGATAATGGTGGTTTTACCGGTGCCGACCTCACCGCTTAGCATAACAAAACCACCGCCTTGAATACCGTAGAGCAGGTGGGCGAGCGCTTCTTTGTGTTGCACGCTCATATAGAAATAGCGCGGATTAACGGCTATCGAGAACGCGGTTTCCTTGAGCCCAAAATATTCCTGATACATGGTTTTGCTGCAATTGTGACAATTTGATAATGATACCGTTAAAGATCAAGCAAAAGAATGTTTTGCCTTGCCTTTAGTTCACGCTTTGACCATGCTGGACAAATGATGACGATAACTACCCCAAGCCTATTATTTCCAGCCATTTCATTGATGATGCTGGCTTATACCAATCGCTTTGTCTCGCTGACCAAAGTAATACGTGAACTTGGGCGCATCGCCGAAGGGGATGATGGCGAGTTGATTCGCCGTCAGATTCGCAGCTTGCGCCTGCGGGTACATTTGATTCGCTGGATGCAGACGCTGGCTGTGCTCGCGTTTGCACTGTGTACCTTGTCTATGATTGCGCTATTTGGCAATCAAGCGGGCTTGGGAACCTGGATTTTCGGCAGTGCTTTGGCTTTGTTTATGGCGTCGTTGCTGGTGTCGCTGTATGAAGTACATATTTCTACCCGGGCAATTAACCTCGAGATAGAGCGCTTGGATACCCACTCTGCGGCGTGATTTGGTCGCTATGTGTTTTTTTTAACAGGCCCTAGATAGCTTCAACATCGAGGTCGAGGCCTAAGTCGTTGGCAATGGCATCCATTTTTTCATGCAAGCTGCGCAGTTCCAGATCGGCGGGTACGCTGAGCGTGCCCCTCGCCTCAAAGATTGGCTCGCCACTGTAGGGCATGCTGGAAAGGTCACTTTCGAGCTCTTCGACATTAATGTTGTGGCGGGAAAATGCGCGTGATATTTCTTTTATAATTCCGCTGCGGTCGGGGCCAACAGCGCTAAACCGCGCGTTGCTTGGCGCTTTGCTGGTTTCGCCGCTGGGAATATCAGCGGCGCTGATATCGATGCCGTCTTGTTTAAGTGCTTTAAGTTGCTGCAGCAGCTTTTCTGCGGCACTTTTTTCGATAGCAATGCGGACCACGCCAACAAACTTACCGCTGAGGTGGGCGAGGCGACTTTCGAGCCAGTTGCCTCCGCAGCCTTCTACCACTGATGCAATGGCTTCGACCAGGCCCGGTTTGTCATCGCTGGTCACGCTAAGTATGTAGTGTTTTTGCATGATTTGTTTTGCTTGCTATGTAATTCGTGTTAACAGGCTCGTGTTCAAGAGTATACTGGGCGCGCGTTGAAAGTCATCCCAAAAAGATCAAATGATTATCCCCCTAGAGTCCTTAGAGGCAAGTACACTTAATAATATTCTCGATGATTTTATCCACCGCGAGGGCACCGACTACGGCGAGCAGGAAGTGAGCTTGCAACAAAAACGGCAGCAACTGCTAACGCAGCTGCAGCGCGGGGATTTGTTTATCTGTTATGACCAGAGCAGCGAGAGTGTCACGCTTATTGATAAGTCGAGCTACGAAGCGAGCTTGTGACGTGAGCATCAATGCTCAAGCACGGTGATTTTTTCATTGCCAATCAGCATGGGCCGCATTTGGCGCAGCAAGCTGTCTCGCTCTTCGCTGTGGAACCAGCGCTGCCAGTCTTCGAGGCTGCGCCATTTACACCAAAGGATGCGCTTATGGGGGTTGTCGATATCAGAGTAGGCTTCGCCAGCGATAAAACCGCTGACGACAAATGAGCGTCGCAGCGCACCTTTGAGCAGTTGTTCGTAAGTGGATACCATGCCGTCGGCGAGTTCGCGTTCGATCAATACGTGGATCATGTATTCCTTCTTAACAAGCGTGATGCTTGTGTTGCTGCGATAAGTCATTCAAGTGATATATTAGTTTAAAAGAAAGCCAACAAGCCAGTATGACAGCAGATCACTTTTTGGACACAAAAGGTTTAACTTGCCCGGAGCCGGTGATGCTCCTGCATGGAGCCGTGCGCGACGCAGGTGTTGGTGAGTCGATTCGTATCGAGGCGACAGACCCATCAACCGAGCGCGATATCCCCAAGTTTTGTAATTTTCTCGGCCACGAGTTGCGCCGCGCTTGGCGCGACGGCGACCTGTATTTATACGAGGTGGTAAAAGGCGCGGGTTAGCTCGCAATACTGTTCACTTAATGATGTAACGAGATGTTAGGAGCGAAGCTGAAGTGGGTTTGATTGGGTCTCTGCCGCAAGGATGCGGCGGCGAAGCCCCCATGGACGGGTTTACGGCGTCCCAAGAAAGCCCACTTCAGCTTCGTTCCGGGAAGCTTGCACTTAAGTGAACAGCACAGCCGGTTAGCTCGGCGTTTTTGTTTATTTATGCCGGGGCCGTGCCAGCCAAAAGCGGAACGTTTAAAAGCAAATAAGGAGGGCAAGCCCTCCTTATTTATCGCGCCGCGATGGCAAGTATTAAAACTTAACTGGCAGAGCCGGACTCTGAGCTTTCTTCAACCAGAACGGATATTGCAGCCAGGGCTTCCGGGTCTTCGGATTTAATTTTGTTGGCAATATGGTGCTGGAAAAAATAGCGAAAGTTGTCGTGGGTCTGGGCCGCATAGAGGCAGTCATCACCGGGCAGTACCGGCGTGCTTTGCACCGCGCTCTCATCGACAATCATCGCCAGTATCGCGCCGTCGTGATGCAGGCGCCAGCTAACGACTTCTTGCAGGGTCAGGGTGCGCGTTTCGGTATTGGTCATCACCGCGTGAGTGCCGATGATATCGGGGATCTCCTGAATGATTTCCGCCGGGTCATTGCACTGGTACTCGTAGTATTCGGCCGAGCTTTCAAGTTCAACCACCTTGTGAATTGGCGCTTCAAAAAACAGCTCGTCGATGCCCGGGTCGTAATAGCCTTCAAACTGGCCGTTCAGAGGGTCCTGGATCTCGGAACAGGGCACAACGCCGTCGAGCCAGGGCACTAAACCAACCACCTCGCCGTCAGCTTTTAGCGCCCAGCACAAAATACGCAGGCTAAAGAGCTTATCGGAGCTAGATTCGTTAGAATAGAGCATTTCGAGCCCGTCGAGCTCGGGGGATAGTCGTACATACTTGGCCTCTTCAAGAGAGGACAGTGGCTTTCCAGTGAACAGATCAATCACGTTATCCTTAGCGTGATCGGAGACCGTGGTATTCATTGTGGCGCCTCCATATAGCGCTCTCACGGCTGTGGCTCTAGGCCACAGGGCTTGAGCTCTGGTTGTAAGTGCGGTTGAGTGAACCGCTACGACATACAGTATCTTGCTCGCGGGCTGAACACAAGAACTTGTGGGCTTTCCTCCTGAGATTGATATGCGAGCCTCGGCCGGCTCAGATATATCGGCCGGTTATTAAGTAGTTTAGTTCAGATTTATGAGTCATAAGAGAAAGCCGTTAACAGAGGCTGAGCATCTAAATTTGGTGGTGGATGGTTTTAACCGGGTATTTCTGCCGACTTATCGTACAAAGCTCAAAGGCGGCTACGATGAACCCTTGTACTTGCCGGCAAAAAACGCCTCCGAATACCATCAAATTCAGTTTAGCCACGACTACGTTGCCAGCGCTTTACACGAGATTGCGCACTGGTGTGTCGCCGGCGAAAAGCGGCGCAAACAGGTCGATTACGGTTACTGGTATGCGCCCGATGGCCGCAGCGAGCGCCAGCAGCGTGAGTTCGAGCAAGTAGAAGTTAAGCCGCAGGCTATTGAATGGTTGTTATCAGTCGCCGCGGGCCTGCCTTTTCGTCTGAGTGTTGACAATTTAAACGGCTGTGCCCGGGCCAGCGACGAGTTTAGGTTGGCTGTTGCCGGACAGGCGCGCAGTTATGCGGCGTCGGGCCTGCCTAGCCGGGCGCAGTCGTTGGCCGAGTTTTATGCGCATCGCTTCGGCACCGATGAGGTATTTAAGCCCGGGTACTACTGCGAGCGGCTGCTTAGATGAAATCTTATGCGTTTCTGATCGATAGTTGCATTTATATCTTTCGTTATTATTTTTCAGCAAGGCCTTCTCATTTAAGTGAGGGTGGCAGTGAAGTTTCGACCGTGCTTGCCTTTAGTGAATGGCTGCTGCGCCTGTTAAATAACGAAAAACCCGAGCACTGCGCGGCGTGTTTTGACGAGAGTTTGCACAGCGGTTTTCGCCACCGGCTCGACGCCAACTACAAACGCAATCGCAGTTTGCCCGATGAAGCGTTGGCGTATCAATTGGCAGCTTGCCAGCAGGTCGCAGCGCTTTGCGGTGTGGTGGTATTTAAATCTCAGCGCTTTGAAGCTGATGACCTTATTGCAGCACTGGCGCGTTGCGCTCGCGCCAATGCACTGGAGCCTGTGATCATCAGTCGGGACAAAGATCTCGGTCAACTGCTACAGCCAGGCAGCGGTGTGCTCTGGGATTACTCCTTTGCAGACAAGCTGGATTATCAGGCTTTTAGCGAGGCTTTTTTAATTGCCCCCGAACGCGTGGCGGAATATCTGGCGATTGCTGGCGACAGCGGTGACTCGATAGAGGGGTTGCGGGGTATTGGCAAAAAAACAGTCGCTGCTTTATTTCAGCACTTACCATCGTGGCAGAGCATTAAGCAAGATTTCTCAGCCGTTGCCGAGTTGGATATACGCGCATCGCGCAGTTTGGCTAAAAAGCTTGAGCTCGGCCAAGCTCAGGTTGAGCACAACCTGAAATTAACCCGTTTGCGAGACGATAGCCTTGAGCTTAAATTGTTGCAAATAAACAAACAAAAGCCCGACAAACAATCACTCGCAAATATGTTTGATATGTGGCGAGCCCCGCGAAGGCTTTATAGTTTAATGGATCGTTTATGTTGAAAATATTAGCGGATGAAAATATCCCTTTTGCCAAAGAGTTATTTTCTGAACTAGGGGATGTGAGTTTAAAAGCCGGCAGGACGATGAATGCCGATGATTTAATTGGCGTTGACGCCTTGCTGGTTCGCTCTGTTACCAAAGTGAATCAAAATTTAATTGGCGCTACAGATTTAAAATTTGTCGGTACCTGCACCATTGGTACGGATCATCTCGACAAGACGTATCTGGAGTCTAGAGGTATTGCTTACAGCGCCGCTCCCGGTTGTAATGCGCTGGGTGTCGTGCAATATGTGCTCTGTGCGCTGGCGGCTTTAGATCGTTTGCGCTCGCCGGCGAAGGTGGCAATTATTGGTTGTGGCAATGTCGGCAGCCGAGTGTGGCAGGCTTTAAAAAATTTAGGTATGGATTGTTACTGTATCGACCCTCATTTAAGCAAAGACAATGTAGAAGACCTGGCCCCGTTTGAGGCCATCTATGACTGCGATATTATTTGCATGCATACGCCGCGTATCCGCGACGGTGCTTATCCGACAGAAAACCTGCTTGGCAGCGAACAGCTTAAACAGCTAAAAGCTGGAGCCCTGTTAATCAATGCTGGTCGAGGTGAGTGTATCGACAATCGTGCGCTGTTAAGTTATCTGCAGCAACACTCAGATTTAGATGTGGTACTCGACGTTTGGGCCGATGAGCCGAACATGTTGCCTGAATTATTTTCGCTGGTGAAATTTGGTTCGCCCCATATCGCCGGTTATAGCTTCGAGGGTAAGGTCAATGGGACGACGATGATTTTTGCCAAACTCGCCGCCGAGCTTGGTAAAAGCGAAGCCTGGATCTCGCAGCGTATCGATGCCTTGCGCAAAGAAAAATTTGGCAGTGGCCCCGCGTTGCAGGCCGACGATTTACAGCGGTTGTTAGTGCAGACCTACGACATTAACAGAGACCACCAGGCACTGGCGCAAGCCTTAACTGAGCTGCCACAAAGTTTTGATCTGTTGCGTAAACACTACCCTCAGCGCAGGGAGTTTTCTCACTTTAGTGTTCGCAGCGCCGATGGCGCCCTACTTAAAAAAGCAACAAAACTAGGTTTCACCAATGTCTGAGTGCGGCAGTCTCGCTTTAGTTGAGCAGCGCTTATTGCTTTGGCGCCAGCAGGTTGCTGATGGCTTGCGATCTGCCGAAGATAGCTGCCGGCTGTTTCACGGCCGCGGCCATTATTATCCGGGGCTTGAAGCGCTGAGCATCGATTATTTTTCACCGGCGCTAGTGGTGACTTTGTTTGCTGAGCTTAAACCCGACTTTGAAACCGCACTGCTCGATAAACTTGAGGTGTTTTTTGACGGGGCTGCGATTTATTTGCAGCGCCGTTATTTGCCCGCTCCACGTTATGAGTGTGTGCGAGGGGAAGTACTTGAGCGTGTATTTGCGCAGCGCGGTGGGCTGAAATTTGAACTCAGTTTTGCGCAGCAAAATATCGGTTTTTTTCTCGATATTGAGCCTGCGCGCCACTGGCTTGAACAGCGCGCCGCAGGCAAGTCGGTGTTAAACTTATTTGCTTATACCTGTACTTTTTCTCTGGTTGCTAGCGCCGCCGGCGCAAACTCGGTGTTAAATATGGATTTGAGCTCGCGCAGTTTAAACCAGGGGCGGTACAACTATCGTTTAAATGAATTAAGCCAGGAGTCGGTGCGCTTTTACGCCAATGACATATTAAAAAGTTGGAGTCGTTTAAAGCGTTTTGGCCCTTACGATGTGATTGTGTGTGACCCGCCAAGTTTTCAAAAAGGAAGCTTTGTAGCGACAAAAGACTATCAGAAGTTATTGCGGCGCATGAATACGCTTGTCGCCGATAATGGCGAGTTATTACTGTGCCTTAACTCACCGGAATACAGTTACAGTGAGTTTCGCTCTTTATGTGAGCAGCACCTGCAGGGCTTTGCTTTTGTTGAGCGTCTGCAGCCGAGTGAGGACTTCCCCGATGTTGATGAGCAGCGAGCGTTAAAGTTATTAGTTTATAAGCGTTTAGTTTAACTCTTAGTTTAGCTCTGCTTCGGCTTCTTCTTGAGCAAAATAAAAATCACTGAGTGCTTCGAGCGGCATGGGTTTGGCAATACCGAAACCCTGAGCGTAATCAATGCCGAGGGTTTTTAGCTCTTTCATAACTAAATCGTTCTCGACGTATTCGGCCACCGTTTTGATGTTCATTTCTTTGGCGACTTCGCTGATGGCGCGAATCATTGAGTGGGCTATTTTGTCGCGGATCAGATCTTGGACAAATGAGCCGTCAATTTTTAGATAGTCGACATCGAGGTTTTTAAGATAACTAAACGATGAAAAGCCGGTACCAAAATCATCGAGTGCAAAACGGCAACCGAGGGCGCGCAAGGTACGCATAAAATCGATGGCTTCATTTAAGTTTTGCATCGCACTGCTTTCAGTAATTTCAAAGCAAATTTTATTGGCCGGAAAGCCGCAGTTGCGAACCTGGGCGATAATAATGTCGCGGGCGCGCTCGTCGGCGATGGTATGGCTGGTTAAATTGACCGAACAGCACGCCAGCCCTTTGAAGTGCTCGGGGTGTTTTTTGAGGTAGGCAAAAGTTTGTTTGACGACCCACAAGTCAATGGCGCTGGATTTCCCATAGCGCTCTGCCGGTGGTAAAAACTGCGAGGGCTGCACCAAATTGCCGACGTCATCGCGATACTGAATGAGCACTTCGTAATGTACGTAGTGAGCATAGGGTTTGTTAATGGCAACAATAGGCTGAAAATTTAAAACAAATTTATTGTCGTTAATTGCCTCGTCCAGGCGGCTGACCCAGCGCATAGCCTGTTGGTCGCCATTGTTTTCATTGGCGCCGGCACAGATGTGTATCTGGTTGCGCCCGTGTTCTTTGGCGCTGTGGCAGGCGGCATCTGCGGCGCTAAGCATGGTGCTGAGCTTGTCGCAGTTATTACTTATTACAACTCCGATACTGATGCTTTGACGAAAGCTGCGTCCGTCCCAGCGAAAGCTAAATGCTTCGGCTTCATCGCGCAGCGCTTCGGCGAAAAGCTCTATCTGCTGGCGACTTCGATTTTCGAGTATTAGTGCAAACTCGTCGCCGCCGATACGGGCAAAAAACGCTTGTTCTTTTTCTATGCAGGGGCTGAGCACAGCGATTAACTGCTTTAATAGTTGATCGCCGGCACTGTGTCCACAGGTATCATTTACCACTTTAAACTGGTCGATATCAAAATAAATCAGTGACAACTTGGTACTTTTTTCTCGAGTACTTAGCTTTTCGTCAACGTACTGTTCGAGTGCGCGGCGGTTTTTCAAGCCGGTCAGTTCGTCGTGGTGAGCCTGGTAGGCGAGGGTCAAAGAGAGTTCGCGCGATTCGCTGATATCTTCGCAAAAGGCAATGGTGGTTTCACCGTAGTGGCGGCTAATGCGGTGGAGGTGCAGCACTACATGCAGCGGTTTTTTGTGGTGATCGAGCAAGATGCTTTCACAGCGGCAGCTTTCGGCGAGGCCGTCTTTAACCTGATCGAGCAAGCCGGCGACAACCGGGCGCACACCCGGTTCAACCAAATCTAAAAAGCGCATATTAAGCAGGTCGCTAAAACGATAGTTGAGGCTGTTGCAAGCGCTTTGGTTGATGTCGTCGATATGTAAACTGTCGCTTAAAGCAATACAGAAAATTGGGCTGTGGTCAAAAATCTTGCGGTAGAAGTCGGAGGTGTGCGAACCAAGCTCGGCTTGCTGGTGTTGTTTTTGATAGAGCAGTTCCAGTTCGGTGCGCAGGCTATCGATGGAGGCGGTAAGCTTTTGGTTGTCTGCGTGAAGTCGAGCTTGGCTGTTTGCGAGTGCGTTGCTTTGTTTGTGCGCCTGCTGAATTTGCTGTTTGCGCTTGCGGCCGCGCTGCCACAAAGTGCACAGTGCAACGAGCAAGGCGCCATAAAGCACCGCGTTGAGCAGAGTGAAATGTGTCAGGGAATCGGACATTGTTTTCTGGCCGGCTATCGAGGCGAACCAGCTTAACGCAATTTTGTTGCACGCACAGTAATTAGGGTAAAAAAGCCTGCATTTGCTCGATTATGTATGCGCACAGCTGATCGCTGCTTTTATTTTTTAATATCTGTTCAAGCTTGTGTATGCGCGTTTGTGTGCCAGTGCCGTCGGGCGTGCTGTTGCTGGCGTTGTCGAGCGTGTCAACGCCAGCAAAATAAACAAAGGCTTTTTGGCTTAATACAACTTCGTCAAAAGCTTCTTGTTGAATATTGTCGCCATAGCGCAGCCAACCTTCTTCGGCAAGCCAAACGACGGTGCTAAAACAGGCCATGTGGCGACTGCTGTGCAGACCAAAGTCGTCGGGGTTATCCGGCCCGCTTATGTCTTCAATATAGAGCGTACTTTTTTGCGGGAAACGCTGGTACAAACTTAAGATGATGCGCGCTGCGTCCTTGCAGAAATCGCCGATATTTAATTCGTGCATTATTTTCTATAGCGCTGTAAAAAGTTGCCAAATTTATCTATCGCTGTTTTCAGGTCGCCCGGCTGAGGCAAAAATACAATGCGGAAATGATCCGGGCTGGCCCAGTTAAATGCACTGCCTTGCACCAACAAAACTTTTTCGGCGAGCAAAAAGTCGAGAATCAGCTGTTGGTCGTCGTCGAAGTGATACATGTTCCGGTCGATTTTGGGGAACAAATAAATTGCGCCTTTGGGTTTAACGTAGGAAACACCCTCAATAGCATCTAAGGCAGCGCAGGCGACTTCGCGCTGTTCGTTTAAGCGGCCGCCGGGCAGGACCAGATCGTTAATACTCTGGTAGCCACCAAGTGCGGTTTGCACGGCGTACATGGCGGGCACGTTTGCGCACAGGCGCATGGAGGCAAGCATTTCTATGCCTGCCATATATTCGCGCGCAGCTTTTTTATCTCCGCTGATATACAGCCAGCCCGAGCGGAAGCCGGCGAGGCGATAACTTTTGCTAAGGCCGTTGAAGCTGATGCACGTGACGTCGTCGGCAAGGCTGGCCATAGGAATATATTTGGCGCCGTCATAGGTGATCTTGCTGTATATCTCATCGGCAAAAATTAGCAGATTGCGCTCGCGGGCAATGTCGATAATTTGCTCCAGCGTCTCTTTGCTGTAGACCGCTCCGGTTGGATTATTGGGGTTAATGATAACAATGGCGCGTGTGCGCTCGCTGAGCTTGCTGAGCATGTCGTCGAGGTCGGGCTGCCAATCGGCCTGTTCATCACAGACGTAGTGCACGGGGTTGCCGCCGGCAAGTTTGACTGCCGCAGTCCACAGCGGGTAATCGGGCGATGGAATCAGTACCTCATCGCCATCGTTGAGCAGGGCCTGGTTGGCCATGACGATCAACTCGCTGACACCGTTGCCGAGGAAAATATCCGCGACTTCTATATCCTTAATACCCTGGCGCTGGGTTTCTTGCATGATGGCTTTGCGCGCGGCAAACAGGCCCCGGCTTTCTACATAGCCCTGGGCCCGGCGCATATTGTGAATAACGTCGCCGATAATTTCATCGGGGGCGTCAAAACCAAACGGCGCGGGGTTGCCGATATTGAGCTTGAGAATCTTGTGGCCTTCTTCTTCGAGGCGATAAGCGTGCTGAAGTACGGGGCCGCGTATGTCGTAACAAACACCGTGGAGTTTGTCGGATTTATCAAACTTGTGCATGATTTGCCGTATGGGTCTGGGTAGCGGCGCTGCCGCTGCCTGTTGCTGAGAACTAAGAGGCGAATTATGGCAGAAGGCGATATAAAAAACGACGAATACTGGCGCGATAAGCTCAGTGCAAGCGAGTTTCGTATTTGTCGTGAAAAAGGCACTGAACCTGCGTTTACCGGTGAGTATTGGAACTGCCAGCGAGCGGGGCGCTACCGCTGCCGCTGCTGCGCTCAGATACTGTTTGACTCGCAGCACAAATACGATAGTGGCAGCGGTTGGCCGAGCTTTTATCAGCCAGTGAGTACTGACGCAATTGTGCAAACGCTCGATACTAGCCTGGGCATGCACAGAACCGAAATCTGTTGTTCGGCCTGCCGGGCCCACCTCGGCCACTTGTTTAGCGATGGCCCGGCACCCACTGGTATGCGTTATTGCGTGAATTCGGCGTCGCTGGTTTTACAGGGGAATGACGATGAGGAGCTTTAAAGCGATCTACGACACAGCCTGCTTGCACAAAGGTGGCCCCGAGCAAGTCGAAGTATTGCTGCCGAAGGCGCTTAGCGCCGCTGAACTTGCGGCCCGAGACGACGCGTATTATCTCAGCCACATGAGTTTGCGTATTTTTCGCGCGGGCCTGAAGCACTCACTGGTCGATGCGAAGTGGCCGCGCTTTGAGCGGGTTTTTCACGGTTTTGAGCCTATGGCCTGCGCCATGCTCAGCGATGAATTTATCGAGCAGTGCATGGGCGATAAAAGCCTAATTCGCCACTTGGGCAAAATCAAAAGCATTCGCGCCAACGCCCAGTTTATTGAAGCTGTGCGCACCGAGCACGGCAGTTTTGCCGCTTGGCTGGCGGCCTGGCCCCTGGAGGCAACCGACGAGCTCTGGGCCGAGTTGAAAAAGCGCGGCTCTCAGCTCGGTGGCGCCTCGGCGGGATACTTTTTGCGTATGGTTGGGCGCGATACCTATTTATTAACAAATGATGTCGCCGCCGTACTCGAGCTTGAAGGTGTGATTGATAAGCGCCCGGTAAGCAGCAAAAAAGAACTGGCCAGAGTCCAGCAGGCTTTTAATCAGTGGCGAGACGAAAGTGGCCGAAGCCTGTGTGAGATCAGCCGTGTGCTGGCGATGACCGTGCTTTAAGACGCTGGAAGAGCGCTCTTAGCGCCAGTGGCGCTGGGGGCTGTTGTCGCTCGTTTATTGTCAGTCGTAGATCTGCTTTTTTTTCCACTGGCTGTCGGCCGAGTCGTTCTCGAACTTGCTCCACTCGTCTTCGAGCTCGTTTTCCTCCTCGATATTGGCGACATGTTGGCCGGCGGCGATTTCTTCTTGCAGGGTTTGTTCAAGCTCGTCGAGGATCTTCGTGACCTGGGTGATGCGGGCTTGATAGTTGCCTATGTGGCCCTCGCGCTGCATCAGCTGGCGTGCCAAGTCAAAATAGTGCATGGCGAGCTTGGTTTTCTGGCTGCTTTGCGCGGTTTGCCCCTGCAGTACATAACCGTCCACCGTTGCCTGTAATACAAGCTGTTTAATTTGGCTGCGGTAGGCGTCTGCCTGGTTGCGGTTAAGTTGGGCGCGACCTTCTAAGTTAAAGACAAAGCGGTGCAGCTCTTCGAGACTCATTTTCACATCTTTGATTTGCTGGGCGGTGCTTAGCGTAACTTGCTGGGTGTCGGCGCGGCCTTGCTCTCGCTGGGCGTTGGCAAGCTGGCTGCTGGCGGTCTGCAGCTCTTGGGCGTGCACAGCTTCACCTGGCTCGAGTTTACTTAACTGTTCGGTAACGTCGATTAGGCTGCGCTGAATCAACATCAACAGTTCTTTGGGTAAAAAACCGTCCGGGCAACCGTTAAGCATGAACTTAAAGCCCCGGGCTTGGTTTTTGAGTTTGCTGAGCATACGTTTACGCTGTTCGCGTTTTTGAGCGATGGTTTGCGAGACAAAGGCGTAGCAGACCAGGGCGGCGAGCAGCACAACAATGCCCGATATCACGGTAACGGTAGACATAGTTGCAATAAGAAAAGCGCTTTACGGATAAAGTTAGTTGTAAATAGGCGCCGCCGCAACTTTGATCTTGTTGCAAAGCTGACTCAAGGGGGCTGATTTGTTTGCTTTTTGTTCGAACTGTCCGGGCTTTGTACATCTACAAAAAAAATTACATTTTTTTCATTTCGGGTGTTGACAGCTGAGGGGGGAGTCAATAATATGCGCGCCTCGTTGAGACGAGACGCAAGTTTCCAGATCAGCGAAGTCCTAAGTCCCCTTCGTCTAGAGGCCTAGGACACCGCCCTTTCACGGCGGTAACAGGGGTTCGAATCCCCTAGGGGACGCCATGCGGAAATAGCTCAGTTGGTAGAGCACAACCTTGCCAAGGTTGGGGTCGGGAGTTCGAGTCTCCTTTTCCGCTCCAAATTTTGAAAACCAGCCTTATAGGCTGGTTTTTTTTTGCCTGTTCGTTTTAAGCCTTTTACCGTTTGCTGGCGTATTGAGCGCAGGTTTGTCTGTGTTGGTCGTTGATAAAGCAGTGGAGCGCCTATGAGTTATGCCCTTGAGCTTGAAAACCTGAATAAAAGCTATAAAGCCGGAAGCCGGGCCCTCGACGATGTCAGCCTGAAAGTAGAGGCGGGGGATTTTTTTGCACTGCTGGGGCCAAATGGTGCAGGTAAAAGCACCTTGATCTCAATTCTCAGCTCGCTGGTGCAAAAAGACAGCGGCTGCGTGAAGATCTTTGGCCATGACATTGACAGCGATTTTGCCGCCGCCAAGCGCTGCCTGGGCATTGTGCCCCAGGAGTTCAACTTTAATACCTTTGAGAAAGTTCGCGACATTGTGATTAACCAGGCGGGCTTTTACGGCATTCGCGCCGCCCGGGCTGCCGAGCGCGCCGACTACTTGATTGAGCAGCTGGGTTTGTGGCCCAAGCGCAACGAGGTGAGTCGCTACTTAAGTGGCGGCATGAAAAGGCGCTTGATGATCGCCCGCGCTCTGGTGCACAAGCCCAAGCTATTGGTGCTCGATGAGCCGACAGCCGGTGTCGATATAGAACTAAGGCGTAGCCTCTGGCAGTTTGTTGAACAAATCAACGCCGAGGGTACGAGTATTATCTTAACAACTCACTACCTCGAAGAGGCCGAGGCGCTGTGCCGAAATGTGGCGATTATCGACGCCGGCCGAATTGTAAAGCAAAGTGATATGCGCTCTTTGCTTGCCGGTTTGCAGCGCGAGAGCTTTGTGCTTGACCTTAGCCGCGAGCCCGAGCTCGCCAGCTTGCCTTCGTATTGCGATGCCAAAATACTCGAGGGCGTACGCCTTGAGCTGAGTCTGGCCAAAGGGCAGGCGTTAAACGAGCTTGTGCTTGAGCTCGATCGTCAGGGGTGCAAGGTGCTGAGCATGCGCAATAAGTCGAATCGCCTTGAGGAGCTGTTTGTAAACCTAGTTGGCGCGGGGGTAGAACATGTTTAATGCAAATATGGTTGCCCTGCAGACCATTGTGCGCAAAGAGTGGCGGCGCTTTACCCGAATTTGGCTGCAGACCTTGTTGCCACCGGCGGTGACCATGGCGCTGTATTTCTTGATTTTTGGCGCCTTGATTGGCGCGCGTATCGGCGAAATCGCCGGTTTTAGTTACATGGCCTTTGTGATTCCTGGCTTGATTATGATGTCGGTTATCAACAACAGTTATAGTAATGTCGCCTCGTCATTTTTTAGCGCTAAGTACAATAAAAGTATTGAGGAGCTGTTAGTCAGCTCTACACCAAACTGGGTGATTGTTTTGGGCTGGGTACTCGGCGGCGCACTGCGCGGGCTCTGTGTCGCGGTAATTGTCAGTATGGTTGCGCTGTTTTTTGCGCAGCTGCCCTGGCATCAGCCGCTGTTAATGGTATTGGTGGTGATTTTGGCCGCAGTGCTGTTTGCGCTGGCCGGGCTGATTAATGCGATCTTTGCCAGTAGCTTTGACGATGTCTCTGTGGTGCCGACCTTTGTGCTGACTCCGCTGACTTATCTGGGCGGTGTTTTTTACAGTATCGATATGTTGCCCGGTTTTTGGCGAGATTTAAGCCTGTTTAACCCGGTGCTCTATCTTGTCAATGCTTTTCGTTACGCCATCTTGGGTGTCAGTGATGTCAACATCGTGCACGCTTTATTGGGCATGTTGCTGGCGATAGTTGTGCTGGCGGGCTTCGCCTTGTATATGATGGCCCACAGTAAGAGATTGAGGCATTAATCATGGTGAAAACAGATGAGCACAGCGCTGACTCGGTCGGCGCGGTGAAAGTCGAGCTCGGTGCGGATGCCGCGTACCCCGAGGCCTACGATAGCACTTTGCTGCAGGCGATTCCGCGCAGTCTGTCGAGGGCGGAGCTCTGTGCTTCGCAGTTCTTTGGTTTGGACTTGTGGAATGCCTACGAGTTGAGTTGGCTCAAGCCCTCGGGTCTGCCACAGGTTGCTATTGCCGAGTTTGCCTTTGATGCAAAAAATCCAAACATCGTTGAGTCGAAGTCATTTAAGTATTATTTAAATAGCTTGAATCAGGCCGTATTTGCCAGTGTTGATGAGCTGAAGGCGTGTCTGCAGAGAGACCTGTCGCGCTGTGTTGGCGGCCCGGTGCAGGTTAGCTTGTGGGCCTTGAATAATGCCGCTGGCGCACAGCTCGATACTCCGCCGGGGGAGTGCCTGGATGAGCTCGATATCGATATTGAATACTACGAGCCTCAAGCGCATATGTTGCAGCTTGATAGGCAGGCAGGGCAGTGGCGCGAGCGCTGTTTTTATTCCCACTTGCTAAAGAGCAACTGCCCGGTCACAGGGCAGCCCGACTGGGCAACGGTGTGGTTTCAATACAGTGGCCCGGCCTTTGATCGCGCCAGCCTGCTTCGTTATCTTGTCGCGTTTCGCCAGTATCAGGGTTTTCACGAGAGCTGTGTCGAACGCATCTTTACCGATATCAGTGCGCAGTTTGCGCCTGAGGCCCTGTGTGTTTACGCTCGCTACACGCGGCGCGGGGGGCTGGATATCAACCCGTTTAGAGTCAGTGAAAACTGGCGCTCTATGACACCGCCTTTTAGGCGGCTACTGCGCCAGTAGGTCCTGTATCGGGTTTAGCGAAGGGGGGCTAGCGCTTTTTGGCGGCGCTATAGCGGTGGCGGAGCTTGGCGGCAACGCCTTCGAGGTGCTCGATAATACGCTCGCGGTCATAGTTTTTAAGCTTTTCTAAGTCCAGGTGCATGGAAAAGCCGTTCATATGTTCTTCAAAGTAGCTTTGATTGCGTCCCATTTCCTTGCGGTGATCGACAACCTGGTAGACTTTGATGGGGTGGCTAAAGCCCTTAGCTTTGATCTCGCCGCGATCGCGGCACATGACCGTATCTTTAATAAGTGACCAGGTTTCGTGGGAGATCAAAATCTCGCTGGATTCTGCAGCCGACTCAAGCCGGCTGGCGAGGTTGACGTGAGTGCCGAGCGCGGTGTAATCCATATATTCTGAGGTGCCAAAGGTGCCGACCGTGCAGTAGCCACTGTTTACGCCCATGCGTATTTTCAGTGGTTTTTTGATGCCCTGGCTGAACCATTTCATCTCCAGCTCTTTCATCTTCTTGCGCATATCGATGGCCATGGATATGCAGCGAAGAGCGTCGGCCTTGATACCGTCGCTATTGGTGTCGCCAAACATAACCATCAAGCCATCGCCCATAAATTTGTCGATGGTGCCGCGGTGCTTGGCGGCGATTTTCACCATTTCTGTTAAATAGGTATTGAGAAGCTCAGTGAGTGTTTCCGCCTCAAGCTCTTCGGAAAGCGAAGAAAAGCCTTCAATATCGGAGAAAAATAAAGTTAGGCGTTTGCGCTCGGTTTTCAGGGCCGCATCGCGGCCTTGGTTGAGGGCGGTCCAAACTGTCGGGCTAACGTAGCGACTCAGTTTGTAGGTGCGCACTTTGTGCAGTACTAAATCGCTGTATAATTTTTGAACACTGTTGTTGAGTTTGTCGACATTGGCCTCTATGTGTGCGGCCCACATTGCCATCGAGCCGGCGACACCGATCAACAGGGGGGTGGCGATTGATGGCTCAAGTTCCAGTTGTAGATTGATATTGAAAATTAGGCCAAAAGCACCTGCGCCGAGTAAATACAATCCGCTGACAATAAGCCCGAGAGACTGGCCGCCGCAGAGCATGGCCTGGAAAGCCAGGACCAGCATAAATACGCTGCCAATGGTGTAGCTGGCAAAAAAATAACTGCTCAAGGCGCCGAAGAAAATCGCATCGAGCATCAGCATTTGCTTAAAATACAGCTGTTCGCGCTTTTTATCTGTCGACATGTGCAGCCAGAGGCTGCTCAACAAAAAGTAGAGCAAGCCGCCGACAAAAATGGCTGAATCCAGATAGCCTGACGGGTCTTCAACTAAGCGCACAAAGCACATTAGTACAATGCAGACGCTCAGCAGCGCTCTTACCGAGCTGCGGCGCAGGGATACTGACTCAGGTTTTTTGCTGTTTTTGTTTTCGGCCCTGGCCATTAACAGTTTCCTAAACGGGGTCCCCCCAAAAGAGCGGCTAGTGTGCCTGAAAGTGGAAGGAAATTCGACACTTTAAACCGCTTAAAAAATAATTATTGCTGCAATTTTAAGTCTAGAAACTTTTCTTCTAACTCGTTGTAGCGACTTTCCCACTCAGTGATTGCCTTGTGTAGTCGGGCGTTTTCTTCGGCGTCGACCGGGCTTGAACTTGCCGAGCCACTCTGTTTCAGGCGATTTTTGAGTTGGCGATTTTGATTTAGGCTCGCTTGTAATTTGATTTCCATCTCGTCGTGGCGCGAGCGCATTTCGATTAGTTCGGTTTTTATTGCCGGTAGCGAATTCACTTTTGATTTGAGCTGGTCGAGTTCGTGATGAGCCGTGCTGAGCTCGTCCTCGAGCAGTTGGATACATGTTTCACTTTCCTGTACAAAACGACTCTGTTTGGCCAGCTCATCCTGAAGTGTATTAATGATGCTGTGGCGCTCTTCGTCGGTAGCGGCGTTGCGCAACTGGGCTTGCAGATTTTCGATGATGCGGTGTTGATCGGCGGCAACGCTGCGCAGTTTCTCTATCTCTCGTCTTGCGGCGCCGTCATCGGCGCTAATTTCGTCGATGGATCTAGTGTCGACGCCGCGCTCTATCAATTGGGTAATGTTTGAGTAGCTCTGGTGGTAGTCGCCAAGTGCCGCTTCGAACTCTTCACCGGCGCCGAGCTGCTGCGCCATATTGCTCAAGTTGTTAAATTGATCCTGGGCTTTGTCTTTGGAGTTTTTCCACTGCTCCTCGAGATTAAAGTAAAGCTGCTTAAACTTCTCGAGGTTGCTGATGCGTTTGCGGGCATTTTCGAGCTGGGCATTGAGTTGCTCAAGCTCTTGCGGGTCTACATCTTTCTCGAGCAAAGGTTCGCCGTAGTCTTCGTAAAAACTAAATATTTGCTGATAGCGTTCGCGCAGGGCTGGCCAGCTGGTCGAGTCGCCACTGGTATCGAGCGCTTCTTTTTCGGCCAGAAGCACCGCGTTGCGAAGCGCCGCGGCGCGCCTGGGTAAGGGGCTGTCGAGTGAAAGATCAAGCGCGATATCTTGGCTGGGGTCGAGGCTGCGGTGGTGTTTGCGGGTGCTTTGCAGCTGTTGCTCTATATAGTCGTGGTAGTTCTTTTCTTTGCTGGGGCTTTTGGTGTTCTGGGTTTTGGCTACCTTTAGATCTTGCAGCAGATCTTGAGCCTTGCTGCGCAGTTGTTTGACAAGCTTGCGCAGCGAGCGATTTTGCATGATCAGAAGCCCGCAAAGCACAAGCAGCAGCAAAGCCAGCTCTGCGGAGACAAGCAAAATGAAGTTCGACGACGATAGCACAGCGCGCTTTGCCCTAGGTGTATGAAACTATCAGTTATAAAAGAAGCTATAAAGATTATGGTTCACAACTTGCTGGCTTGCGAATTTGGCCGGGCTTTTTGGTTGTGGACATTGCCTTTGGGCAAGGCTTTGTGTAGAGTGTGCCGCCTTTCGTGGCAAGGCTAAAAGCTGCCCCGAAAGTCACTGTGGTGAGGTGTCCGAGTGGTCGAAGGAGCACGCCTGGAAAGTGTGTAGGTCGCAAGGCCTCGAGGGTTCGAATCCCTCCCTCACCGCCATATTTAAGTATTTCTACCTTATAAATCAATGAGTTAGAAATCACTATTTCCCAGTTTTTCGCCATGGTACATACATGAGTACATACCATGGCGTCATATCTGACCAAAAACCGCAAAGGAACCTATGTGTTCCAAATGCGCGTTCCAAAACATATAGTCCATACTTACCCAGACCTTAAACCAACCATCTGGCATTCGTTGCGAACTAAAGACCGCAGTGAAGCAGAGAAACGCGCAAGGAGACTATGGGTAATGTTTGATCAGTTATCAGAGAGGTTCAACGATCCGAAGGTATTCGGCAAAGCCATGGAGCTTTTGAAGGGCTACGATGACGCCTGTAAAAAAGGCAATTACATGGAGTATATCGAAGACTTGGATGACACATTAGAAGATGGCGAGTATGCACTGTTTGAGCGAGTGCTGAGCTACCGTTCTGAGGCGAAAGAACAGTTTCAGACTGAGAGCGTCACGCAACAACAAATTGCTCAAATAATAGACGCCAAGTTGTCGGGAGCCAAAAACAGCGATCCAGATTTCAGCAAGGACAACCACCATCTATCTGAGATGGTCGAAAAGTACATGGTCAAGCAGGTGGATGATGGATTAGCCCCCGGCAGCCGAAAGCCATTCCTTTCAAAGCTTACCTTGTTTAATAGTGTCCTTGACGCCCTCAACGCAGGTAAGCCGGTACGCTTATCTGATTTAGATGAAGACATTCTGCGCAAGTATTCAGAAGTCATCGCCAAATTCCCCAAAGACTACAAAAACCAACCAGTTTTCAAGGGTAAGTCAATCTCAGACGTTGTTCACTATATCAGCGGCAAAAGCCGTGAAGACCTCGAAAACGAAGGCGTGGCAATACTTCAGGGGACGAAAGAAATTCTTCGCCTATCCCGCGCACTGCTGACATTCATCGAAAAGAAAAAGTATCCACTTCGTCCCGGTTTGAACTCGATTATTGAAGATAGCACCGGGAACAAAAAGAAATCCGGTAAAAACAAGAAGGTCAAGCTCAATGCTGCATACACACAGGATGAACTCAAAGCAATGTTTGAGAGCGACCGCTTCAGACATGCAAAATTCAAAAATGCCGTTGACTATTGGGCACCACTGATAGCCATTCATACCGGCGCTACACTTGCAGAAATCTGCCAACTTTATATTTCAGACATCAAGAACGAAGGCGGCATTGATGTCATCAGTATCAATGATGATGGCGACTTCAAACGCCTGAAAAATGACGATGGTCGCCCCCGGCAAGTTCCTATTCATCCAAACCTAATCAAGTTAGACTTTCTCAACTTTGTTGAATCACGAAGGGAAAAAGGCTTTGAGCGTCTATTCCCCGAAGCTGAGCGCAACGCAGAAGATAAGTATGATTCAACAGGTAAGCGATTTGCCACCTTTAGAAAGTCTTGTGGTGTCACTGGTGCCCCGCGTGAAAAGACTTTTCACAGCTTCCGCACAACGGTATCAGTTGAGCTTCTTAGGAACCGTGGAGCCGATGAAGGCTTGGTAAACGATATTATTGGTCATGCATCAGAATACCGAGAATCCGAAACCAAAAAGACTTATGGTTCAGGTCTTACAATGCCTCAAGTGACTCTTCCTTGGGTTAAGAAAATTAACTTTGGTATTGATTTTAAATACCCGAAAAAATGGCGTGACTGAACCTACAATAAGGGGCACTAAGTGTGCCCCACAATCCCGCCTCAGAAGATTTTTTGCAACTTTTCCCATCCTTCATCAAAGTCAGACTTCAGTTTACGCCGCTTGATTTGGCTCTGTAGTTCGGCAATTTGCATCCGGGTTTCGTTGGTTTCGAGCCAATGCTTTACAAAGCGTTCCGTTTTTTGCCCTGCTGTTTTGCATTGCTGCTCACGGGCTTCAAGCTTAGCCGGTTTATTGGTCTGCAAAAGACTTTGCAAAATAGTCCATTCATAAGAAGTAAACCGGTGCATTAACTTTTGCATGTCGATTTCCCAAGAATGTGCATTTATAAAAGACGCTGCCTGTTTTAGTTCGCCAAAGGTTTTAGTCATGAACCACGAATTGCTGTCAGGCTCAGCTTTACACGCGGCGACAACATCCGCATATAGTTGGTTGTCATTGTCGCGAAGATCAGAAAATATTTTAAGCATGGTTTAACACCCCTTTAATTTTAGTTTTTATTAGGAAATTAGAAAGCACCCGGCGTACACGCTGGTTACTATGTTTGACTTCAGATTGTATTGATTCAAGTTTATAGCTATCAGCGGTACGCAAAGCTTTCACGATTTGCCACAATAGCCCGTACTCATATGGACTATAGGAACCAAAGAGTTCACTCTTGTATTCCTCACCTTCGTTCTGAATATTCGGGTTATCAACGATAAATTCAGCCACTGTTTTCAACTCGTTGAACGTGTAATAGCAAAGGTTAAAATCTTCGGCTTTTGCACGTTGCTGCAAATGCTTCACAGCGGCTGAATATTGGGGTGAACCCTTCAAACAAGTAATAGCCTTAAT
>NZ_NKQJ01000017.1 GCF_002312815.1 Agaribacterium haliotis
AATTCTAGGCAATCAATATAAGCAATAGCTTGTGAAAACGCTGAGCAAGATGAAGCCGTTTTGCTACGGGCTCGTTATCAGGCGCTTGTTCAAAAGCTGTAATTTCTTAAAATTCGGCGGTCTGCTTCGCTTTGAGCTTCGTAACCAGCCTGCTGGGGGGCAGGTGAGGAAGGTACGACTGGCTTTCATAATTTTGGTCAAAGTGTAGTTCCTAGCTTTCTTAAAAGGTAATAATTTATACACAATAAATAGATCAAATAGGCTTTGTCGTAATTATCACGACTCAAACTAAGTAATCTACCAGACATCCACGGCGAAACTTAATGTATGCTTTAATAGCTTGCTTTAAGCAACTTTGTTTCTGTCGGTAATTGCGACGTTCTGGTAAGTACTAGTCAAGTTAGGAAAAAAGTATGGGTGATGCTTTAGATAGAGGAAGATATTTTTTACAGTCAATAGATCCAGAGCTAGAGGAAGTTTTGGCAGAGCGCTACGATGAGCTTTTACCTGAATTTTCAGAATCTTTAGTCGAAACAATTTATGGTCGCATCTACTCGAGGCCTGGGCTGGATATTAAAACTCGTTTGATCGCAACAATCGCGGCGCTTACTGCTCAGGGTTCGCAAACAAAGCCTCAGCTGCGTATTAATATAAAGAACGCATTAAAGGCTGGTGTGACTAAACGAGAGATTTGTGAGGTTATATTCCAAATGAACTTGTATGGGGGCATGCCAGCAACTATTAACGCACTTAATACTGCGAAGGATGTCTTTGCTGAAACAGGGCATTAGCCTATAAAGGTAGTTCACTCAGATTTTAATTCGGCTGGTAGTAAGCTTAGTTGTATTTGTTGATCCCAGGCTTTTAGGTCAATTAGGAAATAGAATGCGAGACAGCCTCAAAGAAAAGATTATCTCTGTCTGTGATAAAAAGATTCAGTCTAAAAGGGATGGTGTAGGTATTTCTTTTTATGCTTTTTTCAAAAACAAGAATGATAACCCCGAGCTTCTAATGGAAGCTGCTACTTGGTGGATCATGACTCACAAGTTAGATCATTTTGAAAAAGCCGTTAAAGTGAAATCTTTGATCCTGGATGATTAAGCTCATTAATTTCTGGCAGTCATTGCCGATCTGGGGCCTGTTAACACTAATTAAATACGCTCTGCTGGAGCCTGAGTGTTCGACCAGAAAGGCGCTTTGAGCGCAGTTTAGCAAGCTAAATAAGCGATAAGTAACGCATCTGGGGGGATATTCAGGCCCAGCCCTTCGGGTTGTGCCCCTCATCCCGCTCTCTGTGTTGTTTGTCGCTTATTTGGAACAACCAAACCGCGCTCCAAACGCCTTGATAGCAGAATGAGGGGCGCAACAGTGTGCATTTAATTAGTGTTAACAGGCCCTAAGAAAGTCGTGTTTTACATTGCTGTTTTTATGTGTTGAGGGTGCGCCGGTTTGTTCATTATTCAGAGGTTTAAATGGAAAATATTTGTGTGTCGACCCAGTGGCTTAGCGAAAATTTAGCGAATGATAGGCTTGTTTTACTAGACGCCAGTATGAGCAAGGTTGTTGGCAAAAATGCAATCACTTATGCAAAGGCGAGCCTTATACCCGGTAGTCGGAAGTTTTGCCTTGAAAGCAGCTTTTGTGATACTGACTCGAACACGGTTCACGCTTTTCCTAGCCAGTCTCAGTTTGAGCAAGGCATTAAAGGCTTGGGTTTAAACCAGCGCAGTATTGTTGTTGTCTATGATAACCAGGGTATTTATTCATCGCCCAGAGCTTGGTGGATAATTCGAGCTATGGGCTTTAACAATGTTTTTATTTTAGATGGTGGTTTGCCTAAGTGGATAGATGAAAATCGCCCGGTGGCAGATACTTACGCGGGTGACGAATGCAGTCAAGGTGGTGAAGAGGCTGCAGTGAGTGTTGGCGAGAGCCGTTTAAATTCCCTGTGTGATAAAGCGTTTATTTTACGCAATATTGATAATCCGGCAGTTTTAGTTGTCGATGCCCGCGCAAAAGAGCGCTATCTGGGTTTGGTGCCAGAGCCCAGGCAGGGCTTAAGGTCGGGTCATATTCCAAATTCTGTCAACTTACCGTTTGCTCTGGTTTTAGATGGTTTTTGCTTTAAATCTCCCGAGCGCCTTGTTGAAGAGTTTCAACGGATCATTCCCAAGCGCGCTAAACAGTTGGTGTTTTCCTGTGGCTCAGGTGTGACCGCTTGCATAGTTTTGGCGGCGGCGCGCCTTTGTTCTTACCCGGATATCCTGCTTTACGACGGCTCGTGGGCACAGTGGGGTGCAGACCATACTCTTCCTATTGAAAACTAGCTGAATAGAGAGGCCTTATGCCAGATCACGACCTGAAGCAGCACAAATCGTCACAAGAAAACAAGCAACAAGAACAGGAATTGCGTTTTGTTGCCGCTCAGCTTGCCTGTCCAAGTGGCGAGGCAGGTTTGGGCGTTGGCGATAAGATGAATGAACTCAATCGTTTTATGACTGGCAAAACGATTGAGGCCTTATCGGTAACAAAGGGCGAATGTGTGGTTGAGATTGGCCCCGGTAATGGTGTGTTGTCCGAGCCGGTATTGCAGGCGCTGGGCACCGAGGGGCACTATTGGGCGCTGGAAAAATCGCAGTTAATGGCGGCTGAATTACAGCAGCGCTTTATAAGCGCACCGTGTCACGTGCATGTAAAAAGTGCCGATTGTTTGCATGTGCACTTGGATGCGGATAGCGTTGATGCTCTGATGGCTGTCAATGTACTTTATTTTATCGATGATTTACCGGCGTTTTTTCGGCATATTTATACTTGGTTGAAGCCGGGGGCTCGCGTAGTTTGGGGCGTTCGCTCCGATACGGCACTTAAAAATGCAGCCTTTACCAAATATGGTTTTAATATTCGCCGCAGTGATGAAATTAAAATGCTGATGGAAGAGGCCGGCTTTTCTTCGGTAAAATCAAGGCTCTACGATGAGGGTGCCGTGGCATTTGGTGAAACCACGCTCGATGTAGACTGCGTTATTATTTGTGCAGAAAAACCTGGCCTTGATGCAGGGTAAGCCATCTTGGTCGATAGCCCTTGAGCCAAGGCGCAGCATGCTGTTGCTATTGTGCTTTTCTGGCGGGGGGATTTTTCTTACCAGTGAAGCCGAATGCCGCCATTAATAACAAAACCATCGAGCGGGGCGTAGATATCCCTGAAGTCTGGGTTAACTAAATCGCCGTTGTTGATATTTTCAAATTTGCTTTGGCGTGTATCGGTGAAGTTTTCAAAGTTTAAGAAAACACCTAAGGATTCACTTACGCTTTTTTCTGTCATTAAACCAAAAATCCAGTAGCTCTCGCCTGTGCTGTCTTGCTCTCGTTGTTGGGGGCTGAAGTAGTAAGCTTCCAAGCCGATGCGAAAATCATCTTCGCGCTCCCACAGCAAGACTTGGTTTAAGCGGTGCTTGGATACCAGTGCAAGTGGCTGTTCTTTGTCCTGCTTGTTTTGTTTGGCGTCGACATAGGTGTAACCGAGCACGTAGCTCAGTTCGTGCCAGGAAAAAATTAAATTACTCTCTAAGCCTTTGCTGTGTACGTTGTTATCGTGTTGTTCGAATGCAAAATAGTTGCCCTGGTCGACTAGCTCAACGGGCTTGCTGATTTTTGTATAAAAAAGTAAGAAGTTGCCGTTGAGCGTGAATTCGTCGTTGAGCTCAAACCGGTGGTTGATATCAAAGTTTAAGCCGCTGGATGTTTCCGCGTCAAAATCGTGGCTATTAATTGGCTGGATATTTTCAAAGTGCTGTTCTTCGGCGTCGGTGATAAACAATGTTGGTGTTTTATAACCCAGGCCGCCGCCCAAACGCAGGCTAAGCTCGTGCGTCGGAGTATATAAAAAAGCAAAGCGGGGCAGGACAAATTCGCCGTAATCGGAGTGTTGATCAATACGAAGCCCGGCGTCAAAGCTTAGCGTAGCACTTAAGGCTTGCGTATATTGAGCAAAGGCGCCAACGCTGTGTTGTTGGTAATCGTGGACAAAACCGTCCTCGCTTGTGTCCTGATCAAATTTGTCTTGCAGCGCGTTCAGGCCGATAAGCCAGGCGTGTTCGCCGCTATCGCTGCCGAGGCTAAGTTCGCTAAAGCTCGATGTTTGCAGGCCCGAAAATCTGTAGTCGGGAATTTCTAAGCTGCGATCAAAATTGCTATTTGTGTGCTTGAGTTTAAATTCCAGTTCGTTGTCAAAACTGTGTTCCAGGCCTAAGCGAAGATAGGCGCGCCGACTTTTGTTTTCTTCAAAATACTCATTCTGAGCCCGGCCTTGAATGTAATTCATGCTGCCGCCGAGGCGCTGTTCATTGACAAGACCAAGGCCGAGATCAAATTGGGTTTGCTCTGAAGCAGAATAAAACCAGCGCGGGGTAAGTGTTGTGCGCTCAAACTCCGGTATCGCGCTAAGGCCGTTGTCGGCTGCCTCATAGGCGTCATTGCGGTTGTAGGAGCCAAATAAGGTCAGCCCGTGTTGGCCTGCCTGGCGGGAGTGAAAGGCACTTAGGTCCTGGCCCCCCGCAGAGGTTGCATTTAGCAAAACGGCGCTTTCAGGTTTGTCTTGCGGTGTTTTTGATACCAGGTTGACAAGCCCGGCAATGGCGCCGCCGCCGTAAAGTGTCGACGAGGCGCCCTTGACAACTTCGACTTGTTTTAAATCCAAAGGGGTGATTTGCAAGAGGCTAAGACCGCTGGAAAAACCCGAATATATTGGCAGGCCGTCGCGCAGAGTTTGGGTATAGCGACCGTCGAGGCCCTGAATACGTACAGTTGAATTAAAACTGGTGGCTGAGCTCTGCTGAACCTGAATGCCGGTGCTTTCATTTAGCATCATGCGTATGTCGCCGGGTTTCATATTTGCTTTTTCGTGCAGCTCTTCTTCACCGAGCACCTCTACACGCAGGGCGGAATCGTCGAGCGTGCGATGGCCCCGGGCAGACATAACAATCACTTCTTCCAGCCCGCCGCCGTGGGCAAAGGCCGCATTGCTCACCGTAACACTCACAAGGCCTGCGCTGGCTATAACAACTAAGGCGCTCAGCGTTTTTGGCAGCAACAAGCAAGTTGGGCGAAGGGTTAACAAGGGCATAACAAATCCTGATTCGGGCGAGGGAATAACAGATGGCATAAATAACGATTGGAGAGATAGGCGCTTACGGCAGCCTTTACATAGACGCTGCGCTTTGGCTACTTAGAGCAAGCTCGGCATCGATGCGGTATTTGGCGCCATTTGGGCCGGCGCTACTGTAATGATGTTTGCCGGTTTAATGCAAGCTTGCAGGGAGGGCTGGTTCTAAGTTTTTGTACCTGTGCCGCTATTTGTGAATACATTTTGTGGAAAGTTTCCGGCCCAGAAGGCTCTGAGCCGGAATCGAGCTTAGTAAGGCTAGAGTGCCTTATGTTTAATAAACAATACTAGTTCACGTTTTTTCGAACAATGGATTCGGTTAACCAGCCGTTATTGTTGTCGTCAAAGATGCGTATCAACACGGTATCGCCAACTTTGATATCGTCAAAGCTATTAAACTCAGCGGCTTGATTGTCGTTTGTACTAAATAGCGCAAAGCGGTCGATGGTAATGATTTCACCGCTGTCGAGTTCGACACTGCCGAGGCGTGCGCTGGCTTCAGGGCCAGGGTTTATTTCGGCCTGAACAGCAACGATGCGCGCTTTGGAAATAATATGGCGGCCCTGCCACAACAGCAGGCGCTGCAAGCGATAACCTTCGCCTTCAGCGTAGCTGAGCCAGCTGGTGCTTAAGCTGCTTGCACCGCTGCCATCATCGCCAAATATCTGTTCGGCGCTTTCTATAATAAACGGTACATTTGAGCCCCAGACTTCGTTTTCAGTACCGGGCTTTATGTCTTCTGAAATCAAACCCTTGCCATAAAACAGGTAAGAAAGTTCCTGCTGAGGCGCTTTTTCTAGTGCAAATATTTCCAGCGGGTCATCACTGTCTCTATGTGCGGCGCGGTACTGGGCTTCGATATTAACGATGTCATCAACGCTTAGTGCTTGTTCTGGCTGAATATTCGCATAACTATAAAGTACATCGCTGTGTTCTAAGCCTCTTAGCTTGAGGGTTTTAAGGTTTTTATCGATAGCTAAAATTGCAGCGGTGGTGTTGCTAGTAAGTGGTTTTAAGCTGAAACCGTTTTGTGCTTGGGCAAAAACAAGTTCGTGCAGGTAGTCGCCGCCCGCGCGAGCATTGATAAACGCACCGAAGTGTTCAAATTCACTATGCATAATTTGCGCGCAGTCGGCGCCGGAAATAGTTTGGTCAAAAAATGCTTGTGCGCCAAGTTCGCTGCTGCTGGTGTGCGCAAGTGATTCGATGCGTTGAGCTTGGTAGCGGTTTTTTTCGGCCAAATCAAGGTGGTTTACAGCTTTGCCACTTTGGCGATAAAAACTTGCGGTAAAGGCAACGGTATTTAACGGGCACACTAAACTTAAGCTCGGCTGTTCGCTGTAACCCTGCGCCGCACAGATACTGCCCGGGCCGAGTTTTCGCTCGTTATTGATAAGCTCCAACAGTGCAAGCGCCTGTTCTTTTCTGCCTGTGCAAAGATCGCTGAGTCGTTTTCTATCTGTATTGCCGACATCACCGAGCGTTGTGAATGACCAGCTGTTACCGGCAAAGGCAGTGCCGTCAGCGGCAACCAGGGCAGCGGATACTTCTACGTCATAGACCGTTTTGTAGGCGAGTTTTTGTTTTGGCTGCAATACAACAATTTTTTCACTCAGGTAGCTTAAGTCAAAGTCGACAAGCTCACCTGTGTGCGTGTTTGTCAGGCTAAATAAACTGCTTAAATCTGCGCCTTGCATATAAACGGCCTTGTTAAAGCGCAGTTCAATTTCATCACCGCTTGGAACAATCGTTGAGTCTCTTTGTGGGTAGTGCTCGCGAATATAGAGGCTCTGAGGATCGGGTGTGCTTGTCGGCTGGCCTTCGGGTGTTTCAAAGCTCGCTGATGGCGACGGCACTGTAGAGGCGGAAGGCTCGGGGCTGAATTCCGGGCTGACTTGCGGTGTTGAAGTTGCTTTTGCTGTAGGGGTGGCACTAGGCGTTGCTGTCGCTTCGGTGCTGGGTTTAGGGCTTGGTTTAGGGCTAGGTTTAGCGCTTGCTTCGCTACTGGGTTCAGGGCTGGCTTCAGGGCGTGGTTTTGCGCTTGCGCTTGGTTTTGGCTCTGGCCGTGACGTGGCTTGTACTGTCGGCCTGGGCTCGGGGCTGCTTTGAGGTTTTAAGCTCGGCTGAGGTTCACTGGTTTTTTCAGCAGCGGGCTCCGGTTTCGGTGAGCTCGGCACGGGTGCCAATGTAGGCTCCGTTTTAGGTGTGCTTGGAGCCTCTGGCATCAGGCTGGCCTGGGCATCGGGAGCGCTGGCTTGCGCACTTGTCTCAGGCCTTGGCAGGTCGCTACTAGCGGGGCTCGCTTGCAGATTTTGCAGGCTGTCAAGGCTGCGGTTGATGGCGTTGTTGATTTGATCTGTTTCGTCATTATTTTCGCCGCCGCAGGCACTGAGCACAAAAGCCAGTGCTGTGACAGCAAACATTCTTGTATTAAACATGAGTGAGGTCCCAACTTTTTTATTAAGAGCAAAAATGCTACTTAACAAAAGGGGCTGTAAATATGCTTGTCTTTTTTATACTTGAAATGGTTCTCGATTCTTAATCGAGTTTCAGACGGGCTGTTGGTCGTGATGATTTTTTTCTTTTTTTATGTCAGGGCCTGGGCTGAGTTTAAGGCCTTCGGTTGAAGGCCTTAAGTTGATTTATCTGAGCTGATTCAGCTCAGGCCAAGCTTTTAAGTATGGGAAATATGTATACGTTTTCTCGACTCAACTTGCCTGAAACTGGCTCAGTCGATGGGCGCCTGGTGAAAACCGAAAATTGGAAAAAAGAAGGGGTAAGAAAAAGCAGCGATAAAATGAAGGGGCGGTAAAAAAAGAGTCAGTGTAAAAGGGGGGGGTAAGGGGCAGGGCTAAGGAGGAGGGTCAAGCACCCTCAGAGGAAAAGCCTGCAGCAGAAAAACCTGATAAAAATCCCCCGGTCAACACCGGGGGGGGGTTATTTATCTGCTTTTGCTGGCCTGGCGTTAATTTATATTGTTTCTCACAATAGATTCAGCGAGCAGGCCGCCGTTATTGTCGTCGAAAAAGCGCACTAATACGCTATCGCCGGGTTTGATGTCGCTGAATGTTTCAAACTCGCCGCTTTGATCATCGCGCTTGTCAAAGCGTGCCAGAGAGTCAATAGTAATAATTTCACCGCTGTCGAGTTCTATCGTTCCATGGGGGGCGAGCTTAGTTGTTGCCGCGCTGCCGGAGGCGCTTGTGTTGGCCGCTGTGATATTGCTGATAGTCGCGCCGGAAATAATTTTTCGCCCCTGCCACAAAAGCAAGCGCTCCAGTTTATAACCTTCACTCTCGCGATAGGAAATCCAGGTGCTGGCTAAATTTGTTGCGCCGCTGCCGTCGTTACCAAAAACCACGTCGTCACTTTCAATAACAAACGGAATGTTTGAACCGAGCACTTCATTGCTGCTGCCTGCCGAGACATCGTCAGAGCTTAAAGCGTTGCCCATATAAAAATAAGACGCCTGCTGCTTGGCCGATTTTTTCAGTGATAATACTGTTAATGGAATATCGTGATCGCGGTTGTTCGCTTGGTAGATAAATTCAACGTCGACAATATCATCGCGCATAAGCTGTTCGCTTAACTGAATTTTGGCGTAACTATAAATGTTTTTGCTCTGATCAAGCCCGCGCAGGCTAAAGGTTTTAAATGTTGTATTGATATCTAAGATCGCGCCAGTATAAGTTGCGCTGTGCGGGCTTAGTTCAAAACCGTCGGCGGCGTTGGCAAAGATAAGCTCATGATAGGTATTTGCCCCGGCTTGAGCGTTAAGCCTTGCGCCAAAGTGATCAAGCTCGGCGTCCATCAATACGGCACAATCGTTTGCTGAGATATTGTTTTGGAAAAACTCAACCGCGCCAATGTTTTCTTTTTTGTCGATCACGCGGCTAAGGTTTGTAAGCGCTTTTGCTTCATAAGAAAACAAGGCCGCGCCATCTTTGTAGTTAACGGCTTCGCCTCGGTATTGCTTGGAAATTGCGTAGCTTGCCAGGCTATTTAGGTCACAGACCAGGCTCAGGCTAGTTTGCGCACTGTAACCCTGGCTGGCGCAGAGACTGCCGGGGCCGAGTTTGCGCTCATTGTTGACCAGTTCAAGCAGGCTTAATGCTTCATCTTTGCGGCCGGTGCACTGCTCGCTAAGGCGCTGCCTGTCGGTGTTGCCAACATCGGCCAACGTTGTAAACGACCAGCTGCTGCCCTTATATGCTGTGCCGTCAGCGGCAACAAGTGCAGCTGAAACTTCCACGTCGTAGTTTTGTTTGTAGGCAAGTTTGCTTTTAGGCTGCAGCACAACAATTTTTTCAGTCAGGTAGCTAAGATCAAAATCGACGATTTTGCCGCTGCCCTGTTCGCGCAGGGTAAATAAGCTAGTTAAATCGGCACCGCTGGTGTAAACCGCTTTATTAAAGTGCAGCTCGATCTCGTCGCCAGTTGGCACGATGCTGGAATTTTTTTCGGGGTAGTGGGCTTTTAAGTACAAGCTCTGTGGGTCGGGCTTGGGGCTCGGCGACGCGTCGGTTTCTGGTAGGCTGCCAACGTTGCCGGGATCGGGGCTTGGCTGTGTGCTTGGGCTGGGCTGGCTAGATGCACTAGGCTCGCTAATCGGCGTTATTTGGCTGTCTGAATTGTCATCATCACTGCCACCACAGGCGCTGATGCTTAGTGCTAAGACACTTGTGGCAAGAATTTTTGTTCTGAGCATGCTTGGCTTCATTGTCATACTTTTATTTAGTGCGTTTTTTGGGGGAATAATAAGAAAATGCTACTAAATGAATTTGGCGACAAATATGGGGCTGTGTGAATACAGTGAAGCGGTTCGCGCTTTTACTTTAAGTTTCTGATGAGCTGCATTTTGTGATGATTTTGTTATCAATGTATGCATTCGTGTGAGGTGGCTGGCTCGGGCTTGGCTATTCACCGCTGGCGCGCAGAATTGCAGTGCTGCGCGAAACTGCTATGATGCGTTTTTGCTTGTCTAAAATTTGTTCGAATGTTTTGCAAGTTTCTGAATCAAAAGGCTTTTAGCTTGGTTGAACTGCTCGCAGTGCTGGTCTTGATTGCGACACTGGCGGCCATTGCGGTGCCTAAGTTTATTGAGCTCAGTGAAGAGAGTCGGGTTGCTGTGCTGCGCAATTTGAGCGCCTCGGCCCTGGCTGCAAATAATCTGGTTCAGAGCCGCTTCCGAATCGGTGTTGGCCTCTGTGAGGTTCCCGGCCGCGATGACCTTGTTGATATCGACAGTAATGGTGACGGCAACTGTGACACGCGGCTGAAATGGGGTTGGCTCGACAATACCGACCTTGAGTCATGGTTGAGTCTTTCTGACGACTTTGCCATTGATGACCCCAATATTGATGAGACCTATATTGGTTACGACTTTAATGGCAACGGCCTGCCGCAAGACGATAATTGTTATTTTCTCTACACCCAGGCGCAAGGGGCAACACTGCTGCCCAGTTATACACTTGAGCTAAGTGCTTGTTAGGTTGGCGCCAGGCGCGCTGTTTTTCTCGCCCACCGTTTTCTTTCTTGTTTTTCTATTTTTTTAGCCCTTGCCGTGTTGAGCCGTGTCTTTGTGAATGCCGTCTCACTGCTCGCGCATAGCCGTTCAAAAGCCCGTTCAATTGCGACTTCTGCCTGATGTTTTTGTGTTGCCCCGAGCTCCTAGACTGGCGCGTTTTATACACATAGATAAGCTCGGCTAGCTGTCCTAATTGTTCTTTGAGTGCTCGTTTGTATAACGGGGCAAGTCGCTGCGGCCTTGTTTGTCGGTTTTGGGGATGGTATGCGCAGTTTTGTTGGGCGAGAGTGTGTTTGGCTGGCGTATGTTAGGCAGCCGGTTCAGCTTCTGGCTATTTTTAGCTTGGCGACAAGCTTGATCGCCTGCGGTGGCGGCTCTGGTTCCGGCGGTTCTGCTTCGGGCGATAGTAGCGATATTCAGTTGCCTGTTGTTAACAGCCCTGAGCCCATAGACAGCCCTGAGCCAGTAAACAGCCCTGAGCCAGTAAACAGCCCTGAGCCCATAGACAGCCCTGAGCCGGCACCTAGCCCTAATCCAAGCCCAAGCCAGGATGCCGGTGGCCCCGTTATTCCGCAGCCTAGCCCTGCGCCGAGCTTTTTTCCTAGCCCTGTACCCAGCCCAGTAGTGAGTATTGCGCCAAAGCCTTCTCCCATATCTTCCGCAATAGCTTCCGCGAGACCTTCCGCAAAACCCTCTCCCCGGCCGGAGCCAACGCCAACACCGCAAGTAAGCACGCAAGCGTCACCGCAGCCGACACCTGAGCTTTCGCCAAGCCCCAAACCCAGTGCAAGCCCGTTGCCAAGCTCAGAGCCGAGTCCCGAACCAAGTGCCAGTGCATCGCCTATAGCGAGTCCATCGCCGAATCCGGAGCCAAGCTCCAGCCCATCGCCGATAGCGAGTGCATCGCCGAGCCCCGAAGCAAGCCTCAGTCCATCGCCGATAGCGAGCCCTTTGCCGAGCCCTGAAGCAAGTGTCAGCGCATCGCCCATTGCGAGTCCGTCACCAAGCCCCGAGTCCAGCGCCAGTCCATCACCGCTAGCGAGTCCGTCGCCAAGCCCGGAGCCAAGTCCCGAACCAAGCCCATCGGCGAGCGCCTTTACTGATTTTGATGGCGATGGTGTTGCCGATCACTTAGATGCCTGTGCGCATTCGCCGCTTGCTCAGCCTGTGAATGCCGACGGCTGCGCCGAGAGCCAATTGGCCGGCGGGTGTTTTGAGCCCTTTGCCAGTGGTGTGCTGCGCGAAGGCGCGCAGTTAAAAGATATTAGCCGCGATATTAGTTTTGCCTGGTCAGAAGGACCAGCTGTAGACAGCGTTGGCAATTTGTTTTTTAGCGATGTGCCGAACAGCCGTATTTATCGTTACGATATAAACGGCAATTTGTCTCTTGAGTTGGAAAATACTCAAGGTGCCAACGGTTTATATTTTGATGAAAACGATCACTTGCTGATAGCGCAAACGGAAAGCGCCAAGATAGTAAAAATGGACGAGCTTGGTTTAGTCAGTGATATTGCCAGCCGCCACAGCGGTGGCCGTTTTAATCAGACCAATGATTTGTGGTTAGCTCCGAATGGCGATATTTATTTTACCGACCCCTGTTATCGCTGCGAACAATATACCGGAACCAGTCAAGTTTATCGTATTGCCTATGGGGCTTCGGTTGCCGAGCGGGTGACGCAAGACTTATTTCGGCCCAATGGCATAGTCGGCACGGCCGATGGCAAGGTATTGTTTGTTAGCGAAGAAGGTGGCCTGAATGTGACTTATCGCTATTTAATTGAAGAAGACGGCAGCCTTAGCAATAAACAAGTTTTTGCAGATGTCGGCAGCGATGGCATGAGCATAGACTGTGAAAATAATATCTATTTAACCGCGCGCGATGGCAGCCGCAGCCCCTATATAAGCGTGCGCAACATCAATGGTGTTGAGATAGAGCGCATTGAACTTGAGCAGGATACGGCCAATGTTGTTTTTGCCGGGGCCGAACGCGATACCTTGTTTATTACCGCATTTACCAGTGTCTACGCCATTAAAATGCGCACGCGGGGCATACCGTATCGCGCCGCTAGACAAGACCGTAATTAGGCAAAGGCCGTAATTAAGTAAGGGCTGTATAGGAGAAAAGGGGCGTTAGCTAAGGTTTTAATTCGCCTGTTTTGAGTGGCTTAATTATTTTGACAAACGCAGTTAACCCGTATTAGAGCTGTATGTAGTTGGTTCGCCGAGGTCTAAACGCCTGGTGCTTAAACTCCTGGTACTTTGGTCGCGATTTTTTATTGTTGTTTTGCCTGTTTTATTTAAATTTCTCTTGGTTTTTGATGCCGCAATACGGCGATTCGAATTCGTAATTTTTCACTTTGTGACTTGTGTCTCAGCTTGAGTTGCAGGCTAAATCAAAGCTCTGACAAATTCCAACTTCTGCCTGATGTCTTTGTTTTATTCGCAAGCCTTAGACTCGCGCCCTTAAATTTAGCGAAATACGACGCGGTGCAAGCAAGGTTTTTTGCTTGCTACTTAAGTGTGGTGCCGATAACTAGGCTGCCCAAAACTTAACAAGCGTTGTTGCCGTTTTCGATAAACGATTGGGGAGCAGTATGAAGTCAGTCTTTCAATTCCTTAGTGTCAGCGCTTTAGCCGCCGGCTTAGCTGCGTGTGGCGGTGGTGGAGGCTCAAGCCTTCCCGGCGGTGGTGCGCCTAGCCCGAGCCCTGTTGCCAGCGCCAGCCCAGGCAATGGTTTTAGCCCGGCACCGAGCCCGGTTCCCAGTTTAATGCCGAGCCCTGCTGTCAGCTCCCAGCCGTTGCCGAGCCCGCTGCCCAGTTCTGTGCCCAGCGCCGCGCCAAGTGTTGCGCCACAGCCGAGTCCAAATCCAAGCCCAAATCCAAACCCTAGTCCGGAAGCCAGTCCGCAGGTTAGCCCGAGCCCCTTGGTCACGCCCAGCCCCCAGTTTTCGCTAAGCCCAAGTCCGTCGCCGAGCCCGGTGGCCGATTACCGCTTGCTTGCATCGGCGTACAGCGCGACAGGTGATGGCACGCCCGCAACAGAAGATAGCTTCCCCGGTTTTTATCCAAACGGCGATGCAGCTACCCATATTACCAGTGGCGACTGGGCCGACTACCTTGTCGACTTTAAAGCGCCCGGCCGCTACAGCGTTGTTATTGAGTTAGCGACGCCAGTTGATGGCGACACAAACTTACGTTTATTGCTCGATGGCGAAGCTGTTGCCGAGCTTCCCGTTTCTCAGACCAGCATTGATGGCAGTTGGACAGCGTGGATGGAGTTTAGTGTGACGGACCAGTTGCTGATAGCCAGCGCTGGTGAGCATACACTTCGCCTTGAGAGCTTTGGCCAAACTGAGTGGCAGTGGAACGCACGCGCTATTGATATCGTTTATGAAGGCGTTTATAAGCCGCTGCCAGTTGTAAGCCCAAGCCCGATTGTAAGCCCGAGCCCGGTTGTAAGCCCAAGCCCGGTTGTAAGCCCAAGCCCGGTTGTAAGCCCAAGCCCGGTTGTCAGCCCAAGCCCGGTTGTCAGCCCGAGCCCGGTTGTCAGCCCAAGCCCGGTTGTCAGCCCAAGTCCGGTTGTCAGCCCAAGCCCGGTTGTCAGCCCGAGCCCGATTGTAAGCCCGAGCCCGTCGCCAAGCCCGAGCCCGTCGCCAAGCCCGAGCCCGTCGCCAAGCCCGAGCCCGTCGCCAAGCCCGAGCCCGTCGCCAAGCCCGAGCCCGTCGCCAAGCCCGAGCCCGTCGCCAAGCCCGAGCCCGTCGCCAAGCCCGAGCCCGTCACCAAGTCCGAGCCCGTCGCCAAGCCCAGTGCCGTCACCGAGCCCGTGCACTGACGACTGCGGTTTTGACTGGGACAATCCGCGTGACTATATCGGTGAGGATTTTTCTCAGAAACCCGCGCGCCGTAAGTTTTTTATCCCAACAGGTTTTTACGATCGCACCGGCCGCGGCGCCGAGACCATCGATGGTGACGACGTCGACGGCTGGAATCGCGAGAGCAGTGCCTCTGGCATCAGCCACAATACCCGTGGTGAGTGGGCCGAATACGATATCAACTTCGATATTCCCGGTTACTACCGCCTAAGCCTTGAAATCGCCTCGCCGGCAACTGAGGGCATAGGTGCCAAAGTCTACCTCGACGGCAAGCTTGTCTCCGAAACGCCTATGCAAGGTGCCGGAGACTGGGCGACCTGGCGCTGGTTTGATATTGCGCCGGTAATAAAAGTGAAGCAGGCCGGTGGCCATACCCTGCGTATTGAGAGCGCCGGTGAATCCGCGTGGCAGTGGAGCGCTTATTACTTTAAGTTGATGTACCTCGGTCAGGATGATCCGCGTCAGCCAGAAGTTGCGCCCAATGCGCAGATGGCACGCGAGCGCAGCGCCGGCGGTGTTGATGTTCAGGTAAATATGGATGTGCGCCACGAAGTTGGCGGTGTCGACAGCTTTGAGCGCAGCAAATTTATTACTCTGCACAGCTTCCCGAAAGACAGAGACTGGATTAGCGGCGGCCAGCACAGTGGCAACGAGCCAAATAAATTGCCGGACGTGATGAATGATTTTCTCAACGGCCGCGATGTGTATTTTGGTCGCGACACCGGTGAAATGACGCTCGAAGTTACCAGTGCCCAGGAAGACCCGTCGCGCTCGGGTTGGGCATCTGAGGCCTATATGCAAAGCCGCGGTCAGGGCCTGCGCAACAACTATGTGCGCAGCCAGTACGACGATCGCAACCAGAACTTTATTCAGGCCGCTTATTATCGTCCGTTCTACGCCGACGGCCAAAAGGGTATGAATAACTTTACCTTTAGCAGCGCGGAAACTGCAGCCGAGCCTTTTGGCAGCGCCACCGGCCACTTTATGGGCAACTACATTAAGCACTTCTTCCGCGCCAGTGTTAACGACAGCGGGCCAAACAAACCGGCCTGGGTGGAAGTGATTAACGAGCCGATTTACGACTTGGTGCGCAACGCCGGCCACCACGGCTATCAGCCGGAAGAAGAAGTTGAGCGTATTTTCCGCTACCACAACGGTGTTGCCGATCAGATTCACGCGGTGGCGCCGGGCACAAAAGTTGGCGGTTACACCGTCGCGTTCCCCGACTACGAAGCCGATCCGTACAGCGCCGATCAAAACGGTGTGCAGTGGGGCCGCTGGAATGCTGTCGACTTTAAGCGCTGGAAAGAGTGGGACAAGCGCTTTTTAGATATTGCCGGCGAGAATATGGATTTCTTCTCGCTGCACTTGTACGACTTCCCGAATATTCCGTACAGCGCCAAGGGTGAATTCTTTGAGCAATACCGCAAAGGCTCTTATATCGAAGCTATTTTTGACATGCTCGATGCCTACCAGGCTTCGCACTGGGACGAAGTAAAACCCTATGTGATTTCTGAATACGGCACGCAGATGCAAGGCGACTTCGGTATTCCGTGGAACCCAGAGCGCGACTGGCTGCAGGTGAAAGCCTACAGCGCAATGATGTTGCAGTTTATGCAGCGCCCCGATCGCATCGGCGCGGCGGTACCGTTTGTCACGGTAAAAGCGCACGGCGACTGGGCCAAGTATCAAACTCCGTGGGGGCGTATTACCAACTACCCGTGGCGTTTGATGGTGCAAGAGCACGAGCGCGTTAACAATGGCAGCGGTGAGTGGATGTACTCCGACATTGTTCACCACTACGACTTGTGGAAAGACGTCAACGGCACACGTGTAGATAGTTGGGCGTCGGATCTGGATATTCAGGTTGATGCTTATGTCGACGGCAATAAATTGTTTGTGATTGCCAACAGCCTTGAGTTCAGTGAGTCGGCCTTAAACCTGCAATTAAATGGCGCCGGTGCCGCCGTTAGCAATGTTAAGTTGCGCCATATTTACCAGGGCAGTGACGGCGGTGTGCGCTATGCCGAACACAATTACGGCGCTAGCATTCCCGCATCCATAAAACTTGGTGCAGAATCGACGGCGATCTTGATTGTTGAATATCAAAACAATATCAATATCAGTGATAGCTCGGTTGAGAAAAAACTGTTCTCGCCGACCATGGTGCAGGCCATTGAAGATGGCAGTCCGCTTAGTTATACCGTAGCCGGTGTCAATAAAGGCACTCACGGTGAAGCCATTTTGCGCCTCGGCGTTGGTCGCCACCACGAAAAGAGCCTGCAGCCTGTTGTTAAAGTTAATGGCCAGGTGGTCAATGTGCCCGCCGACTATCGCGGCTACGATCAGCGCTACGATCGTTTTGGCCAGTATCGCGGCCGCATTGTTTTCTGGGGGGTGTTAGAAATTCCGGTGGATTACAGCTTGCTTCAGCAGGGCGACAACCAGATCGAAATCACCTTTGAAGATACAGACGGCCACGTCAGTACTGTCGGTCTGCAGACCTTTGAATTTAGCAAGCCTATAAGCAGGCCCTAAAATTAGCTGCATGTTTTTGTTTTAGTCAGTCTTACTAGCCGGTCTTTGACCGGCTTTTTTTTGCCTGCAGTTTATGCCGCTTGTTTGCTTTGTTTATTCATAGCGTAAACGCTTTACCGGCCTATCCATAGCAATGGCGCCGGCGTGGGCGGCGGTGGTTAGCCAGGCGAGGCCAAGGGCTATTAGGGCGGCGCTGATAAAGGGGCCAAAGCCAAGCTCTATATGGCGGCTAAAATTGTTTAGCCAGCTTTGAATAAAAATATAGGCCATCGGCCAGGCGATTAAATTGGCGCTAAGCACTAATAAAACAAATTCTTTGCTAAGCAGCATAACAATGCTTGAGCTGCTTGCGCCGAGTGTTTTTCGAATAGCGATTTCTTTTTGGCGTCGCTCGGTGGTAAATACGGCAAGGCCAAATAGGCCCATGCAGGCAATGATGACCGTTAGCGCGGAGCTAAAAGCGAGCAGCTGACTCTGTTTTTTCTCTGCGCTATACAGCAGTTCTATATCCTTATCTAAAAAACGAAGTGGCAGGGGCTCGCCGGGAAGCATCGTCTGCCAGCTTTGTTTTATATAGCTTAATGCCTCTTGTATATGGCCCGCTGCCAAACGCACACTGACAAAGCGCTCTTCATTTTGCACCAGGTGGTAGACCTGAGGTTTTTGCTGTTCTTTTAAACTGCCCAAGTGTATATCTTCAACAACACCGACAATATGGTAGTTGGTTGAGCCCGGAGGGAAGGGGATTTTAATAATTTTATCGACGGCCTGCTCGGGGCTGTAGCCCAAAGCCTGCGCCGCCGAGCGGCTGACAATGGCCTTGCCTTCGCCGATGGGGTTTTCGTCGCTCGGTATGCGCACAAACTGATCGCCGAGTTCTTGTGAAAAATAGCGGCCCGCTAACAGCGGGATCTGGTAGTGCTGATGAAATTGATAACCTGCATTTAAGGTTGGCAGCGATACCGTATCATTGGTGCCGAGTTTTTGCCCCTCTTTGACATAGGACCAAATATCGCGAAAAGCCATGGTTGGCAGTTGCTGCGCGGCGGCAACTGATACGATGTGCTCACTTTGCAATAAACGCTCTTTTAGCGTGCGATACAAAACGTGGCGGTTTTCGTAGCCTTTGCTGTGGCTTAAGCTGATATTGACGACCTGGGCTTTTTGGTAACCGAGCTCTTGCTGTAAGGCAAAATCGGTTTGTTTAACAATGATATGGGTCGCAATAATCAGTGCGATGGATGTTGAAAACTGCAATAGCACTAAGGCAGTGCGAAAACTGCGTGCGCCCGAGCTATTTTTTTGCCGGGCTTTAAGAGCGTGAATGGCTTTTAAGTTACTGAGATAAAACGCCGGATAGCCGCCTGCAAAAATAGTGACAACAATAAGCAAAACCAGCATCGCCAACAGGCCTTGCTTTTGGTACAGCAGCTTGATACTAAGTGGAAGCTCTACAAAACTCGCTAGCGAAGGCATCAGCAGTTCTGCCAGTGCAAGCGCAAGCAACATGGCCAGCACACTCATTAAAAACGACTCAAATAGAAATTGCGTAATTAACTGTTGGCGGCTTGCGCCTAAGCTTTTGCGCACACCTATTTCTTTGGCCCGATGGCTGGCCCTTGCGGTGCTTAAGTTGACAAAGTTAATGCAGGCGATAATTAAAATAAGCAGGGCGATGGCAGAAAAGCCCCAGACCAGAATATAACTGCCATTGGCTTTCATCTCATAACTTAAGTTTGAGTGCAGGTGTATCTTTTTAAGTGGCATTAAACTCAAGCTTTGATCGTTGGCGATGTCGTTGCCCAGCTCGGCTAGCAAGTTGTTTATTTTAAGCTCGAGTGCGCCTGAGTCAGTTTCAGAGTTTAAAAGTAAATAGGTGTAAAAATTGTTGAAGTCCCAGTTAACTAAATCCTGGGGGAAGCTGTTGCGCAGGTTTTCCAGGCTCAACAGGCTGCCGAACCTAAGGTGGCTTTGTTTATCTAGATCATTGATCACCGCGGTAACGGTAAGAGGGTAGAGACCGTAGAGCAGCAGCTCTTTGCCTAAAGCCGGCTGCTGGCCAAAGAATTTTTGCGCCGAGCTTTTAGTTAAAACAATGCTGTTGGCGCTGCCGAGGGCATCAAATTTATCGCCTTCGATAAACTCAAAATCAAAGATGTCAAAGATTTTATCCTCGCCAAAGAGCATGTCGTCGACATTGATAACTACGTCGCCATAGCTCATTGGCATCGCAGGCAGCATGCCCAGGCGGGCAACACGCTCTATATCTTTACTGAAGTTTTTTTCCAGTGCATCTTTAAACGGCGCGGCAACCGCGGCCAGGTGCATGTCTTCGCCGCCATAGTGGCGGTGCACACGCACGATGCGATCACTGTGCTGATAGCCGCTGTCGTAGTCAATTTCGTAAATAACATAGGCCGCTGTCAACAGGCACAGACAAAGACCCAGGCACAGGCTGCCGATATTGATAACACTGAACAGGCTATGGTTTTTTAAGTTGCGCAAGGCGAGTACAAGGTAGTTGTGTAGCATGGCGGTCGGCGCTAGTTGTTTGTTTGGTGTAGTTAGCAAAAGCTATGTGCTAAAACTTATAGGAGCTTAGCGGCTAAATCTGTTAGTGACTTCTTTCAGCTATTTCTTTTAGCGACTTCTGTGCCAGATGTAAAAAACAAAATAAAAACAACAAACTAGCCTTGTGGGCAGCGGCGCGACTGTGCGCCTGGAGCACATCAACTGTACGCAGGTGAACACTTGAACAAAAAAGCGAGTGGCGCTTTGAGATAAGACTCTCGCTTACGCACACTCGCTTTGTTATTACTAACTTTATCAGTGGCTAGTTTTTGTTAGCCTTTGCTATCGCCTATTCCGGCAGTTCAAAAATATGCATCGCACTGTTGTCCATATCGGAGCTAATCAACAGCTGGCGCAGGTCTAGATCGAGCGCGAGGCCTGAAGGGCTGACCGCACCGATGCTGTTGTTGTCGCCATCGACGATGGAAAAGCGGCCTATTTCCTGTTGCTGCGTTAAGTCGTATTTAATCAGCAGGCCGGCGTATTTGTTGCCGTTTTGCATATATTCATCCGTGCTGAAATACAGGGTATTGCTTGTGGCATCAACACTTAAGGCCGAAATCTGGTAGGGTGTATAGGCCGTGCCCAGGGCGGTGTTTTGCTGTTGTTCGGGGCCGAGCTGATATAGGTATTTGGCGCGCCCGGCGCTGGCATTAATCAGATAAAAAAGATCGTTTGCGGCGACATAATCAAGTGCGTCAAACACGTGTTCGCTGGTGCTAGCATTTTGCCCGCTGTCTTGCGGGCTCAGCGCCTGGATATCCCGGCTGGTTAACAACAGGCCATCGCGCGTATAGCTTTCAATTTTTGACGGGCCGGAGTTTTCCAGCGATTTTAATAAATGCAAGCGAACGTGATCTAAGGGGCCGTCGCTGGCGATGGCTTCGTAGCTGCCCTGTTGGTCGTCTAGGCTAAATAATAAGGTGTTTTGTCCATCAGGCTGAATATGACGAATCTCACCAAAGTCGCTGACAGAAAACAGATTATCTCGGCTGTGGTAGTCGAGACCGGAAGGTTGGTTAAAGTTAAGTTCAACTTTGTCAATGCTGCTAAGTGCAGTAAATTCGGCCGTGCTGGTTTCGGGTTCAGGTTCATAAGATTTTAAACTCGCAGCAGTATCGTTAAAGGCGCTGATAATTCTCGGTGCCTGTTCATCAATCACAACAAGGCCAGAACTCGGGCCTGCATCGAGCTGCCAGGCGCTATCAAAATTGGCTTTAGCATCGGTTTTGATAACAACATTGGCACGCGGCTCGGCGTCCAGTTCATAACCTCGTGTCATGATGTACAAACCCTGCTCGCCCATATGCAGGCCTTCAATGCGGTAGTTGTCAAAGCGCGGCTCGAGTTTTTTCTGACTGATGCGGCCATCTTGTTTTATTGTAAACAGTACTTTGTATGGCGCTTCGCTGATCGCAAGGATGCTGTTTTGCTGAAAGTCATAAGCCACAGCATTGAGCTCGCTGATATCAAAGCTCAAATCAACTTCGAGCTCACTGTATTGCTGCTCGGCATAGAGCCTGTGAATCTCTCCGTCGAGGGTGCTAAGCAGGTACTGCTCGTCGCCGGCATATTCAATGCCTGTCCAGATTTTGCTGTCGCCGATGTCGATATCAAAACGCTCGAGCACAAGGCCAACACTGTCGAGCATCACAATATCGCCGCCTTGACCGAGTACCGCAAAGGCGCCGTTATCAAAATTTAAACTGATGCCACTTAAGTGCTCTATTTCTTCGCCGAGCTGCCTGAGTTCGAGTGTGTAATCAAGGTTAAGTGGCTCACTTGGAAACGCGGTGTCGCCGCCGCAGGCACTTAATAAACCTGTTAAAGTCAGCGCTACGGCCGCGCGCTTTGTCGTCAGCGAGTTGGGTAAAGCCGCTAAAGGGCCAGGAGTCTGAAACTGAGTCATGGGGCTAGATTCCCTGCTAGTGAATGAGTGTGTGAATCTATTGCCGCAGCGGCGCAAAACAAATACGGCAAATGTTCGTTTGCCTTTTTTTAGTGCTTATGTGCTTAAGACTCCGACTTGTGTGCTATGTGTTTTTTGTGCTCATCGGCGTTGTTGTGCTCAATGACTAAGATATCTTCTAGAAAAAACGCGGCCAACTCCGAACGATTTTTGAGCCCGGCTTTTTTATAAATAGCGCAGGCTTGTTGGCGCACGGTACTTTGGCTAGCCTCCCGGATCAGTGCTAATTCTTTCAGGCTTAAACCTTTTAACAGCAGTGCAGCGACCTGCTTCTCCGCCTGGCTGAGCTGCCACTGGTCAAACTGTTGATTAATTAGCGCGCTTAAACCGCGGATAAAATGCTCGGCTTGTTGCTGCCAGGCGGCGGCTTGTTGCTGGCTTAATGTGGCCTGTTGATTGAGCTGGGCGTGGCGTCGGCCTAAAGACAGTGGCAAGGTCTTCCACAAAAAGGCGAGCAGGGCTAAAAATATAAAGCTATAAAACAGATCACCTAGCAGCATCAATGCACTGTGGGCTTGTTGATGGTCTTCAACTAAGTCGGCGACACTCAGTAAAATAAATATCAGCGCCGCACAGGCGATAAATGTTTTTTCTTTTATTCTCAGGCGTCGTACGGTGCCGGCGTCGTTGCTTTGGGGCAATGTCTGTAGCGTTTCCATGCTGCTTCCTTGTTTGTGTTTTGTCTAGGTCTTGTCTGGGGCTTCTAAGTGCCTCGTTAATAGCCACTATGTATTTACAGGCCCTAGTTGCATTGTTGGTTGCATTGTTGGCTTGTTTGAATGCTGCAATAGCTATTGTGTTCTACCGGCTTAGCTTAATGTGCGCCTGTAAATAAAACTGTAAATGAATGTAACCGCTGCCTTTTTGAACTCGCTGCGCCAGTGCGGTCGATTCTGGCGCCAAAGAGGGCCTGTGCACTTCGATTAAATACGCCGTGGTTACAATTCCAGGACAATACGCGTACAAACTTTTGTTACCATTGCGCGCGAAGTTAGCGATGGATTGAATATGCAGCGGTATGGCGATGTCTGGTGCGCGGTGTGCGTGGGCATGTTGGTGTTTGGCATGGCGCTGTTTAATTCGGCCGCGGCTAAGACAGAGACAACGACAGCGATAACAGCAGCGATAACACTTAAGCCCGACTCAGCTGAGCTTGAAGCTAAAACCAGCTTAAAACCTGAGGCTGTTAATCTACAGCGAGCTTTTTATTTGCAAGAGGTGCTCGGTGATTTAAAGGGCGCTGCCCTGTTGTATCAACATGTTGCCAAACACAGCAAACATAAACACTTACAGGCGCAGGCACTACTTCGGGCTGCTCACTGCTACAGTCTTATCGGCGCCAACAAGCAGGTGGCGAGCATTCACCAGCGCTTGCTCGAGGATTTTGCCGAGTTCGCGCAAGTGCAAAATGTGCTGCAGCAATCTCAAAGCTATCTTCAACAGCAAGGTGTAGAGCTTTTGCCGAGCCCCTGGCGCGATGGCGAAGTGCTGGAATATGAATCCTACGATATTAACGGCTCACTTGGTAAGTATACGACACGGATAAAATCCGAGCTGGTCTCGGCGCTTGGTCGACAGTGGAAGACTGAAAATATTACCGTTTTTGCACAAAAAAATGAGTATCGCTTTGAGCAGTCGCTAAGTTTTGATGAGGCGAACCGTTTTGTCAGTTATCAGCGGCACAATTTTGGCCGGGTCTTAGAGGCGCTGCGCGCAAACGGTACTCGCATAAGCTACGATAAACCGCCCAACGGAATATCCTATGAATTTGAGCAAAATGCCGCTTATCTGGCCACGGATCTGGTTGATATTTTGCGTCGTTTACCTCTGCACGAGCATTATCGGGCCAGTTTGTCGCTTTTTGACGGGGGCGGTGTAACGGCCTATCGGGCCAATATTGAGGTGGTCGACGCCGATGTCGCGCTTGAGGTGCCGGCGGGAAATTTTCGCGCTTATCAGCTCAAAGTCACCTACGTCTTGAATGACATTGCTGTGCGCGATGAGAGCTACTGGATTGCCCGCGACCAAAGGCGCCTGATTTTGCAAGCGCGCCAGGGCGAGCTGACCACCAAGCTGCGCAACTACCGCTCGGCTGCCGCAAAACAGGAACTGGCCCATGTTTTAAGTGCCAGCCTGACGATTAATCTGCCGCCGCGCTGGTTAATGTATGCGGTTAAAAGCCGTGCACTTGACGGTCAGAACTATGTCTTGCTGCCGTTTAATGGGCTCTCTGTTGCGCAATACGGAATTAATGTGGCGCCGAGAGACAACTGGCAACAGGTCAGCTTGGCGGAGCTTGCCGAAGAGTCAATCGGCTGGGCTGAGGCCTATTATCTCGATTACAAATTAAGGCCAAACTCGCTGAGCCACATACAGTTGGGTGACTATTCTGCCCTGCGCTACCAGGCAGACTATAAAACCAGTTATGGCGATGAGGTCGAAGACCGAAGTTTATTTCCGAACAGGCAAAAAAAATACACCTATCACATCGTTTTTTATTCATCCAGGCAAAGCGCAAAAATAATGCAGGCGGATCACGATTATATTTTAGATCGGCTGATCAAAAATAAATGAAAGTGATGCTGAATAAAAAAATAGGCGTTAACAAACTTTCGCCGTGGTTTGTTTTTCTTGTGCTCGGTGTTTGTGCGCCGGTTGTCTGTGTGATTTGGTTTATGTTTGGTGCAATTGAAAATGAGCGCCTAGCCAGCAGTAAACGCTTAGAAATTATTTACAAGCGCGATGCCGATCGTGCGGTTGCCCGTATCCAGCAACACTGGGACGAGTGGTTAAGCGCTGTGGAGCTGCGCTGGCGTGAAAATGGCATTGCCAGCTACCCGGCGATAGTCACTGAGCAGCCGGTGCTGGCGGCGCTGGCCTGGTCTGAGGGGCAGCTGCTTTATCCTCAGCCTGTTGTTGAGCTGGAACTGCCGCGTACCCGGCCCGCTTGGAGAAAGGCGCAGTTACTTGAGTTTCAGAAAAATGACGCGACTCAGGCCTTACAGCTGTATCTGGCTTTGTTTGAGCGCGCCAACTTCGGTGAGCAAGTGCAATTAGTTCTGGCAATTGCACGTTGTTACTATCGCTTGGGGCAGTGGGCCAGCGCTTTTGATTATTACGAGCGCTTGCTCCAGCTAAATAATGCCGGTGCAGGCGGGCCTGAATTTATCTTAAGCGGTTTAATACGCGGCCTTGAGATTGCACTGGAACAGGGGCAAATGCGCGTTGCTCCCGGCCGTATTGAAGCGATGATGGCTGCGCTAATTGAGTTGCTGGATACTTATTCTGAAAAAACAGCGGCGCTGAATTCGCAGCAGCGCCTTTATATGATGCAGCGCTTGTTGGCGATGGAGGCCGAACTTAAGCTGATTTATCCACATCTTCGGCCTTTTGTGTTTAAAACTTATGGCGCCGAAGCCTTAGCCAACAGTTTTTTGGCCGCGATTGAAAGCGGAGGCATGGCGGCGTTGAAATCAACTGATTCAGTGATGGTGTTACACGGCCCGGACAGGAACTTATCGCTGTTGATTGATCGCAGCTTATTTGAGCGGGCCGTTAAAGAGGTGATTGCAGAGCACGTTGATGGCCCACATTTGAGCTCAATTAGGGCCAGCGCGGTATCGCCCAACAATCTTGCCTTGCCTGATGGTGAAGACGCCCGGCCTATCGATGCGACGGTGGTGCTGTATGAAAAAGCATTGAGCGGCGTGTTGCACGGTTTTACTATTTATCTGCTTTCGGATGATTCGAACTACTTTGATCGTGAAAATATGATTAGGTTTAGCATGTATATTGGCACGGCTAGCTCAATCATTTTGCTGCTTATAGTCTCGTCGATTGCCGTGCTGCTAAGGGTGCGCGGGCAAGAGCGAATAAATCAGTTAAAAAGTGACGTTATATCGACCGTCTCTCACGAACTTAAAACGCCGCTGAGCTCGGTGAAGTTGCTGGTTGAAAATATTACCGATGAGCGAGCGCTTATGGCACCACATTTGTTTGAGTATGTGACGGTGATCGGTGAAGAAAATGAGCGTTTAACCCGCCTGGTGAATAATTTTTTGGAGTACACGCAGGTCGAACGCGACATAACAAATTTTGATTTTGTTGTACTAGATGCCGAATCTGTGCTGTTTATGGCAATGTCGGCAATTAAACATAAGTTTGATCAGGCCTGTGTTGATTTTCATTATGTTTCTTTTATCGACGCTGCTTCCCACGACCTTTCTTCTCATAACGCTGCTTCCCATAACGCTCCTTCCCATAACGCTCCTTCCAATGACGTTCCTTCCCATAACGCTCCTCGTGACGATGCTTCTGGATGCGCAAAAGCGTTTATTTTTGCAGACAAAGACAAGTTGTGCATTGCATTAATTAACCTGCTCGAGAATGCTTATAAATACACAGGTGAACACAAGTCTATCGAGCTTAGCCTGGCAAGGGATGAATGTTACGTTTATATTCGGGTGCGCGATAACGGTGTGGGTTTGTCGGCGGCGGAACAGAAAAAAATATTCGATCGTTTTTATCGGGTGGATCAGCGTTTAAGCCGGTCAAGCGAGGGCTGTGGTTTGGGTTTGTATATTGCGAAAAATATTGTTGATAAACACAATGGTGAGCTTGTTGTTTGTAGCAAAGCCGGGCAAGGTAGTGAGTTCAGCATTAAACTGCCGATTTATGTCGCAGACACTTGCGAAGAGGAGCGCCGCTGATGAGTGTTGATGCATTAGTTAAACCTGGGAAGTGTGCATCCAAATTGCTGATCGTGGAGGATGATCGGGCTATTCTTCTGGGCTTAAAGGGCAGTTTTTCTAAAAAAAATTACGACATTCAAGTTGCCAGAGATGGTGAGCAAGCCATTCAAATGGCCTTGTCGAATGATTTTGATTTAATTCTTTTGGATGTGATGCTGCCCAAAATTAACGGCTTTGAAGTCTGTGCGAGAATTCGCGAAGCCGACATCAACTGCCCACTGATTATGTTGACGGCAAGGGGCGAAGAAGAGCATATAGTCCGCGGGCTCAACCTCGGGGCCGACGATTATGTCGTTAAACCTTTTAGCGCCAAGCAGCTGCACGCGCGATGCGAAGCGAGTTTGCGCCGCCATATTCGGCCGCTGCAAGAGCGCTATGATTTTGCTGCGTTCAGCTTAGATACACGATCTAAGCAACTTGTGCATCAGCAGCGTGGAAATATTTCACTTACGCCTAAAGAATACGGATTGCTGGAGTACCTTCTAAAAAAAGCCAATCAAGCGGTTAGCAGAGAGGCGCTGCTCGATAGCGTATGGCAGGGCAACTTATTAACCACCGGCCGCAGTGTGGATCGATGTGTCAACACCTTGAGGGCTAAAATTGGCGACACACCAAAACAGCCGCGCTTTATTACTTCTGTGCGCAATATTGGTTATCGTTTTAATTTGCCTCTGGATTAAATCCTGTTTTAACAGGCCCTAGCAGCCTGCTAAGATCAAAACCCGTTTTATTTCTTAGCGTGGAAAAATAATTTTATTTTTTGTGTCAGTGTTTAATAAAACGTGCCAGTTTCGTCGCGTGTTTTTTTGATTTGTGCGCTTCGGGCCCGCCGCTCTTAGTTTTGAGTTCTCAACTCTCAACTCTCAACTCTCAGCTCTCAACTCTCAACTCTCAACTCTCAACTCTCAACTCTTAACCCCCAATTCTTAACTCCCAATTCTTAACTCCCAATTCTTAACCCTCAACCCTTCACGCTCAATTTTTAGCTTTGAATTCTATGCTTTGATATTTAAGGCGCCGCTATTTTTTATGAAAATATAAAAAAGTCCTTTTCGTTACAAAACGCAGACAAAACTCGATGGCGGCCTGTGTAAGCTGAGCTCGCTGTTCACATACGCTTATTGTGAATGTGCACAGTGATTGATTTTGTGGCCAATAAGCGGGTCGGCATAGTCAGAGGCTTTGTTTGCCGCGCAGTGTTTTGGCCTTATTTATTTGTTTTTTTTATTAGGGGCGGACGTTTATGAAACATATCCTGAAAAACTTACCTTTGAGCCTGGCCATTGCCAGTATGTCGTTGTCGGCAAGTGCCAGTGATGCCATCGTTGTTGATGCTGAAAATTTTAGTGCGACAGGCGGCCCCTATGCGGGCTTTAACACCTATGCTTTAGGCATCAATCACAACCAGGCGGGCGACTGGGCCGAGTATTCCGTTGAGCTCCCGTACACCGGGCTCTATAAACTTTCGCTGTTTGCCGCTACGCCGCTTAGCGACGCCAATGCAAGTGTGGTTATTGATGGGCAAGAGCTCAGTGCCGCGATTCTTAACACCGGCGCCTGGGATAGTTTTAGTGAGTTTGTACTCGCTGAAGAGCTTTCATTAGCTCAAGGTTTGAATAACTTTCGCCTGGCGAGCGTTGGCTCTGCCTCGTCCTGGCAGTGGAATGCCAGTCACATTGTTTTTACGCCGCTTCAAGCCGCTAACAGCGCGCCGCTTGCCGAACCTGATGTGGCGCCAAAGTGGGCCTTAAGTGCGAGTGATATTGTGGTTCAGGTGCTTAACAACGACAGTGATGCCGATGCGGACTCACTTCGTGTGGTGGCAGTAGAGGGCAGTGTCAGCGCTCAGGCAGGCTCGGTCAGCTTTAGCGATTCGAGTGTTATTTATCGGCCAACGGGCTCAGGCGCTGAGCCGGACAGTTTTAGTTACACCATTAGCGATGGCGAACAGACATCGACGGCACTAGTGGGTATTTATTACCAGCCATTAAATAGTCCGGCTGAGCCGGGGCCCTATGCGGTCGCCGACTTTGCCACAACCACAGAAGGTGAGCCGGTTGTTATTTCCCCGCTGGTGAATGATTTCAGCCTCGACGGCAGCAGCTTTTCGATTGTCTCAGCCGGCATGCCAGCCCCGGCGCAGCACGGTTCTATCTCTGTTAGCGGCTCAACGATTATCTACACGCCCAATCCCGGTTTTATTGGCAGCGACAGTTTTGCCTACAGTACCGGCGCTGATATCGGCATCGTTCAGGTTGAGGTGAACCCGGCCAACAGCGCTCCGGTTGCCGAAGATGATTACGTCAGTTGGCTTGCTATTAATCCAGACCCTGTTGTTATTCATGTGCTGGACAATGATGTCGATTTTGAAAACGATGAGCTGCGCATTGTTGCCGCCGGTGACGCGGTTAGCCCGAGTTACGGCACGGTAAGCTTTACCGATACCAGCGTTACCATCTCTGATCGTCAGGGCAAGGCTGATAGTTTCTCTTACACCGTTAGCGACGGAGAGAAAACAGCAACAGCTTTAGTGGGCGTTTATCCTTTTCCTACTCGCCCGTCAGAGATTCCCGAAGTCTACGCTCTGCCAGATAGTGTCACGACATTTGTCGGTGAGGCGGTTGTTATCGATGTCTTGGCAAATGACTTTGATCGCACTGGCGCAGAGCTGTCGGTCGTCAGTGTTGCTGGGTCAGGCGCCCCTAACAACGGCAGCCTAAGCACAGACGGCCAACGGGTGATCTACACTCCTGAGCCCGGTTTTGTTGGCCGCGATGTGTTCACTTACAGCAACGGCGCAACGGCGAGTGTGACCGTCGATGTTGTTGCCAAAATAAGCACCATTGAAGTGGAAGATTTTGATGCAACCGGCGGGGCTTTTGGTGGTTTTTCAAGTTTTAGTTTGGGTGATATCGGTGCGGTGAATCACGTTCAGTCTGGCGATTGGGCGGCCTATTCGTTCACACTTGAACAGGCGGGTACGTACACGGTAAGGCTCTATGCAGGCACAACGGTAAACGGAGCCAATGCCAAATTGAGCTTTAACGACAGCGAGACTATTACAGCTGCGGTACCCCAAAATGGTGACTGGGATCAGTTTGACGAAGTTGTTTTTGAAACCACAGTTACCTTGGCTGCGGGTGAAAATACGCTGGTACTTGAGGCCTTTGGTTCGCCGAATAGCTGGGAGTGGAACGCCGATCGTATCGAGCTGGAGCTGAACTAAAAGCTGCTGCTGTTCACGAGTAAGTGCATGCGGCACTGCCTATAGGCCCTGCTATTTTTTAGCGGGGCTTTTTTTTAAGCTCGGCGGTTTTACGATAAGCCCGGCGGTGTTTAGTGTTTCGCTGAGGGCTTTTTTTAGCTGAAGGCTTTTTGTTGAGCTGAGGGCTCTTTTTAGCTGAGGGCTCTTTTTAGCTGAGGGCTCTATTACGCTGAAGGCTTTTTGTTTAGCTGAAGGCTCTATTGCACTTGGTAATAAGCGCCGCGCGTATAAAAAAAGCCCCTTGATAAGGGGCTAAATACAGGAGAGATGGAGAAAATATTAAGGCCCTGTGGGCCCGGCGTGTTTAACGGCAGAGCTCGCCTTGCAAAACGACCACTGGCGCGGCCGTGCCTTCGGGTTTACTGACTTGCAGGCCAAACTCAATACTTTGCCCGGGCTGGATGCTGCGGTTCCAGTTTACGGGGCTGGCGTTATAGAGTTTGTCGCCGCTGAGCTCGGCGTTCCAGACGTTCTCGTATTTCACGCCGTCCGGGAACTGCCAGCTGACGGACCAATCGCTAATGCTTTGGCTGCTGGGGTTGCTTAAACGGATGTTGGCAATAAAACCGTTATTCCATTCGTTGCTTACTGCATAGCTGCACTCGAGCTTGCCGCCTTCTTCAGTATTGGTGAGATTTAGCTGCAAGCTTGAGCGGTCTGTTAGTTGGCCGTCGTCGACGCTCAGTTCAACGGTGTAGCTGCCGGGTTTGGCATAACTGTGTTTTAGGTGGGGCCCCTCGGCCGTTGTGCCGTCGCCGAGCTGCCACTGATAGTTGAGCATGTCGCCGTCGGGGTCACTGGAGTCGTGGCCGTGCAACATGACATCTAAGCCGTTGATGTCGGCGTGAATCATTGCAACCGGCGCCAGGTTTTCAGCTTTTACATTAATAAAAACACTGGCGGCTTCAGATTTAAGGCCGTCGTTATCAATGACAATAAAATCAAAGCTATCTTGGCCGCTAAACCCCGCATTGGGCTGATACACCCAGTCCATGCCGGCGCCGCTTAAGCTGCCGTAGGCCGGGTCGGATACTAGTTGGTAGTCGACAACCGCGCCGTCGATATCACTGCCGCTTAAACTCAGCTTAAGTGGCTGGTTTAATTCGGTACTAAGGGATTGAGCGTGGGCCGATGGTGGCCTCGGGCCGTCTGCAAACGCCAGGTCGATGCAGCCGTGAAAGCGCTCGTAAGTAAAGGCGTTGCGCCCCCACTCGCCGTAAATCACATGGTGGCCACTGCGCTTCGGCAGGGTGCAGGTGGTGCGAAAGGTATTGCCCGGCTTGTCGGCGACAATATATGGGTTGGCCTCAGGTTGGCTGTCGTCGTAAGTTAAAATACAAAAGGCCTGCTCTTCAAAGTCATCCCAGCTTAGGTTTTGTTCGGCGTCAAAAACAAAGTCGCTTTTGGTAATCCAGTAGCGAAATTCTTCGGTGTCGTCGAAGTGGGGGCCCCAGCTTATATTCCAGACGATGTCTAAGGGCCCGGCCGTGGCTGCCTGGGCCGGCCAGTTGGTGGCGACATCCCACGGTGTTGCGCCACCTTGCCAGGTTTCAGCATCAAAGCCACAGACATTAGTGGGTAGCGGGCTGACACCTTTGCGGCCGACATCGTGCGTCAGCACACTCATAAAGTTGTAACCGCCCTGGGCGTCATCGGCAAAGGCATCAATGCAGGCCTGTTGGCTCGCTTGATCGGGTTTTTCATTGAGCCCACAGACGGCGTTGCGCGATGGCGGTTCGACCATTAAACCGTGGGCCTGTACGGTTTGCTGCATAGTGACTGTGGCAACAAGCGCCGCAGCACTTTGAATTAAACGTAAATATTTCATCTCTGATGCATCCGTGTCGGGTATTAAAAACCGGCCCTCTCGAACAGGCCGGAATTTGTTTAGCTTTGTGGCAATGCGCGCGAGGCTCTAGCCCGCGCGCATTGCTTTAGCTTTTACAGACAGGCATCCCCGTCGAGCTCAACCACGGGTGCGGCTGAGCCATCTGGTTTACTGCCTTGCATGCCAAACTCCACACTTTGCCCCGGCTGGATGACGCTGTTCCAGTTCAAAGGCGTGGCGGTGTAGGGGTTGTTGCCGCTGACTTCGGCATTCCAGCCGTGATCGCGAGTGACACCCGCCGGATAGCTCCAGCTGACTGACCAGCCCTCAACCGCTTCACTGCCGGTGTTGCTTAGGCGAATAACCGCGACAAAACCTGTGTTCCACTCATTGGCCACTTCGTACTCACATTGAAGGCCGGCCTCGGCGGCGACGACACTGACCTGCTGGCTCGTTTCATCGCTGGCTATGCCGTCACTTACCGTAAGTGTCACGGTGTAGGTGCCGGCTTGATCAAAGCGGTGGCTGGCGCTTATGCCGCTTTTCTCAACGCCGTCGAAGTCCCAGCTGTAGCTGAGCGCGTCGCCGTCTTGATCGCTGGATTCGCTGGCATCGACCATCACACTAAGGCCGCTGCTTGTGGCTGTGAACATTGCTTCAGGTGCGGTATTGGCCGGCGCCATAACGGCATTGAGCTCAATGCTGGCACTGGCGCTTAGCTCCTGGCCATCGGCATGCAAAGCGATGACTTCTAGCATAAACATGCCTTCAGCATCTGGCGCTTGAAGTGTGACAGGGCTGCTCACCCCGCTGGCTACTTGTGTGCCGTCGATAAGCACTTTGGCGCTGGCGGCATTGGCCAGGGCAAAGTTGAGTTCGAACTCACTGCCGGTGTAAACATCGCTGCCGTCGGCCGGGCTGTTGATGGCAATAGAAGGCAGCATGGGCTCTTCGACAGTAATGCTGACAGTCGCTTTATTGCTGACTCCGCCGTCGTTGTCCGTAGCGCTGTAAGTGAAGCTATCGCTGCCGAAATAACCGGCGTCGGGCAGGTAGGTCAGCATCGCGCCGCTGCCGCTTAAACTGCCGTGCATCGGCTCGCTATAGCTGTAGCTGCTGATGCTGCCGTCGCTGTCTTTTGCACTTAACTTGATGTCGAGCGCGGTATCGGCGGCGGTGCTGAATGTTAAGTCTTCGGCGACCGGTGTACAGTTAATGCCGCTGGCGCCACCGCAAGGTGCTGTTGGCTCTGCACCCCAGACAAGCGTGCTGCCGTTGTAGAGCGCAATCTTGTCAGCATTTTTGTAGCCACTGCCGTAGTTGTCCCACGACGGGTCGGCGCTGTTGTCCCAATCCGGATTGTTGTTATTGGTCGGCAGGCTGATGCGAAATTGCACTTCTTTTTTGTGGTCGCTCTGGCCGCCAGGGAAGATATCCACGCCGCTGAAGTCGATTTCGGTGTAGTAGATATTGTCGGCGGGGTTGCCCCAGGGGCGCAGCTGGCTGACGCTGGTCGCCTGTGAATAAGCCGTGGTCACTTTGATCTCGTCGACACTGTAGCCCGCATCGATCTCGGCGCCGAGATCGACAAAGTAGCGGAACTTGGCTTTATCCAGGTTGGCGGCGGGCCAGGCCGAGCGGTTGTTCACGCGCGCGGCAATTTCGATATGGCGGGGGCCGGTGGCGTTGGTTTTGGCCTCGACAAAGTATTCAAGGTCACGCACTTCTTTTGCCGGGAACTGGCTCTCTGGAATTGGCTTGCCGCCGAAGTCGAGATACAGGCGCGCCAGTGCGCCGGTGAAACCCGCGTTGTAGTCGGTCGCCACTTCGTTGGCGATGTAGTCGCCGCGGTCATCGCTGTAAGCATCGCCGGTGCCGGGGCCGCCTACTAAGGCGCCAACCAGCAAGTGACGGCTTTCAGCCGGTACAGTTAAGCTGTCGGCCCAGGTGCCGTGGGCGCCGCGGTGGTGAGGGTTTTTGGGCCCATTCGCCGCCATGCCGATCTGGTAGGGGTGGCCGCTGGGGTTGTCGCCCAAGATGTATTCCATCTGGCCGACGGCAAAGTCGTAATAGTTGGCAACTTTGTTATTGCCCGGGTCGACTTTTTTCAGGTAATCGGAGTAAATCAGTGCAATAAACGAGGTGTTGGCCGCGTAGCGGGTCGCGCCCCAGGTATCGAGCTGGGCGAGGCCGCCGGCGGTGTATTTGATGCGCTGGCCGTCGTAGCCGGTGCTCCAGTAGTCGAGCCAGCGCTCGGCATCGGCCATGTATTCGCTGTCGCCGGTGAGCTTGGCCATCATCACATAAGAGCCGTAGCCTTTGTCGTCCCAGGCGTGTGTCCACTTGTAGGATTTAACCGTGCTCTGCTGTTCGGTATTGAGGTTGGCGTAGTCGGCCTTGGCTTTGTCTAAGTAGCTCGCTTCGCCAGTGGCCTGATAGAGCCAGATTGACGACCAAACCAGTTCATCTTTGTAGCCGCTCCAGCTGTTGTAAAACGCGGTGGCATCGGTAATACAGTCGCTGTATTTGCCCTGATAGGTATGGGCAAAGCTGTGCAGCTCGCGCGCGTGTTTGACCAGCTTGGCGGCGTAAGCCGGGTCTTCACCTTTGAAAATCATGCTGATGGCCGCAAGCGCGGCGGCGGTTTCGCCGGCGAGGTCAGAACCCGGGCAGCTGGCGTCGATTTTGTACGAAGGGCGCTTGCTGGCGGCGCGACTGGTCAAGTGCACCACTTCCGGTGAGCCCCACCAGGCGTGATCGTCAGAGCCGGTGCCGACCTGGCCGTACAAGGTGTTTGGCGCAGCGTGAGCCTTCATAAAATAGTCGGCGACAAAACGCAGATTGTTTTTAATATGCTGCATCTGCCCACTTTGCTCATAAGCTTCGGGGTATTCGATCACACCCCAGGCAAGTGTGGTGGCCGAGGCGGCCATCGGGAAACCAAACTTAACGTGATCGCCGGCATCAAACCAGCCGCCACTTAAATCAACGCCGACGTCCTTGCCGTCGTCGAGTACGGCGTCGCCGCGCCACTCAACGCGGTTCCAGTCGGGCAATTTGCCGCCTTGCTGGGCTTCGTAAAAATAAATGGATTTTTGTAGGGCTTCGCCGTAGTTTGGCGCAGCGTCGGCGCCGCCAGCTGCCAGGGCCATTGCCGCAAAGAGTCCGTTTAATGCAAAGGTCTTTTTCATTTTTTCATCCTCGTTGCCCGCAGCCAGGCTGCGGGCTTGTCACTGTTATTGTTTTGCGGTTGCTTTTGTTTGTTGTGTGATCACAGGCCGATGGGCTCAGCGCCGCCGTTTAAGTAGTGCTGTTTAACGGTGATGCCCGTGGCGCCGAGCGGCACTTCGTGGTCGAGGCCGATATAACGGCCGCCAGTGGTTTGCCAGAGCACGGGTTCAAGCAGGCCGTATTTGTCTTCGTCCCAGGTTGTCCAGTCGCCGGTCAGCAGACCGCCGGTGTCTCCGGAGTTCGGGTTTAGGCACCAGAAGGTGTGATGCATTTTGTACTCGTCGAGCAGCTCGCGAATGGCGTAGAGCCAGGTTTCGTTGTCGCCGCCATCTAAGAAGCCGCCCCACTCACCGATAAGCAGTGGGCTGATTTCCTGCTGGTGGATGTAGAGCCAGTTGTCCTGCCAGACATCGGCAATCAGGGTGTCTTTGTTAAAGCCCGGGTAGAACCAGTTCTGCTTGTGTACCAGCGGGCCGTAGTCGTGTGGGCTGTACATGATTTTGTCCTGGTGGCCGGCGACCGTGACAGGGTGATCGGCGACACCGCGCAAGTTGCCGCCCCACCAGTTGAAGTGGTAGTCGTCTTCGTTTTTGCTGTCCCAGCTCTGGCCGTCAACCGGGTAGACCTCGATGCCTTCAATCATTAACAGGATGTCCGGGTGGACCGCGAGAATGGCTTTGGAAACTTTCTCGGCAATGTACTTCCAGTTGTTGGCGTCGCTGCTGTTGTCCCACTTGGCAAATACGGCTTCGCTGTGGGCCTTGCCGTGCGGTTCGTTTTCAAGGTCAAAGGCGACAATGGTGTCGTCGTTTTTGTAGCGCTCGGCGAGCCATACCCAGGTGTCGATAAACATCTTTTCGGTAATGCTGCCCTTGGTCCACAGCGGCGCGATATGGCCCATGTTGTCGGCTTCGGCGCTGTGTGCATCGAGCAAAACTTTCATGCCGTGGCGCTTGGCCGAGGCCAAAAATTCATCGAAGATTTCCAGGCTGTCCATGCCCACAAGCTCTGGGTTGGCGTGGGTATTGACCGATGGCGTGACGGCGTTGCCGGTCATCCACTCGTGCACAATTTCGGTGGAAAACGGCACGCGAATCAGGTTGATGCCGCGATCGGCCATGGCTTTAATGGTGTCGTCGAGGTTGACACTCCACAGACCGTGGAAGACACGCTCGGTGGTGTTAAAACCAAACCAGTTGGCGCCGGTCAGCCAGACTATCTGGCCTTCTTTGTTGACAATTTTGTTGCCGCTGACACTGAGCCAGTCATCCCCGGGTTTGGCGGCCGAGGGCGGCATGCTGACAACTGGCGATGGGCTGACGGCCGGGGACGGGCTCGTTTGCGGTGACGGACTGACCTGTGGCGACGGGCTTGTCATCGGCGATGGGCTAACGCTGGGGCTTGGGCTTGGCGATGGACTCGGCAGGCTGCCTTGCCCGCCTTCAAAAACGATGTCGACAGGCATGCGGCTATTGCCGGGGGAAGCGATAAAACCAAACTGCGCTTTTTCGCCGGGCTGGATAACGGCGTTGTAATCCATGCTGCCAATAACATAGCGATTGCCGTCTTTGGAAATAATTCTGGCGTTCCAAATTTGGTCGATAGTGAAATCGGCACTGAAGCTTAATTTCCAGCCGTCGATGCTGGCGCTTTCATCGTTGAGTATATGGCTTTCGCCTTGAAAGGCCGCGCCCCAATCTCCCGAGGGGGACATCGTTACTTCAGCGGCATGGGTTAAGGGACTGAGTAGGCCAAACAGGGCCAAAGCGCAGAGCTTGCGTTTCATTGTTATCTCCAAGCGTTTAATTATTCGTTAGGCAAGTAAATAAACTCGCGCAATAACTGTAAGAATTATCGACTTTTGTTGTCGTCCAGCTTGTTGAAGGCAGAGAATCTGGACGTCTATTTACGCGCAAGTGAAGTACTATATTGAGCAAAACCGCTTTGTGAGGGCGGGAAACAAAGGCAGTGCAAGTTTTTGGTCTTGCTTCTTTGGAATGAAAATCTGTGATGTAATTCCGAATTATTTTTCGGCTGATTGCGCAGGTATGTTGAACGCCAAAAAGTATTAATTTACTGTTTTCGCTGGTATTTATGGCCGATTTTTGTTTGCCTAAGAAAAATCAGGAAAACGTAAATAAAGTGTTAGGGACTTCAAATTTTCAAGGTGGATTCGGCATGTCGCTGGTGTTGTTTAACGGTCACGATCTTATTTTGCTTGCAACTGTACTTGTCGCACTTTTCTTCATGGTTCAGCTTTTACAGTTGAAGCATAAACACAAGTATTTCCCGGTCTTTGTCGTCGGTTTTTGCATTAGCAGTGTCGCGATTCCTCTCGATCTTTTAATAAATTTTGGCGCGATTTTTCACGCCTGGATTGTCACTACAAGGCCCGAGTTGGTTTATCTATTTGAATTTGGCGCCTGGTTGCAAGCGCCATTTGTTTTTTTGCTTGTTGCAAGTCTTGTTGACAAGGAATTTAAATTTAAACGGGTCTACTGGTTGATGTTTCTGCCATTTTTTCTACACAGTTCACACCAGGTTATTCTGTATCACAGTTTGCCTATGGCGGTTAAACGCGACATTCAGCAAAGCCATGATTTGATGAATTTATCGGTGTCGCTATTTTTTGTGCAATTGAGTCGAGAGATATTTCGCCTGTGTTTGATTTCTGCGGCAGTATTGCTCTTGCTAAAGTATCGGCGCCTGATAAAACAAAAATTGGAGGCCTGGTGGCTGGAGCTGTTTTGTGCGTTTCAGTTTTTGTATGTGTTGTTGGGGGTTCTGGTGTCAACTTTATTGTTGTTACAGTCTCAGTTTGACATAAGAATGCCGGTGGCATTTTTTGGTTTAAGTCAAAATTATTTGGCTTTTTTCTGTTTCTCGGGCTTGTGTTTTTTACTTTATCGAGCAGGTCTCAGACAGCAGGATTATTGCGCCATACGTATGTACGAAGAAAAAGACGTACCGTGTTCGGTCAATCCAACTTACCTAAGTTTATTGGAGGAGTTTGTCGGGGTTCAGCGCCAATATACCAACCCATCGCTGTCCTTAGAGAGCTTGGCCGAAACCATGGGCATATCGCCGCGCACCTTAAGTTCGGTTATCAACGGTCATTTTAAATGTAGTTTTGTTGAATATATCAATCAGTACCGCCTCGATGAAGCTAAACGATTATTGATTGAAGAAAAGAAAAAACCGGTGCTCGATATTATGTACGCCTCGGGCTTTAATTCCAAAGCTACATTTAATGCACTGTTTAAACGTGTTGAGGGTATGACGCCGAGCCAGTATCGCAAGCTGCAAAACCAGCAAGCGGCCTAGAGTGCATAGGTTTTGCTTGCCAGGGCCTCGGGCTTAGCGCTTGGATTCGGCCGCTTGGCGTTAGCGATATGATTTTTTGGGCGGTTTAGCTGAGCAAGCTAAACCGCCCAATTTCCTTGGTGTTCTGTTGCTAAAATTCAGGGCTTATTGAGCTCAAGCATGGTTTTTTTGAAAAAGCGCCCCTGCTCGGTGGCTTCGTATTTCCAGCCTTCGTACATATTGGGTGTCCAGTCCGGGTCAAATACCCAGGCCACCCAAGAGGCGCCTTTGCCTTCGAGGTAGTCAATAATTGCCGGGCCGTAGATATGTTCATTGTCGATCACCGGGTAGTGGGCACCGCGTTCACCGTCTTTCATCCAGCCTATTTCGGTGGCCATAAGTGGCGCGCTCTGGGTTATAAAACCCCACTTTTCTTCCCACAGCTGTTGTTGCTTGGGGCCTTCGGCTTTCTGTGGATAGGGGTGGCTGACATAGGCAACATTCGGCCTGTCTATTAAATCACCGCGCGCTGCGCTTAGGTCGTAGGCCCAATCAAAACCAGCGACCAGGCTGACAACATTGCTGTCGTAGCTTTGAATAATATCAATCAGGCTTTCGTTAAATTGTTTCCACTGCGGCCAGTTGAGTTTGCCAAAACGGCCGTCGCCGTCGGTGGGTTCGTTAAAGAGTTCATAAAACGCAACGGTGTTCACACCTTCATAACGAAAAGCGATGGCCTGCCAGAAGCGGCGCGTTTCAATGGCATCGGTTTCATACATTTCGTGTTGGTAAACGCCGTCGAAGATGCTGCCCATTGAGTGCCAATCAAAAATAACGTACATGTTGTATTTATTGGCCCAGCGCACCCCGTCGTCGAGCAACTCAAGGTACTTTTCTTTGCCTCGATAGCGCCAGCTAATCGGGTGGATGGGGAAACGAACGATATTTGCCCCCCAGGAAGCCGCCTCTTTAAAATGTTTTTCTTTCCAGTGGCCATTTTTTTTGAGTTTATCCGGGTCGGATAAATTCATACCGCGAAATACCACGGTCTGGCCTTTCTCATCGACAAACTTGTTGCCTTTGACGGAAATGGCACTCATATAATTTGTTAGGTCTTTGTCGTCGAACTTTTCAGGGTAAGCTTTAAACCACCACTGACCTTTTGCCGAGACATCTTTGGCAATTGCGGGCGTGAAGATAAAAGACAGGCACAGCAATAGCGCCGATGAATATCGAATAAACATGGATCCCTCCTAGCTGAGATGCGATTATTTTTTTGGTGCTGCGGTACTGTTACGTATAATTAGTTTGTGCTCGAGCACGTGCAGGTCTTGTTCTGGTTTCTTTCCATCTAATAAATCCATTAACAAGCGAGCACAGGTTTCACCGATAAACTCCGCAGGTTGTGCAATGGTCGTTAGCGGCGGTGAAAAATATTTAGCAAATTTAATATTGTCGACACCAATAACCGAGATATCCGTCGGCACCTCAAAACCCTGGTTTTTGAGTGTGTGCATCGCACCTAAAGCAATTTCATCGGAAAAACAAAAGATTGCGCTGGGCCGCTCTTTGAGCATAAGCAATTGTTTTGCAGCGCTTTCGCCGGCCTCGACGGTATAGTCTGAGCGAATAATGTTTTTTTCCAGAATACTTAGTTTCGCCTGGCGCATGGCTTTTTCGAAACCCTGCAAGCGCTTTTGGCTGGTCGGGCTATCCATGGCGCCGGTAATGACGGCGATATTACTGTGGCCGAGCTCGATTAAGTGAGACGTTGCATCAAAACCAGCTTTAAGGTCGTCGATGGTCACCGCGGGCACACCTTTAACGCCGGTATATTCGCCACCGTTAACAATGGGCGGAATACGATTGGCGGCAACATCACTCTCATCAAAGGGCAGGCGGTGAGAAAACAGAATAATACCGTCGGCCTGGCGCGATCGCACCATGGCGGCATATTCGCGTTCACGCTGTTCCGAGCACTGGGAATCGCCAAGCAGCACCGAGTAGCCGCGCGCGTGGGCGACATGTTCGATGGCTTTAATGATGCCCGAGTTATAACTGTCGGAGATGTCGGGAATGATAACCACGATGTTGCCCGACTTCGATGTGCGCAAACTCACTCCGAGTTTGTTGGGCGTGTAGCCGACCTCATCGATCGCCTTGAGAACTTTTTTACGTGTTGCCTCGGCGACCCTGCCGGGGTTGCGCAAAGCGTGAGACACAGTCGCGGGAGAAACCCCTGCTTTGCGAGCGACATCCTTGATTCCAACTTCAGCCATTTTATTCTCTTTGTTATGTTGCGCCTGGATCGTAATTCCATTGCCCGGTATCTTGGCTATGCGCTTCACGGCAGAGTATATTGTAAAACGTTTTACATATCCACTGTGGGCGGTTAAATTGGCGTAGGGAATAGATTTACAGTCGCAACAGGGCTGAGGATGGAATCATGACAGCTGAAAAAACAAAGAAAATTGTTATTGTTGGTGGTGGCAGCGCCGGGTGGATGGCCGCTGCCGCTTTAGTTCGGGCAAGGCCCAATTTAGATATTGAATTGATTGAGTCGCCACATATTGCCTCGGTTGGTGTCGGTGAGGCAAGCCTTCCCGGCCTTAGAAATTTTAATGCGTTCTTAGGTATTGATGAAGTCGAGTTTATTAAAAAAACGGGGGCGACATTTAAGCTTGGCATTAAGTTTCAAAATTGGCGCAGCCAGGGGCTCGATTTTTTCCACCCATTTTCTGCCTATGGCCAAGCTCAGGCTGGCGTTGATTTTCATCACTATTTTTATCAGGCCAAAAAAGCCGGTAAAGCTTTTGAGCTTGGGCAGTTCTCGCTGTCAACACAAATGGCCTATAAAGAGCGCTTTGCTCAACCTGTGGCCGATACCCGGCAGCTATTAACGGACTACAAATACGCTTTTCATTTTGATGCCACACTCTATGCCGAGCTATTAAAAAACTATGCCCTGGCGCGCGGGGTCACGTACCACCAAGCCAAGGTGGAGGCGGTAAGTTTGGCTGACGGCGCCTGGATTTCTGAGTTGATCTTAGACGATGGGCAAAAGCGCAAAGCCGATTTATATATTGATTGCAGCGGCTTTCGAGCTGTGCTTATTGAGCAGGCTTTAAAAACGGGCTTTGAAGATTGGTCGCACTGGCTGCCGGTTGACAGGGCAGTGGTGGTGGCTTCTGAAGCGCAGGCTCAGCCTAGCCCCTATACGCTGTCGACGGCACAGGCGGCGGGCTGGCAGTGGCGCATCCCTTTGCAGCACCGCTGCGGCAATGGTTATGTCTATTCAAGCCAGTTTTGTTCCGATGCGAACGCGCAAGCCAGCTTGTTAAGCAACTTAGCTAGCCCGGCCCTAGGTGAAACCAGGCTGTTATCGTTCACCACCGGCAGGCGGAAAAAGTTTTGGAATAAAAACTGTGTTGCGCTTGGCCTGGCTTCGGGTTTTATTGAGCCTTTGGAAAGCACCAGTATTTCTCTGATTCAAACAGGTATATCGCGCCTGTTAATGTTTTTTCCCGATGCGGGCTTTAACGCTGCCGATATTATGGAAGCAAATCGATTAGCCAGAATAGAGCAGGAGCGTATTCGCGATTTTATTATCCTGCACTACTGTTTAAATCAGCGTGTCGATGGTGAATTGTGGGACTACTGCCGATCAATGCCGCTACCAGAAAAACTCAAACACAAGATAGAATTGTTCCGCCACCGCGGCCATATTCTCAGCTACGAACTCGAGTCGTTTGAAGCGCCGAGCTGGTTAAGTATCTTCGATGGCATGGGCGTTGAGCCTTCGAGTGTCAGTGCTGATCTGATGACTCAAGACAGCTACGACAATGCCGGCGCCCTGGAAAGCCTGCGAACGAGTCTCGCTCAAATTTCTGACAAAGCACCGTTACACGCCGACTTCTTAGTTAAACATCATTTGTTAAATCACCAAAAGCGCGTGGCGGTTTAACTAGTGTGAATAAGCCCTAGCAAAAATGGCTTGTGCTGCTACTTGTTAACAAGTCATTTTTTAAATGTGTACGGGATTTTTTTAGATTTTACTTAAGGTTTCACTTTGTTTTTTTGCGGAATTGTTTGGCAAAGGCAGGGGCCAAGGCGATATGTCGCGTTAATATGTGAAGTCCATATGTAAAGTCTATATATAAAAGCGATAGGCAAAAAAAGCGCGGCAGGGGAATGCCGCGCAAAAATGGGAGCACGAGGCCGTGCAACTCTCACATCGTTAAAGCTTAAAGCGGTAGCCTAGGGTGTAGCGCGGCTCATAGTAGTTTTGATACGCGTACTGGTCGTCCCACTGGAAATAGTATTCTTCGTAAGACCCGGTGACATTGGAGCCGTTAAAATATATTTCGTGCTGTTCGCTAAACGCGTAGCTTGCTGACAGATCAACATAACCGACCGGTTTTTGATAAACGTCGAGGTTATCTGTCGCGCGGTTTTCTTCAGCGAGGCGTTCAGAGCGGTAGTTATAGGCGATACGCGCTTGCCAGGGGCCCTGTTCAAACCATGCAATTAAGTTAAGTTGATGTTCGGAGTTTTCAGGGAAGGGTTTTTGCTTGCCTTCAATGTCTTCGTCATCTTGTTCGCTCGGCGACCAGGTGTAGTTGGCGTCAAGCCCAAAAGGGTTTAACCAGCCGTCGCTGAGGTCGCTAAACGCAAGGCGCCCGGCGAGTTCGAGGCCGTGAATTTGGCCGCCATCGCCCTGCACCGGCGTATCTACGCCAATAGTGACCGTGCTGCCATTCGGCCCGGGGAACTCGGTGGGTACCTCGGTTTGCTGAACAAAACTGTCGATATCCACTAAGAACGCGGCAATGCTTGCCGAGCTCGCCTGACCCAGGTACCACTCAGCACTTAAGTCGTAGTTGGTGCTCTGCCAGGGTTTTAATTGTGGGTTGCCACCTTTAGAGGCTTTGTTGACATACCACTGGCCATCGTCTGCGTTGAGTGATCGCTCATAGTTTTCACCGCCACCCCAGTTATCCAGATCCAGCGGTGTCATATTTTCGGTGTAGGCCGCGCGGATAAAAAAGTCGTCGGTGATGGCAAAATTTAAGTTTAATGCCGGCAGGGTAAATGAGTGCTCAACTTCGGTGGTGATATCGCCAATATCGACCGGGGTGTTACCGTAAGGGCGGTCTTCCCCGGTTTCGTTTTGATGCACTTTCATTTCTGTTTCGATTTGGCGCACACCGATATTACCGGACATCAAACCTAACTCGAAGTTTGCCTGCACATAGATGGTCTGTTCGCTGTAATCAATTTTATAGCTGTCTCCGGGCACCACAGCTTTAACAGTCGAGCCAAACACTTTGTTGTGAAATGACTCCGGGTTATCGTAGTCGGCCGGGTCCACAGCCCAGATTCCTGGGATGCCTTTGACGGGGCCAAAGTCGGTCACCCATTTAACATTGTTGTGCAGGTTGATGGGGATCGGTGGCAAGGCGGTATAGCCCTGAAATTCACCGGTGCTGCTTAGGTTTTCACCGGCAACACAGCGCAAATCCGGGTCTTCCGGCTCGGCATTTAGCACCACATCGGTGGCTTTCCACTGCACTAAACAGCCTTCGTCATAGAACGGGGAAAACAGGTGGTATTTTTCCTGATCGATGGAGCGATCTGAATAGCGCAGGCCGGCATCAACACTGGTAAAAAAGCTATTTTCAAACTTCAAGCTGCCATCTAAACGAAAGACATCAAGCGTCGCCGAGCTGTTTTCATTGTTTTCGGAAGAAAATGCACCGACGTTGTAGCTGTCTATATTGGCCATGTAATCGCGCAGGGTGTGGCCGGGGCCAAGTCCACCGTTTATCTCCTGGTCAAAACCACTAAAGCGCGCATGTTTGCCTTCGGTGTTGTAGGTGATTTGAGGGATTTCGGTATAACCGCGCGGATTGGGCGGTACAAAACAGCCGCCGTCTACACCTGCGACGGTGCCGTTGTCTCCACAGTATTCAGCGGGGTAAAACGGATTAATTCCGGTGGCGCTGCCATCCGTTAAATCGCCTTCATTGTAACCGTGGCGTTTTTCAAGATTTGCTTCACCGTGAAGGTAGCGGGCGCTACCGGTAAACATGCCGCCGTTGTCGTAGTTCAACTGTAAATTTAAATTGGTCGAGTCTTTGTTGAAGCTGTCGTTTTGGGAGAACGATTTAACCCGGCGAGCATCGACATCAATTTCCTGCCAGGTAATCCAGGTTCTGCGGTCGTCGTTGCTCTCGGCGTCGTAGTCCTTGATATAGACACCTTTATCTTTGTATTTGGTCGGGGTGAAATAATCGAGCCCCTGCCATTTGTTGGTGGCACTCATACCAATTTTGCGATTGTATTCTTCTTCTTCGGAATAAAATGCTTCGGCAATAATTTCAAAGCCGCCGCCTAATTCAGCTTGCAAGGCACCATTAAAGCCGTAACGCTCGCGCTCGGTTTCTTGATTCCAGCCAACAAAACCCTGCGGCGCAGCCCAGTGGTGCTCGCTGCTTTGATCGCCCCAAGCGTTGGAGGCGTTGGTCCAGCCTGAATCGCCCGGCTCGGCGGTATTTACACCGTTGTAACTGTTAGAAAGGTGCGGGTTGGAATAGGCCGCCGAGGCCATAACACCGATGCGGTCATTGCGCCAGCTTAAAAGGCCGCTGGCGGCGGGGTCGATATCTTCGGTTTCGTTGCCGCGCTGTACTTCGGCGCTGGCTGTTGCACTTAGACCCTGCTCAAAATCAAACGGGCGCCAGGTTTTCAAATCGATGGTACCGGTAATGCCGGCAATGGCCTGGTTGGCCGATGACGATTTGTAGACATCGGCGCCTTTAAATAACTGCGCGGGTAAATCTGAGAACGACGGTTGCACGGTGACGATGGAGCCCGCGCCCATAAAGGCTTCGTCATTGAGCTTGGTCACCACTTGCGGCAGGCCGCGCAGGGAGACTTCGGTACCTTCACCTGCCGAGCGGCGGATTTGAATACCGGGTATGCGCTGCAGAGAGTCGGCAATGGTGACGTCGGGTAATTTACCGATATTTTCCGCAGACAGTGAATCCATTACCACGGCGGATTCGCGTTTGATATTAATGGCTGTCGCTTGAGCGCCGCGGTGGCCGAGAACAAATACTTCTTCTTCCAGGTTGTTGCCTTCTTGCGCAAAAACCGCTGCGCTCGCGCTCAGGCTAAGGCAGGTGGCGATGCTGACGGCAAGTGCTTTTTTGTGAAAGACAGGGGCGCAGTGGGCACCGCGCCTTGGGTTCTGATTTATCATTATTTCCCCCTATGAGCCGGGCTTTAAGTGACGTTCAGCAGGCGCTAGGCGGAGTGATCCCCGGGCGCGCTGCTTCGTTCCATTATTATTAAAACGTTTTACATTGGATGCCGAAAAAAAGGTGGGCACGCCAGCTTTGTAAAACCGCTAAAATCCATTTATCCATCACCAAACTCGTTCTGTCGTCAAAAACAACGCGAAAGAAGCTTAGCTACAGCGGCGAGGACGCTACGGGCAGGAAAAGTAAATCGTTTTACAATTTGCTTGTCAACAATTTCGTTCACAGTTTTTTATGTGCGCATTGTTTTTTTACATAAAAACAAAGCTCTGCAGCCCTGTTTTACTGGAAATACGCGTATTTACATGAGTTATATATTTTTTAGAGATTACTGTTGGTTCTGATTATTTCCAAAGTTGCTTTTGCAGCTTGCTTTGATTTAGTTCTTGCAGAGCTGGTTTAACTTTGCTTGAATGTAAATCGTTTTACAAAAACAATAATTCGTAACGAATCCAGAAGGATTACTGAGTTCGCCATGCAGTCAACCATGCAATTACAGGGCATCGACCTGGCCATTATTGCCGCTTATCTTCTCGCTACCGTTGTTATCGGCCTTTATTTAAAAAAACGTGCAAGCCAAAATCTGCGCAGTTATTTCCAGGGCGGCAGGCAGTTGCCGTGGTACATGCTCGGGCTTTCCAACGCCTCGGGCATGTTTGATATCAGCGGCACCATGTGGCTGGTAACGCTGTGTTTTATCTACGGCTTAAAAAGTATCTGGATTCCGTGGTTGTGGCCGGTGTTTAACCAGATTTTTCTCGCTGCGTTTTTGTCGATGTGGCTGCGTCGATCGAATGTATTAACCGGTGCCGAATGGATACAGACCCGCTTTGGCAATGACCTTGGCGGGCGCTTATCACACATGGTTGTGGTGCTGTTTGCACTGATTAGCGCGCTGGGTTTTCTCGCCTACGGTTTTGTTGGCATCGGAAAGTTTATGGAGATTTTTATTCCGTGGGAGGCGGTGGCGCCCTATGTGCCGTTTCATGTCAGTGAGGCCTATGTGCCGCATTTATACGGTATCTTTTTTACCAGCATCGCAACCCTTTACGTAATGTTGGGCGGCATGCTCAGCATCGTCTGGGCCGATGTGATGCAGTTTACAATCATGACAGTCTCGGCAGTGATTATCGCGGTTATCGCAATGGCCAATGTCAGCCCGGAAGCGCTGCAGGCGGCGACGCCCGCCGGTTGGAGTGATCCGTTTTTTGCATGGCAGCTCGATTTGGATTGGTCGGCGCTGATTCACGAGGTCAACGATAAAATCGTCAGCGATGGTTATAGCCTGTTTAGCATCTTTTTTATGATGATGCTGTTTAAAGGTGTACTGGTCAGCCTCGCCGGGCCTGCCCCCAATTACGATATGCAAAAAATTCTGGCGACACGGTCACCGCGTGAAGCGGCCTTGATGAGTGGTTTTGTCTCCATTGTGCTGATGCCGATTCGCTACCTGATGATCGCAGGTTTTGCTGTATTGGCGATCGTTTATTACCAAGAGCTTGATCTGGTCAGCGGCGGGCGTTTAGATTTTGAAAATATACTGCCCTCGGCGATTTTACAGTTTGCCCCTGTCGGTATTATCGGTTTGATACTCGCCGGTTTACTTGCCGCGTTTATGTCGACCTTTGCCTCGACGGTCAATGCCGCCCCGGCTTATTTAGTCAACGATATATATAAGCGCTACATCAACCCGCAGGCGGACAATAAAAAACTAGTGCGCTGGAGCTACGTAGTCTCTGTGGCGGTGGTACTGATTAGCACCGCTATTGGTTTGTTGATCGAAAGCATCAACAGCATATTGCAGTGGTTGGTTTCCGGGCTCTGGGGCGGTTATGTTGTCTCCAATGTGCTCAAGTGGTACTGGTGGCGCCTGAACGGTATGGGCTTTTTCTGGGGCATGCTGGCAGGTATTGTCGGCGCACTATTTTTCCCGCCTCTGTTTAAATCCATTTATCCAAATATCGCCGGCGATATTGTTCCGCTTTTTGTTTTTCCGTTTTTGTTACTGTTTTCAGGCACGGTCTGTGTGCTGGCAAGCCTGTTAAGCAAAGCTGAAGACGAACAGGTATTGCTGGAATTTTACCGCACAGTCCGGCCGTGGGGTTTTTGGGGGCCAGTTCGGGCACGGGCTCTGGCTGAAGATCAGAATTTCGCTGTGAACAAAGATTTTAAGCGAGATATGTTTAATGTGACGTTGGGCATTGTTGCCCAAACCTGCCTTGTCGCAATGCCGATATTCCTGGTTACCGGCGACTACGACAGCCTAATTGTGGCAACGGCGGTGTTCCTGGTTTTGGCCAGCACACTCAAACGCAGTTGGTACGATCACCTTCCCAAAGACCGCAATAAAAAATCCGCGCTTGACGATAAGCGACTGGAAATGCAGCAAATCTAATATTCTCTGATTCGGGCCGCAAAAAACGGCGGCTCGTGGCAAGCCAAAATGGAACTTGATTATGAATGCTGAGACCGAGCAGTTTGGATATTTTGATGATGACAATCGCGAGTACGTTGTCACCACACCGAAGACACCGTGGCCGTGGATAAACTACCTTGGCAATGAAAACTTTTTTTCATTGATTTCGAATACCGCAGGTGGCTACAGCTTTTATCGAGACGCAAAGTTTCGCCGCTTGACACGCTATCGCTACAACTCTGTGCCGCTCGATAACGGCGGCCGCTATTTTTACATCAATGACGGTGGCAGCGTGTGGTCGCCGGGGTGGAAACCTTGTAAAAGCGCGCTCGATCACTATGAATGTCGTCACGGTATGAGCTACAGCCGTATTACTTCGGAAAAAGACAAACTGCGGGCCAGCGCGCTATTTTTTGTTCCGCTCGGCTACAACCTGGAAATTCAGCAATTAAAGTTAAAAAATCTTGGCGCGAGCAATAAACGTATTCGTTTGTATTCTATGCAGGAGTGGTGTCTGTGGAATGCTGAAGATGATATGACAAACTTTCAGCGGAACTTTTCAACCGGCGAGGTTGAAGTTGAAGATTCAACCATTTACCACAAAACCGAGTTTCGCGAGCGGCGCAACCACTACGCGTTTTACCACGTCAATCGCGATATTAGTGGTTTTGACACCCAGCGTGAAGAATTTCTCGGTGCCGACAACGGTTTTGATTGCCCGCAAGCAGTGCTTGAAGGGGCGCGAAATTCCATGGCTCACGGCTGGGCTCCGATCGCCTCACACGAATTGGAGATCGAATTAAAACCGGGTGAAGAGACCAGTTTGGTCTTTATTCTCGGTTATGTCGAGCTAGATGAAGAGGCAAAGTGGCAGGCGCCCGGCATTATAAATAAGCAGCCTGCGCAAGGCTTGCTTTCACTGTTTGATAGTGATGCCAAAGTCGAGGCCGCGTGGCTGCAACTAAAAGAGCACTGGCAGCGCATGCTCAATCGTTTTCAATTAAACAGTGACGATGACAAGCTCAATCGCAGCGTAAATATCTGGAATCAATACCAGTGCCTGGTCACCTTTAATATGAGTCGCAGTGCCTCTTTTTTTGAAGCTGGCATCGGTCGCGGCATGGGGTTTCGCGATTCAAATCAGGATTTGCTTGGTTTTATTCACTTGGATGCCGAGCGCTCGCGCGAGCGTATTTTGGATATAGCCGCGATTCAATTTGAAGATGGCTCTGTTTACCACCAGTACCAGCCGCTCACTAAAAAAGGTAATGCCGCCATTGGCGGTAACTTTAACGATGACCCTTTGTGGTTAATCTGTTCAACGACGGCTTATATCAAAGAGACCGGCGACTTTTCGATACTTGACGAAGCGGTGCCGTTTAACAATGATGAAAATAATTGTGCGAGTTTATTCGAGCACTTAAAAATAAGTTTTAACCATGTGCTGAATAATCTCGGCCCTCACGGTTTGCCTTTAATCGGCCGCGCCGACTGGAACGATTGCTTAAACTTAAACTGTTTTTCAAAAGACCCGAATGAAAGTTTTCAAACTACGGAAAACCAACAGGGGCGTATTGCCGAATCGTTAATGATTGCCGGCATGTTTGTCTATTACGGCAAAGCCTATGCCGAGCTGTGTAAGCATTTCCAACAAGAAAACGAAGCGGAGCGAGCCATGCGCGAAGTTGAGCGCATGAGTGATGCCGTTATGCAGCACGGTTGGGATGGGCAGTGGTTCCTGCGCGCCTACGATGCCAATGGTAATAAAGTCGGCAGTAAAGACAGCGACGGCAGCAAGATATTTATCGAGAGCCAGGGTTTTTGCGCCATGGCCGGTATTGGGCTAGAGCAGGGCAGGGTTGAGACTGCGCTCGATTCGGTTGAGAAGTTGCTAAGTTGTGACTACGGCATCGTGCTGAATTATCCGGCATTTACACGTTACCACCTCGAATACGGTGAGATATCCACTTACCCGCCCGGCTATAAAGAAAATGGCGGCATTTTTTGCCACAACAACCCCTGGATTATTATTGCTGAAACCAGTATCGGCCGGGGCGATCGGGCTTTTGATTATTTTTGTAAGCTGGCGCCGGCCTACCAAGCCCATGTTGGCTTGAGAAAAACGGAGCCCTACGTTTATGCGCAAATGGTCGCCGGCAAAGAGGCGCCAAACCCGGGCCAGGCAAAAAATTCCTGGCTAACCGGTACGGCAGCGTGGAACTATCACGCCGTTAGTGAGCATATACTCGGTATCAAGCCGCACTACCTGGGCTTGTGCATAGAGCCTTGCCTGCCGGCATCGTTGACTAACTATCGAGTCAGGCGCGAGTTTCGCGGCACCACTTACGATATACATGTCGACAACTCGGCAGGGCTTAATCAGGGCAATTTACAGATCACCGTGGACGGCGAAATTTGTACAGAGAGCTATTTGCCGCAGGCGGCCGGTAAAACACTGAAAGTTGAGGTCAAACTATTCTAAAGGCGGGCCGTGGTGACGGGGCAAAAAGCGCTAAATTAAAAGCGTTGAACTGGGGGCGGGCTCTATATTTAGAGCCCGTTTTCATTTAATAGCGGGCGCTAGTTTGCCGGATCTTGTGTATCAATGGTTTTGCCGAGCATGCGCGCTAAGGTTCCGTCTTTATCGATAAACTGGTGCTTAAGGGCGGCAGCGATATGCAGGATAATCAGCGCAATCAGTATTTTTCCGCCGAGGCCGTGGATAATATGGCCAAGTTGCGCGAGGCTTTCGTTTTTCTCGCCTTTGCCGATAATCTCAAAACCAAATACGGCAACGGGATAGCCGCCTCCCATGCTCATCATGATGCCTGAGATTGGCATAAACAGCGTGCCGAGAAGCAAGAACCAGTGAGTAAAGCTGGCCAGGGCTTTTTCCCAGTTTTTTACCGGGCTCAAGGCTTTGGGGAAGCCATTTTTTAAGCGCCAGCTAAAACGCAGTGCGGCAATAAGTAAGATAAGCACACCAAAGCTCTTGTGTTGGGCAATAAACCCCCACTTTTGCGGCCCGCCTTCGAGCGATTCGATATATAAACCAAAAGGCAGCATGGCAATCATGCTAAGTGCCAAAAGCCAGTGCAGGCTAATGGTGATGTGACTAAAACGTTGGTGGGTATCTTTCATAGCTGCTCCACAATAATATCCGGGCCCGTTAACGATAGCTGTGCCGGGCTTGCCTGTACGTGTTGATCGGTACCGTTTGACCAGTACCGCTTGATCAACACCGGCAAGCGCTCAGCGCCGGCGCCAGCTTAGCTGAATTTGATATCAGTTTGCCAGTGCCCGTTTAAACTACAGGGCAAATAGCGTGAAGCACGGCGCCTGGCATCAATTACGGCATATAATATTGCTTTAGTCGCTGTATAAAGACGCACATTATGTTGCTTGAAGATCTTCATATCGTAATAAAAGTTGCTGAATGTGGCAGCATTACCGCCGCAGCAAAACAGTTGGACATGCGCACCGCAACGGCAAGCGCGGCGTTAAAACGCGTTGAGGCGTCCCTCGGCATGGAGTTATTTGTGCGCAGCACCCGCCGCTTGCGTTTGTCTTCTGCCGGTGAGCGCTATCTGCCTCAGTGCCAACAAGCCTTAGCGCTACTTGATCAGGCGCGGGGCAATGTGCTCAATGAGCTCGACCTGATTGATGGCGAGGTGCGTATCGCGCTGTCCTCCGATCTGGGGCGCAATGTTGTAAGCCCCTGGCTCGATGAATTTATGCAGCAGTATTCGAAGTTGTCGTTGCGCTGTAATATTAGTGACAGCAAGATTGATTTTTATCGCGATTCGGTGGATATGGCACTGCGCTATGGTTCACCTGCTGATGCCAGTAGCTACGGCTTTAAAATTTGTGATGTGCCCAAGCTTTTGTGTGCCAGCCCCACCTACTTACAGGCTCGCGGAACACCAAAAACACCTGCAGAGCTTGCTAAGCACAACTGTTTATTTTATCAGCTGCACGATGTGCTGCAGGATGAGTGGAGCTTTGACGATGGCCAGTTGCTACAGCGCTTTAAGTTAAGCGGTGATCGGGCCAGTAATGACGGCGATCAAGTGCGCCGCTGGTGTGTTGCCGGGCACGGCTTGGCTTTAAAGTCGTGTTTAGATGTGGCGGAAGATTTATTGTCTGGGCGCCTGCATGCACTGATGCCAGACTATGTGGCTCCGCCGACAGAGCTTTGGCTTTTATGCCCGAGCAAGCAATCGATTACACCTACGCTGCGTTTATTGCGCGATTTTTTCCGGGAAAAAACCGCGCATGTAATCAAGCAGTTGCATCAAGCGAAGATCTTATCTTCGCCTACATCCGGTGCGGGTTAAATTTATTTAGCCCTCTAGAGCAGCAATAGCGCTTAGGCAATATGTGTCATTTCGTTGAGCGTGAATTGCTCAACCGCGCCGTCAGTAGCGGCCATATATTGTTTTAGGTGCTCATTGTTCATATGGGTTTGCCAAAGCTCACGTGAACGCCAGTTTTCATAGAAGACAAAGTGCGCGGGATTGTCGTTGTCTTGATGCAGGTCGTAGTTGATGCAGCCCTGTTCGGCCCGGGTAATATCGATGAGCTTGAGCAGCTCACTTTTTACCAGTTCTACCTGATCTGCTTTGGCTTTGATTGTTGCGACAATGGTGAGAGTTGCCATAGTGTTTTTTCCTTAAGTGGCGGCGTAATTGCCTCGGTGATGCTGTGGCGGCACGCTTTGCAAGTGCGCTCGCGAAGCGCTGAGATCTGCGATGCCGGAGCCTATGTTAGGCGGCATATTCTTAGGTAAAAACCGCGTCTTACTTGAAAGATTCTCAAAGTATATTTGATAATCACAGGCCAGCCTGAGAGGCAGTGATCTCGATATTTGCCTGTGGCGTATATCCGTATTGACAGATATTTTGTGTTTTGTTTGTCTATTTTATAAGGGCATAGATTTTTAGTAATGATGTAAAAACGTACTTGTCGCTAAATAGTCTTCACCACGAGGAAATGTTATGAGCACTTACCCCCGTAGTTTCTCTCATATTGGTATATCCGTTCCCAATGTAGAAAAAGCCGCCAAATTTTACAGTGATGTAATGGGCTGGTATCAGATTATGCCGCCCACGCGTATTACTGAGGAATCTGAAACGGCCATCGGCCAGATGTGTATAGATGTATTTGGCACGGGCTGGGGCTCGTTTAAGATTGCACACATGTCAACCGGAGACAGAATTGGGGTTGAGATGTTTGAATTTAATAACAATGAAACTCCGACGGAGTTTGAGTACTGGAAAACAAGTACTTTTCATTTCTGTGTTCAGGACCCGGACATTGAAGGCCTGGTACAAAAAATTGTTGCTCACGGCGGCAAACAGCGCATGCCTATCAGAGAGTACTACCCGGGCGAAAAACCCTTTCGCATGTGTTATGTTGAAGACCCCTTTGGTTTGATTTTTGAGGTCTACTCCCACAGCTACGAGCTAACCTACTCGGCAGGAGCCTATTAATAGCTGCGGGTGTGGTGAGGGTGTGGTGAGGGTATAGCAGCGAATTTATCCTGTTATTGAGCTTTTGCATAACTAGCCAGAACGGCTATCAGGAACAAATATGTATAAATGGAGTTTGTCGGTCGCGCTTTATTCTCTGTGTTTTCAAGCGGCCTTTGCCGGCGATAAAAACGCAGAGCCTGCAGTTAACAAGCTGCAAGCCGAAGAGCCTGAAATTATTCTGGCGATGGATGTCAAATGGACAGCCTTAAACCCCAAGCGCGGCGATAAAAGCCCGCAAGCTGCAAATCTTTGGGGCGATCGCACGACAAGCGGGCCTGCTGGTTTTTTAGTTAAGTTTGCCGACGGCTTTTCATCGCCAGCACATATCCACAATGTCAGTTATCGCGGCGTTGTTATTCAAGGCCTTGTGCACAATGATGATAAGAACGCCGAGCCTATGTGGATGCCGACAAGTTCATACTGGACGCAACCGGCCGGCGAGGTGCATATTACCTCTGCCAAGTCTGCTAAAAATGCTCTGCTTAATGGCGCACCAAGCGCAGCCGCCAAACAAGAGCCTGAAAATTATGAGCTGCCGGCGCTGGCCTCCGACAGTGTCGCTTATATAGAGATTGATAGCGGCCCCTACCTGGTAAAACCCGCAGAAAAAGCCTTTGATAACGGCGAGCGACCAGTCAATATCGATGCCCAAAACCTGTTTTGGCACGAAGCCGATGCCGGTATTGAGCAAGCCTATTTATGGGGGAAAAACAAAAAAGCTCATCTTAATGCAACGCTGCTGCGCTTGCCGGCGGGTGCCGCAGGGCAATTAAAAAGTGACGAGGGCCTTCGCGCCGTGGTTATCGATGGCAGTTTTGGTTATCGCTGGCATCCCGATACCCGGGCTTGGCTAATGCAGCCCGGCGCATATTTTTCAGCCAAAAACAAAAGCCAGCACCGCCTGTTATGTGAATCTAAAAAGCCCTGTACGCTCTATATTCGGGCTAAAGGTTTGTATCAGTTTGAGCCTGAAAATTAGCTGGTATTTAGCTCTGTGCTGCCTTTCAATTTGCTTGCGTTAAGAAAGCCCGCTTTGTTTTGACTATTAGTAGTCTGTATTGCCACTTATGCCTGCCATACGAGAAAGAATCGTTTGGAATTCTTTCTGGCTGATATCAATGTGCTCAAGTACGCGGCCGTAGAGCAGTGCCGTTGCTACATTGCGCCCGCCCAGTTCTTTTTGTGCGCGATACAAACAATACAAAATGACTCGCTCTTTTTGGTTTAAACCGTCGCGTGCATCGGCGATTTCATCTAAGAGCTGTTTGTGTTGTGGCTCGCTCATGGTGTTTGTGTTGGGCTATTCATTCAGGTCATTTAGATCATTTAGGCGCTGCGACAGTTTTAGTTGTACTGTGACGGAATAATAACGCAGCTTTTTAATTTCTTGTATCTGCTTATTTGGGAGTGAAAGCATGGGCGAATTTCTCGTTTATTTCCATGTGCGACTTCTGTCGCATATTTTGCTTGACTAGGTGCGACTAATGTCGCACTATGCTTGGCAAGTGCCATGTAGCAGCGATAGATAGTCAGGAATTCAATATGCCTCAGCCAACCTCGCCAGAATTGGCTTTATTAAAGTGCCTTTGGAAAAGCCAGCCACAGACGGCCCGTGAGCTGCACAATGAAGTGGGGGTGCAGCAACAGTGGAGTTACTCCAGTACTCGCAAGGTACTGGAGCGCATGGGAGAGAAGGGCCTTGTTGTAATTAGCGATCAAGGCAATAAAAAGATTTACCGCGCGAAAGTGGAAAAGCTTAGTACTTTAGCGGCCTACGCTCGCGATTTTGCTCGTCGAGTATTGGAGCTCGAAGGGCCAATACCTGCAGCACTATTTGGCTCCAGCCATTTGGTAAATAAAGATGAGCTGGCAGAGCTAGAAAACCTTATTAATGAGGCCGATAAACAACTCGAATCTAAGCAAGGTGACGGCGATGTCTGATTTACTTTGGGTGCTGTTATTATGTTTGTTTTTAAGCCTTGTGTTTTATGCCCTGCTAAAACTGAGTGCTTTTTTTCGTGTGCCTGAATCTGACAACCTCTGGTTTTTCTGCGCTTTTCTAAGCTTATTTCCGCTATTTTATTTTGTGTTTGTCTCTTCTGGTTTAACTCCAGGCTATGCCCTGGGCTTTTCCCTGGACTATTGGCAGGGCTTAAGCGTGCTTGGCGAAAATGGCAAAGCCTTTGCCACTGAGTTGCTCGCACCCGAAGCTGCTTTGTTGCCGTGGTGGAACGACTACAGGCTTGTCGTAGTTAAAGGCTTGGGTGGAATCTTTTCGCTGTTCTGTGTACCGCTACTTTTTTTGGCGGCTAGTTTATCACTGTGTTCTTTGGGGAAGTTTGTTTACAGCAACGTTAAAATGAGCATGCTATTTTCCCGGTGTAAAGAAAAATGCGTAAACAACTTGCCTGCGAGACAAAAGCTGCTTATTAGTAAATACCGCGTAAAGGTTTTACAAAGTGACAAAGCTATTTCGCCTTTTGTATTTGGCTTGTCGAGCGCGACTCTGGTTTTACCTGGTTATTTTGATGAGCTTGAGCTTAATCACCGTATCGCACTTATTGATCATGAGCTAATGCATGTTCAGCGCAAGGACTACCGCAAGTTGTGGCTGCTTCGGGCGCTGGTATGCTTTGCCGGTTTTAACCCTCTGTTAAAGCGTTTTGAAGCCAACTACGTCGATGCAATGGAGCTAAGCTGTGACAGAGATGTTCTTAGATTGAATAAGCTTGATGCGAAAGTTTACGCCGCTTCACTATTCCAGTGTTTAAAGTTAAGCACGGAGCCGGTCAATCGAGCCCTCTATGTGGCCTTTTCCGCTTCGGCTAAAGCCAGTCATTCCGGTTTTAATAAAAAACGTTTTCAAAAAATACTCCATGGCGCCAAGCCGGCCAACGTAATGTCTAGTTTGCTGTTGGGCCTTGCGGCAATGTTTGTTGCTGTAAGTGTGAATGCGTCGTTGACGAACAAGACGCAGGGTGTTCCCGCATTGCAAGCTTGGCAGGTACCGGTAAAGCACTACCGCCTTAGTTCCCAGTTTGGTTTAAAACAAAAAATTAGAAATAACAAGGCCCATTCAGGCGTTGATCTTGCTGCCCCAGAAGGCACGCAGCTGTTCAGCGCCAATGCGGGCATCGTTCGTATTGCTGACGATAACAGCTTACATGCCAGCCTCGGTAAGGCTGTAATTATTGAACATGCCCAGGGTTTAACGACGCTTTATTCCCATATGCAAGATATTGCTGTTGTCGCCGGCCAACGGGTTGAGGCCGGTGAGAAAATTGGCACTGTTGGCCGTACTGGCAAAGCCACGGGGCCGCATCTTCACTTTGAGCTTCGTCAAAACGATAAAGCCGTCGACCCAAATCATTTCTTAGATTTTTAACTGAATAAGCTTCTCGCTTAATTCAAGCCCCTTATCTAGCTTTAACACCCACTAAACAAGTGCGCAGGTGAGAGCTCGTGCACCAGTAAGGAAATTTTATGAAAAGATTAATTAATACATTGTTAGTGATATCTTGTGGCACTCTGGCTAATGTTAGCTTGGCGGATTCAAGCGTTGGCCTTACTAAAGCTGCGCAGCCGAAGCTGGAAAAAGCTGGCGCCGTTGAGCTAACTCACAGCCAGAGCCTTTCTATCACCTCCAGCGATACGGGCCTGGAGTACGACTTACTCGTGCGTTTTCCTGCTGATTACTCCACCAGCACACGCAATTATCCGCTTGTTTTGCTCAGCGATAGCGATTTTTCATTTCCTGCAGTTACTGCGGTTTCGGCCTTAATGGGTGGGCGGGATATAGAATCTTTTATTGCGGTTGCTGTATCTTATTCCAAAGGCCACAGCGCACAGCTAAGCCGCACAAGGGACTATACACCCACCTATGCGCCCGACGAGTCTGGCGCTCACTCGCTTGAGGCACAAAAACACTCCGGCCGTGCCAAAGCGTATATGAATTTTATTGAAAAGGATGTATTTCCCGCACTTGAGCAACTTTACCGGGTGGATACAAAAAAGCGTATCTATGTTGGCCATTCGTTTGGCGCGTTGCTTGGTACCGCGATGTTGTTTGAACGGCCGCAGCTGTTTACTAGCTATATACTTGGCAGCCCTTCACTGTGGTATGACAACAGGGCTATTTTTGCTATCGAAGACAGTTATGCACAAACACACAAGGATCTGGATGCCCAAGTGTTAATGTATATAGGCTCACAAGAAAATAAAAATAAACATAAAAACATGGTGGAAGATTTGTACCGCTTTCATCAAACACTTAAACAGCGGTCGTACCCAAGCCTGGAAATAGACAGTTTTGAAATACAAGGGGCGTCGCATTTTAGTACCTTTTCTTTGATGCTGGTAGACGCCTTAAGTCGCACGCTTGTAAAAACTGAGTCGAATAAAACATGGGCTAACAAAGCAGCTGCGAAGCCGGGTTTTGCTATTACGGAATTAAACTGATGTTTTATAGCTTGCTTGTTTTTTTACAAGCTCGGTTTGCAATAACTGTTCTTGCGCTTGGCAGCGCAAGTTTTGCTGGTGCTGAGGCTTCAGTCTTTACTACCGCTGAAGGCTCGGGTTTCACTACCGCTGAAGGCTTGGTTTTCACTACCGCTGAAGGCTCTCCCAACCAAGGAACGCCCAATATTGTTTTAATCGTCGCCGATTATATGGGCTATGCGGATATCGAGCCCTACGGTGCGCGGGATGTTCGCACACCGGGTATCAATCGCTTGGCGCAAGAGGGCATCAAATTTAACAGCCACTATACGTCTGCGCCAATGTGTATTCCGGCCAGGGCCTCTTTGTTAAGCGGTTCATATCCCGCCAAAGTAAGGCGCGGGCCGGGTTTGCACGCCGATGACAACCGGCTGCTTCGCGGCTTAAAAAATCAAGGCTATCGAACGGCGGTCATTGGTAAGTGGCACCTTGGCTCCAGTGAGGGTTTTCATCCATTGGATCATGGTTTTGACTATTTCTATGGTTTTGATTCGTGGACCTTGGCTTATCACTCTCATCTGGATTCCGATGGTGAACCGGGCCTGTATAAAAACCGGGAGCGAATTGATCAAAGCGGTTATTTAACCGAGCTCTTTAGTCAAGAGGCTTCTCGTTTTATCTTTGCCGACAACAAGGCGAAGAGCAAACACAACAAGCAGCCTTTTTTCCTGTATCTGGCTTATAACGTGGCTTTGCCTCCTTATCAGGCTCCCAATCTAAAAGAGGAGCTCTGGCACACCGGTTGGGCTGCCCTTGAAGCCGGTCGCAAACCGTATGTGGCGATGATAGAAGCGATGGACGCGGGCATTTATTCCCTGCTGAAACAGCTCGATGAACAGGGGCTTAGCGACAATACACTGGTAATCTTTACTTACGATCACGGCGGGCGAAATCTTGCAGACACAGGGCCACTGTTTCACGGCTTTGGTTCTTTGTGGGAAGGGGGGATACGTGTGCCTTTGTTAATTCGTTGGCCCGGTAAAATTCAAAGCGGTAAAGAGCAAAATACCCCGAGCATCATTATGGATCTTACGGCAACAATGTTGGCCGCCGCAGGTGTCAATGTCGATTCAGGTGCAAACGAGCTGGATGGCCGGAGCTTGCTCAATCAAAAGCTATTTCAAGAAAGTGCAAAAAACAGGGCGCTATATTGGCGTTGGCGTGATAAGCGTGCGGTGAGGCAAGGGCCGTGGAAATATTTAAGCGATAATCACAACCAGTTTTTATTTGATGTAAGCAAAGACCCCGGTGAGCGCAACAACTTGTTTTTTAAACAGCCCAAAAAAGCGGCAGAGCTAAAGAACATGCTGGAGCGTTTTTAGTGGCTAGAAGGGGCAGCTGGCGGACATCTAACAAAAGCCTTTTGACGTGTTTTAGTCTGCCCACTGGTAATTGGTTCAAGATAGCCGTGATAGGCGGCTGTCGACCCAAAGCGGCTGTTGCTAGCTCGGTCATGAAGCGGCTAAGATCTGTCTTTCGATAAATACACCTTAAGAATCTATGAATGCCCGCTTGAACGTACACAGTCAGCTCGTATTTGTATGTTAGCGATAAGTGTTTAGCATGTTTCAAGCTTCAGAAATTACAGTTGGCCTTCAAGTGATGCCTTTGTTAGCGGCTCAATTGTTGCTGGTGGTACTGGTCTACTTTGTTTTGGTTAGAAAGCAGGTAGCGGCAGACTACAAATTGTACAGCTGCTTTCTAGCTAGCTACATTTTCTTTTTGCTTGGCCGGGCCTTGCAGCAATATTTGACGGTGGATACTGGCCTAGTTGTTTTGTATACCCGCATGTCTTTGCTCTTTAGCGTGGGCATTCCTGCTCTTGTCATCGCTATCTTCAAGCAGTCAGGCTACAAGCTCACGCGCTTCTTTCAATATCTGTGCTTTATTGTCGGGGCAGTGCTTTCGCTGCTCTACGTGATTTTGACAGATGCTTTCCAGCAGTTGTTTAGCTTCTCCGCCTTAGACTTACCTCTGATTGGAGGGCTTATCACTGAAAGGGCGCCTCATATTGTGCAAATTCTTGCATCTCTGGCTTTGGTGCTGCCGGCAAGCGTGTTGCTATTTCAGGAGCATAAAAAAACCAATGTAAAAAGCTCACTGGCCTTTCTTGTAGGTTCCCTCGTCTTTGGCTTATTGATGCTCTATGGGATCGTCTGGATTGAAGTGTTTGGTGTTATCTACGCGGGGTCTATTTTCTGTGCGATTTGTTGGTGCTGGGCGGTTGTGCAGGATATTCAGGAATCAAAAGGGCGCTCGGCAGTATTGCAGGATGAACTGCAGCTGCTCTTTCTGAAGGGGCATTCCGGCAAGGCTATGGGGCTCGAAAAGCTGATCGAGGAGCTTGAGGAGCATTCAAATGGTGATCTGGCCCTATATAAGCTAAGGGTCAGAAGCATCCTCAACCGTTTGATCGACTACGGTATTGAGTCCGGTGCTGACGCTAAGCGCTTGCTGGAGAAGAATGAGACCCACTTAAAGAGCGTTGAACAGAGCGAGGACATCGATACTTTGCGCAGGGTGCTTAATGAGGAGGCTGCAGGCCTGTCTCAGCTGATCAGCTCAAGCAATACGCCGCATCAAGGCCTCGAAAAGGCAAAAAGCTATATTCAGGATAATTTCCAAGCAGAACTTTCTGTGGATCAAGTGGCTACACACATAGGCATGAGTCGCTCGAGTTTCATGCGCATCTTCAAGAAAGGCACAGGTACCACCTTTAACCAGTACTTAACGGAGCTGAGGATGGCTAAAGCCAAGCAGCTTTTGTTAGAAAAATCCGTTACTGAAACCGCATTTGAAGTGGGTTACGCCTCATCGAGCTATTTCAGCACTGCCTTTAAAAAGCATGTAGGCCTTAGCCCAGCGCAGTACCAACAGGCGGAAAACAACATACATCCGTGAGCCCCTAAGCCCTTGTTGGCGCCACTCTTCCTTCGTTTTGCCCCGTCAATATTGCCCCTTCACCATTAAAAATCCTCTCGATTTGGCTCGAAGTAGGGCAAAACCTAAAGTCCTGAGACGATATTTAAAGTCTTAGACCCAAAAAATGATGCTCTAGGGCGGTGCCTAACCTAGATTCATGCCTCCCGCTGCCCAAGAGCGGCGATCTGACATTGAGGCACTTATAACCATGAGATTTCTACAATTCTTATCCGTTCGGCTAATGCTATTGGCCACACTTTGTTCAAGTACGGCCTACGGCTTTCCCCTATTTAAGGATGGAGTGCTCGCAGATATCTATGTGTCGCCGAAGGCTACTGTCCAGGTTACGCGGGCTGTTGCTGATTTGCAGAATGACATTCAGATGGTGAGCGGCCTTAAACCTAGGGTCGTACGCGACTTAGAGCAGGCGGGTGAGAACGTCATCATTATCGCCTCTTTGAACAATCCGGATACCGAAGCACTACTGGATAAGCGTGGATTGAAAAACGCAAAAGACATGCAGGGCATGTTTGAAGCGTTCATGCTGAAAAGCGTTAAAAACCCCGCGAGCGGGGTGAAAAGGGCGCTCACCGTCATCGGTTCGGATGATATGGGGGCGGTTTATGGCCTCTATGACATATCTGAAGCCATCGGTGTATCGCCCCTGTACTGGTGGGCCGACATTACCCCAGTTCAGAAACAAGAAATCATTCTGGATGACTTAGAGCGCAGCCCTAAAGAGCCTTCGGTGAAATATCGTGGGGTGTTTATCAATGATGAAGAAGCCTTAACGACCTGGAGCGCTATTACCTCCCTAGATAAGGGCAATGGGCACCCAAGCCCGGAGGTATACAAAAGAATATTTGAAATGCTGTTGCGTTTGAAAGCCAACGCAATATGGCCCGCGATGATGGATCAAAGTAACCACTTCTTTGAGGCCAGAGATGCTAATGGTGTCCCTATAAATCCCAGACTCGCAACGGATTTTGGCATTTACGTGGGTACCTCCCACTGCGAACAAATGGGCCGCAATAATCTCGACGAATGGTACGACTGGGCCAATGCTCACATCGATATGTATGACGCAATAGGCGCGCCGAAATGGGACTATACCGTCAACCCTAAAGCCATCGAAGCCTACTGGCAGGAAAGGCTCGATGAAGCAAAAGACTTCAATATGATTTATACGTTGGGCATGCGTGGCGTACACGACTCCCCATTCTTATATGAAAACCTTGAAGACCCGAGTCTTGAAAATAAAGTTGAGCTCTTGCAAACCATCATCGATCGACAGCGTGCCATGATCAAAGAAACCTTTGGTGCAGAAGATGCCGTGCCTCAGGTATTTATTCCGTACGAAGAAGCGGCGGAACTTTACAACGGCGAAAGCACGGACGGTACTGAAAAGTCGAAGATGCTGGAGCTTCCGGATGATGTAATGATGGTCTGGACTGAAGATAATTACGGTTACACACGTCAATTGCCTGGCGATAGAGAAAAAGCCCACCCCGGTGGCAACGGCCTCTATTATCACTTTCACTATCAAGGCTGGCCAACCACCCACGACTGGCTAACAACGATACCATTTACCCTTGTTCACGAAGAGCTAAAGAAGGCCTACGACAGTGAGATGAATAAAATTTGGATGGTTAATGTCGGCTCGGTAAAACCCGCCGAATTACACCTCCAGTTTTATATGGATATGGCCTATGACATCAACTCCCACAAAAAAGGCGAAACTAAAAAGTTTTTACAAGAAGGCGCAGTACAGCATTTTGGTCTGGACAGTGAATCAGCTAAGGAAGTAGCTGAGATTATCACCGAATTTAACACCCTAACATGGCCAACAAAACCTGAGGTGCTGGCGCCATTTTGGGGTTGGAATTATGAGAAAGATTGGTTGTACCGCTACTACTCCTTAACGGATTTTGGCGACGAAGCTCAGCGCCAGCTCAATAAAGCTTTGGAACTGGAAAAACGAGCTAAAGCTATCTACGAGAGCCTTGATGAGAGCGCAAAAAAGCCCTATTGGCACTTAAGCTATTACCCGATTCGTTCTACCCGGCTTATGCTCGAAAAAATGCAGTATTACCGTAAGAACGTTTTATACGCTAAGCAGGGGCGCCTGAGTAGTGTGAACGCCTATAAAGTGTTATCGGAACAAGCCGAAGCTGCCATTCAAGCCGACCTGAGTTATTACGATGAAATGACGGGCGGTAAATGGAACGGCATCATGGACCCTTATGCTGAATACAACTTCAACGATAAGGTGTTTGATGTTGCAAACATTCCTA
>NZ_NKQJ01000018.1 GCF_002312815.1 Agaribacterium haliotis
CTGAAGGTGGGCCTCAATTTACCCGTTTGGAAAAGTTTTAAAAATGAATATTTTCTTGGAAGGGAAACCATACAAAGCAATCTACCGGACATCCACTGCGTCGTTTATCGCGGCGTTATGAGTTGTCGAAGCTTGAAGGAATAAAATGAAATTCAATGACGAAGAAAAGTCGGCTTTATTGGAAGTGAAGGGTGTGGGCCCCACTGTAGTAAAACGATTCGAAGAGATTGGAATCAGCTCATTCAAGGAACTAAAAAAATATAAAGCTGAGGATATTGCGGAGATGGTGGCTAGCATGCTCAATACAACTTGTTGGAAAAACAGCCCTCAAGCAATGAGAGCAATTTCCGCTGCAATAGAGCGAGCCAAGATCTAATGCCTAGCTATTTTCAATATCAAACTCATAACAAAAAGTTCAACCTGACCTTCACTGCGCTGTTTGATTTTGTGGCTTCACGCTACGCTACCACAAAAACAAACAACTCCGCTTCGGCAGATTAACTTGTCTATGAGCATTTAGAGTGTGCGTTTAATATCTCGGTAAAAATTTTCGTGAGAGCCGAGCACCATTAATTCAAGAATTAAAACCCCATCGTCATATGAATAACCCAGCAAAGCAAGCTGCTTATTCATTTTAAATTTGTGCACTCTTAAAAAAAGCAAATCACCTTTCTTTTGCTCTCCCAATAGTGGATCTTCCATTAGCTCACGAACAGTATTATCAAGATCCTTTTTTTGATTTGCTTTTAGCTTCTTAACGGCTTTTTTAAATGTGGGGGTTTGTAATACCTGGGCAACTTTAGTCAAAGTCGTAAGCCTCAAGCTTACCTGCTTCCCGCTCGGCTTTGGCTATGATCGCCTGCTTTACAAACTCATAAGGTAGTTCTGGGTTATCTTCCATCATTTCACCGATCTTAGCCCAGTGTTCTATCTGCTTCGGTGGTGTCCTGTTAAACGCTTTGGCCATAATCGTGGCCTTCTCAACCAGGTCTTGGTCAAGTCGTACACTACTTGTAGCCATAGTATGCACTCACATTGGTTAAACGTACAGCAATTGTAGCATAACGCCACATTTGTGGCTAAGCCTTAACAAGACAGTCAAGTGGAACTGCGCGGCTCCTTTTGCGGCGTTAGGGCCCTATAAAGGTCGTGCGAAGCAACCTACCGGACATCCACTAGGGCCTGTTAACACTAATTAAATACGCTCTGCTGGAGCCTGAATATTCGACCAGAAAGGCACTTTGAGCGCAGTTTAGCAAGCTAAATAAGCGATAAGTAACGTATCGGGGCGGATATTCAGGCCCAGCCCTTCGGGTTGTGCCCCTCATCCCGCTCTCTGTGTTGTTTGTCGCTTATTTGGAGCAACCAAACTGCGCTTCAAACGCCTTGAGAGCAGAATGAGGGGCGCAACAGAGTGCATTTAATTAGTGTTAACAGGCCCTAGCTACTTAAGCTCTACGCCCCGGTCTTTGCTCTCACTACTCTATTCAGCCAAACCCAAACGCGCGAGAACCACTAAATATGTATCGCGCACGCGGTATGCAATACGACAACCAGCTAAATACGCGCAAGGCACCATAAACAAGGTAACAAACGACGAGAACAGCACACCAAAGGCCAAAGACAATACCATTGGAATCAGAAACTGCGACTGCGTACTGGTTTCGAACATAATGGGTAGCAGCCCGACAAAAGTCGTCAGCGACGTTAAAACGATCGGGCGAAAGCGATTTGAGCCGGCGTTTAAAGCTGCATCAAAAGCGTTTAGGCCTTTTTCTCGCAACTGATTAATGCGCTCCATTAACACTAGATTGTCGTTGACAACCACCCCGGCACAGGCGAGAAAACCAAAAAAGGACATCATGCTGATATTGTGGCCAATTAATAGGTGGCCAAAAATCGAGCCCATAAAACCGAAGGGCACGGCAAGCACAACTAAAAACGGCTCAAAAATTGATTTATAGGCAATCGCAAATAGCGCGTAAGCAATAACAAAGGCCAGTAAAAAGTTTTTCCTAAAGGTTGCGCCAAACTCGGCTTGGGCACGGGTATTGCCATCGGCATTTAAATCCAGGCCCGGGTGCTGCTGGCGCCAGTTAGCACCGTGTTCGGTATTCATGCTTTCGACAATTTCAGTTGCGCTAAAGCCTTCAACAACATCCGCGGTAATACTAATATTGCGCACTCTATCTGTGCGCCGAATGGTACTTGCACTGGGAACTAGATGAATATCGGCAACAGCCTCTAACGGCACCTCAGCACCGCTGTCGACACGAATATACATATCGTCGAGGGTATCGAGGCTGCGACGCTGTTCTTTGGGAAAACGCAGCATCACACGAACGTCTTCTTTAGCGCGTGGAATGCGCTGAATCTCTTCGCCAAAAAATGCTTGGCGAACCTGAGTGGCGATGTCGCGTGTACTGATGCCAAGTGTCTGCGCATAGGGTTTTGCTTGAATTTCGACTTCAGTGCGCCCGGAGTCGAGATTGCTGCGCACATTCTCTACGCCCTCGTAGGCTGCCAAGGTTTTAGTAACTTGCTGCACCGCGGCCATTTGATCGGATAAATAAGGCGAGTCCATCGTCAGGTTCAACATAATATCCGGCGCCCCGCCCCCGAACGACGAAATCAGCGAGAAACTCTGCGCCTCTGGAATTGGCCCGATCAGCTCTTTTAACTTGTTTCTGACTTCAGCCGAACCCAGCGCACGTGTTTCCGATGGTGTTAAGCCAATAAAAAAGTGAATATTGTGATCCCACAAGTTGCTGCTGGATATACGCACAAACGGCTCGCCCTTGTTTTTATCAAGCAAAGCCTGATCGTTGCGCAGCAACTCTATTTGCTTGCGTATATGTTCGGCGGTATCGGTGGTGTATTTATACGGTGAACCCTCGGGGTATTTCACATCCAGCAATAAAAACGGCTGCTCAGGCTGAGGGAAAAACGATGTTTTAACCCAGCCGGCCATTAGCATCGATAGCGAAATCATAAACAACATGACAAACGCAATAATGGTACTGGCCTTGTGGTGCAAGGCCAATTCCAGCGCACGCTTGTAGCTGGTATTAGAGAAGTTCTCCATCGCCCCTGAAAATTTAGCGCGTGTCAGCTCCAGTGCTCGAAGCGCCTTAAAACGGCTTGGCTTTTCCGGCTTCATATGTGCAAGGTGCGCCGGCAAAATCAGCAACGACTCAACCAGAGAAAACAGTAAACAAAAGGTCACCACATAAAAAATTGAAATGGTAAACGGCAGCGACTCTTTCGGTACGTCGAGCATCGGCAAGAAAAAGATAATTGTACTTAACACCGCAAGAATCACCGGTGACAGTACGTTTTTAGTGCCGACTATCGCAGACTCAGTGCCTTTTAAGCCCCGGTGCTGTTTGTCGTAAATGCTTTCGCCAACGATAATGGCATCATCAACAACAATACCCAGCACCATTAAAAACGCAAACATCGACAACATATTGATCGATACATCCATGTGCGGCAATATCCACAGGGCGCCGGAAAACGCGGTGACGATGCCCACAACCACCCACATTGCCAGCTTGGGTCTTAAGAACAGCATCAAAATCAGAAAAACAAGGATCAGGCCACTGACTGCGTTGTCTTTTAACAACTGATAACGACTGTCAAATAAGTCTTTAAACGCGAGGCTCTGTTCAAGTTTTAGGCCGTGAGGTAAGTTTTTTGCAAGTTCATCTATGTAGTTTTGTGCGTTGGCATGCCCTTCAAATAATTTGGGGTCATCGCTAATTCGTACAATAAAGTTAAGACCAAAGTCGTCTTCGAAGAAAAACTCAGCATTAACTTCGGCAAGGCCATCTTTAATGGTGGCGATCTCTCCTAATCGCAGCTGCGTGCCATCGTTAAAACTGCGCACAACAATGTTAAAAAAATCATCGCCATTGTAGGCCTGTGCGCGTGTTTGAATCTGAATATCGCCGTGTTCACTGCGAATATTACCGGCCGGAACATTCAGTGATGACGCACGCACGGCCTGGGCAATTTCACTAAATGTTAAATTGTATTTACGCAGCGTATATTCCGACACTTCAAGCGCAACTTCATCGGCGATTAAACCCTGCACATCCACTTGAGAGATGCCCTCAAGCAGCGGCATTTCATCGCGCACTTTGTAGGCAAGTTTTTTATACTGCTGAGGCGACGCCTGACCGTGAATATTAAAAAAGAAAAATTCGTTGCGCGTCACCTGCTGGCTGACAATGGCGCGCTCCGCTGAGGGCGGGAAGGTATTGATCGCATCGACCCGAGTTTTAACATTATTTAATACTTCGCGAATATCGTAGCCGTCGATCACTTCAACACGTACATAGGCGCTACTTTGCCTGGACTCTGACGTTAGCTGAAAAATACCGGGGATATCGGCGATGGCCTCTTCGATGCGCACAACTATCTGCTGTTCGACTTCACTTGGCGAAGCCCCCAGATACGTCATGTTGACGTTAATTATTTGTGGCTCGCTAGTCGGGAACACTTCTTTTTTAATATTGCCCCAACCAAGATAGCCGCCAATTAATAGGCTCAGCATTAGTATATTGGCGGCAATAGGGTTTTTCGCAAACCAGCTTACAAACGCTTTCACAACTTGTCACCTGTGCGCTTGGCAAGCTCAACGCTATTTTCTGAGGGCGCCACCGATTCCGATACAAATACCGGTTCAACAACGGTGCCCGGCGAAAGCAGCGCATGTTTTTCCAGTAAAATTGGCGTATCGTCACTAAGCTCAGCGCGCAGCCAAACCTGGCCATTGTGTTTGCTCAACACCGAAACCGGGCTTAACTGCACGGTGTTATTTTTATCCAGGGTATAGAGGTTGGCGCGATTGACCAGAGTCTCTTTGGGCAAGACCAAAACCCCGTCAAGTTTTTTGCCAGAAATCTGCGCTTCAACAAACAGGCCCGGCAACAGCGGCGCCGCGTGCTGGTTTGAGAACGGTTGTTCAACTTCCGCAATAGCGTGGTACATACGCGAGCGCGTATCGACCGACGCTTCGGTTCGCGTGATATGGCCGAGCCACTGGTAGCGCTGACCGGCAATGACACCACTTAATACAACTTCGGCACGTGAGCTTATATCACTGCTGGATACGGGCAAGTGCAACAGCGCCATCTGCCTATCTGACAGCGGCAGGCGGACTTCCGCGGTCGCGGTATCGTAGACGCTGGCGATGCGCGTGCCGACAGCAATAAACTGGCCGAGGTTGACAAGCGTTTCTTTAATACGCGCATCAAACGGCAGGTGAATTTCAGTGCGCTCAATATTTAGCTTGGCAATATTGACGTCGGCCTCGGCTGCTTCGAGCTCTGCCTGGGCCTCGGCCAACTGCGGTTTGCGCAGGAACAAATCGTTGGCCTCTCGATTGCCCAAATCGCGCCACTCATTTTTTGCCTGGCGCGAGCGCCCTTTTTCTTCGGCAAGCAGGCGCTGCTTTTGACGCAGACGAGATTCTGCGCTGACCAGGGCTGCGCGATAATCTCTGTCATCAATCTTTATCAAGATTTCACCGCGATCAACAAAACGGCCATCAACAAAACTCGGGCTGACATCGACAATTTGGCCAGAAACCTGGGCGACGATATCCACTTCGCGTTTTGCAGCAACCGAGCCCTGGCTTTTAGCGCTTAAGTTGGCACTCTGCTTTACTGCACGCTTCACCGCTACTTTGGGTTTTGCAGGCTCAAGCAGTTGATCAGGGTCTGCCGTCGGCTCCACTTTTGTTGACATCACTGCAAACGAGAGCAACAGCCCAGCCCCCAAAATAGCAGCGGGTAAAAGCATTTTTTTAAACATAAGACTTACCTAGCCCCTTGATAGGGCGGGAGAAAACGGAACAAGAGCGCAGCTTGAGCGAGCGGTAGCAGCTTCGCATAAATAAATATCCCTATTAAACACCGAGCAGTAACGTTTGTTCGCAAGCAAGCTACTCGATAACGGGCACATCGTCGCCTTAGTCGATATCTGGCCATCTCAGCGGTAGTGATGGTGGCGGCCCCGAGCATCAAACTGTGGCGCTTGACACTAAGCTTCGCGGCAAACACAAACGCCAATAATACGAGCCTTCGCCAACACCACCAACAAAATTGTATGTACAGGCGTTAAACGGGCAGCATTTCACAGCTTTGCGAAACTGTTAAGGCAAATACGCTGAAGCGACAAAGAAATAAGACCAGCGGCACCTAAAGCGCTTTAAGCTCAGTTTTTAGCTCTTTCCAAAGCTTGTTATAGGCCGCCAACGCCGAGCCGGATTTAGCGTAAGAAACTAGCGGCGCTTGTTTTTTAGACATTTTTTCGGCAGCCGAGTTGTAGGGCACCCAGGTTTCGAGCATGTTGATGGCTAGCTTGTCTGCATTGGCTAAGGCATCTTTGTGTATGCCGCGGCGTAAATCAACCTGATTAAAAAAACCGAGCATCTTTTTCGGCTTTTTGTTTTTACTGTTAAAAAACGCCACTACTTCATCGACAGCGCGAATAGATAGCGGGCTTGGAATCACCGGCACCAAGACAATATCGCTGCAGCACAGCAAATACTCAACACTTGGCGATAAACTCGGTGGGCAATCGTGAAACACAAAACTCGCATATTCACTGATCGGCTCGATCAAACGATGAAACAAGCGCCGGGGTGATTTTGTCAGCTCCAGGGCAATATCTGCTTTGCGCAGGCTCAGATCCGCCGGAATCAGACTAAGGCGCGGGTACGGCGTTTTTATTTCAAGGCTGCCGACGGGCTTTTTTTGCTGTAACAGCTGAATCGACTTGTTTTTATGAGGGCCATAAGCGCCGCTAAGATACCAGGTTGAGGCCGCCTGCGGGTCCCAGTCCCACAAGACGGTGCTTTTTTTCTGCTGACTAGCCAAGTAGGCAAGATTCACAGCCGTCGTCGTTTTGCCGACCCCGCCTTTGAGGTTGTACAGGGCAATGGAGTGCATAAAAAGAATCTCTTCAGGTTTGATCAGAGCAACAACGCGGGCATGTAAGTGATATACATGCGAACTAAGCAAGGGCAGATAAGGTACGAAGCGCCACAAAATCAAGCACACAAAGCATATCACTTGACAATACATTGTATATACATAAAACTCAAAGCTCAACTCATTAATTAGAGCACTGACTATGTCTAAGATTACTAAGAAAAAAGCCAAAAAAGTTGCATTAAAGCTGGCCACCAAAGCGGTTAAAAAAGCCGATGTTAAGAAATCGCTGAAAGCCAAAAGTGTGAAAAAAGCATCAAAAGTTGCCTTGAAGCTGGTTAAAAAAGGTTCGAAGAAAAAAGCGCGTATCGCAGCAAAAAAAGTTGTGAAAAAAGTTATTAAAAAAGCAGCATAAGTATAAAAGGCGCTGCTTTGCAGCGCCTTTTAACGTACCATCGCCAAGCTTGCGCGAGCCTTAAGCCCCAATAAGCCCAACAAATAGCAGCAACGAAGCCACGCAAAGCACTAGCCCCAAGCACGAGAGGAGCCCGCCATGGTAGATAAAACAACAGCTAGCGGCAAAAAAGCCCCCCAGAAAAAGAAAAAAAACAAAGAAGCCCAGTTGGTTATCCGGCTTGAGAAAGAGCTGCGCGACAACTTTATCGCCGCATGCCAGGATATCGATACAACTGCCGCACGCGAGCTGCGCGGTTTTATCAAGAAGTTTCTAAAGCGCTATGACAAAGGTGAGTTTGACGATACCTAGCGCCTGTTAACACCATAAAAAGGCCCTAGGCTGCTGATTCTTGCGGCTATTAAGACTTAGCCAAACTGGCTAATTATCTACATTCTAATCACTTTCACAAAAGTTCAGATAATAAAACCGGGCACAGCAAGTCGAATACACAACACACACAAAGCTGTTTCAATTTGTAGCACCTGCTAAAGCTTTGTTTCTTGGCGACAGTAAACTTGCAAAAAGACCGCTAAAACCATGCATATCTTTGCCATTGAGGTATCATAAGCTCAAGCAATAACTGCCGGCTCTACAACGGAAAGATACAGGTAGTTACAGTGCGCAGAAAAACCACGCAGGCAACCGCGATAAAACAATAAATTGCGCCAAATAAACGTATCACAACAAGCGCTATTTATTAGCAGTCGTTGCGATATACATAATTGATCTAGTCGCGATAGAACTATCGTAATTATTATCAATGCTTACTACAGAGGACGTACACACATGACAGAATACGTAGTACTTGGACTACTAAGCCTGTTAATTGCCTTGAATGCCTTTTCAAGCTACAGGGCGGTGACATCTGATTACTTCGACAAAAAACAAAAAACCGCTCAGCTTGTGACGATATGGCTTATACCGCTGCTCGGTGCCCTGCTTATCTTGAGTGTCACTGGCACACCTTCGGGCAGCAAAAATTTTGCCCACCCTGATGGCAGCCAAAGTCACTCAGCTGAGCTTATGTCATTGAAACACTCAAACTTTGGCAATAGCTCATCCGACGATAACTAAAATGCTGGCCATATCTATATGGCCGATATGTTTGTGGCACATAGATTGTGCGTATAGATAAGCACATAGTGCGCCTAGACAGGCACGCGATTCCGGGCTGAAACCGGCGCCTCAGCCCGGCCCATTATCGCGCCTTGCATCGGCTCCGGTTTTATAAACGTGCTAACTCTCAACAAGGTGGTCGTGTTTGCTGCTTTTTAGCATTAAGCGCAACACAAACAGGCCCAGCATGCAGCCACCGGCAATAAATAGCAGGTCGCCGGCCATTCTTGCCCACACCAGATGAACCACTTCCGTGCTGCGAATCACCTCCGTTGAACGCGCGTACCAGTAGCCCTTCTCGAGCACTGCGCGAAACTGAATCAAACCTATCGGCAATAAAGACATAAACAACATCGCCGCCAAGCCGATATTCAAACTCCAAAACGAAAATTTCAGCAGCTTGTCGGTAAAATGATCCAGATCGAAGTGATGGCGCAAACAAATCAGCATTAAACCAATGCCGAGCATGCCATAGACACCCATAAACGCACCGTGAGCATGCGTGGCGGTGGTGTTTAAACCCTGAATATAATAGAGCGATATCGGCGGGTTAATTAAAAAGCCGAGTATGCCGGCACCAACTAAGTTCCAAAACGCCGACGCGACAAAAAACATAATCGCCCATTTATAGCGGGCCATCCACGGTGCGCGGTTGCGCATCGAATACGTTTCGTAAGCTTCAAAACCAATCAGTGTTAACGGCACAACTTCAAGCGCAGAAAAGCTTGCCCCCCAGGCAATCACCGAAGTGGGTGTGCCGACAAAATACAGGTGGTGCAAGGTGCCCAATATACCGCCGGTTAAAAAAATCGCCGTTGTCGACAACACGGCAAAACTGGCCGTCTTAGCTCGAACCAGACCTAAGCGCACAAAAATTAATGACAGTATGGCTGTTGCGAAGGTTTCAAAAAATCCTTCAACCCACAGGTGCACCACCCACCAGCGCCAGTACTCGTTAATCGCCAGGTTCTGGTGTTTGCCCACCATAAAGGCCGCGGCGTAGAAAAAACCTATGCACAAGATCGACACATAGAGCAGCAGAAAAATGGGGCGCTGTTCATCGCGCCGGCTAAAAATTGGGCGAACAGCCATTGTCACCAGTACCAGCCACAGCATCAGCCCAATAAATAAAAGAATCTGCCAGAAGCGCCCCAAATCAACGTACTCCTGGCCCTGGTGTCCAAAAAAGAAGCTGCTGTCTAAATCCAACCACTGCTGAATAGCGATGTACTCGCCGATCATCGAGCCGACCACCACCAACACCAGCGCAGCCCAGAGGATATTGACTCCCAGTTTTTGCAATGGTGCCTCGTAGCGCGACAGCGCCGTGGCGACAAATAAGCCCGTACCGAGCCAAACGGTGGCTATCCAAAATATGGCGATTTGTGTGTGCCAGGTACGCGTCAGGCTGTAGGGAAAGATTTCAGCGAGGGGAAGGCCATAAAAATCGCTGCCCTCAACACCGTAGTGCGCCGTCAGGCCGCCGAGAAAAATCTGCAATACAAATAAGCCAATGGCGGTATAAAAAAACTTATAGGTGGCTTTTTGCGACGGCAGTACGCCTTTATCCATCATGGGTCCTTGGCCGGCCCCTGCAGAGGTTCTTCTTTTAATGCGGCGTGGTACCACACCAAGGCACCGACACCGATAAGCAGCAGTACCAAACTGATAATTGACCAAAACACCGAATCCGGCGTAATCGTATTGCCTATGCTCGGGTCGTAAGGCCAGTTATTGGTATAGCTATAGTTCTCTCCGGGCCGCTCGGTCACCGCCGCCCACGCAGACCAGAAGACAAATGCGGCAAACGCTTCGCGCCGAGCCGGGTCGACAAGACTGTTGTTTTTCATCGCATAGGCATCGCGCTCTTCAGCGCTCGCCTCGTCGTCACCAAAAAGCGAGACATAGTATTGCTGCAGGGCTTTGATCGCGCGAGCGCGCTCGACACTGACCACGATCACTCCAGTGCTGGCGTCATAGCTGTTGTTGCGAATCTCGCGCCGGTAGCGATCGAGTAAGGCATCCTGTTCGGCAATTGTCAGCGCAGAAAAAGTCGAGTGGTAGAGTTCGGCGGCAACATAGTCCAGCCACAAGAGCTGCTCTTTGTGAATCCAGTCTGCGGTCCAGTCGGGCGCAACATAGGCGCCGTGCCCCCAGATACTGCCAAGTTGGTGGCCGCCCATTGAACGCCACGCGAGCTGGCCTTTGTCGATATCGCTGTCGCGAAACAGAACCTGACCGCGGCTATCGACAACCGCCGTCGGCATCGGTGGGCTCTGCTGATAAATGTCCCGCCCAACCCAGAGCAGGGTCACAAATGAAAAGACACACACAGCTACCAGCGCCGCTAGCGCGTACTTACTTCTACGATCCATGTTTTTTCCTTGTCATTAAAGCGCGCCAATTAACGCCGCTTACATTAACTTGTAAATAAATCCAGCTATCGATCGATGCAGGCATTGACCGACCTTGCCTTGCAAGATAACCCGGGCGCCACAAAGAACTTGCGCACGCACTAAGATCAAAATAAAGGCAGATTTTTTAATAATGACAGAGAATTAAGACTCAGAAAAGACGCCACCTTGAGCCCGCACGCCGAGGCCCTGCTCAAAGCGCTGAACCGGGGCATTAGGCAACTGCGCCAAAGCGGCGAGCTCAGAGCCATACTTGAAGATGCCGGTTTTTACCCCAAACGAACTCGAGGTTGGCAAGTTGTCAATAATCCCAAACGGCCGCTGCTTAAGCCGAGTTTGTATAACTGTAAATTAACCGCGCAGCACTGACATCGGCGCAACTTTTACCACCTTGCGTGTCGACAGCCAACCCACCGTTGCAATCAATAGCGCGCCAGCTAGCGGCAATACCAGCCACAACATATAAAACGGCGAATAGGCCATTGAAAAACTGCGGCTTTGCAAAAAAAACAAAGCCAGCTCATTGCCCACCAAAGCCAGAACACCGGCACAAAAACCCAGCACTGAAAATTCGATTAACAGGGTTGAGCGCAGCAAATTCTTGCTGGCGCCGAGGCTGCGTAAGATGGCGCTCTCTTTTAATCTAAGATCCAGGCTGGCCTGAATACTGGCAATCAACACCAAAATTCCCGAAAGTAAAATCAGAATAAAAATAAACTCAATCGCCTGGCTGATCTTAGCCACAATCGATCGCAATTGATTGATTGTCTGGTCAAGCTCAATCACGGTAAATGTTGGGAACTTACGTGAAAGCTGTGCCAGCAGTGGCTTATCTGCTTTATCTAAATAAAAGCTGCTAAGCCAGTTAGCGCCGTACTGAGGCCCGAGCTTTTTATTGAAGATCACAAAAAAATTCGGGTTCATCGAATCCCATTTGACTTCGCGCACACTGGCAATGCTTGCGCTAAGCTCTTGCCCGGCAAGTGTAAAACTGAGCACGTCGCCAACTTTTGCATCGAGCCCATCGGCGTAGTCCTTTTCGACAGAGATCAACAAGGGCTCGTTTTTGTCATCAAAGCTCGACCACCAGCGGCCGCTTATCAAAGTATTATCCGCGCCCATCTCAGCAGAAGACGTTAAATTCACCTCGCGCTCGTAGCGAGCTTTTTGCTCGGCATACTGTAAAACAAGCTCTTTGGCATCAACGCCATTGACGGCAACAATGCGCCCGCGTGTCATCGGGTAAAAAGGGCTGTAATCAATACCGTTCGTATCAAAAAAACCTTGTACTTCGGGTAATTGTTCGGCTTGCATATTAAATACAAAATGATTGGCCGCCCGCTCCGGCAGCTGCGCCTGCCACTTGTTAATCAGCTCTGTGCGCACACTAAATAGCAGTGCGATTAGCATCAACAAACTGGCAAATACGCCCATTTGAGTTGCATTCATATGGCGGTGGCGCTGCAGGTTATTAAGCCCCAGGCGCCAGCCCGAGCCCAGGCGCGCCGCCGCCAGCTGGCTGCTTTTTATCAATAGGCTAGAAAGCAACCACAGCATTAACAAAGCGCCCAGCGCGGCAATTAACAGAGCCAGGGTCAACTGCACATCGCCACTGTAAAAATAAATAAGCAGCAACACAGCCAAACTGGCGATAACCAAAGCCGCGCGATTGCCGAGCCCGGTTGCCAACGCCGAGTTTAATACTGTCGCCGGGCTGATTTTCCGCAGCGCTAAAATCGGCGGCGCCGCAAACGCCGCCAGCGCAACAAAACCGGTGACAAGGCCGGTGCCATAAGCCGACCACGACGGCGGCGCCGCTTCGCCCTGAATTAAATCTTTCAGCGCGGCCAGAATAAGCCAGTGCATGGCCCAGCCAAATAGCGAGCCGAGCAGCATAGCAACAAGCGCAACCGCAGCGAGCATCAGCATAAACAGCGCGCTGATATGCGCAGGTTTAAGGCCAAAGGTTTTTAACAACGCCACCGTTTTAAACTGCGCCAACGCGTAGCGCCGCGCAGCCAGGGCAATCGCCGCACAGCCGAGCAGCACCCCTAGGCTGCCGGCCAGCAGCAAAAATTTCTCGGCCCGGGCCAGCGCCTGGGACACACTGCGGTTGCTCTGGTCGGCCGCCAACCAGCGCCGATGCGGGCCGAGTTCACTGGCCACACTCGCCTTTAAATCGGCAAGCGCGGTTTGATCACCAGCGAGCATCAGGTTGTAATTGATGCGGCTACCCTGCTGAATCACTTCGGTGGCTTCAACATCGGCCATCGCCATCATTGCCCTCGGCGCCACGCCAAAAAAACTCTGGCCCTGATCGGGCTCGCGCTGAATAAGCGCACTAAACAGTAATTCGGCTTCGCCGACAGCAAGCATTGCTCCGGGCTCAACACCGAGCGCAGCGGCCAACCTCGGCGCCAACCACAGCTCTCCGGGCGCCGGCCCGTGCTGCACCGCTTTGCCTGCTTGCCAGCCCTGCTGGCTTATCTCTAGCGCACCGAGTAGCGGAAAATCGGGCGTCACCGCTTTAACCTGGGCCAGCGCCATGCCCGTATCCGAGAACACCATGCTCGAGAAATCGACGCTGCTGGCTGTGCGCAGGCCTAGCTCCGTCGCCCGCTCGCCCCAGGCTGGCGGCGCCGGCAATGAACCTAGCACACTCGCATCGGCGGCCATAAACACCGCCGCTTCGTGATAAATGCTGTTGTGAATACGGGAATTAAACAGGCTGATGCTGCTGACCGTCGCCACCGCCAGCAGCGACGACAACAGCAGCAAACTCAAACCGCCGCCGCGCCAGTCGCGCAGCATTAACTTAAAGGCCAACAGCAATAAATTAACGGATACTCGACTGTGCTGGCTCATCGGCAATGTTCACTCAACTGGCCTGCGTGCATGGTCAACTGGCGCTGACAGCGCTCGGCCAACTCGGCGCTGTGAGTCACCAGCACCAGTGTTGTGTCGCTCTCTGCATTCATCGAAAACAACAGTTCGGTAATTAAGGCACCGGTCTCAGCATCTAAATTACCAGTGGGCTCATCGGCAAAAATAATCGGCGCCTCACAGGCAAAAGCTCTGGCCAGAGCGATGCGCTGCTGCTCGCCACCACTTAGCTGGCGCGGATAGTGCTGGGCGCGCAATTTAAGGCCAACGCGCTCTAAGTAGCTCGCGGCCTTTTTTTCTGCTTGCTTATCCCCTTTAACTTCAAGCGGTAACATAATATTCTCAAGCGCGGTTAAGCTCTCGAGCAGCTGGAAGTTTTGAAAAACAAAAGCGACATAGTCGCGGCGAATAGTCGAGCGCGCCTCTTCATCCAGCGCACTGATGCTCGTATTATTAATGGTGAGCTCGCCGGAGCTCGGCACATCCAAACCTGCGAGCATGCCGAGCAAGGTTGTCTTGCCCGACCCCGAGGCGCCGACAATCGCAACCGTCTCGCCTTTGTGAATATCTAAATTGATATTTTTGAGAATCTGCAACTGGCCGCCATGTACCGCAACACTGTGACTAACATCAGAAGCTTTGATCATGAATTGTATTAACCCGACTTATCAACTAGCTGTTTATTTCGCAAAAGCACCTAAGCGGCTTTCGCTGCAGCTACTAAGCATACTTGTTTTTTTGCTATTTGGATCAGCCGGGCACGCGTTTGAGGCAAGCGGCCCAAAAAGCCCGGCCGTTGACAGCAGCGCCAGCGTAGAGGCCCCGCGCCTATTAATACTCGGCGACAGCCTAAGCGCCGCTTACAAATTACCCAAAGAACAGGGCTGGGTGGAACTGCTTGGCGACAAGTTCAACGCCGAAGGTCTGCAAGTGGATGTGCACAATGCGTCAGTCAGCGGTATGGCGACCGCCGGCGGCTTAAAGCTGCTGCCGAACCTTATCAAACAACAACCCGGCTTTGTTATCATCGAGCTCGGCGCCAACGACGGCCTGCAGGGCAAATCCATCGCCTATATCAGACAAAACCTCGAGCAACTTGTTAAGCTCGCGCAGCAAAGCGGCGCCCAGGTGATGCTGGTCGGCATACAGCTGCCGCCCAATATGGGCCGGCGCTACACCGAACCATTTTTTGCACTCTACGCCGATACGGCAAAAAAATACGATACCGCGCTGGTACCGTTTTTACTTGAAGGTGTCGCAGGCCACCGCGCTTATATGATGGCCGACGGCCTGCATCCCAACGCCAAAGGCCAGGAAAAAATTGCCGAGCAGATGTATTTAGCGATAAAAAGCTGGCTGTTTTAGCAGCCTTGCGCCGTGCCCACCCAACCAAGAAGCGGCTGTCACTTAACAGGCCGGCGCCGGTCAAGCGTGATCGCCCACTACACCACCGGCCGGCGCCGATAAAAAATCAAGTTAGGCAGCGCTAAACCAACAGCGAGCGCAGCGATAATCGAGGTGCCGGTAATAAAGTTTTCGGCAAAAATTTTCCACAGTTCAATTGAAAAGCCGACGTGGTTAATCTCAACAATGGCAATCATTGCCTTGTATACGTACACCCCCGGCACCATTGGAATCATCGCCGCCACGGTAAAAATACCGGCCGGAACATGTAATTTTTTTGACCAGTAAATACCGATAAGGCCAACCGTTGTTGAACCGGCGAGCGTCGCCCACTCGATCTGTATGCCCTGCTGCAACAACAGCATGCGCAAGCCGTGAGCGATGGCGCCGCCGAGCGCGCAGTAAGGCAAATATTTGGGTGGCACATTAAAAACCATGGCAAAACCCACGGCCGGAATCGCGGCAAAAAACATATCGTTTAACAGCGCTAAAACTAGAGCCATGTCCAAACTCCCGTGAAGGTTGTTGCTGTAATAATACCGATCGATGTTGCCAAGCCGAGCAAGGTCGCAAAAATCCAGCGCGCAATGCCCATATTGACGTAACCGTTGACCATGTCGGAGATGGCGTTAATTAACGGAAAGCCCGGCACCAGCATCAGTACTGAACTTGCCATCGCCAGGGTCGGGTTGTTGCCAAACTGAAACAGCTCGGCCTGAGCTGCAATTAAGCTGGTCACAAAGGCCGTCAGGCCAAAATTTAACAGCGGGTTAAAATGCCGGTGGGCAATTTCCTGGCGCACAAACATGCCCGCGGCTGAAGCAACAAAGGTCCAGGCAAATAAAAGCCAATCGCCACCGGCCAAACGACAAAACGATGCGCACGACAGGCCGATCATCACGATCACCAACCAGCGGTTGTGCTTGTACGGCTCGATAGACTCAAGCCGCTGTTTAACCTGCCCGGCGCTTAACCGCTGCTGTTCAGCGGCGATCACCAACTGCTGAATTTCACTGACAACATGCATATTGATGCCGCGGTCGGGGCAGCGCCTGGCGGTGGTTACACAAAAGCCATCGACCAGGGTCGTCACCACCATTGAGCTCGCCGACAGCGATATTTCAACACTGTGCAAGCCCATCGCCCGCCCGAGCCTGCAGCTTAAGCTATTCACCATCGAACTCTCTGCACCGTGCTGCAACAACATCTGCCCGGTTTTCACTACCAGCCGCGAAATTTCGCGCTGCTGTTCTTCCTGGATAACGCAGGACATCAATTCCACCTTTGCTCCAATGCACACTAAAACAAACAAGACGTATAAACGGCGCCGCGCCGCAAACGCGCAGCTCGGCCGCGGTTTAGCCGTTAAGTTAAGGCCCTCAGGCACAGGCGCCCTATTTTAAAGCCAGGCTCGTGTCCGTATTTTGATGCGTGCGAAGTTTTTCCAAACGCCACAGAAGTGCTTACAGATAGGAAGCGGATAACTATCAAAAGAAATATTCAACCCATAGGTTGACTAATTAAAATTGGCGAGTATATTAAACCTTATGGTTGAACAAGACACTCAAGCACTATCTGATTTATTAAAAGCGGTTAGTGATGCTACCCGCCGCTCGCTGCTGACTTATTTAAGTCAACACGGGCCAACACGGGTAACAGACCTGGCAGCACTTTACGATATGTCGCTCAACGCCTGCTCCAAGCATATAAAAGTGCTGGAAAAGTCGGGCCTGGTCTCGCGGACAACCATAGGCCGAAGTCACCTTATCGAGGCTAAGCTTGGCACCATCAAACCCGTACAGGCCTGGTTGGACGAGCTGAGCTCGATCTGGGAACTTCGTTTAAACAAGCTCAATGACATCTTGGCAGCAGGAGAAAAGCACGATGACTGACTTACGTCTCGATGTAACAAAAACCATCCACGCTCCGATAGAAAAAGTATTTGATGCGTGGTTAGACCCTGAACGACTAAAACAATTTATGATGCCCGCGGCCAATATGCCGCAGCCCGAAGTCAGTAACGACGCAAGAAAAGGCGGGAAATTCAGCATCATTATGCACGTGGGTGAAAACAAAGTGGCGCACACCGGTGAATACCTTGAACTTGATCGACCGAGCAAATTGGTGTTCAGCTGGAACTCACCGTGCTCCGCTGAAGGCAGCACCGTAAGTATTTATTTCAAGCAGCTCGACAGCGAAAATACTGAAGTAAAACTCAGTCACGTGAAATTTATAGACAAGCAAACCCAGCAGGATCATCACAATGGCTGGCAGCGTATTCTCGGCCATCTCGATGAGCTCTGTCACTGCGCCGTAGCTTGATTTAAGGCGTTTAATGTAAGCGGTTTTAATTGGTCTGGGCGCTAGTGTTTGCCGCCTACACCGCGTGCCCAACAGGAGCCTTGTATCTTTGATGTGAACCTGTTGGGCTTTTTAGAGCGGGGCTGGTGAGGATAAATCGAGCTAAATCAGGCTAAGTGGGCTAGCCGGGCCAACGCGGCAAATTAAACACCTAAAGGTGCAATACCGCCGCGTTCAAGGCTCACTAAGAGAAAGCCACTTAAGTCTTTAACGATTAGTTAAGCTCAGCACCATCAGCACTTTGCACAAAAACCTGCTGGCGCAAGTTTTCGAGCTCCGAGGCCGTAAGCTCGATATTTTTATGCTGCATAAAATTGGTAAATATCTTTGGCGTTTTACTTGCCAGACGTATATCCGTATCGCGATCAAAAAACTGAATGCCGCCAGGGCTTGCAAAGAACAGTTCAGCTACCTCGCTATTTAACGGGCTTTGATCAAATGCCGCGTCGCGGCGCGAGGGAATACGCACCAAACTTTTACTAAAGCGGTTTTGAAATTTTTTGGAGCTGATATATACGATCAAACGCTCAAGTTCAGCGCTCATCTCAGTGTAAGAAGGCACCACAAATACATTAGTTGGGTTAACTGTATAAGCCGGGATGCCCTCGGTAATTTGGGGAAATGGCGCCACCGAAATATCGCGCTGCTGACTAAAGCTCATAAACTGCGGCACACCTTCACTTAAGGTAAAGACACTTTTGCCGCTAACAACCCGAGGAAAAGAATCCCACAGGCTTAGGCGTGCGTAATTCTGATTAAAGCAGCGTGCATCTAATAGTTGTTTCCAGTGCGCGAGGGTATTTTTTACACGCTCATCCTGAAAGCTGACTTTGCCATCGAGCAGTTCGCGGTGAAACTTTAAACCGTTTAAACGCAAATTGAGATAATCAAACCACGCGTGGGTTGCCCACTCTGTATTTACCGCACCAAAAGCAAAAGTATCGAGACCACGCTCGCGCAGGGTCGCGCAGGTTTGTTTGAGCTCGGCCCAATTTGTAGGCACCGCTAAACCGAGCTCCCTCAGACGCTTTTTGTTGTAATACATCGACCACAGCAAAGTGGTTGCCGGCACCGCGTAAATATGCCCACCGTAGCTGATTGCTCCTTTGCTGGCCGCGGTAAAATGCTGATCTAAGCCGTGTTTTTGCCACAGCTTATCAAGCACGTGCAACTGGCCGCTTTGAGCATAACGAGCGATGCGCTGGCCACCGTACCAGTAAACAAGGTCGGGGCCGTAACCGCGCTCAAACCACTGCTGCACCCTATCGCCATAGGCCTCAATGCCGCGATAAACAACCAGGTTCAGTTTGATGTTTGCATTGGCCTTATCAAACTCGTGAAACAGGGATTCAATTTCCCAGCGATGCTTGCCGCCATCGATATAAACAGCCACCTCTAGTGCCTTGCCAGCTTTAGCAGCGCCTAAGCACAGCGGCGACAGAGCCCAACAAGAAAATAAAAACAATAATCGGATAAACAGGCAACGCTGCGCGACGTGAATCAAAGCTCTTCCCCCGGCTGCAAAAGCCACAAGCACTTGAGTTTAGGAGCTTTGAGTATAGACCACCGAAATCTAGCCAAGCGCAGGCCCGGCTTTTAGTTTGTGTCGCGCCACGCCCCTTGTTGCCCTACAGGCTGCGCTAAAAACGGCGAGTTCTGCTGCAGCTTGCCACGCATTTCAAGACCGTTTGCTAACGCCAATACGGCGTCGATGTGAACCCGAACCAGGCGCTCGGCTCCGGGGTAAACAGCACAGGCCCCCGGCTGCCAGTCAACCTCGGCGCGACCACAAATAAAGACGGCATCACCGCTGCTAAAATCTGGGAAGAACAGCCCCACACGTGCGTCTATTTCAATATTGCCCAAGGTATTAAAAAAACGATTCCCACTGAAGTCGGGAAACAGCAGTTCGCCGGCCTGACATTTTACAAAACCACTTAAACCGCCGCGATGCGAAACATCCATGCCCGAACGCCAATCGCTGTCGAACTGGGCACTGCGCGAGGCAATAAAAAAGGTATCGGCCCGCCGTATCAGAGCTTGCGCGTCGGCGTTTAAGTACTGCGCCGTTTGCGGCAAAACGCCGCGCTTGAGCGAAGCGGCGGTGTTTGTTCGCAAAAGCTCGCGAGCCTGGATGTATTTGGCACAGTTGCCAAAGCTCTGCTCGACCGCAATATCCAGGCTCGTCTGAGCGCTATCAACAATAGAGCCGTTCATGCGGTTGCGCCGGCGACTGGCCAAATCAATGCCAAGCATGCCTATCTTAGCGCCAATATGCCTGTTTAAATTTAGCTCGGCCACCAGCAACTCAAACAACGCTGAGCGAAGCTTTATATGAAGGCGCTTATTATCGGGCGAAGAAATAAAACCTTCTGGGCCAAACAATGGCAAAGCCCACGGATAACCTTGCTGGTCTTCAAGTGCGAGTGCAGTAAAAGTCAGCTGGCTAAAAAAAGTGCGGTGCTGATCGGGCATAAAGCTGCGAACAAAAGCCTTGGTTTTTTTTGCAACAGAGTCACCGAGCCCGAGGCGCCGCTGTACTTTTTGTTCACCACGGTGAAAGTGCGAAACAGGCTCAGACATAGCGCCCCCTTTTTAGCCGCTTAAATTGCCCGGGCCCAGTTAAATGGGCCCGCCTAAGAAATTCACACAAGCTCTTGCGAGCGCAGCATGCCAACAAAACGCGGAAGTTGTTCCACGCGGGTAAGCCAGGCGCGAATCGCTGGGTAGGGCGCTAAGCTCACCGCGCCCTCTTGCACGTGAGCGATGTAAGTGTACACGGCAATATCAGCCAGGGTCGGCCGCTCGGCGACCAGGTACTGGTGCTCGGCAAATAATTGCTCAAGTAACTGAAAAAGTGCCTCGGTTTTTTGTTTTGCCAAGTTGTAATCAAGCCTTACCTTAAACAGTTTTGCCAGGCGCACCGCCGCCGGCCCCGCCGCCACCTCACCGGCAGCAACCGACAGCCAGCGCACAACTTGCGCCGCTTCGCCAGCATCTTGTGGCAGCCATTGATTTGGCTCTGCGTATTTCTGAGCGAGGTAATAAATAATGGCGTTGGAATCGGCCAGGGTAAAACCGTTGTCATCAATCACCGGCACTTGGCCAAATGGGTTCAAGGCCAAAAATTCCGGGCTTTTGTGCGCACCGTTGGCCATGTCTAAATCAATGAGATCATAGGGCAAATCCAACAGCGAAAGCAGTAGTTCTACGCGATGGCAGTGGCCAGAAAGTGGGTTGCGATAGAGTTTAATAGGCTGTTTAGTCGCTGAAAAATGCTGATTCATGCTGAGCTCCTTTTGTTTAGCTAAAACGCTTGTTTGTGGCTGTCTAAGTCTGTCGTTAAAAAAACACAAAACAGCAAGCTATAAACCCTGCTCACTGAGCTTAGTCGCATGCTCGTGAATACTGGCGATGCAACAGGTCATTCAGCCGACTCATGACTTGCTATGAAAAGCACTATAAAAGAATGAAGGCAGGCAATAATTGGGTAAAAATAGAATTATTTATTTCACATAATGAAATAAACTCATAAGCCAAAACCATATCTGCGCGGCAATAAGACGCCGGCGCGACAGCACATACAGCGGAGCGATAATGGATCATTTAGAGGCAATGAAGGTATTTGTGGAGGTCGCCAAACAACAGAGTTTTGTTGGCGCCAGTGAGCAGCTCAAGCTCTCTGCCCCGGCGGTCACCCGCGCTGTCGCGGGGCTTGAAGACAGACTCGGCGTCAAATTACTGCATCGCAGCACGCGCCACGTGCGCCTGACCGAAGCCGGCAGCCAGTACCTAGGTGATAGCAAACGCATACTCGAAGATATTGAAGAATCCGAGGCCGCTGCAGCGGGCATTTACGCAAACCCCAAAGGCACACTTAATATCACCGCGCCAATCTTATTTGGCGAAATGCATATCGTGCCTATCATCAGCGAATACCTCGCAGACAACCCCGAAGTATCGGTGCGCGCATTTTTCACAGACCGTATATCAAGCATGATTGAAGACGAGCTCGACATTGCCGTTCGCATCGACAAGCTCAAAGATTCCAGCCTCTATGCCACCCAAGTTGGCAGCGTGCGCCGTATTATCTGCGCCGCACCCAAATACTTACAGCAATACGGTGAACCGCGGCACCCGGAAGAACTTAAGCAGCACCACATTATTTTTCCAACCATGCACAGCCCGTCGACGAACTGGTCGTTTAATATTGACGGCAAAAAACAAACACTTAAATTGCAGCCGCGCCTTCACTGTTTTCACGGTGGCGCCGCGATTAAAGCCGCACTCGAAGGTGTGGGGATTACCCGGGTTATGTCGTATCAAGTTGGCCGAGAACTTGAACAAGGCACACTGGTGCGTGTACTCAGTGACTACGAAGACGAGCTTTTGCCGGTAAGTCTTTTGCGCCTTGAAGGAAGGCGTATGAACGCTAAAATTCGCGCATTTTTAGATTTGGCCACTGAACGCCTGCGCGCCAACCCCTTTATTCGCGCTAATTAAGGCGCTGATGCAAAAGCTTAAGCTGCTCAAAAAGATAATCAAACACCACCCGAATACAGCGGTTACTGCGCAGTTCTTTGTGCACCACCAGCCAGGTTTGCACGGGAAAAGCCGACAGTGCACTTTGCTGCTCTGAAGCGCGCGGCTTAAACAACTGCGTTAGCGATACCAGGCCCGCTGTGTTATTGCCAATAAGTTCCAGCATCACACCGATGCAGGCGCCGCGCTTGGCCAGCTCCCAGTGAACGATATGGCTCTCGGTTAAATACGGAAAGTTATGCTCGTCAAGCTCAACACCCATTTCTTTTAGGCCACTAAGGTAGGCTGCGTTATCGCTAAAACCGGCGTATTCCGCCTGTGCCAGCGATGTTTTGCTAAGCGGTTGTGGCAGGCTATCTAAATACGCTTGTGTCGCATACAGCCCGGCAAGGCTATCGGGCAACTTTTTTGCAATGAGTTCAGCGTGAGTCGGCTCAAAGTTACGCACGGCAATATCGGCCTCGCGGCGGCGCAAATCACTCGATGAATTCGAAGCAATCAATTCAATCTGAATACCCGGTTCGCGCTCGCGCAGTGTTTTTAAAATTGGCGGCAGCACGTAGGCCGCATTGGCCTCGGAGGCAGAAATACGCACCAGACCTTCAAGGCTGGCCGACTTACCCGCCGCGCGCAAACTCAGTTGATTGGCGGCATCGGACATCGCTTTCACATGCTCAAGCAGTTCGAGGCCACTGGGCGTAATTTCGAGCTTGCGACCAACTTTTTCAAACAGTGAAACACCGAGCTCGCGCTCCAGCGCAGCCACCTGGCGACTGAGTGTCGACTGCGTCAGGTTCAAAGCCCGCGCCGCTGCTGCGAGTGAGCCTTCTTCAGCCGTCACTAAAAACGCCCGCGCGCGGTTCCAGTCAAAGTTAATTGATCGCCAATCCATTGTTACTCCACTGCGTAGGCTGTGCTGTGCCAGCGGCTAGGCACCAAACACCAAACACCAAACACCAAACATATAGCGCTCAAGCTCAAAACCGGGCGCGGCAAGATAAAAACACTTGCAAATATGCAAAAATATATTGCGAATACTGCTATTTTACATCCACATACGCAAGCTTACACTGCAAGGCCTCAAAACTGTTAAGCCCGAAACAGCTGCGTTGGAGCAGAGATGACAGATAAAACCCGCTTTTGGAATAAAATTGCCGACAACTACGCCGCCAAACCCGTGGCCAACGAAGCGGTGTATGAAAAGAAGCTGGCACTCAGCCAAGCGCGTATGCGCAGCGATATGGACCTGCTTGAAATTGGCTGCGGCACCGGCACCACCGCACTTCGCCACGCGAGCTTTGTAAACAAGGTGTTTGCCGTTGACTTCTCTTCGCGCATGATCGAAATAGCCAAAGAAAAAGCGGCTAAGCAAAACATAGAAAACGTAGAGTTTATTTGCGCAGATATTAGCAGCGACAATAAAAAGCACGAGATACAAGCAAAAGAGTTTGATATGGTTATGGCGCACAGCCTGTTGCACCTGGTACCAGATAGGCAGGCCGTACTTCGGCAACTGTATCAACAGCTAAAACCTGGCGGCATATTTATTTCATCCACAGTTTGCTTAAGTGGCGCCTGGAGCCTATTAAAACCCATCTGGCCAATATGCAGCGCGCTGGGTATATTTCCCGATGTGAAATTTTTCAAAGCCGCCAGGCTGGTTCAAGATATACAACAAGCCGGCTTTGAAATTGATTACCAGTGGCAAAATGGGCCCAGCTTATTTGTTATTGCGTTAAAAGCGCCACAGCCACAGACAAAATAAGTTAAGCCCTGGCATTTTATGCGAATAACAAAGTATATTTTATGGCGTGCCCTTATAAACTTGAGCGGTTAAATACAGGCAGAGATTATATTGCTGAAAACTTTCAGGCACCGCTTAGCTTATCTGGCATCGCTCAGCAATCAAACATGTCCCCGTATCACTTTTTGCGCGTGTTCAAACAAACTTATGGGGAAACACCCAACGAATATTTGATTCGCCTGCGCATAGCGCAAGCCAAAAGAATGCTGATTACGGAAAACCTAAGTATCTCAGAGGTCTGCGAGCAGGTTGGCTACCTAAGCCTTGGTAGTTTTTCTTCGTTATTTTCACAACAAGTTGGTATGTCGCCTAGTTTATATCGCCGCAGGCTTTGGTCGCTATCCGCTGAAAAATACCGTTTCCCCTCGCAGGCTATTCCTGCCTGTTACGCTTATCAGTTTTTAGGCATTAGGGCGAATTGAGCAAGATCGGAGAAATAACAGCTAGGCTATTTCGATAAAATACGGATGAATTATCAATCAGGGATATAACAATGATCACATCTATCGCACATGCAACAATCTATGTACTCGACCAGAATGAAGCGCTTGATTTTTATACAAACAAGTTGGGCTTTGAGCTCGGTGATGATATGAGTGTCGAAGGTGGCTTTCGCTGGTTAACCGTACATGCAAAATCCCAAAAAAACTTTCAACTGGTATTGGCAGAACCCAAAGAAGGGCCGATGTTCAGCAAAGAATCCGCCGAGGCAATACGAAGTTTGATTCAACAAGGCGCCTTTGGAGCCGGAGTCTTTGAAAGCGAAGACTGCCAAAAAACCTACGAACAACTCGCAGCTAAAGGCGTGCAGTTTATCCAGACTCCAACGCAGCAGCTTTACGGCATAGAAGCCATGGCTTTGGATAACTCTGGCAACTGGTTTAGTTTGGTACAGCGAAAAAAATAACTCATTCAAGAAAACTACAGGGCACCAGCAAAGCTGGTGTTTCTGCTACAAGGCCAAGGCGCTGCCTCAAGCCATATAGATATATTCACAATGGGCGCGCCGCGCATCGCCTACTTCAGGGTACAGTGGTATAAAATAGACTCTAAACGCCATTGCCAGATTAAACGCTTTATTCTCAGCCGGCTGCCAAATCACTTGGAAAGCACAATGAATGACACATTAAAAAACCTCGGCTTTGTACCTTTTTTTGCACAACAGTTGCATGAGCTCAGTGTCATGCAAAGCCGGCTGGGGCGTGTTATTTCCGTGCAGAGATCCGTAATAGCGGTAACATGCGCCGACCAACATAGAAAGGTTGAGCTAAGCGTCAAGTTGCAGCAGGCAGAGCCCATCGATCGCCCCACCGTTGGTGACTGGGTCATTTTGGATGAGGCCCTAAGCCGGGTTGAGCGGGTGCTCGAGAGAAAGAGCCTGTTTAAACGTATAGGCTCGGGAAACACCACTCAGTTTCAGCTTATCGCTGCAAATATCGATGTGGTATTTATCGTCACCTCGTGTAACGAAGAGTTTAATGAGTCCCGCCTTGAACGCTACCTGGCTTTGTGCAGCGAAGCCGGAGCCATGCCCGTTATTGTCCTTAGCAAGACTGATCTCGCAGGCGATATAAGCAATTATATTCAGCGAGCTCGCAGCGTTCAGGCCGGGGTCGCCGTGGAACAGATAAACGCGCTTGATGCACGCACACTAGACGATGTAAAAGGCTGGATAGATAACAGTGCAACCATTGCACTGCTAGGCTCGTCTGGCGTTGGTAAATCGACGCTACTCAATGCGTTAGCAGAGCATAGCCTGGCTGCAACCGGAGGCATTAGAGAGCACGACAAAAAAGGCCGGCATACAACCACACATAGAGAACTCTATAGGCTTGCATCAGGTGGGCTTATTATTGATGTACCCGGGATGCGAGAATTGCGAGTTGCCGACGTAGGTCAGGCCTTGAGCCATGTATTTGAAGATATCGAAGGCTTATCTAGTCATTGCCAATTTTCCGATTGCAAGCATATAAACGAGCCGGGATGTGCTGTGCTGGCAGCAATTGAAGATGGGAAAATAGATAGGCGAAGATTAAATAGTTTTCACAAACTCTTGCGCGAAAATGAATTTGCAAACGCAAGTCTGGCCGAAAAACGCGCAAAAGACCGAAGCTTTGGCAAGTTAATAAAAGGCGTAAAACTACATAAACAAAAAACTGGCCGGCAATGATACGCTAAACAAGCTAACGAAAGACTTAGCAAGAAGGGACTCATGCCGCTCTACGTGATGTTTGCCGCTTATTTGGAGCAAGTAAATAAAGTGCGAGAAACGGTTTTGCGCACCAGCCCCGAACGGGGGGGGAGCACAAGGATGTGCCGAACAAACTACGCCCCAAACGCCTTAATAGCAGAATGAGGATCGCGGCAGGGGCATTTAATAAGGGAAGTTTAATAAGTGATTATGGGAGACTGTAGATAAAACTGTGTAACTGCCTATCATACTAGCCGTAACGGCTAAGGATAGGCAGCAATGAACAAGCAAGAACTAGAAGCCCTCGCTCGCGAGGCAGCTAAATCCATTAAGTCAGAAAGTGACCTGGCCGATTTTCGGCAGATGCTCATGAAGGTCACGGTCGAGACTGCTTTGAATGCGGAGCTGGATGATCATCTCGGCTACGACAAGCACGACAAATCCAATTCCAATAGTAACTCCCGAAACGGTCACAGCAGCAAGAAGCTAAAGACTGAGGACGGCGAGGTGCTGCTGGAGACCCCGCGCGACCGCGACGGTAGCTTTGAGCCTCAGCTCGTTAAGAAACATCAAACACGTTTCCAGTCGATGGATGACAAGATCCTGAGCTTGTACGCCAAGGGTATGACAACGCGCGAGATCGTCACCACCTTCAAGGAAATGTACGGTGCGGAAGTATTGCCTACGCTCATCTCCAAAGTAACTGATGCGGTGCTTGAGCAGGTTGTTGAGTGGCAGAGCCGACCTCTTGATGCCGTTTACCCTATTGTTTACCTAGACTGTATCGTCGTTAAAATCAGGCAGGACAAGCAAGTCATTAACAAATCTATCTATCTGGCGCTTGGCGTAAACATGGAAGGCCAGAAGGAGTTGATGGGCTTATGGATCGCTGAGAACGAAGGCGCTAAGTTCTGGCTTAGTGTTTTAACCGAGCTTCAAAATCGCGGAGTGAACGACATACTGATTGCTTGTGTCGATGGCCTTAAAGGCTTCCCTGATGCAATCAATACGGTGTTCCCGCAAACCCGCATTCAACTGTGTATCGTGCACATGGTTCGCAACTCAGTGCGCTACTTTCCGTGGAAAGACTACAAGGCTGTCGCATCCGACCTTAAGCTTATATATCAATCAGTAACCGAGGATGAGGCTCTGCTGGCGCTAGAGAAGCTGGAAGATAAGTGGAGCGAAAAGTATCCGCAAATCAGTCGGTCCTGGCGTACGCACTGGCACAACCTCAATACGCTGTTCGATTATCCTGTCGACATCAGGAAGGCTATCTACACAACCAACGCGATCGAATCGCTCAACAGCGTAATACGCAGCGCCATCAAAAAGCGTAAGCTCTTCCCTACGGACGACTCTGCTAAAAAGGTAGTGTACTTGGCGATCATGGATGCATCGAAAAAATGGTCGATGCCGATTAGAAATTGGAAGGCGGCCTTGAATCGGTTTATGATCGAGTTCGAAGACCGCTTGGTCGATTATATTTAACCCTGGCAGTTACACAGAATTATTTACAGGGTCGATTATGGCCTCTAGCTACATTCAACACTGGCCCCTTATATACCCGCTTTTCGTCAGACCAAATCAAATCACCAGGGTAGTCGGGTACGGGAACTTTTGGATCCGCATCTTCATACAAAGCCTTTCCCCATGATTGATACATCACATACAAAAATGGGGCGTCGTATATAGAGATAAACCTTATACACGCGCCCCACACTGCATTCATTTTTGAAAAGAAATTGAGATCAATTCACCCTACAAGAAACAGCAAGATTTTCGTATTTTAAATGCATAGCCACTCAACCTTTAGCTGAGCGGCTAAAACTATTTAGAACGAAAATGACTCTGGTTTAGCTTTGTCTTGCTCGGCAGGCTCCTCTGAACCCATCTCAGCATCATCGCTGCCTTGTTCGGCACTTTCTTCTTCAGCAATTGCAGCAAGTGTCGCTTCAAGCTCAGCAATTTTTTCAGCTTTTTGCTCTTCAGTTAACTCTTCGCTCTGCTGAATACGCTCGATCATCGCAGTAAGCTTCTCTTTCATTGCTTCACGATAGTGATCTGCAGCGTTCTCACCAGCTTCAGGCCAATCAGCCATATCGCCTTCTAGCTCGCGCTTTTCTTCCGCACATTCGCGCAAAGATTCAAAGCGCTCTTGCATTTCTTTTTCAAGCTCTGGATCGCGACCGAAGTTTTTGTGACTTTCTAACCATTGATCAAGCATGGCTTCAAGCTCATCGGTATTTGCCAGTAACTGCTCGATATGCGCAGCGCCTTCTTCGTCGCCAAGTTCTTGCAGGTATTCAAGTACTTTCTGCAAGCGCTCAATAACCGCCTCTTTGTCAAACTCACCGTCGAACTCTGGACGCTCACCTTCGAACTCTGGACGCTCGCCTTCGAACTCTGGACGCTCGCCTTCGAACTCTGGACGCTCGCCTTCGAACTCTGAACGCTCGCCTTCGAACTCTGAACGCTCGCCTTCGAACTCTGGACGCTCGCCTTCGAACTCTGAACGCTCGCCTTCGAACTCTGGACGCTCGCCTTCGAACTCTGGACGCTCGCCTTGATCGAATTCTGGGAATTCAAATTCAGGCATTTCATTGACATCTTTTTGCAGCTCTTCGATACGAGCTTTCATAGCTTCAATATCAGCTTCGTCCATCACATGAGCGTGATCGATAACACGATCTTCGAGCTCTTTTACGCTGTTTTCAAACTCGACAAACTCTTCACCGACATACTCAAACTGTATGCCTTCAGCATCAATTAGCTGGTCCTGAAGAACCTTGACCATGTCTTCGGTTTGATCAGTCAAACCATCAAGTTGCTCAAGCTTATCTTCTGGAGCCATTTCTGGACGAGGCATAAACTCAAAGTCAGGCGTTGCGTTCATTGCCGTGACAAACTTAGCCTGAAGAACACCTTCTTCATTGTAAATACCGGCAATAAATAACTCGTCGCCGTCACTACCCAAAGTAAGCTCATCAAGTTTTGCAGACGCTGTGATATGAGTCTTTTCACTCAATGCAACCACAACACCATCAACGGTAATGAGCTGCTGACCGGAAACACTTTCAATTTTAGTATGCAAGCTGGCTTTGCGAGCTTTAGCTTCTTTAATTAAAGTCAGCTCGTTTGCGGTCATACCATCTTGACGCTCTTTATACGCATCAAGCATCACGCGATCGCCAACATCGATATCCTCAAGGTCAAAGATACGCTCTTGCTGAAACTCATCATTAAATCGAGTTCCATCATCGATAACAAACTCCTTGCCATCGATGATCACACGACCATTGTCCACGTCTACTTTTTCTACACGCCCCATCATGCGGGTTGTTGAGGGGCGCTCAAATTTAACCGAGTCAACATCAATATCGCCGCCTTGATCAACTGAGCCTTTAATAACAGCCAGTTTGCCTTCTTGTAGCTCAGCGTAGCTGCCATTTTCAAAGTCTTCTAAGTCTAAGCCTTCGAGACTGAAACCATCAATTGTAAATCGGCCCTGTTCAACCTCAATTTTTCCAGTAAGCTCAACACGCTTTTCTTGATACTCTTTCGCGAAATCACGCTGCTCTGGAATAACAAAAACTTTGTCTGCATCGAGGCTTGTTTCGCCAAGCTTGCCGACAACAAATACTTCAAGACCTGCCTCAAGCATATCTGCATGAATCAGATCAGCATCAAGGAAATCAACTACCTGACCATCAATAATCAGCGTACTCGCTGCTGTATCAATGCTTTCAATTACACCAGAAAGGCGATCTTTCATTTCGCGCTCTTGGAAAGTATCGATGCGGGTAGCCACAATGCTACCGTCTTCATTGCTGCGCCCGCTGATGCGCACCTGCACACCTTCAGCTAATGGCGCAAGCGTGACTTCATCAATGCTCTTACCGTATTTAGTATCCGCTGTTAACAAGACTTCGGTACCCATAACAGTCAGGGTTTGAGCGCCTACATTAATTGCTTCAATTTCTCCGGCAAGCTTACTGTAAAAACGAATATGCTTGGCTTTAGCTTCGCCTTGACCATCCTCTTCGGCGTCTACCTCAACCAACATACCGCGATCTAAATCTTCTTTAACTGCAGGCTCACCATCAATAGTTATTTGTGCATGGTCACTATTGTAACGTTTGCCGTTAACCACAACTTCACCGCTGGCTTCGTTTTCACCAAGTGCCGTTACAGCAGTCGCTTTTTGCTTAACAGCAGAACTGGTGTTACCCGTTGGGTTTATTTGACCACCGTAGGCAGCCGCACTATTCGCATCGCCCTCTGAACCGCTTCCGCACGCGGCAAGTACAGCAGAAATTGCTGAAGCTAAAACTAACTTTTTACTAATTTTTTTCATGGGTATTTCACTCCTGACGCATCAAAAACTTACCTCAAGTTTTTGATATTTTTCCAACTAGTGTTGATGTTTTTTCTTACCACTTTTCACGGTTTTTAGTTTTATTAAGCGGTGACATGTGGCTCGCAAGTAAGTCCACCTACTGCAAAGCTCGGATGGAAAAACTACACGGCTAAAAATATTTAAAAAGCGACTTCGGACGAGATGCAGCGCTAATAAAAAAAACTGAGACAACGAGCTCGCAGTCATTGTGACCAAAAGCACGAAAAACAGACAAAGCTCGCTAAGGCAAGTAACGACAAAATAGAAAAATCAACGGCATTTGCATGGAGCAATCAAAACCGACTTAGATACCCACACACAAAACAACATACTTTAGAAGCAAAAACACAACATAAAACCAATAAAATATAATCAAGCCCAATAAAAAACACTCAAACTTAAGAAGCGGTAAGCATTTACTGACTTGAATGATTTCAATTCCAGATGGATCAAATACAAAGCATAGTGTTGCACTAAAATTTTTTTGCGCAGCGTTCTTGCGGGTTTACTCGCTCATCATCAAGCTCACACAGATGAGACTCGGCATTTTTAATAACTTCCAACATCGCTAAACTTGCCCAGCGGTGCAGGACGTTTTTTTAAACAACTTGTTAAGCTTCATCAGCGGCACCAGCAGTTGCCGCTTGTAGTGTTTTTTCAAAAAGGATGTAGTATGAAATATAAGCTTCTAAGCTTAGCTGCGATCGCAGCTTTGTCATTGCCCAGCGCTCTTTCCCTGGCAGCCGCAAAGAGCGAGCTCCACAGCCAAACAATCAGTGATAGCCTTATCGCCAAACAGCGTAAAAATCTTGCCGCAAACACTGCGGGCCAAGGTTTTGGCCCTCAGTCGCCGCGAAATATCGACAACAGTGCCGGCGCTAACCCGGTAGTGTTTGCCGAGGCGCCCGCCTATAGCCAGATGAACTTGTGCAATATTCATATGCACAAAAACGCCGAACACGCCGGCGGTGAATTTAGCCGTTATGCAGGCAATGGCGATGGCCACGGTTATCAAAGCGGTTACAAATACGCAGGGCAGTTAAGCCCTTCTGAGAGCAAGGCCTGGGCTAAGCCAGTTTGCCAAGGCGAACACGGCGGCCTGGAAGTTGGCGACACTATTGAAGTGCACTACGTGCACTCCAGCGCGCAAATCCAACCCGGGCCAACGCTCGCGTCGTGCTTAAACGATGCCATCAACAACCCGCAACTGCGGGTTGAAGCTCAAGTGTTTGTACTGGTCAACGATAGTAATGCGCTCGACTTTGTTGATTTAACCAAAGTGAAAAAGATGGAGGGCCTCTACCAGGCGCCAAATATATTAAATAATACCGGCCAGCCCGTTAACTACCTCGGCTCCACCACCGGGCCGGGTTATAACGAGCACGGCTCCCCTTTTCAGGTCAGCTGGAGTGTGCACCCCAAAGTCGCCAAAGTGACTATTGAGAGTGTCGGCCGCTGGTGTGAAAAAAACCAGTTTAATGAAGACCACGCCCACGGCGTGCGCAACCTGGTTACAAACCCCGAGCTACTTGCCAAAATCAAGTAATTTAAACAAGCTTCAGCGGTAGAAACAGCAAAAAGAGCTTAAGCCCCTGCATTTGCGCTAAGGGCTGTTCACACGCCGGCTCTACCGCTTAAGTTTATCGGCCAACACAAACAACGCTGCTAGAGCGAAAAAGCGAGACGCGGGGCCTTATAGCTCGCAACGCAAAATACTTTAAAGTTAAGGCGCTAGTAAAACAGTGCGCCTCTGTATGGACACAAAACAAGGAAGCAGCGATGAACCGAGTGTTATTGGTAAAAAGCCACCTTATCTTGGCGAGCTTTTTTTCCCGTGTTATTAATGTTCTTTATTACAGGTAGCCTCTACACTTGGGGCCTAAAAGGAACGTCGAAAACTAGCACTTATACCATTGAGCTCAAACAAACAATAAACGCATAACGAGCTACAGCGTCGCTGCAGGGCTAGTGTGTTTTACCTTATTGGTTCTGGTAAGCTAGGGCCTGCTAACACAATAAAACAAGCAAACCGAAATGAACTCGCCACCTAACGGCACAAGGTAGATGACAATGCCGAGCTCCTCTAATACAGCTAAGCACGCAAAAAAAATGCCCCAAATAGGCTACGGCACCTGGAATCGAGACGAACAACAAGCCTACCAAGGCGTGCTCGACGCGCTTGAGCTCGGCTACCGCCATATTGATACCGCCCAGGCCTATGCCAACGAAAATGCCGTCGGCAAAGCGATACAAGACAGCGCAATTCAACGCGGCGATATTTTTATCACCACCAAGGTCGACCCGGTTAACTACGGCCCCGGCGAAGTTGCTCCGAGCGTTGAACGCTCTTTACAAGAGCTCGGCTGCGACCGAGTCGACCTGCTGCTTTTACACTTCCCATCACTGTACGACAAATACCCACTACAAGATTATTTTGCTCAATTACTGCAAGTGAAACAACAGGGGCTGTGCGATGCAATCGGCGTTTCAAATTTCACCAAAGCCTATCTCGACGCCTGCCTGCCTCTGCTCGGTGATGAGCAAATTACCTGCAATCAAGTTGAGCTGCACGCATATATGCAAAATAATGCCATTGTTGAACACTGCAAAAAACTGGGTATTGTCATCACCGCCTATTCACCGCTGGCCCGCGGCGCCCTGCTCGACGACCCGCTTTTAAATGATATTGCCTCACGGCACCAAGCCAGTGCCAGTCAGGTCGCGTTAGCATTTTTAATGAATCAGGGTTATGCGGTTATTCCATCATCAGCATCAAAGATGCGTATTCAAGAAAACCTCGATGCCGGTAAACTGCAGCTGAGTGCCGAGGAGATAAAACAAATAAAAACGCTGGACAGAGGCATGCGCCTAGTCGATGAAGATTGGTGCCCACGCTGGGATTAACGATTCCAGAGCCTATTGAAGAGTCAGCTTACTGAATATGGCTGGGATTTAATAAAATCCAATTGCGCACCTGTTTAGGAGAGGTCCCAACAAAGGCTTCAAGGTCCTCACTCTGACGCAAAAAGGCCATACCTTCATTTATTGCTCGCAGCAGGGCCCTGGCGTAAGGCTTATTTTTATTGATTAAAAAATGCCGGCTGCCGTCGAGTGCGACTTTCACCCCCGGCACTGGCAGCGCGGGCACCCCTTCAATATTGGTTAACAAATCATCGCGAGTGGAAAATTTATACAGCGTAAAATCCGCCCTGCCCGCCATCAACATCTGATGCATGCGGGTGTGCTGGGCAGTTAATACAGAATTATCGGTAATTGAATTTAACGCGGCTTTATCGTGATGCCAAAATTCAACCGTAATACCTTTATAATTTTTGTAATCTCGCTGTGGCTGAGCACTTAATAAAATCGGGTGGTCCGTCAGACTGTACAGACCTTTTACAAAGTAGCCCCGGCGTATTAATGCATCGCTGACATAGACCTTGCTTGTATCACCGTCACTGAGCCAGGCACTCTCAGTTAGGATATCGGCACGGCCATCTTCGAGCAAACGTATGGCGCGGGCGTGACTCGGCGCATCGAGCATGGTCAACGGCATCTGCCAGCCCGCTGCACGCAGGGCTTTGCAGGCGATCAGAGTTTCGTAAAAACCTCGCGTAAAGTCGTGACCTTTGGGCAGGGAATAATCCACGCAACTTTGCTCGCCGAGCTGTTCTTGCCAGAGCTTAGGTAAACCGCGCGCAACAAATGTCAGCCCCGCGGGGGGAGCCGCAGCGCTAAAATCAACACTGCCCGGCGCTAAAGCGCTATCGTGCTCAGCTGCATGTAACGAGCCTGACTGTGCAAAAAAAACACAACACAAGAAAAAATAAAAGCTCGATGATCGTAACATTGGCGCAGAGTTCAGCAGGTCCGATTTACAGGCGCAATACACAAAACAAAGTGCGCCTGTGAATAGCTCTATCTTGGCAAAGAAGCATGCCGGCCGCAATCAACAAAACAAGCGTTTAAATGTTTTTGGCTAAAGTTGCGCAATAGAACATCACAGAGCGATCAATATCTAGACAAGCTAGCCCGAGGCAACTGCCCTAACAAGCGATGTCTAATGCCGTGCGCGGCAAGCTGTGAGTGCGCTCGGCAATGCGCTGGCCAAAATTTCGGCAGTGAGACAAGACGCCCGCACTTGTTGTTGTCCCCGCAGCCAGCGGTGACGATAACAAAGACGAGCCCGTACTGAGGGTAAGGCCGCTTTGACCGCCGCGCTCGCCATAGCGAATATCGTCGGCAACCACCGGGCTAATTGCCCTGTCTGCGCAGCCGACCCAAAGCATCAAGTGGCGCATGGCAAACGATACCAACCAATTCAACACCGCCCGGCCCTCGTCACCAGGGGCATCGCTAAAACTAAAACCCGCAGCCAATTTATTTTGCCAATTGAGATTGAAATCGCCGTGGCGTTGATGGCTGTCGATTGCAAACTTTTCAAACTGCCAGGCAATGCTGCCCAGCGATGTCGACGAAGCAAAAACAATGGCGTCGGAGGCGTCCAAAGTTAACCACTGCTCGGCTGTGATAAGGCCATCTTCACCGATGGCAATTTGTTCAACCTTGGTTGCCTCAAACTCGATCATTGCCTGCACCAGCGCGTCAAGCTGTGCCTGACAAGCTTCACTGAGCACGGCGTCGCCAGCGCTAATATCGCGGGCATGATAAAAGACAAGAGAAATCGTTCTCATCGGGCTCTCCTGAGCAGCTACTCGTTTGAGCAGCACATAGCAGCTAAATAATCGAAAACTTAAGCCTAACTATCTCACTTTTTTAAACACAAAAACTGCGCGGTGAGTCGAATTACAAAAAAAATGAGACAAATGTACTAGGGCCTGTTAACACTAATTAAATACGCTCTGCTGGAGCCTGAGTATTCGACCAGAAAGGCACTTTGAGTGCAGTTTAGCAAGCTAAATAAGCGATAAGTAACGCATCGGGGCGGATATTCAGGCCCAGCCCTTCGGGTTGTGCCCCTCATCCCGCTCTCTGTGTTGTTTGTCGCTTATTTGGAGCAACCAAACTGCGCTCCAAACGCCTAGATAGCAGAATGAGGGGCGCAACAGCGTGCATTTAATTAGTGTTAACAGGCCCTACCCGCAAAAAACGGGGAGTCGGCGCTAAGGCTTAAACACCTGCACCGGAGCTACGCGGCTCGTTTTCTAAGTACTCAAGAATACGGCCGTTCTGGCGCAGGTACTCGACGTAACTTTTGATATAACTCGCATCGGCGCTGACCTGTTGACTGCGCGCTGCGGCGAGGCGACTTTGTAAATCGAGCACAAAAAAGTTATTGCTGCGCCCAACAGCCATTTTTTCCTCTTCGGCGTTTAATGTCAGCTGGGCAAGTTGCACCGAGCGTTTGGCTGCCTCAACTCGTTTCCAATCCTGCCTTAAACGATAGGCGGCGGTATCCAACGTCAACAATATGCGCTGTTCCAACTGTTTGATCTGTAACTGCGCCTGGCGCAGTGCCAATTGCGAGCGCCGAGCCTGAGCCCGGCCCTGCTTGTTAGTCAGCGGTACAGAAAAGTTTAAGCCGACATAGTGGCCCGCTTCGTGTTCACCCCGGTAGGCCTCGTAGGCTTGGTCTAAGCCGCGTTCGGCCGTTTCCGAACTCTGTTGATAACGCATCACTAAGTCGAGCTGGGGCAGGCGATTGCGCTGATCGCGCTTGAGTTCCGTCTGGCGATTTTGTTGCTGTAATTGAGCAATATTAAAATCAGGGCGCAAGGCCAAGGCCTGATCAAAATCAGCCTTGGTATCCACATCTACCTCAATGATTGCAGGCAGCGTTGCAACCTGCACGCGCCCCATAACCGCATCAAGATCACTAAACAGCAGTGCTTTTAAACTATTTTCCTGTAAACGCAAAAGCTGCTCTGCGCGAATAACGGCATCTTCGCGCAGCGCATAGGTCGCATCGGGGCGATATAAATCGCTCTGCGCAACTTTGCCAAGGCGGTGTCGCTCCTGCTCTTGCTCAAGCGTTTGCTTAGCCAAATCACGGTTTTCAATAGCAATATTTAAACCCTGCTGCGCTGCGTACATATCGACGTAAGCCGCAACCACATCTTTAACCAAGCTCATCATGTCATCTTTAAACTGCAGTTGAGCGAGCTTTTGGTTGTTTTGTTGAAGGCGAACATCGCTGTAGGCCGATGCCAGCCACGCGCCTTTTAACAAAGGCTGAATGATTTCAAGCGAGCTGTAATAACCGGAGGCATCGGGCAAAAGTATCTCACCGCTTTCATACGAACGCGCATCGACACCGAGGCGCCACTTTGTGCCCGTTGGCAATAAGCCGCGAAGGCCTGACGCCGCACTTTTTTGCGCACTTGCCGACGGCGCAGAAAATAGTTCACTGCTGGTTTTACCATCGCCCTCGTTATAGCTGCTAAAAAACTCCGCATCGTGCCGGGCTTTAGCGAGTTCTAAATCTTGTTGTGCGTATTCGGGGTTAAATTCCGCAAGTTTAAGCTGGTAGCTCGAACTAAATGCCAAACTAATAGCTTGTTCCAGATCGATTTTAAATATTTGTTGCTGCGAGGTATTCGCCCAGGCGGGCTTAACTGAAAAGGAAAAAACAATAAAAAATACACCCGAGAACAAAAGCACAATAAGGCGCTGTTGAGTGTTAGGGAGTGAGCGCATGAAAGTCTCCAAAGAGCGCGAAGAACCGGGCCAGGCCCGGCTCTAACCAAAAAAAGACAAATCTAAAATAAAACTAGGCGTAAGCACGCAGGGCAATATTGGGTTTAATAGAGGCAGTGCGCAGCGCCGGCACCAATAGCGCCAGGCCCAATACCAAAGTAACCAAAACCAGGGTGCCGGCGTAAACCAAATAAGCATTGACCTCAAAACCACTGTTGACAATGCCATTGGGGCCTGAGCCCAAGGCTTGCTCCATTACTCGCCCGAGCACATCAGAAATCAGCAAACCAAAAAACAGGCCAATACCCAACTGCCAGCGCACCGTTTTTAGAACAAGCATCACCACATTATTTTTATTGGCGCCAAGCGCCATATGGATACCGTACTCGCGCTGGCGCTGTTGCGCCGTAAATGAAGCAATACCGTACAAACCCGCTGCCGCCATTAACAGTGCAACCACGGCAAAGCTGATAATAAAATTCATAATCAGCCTGGCAAACATGTCGTTCTGCTCAATTAATCCGGCGATGGTTTGATACTTGCCAAGCGGCGCCATTTTTGTGCTCTGACTGGCAATAGCCTGGCTAACATCTTGAGCGTAATTTTCTATTCTGCCATCTGCTGTTACCAACACATTCATCACCCGCGATATCCACTGGCGATTGTTTAAATACACACTTAAATACGGCCCGGTTGTACCGCTAGCGCGGGCGTTTTCATAACCCTTAGTTGATATCAGCGCTGGCGTCACCCCGACAACGGTCATCCAGGGAGTCCAGTCGTCTTTGTCGCGATTCTGCGGCTCCCAGGTATTGCCCGGTTGCATTAGGCGCAGGCGCTTGCCGATAGGGTTTTGCCCTGGGAAAAATTCATTGGCAAAATTCTGATTAATCACAACAACCGGGCGGCTGTCGGCATCATCGGTTTTGAGGAAAAATCGCCCCTGAACCGGGCTTTTACCATGTAGTTCAAAATACTGTTCGCTGACAATATTGGAATTAACCGATACTAAATCTTCTTTGCTAAGTGTGGTCTGCCCTTCAATTTCAACGGAGCGAAGATTGGCGGCCAAATTTGCCGTATAAGCGTACGCGACATGACGAATGCCGGGAATCGCGGCGACTTCTCGCTCGACACTGTCGTAGAAGGTCTGCACCGACGCCTCGCTGTCGTAGCCGGCTTCATGCGTGACGTACAGCATATTTTGCAAGATTTTTTCAGGTTGCCACGGCAACTGCCGGTCAAGTGCATCGCTTACAGTCAAACCAAAAAAACTGGCAGTAACAATAAGAATGACCGTTAAACCAATCTGCACCGACATCAAAATATTGCCCGCGCGGCTTGAACTTAAACTACTTGATGTGCGCGAGTTATCTTTTAGCGAATCGTTATTGTAGCGGCCACTTATTTTAATAATCGCCGATAAGCTCGACACCAATACAGCGAGCAGTACAACACAAATACCGAAAACAAATACCTTGATATCGATGTCCATGCTCCACCAGTACGGCAGGAACTCGCCGTACTGTTCATAGAGCAGCCCCCAAATTATTCGCGACGCCCAACTGGCCATCAAAAAGGCAAGAACAAAACCAAAAAACGCAATAAGCAGTGCATCGAGCACCACTTGCATGGAAATTTCTCTGCGACTTGCACCGAGTACTTTGCGCATGCTCAGTTCGAACTGGCGCTTGCTTACCCGGGCCAACAATAAGTTGCTGACGTTGGCACTGGCGATCATCAGTACAAACAGCGAACCAATTAATACCATAAACATCAGCGCGCGCACCTGTTCATTGGCAATAAGCCAGCCGTAAGGGTTAACACTTAAACGCACAAGATCTTTGTTGTGTTCGGGAAACTGCTCGCGCAGATGGCTTGCCATTGTTTCTAAGTCCATGCGCGCCTGATCTTTGCTGACACCTGGTTTTAAGGTGCCGAGCAGCGTGGCTTTAAATTCGTTGTCGCGCCCGTCTTTTTCCCAGCGCCAGTTGTAGGGTTTCCATATTTGCTGCGAAAAGGGAAATGAAAAATTATCGGGCATAACACCGATCACCTGGTGAGGTGTGCCATCGAGCAACAGGGTTTCGCCGATCACATCTTCACTGCCGTCAAACTCCTGTTGCCACACTTTGTAGCCGATCAGCACCATATCTCCAGCGCTTGCTTCTGCATCGGCAAGCACTGGTAAACGCCCCATCAGCGGCTGAACATTTAACATGGAGAAAAAATTTCCGCTGACACGACCTGCCTGATAGCGCACAACTCCGTGATTTGAGCCCGGGTGATAAACCGAATAATTGAGACTGTGAAACGCTGCCAACTCGTTAAAACTGCTGTTGTTGTTAGCAAAATACTCATAGTCGAGGATGTTGACGCCCTCTTGGTTTTGCCCGTTTGGGTTAAAACTCCGAATCCAGTCGACCGCAACAAGTTCTTCGCCGTCGGTAAACTGAGGGTTGTCCCACATAATCATTTTGCTCAGGTTAAACATGGTTAAGGACATAGCCAAACCAATGGATAACACCAGTACAGCAATCAAACTTGTACTTAGGTTTTTAAAAAACAAGCGCAGGGTAAACTGTATATTGCCGAATACATTCATCGCTCCGCCCTCCTATGCGCCAACCATTGCCAGTTCTTGTTCATAACTGGCAACGTGTTCATCGACAACTTTGCCATCGAATAAGTGAATAACCCGGGAAGCAAAACTGTTGTAGCGCTCGTCATGTGTGACCATGCAAATGGTGGCGCCGAGTTCGTGTAATTCGGCGAGCAGGTCCATCGCTTTTTCACCGTTGCGCGAATCGAGGTTTCCGGTCGGCTCGTCGGCCAATAAAATTGCCGGTTTGCCAGCGAGTGCACGCGCAATTGCAACGCGCTGCTGTTGGCCACCGCTGAGCTGATTCGGCAAGTGCTTCATGCGATGGCTCATCTGCACTCGTTCTAACACTTCAGCAACACGCTCGCGGCGCTGCTTTTTTCCAATACCGGCGTAGATCAGCGGCAACTCGACATTTTCCGCAACCGACATATCCGAAATCAGATTAAAGCTTTGGAAAATAAAACCCACCTCGCGATTGCGTATGCGCGTTTGCTCGGCAACGGCCAGTGAACTGACGTCGCGGCCATTGAGTTGGTAAGTGCCGCTATTGGCATCGTCAAGCAGGCCCATAATCGATAACAAAGTAGATTTACCGCAGCCCGAGGGGCCTGCAATCGAGACAAATTCGCCTTTGTTTATCTCAAGGTCTATACCGCTAAGTGCGTGCGTTTCGATATCATCGGTGTGATAAACCTTGGTGATAGCCTGCATTTTGATAACTTGATTTTCCATAATAATTACCTGCGTCGCCTAAGTTGGTATTCATCTGCCAACTGTGTTTATTGTTTGAACTACTTAATTAAGTTTGATTTGCTGGTGCTGTAGCCAGCTGGAGCTGTCGGATAAAATAATTTCATCGCCGGGCTGCAAGCCCTCGACTATTTCAATGCTATTGACGGAACTGCGACCAAAACTTACTTTGACCTGCTCGGCGATATTGCTGCCTTTAACAAAGCGAAAAACCCGGACTTTACTATCGGCACGGGCATAGGCCGGGCGCGAAACAAATGCAACGTCGCTTATGCGCTGCACCTCAATGGTCGCCTCAACACTGGCGTTGGGGCGCAAGCCCGGTGGCAGCGCTTCAATAAAACTAATATCGACTTCAACCGTGCCCGCCTCAACATTGGGGTCAATACGACTGACACTGCCAGCCAGCTTGCCGCCTCGCGTATCCACTTCGGCGTTGAGGCCAAGGCTTAAACGCTTGGCCTGGTGTTCGTCGATACGCACACTGGCTTTTAAACTTTTTGGATTAACGACCTGCGCCAGAGCCTGACCAACACTGACTTGCTGCCCCGCTTTTAATTCAAGTTGTTGCAGCAGACCGCTAAAACCGGCTTTGACCTGCAGCGCGTCAACTTGCTCATTGAGCAGCGCCAAGCGAGCTTGACTCTGTTCAAGCTTGGCCTGCTCGGCTTTCACCTGCGCATCAATGGATTCGGCACTTAGCTGGTAGCGCTGTTTTTCTAGCTTAAGTTCTTCCGCCAGGCGCGCGCTGCGCAGGCTCGAGCGCAAACTGGCCTGCTCACTTTCCAAACCGCGCTCGAACAGTTGTTTATCAATTTGGGCGTCGAGCTCGGCTTGTTTAAACTCGGTTTCAGTGCGACTTAAAGCACTGCGACTGCTGAGCAGCGAGCTTTGCAGCTCGGCTTTGCGCACTAAAAAGTTCGCTTCATCGGTCAGCAGTTGGAGTTCGGCCTGCTGCTGCTGTTGCAGCAACTCGGAGTTACTCAACTCCAGGATCAAGCTTTGTGGCTCTACCTCGGCGCCGGGCAACACGTGAATACGCTCAACCCGACCGGCACTTTGCGCGCTGATCCAACGCACCTCTTCCGGCTCCAGACTGCCCACGCCGTGCAACTCGTGACGCATCTCACCGCGCTCGACTTTGCCGCGAAAAACCAGATCCCTGTCAACTTCGTAGGGCCCGGGTGTGTAAAAAATAAAAAATAAGCCCACAATCAGCGCCGCAGCCAACAGTGCGGCAATTGCCAATCGTTGTTTAAGCTGTTTGCGGCGCCCCAGTTCAGGCCTGTGCACATCCATGCTCCATCCTCATCTTTGCTGCGATGTCGTGGCGACATGCCAACGACCTTAAGCAGAGTATTGAAATAAGCGTGCCAAAACGTAATCACACACTAAACCCTTGTTTTTATTGAGCTTTTACATAAAGAGCCCCTCTAGAACAGCGGCGCAACGAGAGGGCGTCCCATTTTCGAGACGGCGCGCGTATCGTTTTCGAGACGTAGGAGTTAGGCGACAGCGGCGGACGGCTTAGTAAAGCCGAGCTATAAAATGCAGAAATAAAGTACAATGTCAGCGCTACTTTTGGCCGCGACACTGTTGATCGTGACATTGTGAGCTTAATAAGCTCTTGGCGAAGGCAAAAGCCGTGTGCTGATTTCAGCCAGTTTAAAAACGCTAAGAGCTGACTACCACCGGCAGCACCTATATCAGCTAAAAAGAATTACCGTTAAATAAGGAAACAAAAATAATGCTAGCGACAGGACAATTTGACGTAGAACTTAAACCCGCTCAAGACAGCGACTACGACGCCGGCCGCATGTTGATAAACAAAAGTTACAGTGGCCAGCTGCAGGGCAGTGGCAAAGGCCAGATGTTAAGTAAACGCAGCGACAGCGGCAGTGCCGCCTATGTTGCTATCGAAGAGTTTAACGGCAGTGTCGACGGCAAAGTCGGCAGTTTTAGCCTGCTGCACCGCGGCCTGATGAGCAGCGAAAATCAGAGCCTGGACATCGTGATTATTGAAGGTTCGGGCACGGGTGAGCTGCACGGCATTGAAGGTGAGCTGAGCATTGAACAAAAAGCCGGTGAGCACCTTTACCAGCTGAACTACCAGCTTCCCGGCTAATGTAAATAGACTATAAAACAAACGGCGGATAAATAGCGCAGACCGCTAAGAGCGGGGGCTATCTGAGCGGCAGGCGAATACTGGCGAGGCAGCCCGGGCCACTGTCGCTATTTTGCAGTTGTAACTGACCGCCGTGCGCTTCAATAATTTGGCGGGATAACACCAAACCAATTCCGCTGCCTTCACTTTTGGTTGTAAAGTACGGAATAAACAGGTTGTCGGGGTTGTCGATGCCCTGGCCAAAATCTCTTAGAGATATTTCGACACTGTGTGGCTCGCGCCGCCAACTAAGTTCAATAGGCTTGCCACGATCACTGGCTTCAAGCGCATTTTTAATCAAGTTCACCAGCACTTGTTCAAGTTGAGCCGGGTCGGCCTCAAAGCTCAATTCGTTTTCGGTTAAAAGCTGCAGGCCTTTATCTTTATATGTTTCGTACAGGCGCTGCAACAGCGGTCGCAAGGCCATCATCTGTTTTTGAGGCTCGGGCAGGCGCGCAAGTTTGGCGTAAGAGCTGACCATGCGATTTAGATTATCGACACGCTCGTCGATGATTTCTAAGCCTTCACTAAAATCTACTTTCCAATCCGGATAGCTATCTGTGCGTGGCAAGATGCGCGCCATACTACCGGTTGTGGTTTTCATCGGCGTCAGCGCATTATTTATTTCGTGACTTAGAATACGGATCAACTTGCGCCAGGCGTCGAGTTCTTCTTCACGCAAATTGACACCGATATCGGCCAGTAAAATAAACTGATACGGCAGGCCCTGTTGGCGATAGGCACTGTGTTTAACTAACCAGCGGCTTTTATATTTTGGAAAGCCGTGCTCGTGGGCGCTGGTATGCGCGGCTAACTGGGCAAAACTTAAACCTAAGTCATCGACACTTTGGCCGATCAAGCGCGCCTCGGTGAGGCCATAGAGTTTGCAAGCGTAGCGGTTCGCCATAACCAGGTGCTTGTGGTTATCAAACAAAAACACCGCAACATCCACTTCCGCCAGTATGCGCGACAGTAATTTCTGGCTCTCATAAGCGCTGCTGCGACTGGAGCTTAAATAATCGGCAATCGCATTTAATTCTCGCAGAACGACGTTGACAACATCTTTGCTATTATCCACCGCCGAGCGAAGCGAATAATCATCTTCGCGAAACCCCATTAAAATATTCGCCACTGCCTGCCATGGGCGAAATACGCTGAACCAAAATGCTCCGACGGCCAGTGCACTCGGCACCACAACCAAAAGCAGTACAGTCGTTACTTCGAGCCAGTCGTAATTGCCGAGACATAAAAGTGCTGCACAGGCAATAAGTGGTGGACACAGCGCCGCCAGCGCAAGCAACAAGCTGCGGCGTAAACCAACAAAACGCCACAGCTGCCATTGAGTATTATTTATCATGAGAGATCAAAACCGTGCTTTGCGAGTTTGCGGTAAAAAGCGCTGCGGCTAATCCCCAAAGCTTCAGCGGCGTCATCGGGTTTTTTCATATATTTAATTAATGCAGCATCAAGCATTTGATACTCAACCTGGGCCAGGGTCAGGCCGTCCAAACCTGCCGCGCCAGTGGGCGCATTGATATTCACTGCAACGTGACTTAAGCCCAGTACTGACGGCTCGATTTGTGGCCCCGGTGAAAGCAGCGCAGCGCGCTCAATACAGTGTTCAAGCTCACGCACATTGCCCGGCCAGCAATAGGTACATAGCTGTTCTAGCGCCGCGTCACTAAAACGAAGATCGCTGCGCCCGAGCCTTAATTTGGCCTGGCTTAGAAAATAATTCGCCAGCGGAATAATATCCTCACTGCGCTCGGCCAAGCTGGGGATGCGAACCGGCACCGTGCTAATGCGATAGTAGAGATCCTGGCGAAAGCTGCCATCGGCAACGGCCTGTTGCAGATTGGCGTTGGTGGCGCAGATAATTCGCACATCGGCGCTTAGAGTTTTAGAACTGCCGACCCGCTCAAACTCGCCGGTCTCAAGCAGGCGCAATAGCGCCGCTTGCTGTTTTTCACTGATGTTGGCTATTTCATCGAGAAACAAGGTACCGCCATCAGCCAGTTCAAAACGGCCAATGCGCAGGCTTTCGGCGCCGGTAAATGCACCTTTCTCATGCCCGAAAATTTCACTTTCAAAGACACTTTCAGCCAGAGCGCCCATATTCACACTGATAAACGGCCCCGAAGCGCGGGCACTTAGCTCGTGGCAAAGACGCGCCATACGCGTTTTACCGGTGCCGTTTTCCCCGGTGAGCAAGACACCGACATCGGCGCCAGAGATCTGCTCAAAACATTGCACAATGTCTTGCATCGCCGGCGATTCCAACAACAACTTTTTACTCTGGCATTCTCTTAACAGGCGGTTTTCACCCTCGAGCTTTTTTTGCTTAAACAGGGCCCGGCTCAAGGCCAGTTGTGTTTTAACAATGCTGAGCAGCCGCTCGACGTCCCAGGGTTTGACAATAAAATCATTGGCACCGCGCTTCATCGCTTCAACGGCAATATCAACCGAGGCCCAGGCCGTCATCACCACGATGGGCAGCTGCTCATCGTACTTGCGCACCTGCTCAATTAACTTGAGGCCCTCGCCGCCGGAGGTGGTATCGCGTTGATAATTTAAATCGAGCAAAACCAGAGCACAGTCTTGCTGCTCGAGCGCCTTAAGTGCACGCTCGGGCGTATCGACGCTTTTACAGGCCATGCCTTCGCTTTTAAACAACAATTCCGCCGAGCGACGAATATCGGCCTGATCGTCCGCCACCAGTATTTTTATGCCCGCTTGGCTTTCGCTCATAGTCTGACTTCCTTCAGCTGGACGGCCATTATAGGGTCGGCACAGCAAAACTGCTAAAATGCATCAATTTTCCGCGGCGAGCTTCTCCATGCTAATTAATTGGTATCCCGGCCACATGCACAAGGCCCAAAAAGACGTGCGCAAACTGATGCCATCCATCGACATCGTTATCGAAGTTTGCGACGCGCGCCTGCCCTACTCGAGCGCCAACCCTATGCTCGAGCAAATTCGCGGTGACAAGGCCTTTCTTAAAGTACTGAGTAAAAGTGATCTCGCCGATGCCGACGTCACCGAGCAGTGGTTAGCCGAGCTAAAAAAACAGCACAATACCGATGCGCTGGCCATTACCACAGATAACCCATCGCTGGCCAGGAGCATACCCGATCGCATACGTAAAATGCTCAAAGGGCGCAGCGACGACTTTAAAGCAATACGCGCGCTGATACTCGGCATTCCCAATGTCGGTAAAAGTACCCTGATCAATACCCTCGCCGGTAAAAAAGTCGCATCCGTTGGCAATGAGCCGGCAGTGACCAAAGCGCAGCAGAAAATCAAGCTCGCCGAAGACCTTGTACTTATCGACAGCCCCGGCATGACCTGGCCCGGTTCCAAAAATGAGACCGTCAATTACCGCCTGGCCACCAGCGGCGCCATCCGGGATACCGCGATGGAGTACGATGATGTCGGTATGTTTGCCGCCGAGTTTATGGTCAAGCGCTACCCCGAAGCGCTAAAAAAAGCCTATCAACTATCGAGCCTTGAGCCTGAAGCCTGGCAAGTGCTTGAGCAAATCGCGCGCAAGCGCGGTTGCATGCAACGCGGTGGCGCCGATTTTCAGCGAGTCGGGGAGCTATTGGTTCGCGAATTGCGCGCAGGTAAACTCGGTCGCCTCAGCCTCGAACGCCCGGGGCCCGACTGTGAGCACGCCAAGGTCGGTTAAGAGCCGTGCCCGCAACAACAAAACAAAATAAACAGAAGGGAAAAACAGTGACTCACAGCGTTGAATTTAAGGTTCGCGACTACGAACTCGATATGCAAGGCGTCGTCAACAACGGTGTTTACAGCAACTATTTTGAACACGCCCGCCACGAGTATTTGCTCGATAAAAACGTCGACTTTGCCGAGCTGGCCAGGCAGGGCATCAATTTAGTAGTCAGCCGCATCGAGATTGACTACCGCAAAGCACTGACCAGCGGCCAAGTTTTCCAGGTTGAAACCTGTGCGGCTCAGGTATCCAAGCTCAAGTTCCAATTTGAGCAACGCTTGCTCAATCAAGATGCCGAGCTCTGTGCCAAAGCGGTGGTCACCGGGGTTGCAGTAAATGCTAAAAGCGGCCGGCCGATGCGCTTAGAGGGCCTCGAGCAAATATTCACTCAGGCTTGATATCGCCGCCGGTGGCGTTAATCTTCGCCAAGATCAGCGCAGGTGGCACATTTAACATCTAAACTTAAGGCCGACTTCCTACGTTGGCCAAACTATGCACTTGAGCTTCCCGAACTGGGCAGTGTCTATGCTGATCCTTGTCTTGGCATGTGCCAATACTGCGGCCGAGACCATTAGCATAGGCATGCAATTGCTGCGCGGCGAGCAGCGAAGCGAGGCCAACAAACAGCTGGCCAAGTTTCAAGCCGCCCACCCAGATATCGAACTGAAATTGCAGCTTTTGAGCCCACAGGCTTATGCCAGCGGTGTACACCTCTGGCTGACGCAGTCTCACGGCCCGGATGTGATGCTTTGGTTTGGCGGCGAGCGCCTAAATCACTATGTCGAGGCTGGGCTGATTGCCAACCTGAGTGAGTTTTGGCAGCAGCACCAGCTCGACCAAGCCTTCGCGGAGACCATTAAGGCAAGCGTTACCCGCCGCGGCAGTATTTGGGCCATTCCTTACTCCTATTCAAATTACCAGCTCTACTATTTTCCCGAGCAGCTACACAAGCTCGGTATTGAGCGGCCGCGCGATTGGAAGCAGTTGTTACAAAGCTGCGAAAAACTCAGTCAGCAAGGTGCAAATATGTTTGCGCTGGGCATGCAAACCGCGTGGTCTGTGCACGGCTGGTTTGACCTGCTCAACTTGAGAATAAACGGTTTGCATGAGCACAAGGCCCTGTTAAGTGGCCGCTTGAGTTATGAATCCGATAACATCAAAGCGGTTTTCTCACATTGGAAAACACTGCTGGACGCCAATTGTTTTAACAACAACTACGCTTCCTTAAGTAATATTGAAGCCTTTCCGCGTTTGTTCCGCGGCCTTTCAGCAATGATGTTATTAGACTTTGTACCGGCGCAGGGCATTCCCGAAAACAAACGCCGGCAAGTTCGCTCGAGTAACTTCCCTGTTATCAATACAGAGTTGGCCAACTATACGGTAAACCCTGTTAATGTTTTTATTGTTCCGGCCTACCGCAAAGTGGATAAAAACTTAGAAAAAGTTCTGAAATTTATCGCTGGTGCTGAATTCCAGTATGCGCTGAACACGCCAATAGACCGTCCTCCTGCACGAAGTGATCACAACTACCCCTTGCAACCGCGCGCAGCAAAACTAGAACGAGCGCTGCAGCAAAGCCCCGGCGGCATCCAATATTTTGATCGCGACACCGATATTCACTTTGCGGAAAAAAGCCCGGCGATATTTATCAGCTTTCTCTCCCACAGGGACGTAGATCGGGTCTGCGCCGAGCTTGAAGCCCTGCGCCAGCAAGTGTTTTTCAAGCCCGAGCGGACAACAACGCTTGCGCCAGCTCCTAGGTAGAATGTCTCAAGCTTTGCGCTAGCAGCTAAACGACAAAAAATAGAAGGAAAACTGGCGCCAAAAACCGCAAATTCTGACCCAGGTCAAGGTTGATGCTACGGCTACAAACTAGGCTTAAACTACCGTCAATATCAAAGAGGTAGTCGTTATGAATAGCCCCAGTAGAGCTCAACAGACTCCGACGGAAACAGAAACCCTTGTGGCCTTAAGTGTACTGTGCGGCGAACAAGTGCAAGTTCTTCCCGAACATCTAGAGTACTTTCAAACCAGCGAAAAGAACCGTGCAGACTCCGGTCAGGTCGAGCTTACGTACCAGCTTGCTTTAAAAAACACCGTTCATTTGCAGTAATAACCTCGCGCACCTTGGCTGCTGTCAACAAGTTCGCCAAGGCTGGCGCAATAGGCGCACACAGGATTAGTTGCGTCACTTGAAGTGGCTGTTAGCGCAACGGCAAGCATGTGCCGTTTGCCTGGGTATTGCATCGCGTTTATATAGCCCCACAGCCGTAAAGATACAAAACGCGCCACTTCTTGCAGTACTGTCTCTCGTGATCAATTCACTGACGCCAGCGGCTAAGAATCTTGCCTCCCTACTCAGTAAAGTTAAATCGTAGCCCAAGCAATGAGCTCCATTTTGAACTTGGGATGTTCTAAACAAATGAGTAAGGAGTTGGATATGTTAGTTTTAACTCGTAAACGCGGTGAAGTATTAATGGTTGGTGACGATGTAGTTATCACCTTTTTGGAATCACGTGGCAACCAAGTCAAAGTGGGTATCGAAGCCCCAAGAGACATTGCTATCCACAGAAAAGAGATCTACGATCGAATCCAAGCTGAAAAAGCTGCAAAGAAGATTGATGATGAACTGCCTCTAGAAAACGCAGTCTCTCACTGAACTTTGCGAAAATAAATCGCATATTAATGCGGCATAAAAAAAGGGCCAAATCTGGCCCTTTTTTTATGCATCTACCTTCGTAAAAATTCAGCAAATAAACTTAAGACTGATTGCTCTGTTGTTCGGGCTCACTTTTCGATTCGCGCCAGCGTTCAAATACGACGTATAACACCGGAACAATCAACAAGCTTAATATGGTCGACAACAACATCCCGCCGAATACGGCAGTACCGAGAGAGTGGCGACTACCCGCTCCAGCGCCCGTCGCTACAACCAACGGCGCAACACCTAAGATAAATGCGAAGGCTGTCATTAATATCGGGCGCAAGCGTGTTTTACAAGCGTAGAGCACAGCCTCAACCGAGTTTTTACCTTCAGCTACTTTATCGTTGGCAAACTGTACAATTAAAATTGCGTTTTTAGCCGCAAGGCCGATCAGCATAATCAGTGCAATTTGACAGTACACATCGTTTTGTAAACCTCTTAACCATTGAAAGCTCAATGCACCAAACATAGCCAACGGTACTGAAAGTAAAATAACTGCCGGCAAAATCCAGCTCTCATACAAAGCAGCGATAATCAAAAAAACTAAAATTAACGCAAGGCCAAAAATAAGCGGGGCAGTATTGCCGGCTTTTTCCTGTTGATAGGCAACCCCCGTCCACTCATAACCAAAACCAGATGGAAGCATTTTTTCCGACAGTTTTTCAATAATAAACATTGCCTGGCCGCTGCTGTGACCGGGCGCTGGCGCTCCCATTACGTGTGCGGCGTTAAACAGGTTGTAGCGCGTAACGATATTAGCCGCCGCTTGACGCTCTATCTGAACGAACTCAGAAAGCGGGATCATTTCATGCTGGTAGTTGCGAACATAGAGCCGGCCGATGTCTTCCTCACTCGAGCGCTGATCTTGTTTGGCTTGTATGTAAACTTTGTAAGTTTGATTGTATTTATTAAAGTCGTTGATATACATCGAGCCCAGGTTTGCCTGCATAGTCTGATAAATATCAGATAGGGCAACGCCCTTTTGCATGGCTTTTTTTGCATCGATGTCGACATACAAGCGCGGCGAATCGACTTGGAAGGTTGAGAACATCGGGCTTAGCTGACTGATATGCTGTTTCGCATAACCGATCATCGCCCAAGTGGTACCCCATAAAGCCTGCTCTCCTGCCCCGGCTCTGTCTTCTACCACAAACTCAAAACCACCTGTCGATGACAGCCCCTGAATTGGCGGCGCATTAAATGGAAGAGCCAAACCACCTTCGACATCGCTAAGTAAAACACGCAACTTTTTAATAATATTATCGGCGCTGCTGTCACTATTGCGCTGGTCATAGTCTTCAAGCAAAACAAAGATGGTGCCGGCATTGTAAATAGAGGAGCCTGTTAATAAATCAAAGCCAGTGATCTCCGCTGTATGCTCGACGCCGTCGACACTACGAATTATTTCCGCTACGCCGTCGACAATTTGCTGAGCTCTATCAAGCGCCGTGCCGGAGGGCATCTGCACGCTGACAACAACATAACCCTCATCTTCCTCCGGTACAAAACCCGTTGGCACCCAAAAAAACATAAAGGCTGTCACTGCAGAAATAACTGCAAGAACACTAAGTGCAAGGCGCCGCCGTTTGAGCGATACCTTAACGGCTTTCATGTAGCGCTCAGTCAGTGCATCAAAGCGTTTGTTAAACGCCTTCGCCCACGACGCTGTTGGCGCCTCTGATCCCTGCTTAAGTATTTTGGCAGACATGGACGGCGCAAAGCTCATTGCCACAATCCACGATAGGGCGAGTGAACAAGCAATCGTTAAAGCAAATTGCTGATAGAGCTGGCCAGTTAAGCCCGGCATAAACGCCGCTGGAATAAACACCGCCATCATCACCAAAGTGGAAGCCGTCACGGGGCCAAACACTTCCCCCATCGACTTTAACGCAGCATCTTTTGCACTCATGCCTTCGTCTTCCATCAAGCGGCTGATGTTTTCAACAACAACGATGGCATCGTCAACCACCAAGCCAATTGCCAAAACTAAACCAAAGAGTGTCAGTAAGTTGATTGAGAAACCCATCGCCGCAATCAATGCAAATGTTCCTACAATGGATACAGGAATGGCGATAACAGGGATTAACGTGACGCGCCAACTTTGCAGAAAGACAAACACCACAACAATAACCAGGGCCAAAGCAATAAGCAGTGTCCACACAACTTCAGATACTGCTTCGCGGACAAAATCGGTGGTATCAAATGGTAACTGGTAATCTACCCCGGATGGAAAATCGCGCTTTAATTCCTCCATTGCCGCGCTTACCCGTTCGGCAACCTTCAGAGAGTTCGCATCGGGCAGTTGATAGACCCCCAAGCCCACCGTCGATGTTGCGTCAAACTTGTTGCTGGTCATGTAGTTTTCTGCACCGAGCTCGAGCTGGGCGAGATCTTTCAGGTAAATTAGCGAGCCGTCATCATTCGTACGCACGATAATTTGTTCAAACTCTTCAACGGAGCTCAAGCGACCTTTCGCCTGGACAACGTAATCCATAACTTGTTTGCCACCACTTGGCGGCATGCCTATCGATCCAACCGGCGCAATAACATTTTGCGCCTGAATTGCGGCGCTAACATCTGCGCTGGTAATGCCATAACCGGCCATGGTCTCGACATCCAGCCAAATACGCATCGCGTAAGTGCGCTCGCCAAAGATGGTAACGGAGCCAACCCCTGGTACACGCTTCAAACTATCAACAACATAGATGGATGCGTAGTTACTAATAAACTGCAGGTCTCGGCTGTTGTCCGGCGATATCATCGTCAACATCAACACCATTTCCGAACTCTTTTTCTTGATGTCGATGCCGTAATCAATCACCTGAGAAGGCAAACTGGACTGGGCCATAGCAACACGATTTTGTACATCCACCGCCGCAATATCTAAGTCGTAGCCGATCTCGAACGTCACTGTAATCGTGCTGACCCCATTATCGGTACTTGTCGATGAAATACTGATCATGCCCTCAACACCGTTAATCTGTTCTTCAATCGGCGTTGTAACAGTTTGCGCAACGGTTTGTGCGTTGGCACCTCGGTAAGTGGCGACCACTTGCACCGTAGGCGGAGCGATCTCTGGGTATTGGGCGATAGGCAGGGTTGGAATACTGATAACACCAGCCAATACAATAACGATGGAAATGACCGAGCAAAAAATAGGTCGATTAATAATAAACTGGCTAAACATTTACTGACGCTCTCCGTGAGTCATTTACAGCAAAATACAAACTAGGTGCCCACAACCACTAAGAGCTGGCGGCTGTTTCTGGGCTCGCGGATGCTGAGGGGCTTGGACTGATAAGCGGGCTTGGGCTTGGGCTTGGGCTTGGGCTTGGCAGCGCAAGTACAGTAGCGGGCTTCGGCAATGTATGTGTTTGATCTGCTTTGGGCGCAACGGTAATACCTTCGCGCATAAGCATTAAATGCCCGGCTACAATTTTATCGCTCGCGCTCAAGCCTTTACTGATAACCTGCCAGCCATCTATTTTTGCACCTGGCTGAACTTCTTTGCGCTGCAGTTTATTGTCTTTATCGATGGTGAAAACGTAGGTTCCTTCAAGGTCTTGCTTCAATACATATTCGGGAATCAACAACGCATCTTTCTGGCTGCCGACCTGCAGATCAACGGTGCCAAATTGCCCGGGAAATAAGCGCTTGTCGGGGTTGGCTATGCTCGCACGCATTTGAATTGTTCCGGTGCTCGACGATACCTGGTTATCGATGAAATCTAGCGCTCCGATAAAACTTAAGTTTTCTTTGCCTTTTAAACGAAAGCGAACAGGCAAGCCGCCTTGTTCAGCCCTGGCTTTCATTACCGCTTGTAATTCCGTCGATGCGACGCTGAAATAGAGGTATATCGGGTCAAGCTGCACCATCGACGTCAACACCGTTTTTTTATCGGTTCCGACAAGGTCGCCAACATCGTACAAAGTGCGACTAATACGACCACTAAATGGCGCGGCGATATGGGTATAACTTAGGTTTTTACTCGCCTCTGTTAGCTGGGCTTGCGCCTTTAGCATGCGCCCTTTGGTCTGCTCCATATGCAGACGCTCATTGTCTACTTGTTCTTTTGAAACCGCATTCGTCTTTAACAGGCGCTCATAGCGCGACAGCTCCAGTTGAGCCTGCTCCAGATCTGCCGTTGCAATATTGACTTCGGCTCTCGCCTGCTCGACCTCTGCCTGATTGGTGGTAAATTCAATGGTATAAAGTGGCTGGCCTTGCTCAACATCCTGACCATCGATAAATAATATTTCTTCGACATAACCTGGAGTGCGGGCGGTAATATCGACATCGAGCGTTGCAGATGTATTCGCTGCGTAATGGAGAAATGCCGGTACTGTCAGCTTTTGCGGCTGAATAAACGGCGCTTGCTGTGGAGGCAAACTTGAAGGGTGTTTGTTACAAGCGCTAATTGTACTAAGAAGCAAAGCTGCAAATCCCCAAGCAAGAGTATGGGGGAAAGTTTGCACAAGACGTCGACGCATGATTTTCATTCCTTTGGCAAGCGAGAAGGCTAGGTTAGCAGAAAGCAAGCAAAAAATATGCGTTGATTACAACATGCACGCATGCACTTGATGCAAATTAGCTAATGATAAAAGCGACCAAATCACACTTAACCATTAAATTAAAGTGCAAGAAAATTTCAATACAGGAACTAAAGCAAGTAATAAACATCAAATTACTGACGCGATAGGCCACGCTGTATGCGTTTGGCCCATTACGGCTAACACCTCCCCAAGTAGCAAATAGCGATACGCAACAGAAAAACTTGGGATAGTTTTCCTCAGTAATGAAAGGAGTTGTATATGTTGGTACTAACTCGTAAAAAAGGTGAAATATTGATGGTCGGTGACGACGTAGTCATCACTTTCTTAGAGTCGCGCGGCAACCAAGTTAAAGTAGGCATTGAGGCGCCAAGAAATATCGCCATACATCGCAAAGAAATCTACGACCGAATAAAGGCAGAAAAGGATGCCAGCTCAAGAGCAAACACTTTCCATACACACATATCGCATTAACACTGAAATTAGCCTGCAGTTTTCTAAATCATAAATAATCATCAAGCCTTAAGTCAGTCAGCGCTGGCTCAAGGCTCAGCTGATCCCGACGCATTTCCCCTCCTGCCGCTCCTTCAGAGCAGGGATACTTAGCATCTCCCTGGATACACATTACGCCCTAAGATAGTGAAAAATTGTAGTTCGCCCCCTAATAAAAAAGCCCTGACCGCAATAGCGATCAGGGCTTTCGACAAGCAGACATAAAAAAAGGCCCATCCTTTCGGATGAGCCTTTTTGAATAAGAGCCTGACGATGACCTACTCTC
>NZ_NKQJ01000019.1 GCF_002312815.1 Agaribacterium haliotis
AGTTTGGTTTGCTCCAAATAAGCGACAAACAACACAGAGAGCGGGATGAGGGGCACAACCCGAAGGGCTGGGCCTGAATATCCGCCCCGATGCGTTACTTATCGCTTATTTAGCTCGCTAAACTGCGCTCAAAGTGCCTTTCAGGTCGAATACTCAGGCTCCAGCAGAGCGTATTTAATTAGTGTTAACAGGCCCTAGCAACTACTGATTTAGCCGCGCCTTTAGTTCGGCAGCGAAACGATCGCTGGCCCCGGGCCCACACTGGTAGGGCAGGCTCCACCACGACTCGCCATTGATGTTCTGGCTTTTAGTGATGCATTTCCCCGCGTGCTGCACAACGAGTGCGCCGTCGCCGAGCACTTGGTAGTTGCTATCCTCTGTACTGGCGCTGGCAGTGTGCGGGGAGCTGTGTTGAAGTCGCTCGTATCGGGCTTGCCCGGCGGCGGTTAATTTTTCTCGAAGGCGGGGGTCAAAAACGGAGCGCTGTGTTGCGGTTTCGCTATTTTGTTTGCTGTTGTTTAGCTGCAAAAATCGATTGTGTTGCTGCGGGCGTTTTTGTCGCAGTGAGTGCGTAAGTTTCTGAGAGTGTTCTTGTTGCAGGGCTTCTTCTGGGTCTTGCAGGTTTTTATCTGATGCAGGTTTTTTACCTGAGTTTAGCTGAGCCCCTGTTGTCGATATCCGCCTATCTATCCGGCTTGTTGTTTGCTCTGCTTTTGTTTTCTCGGCTTTTGTTGTCGATGTTGGCTTTTTAAACGGCGCCGGGGTTTCGGGGGAGCTAACCGCGGTGCTAGTGGTGGAAATAGCCGTAGGCTTATTTGCAGTAACGCTGCGCTGGGCACGGGTTTCGGCCAGCGTTAAAACAAGGCGGTGCTTTGTGTTTGGCATGGTGTTTGGCTTGTTTAAGGCAAGCTGCGCATCATACGCGGAGTTATCCAGGTGTTTTGTAGCAAGTGTTGGCTCAATTGCGCAAAACGCGCCAATGTGAAATAGCGCCGATACCAGCAGAGCTATAAACAGCCGTTTGCGCCGGCGCAGCTGCTCGGCATTGTCGCTGTTATCTATCGCATGCACGTGCTTATCCCTGCAGTGTGACTAATCGCCGATGTATGAGGCTGTTTAATAATGAGTGTTCAGACTAAGGCGCGCCGTTGAAGTTCCTCGCTGTCATATTTGTTAAGCTGCTAATGAGCTATCTTCTAACTATCAACGGCTAAACGGCCAAGTTTTAGCTGGCAATTTTTTGCAACAAGAATTGACGGCGACAAATCCAAGGAGAATGTCTATGAGTGGTGGCGAGAGTAAAACAGGCGATGCGCACGGCGATGGAAAGCTTGCCGAACTGTATGAAAAACTGTCGGATAAAACCAAAGAGTTTTACGCAGAGTCGAGTGAAAAAAGCCTCGCTGCACTCGAAACTGCGCTGGAAAAAGCGCGAGTAGGCCTGGAAAAAGCCGGCGAGCTTAGCCGCCAGGAAGGGCAGAAGTTAAAGTTGTTTGTGCGGCGCGACCTTGAACAGGCCGCGGCAAAAATGAAAGGCCTCGGTGCGCAGACCCGGGATCAGGTTGTTGAACCTGCGATCAACAAAGCTGAAGAGGGCTTTTTCAGTTTAACCCACCACCTTGCGCACAACGCCAGTGAAGCCTTTGCCCGCCTGGCCGACTGGGCCGATACCAGCAGTGTCTACCACACCGGGCAGGTGACGTCGGCAGGCACCTTGCGCTGCTTAAGCTGTGGCAAAGAGATGCAGTTCAAAAAAACGGCCAATATTCCGCCGTGCCCGAGCTGCCATAAAACGGATTTTGAACGCGCGCACTGAGTCGGCGCTTAGTCATCTTTTTCGCCCGCGGTGCCTGTCGCCGCGGCTTTGCCCCTGCCATTTCCCCCGGTGTTTATAGCTTGTTATCGCAGTTGCGCGACTTTTCTGTCATCAAACTTTTATTTGACAGACTAGTTGGTCTGTAGTTCAATCTGCATCCAGACCAACTGGTCGGTATGTGTTTTGACATCGATGTCAGGCACAGGCGCCGTCTGGCTCGTTTTTCACCCAACCACTTCAGCTTACTGAGATTAAGGAGAAACTCTGATGGTGACGCGTTACGCTGAGCTCATCCTCCGTTATCGCTGGTTTGTTGTTGCGCTGACTTTTGTTGCCGTATTTATGGCGGCCAAAGGCGCAGGCAATCTTGCGTTTACTAACGACTACCGCGCTTTTTTTGCCGAGGAAAATCCTCAGCTACAAGCGTTTGAAAAACTGCAAAACACCTACGATAAGAGCGATAACGTTATGTTTTTGCTCACCCCGAAAGAGGGCACGGTGTTTGAGCCTCGCACGCTCGAGGCCATCGCCTGGCTGACAGAAGAAGCTTGGCAAACCCCCTATAGTAATCGTGTTGATTCGATTACAAACTTCCAGCATACGCGCGCCTTTGAAGACGATCTTGAAGTTGCAGATTTGATCGAAGACCCGATGAGTTTTAGCGCCGCCGACCTGGCTTATGCCGAAGGCATTGCCCAGAACGAGCCGCAAATTAAAGGCCGCTTGTTAAGCGCCGACAGCGAAGTGACCGGCATCAACGTCAATATCCAGTTGCCCGGCAAGGCGCTGACAGAGGTACCGGAAGTTGCGCAGTTTGTGCGTGCCTTAAAGGCTGAGTTTAATCAGTTGTATCCCGATATCGATGTCAAATTAAGCGGCATCGTGATGATGAACAACGCCTTTGGTGAGAGTGCCCAGCGCGACATGGCGACGTTGATCCCGCTGATGTTTTTAATTGTGATTGTCACCCTCGCTTTTATGCTCTGGAACATTAGTCGCAGCTTCACCAGCCTCAGTGCCACCGTTGCCTCTGTGCTGGTTATTTTTATGTCGATCTTAAGTGCGATGGGCGCTTTTGGTTGGAGCGGTGGTTTGTTAACGGGCATGACCGTCAGTGCGCCAACGATTATCTTGACCATGTGTGTTGCCGACTGTGTGCACCTGTTGATCAGTTTTTTCTGGGGTATGCGCCACGGCAAAAGTAAACACGAAGCAATGGTCGAAGCGATGCGCATCAATATGATGCCGATCTTTATTACCTCAGTAACCACGGCGATTGGCTTTTTGAGCATGAACTTCAGTGAAGTGCCGCCAATTGGTGAACTCGGCAACATTGTTGCGATTGGTGTGATGGTCGCATTTGTTTTGAGTGTCAGCTTTCTGCCTGCGCTGGTAATGATTCTGCCCGTTAAAGTTAAAGCCATTGCCGACGATCAGAAAAAGGCCGAGTGGCCAGACAAACTTGCAGCTTTTGTTATCAACCACCGTAAAAGCCTGCTTGCCGGCGGTGTTGTGGTCACGGTGTTGTTCCTGGCAGCCATTCCTCGCAACGAGATCAACGATGAGTTTGTTAAGTACTTTGACAAGAGCATGGATTTTCGCACGGCAACCGATTACGCCTCCGATCGTTTAATTGGCCCCTATACCATTGAATATTCGCTGCAGGCCAATTCCGATCGCGGCCTTGAAGGCGCAATTAGCGAGCCGGCGTTCCTGGCCAAAGTTGATCAGTTTGTCGATCACTTAGAGGGCTATGACGAGGTCAGTCATGTTTTTACTCTGACGGACACGATGAAGCGCTTAAACAAAAACATGCATGGCGACGATGACAGCTGGTACCGGCTTCCCAATGATAGAGAGCTCGCCGCGCAATATCTGTTGCTTTACGAAATGTCTTTGCCTTACGGTTTGGATCTAAACAACCAGATCGATGTTAGCAAAAGTGCAACGCGCGTCACCGTGAATATGGACAACCTGAGCACAAACGAAGTACTTGCGCTCGAGAAGGCCTGGGCAGCGTGGTTACACAAAAATGCCCCTGAAATTGAGTTTCAGGCAGCCAGCACCAACTTAATGTTTGCCCATATCGGCTATCGCAATGCACATTCACTTGTTACTGGTACCATTATTGCCCTGTTTGCGATTTCGATGATCATGGTATTTGCGCTGCGCTCGCTGAAGCTGGGTTTTATTAGCCTTATTCCCAACTTGATTCCAGCTGGCCTTGCCTTTGGTGTCTGGGGCTTGATCGATGGCCAAGTGGGCATGAGTGTCAGCATTGTTGCCGGCATGACCTTAGGTATTGTGGTGGACGATAGTGTGCACTTTTTGAGCAAATATTTAAGGGCGAGAAGAGAAAAGGGCCTGGATTCGCAACAAGCGATACAATATGCCTTTAGCCATGTGGGTAAGGCGCTGTTGGTCACCACCGTGGTACTGGTTGCAGGCTTTATGATGCTGACTTTGTCGACCTTTAAAATTAATTCGGATATGGGGCTGCTTACGGCCATTACCATCACCGCCGCGCTGATTGTCGACTTTTTGTTACTGCCACCGCTGTTGATGCTGTTTTCGTCCGACAAAAAACAAGCCGATGCCGTTGACCCTTTGCCGGGTCAGGCAACTGCATCCTAAGTTAACAAGGAAATACAATGAAATTGAAGATGTTTGTAAATGCCGCGCTGTTTGCGGGCCTTGCCTTAAATCAAGCGTGGGCCGCTGCACCGGCCGACGTATCACCTGAGGCCGCTGCGCGCGGCCTTGAGATCGCCAAAGAAGTCGTGCGCCGCGATGATGGCTGGGGCGATAGCAAGGTCAGCATGCAGATGATTTTGACCAATAAACACGGCGATACCAGCGAGCGCCAGATTCGCCTGCAGTCGCTTGAAGTCGATGGTGACGGCGACAAAAGCCTGAGTATCTTTGACGAACCGCGCGATGTAAAAGGCACTGCATTTTTGTCGTTTACCCACGCTACGGTACCGGATGAGCAGTGGTTATACCTGCCGGCGCTCAAGCGTGTTAAACGCATATCATCGGCCAACAAAAGTGGCCCATTTATGGGTAGTGAGTACGCCTTTGAAGATTTGACGTCGTTTGAAGTTGAAAAGTACGACTACGAATTTTTGCGTGAAGACACCTACGACGGCCAGGATGTTTTTGTTATCCGTACCTTTCCCCGCTATCCAAAGTCGGGTTATACCAAACTTGAAGTGGTGATTGATCAGGCCGAGTACCGCACCTTAAAAATTGACTTTTACGACCGCAAAGGGGATTTGTTAAAAACCCTTGAGAACAAGGCGTACAAGCAATATCTCGACAAGTATTGGCGCGCGCACAACGCTTTGATGGTCAACCATCAAAGCGGCAAAAAAACCGAGCTTATATGGTCTGGCTACGATTTTCAGACGGGTTTAAGTGATAAAGATTTTAATAAAAACAGCTTAAAACGCGCTAAATAATCGCAGTTAGAACTGGAGTTGGTCGATGGTAGAACGCAATGCCGAACAAACGCGCGAACGTATCTTGCAAGCGGCGTTTGAAGAAATATATCAAAACGGTTATCAAGGAATGAGGATAGATGCTGTTTTAAAAAAAACAGGCTTGGCAAAAGGAGCGTTGTACCATCATTTCCCTAACAAACAGAGCCTCGGTTACGCCGTAGTCGACGAACTTTTGTTTGCGCGCACCAAGGAAATCGGTAAGCGTCTGCAGTCGTTTGCCGACCCGATTGAAGGTTTGTGCTGTATTTTACAAGACTTTAGCAGTTGCCTATCCGATGAAGAGTTAGTACTCGGTTGCCCGGTTAATAATTTGTCACAGGAGATGTCCGGGCTCGATGAAGGTTTTCAAGAGCGCCTTAGCAATATTTACAGTGAAAAGTGCCGGGCGATTGTCTGCGCACTTGAAAAAGGCAAAACCGAGGCCCTGGTCCGCGAAGATGTCGTCTGTGAAAACGCCGCATGTTTTATTATTGCGTCGTATCAGGGGCTTATCGGCGCGACCAAGTGCACAGGTAATCGCGGCATGTTGACGGCGTTAATCAGTGAGCTGTGCAGCTATATTGGCAGCCTTAGGCCTTAATCTGGATAAATACGGAATTAAACGTGAAAAAACTTAGCCTTCTACTGGGCCTGCTAAGTGCAGGCTCATTGGCTCACGCAATGCAGTACTCAGGCCGGGTCGGTCTTGAGACGCGTTTCTTTACTGACGACAGTGAGTATCAAAACTCGGTATTGGCTGAACCTGAGTTTTACTGGGAAGATGCCAGTGGCGATAATAATTTTACCGTCGAGTTGTTTGGCCGCTGGGATGAGCTTGACGACGAGCGCACACATTTTGATGTGCGCGAAGCGGCCTGGCTTCATGTTGGCAGCACCTGGGAGATGCGCCTTGGTGTGTCCAAGGTTTTTTGGGGGGTGACCGAAAGCAATCACCTGGTTGATGTTGTCAATCAGACGGACTTAGTTGAAAGCCCGGACGGAGAGCAAAAGCTCGGTCAGCCGATGCTGCAGTACACGGCTATTCGCGACTGGGGTGTCATCGATGCATTTGTTTTACCGTGGTTTCGCGAGCGAACGTTTCCCGGCCCCGATGGCCGCCTAAATGGTTTGTTGCCGATTAACGCCGATGAAGCGAGCTATGAAAGTGATCAGGAGCAGCAGCACCTTGATTTTGCGCTGCGCTACAGTCAGAGCATCAGTGTCTTTGATATTGGTTTAAGCTGGTTTAAAGGCACCAATCGCGACCCTCATTTAGTTGCCTACAGTGAAGCAAACACGCCGCTTGAACTCAGGCCCTATTACGATCAGATGCAGCAACTTGGCATTGACGTTCAGGCGACTACCGGCGACTGGCTGTGGAAGTTAGAAGCTATAGCACGCGATGATAGCGTGCGCGACTACGGTGCTTTTACTGCGGGCTTTGAATATACCTGGGTTGGTTTTGCCGGCTCGGCCATGGATTTGGGCCTGCTCAGTGAAGCCAGCCGCGATAGCCGCAATAATCAAGCGCCGACACCGTCGGAAAAAGACGTATTTTTTGGTACGCGTTTCACCTTTAACGACGCAGCCAGCTCAGATTTATTGCTTGGCTATTCGCGCGGCATCAACGAGCCAAAAAGTTATGCGCTGTTTGCTGAAGGCAGCCGCCGCTTTGGGAACAACTGGCGCACCACACTCGATGCGCGTATTTTTAACGGCGAGCGCCCTGATGACCCGGTCTATCAATTTAATGACGATGACTATATTTCGTTGACGGTTGAGTTTTTCTATTAGCCAGCCGAACTGTTTATTTACAGCTACTATCGTTTTATTTGTAGCTACTCGCGTTGTATAACGCCTACTAATGCATAGGCGCCCGCTTTTAAGTGGGCGTTTTTTTGGTTTTCAGTGTTAGTAGGCCCTAGCGCAAAAGCGCAGCGCTTTTGATCTGAGCTTTTATTTGTTGGCCAATGTGAAGTTTGAGCTTTTCCGCTGACCACGCCGTAATTCTTGCAAGTAGTTGCTGCTCACCCCAGGCCAGTTTTAATAAAACAATCGACTCGGGTTTGCTTGGGCATATATCGATAATTTCAGCGTAAATATGATTGCTGATGCTGCTGTCGTTTTCGTGTGCTTGCGGTTCATTATCGAGCAGTTCAATGCTGACGTCGCGCGCCATCACCCGCAAGCGCAATTTGCTGCCCGGGGCTTTATCTATCTGGTTTAGGCTCAGCCGAGCGCCGTCGACGTCGATGCAGCTTAAATGGTACTCGGGGCTGTGTGTGTGTAGTGTGCCTTGCAGCAGGGCACTGGCGTCATCGTCGTGATTAAAATACAGCGAGGTATCACACAAGACTTCATTGCAGGGGCCCTGTGCGATAATTTGGCCGCTGTTCATCACTAACAGTTCGTCAGCCAGGCGCAGGACTTCATCTGCACTGTGGCTGACGTACAGCACGGGGATAGACAAGGTGTCTAAAATCGCCTCGAGGCAGCCGATCAGTTGGCTTTTGCTGCTTTTATCGAGCGCTGAAAACGGCTCGTCTAAGAGCAAAAGCTCAGGCTCACAGAGCAGGGCACGGGCGAGCATGCAGCGCTGAATCTGGCCGCCGCTTAGCTCTGCCGGACGGTGCTCAAGCAGATTTTGTATGCCGCACAGCTCGCTTACCTGCTCGACACTTAAACGCGCTTGCTGCTGATAGCGATGGGCAAAATGCAGGTTGGCGCGAACGTTCATATGCGGCAGTAAGGTGTTGTGTTGACTGACATAGGCGAGCTTGCGCTTGTGCGTTGGCAGCTGAGACTTGCCTTTTTGCCAAATAGTTGGGCCAAGCGCGATATCGCTTTGTGCGCTTTGTTCCAAACCGGCAATGATACGCAGCAGTGAAGTTTTACCGCAGCCACTTGGGCCAAATATGGCGTGTACTGCTGGGCGAAACTCGGTGTTGATATCGAGCTTAAAATCGCCGCGTTGAAGCTGGCTTTTAACAACAAGCGTATGCGTGCTTTTATCCATATGCGGCTAATTAATCTCTCTTGTTTCGGCTGAGCGCTTTAAGGCAGCTTCGCTAACAGTTTTTAAAGGCTGCCCATTTTGTGAGCTTTGCGGCCATTGGACAGGTACAACAAACTCAAAATTAGCAGAGAAAAGACCAGCATCAGTGTCGATAGCAGCGCCGCCTGGGTGTATTCAAGCGCTTCGACATGATCGTAAATAGCGATGCTTAACACCCGCGTCTCACTATCTATATTGCCACCTATCATCAATACCACACCAAACTCACCCATGGTGTGGGCAAAACTGAGTATCAGCGCACTGTAAATGCCGTTGCGGGCCAGGGGTAATACGATATAAATAAAACGCTGCACTGCGTTGGCGCCCATGCACGCGGCAGCCTCGAGATAGGCTTTGTTGACTTGGCTAAAGGCACTTTGCAAAGGTTGCAGCGCAAATGGCAGTGAATACACCATGGAAGCAAGTACCAGACCGCGAAAACTAAAGCTGAGCGGTTCGAGACCGAGCGCTGCATTTAACTGCCCGAGCCAGCCACCGGGGCTCATTAACAGCAGTAGATAAAAACCGATGACCGTCGGCGGCAGCACCAGAGGCAGTGCGCACAAAGCGTTAATCAACGCCTGGCGAGTGGGTTTTTGCTGTACCAGCCACCACGCCAGAGGAATACATATAACAAGTAACAGCATGCTGGTGAGCGCTGCGAGCTTAATGGAAAGATAAAGTGGCTGAAGGTCAACGGCGTGCATTAATAAATATCCGATAAATAACCACAGTTGCGAACGATTTGCTGAGCCTGTTTTTGTTTTAAGAAACGAAAAAAATCATTCGATGTGTTGTTGGCCCAGGCCTTAATTTCGATCGCCTGTTGTTGTATCGCGCTGTGTAAGTCGGCGGGGACGAGCCAGTATTGGCCGCGCTGCTCGCTGTCGAGTTCCAACCACTGAGCATAGGCAATAAAACCCATGTCGGCTGCGCCGGACGCGACAAACTGCAAACTTTGAGCGACGTTTTGGCCAAAGACAAGTTTGTCTTGTAGCTCGCCGTAAAGTCCGAGCTGTTTTAAGCTTTGCTCTGCGGCAAGGCCGTAGGGTGCGTGTTTGGGGTTGGCCAGGCTCAGGCGCTTAATAGCATGTGTGCCGTGTTCTTTTAACCACGCAGGCCCCGGTTTTTGTTCGAGCTTAGGGGCCCAGAGTACAAGCTGGCCTACGGCGTAAATAAAACCATTTTGTGCATCGGCGAGATCGCGCTGAATTAATTGCTGCGCGCGCTTTTGATCGGCAGATAAAAAAATGGCAAACGGTGCTCCGCGGCTAATCATTGCAGCAAGCTGGCCACTAGAGGCATAACTGGCTTTAATTTGTTGTGGCGCTAAGTTGTGTTGTTGAGAATAAGCCTCGGCAAGCTTTTCGTAACAGGCCTTAAAATTTGAAGCCACGGCAATATTAAAATCAGAACCGTTTGTTAAGGGCCCGTTGTTATTTGTATTGTTTTGTTGATCGTTATCTTTGGCCAAGCTTGTTGTGCTTAAAATACTAAATACAAAGAGACTGACTATCGTAGATGCACGCTGTGATATATAGCTTGATACATACGTCGATACAGATCTGGCAAGGCCGGTCAGCCAGCTAATAGCGTGGGCCCGAATAAAAACCATAGATGTCGGCATTCTCGTCAAGGTGTTTAATCCTAAAATAAGCCCGCTTCAGTGTTGACTTCAAGTACTGGCTTCAAACGCTGGGCTCAGCTACCAGGCGCTTGGCCTAGGTGCCACAAAAAGTTCGGTAGTGTTGATCAAAATCGGCCTTGCTTTGCAGCAGCTCACACTGATCAGCCTGTTTATCATACGGCCGTTGCCAGGCGCTTAGATAGTCTTGTATCAAGTTTAAGCCTTGCGTTTTTGTCGTTTGATTCAGCGTTTGTTCGATTGCCTGCTCAACAAAATAATTGCGCGGAATCAGTTCGGGATTGTTGGCCCGCATCAACGCCACAGCGCTGTCGTGCTTGTGTTCTTCTTTGCCGGGCTCAGAGCCCTGTTGTCGAGCCAGTTGCCGCTCGCCACATTCTTGTAAGTTGCTACCGTGAAGGCCTAACCAATCGTGCAGGGAGTCGGAAAAATAATGCTCAAGCTGATCTTGTGCCTTGGGGTCGAGTTCGCCGGCTAACAATTTAGTGAGCTGGCGAAAGCTCAGTGTGTAATCGAGCTCGTGTTTGGCCATCGCTGCGAGCATGGTATCGATCAGGCTTCGAAGCTCAGCGGGGTTATTTTGTTGGCCAGCGCTGATATCACTAAAGCCAAATTTATTGGCGAGCATCGTGTAATACGCGCTGTCAAAACGCGCCGGAATGCCTTCAATCAGGGGCCTCGCCAAGTCCAGAGCGGCCTCGACGTTCGTGTCTATCAGCGGCAGCAGGCTTTCAGCCAAGCGCGCCATATTCCAATTCATCATTGCCGGCTGTTGAGCAAAAGCGTAGCGGCCCTGTCGGTCAATGGAGCTGTATACGGCGCTCGGGTTAAAGCTGCCTAGCATTGCGCAGGGGCCAAAATCGATGGTTTCACCGGCGATGCTGCAGTTGTCGGTATTCATGACTCCGTGGATAAAACCGATACGCATCCAATGGCAAAGCAGTTGGATCTGTTTGTCGATCACCGCATCGAGCAGGGCAAGTGCGGCCGCGCTGTCGCTATTGCCTGCCTGCTGTTTGACGCCGGCGGCTTGTTCAGGGTAATGGCGTTTGAGCGCGTAGTGAGTCAGTTTGGCAAGCACCGGGTGCTGCTCGGTTGCGGCGAACCACTGAAACGTGCCGACACGCAAGTGGCTCTGGGCGACGCGACAGACAATGGCGCCGCCTGTGGGGCCATCGCGCTCGACAGTTGCACCTGTGCTAACAACGCCAAGACTGCGCGCACTTGGCACACCGAGCGCATGCAGTGCTTCGGACATCAGATACTCACGCAGAGCCGGGCCGAGCGCACAAAAACCATCGCCACCGCGAGAGAAGGGCGTAGGGCCGCTGCCTTTTAATTGCAGGTCGACAAGTGAGCCAGTTGATGTGGGCCACTCTCCGAGCATATGCGCGCGACCGTCGCCGAGGCGCCCGGCAAACTGGCCAAATTGGTGGCCGGCGTAAACCAATGCATAACTCGAGCTATTGGCAAGGCTGGTTTGACCACTTAATAAATCACATTGGAGCTTCGGCTGTTGGCGCAGCGCCTCGGGCAGGTCGATTTCTTGTGCCAGTTTGTTATTCCACAGCAGCAGCTTAGCTTCGGGCCAATCGGCGATGGCGCAGTTTTCAAAAACGGCTTGATCAAGCTCGCGATAACTATGGATAAATTGTTTCATTTGTCGTGGCTCACAGCTGGTTTTGGCAAATAAGTTGGTAAAGCGCCTGGCCGCTGTTTAGGTACTTGCGCTCAAATAAGGTCAGCGGCTCTTGAACGGCCAGCTCATTGAGCTGGGTCTCGCCGGCGCCCAGGTGGCGCCAGCACAGTTCAAATTCTTCAAGGTAGATACGCCAGTTGCTGCGCAACTCGGTTTTTTGTGCGAGTTTGGGCAGCAGCGGAAAGACCGGGTGGCCGTGCCAGCGCCTTTTTAAATGCTCAGTTTTTGGATAGGGGTTGGGATAGAGCAAAAAGTGTTGTTTAAACACAAGCCCTTCGCGCTCGCAAAGGCGCCAGATATCTTCGCAGTTGGCTCGCAATAACAGGCAATTTTCCGGCAGCTCGCCGGCGTTGAGCGATTCGGTATTTAGGCGTTTTAAACTGCGATCAATGCCGATAACCAGAGCACCGGGGTTATTGTTGGCCAGCGCCCTCGAACTTAGGCCCGTGCCGCAGCAGGAGTCCAGAATTAGCTGCTCGTATTTGTTGCTGTTGATGTGTTTTAGCAGTTGTTCAAAGGCCTCGAGGTTGTGGGTTTGTAGTGGTTTTTGATAGGGCGCTGCAAGGTGGCGCTCGAGATCGTCGATCAGGCGCTTGTGTGGCGCCTGTTGTGCGCTGCTGATTTCTTTTGAGGCAAACTGCATGGTAAATACTGGTCTTCGACGGGGCGCTTACTATAGCATGGCTGGATAAGAGACCGGGCTGGGCTTTATTTTGCGCCTTGCTTTGCGCTTTAGGTTCCTTAGCGGCACCTTGCCAAGCCTTTTACGGTCAAGGACAACCGAGTCAAGAACAGTTCAGTCAAGCGCGACTCAGCGAGCATACGCGAATGGTGAATGCAGTTTTCTGAAAGAGAATTTTTGCGAAAGTAATTTTTGAACACAACAACTGAACACAACAACACAAGTACTTTAAAGGAATAAATATGGACATAGGTGTTTTCAGTGTTTGTGCCCGGCGTTTTTTTCTGCGCGCCTTTTTATATGTGAGTGTTTTTTATTCAAATGGGATTTTGGCGGACACGCGCGATGGGCAAGCGGCTTCAGTTAACGCGGCTGAACCTGATGCTCGCGAGCTGATTCAAAAAAGCATGGATCTGTGGCGCGGTAAAACGTCCTACAGTGAGGTGAGCATGACCATTCACCGGCCCGACTGGCAGCGCAGTATGAGCATGCAGGCCTGGACCGAAGGTGAGAAAAACAGTTTGGTGCGTGTCAGTGCCCCGGCGCGCGATGCCGGTAATGCGAGTTTAATTAAAGATCGCGATATGTGGAGCTTTGCGCCGAAAATTAACCGCGTTATCAAAGTGCCGTCGTCGATGATGGCGCAGAGCTGGATGGGCAGTGATTTTTCTAATAAAGATATCAGTCGCAATACGGATATTATCAATCTGTACGATCACAGCTTGGCAGGCCAGTCGAATCAAGACGGGCACCTGGTTTACGAGATTCACTCTGTGCCGCATGAAGCGGCGGCCGTGGTTTGGGGCAAAGAGGTACTGTTTATTCGCGATGACTATGTTTTGCTCGAGCAGCAGTACTGGGATCAGGATGGCAAACTGGTGAAGACGATGAAAACCATCGACTTTATGCAGGCTGACGGGCGCACCATCGCCAAGACCATGCGCATGAATAAAAGTGATGATAAAAACAGCTGGACGCAGATAGAAAACACCAAAGTGCAATTTGATATTGAATTGTCGAGCTCGACCTTCACCTTATCTAACTTGCGCAATCCGAGGCTCTAATGCTTTCGCTGGCCCTTGCCTGGCGCAATTTGTGGCGCCACCGCCGCCGGACCTGGCTGACCGTAGGTTCAATGATATTTTCCAATCTGCTGCTTATTTTTGCGATATCGCTGCAGCTATCGACTTATGAGCAGATGATCAAAAATAGTCTGAGGGCGTTTTCAGCGCCCTTGCAATTGCAAAAAACCGGTTACAACGTCGATCAAAAGATGCGCCTGGCGCTCAATAACGGCAAGCTACTTGTCGCAAGCTTAAGCGAGGCTTTCCCCAAGCTTGCGATTGCGCCGCGCGCGCAGGCCTTTGTGCTTGGCGCCAGCGAAACCCGCAGCTTGGGCATTGCTGTGGCGGGGGTGGACAAAACGGCCGAGACGCGGCTTTCGTCCATTCCGACATCGATGCTTCGCGGCGCTTATTTAACCGGGCGGGCCGGCGAGGTGGTTATTGGAGAGGCGCTGGCGCGCAGTTTACAGATCGACATAGGCGATGAGCTGACCTTGCTCGGTTCGGGTTACGACGGCTCGTTTGCGGCGGCAGTGCAAACGGTTAGCGGTATTTTTCGAACTGGGGTCATTGAGCTCGATAAAAGTGTGGTGCAGATTAATTGGAGCGACTTCGACGCGATTTTTTTTATGGGCGCTCGTGTGCACAGTATTGCACTTGCGCCGGATTCGTTAAACGAGCTTGCTCGTTACCAACAAAGTTTGCAGGCTTTTATTGATACCAGCGATATAAAAACACAAAGCCACAACACAGAGCTTGAGCTGCTCAACTGGCAAGCTCTGCACCCGGAGATTAAACAAAGTATTGAAGCGGATTTTGCCAGTGCCTGGTTTATGTACGCGGTATTAATTGCCCTGGTTGCCTTTAGTGTGCTCAATACCCAGCTGATGTCGGTGCTCGAACGCACGCGTGAGTTTGGCATTATGATGGCTATCGGCTGCTCCAACGGGGTATTGGTTCGCTTGATTGTGATCGAAAACTTTCTACTTGCCGGGCTCGGTTTTGTGTTGGGGCTGGTTGCAGGTGGCGCCTTGGTATTTTATTTCTCTCACGCGGGGCTGGTACTTTCAGGTATGGAAGAGGCGGCTGCACTTTACAATGTGCCGAGCACGCTTTATCCGCAATTAAGCCCGCTGGCGCTTTTGCTCGGTCCCTCGGTGTTGTTGTTATTTTGCCTGTTGGCGAGTTTATATCCGGCGCTGAGGCTGATTCGCCTGCAGCCGATTATGGCGATGAGGGCAAAATAATGGCAGCGCTTGAATCTGGCAGCCCTGGCTCTCAAAGCCCTCAACGCAGCGCTCGTACCGGCACTCACAGTACAAATGGCACATTGTTGGGCATTTCCCTGCAGCTGGCCTGGCGCAATCTGTGGCGCAATAAAAAGCGCAGTTTGATTATGTTGGCGGCCATCAGCTTGGGCGCCTGGGCAATGATTTTTATGCCGTCGCTGATGCGCGGTATGTTAAACGACAGCTTACAGCGCAGTTTCGATGCTCTGCCGGGCCAGGTTCAGGCCCACCAAAAAAATTACCGTTTAGACAGCAGTATTGAATCTAGTTTTTTAGTGCCCGGGGCCGAGCAACAGGCCTTGCTCAGCGAGGCACCGGTAACGCACTGGGTTGCGCGCATTAAGTTGCCCGCAGTGCTAAACAGTGAACGAGAAAGCCGCGCGGTACAGTTGATCGGCTTAAATTACCAGCGAGAAACCCAGCTCGATTTGAAGCTTGTAGCGGGGCACTGGCCGGCCGATAACAGCGAAATGGGCTTGGTGATCGGCAGCAAATTGGCTGAGCGCCTGGAGACCGGGCTCGGCAAGCGAGTCGTGCTGATGTCTCAGGGGGCCGACGGTGAGCTGGCAGAACGCGGTTTTCGTATCGTTGCCCTGTATCGCAGTGAACTCGGGGCCGGCGACGAGCGAGTAATCTATTTGGGTTTAGATGCCGCGCAGCGTTTTTTGAAGATGCCCGGCAAAATCTCCGAACTTGCCTTTTGGGGCGGTGCCGATGCGGATAGTGTTGCAGATAAACACAGCGAGACTGCGCTGCTTAATTATGTGCGCTCGGTACTCGACAAGCAGTTAGAGGTTTTGCCCTGGTACGAACTCGACCCGTATTTAGCGTCGATGATGGGCATGCTCGACGCGATGATTGTTATCTGGATCTTAGTGGTTTTTATCGCCATGGGCTTTGGTTTGGCCAATACCTTGTTGATGGCAATCTTCGAGCGTGTGCGAGAGCTGGGGCTGATGATCGCGCTAGGTATGCCAAGGGCGATGGTGCTGGTGCAGCTTCTATTAGAAAGCCTGTTCATGTTGATGATTGGCTTGGCGGTCGGCAATGCTCTGGCCTTGCTGTGTGTCTTTGCGTTTCGCGATGGCATTGATTTAAGTGCGTTTGCCGATGCGATGGCGATGGCAGGTGTCGGCAGCCGCCTGTACCCGAATTTACAGTTTACAGATGTGGCGCTTGCCAATGTCACCGTGCTGGTGCTGGGTTTGGCTACAAGTCTGTTGCCGGCCTGGCGCGCATCCCACTACGACCCCGTACAAGCGTTGAGTAAGGATTAAATATATGTCGGCAATACAGTGTCGGAAATTGCTAAAGCAGTTTGTGCAAGGAGAGCAGCTTGTTCGCGGCCTCGACGAAGTTGACCTCGAGGTAGAAGCGGGCGAATTTGTGTGTTTGTCGGGCCCGTCTGGCTCGGGCAAAACAACGCTTCTAAATGCCCTGGGTGGCCTGGACAGTTTGGATGCCGGGCAGGTGCAGGTGGCCGGCCAGCAAGTCGAGCAGTTGAGCAAAAACCAGCGCGCCAAACTCAGATTAACAAACATCGGTTTTGTGTTTCAGGCTTATAACTTGATCCCGGTACTCAGCGCGCTTGAAAACGTAGAGTTTGTGATGCAGTTACAAGGGCGCTCTAAGCAAGAGCGCCGTGAAAAAGCCCTGGCGGTGTTGGCCGAGGTCGGCTTGCAGGGCTTAGAGGCGCGTCGCCCGTCTCAGTTAAGTGGCGGCCAACAGCAGCGCGTTGCAGTTGCCCGGGCGATTGCCAGTGAGCCCGATCTTGTGCTGGCCGATGAGCCCACGGCAAACTTAGATTCGGCCTCGGCTTCTCAGCTGATTGATCTTTTTTTGCAGCTCAATGCCAAGCACGGATTGACGTTTGTTATCGCCACCCACGATCAGCGTGTGATGCAGCGCTGTCGGCGCTTAATCACCATGCAAGACGGTAAAATCATTGCTGATGTTCGCCAAGATGCGGCCGCATAAGCATGTGTTGTACCTGAAATGGGCAGCTATCTATTTAGGTTTTGGCGCTTTTTTTAGTTCTTTAAGTGGGCTGCTACATGCCTGGCAGCTCAGCGGCCACACCAAAGCTCAGTATCAGTACAACAATTACGGTTCGGATTCCGCCTTTGCGCCCTTACTGGGGCAGCAAGACGGCGATGCGCTTGTGAATGTGCGTTTAAACCTACTTAAAAATAAAAACAACTGGGCTTTTGAAGCGGATTACGAGCTGGCGGCTTATCACAGTGATAAGTTAGAGCTTGAGCAAGCGGCCGGTTTAAACGATGGCACTTACGCTGAATTTACTCTGCCCAATGACAACAGACGTTTTTTTAACCTAAGCCAAACGGTCGAGCAAGATGGGCCGCGCGCTTTGGTTCAGCGCATAGACCGGTTGGCGCTCAGCTACCAGCGCCAGGATCTGGTGCTTAAGCTCGGCCGTCAAGCGCTCAGCTGGGGCAACGGCATGATGTTCAGTGTGATGGATCTGCTCAACCCTTTTGATCCTCAAGCCATCGACACGGAATACAAAAGTGGCGACGACATGCTTTACGCTCAGTACCTGCAGGGCAATGGCAACGATCTGCAGTTCAGCTGGGTGTTGCGCCGCGATGAGAACGGCGAGCACAACAGCGACGTCGACTCCTATGCGCTTAAATATCACGGCCTTTGGCGGGCGCTTGAATACGATGTATTGGTGGCTCGGCACTACGGTACAGATGTGCTCGGCATCGGTGGCAGCGTTGCTTTAGCCGGCAGCTTGTTGCGTGCCGATTGGGTTCAGCATCACGACGATGGGCAGGTGTATAACAACGCTGTTGCCAGCCTCAGTTATTCGTGGACGGCCATGGGCAAGCCGAGCTCGGCAATACTTGAGTATTATCACAATGACTTTGGTTTTGCCGAGCCGCCGTACAGCGCCGGACGTATTGCTGAAAACTCGGCGCTGGCGAAGCGCCTTTTGCGCGGTGAGCTTTACAATCTCGGCCGCAACTATCTGGGCGCATCGCTCTTGTTAGAGTTACACCCGCTGTGGCAACTGAGCCCAAACCTGTTTGTAAATCTAGATGACCGAAGCTACCTGACGCAGCTTTTGACCATTTGGGATGTGTCGCAGAACTCGAGGCTGACCTCGGGCCTGATCTGGGGTAACGGCAGCGATGGCAGTGAATTCTCAGGGCCAGAGCTTGTGCCAGGCGCGTTTGCCAGCAGCCGCTGGGCGGTCTACGCCGAATTAGCCTGGTATTTTTAGTAGAGCCTTGCCTGCCTTGCAAGGCGCTGCGCTGGTGTTCCTGGCCCCTTGTCTATACTCAACAGTGAGTTCTCGGGGCGAAGCTATGCAAGGCTTAGTGTTTTTTGTGATCAGATCTATCGCTGCCATATCGTCGCCAGGCCTATGTCACGTGTTTGCTTGCTTGTTTGGCTCTGCCTGGTGGCTGCGGCCGTTTAGCTCTGGTGGGCAGATACCGCAACGCCGGCTATGTGCACGGCGAGTCTGCCTGCTTATTGTGGCGCTCTGGGCTTATTGATGAAATTAAGGCTCAACTTAAAACTCAAACGCGTCTCTTTGCAGCTTAAAGCACTGGTTTTTATTGTCGTACTCAGCACCGTTTTTTTTGCGCTGACGCAGATTATGATCTCCAAAGATGTTGCCAAACTGGTCGATTCAAGTATTCGCGAACAGCTAAAACTGACCAGCCACTCACTGCTGTATGAGTTTGAAACCCGAAAGCAGCAGCACCAAACACTGCTTGAGCAAATCAGCTCCGACGAGTTAATTCAGCGCTTTTTTAAAAGCCAAAACGAGGCGCAGCGCAGCCTCTTGTATCGATCGGTCGCAGATTATTTTAAAACCCTGTTGGATTTAAATGAGCACATTATCGATCTGGCGCTGGTGCTGCCCGATGGGCGCGAGCAATTAAGGGTTAGTTCGGGGCCGATTAACAAAAGCACGATTGATCGAAGTTTTTTAATGAGCGATGTGCTCTTAGGGCGCGATGTACAGGCTTATGAAGTTCGCTGGAACGATGATGTCAACGCCTACAGTTTTTTCCTGTATAAAAAAATAGTTCTCGATCGTGACGCCACTGATGATGCTTCGGCCGTTAATACGGAAGCGGTGGCGCTGGTGCGCGTCGCTGTTAAAGCGCAGGCGATGTTAGACAGCGAGCTGTTGGCGTCACTAAATGAAAATATCGCGTTGGGGGTGGTAAATAGTACCGGTAATTTTTTTGTGAATGTCGGTCTCGATCGAATCCCCACAAGCTTGCTTGGCCGTATTCATGACCAGTTTTTTGTCGATGAGAACCTTTATGTCAGCGCTATTAAACTCAGTGACAAGTGGCAACTGGTTACGGTGTTTGATACAGATAAAGGTGATGTGCAGTTAAAGTCGATTACCGATCGAACCCGTTTGATGTTGATGTTGTTTTTTTTTGCGGCGGTGGTGTTAGGGTATTTTTTACTGGACGTTTATATTATTCGCCCAATCGCTTCGCTCAATGATGCTGTACGCGCATTGTCTCGCGGTGAGGCCGTGCCGCTATTGAGTCGGGGCAGCGGTGAAATTGAGCAGCTGCGTAAATCATTTATCGGTATGCGCCGCAATATTATTCAGCAAAAAGATCTGTTGCAGCGCCAGGTGAATACCGATGCGTTAACCGGCCTGCCGAATCGCCACGCGCTGAGTCTGTTATTGGAAGGCGATCTTGCCTACGCCGATGAGCACGGCCAGGTTGTGGCGCTGCTGTTTATGGACCTTGATGGTTTTAAGCAGGTTAATGACGTCTATGGTCACGACGCCGGCGATGAGCTGCTCAGACAGGTGGCAAAGCGTCTGAGTTCTCTACTCAGGCCAACAGATAGGCTTGGGCGTTCCGGGCAGGGGCCTGAAAATGCGCTTATCCGCTTAGGTGGCGACGAATTTACAATTATTCTGCCGTCGATACAAAATGCGGATAACGCGGCGATGGTTGCCAATCGTTTGGTGCGCCAGTTTCGCGAACAGTTCAGTGTCTTTGGCAATCAGCTTTTTGTCGGCGCCAGCATAGGCATTGCCATGTTTCCAAAAGATGCAGGTGATGCCAAAGATTTAATCAGTCACGCGGATACGGCGATGTACGCTGCCAAACAAGCTGGCAAGATGCGCTTTAGTTTTTACGACAACACCATGCTTGAGCAGGACCTGGCCAACGTACATATCGATACCTTGTTGCACAACGCTTTGGAAAATGAGCAGATTTATGTGCATTTTCAGCCCAAGGTTGACCCTGTCGATAATAGTTGTATCTGTTTCGAGGCGCTGGCGAGAATGTTTGTTCCAGACAAGGGCAGTATTAGTCCCGCGATCTTTATTCCTGCGGCGGAAAAAAACGGTTTAATTGATCGATTAACTTTGAGTATTTTTCGTGCTTCGTGCCACCTGTTATTGGCTCTAAAAGCTCAGGGCTTAAATGGTATGAGCTGTGCGGTGAATATCAGCCCGGGTCAACTGGCAAATAAAGATTTGTTTAAAAAAATTATCGATATTATTGTCAGCAACGATTTAATGCCGCATGAATTTGAGCTGGAGATTACCGAAAGCTCTCTGATCAATGATGAAGAAGCCAGTCAGCGCGCCATTCGCTACCTGCAAGACTTGGGCTTTTCGGTCGCGCTGGATGACTTTGGTGTCGGATATTCAAGTTTAAGTCACCTTAAAAACTTTTCATTTAACACCTTGAAAATAGATCGTATCTTTTTTAAAGATTTGGAAATTGACAACGTTTCAAAGGCTATTTTGCATGCGATTATCGGCCTTGCAAGACAATTGCGCATGACCATCGTCGCTGAAGGCATAGAAGACGACTACCAGTTGGAGTTTGTCAGGCGCCAGCAGGTGCATTTAATTCAGGGATACATCTACTCTAAACCCTTGCCGCCAAAAGATGCGGTGCAATTTGCACTCGAGCATCGCAGCATCGCAAAGGCGGGCAAGCGCGGCCCCGATACAGACTAATTATTATTGGCTTTGCTGCTTCCACCTTGGCGAACACAGCGGTTGCGCTGCCTAAGCCGAGGCGTTAGCATGCGCGCTCGATTTTTGATCACCACCTCCATTAGCCATAACAGGTCTTATTGCTGGCTTATCGAGCTAGGCTGTTTCACGCGTGGTTGATCTAAGCGCTTTATATCTAGTGAAAGAAGTAAGTGAATGTTTTGGGGTAATGCTCAGCTGTTTTATCACAGCCTAAGGCTTCGGGCTGTTGGCCGCTTGAGTGGCCGGATGAATATCAACGGCTGTCGCAACGGTTGTTTTTGGGCCTGAGCTCGCGGCTGTATCTCAAGCTTGTATTTTAAGGTCGTATTTTACGGTTGTGTTTTAAGGTCGTATTTCAAGGTCGTATTTCAAGGTACAGGCATCGACCCTTGTCTTTTATTTGCTGGCAGAAACTATTCGCGAAGCGCTTCGTGTGCCATTCGCTAGTTCGGCAAAGCCGCCATTGATCTCACTGTAGGTGCTCAAACTACCGCGAACAGGTATTATGCTGGTCGCGCTAGCTGCGCCAGTCTGACCTTTGTTATTACAGCTTGAATCAAGTGGATGCTTCTATGTTTAGACGTCTCTCCCGTCGCTGCTTTGTATATGTATCGTGCGTGTTCTGTTTGCCGGCGCTGTTGATCGCAGCAAGCTTGCATGCCGATGAGCTCGGTTACGCGCGTATCAGTGATGATGGCAAGCTTGCGCTTGCGTCTGTTCAGCCCTTAGCTACTGAGGCGGGCATGGATATGTATCGACGCGGTGGCAATGCTGTCGATGCGGCTCTGGCGATGGCTTTTAGTTTAGGGGTTGTCGATTCGCACAACAGTGGCATTGGCGGCGGCCTGTTTATTATTGCGCGTTTGGCCGACGGCCGCGTTTTGGCCATCGATGGTCGCGAAATGGCGCCTAAGCTTGCCAGCAGAGATATGTACTTGCGCGATGGTGTGTTTCACTCCGAGTTGAGTAAGACCGGGGCGCTGGCTGTTGGCATACCCGGTTCGGTGCAGGCGCTGGCCGAGTTACAGCGCTTGGGCGGCAAGCTCAGTTTGGCTGAAACGTTAAAGCCCGCCATCGATGTGGCCGAACAAGGTTTTGCCATTGATCACGTGCTGGCCGCGCGATTGCAGCGCAGTAAAAACAAACTTCAGCGTTTTCCCGAGGCGGCGGCCATCTTCTTGCCTAAAGGTCAGACCCTGAAAGCCGGTGATACTCTGGTTCAGAAAGACCTTGCCCAAACTTATAAAAAACTCGCCAAGCAGGGGCCTGAGTATTTTTATCGCGGCGACTTTGCTAAGCAGACGGCAAAGTGGATGCAGGCCAATGGCGGCCTGATCAGCGAGGCAGACTTTAAGGCCTATCACACGGTCAGGCGCGAGCCTGTGAGAGATATGTTCTTAGGTTATGAGCTGATCGGCTTTCCGCCGCCAAGCTCCGGCGGTACACACGTTGCACAGATTCTGAAAATGACGCAGATGCTCGGCGCCTATCAGGCTCCGCCGGAGCAGCGCTACCACCTGTATATCGAAGCGAGCAAGTTGGCGTTTGCCGATCGTGCGCACTGGATGGGCGACTCCGATTTTGTCGCCGTGCCCAAGGGCTTGACCGACCGCAATTATCTACTCGAACGCATCGCGCTGGTGAACAAAAAAGCCGCAAACGACAACTACAGTTACGGCACACCCAAAGACTGGCAAGACAATATTTTTGATAAACACACCACGCATTTGGTAGCGGCAGATAAACAGGGCAATTGGGTGTCGATCACTACCACGCTCAATACCAGCTTTGGCAGCGGTGTGGTGATTCCGGGCACCGGTGTGCTGATGAACAATCAGATGGACGACTTTGCTGCCCAACCCGGCGTCGCCAACGCTTTTGGCTTGATAGGAGCCGATGCCAATGCGATTGCCCCGGGCAAGCGGCCACTGTCGAGCATGAGCCCGACTCTGGTGATGAAAGACGGTAAACCGCTAATGGCTTTGGGGGCTGCCGGTGGGCCGACCATTATTTCGCAAGTGGCGCAAGTGATTCAAAACAGCCTGGCTTTTGGCATGACGCTAGACCAGGCGATGCTGACACCGCGAGTGCACCACCAGTGGAAACCCAATCTGGTCTTTATCGACAGTTACGCAAGTGAACAATTAAAAAAGAGCTTAGAGGCGAAAGGGCACAAATTGCGCAACTGGCCGCCCTTTGGTTCGACTCAGGCGCTGATGCTGCGCGATGGCACATTCCAGGCCGAAGCCGAGCCGCGTATTCGCCCGGGTTTTCAGAGGCGAATCGAGACGCTTGTGAAAAACCAAGAGCCTATTGGCAGCCGTTAAGCGTATGGTGCAATTCTTACAGCCCGTATCTTAGTTTGTTGAGCGAGCAGGCTTGTTTAGCGTTTATTGGCTACAGCTGGCGCTCGCTTTAATGGCCGCGTAAATACTGTCGTAATCGCGGCTGCGTTTTATTTGCTTAAATAGCTCGGCTGCCTCGAGGTAGTGGCGCTGTAAGTAGTGCAGCCACTGTTTAACGCGGTTGCCCATAAAGCGCGCTGGGTAGGCGGCGCTCGTGTGTTCAAAAAAATCAAGCAGCAGCGGCGCCAGCTGTAGCCAGCTTTGCTGGCTGGACTGGTGATAATCTAAACCGTCGGCGCGAGCCCGAATCTCGTGGGCGAGAAAGGGGTGGGCGAGCAGGCCTCGGCCGAGCATAAAGTCCTGGCAGTGACTCTGCTTTTTACAAGCGACAAAATCTTCCCAGCTCCAGATTTCACCGTTGGCAACCACCGGTATATCGATGGCCTCGCGAATATCTGCGCAGTAGTGCCAGTACGCGGGTGGTTGATAGCCGTCGCTTTTTGAACGAGCGTGCACAATCAACTCATCGGCACCGGCGCGAGCGATGGCTCTGGCGTTGTCGAGATAGCTCAAACGGTCGTTGTAGCCTAAGCGGATTTTGGCGCTGACCGGAATACTTGCCGGCACTGCGTCGCGCACGGCGGCGACAATCTCTTCGATCAGTGGGCTCTCATCCAGTAAACAGGCTCCGCCGCGGTTGCGATTGACGCCCTTGGCCGGGCAGCCAAAATTGAGGTCGATACCGATCGCACCGAGCCGCGCAGCTTTTTTTGCATTTAAGGCCAAAAGGCTTGGGTCACTGCCGAGCAGCTGGATGCGAATCGGGATGCTCGGGTGCTGCCCGGTTGTGCTGTGTATGCTCTGGTTCTGTGTTAGCAATTCAGGGCAGGATTTAATAAAAACATGGCGCGGCAAAACGGTTTGGCTTACGCGAATAAATTCGGTGACGCACAGATCTATGCCGCCGATGGCCGCAAAAATCTTTCTCAGGTGCACGTCTACGACACCCTCCATCGGAGCGAGCATCAATCTCATAATATTTATCGAATAAAAAAAGGTCGCGGATCTTAGCAAAAAGTACCAAAGCTTTATATGTTTTGGTTGAAATGTGTTCGCTTTGGCGTCAAAACATGCAGTTGCTGCGCTTTTACTTGCTCAGCACCGGGTTTTTTCTTTATTGTATAGGGCTAAGTGCGCTTGGTAGGCGCCTCGATTCTAATTATTAAGAAATAAATTTGGGGGATTCGTGGAAGCGGATTTAATCCAGCAGGGCGTCGACTTGATGCTCTTTGGCATGGGCACTGTATTTGTCTTTTTGAGTGTCTTGGTTGTCAGCACAACCCTGATGTCCAATGTCGTTACTCGCTTTTTCCCTGAAGCGGAAGTGCCCGAACCGGGCCCAACCGCGCCTGCTGCCAATGCGGGCGCAGCTAAGGTCGATGCCCGTACCCTGGCTGTTATTCAGGAAGCTATCTATCAACACCGCGCCAAAACCAAGTAGGGCGCGGCGAATCCGCATCCATCTTATCGCGATCACTTCTGGGGAAGATCTGAATGTCTAATCCTAAAAAGCCTTTAGGTATCACTGAACTTGTGCTGCGAGACGCGCACCAGTCACTGTTTGCGACACGCATGCGTATCGATGACATGCTGCCAATCGCCGAAAAGCTCGATAAAGTGGGTTTTTGGTCGATGGAGTCATGGGGCGGTGCGACCTTTGATGCCTGCATTCGCTATCTGGGCGAAGACCCATGGGACAGAATTCGCGAGCTCAAAGCTGCGATGCCGAATACACCTCATCAGATGCTGCTGCGTGGCCAAAACCTGCTCGGCTACCGCCACTATGGCGATGATGTTGTTGAAAAATTTGTTGAGCGCGCAGCCAGCAATGGCGTTGATGTATTTCGTGTCTTTGATGCGATGAACGATATGCGCAATATTGACACCGCGCTCAAAGCGGTAAAAAACCAGGGCAAACACGCTCAGGGAACCATTTCTTATACGCTGAGCCCCGTGCACACCGTCGACAAGTGGGTTGAACAGGGCAAGCGTATTGAAGATATGGGCGCCGACTCAATTGCCATTAAAGATATGGCCGGCCTGCTCAAACCTTACGACGGCTTTGAGCTGGTCAGCAAGCTAAAAGCTGCCTGTGACATCCCGATTCATATGCAGTGCCACGCAACCACGGGCCTGGCGCACGCAACTTATCTTAAATGTGTTGAAGCCGGCATCGACAACGTTGATACCGCGATCTCATCTATGTCGATGACCTATGGTCACAGCCCTACGGAAACCCTGGTCAGCATACTCGAGGGCACCGATAGAGACACTGGCCTTGATTTAGAATTGCTCGAAGAGATCGGCCTGTACTTTCGCGATGTGCGCAAAAAGTACGCAAAATTTGAAGGTTCACTTAAAGGTGTGGATGCTCGTATCCTGCGCGCGCAGGTACCCGGTGGCATGCTGACCAATATGGAAAACCAGCTCAAAGAGCAGGGCGCCGAAGACAAGTTTGACGAAGTGTTGGCGGAGATTCCGCGTGTGCGCGAAGATTTGGGTTATCTGCCCCTGGTAACGCCGACCTCGCAGATTGTTGGCACTCAGGCGGTTATTAATGTCTTGCGCGGTGAGCGTTATGCAAGCATCTCCAAAGAGACAACGGGTGTATTAAAAGGCGAATATGGCGCTACGCCTGCGCCGGTAAACGCCGAGTTACAGCAGCGTGTGCTCGCCGAGGGTGAGCAGGTTATTACCTGCCGGCCAGCCGATCAGATTAAGCCAGAACTCAATGCCTTAAGTGATGAGCTCAAAAAGATTGCTGCCGAGAAAGGTATCAAACTTGCCGACGCCGAACAGCAGATCGACGATGTGCTGACTTACGCCCTGTTTCCGCAAATTGGCCTTAAATTTCTTGAGCATCGCGGCAACGCCGATATGTTTGAGCCGGCGCCGACCGGTAAAGAAAGCACTGCGGTACTCGCCGACAATGGCGATGAAATATATACCGTTGATGTCGAAGGTAAGAGCTACACCGTTACGGTGAATAACGGTGGCGATTTAACTGGTATTGTGCCGCTCAGCGGCGCTGCTGATGTATCCGCATCGGCCGCTGTGGTTGACGGTGCGGGCGAGCCGATAGCGGCGCCATTGGCGGGGAATATTTTTCGTGTGTTGGTTACCCCGGGGCAACAGGTCGCCGAGGGCGATACCTTGCTTGTGCTTGAGGCGATGAAGATGGAAACTCAAGTAAGCGCGCCTAAGGCGGGTACCGTTTCTGCGGTTAATGTGAAAGAGGGAGACGTTGTTGCCGTTGGCGATACGCTCCTGAGCATCGCTTAAGGCGGGGGAGAACTAAGTTGTTTAGTCTTTGGCAGAGCTCTGGTATTTACAATCTCCAGTTTGATCAACTGGCGATGATTTTTATTTGTTTGGGTTTATTGTTCCTCGCCATTCGCAAAGGTTTTGAGCCTTTGCTGTTGGTGCCCATTGGTTTTGGTGGGGTTCTGGCGAATATTCCCGCGGCGGGTTTGGCCCAGTCCGCACTTGAAAATGCACTTTATGCCGGCAACCCGGCGGTATTGGCAGAGCTTGCGATGTTGGCAGGTCTCGATGTTTGGGAGAGCAGCAAAGACATTGCTTACGCGCTTAAACTTGCAAGCCCAGCTGTTCAGGCCTCAGCTGAAGAACTTGCCTATTACGCCGGTTACAACAATGGCATGTTGTACACGTTTTACTCCGTTGCCATCGCTTCAGGCATTGCCCCGTTACTTATTTTTATGGGCGTGGGTGCGATGACCGATTTTGGGCCGCTGCTGGCGAACCCAAAAACATTATTTTTGGGCGCGGCGGCCCAGTTTGGTATTTTTGCAACCGTGCTCGGTGCGGTAGCGCTCAGTGCTGCCGGCGTGTTTGATTTCAGCATCGCCGATGCCGCAGCGATCGGAATTATCGGCGGCGCCGACGGCCCGACGGCAATTTACGTCTCCAGCAAACTTGCTCCTGATTTACTCGGTGCAATTGCAGTGGCAGCTTATTCCTACATGGCCCTGGTGCCGTTGATTCAACCGCCTATTATGCGCGCGTTAACAAACAAGGAAGAGCGTAACATTGAGATGGTCCAGCTGCGGGTTGTCAGCAAGCGTGAGCGTATTGTGTTCCCAATTATTCTGTTGATACTGGTTGCCTTGGTATTGCCAGATGCGGTGCCGCTGCTGGGTATGTTCTGCTTTGGTAATTTGATGCGCGAGTGTGGTGTTGTCGATCGTTTGAGCGACACCGCGCAAAATGCCTTGATTAATATCGTCACAATTTTCCTGGGGCTATCGGTTGGCTCCAAACTTGCGGCCGATAAATTTCTCGACCCTAAAACACTCGGTATTTTGCTGCTCGGTATTGTTGCCTTTGGTATTGGCACGGCCGCTGGGGTGTTAATGGCCAAATTTATGAACGTGTTTGTTAAACACAAAATTAACCCGCTTATTGGCTCGGCCGGGGTATCGGCAGTGCCGATGGCTGCGCGTGTTTCAAATAAACTCGGCTTGGAGTCCAATCCGCACAACTTCCTGTTGATGCATGCCATGGGGCCAAATGTTGCAGGGGTTATTGGCTCGGCGGTGGCGGCTGGAGTTATGATTTCTCTCGTATCGGCGATGTAATTGCCGCCTGACAGGGCGGCCTTGCGCTCGCCCTGTTAATTAGCTCGCGCTGTATTCAGCTAAGCTTGCCCAAACATCCTCTATAACTATAACTACAATTCGTTTTTTATATGGCGGCGTCGTGTAGAATCGGCGACGTGTTCGCAATTGTAAGTACCGACGATAAGTAGCGATTGTTAGTACCTATAGTAAGCCGCTATTAGATATAGCACCTATCGTAAGCCTCTTTTCAAGTACAGTGGAGAAACGCATGTTCAGACGTACAAAGATTGTTGCAACCCTCGGCCCGGCCACGGATGAACCCGGCGTACTTGAAAAGCTGATCCTCGCAGGGGTTAATGTTGTACGCATGAATTTCAGTCACGGCAGCGCCGAAGATCACGAGGCGCGCGCAAAAGCGGTGCGTGAATACAGTGATAAGCACGGCAAGCATGTGGCGATTCTCGGTGATTTACAGGGGCCTAAAATTCGTGTTGCACGCTTTGGCGACGGCCCAATTACATTGTCGGTCGGCGATAAATTTGACCTGGATGCCTCGCTTGAGCGCGACGCCGGCAACCAGCACGAGGTTGGCATCGATTACAAAGAGCTGCCCAACGATGTGGTGCCTGGCGATTTACTTTTACTCGACGACGGCCGGGTAATACTCAAAGTGGAGTCGGTTGAAGGTTCGCGAGTTAAAACCGTGGTTACGGTCGGTGGCAAGCTCAGCAATAACAAAGGCATCAATCGCCAGGGTGGCGGTTTGACGGCGCCGGCGCTGACCGAAAAAGATAAAGCCGATGTTAAAACGGCAGTTGCAATCGGTGTGGACTACCTGGCGGTAAGTTTTCCGCGCAGCGCCGATGATATGAAATTTGCCCGCCAACTGGTTAAAGAAGCTGGTGGTGATGCGTATTTGGTTGCCAAGATCGAACGCGCTGAAGCGGTTGAGAACGAGCAAATACTCGATGCGATTATTATGGCCTCCGATGCGGTCATGGTTGCTCGCGGCGATCTCGGGGTTGAAATAGGCGACGCGCAATTAATCGGTGTGCAAAAACATATTATCGATCGAGCGCGCGCATTAAATCGCTGCGTTATTACCGCAACGCAAATGATGGAAACCATGATTTCTAGCCCACTGCCGACGCGTGCCGAGGTTTTTGATGTTGCCAATGCGGTGCTCGACGGTACCGATGCGGTTATGCTGTCGGCGGAAACCGCTGCCGGCCAGTACCCTGTGCAAACAGTCGAAGCAATGGTGCGCATTATTCTCGGTGCTGAAAAGCATCCGGGCTCGGTGACTTTGCCGCAGCGCTCGGAAGATCACTATCAGGCGATCGATGAAAGTGTGGCGATGGCTGCGATGTACACCGCCAATCAGATGAAAGCGGTGAAAGGCATTGCCGCGCTTAGTGAAAGCGGGGCGACACCACTGTTGATGAGCCGCTACGGTTCGCGTATGCCGATTTACGCCTTTTCGAAATCGAAAAAAACCTTGCAGCGCGCAGCGCTGTTTCGCGGAGTGCAAACCGTGCAGTTTGATACGGCGGGCATTCCTTCGGAAGAGATCAACCGCCGCGTTATTGATTTTTTAAAAGAGCAAAATATTGTTGCTGACGGCGACTTTATGGTTTTGTCAAAAGGCGATTACAATGGCGCCGGTGGCACAAATACCTTGAAGATACTTCAGGTTGGCCAGGCAATTTTGTAAGCGTTTAAAAAGAACAGCACAAACAAGGCCGCTTAGCGGCCTTGTTTGTGCTGTTCGAGTTTAGCTAGGCTAGCTGGCGTTTTGTTGATTGCGAGCGTCGATGGTCGCTTTCATTTTATTTTCTAAGGTTTGGCCGTCTACGGGTTTAACAACGTAGTCGTTGACACCGCTTTGAATGGCCTGGCGAATTTTCTTCGCTTCGGATACGCCGGTAACCATACAAAAATGCGCCCCGCGCAGGGTGTTTGATGCCTTGGCTTTTTTGTAGAGTTCCATGCCGCTGAGTTCGGGCATGTCCCAGTCGCAGAAAATAAAATCAAAAGCGTCTTCGGTTGTTTTGATTTGGTCAAAGGCCTCGCGCCCGTCGCTGGCGACAACAATGTGCTTAACGCCAATATCTTCAAGCAGGCCTTGAAGTAAAGCTTGAGAGTCGGGCTCGTCTTCTGCGACCAATACCAGCACATTGTCCATGCTCAGGTTTTTTCGTTTAGCTGCTGGCCCAGCTTTGGGGGAGCCGGCCTTGTCACTGCTCGCTGGCGAACTTGAGCTTAGGGAGGCCAGTTTTTTCATTGCCGATTCGAGCAGGTTTAAGGTGTTTTTGTGCTCCTCGCGAACATCCGCATCAAGCTTGCTGTCTTCGAGGGTCTTGCGCAGCCAAGCTCGTCTCTGGGTGAGCGTGCTAATAACGAGTTTGCTCTCCTGGGCGCTAAGCATCAGTGTTTCCTCATATGAATACTAGCTTCAGTATAGAAGGCGGCTCTGAGCGTGCAGGGCTTTGGCGTATAATGGCGGCGCTTTTGTGCGCCACTATAAACACATGGCGTATCGAGCCGCCAAAGCAGCGATAGCTGCGCGCTTTTACATCGAATACCCCGCAGGGCTTAGTACTATGAATATAGAGCAACATATACGCAGCGTGATTGAGCAGGAGCTTAAGCCCACGTTTTTATCGCTTGAGAACGAAAGTCATATGCACAGTGGCCCGGCGACACAAAGTCACTTCAAAATGAGCTGTGTGAGCACTGCATTTGAGGGCTTGAGCCGGGTCAAGCGCCATCAGTTGGTCTACGCTGCACTGCAGCCGGCCTTTGATGCAGGCTTGCATGCACTGGCGCTGCATTTGTATACCGAGCAGGAGTGGCAAAATAAGTCGGTGCCTGAAAGCCCGAAGTGCATGGGCGGCTCCAAACAAGGCTGAGCGCCGGCGCACCTTGTTTGTCCAGCCTGCTTTGCCAGGCTTTGCTTGCTGTAATCGTGCACTATCTGTACAATCTCGCGCCCTTTCTATCCAGTAAACCGCCTGACTACCCCGGAGCATGCCGTGAGTAAGCAAGTATCTGGCGATGCTATTGTCGTTGCCGCCCTCTATAAATTTGTGAGTCTGCCCGATTATCGCGACTTGCGTGAGGCGTTGTTGGTTTTTTGTTCGACATGGCAACTTAAAGGTTCGTTGTTGCTGGCCAGTGAAGGCATTAACGGCACCGTAGCGGGTTCGCGTGCGGCCATCGATGCACTTCTGGCTTATTTAAAAGCCGACGAGCGCTTAGCTGATTTGGAGCACAAAGAGAGTTTTGAGGCCGAACAGCCTTTTTATCGCATGAAGGTCAAACTCAAAAAAGAGATTGTCACCATGGGGGTTGAGGGCATCGACCCGCGCCAAAGTGTGGGCACCTACGTTGAAGCGAAAGACTGGAATAAATTGATCAGCGATCCAGAGGTGCTGCTGATCGATACGCGCAACGACTACGAAATCAGGCTGGGCAGTTTTGAAGGCGCGATTAACCCCAATACCGAGAGCTTTCGAGCCTTTCCAGACTACGTTAAACAGAATCTAGACCGGGCGCAGCATAAAAAAGTTGCGATGTTTTGCACCGGGGGCATTCGCTGTGAAAAATCCACCGCCTACTTAAAAGAGCAGGGTTTTGACGAGGTTTACCACCTCAAAGGTGGCGTGTTGAAATACCTTGAGCAGGTTGATCCGGGTGACAGCATGTGGCGCGGTGACTGCTACGTATTTGACAATCGTGTTGCAGTGAATCACCAGCTTGAAAAAGCTGACTGGGATTTGTGTCACGGATGTCGCGAACCTATAAGTGCCGACGATAAGCAAAGTGAGCTTTACGAGCAGGGGGTTAGTTGCCCGCGCTGTCACGATCGGCTCAGCGAAGCGCAAAAACTGGGTTTTCGCGAGCGCCAAAAGCAGATACAACTCGCCGCCGAGCGCGGTGAAGTCCACGTCGGTGCACCAGCACCACAGCGTCAGAAAACAAGCCCGCGCAGCCAACAAAATAAGAACTAGTAGGCTTAATTTGTGCTCGCTCGCGTTAGCGGCGAGCACCTCGCTTGCTTAGCGCCTTAAATCGAGCAAGTTGAGTTTGTCCGTGCTGTTGTTCACCGGTGAAGCGGCTACACTGAAGCAGTGGGATTAATAACGAGAGGCAGGTTTTGCTACAACTGACAGGGCGGGGCTGTGAATAAGACCCGACTCATACGCACCCAACATACTTTCTTAGCGCTGACCGGGGCCTTTCTTCTCAGTGCCATTTTGATTTATGCATACATTCGCGGCTCGCTTATTTTTACCGGGCCCTGGTTATTGACCGCGTTTGTCGTTTTTTGGTTGGTCAATATTCTGTTTGTCGCGGCCATCGTCACCGGCTTTTCCGAGCGCTTTAAAGACCCGTCGCTGAGCCTTGGCCAGATGTCTTGGGCATCGACCGTTTGCCTGATGAGCATGCTGGTAATGCCACGCTACGCATTTCTTGTCTATTTTTTGCTGTTTATGATCTCGATCTTTGGCGTCTTTCGCTTGAGTCCGCGCAGATTTTTACACTACGCGCTGTTGCAGGCTTTGAGTTTGGCGGCACTATTGCTTGTGCAGGGCAGCATGGCACTGACAGACTTGAGTCAGTCCGACCTGCTATTAACCTGGCTGGTCTACGGAGTCTGTTTGTTTATTTTGACGATGCTGTGTCGCTCGATGTCGGCTCTGCGGGCCAAGCTCAGGCTGCGCAATGCCGAGCTGCGCGATGCTGTCGAGGCGCGCAGTCAGTTTTTGGCGAACATGAGCCACGAAATTCGCACGCCGATGAACGGCGTGATAGGCATGCTGGAGCTGATGGAAAACAGCGAGCTCAACGCGGTTCAAAAGCGCTATCTCGACATTGCGCGCTCTAGCGGTCACACGCTGGTTGCACTGATTAACGATATTCTCGACTACTCCAAAATTGAAGCGGGCATGCTTGAGCTGGATCAGCAGGCGCTGGATTTGCGCTCGTTGTTACTGTCTCAGTGTCAGGCGTTTTATTTTCTTGCTAAGCAAAAGGGGCTGGATTTTATTCTGGACTTGGACCCGGGCCTGCCGGCCAGCTTCCAAAGTGACGCACTGCGTTTGCGCCAGGTTTTAAATAACTTAATTGGCAATGCGCTGAAGTTCACCGAAGAGGGCAGTATTGAGGTTTCTGTGATTGAGCTGCGGCGGGAACAACAGCAATCGTTGATTGAGATTCGGATTAAAGACAGCGGCCCGGGTATTAGCCCCGAAGTTCAGAGCTTGATTTTTGAGTCGTTTGCCCAGGCAGATAACAGTACAACGCGCCGTTTTGGTGGCTCGGGCTTAGGTTTGGCGATATCCAAACGCCTGTGTGAGGCCATGAACGGTGAGCTTAGTTTAAAAAGCGAGCTCGGCAGTGGCAGTGAGTTTATTTGTCGCCTGTCTTTGGCGCTTGCCGACGAGGGGCAGGCCGCTGAGACTTTGGCTCCGGATTTTGATGGCCAGTGTGCTCTGGTGTTTGACGCTTTGCCGCGTCGGGCTCAAGTGCTTGCCCGCGATCTTCGCCATCTTGGTTTGAAGGTGATTCTGTGTCCCCAGCTTGACGACCAGGCGGCGATGATTGATTTGGGTTTAGCCGGCAAGGTGCGCTTGGCTGTCATTAACCTCGGCAGCATCGATGAGCAAAGCGAGCAGTCGCTGAATCAAACTCTGATGTTGCCGGTGTTTAATGGTCTGAAAGTGGTGTTTATTGGTGAGCGGCGTTTGCCGGCCGAGCGTTACGCTGGCGCGAGCCAACTGGCCGAGCCATACTCTTTACAGGCGCTGAACCAAACCTTGCTGGAGCAATTTGGTGTGACGGTCAACGTGGCGACGCAGGAGCCGCTAGCTAAGCGCCGCCAGAAAACATTTGCCTGGAGTGCAAACATGCCCAAAGTGTTATTGGTCGAAGACAACCTCACCAATCAGGAAGTGGCGTCAATGCTGCTCGAAGACTGTGACGTCGAAGTGGATATCGCCGCCGACGGTGAACAGGCTTTGACAAAGCTCGGTGATCAATCTGCCGCATACGCGCTGGTATTTATGGATTGCCAGATGCCGATTATGGATGGTTTTAGCGCAACTAAAGCGATTCGGGCCGGGCAGGCTGGTGAGCACTGCAAAGATATCGCCATTATTGCCATGACCGCCAATGCACTGGCCGGCGATAAAGAGCGCTGTCTAGAGGCGGGCATGAACGACTATATTAGCAAGCCGATAAGTTTTGAGCTGGTTGAGCAAAAGCTCGAACAGTGGCTCGCTAAATAGCTTCTTTGTTTTCCGGCAAGCCTTAAGTTAGCGCTTGTCCTTGAAAAATTCCAAAATGACCTTATGCATGGACTTTAGTTTAAAGAGTCCATGCCCATGTCTGAGCACATCGTCGAAATCACCCCTGAAAACGCCCAGAGCTTATTAATTGAACAGAGCCAAAAACGATTGGTGCTTGTCGATTTTTGGGCCGATTGGTGTGCGCCCTGCAAAGCGTTAATGCCAGTGTTGGAAAAGCTGGCCGTTGAATATGCCGGCCAGTTTTTACTTGCCAAAATTAACGCCGATGAGCAGCAAATGATTGTTGCGCAGTTTGGCGTGCAAAGTTTGCCTACGGTGATGTTGCTTAAAGATGGTCAGCCGATTGATGGTTTTACCGGCAGCAAAACCGAAGCAGAGATTCGTGAACTGCTTGACCAACATCTACCTAAAGCCTGGGAGTCCGATTGGCAGCAGGCCGTACAATATGTGAACGATGGGCAGTTTGGGCAAGCCTTGCCCTTGTTAAAAGCAGCATACGTTGATTCAGGTCAGCGCGCGGATATCGCCTTGGACTATTGTAGCTGCCTGTTGCACGAGCGCCGGCTGGAATTGGCCGAGCAGGTACTTGCGGCGGTGAAAATGGCCGATCAAGACGGGCGCTATCAGCAATTAAAAGCGCAGTTAGAGTTGGCGCAGCTGGCCGGCAAGAGCCCGGAGCTCGAAGCCCTGGAGCAGCAGCTTGAAGCGGAGCCCGAGAACCTTGAGCTTGTGCAGCAGCTAGCAGTGCAATACGCGCAAAACAAATTTGAAGAAGAGGCCCTGGCATTGCTTTATAGCCATTTGAGCCGCAATTTAAATGCGCTTGACGGGGAGCTAAAGCGCTGCTTTAACGATGTGCTTGCCAGTTTGGATAAAGGCGATGCGCTTGCGACTAAGTATCAGCGCAAGCTCTATACCTTGCTCTACTAGCTCGGGCCAATAACTGGCATAATGCGCGCAAATTTCGTAGGCCTTGCGCCTGTATCAGCCACCTAAGGGTGGCCTTTGTTTTTTTGAGGACTTGTATGCAAGACTTAGCCAAACCACAAAATCCTAACTTTTCCTCTGGCCCTTGTAGCAAACGCCCCGGCTATGAACTCAGTGCACTGCGCACGGACATTCTCGGTCGTTCACATCGTTCGGCGCTAGGCAAAACTGTTCTCGAAGAAGCGTGCACTAAAACTGCAGAAATTCTCGGCCTGCCCGAAGGTTATCGAGTTGGTATTGTGCCGGCATCGGATACCGGCGCGGTTGAAATGGCGCTGTGGTCTATGCTCGGTCAGCGCGGTGTCGACGTTATGGCCTGGGAAAGCTTTGGTTCCGGCTGGGTGACGGATATTGTTAAGCAGCTCAAACTTGACGACGTACGTGTGATGGAAGCCGACTACGGTGAGCTACCGGATTTAAACGCGGTTGATTTTAACAAAGACGTGGTATTTACCTGGAATGGTACAACTTCTGGCGCCAAGGTTCCGAACGGCGACTGGATCGCCGATGACCGTCAAGGCTTAACCATTTGTGACGCGACTTCTGCGGTATTTGCGATGGACTTGCCGTGGGAAAAACTCGATGTTGTGACCTATAGCTGGCAAAAAGTGCTCGGTGGCGAAGGTGCTCACGGCATGCTTATTTTGAGCCCGCGCGCGGTTGAGCGTCTTGAGTCTTACACGCCGCCGTGGCCACTGCCAAAAATTTTCCGTTTAACCAAGGGCGGAAAGCTAATTGAGGGTGTATTTAAAGGTGCAACCATTAACACGCCTTCGATGCTCTGCGTTGTTGATTATCTTGACGCATTAAGCTGGGTCGAATCTTTAGGAGGTGTATCGGCGACAATTGCACGCTCAAACGAGAGCCTTGCGCTTATTGAAAAATTTGTCGCCGAAAACGACTGGATAGACTTTCTCGCCAAAAATCCGGCTGAGCGCTCCAACAGTTCTGTGTGCCTAACGCTTGATACCACGCCTGAAAATGTTAAAGCCATGGTCAAGTTGCTCGACCAAGAGGGTGTGGCCTATGACATTGGTGCTTATCGCGATGCGCCTCCTGGTATCCGCATTTGGTGTGGTGCGACGGTTGAACCAAGTGATGTCGCCAAATTATTGCCGTGGATGGCCTGGGCCTATGAGCAAGTTACCGCAGCCTAATTAACTAATAAATTGGAAATGGATCTTATGTACAAAATCCGTACTTATAATGCGATCTCGAATAAGGGCTTGAGTCGTTTCCCTAGCGACAGCTATGAGGTTGGTGCTGACGTTGATGCGCCCGAAGGTATCGTTTTGCGCAGCCATAAAATGCATGGCGAAACCTTGCCGTCTTCTGTGCTTGCCGTGGCTCGAGCTGGTGCCGGAACCAATAATATTCCCGTTGCTGACTATACGGGCCAGGGCATTGTTGTATTTAATACCCCAGGCGCCAACGCCAACGCGGTAAAAGAATTGGTCCTTGCAGGTTTGTTGTTGAGCTCGCGTGGCATACTCGAAGGTCGTGCGTACGTCGATACGCTCGGTGATATGGATGACGCTGCAGAAATGAGTAAATTGCTCGAAAAACAAAAGAAGCAATTTGCCGGCTCTGAGTTGATGGGTAAAACCCTCGGCGTTGTTGGTCTCGGTGCTATCGGTTCAATGATAGCCAATGCCGCGCTGGCTTTGGGCATGCGCGTGGTTGGATTTGACCCGGCTCTGAGTGTTGAGGCCGCGTGGCGCTTAAGCTCTCAGGTTGAGCGCAAAGAAAGCTTGCAGGCGTTACTTGGCGACGTTGATTATTTAACTTTACACGTACCGGCGATTGAACCAACCATTAATTTAATTAATGCCGACGCATTAAAATTAATGAAACCCGATGCGGCCATTTTAAATTTTGCGCGCGACGCTATTGTCAATGCAGGTGATGTTGTTGCGGCGCTGAATGCGGGGCAGTTGCGTCAATATATTTGCGACTTTCCTATGCCGTCGCTGATTGGTCTCGACAAGGTTATTGCTTTGCCTCATATCGGCGCAAGCACGGCCGAGGCGGAAGAAAACTGCGCGGTCATGGCGGTTGATCAACTGCGCGATTATCTTGAGAACGGCAATATTACTAATTCGGTTAATTTCCCGCAGACCACAATGCCGCGGGCGCCGGGTGCATGCCGTATTTGTTTTACCAATGAAAACGTCAGCGGTGTACTCGGTCATGTGTTGACTGTGCTGGCGGAAAAAGACGTCAATGTTATCGATATGGTAAACAAAAGCCGCAACGACGTTGCTTACAATATTCTCGATGTTGAAGGTCAGCCAAGTGCCGAAGTGCTCGAAGCGATTTGCGCTGTCGAGCATGTCATTTCTCTGCGTGCAATCTAAACTTCCCGGATTCACGCGGTATTGAAACCCGGCCCAGGCCGGGTTTTTTTATGCCCATGGATGGGCGGTATGCCGCGGGCGCATGGATGCGCAGGAGCGGCGTGCTCAAATTCACTCCGATATAGATCTGTGCGAGCGCAGGAGCGGCGTGCCAACGTTTATAATGGAATTTCAGGGGCAGGAGGTTGTCACTTGCTGTCTGCACTTGCGCCGTCCATAGTCGCTGTATGTCATCGCCCTATCGCTACATGGATGTAGCTATTAGAGCAATGCAGGAGTAATTGCCGATGCATGTGCAGTATCGGCGGCGTGGACTGCCGGCACTGTGACTGAGTGTTTATTCCCGTAAAGGTAAACCTTGCAGAAGGCGGCGCAGAAAAAACAAGTGGGCACAAAAAAGCCCGGCATAAGCCGGGCTTTTTCACACAAATATAAAGCTAAAAAAATTAAGCTTTAGCAATGTGTGCGATCAGGTCAACAACTTTGTTGCTGTAGCCGATTTCGTTGTCGTACCAGCTGACCACTTTAACAAAGTTGTCGTTCAAGCTGATGCCGGCAGCGGCGTCAAAGACTGAAGTGCACTTTTCACCGATGAAGTCGTTGGAAACAACAGCGTCTTCGGTGTAACCGAGAACACCTGCCAACGCGCCTTCAGAAGCTTCTTTCATTGCAGCGCAGATGTCTTCGTAAGAAGCGGCTTTGTCCAGGCGGCAAGTCAGGTCAACAACTGAAACGTCAGGGGTGGGTACACGGAAAGCCATGCCAGTCAGTTTGCCGTTGAGCTCAGGGATAACTTTACCCACGGCTTTGGCTGCACCGGTAGAAGAAGGAATGATGTTCTGGCCAGCGCCGCGGCCACCGCGCCAATCTTTAACAGATGGGCCGTCAACCGTTTTCTGGGTGGCGGTGGTGGCGTGAACAGTTGTCATTAAGCCTTCAACAATACCGAACTTGTCGTTCAGTACTTTGGCGATAGGAGCAAGGCAGTTGGTGGTACAAGAAGCGTTGGAAACGATGTCCTGGCCGGCGTAAGACTCGTGGTTAACACCCATAACAAACATTGGGGTAGCGTCTTTTGACGGTGCAGACATAACGACTTTCTTGGCGCCAGCTTCGATGTGCTTGCGAGCAGTTTCGTCAGTCAGGAAGAAACCAGTGGATTCGACAACGTAGTCTGCACCGATCTCGTCCCATTTGAGGTTGGCTGGGTCGCGCTCAGCGGTAATGCGAACAGTGTTACCGTTAACAACGAGAGAGCCGTCAACAACTTCGACGGTGCCGTTGAAGCGACCGTGAGTTGAATCGTACTTCAGCATGTATGCAAGGTAGTCAACGTCGATCAGGTCGTTGATGCCAACAACTTCTACGTCAGAACGCTCACAAGCAGCGCGAAATACGAAACGGCCGATACGACCAAAACCATTGATGCCAATTTTGATTGCCATAATAAGAAAATTCCACTGTGTCCAGGTTTTTGGAGGCGGCGATTATCCTCAATCGAAGTTGAAAAATCAAGTTCGACCAACGTACAATAGCCGCCCGGTTAATGGGCTAGAGCCCAGATAATACGGGCCTTGGGCAGCAAAGTCCTTGGCCTGAATCAAGCCGCCAGCCTTCCGCGACTTATGTATAGGGATGTCATATGTCTGTCGAGAATCAGCGATAACAAAGACGCGCAGGCGCCATTCGTGGCGCTTAGCGCTCTGGTGCATAGGCAACCGCCAATAGAGATGGCAACAAACATAGGTTGCATTGCAACCTGAGACTAGGGGTAGTAACAATGAGTACCGATCTGTTAATCGTCGGTGGGGACGGCGACCTCGCTTTGAGGAAGCTTTATCCGTCGCTTTATTATTTAGAAATCAATGATTGTATGCCCGAAGGTATGCGCATCATTGGTTCAGCGCGAACAGGTCAAAGTCGCGAAGAGTTTCATGCAAAAATTAAACTTTGGTTACAAAAAGCGGTCGACGCCAGTTTGTTTTCCGAAGAAAAATGGTTGAGCTTCGCCGACAAAATATATTTTGCGCAAGGCGATGCCACCCAACCTGAACAGTTAAAACTGATTGGCGAAGAATTTTTCCGCCAAGATGCGGTACAGGTTATTTATCTTTCCATTCCGCCACAGATTTTTGGCAAGGTATGTGAAAGCCTCGACGCTTGTGGTTTGGTTAAAGACAGTACCCGCCTCGTGGTCGAGAAGCCGCTTGGCGATAGCCGCGAAAGTTTCTTGGCTATTAATGCAGAGCTTGCGCGTGTCTTTGACGAGCGCCAATTGTTTCGCATCGATCACTACCTTGGTAAAGAGAGTGTTCAAAATTTATTGGCACTGCGTTTTGCCAATGATTTTTTCGAGCCGTTGTGGAATAACAAATACATCGAATCTGTTCAGATTACTGTTACTGAAACGGTCGGCGTCGGTAATCGCTGGGCTTTTTACGATAAAACCGGCGCAACGCGCGACATGGTGCAAAACCACTTGTTGCAGGTTTTGTGTTTGATGGCGATGGAGCCACCTTCAGCCCTGGATGCAGACTCGGTTCGTACAGAAAAACTAAAAGTACTGAAGTCGTTGAAACCGATTACCAAAGATGAGGTGTTTGATCACACGGTGCGCGGGCAATATATTCGTGGCGATGTCGGCGGTGAAACAGTGCCTGGCTACCTGGAAGAGGAGAGCGACAAGTACGAAGTCGACCCGAACTCTCAGACTGAAACCTATGTTGCAATTGAAAGCGAAATTGAAAATTGGCGCTGGTCAGGCGTGCCTATTTATTTGCGCACCGGTAAGCGCTTAAATAAAAAGCACAGTGAGATTGTGGTGTATTTTAAACAGAGCCACCACAATATTTTTAAAGACAGCGAAAACAGCCGCTGTCAAAACAAACTGATTATTCAGCTGCAGCCAGACTCGGGTATCAGCTTGCACTTAAATAATAAGGTGCAGGGCCTGGATGCCGGCATTCCTCTGCGCGATGATATTTTGAACCTGGATTTCGAAGATCATAGCGAGCCAATGAAGCACGATGCATATTCACGTTTGTTTTTTGATGTGTTCCGCAACGATCAGACCTTGTTTGTCAGCGCCGATGAGGTTGAGACTGCGTGGAAGTGGATCGATCAGATCTTCGATGCCTGGCAAGAGCGCGGTCAAAAGTGTGAGCCTTACGAGGCCGGTACTGAAGGCCCCGAGCGCGCCAATATGATGGTTAACAGCCGCGGCCAGAAATGGTACGACGGCGAATACTGCCCCATTGACCTGGGCTGATCACTGCACTTAGCTGCTTGATCTGCAAGCGGCTTGTAAGGCAGCACACGGATGCCGCTGCCTTGTCCGCGGGGCTTTTTCTATCGGCCGCTAATTTATTGAACCTTAATACGCTTGAGCTGTTTGGTAATTTCCGGCCTTAGGCGATTCCCCGCACATGAAACGCCTGGCCTGAGCAATTTAGCCAGCGCTACTCCTTAGTTAAATAGCTCATTGTTTTAAGCTATCCCTGCCCCAAACAACTTCTGCTTTAAAGTCATTCCCGGCCTTGTCTGGTGGTGCCTCGCCTTGAGTTGGTTATTCGAATCGATGTTGCGCCTGCTTTCCGTTTGTTATCGCATATTCTTTTATAGGCGCTTGCGCTTTTGTAATGCTCGCTTTTTTGTTGACTACACTTGCTGGTAAGCAAGTGTTGGAATTGGCCTTAAGATGGATATCTTGATTCAGCAGCGGGGATGGCAACATGAGTGCGTATTGGCACTACCTGGCTGAGGCAACGATCAGTACGCCGCTGCGCTTGCGCGGGGCTTTGCGCACTGATGCGGGCACTTATCTGCCAGCGGGCGCCGAGCCCGGTACGGATTTTATCGAGCAGTGTGCCGACAGCTTTGAGGCCGAGCGTATTGAGGCGCTATTTGTTCTGGATGTGCCTTACGATGCAGACTTACTTGAGCGGGAACTCATTGCATACTTGAGTGAAAACTTAAGTTTCTCCGAGCTATATCAGGAAATTAAACACCGCTACTGGCTCAAGCTTGGCGCGGACTTGTTGCTCACTTACCCCTCGATTGGATTTAGGCTCGCAATTATGCGGGCCTGTTTGCCTTTTGAGTACAAGCGCACCTTGTTTTGCCTGTGGATGGCTGTGTTTGAAAGCGAATTTAGCGAGCGTGAACAAGCTAGCTTTGAGATGCTTTTTTTGAGCGCTTTGAGCCACGATTTGGGGCTGCTTGATGTCAACCCACACTTCACCCGCCTCGATCATGATCCTCGCTCGTCCAAGGATGATAAAGACGGTTACTACAGCCATGTTTATTACGGTGTTTCATTTTTAGAGCGTGTAGGTTCCGTGCCGAGTGCAGTGCTTCGTTCGATCAAACAGCACCATGAAATCCTCGATGGTACGGGTTATCCCGCAGGGGCTAGTGGCACGCAATTAACCGAGTTCAGTCAGCACATTAATCTCTATGATACGCTGTACTCTATTTTTCAAAAAAATTATCGGCCGCTAAGTAAGCGCTTGGCTGATTTAAAACCAGTAATTGAAATTAATGCGGTAACTCATTTTGGTGCGGTGGCGGTGCGCATGTTGGAGCTATTAACTCAAGCGAGCCGCAGCGATGAAGTGTTTTTTAAGCGCGAAGAGTTTGAGCGCATTCAAACCGAAACCGAGCATATGGCGATGTTTATCGAACGCGCGATGGCGATTATTCAGGATTTCACTTCGACGGTTGGTTATCGCCACGACGATAAATCGATGTTTGTTTTGCAAAACAGCTTTATTCATATTTCTCTTGCCTATTACAAGTTGCGAATTTTGCACAAACAGGCGCGCCTTGATGATGCAATGCACGCTGACGGGAATTATCGTCAGTTATCGCGAGTGCTAGAAGATAACTTTTTAGCCCTGCGCGAAATCATCTTTCACATTAATAAGTTTTTATACCGTCTGCGTTTATATCGCAGTAGTGTTGATCAAGAGACGATACGTATCGCCGCGGAAGCGGCGATTGATAAGCTGTCGGCACTTGCGGTGAAGTTGGTTAGATAGTTTATTTAGGCCGGTCTAGATTGATAAAACACGGGCAGCAGGTGCTCAGATACAAAAATTGTCAGGCGCTATGCGCTTTCTTGCGGCTTGCTAAGTTAAAAGCGTGTATCTATGGTTTTAATGGCGAAAATAACAGTCGTCGCCATTTTCTAAAATCGCGTTGAGTATGCGCGAGCGTGAGATTAAGCCGACAAGTTTTCCGTTCTCGACAACAGGGTAGTTTCTGGGTGTGCTGTCGGCCATCAGTTGGGCCAGTTCAAGTATGCTTGTGCCCGGCGAGGTGGTCGCCACTGCGTTTTGCATAACCGTTGAAACGCTCGGGCTGTCGTCACAAAAAAAGGCGTCGTTGAGCACTTCCGCCATACAGTCTTGTTCAGAGACAAAGCCGATTAGGCGGCGAGTGTCGTCGACCACGGGCGCACCGCTTATCTGCTCTTTTAATAAAAACTGCACGACTTGGCGCACGGAGCTGTCGCTGTTCACAGCGTGAGGGTTGTGATCCATATATTCGCTAACGAGAATAGAGTGCACGGTGAGCCTCCTTTTCGATATAAATCTGCAGTGTGCTGGAGGCGCATGAGTTTTGCAGCCTCCAGCTAAGAATAGTCGCTAAAGAAAGTATAGATCAGGCTTTCGCTGGCGCGCTTTATCCGTTTGTCAGCACCGCGTCTATGCCGGTCTCAGCACAGATATCTGCATAGGCGCGCACGGCTCCTGCAAAGCCCATGCGCAGCGCATCAGCGGTCAGCGCATGGCCTATGCTGACTTCGGCGAGCTTGGGTAGCCGGCAGTATTGCTTGAGGTTGGCCAGGTTCAGGTCGTGCCCGGCATTGATGCCCAGGCCTAGGCTGTGGGCGTGTTCGGCGGCGTCACAGTGCTGCTTAAAGACAGCATCGGCTGCGCTGCTGCTCTGGCTGAAGGCCAAAGCATAGGGGCCGGTATAGAGCTCAATGCGATCAGCGCCGACGCCAGCGGCCAGGCCTATCTGGTCGAGATCCGGGTCCATAAATAGGCTGACACGACAGCCGAGCTGTTTGAGCTCGGCGATAATGGGCTCAAGCTTGCCGCCGTCTTTGTTTAGGTTAAAACCGTGATCAGAAGTCAGTTGATTATTGGCGTCGGGAACCAGCGTGCACTGCGCGGGTTTGGCCCCGCGCACCAGCTCGAGAAAACCTGGGTAGTCGCCGAGAGCCTCGCAAAAGGGGTTGCCTTCCATATTAAACTCGACGCCGCGTTCGCGGGCTTTGGTCGCCAGTGGCAAAATGTCACTGGCGCGTATGTGGCGCTGATCTGGGCGAGGGTGGGCCGTTAAACCGGCGGCACCGGCGTCGAGAGCGATATCGGCAAAATCGAGCAGGTCTGGGTTGTTGTCGGTGCGGGCGTTGCGCAGCAGGGCGACTTTGTTCAAGTTTACGCTAAGGGCTAAGGTGCCGCTCACATTGTGGTCCTTGGTCTAAAAGGTGTTTTATTTATTGTTCAGGCGATAAGCTTTTTCGACAATCACCGGGTAGTTCGGCGCTTCGGGGCGCGAACGATAAAGGCCGCGCGGCTCGCGTTCAATCTTTTTAACGACGTCAAAACCTTCAACCACTTTGCCAAATACGGCATAGCCGGCGCTTTTGCTACCGCGGCTGTCTTTCCAGCCGTAGTCGAGGTTGTCGTTGTGTTTGAGGTTGATAAAAAACTGTGAGGTTGCACTGTCGGGGTCGGCCGTGCGCGCCATGCTCAGAGTTGCTTCGAGGTTGTCGAGGCCGTTTTTGGCTTCGTTCACAACCGGGGCATGGGTTTCGCGGCGTTTAAACTCGTAGTCGTAACCGCCACCTTGAACAACAAAGTTGGGAATAACCCGATGGAAAATTGTACCGGTATAAAAACCCTCATCAACGTAACGCAAAAAGTTTTTAACGGTTTCCGGCGCTTCATTTGGATAGAGCTCAATGGTCATTTTGCCCAGCGAGGTTTCAAAAACCACTTCGGGGTAGGGGCCCTTGGTTTTATTCTCTTTGGCGGCAAAGGCGCAGCTGGCCGCAGTAAATATCAGTGCTAAGGCCAAAGAACACAGTTGCTTGATCATTTGTTTGCTCATTGATAACCCCGTAGTCAATTGAGTTGGGCGTGTTATAAATTGTTTTGCCAGTTTGCGATAGGCAGACTTTAAGTCCATTCCGAATGGCGCTTTTTGGGTTTGAGGCGCGGGATAATAACAGCCATCAGCATGCCGATAATAATTAAGATGGCGCCGTTGTACATATAACTTGAACGCCGGTCGGCTTTGAGTGTTGCGTTTTCAGCGTTGAGGCTGTCGTTCTCAGTTTGCAATAACTGGTGCTGCTCGAGCAGTTTTTGATAATTTTGATCAAGCTCGATGGCGCCGGACGAAATACTTTTGATGCGGTGCAGTTCAAGGTTAAATTGCTGTTTTTCTTTTTCGGTTTGCTCAAGCTGTTTTTTGGTATCGCGCAGCTCGGCGCTCAAGCTCGTTTGCAGGGTTTCCAGCTCGCTGAGTTTGGCGCTGGCATCGCTTGCTACTTTCTGCGCTTTGAGCAGTTTGATTTGCGCGGTTGGCTGATCAAGCAAGTACTGTTCGGGCAGCCAGCCTTCGCGACCATTTTTTGTTCGAACTTCTATCCAGCCCTGTTCGCGTCCACCGATGGCCTTGACTTCGGTGCCGCTAATAAGGCCTTTGTGCAGAATGCGGTTTTGAGAGCTCGGGCCGCTGCGCAGCGGCACATAGACAACATCTTTGACCCAAAGGCTGGTTGCCTGAGCGTTTGCGCCTGCAAATAGCCAGGCACAGGCAAAAAATGTAGCAAGTTTTTTCACTAGGGCAATACCTTTTTAAAGGGTTTTACGGTGACCTTTTGATAGACGCCGGCATCGACATAGGGGTCGGCGTCAGCCCAGGCCTGGGCCGCGGCGAGAGAGTCAAACTCGGCAACAACAAGCGAGCCACTAAAACCGGCATCGCCGGGTTCACTGCTGTCGATAGCCGGGTGGGGGCCGGCGAGTACCAATCTGGCTTCATCGCGAAGCGCATTCAAACGCTCGATATGAGCCGGGCGCGCCTGTTGGCGCAGGGGCAGGCTGTTGGGTACATCTTCGCTGATAATTGCATAGAGCATGCCGCTCTCCTTATTTTTGTTCGTGAAAAACGTCTTCGAGTTCGAGCCCGGTCAGTCGGGTGATGCGCTTAAACAGATAAATCATCGCGCCGAGCATAACGGCGATGCTCGGCACCACGATAACAACATAGCTGTAGGCGGTCATTTTACCCAGCTCCTCGGCAAAGGCTTCTGTGCCCGGGGCACTGACAACGACCATTTTCGCCAAGACATAGTTCAATACCGACGAAAGAAAAAACGAAGCGGCAACAATATAAGAAGCCTTAACTAAGCAGGATTCAAACTCGGCTTCGGTCTCGCGCTTTTTTAGCTGTTCGGCAATGCGCTGGGTGTGCAGAACTTTATCGTTGTACAAAAACACTTTTACCAATGGGTAGGGCGTATAGGTGGATATCAAGGTAGCGATGCCGATCAGCGCCGGAATGGCGGCTTCTTTGATGGCGATATATTGCGGTGGCAACTCGAGTAAACTTATGCCCCCGGTTAAAAATACACTGATGACACCGAGCGCCGAAAAAAAGTTAATTTTGCGCTCGCGAAAAAAATCGGCGACGCCGTAGACGATTGGAAAGGCGAGGGCTACCACAATGGAAAGCTTGGGGCCGAGTTGATCTTCACCGCTAAACTTGGTCAGTATCAAGGTTGGGATTATGATGTTTAACAGCAGGTTAAGCAGTAAACTCTCTTTCTTGGGCTGTTTTTCCTGACCCGTATTATCTGTACTCATGGGGTAACTGTACTCATGATTTGCCCGTACTCGTCCAAGCTCGAAGACTCGGCGTAAGTACTTAGTAGTTTGTTGACGTCACGGATGCCGTCAATATATTAATTTAGAGATGAGAATGATCGATGCCGGAAATTGAACAACGGCCAGTCTATGACCTGCACTGTCACAGTGCAGCGTCGGACGGTATTTTAAGCCCTGAAGCGCTGGTGTCGAGGGCCAAAGCGCAAGGTGTGACAACTTTGGCGTTAACTGATCACGATACAACCAATGGTTTGCACAAGGCTCTGGCCCAGGCCGAGCTTGATGGCCTGCGCTTGATCAGTGGTGTGGAGTTTTCCAGCCTCTGGTACGGTCGCAACATTCACTTAGTTGGCTTAAATTTTGATCGCAAGCACGATGCGATTGTGGCACTGGTTAAGCGTCAGCTCGATCGGCGCGAAGAGCGCGCACAGCATATTGGCGAGCGTTTAGAGCGGCTCGGTTTTAAGGGCATCTTGGCGGCGGCAAAAGCTGAAGCCGGGGACGCCACCTTGGGTCGGCCGCACTTCGGCCGGGCGATGGTTAAAGCCGGTCAGGCAAAAGATCTCGCGCATGCGTTCAAACACTATTTGGGCGCAGGCAAAGTCGGTGATGTCAAACTGCAGTGGCCCGACTTTGACGAAGTGGTTGAAGCCGTTGCACAAGCAGGCGGCTGCTGTGTTATTGCTCATCCACTGAAATATAAAATGACACGCACAAAACTTTGTAGCATGATCGAAGACTTTGTTGAGTGCGGTGGGCGCGCGATTGAAGTGGTCAGCGGCAGCCAAAGTGCTCAGCAGTCGGCAGATATGGCCAGGCTGGCAAATAAGTATCAACTGCTGGCCTCAACCGGCAGTGATTTTCACGGCCCGACAAGCTACAGCCCCGATCTCGGCCAGCAGAGCCCAATGCCCGAGAACGTTGAGCCTCTTTGGCAAAGTTGGGCTGCTTAATCGAACACATGGCAGAGCGCCCTCGCCGCGCAGCGACGCTCTGCTAAGCACTACTTAGAAGGATCGCATGTCTCAGTTTTTTAGCATACACCCCGAGAATCCTCAGCAGCGCCTTATTGATCAAGCCGTTGAGATCTTAAGAAAGGGCGGCCTGATTGCCTACCCAACCGATTCGGCCTACGCCCTGGGCTGTCATATTGGCGACAAGTTTGCCCTCGACCGCATACGCGCGCTGCGCCAACTCGACAAACACCACAACTTCACCTTGATGTGCCGTGACTTGAGTGAGTTGGCTAACTATGCCCGGGTTGATAACAGCGATTATCGCCTGATTAAAAGCAAGACGCCGGGCGCCTACACCTTTATTTTGAACGCAACCTCGGAAGTACCTCGCCGCCTGCAACACCCAAAGCGAAAAACCCTGGGGCTTCGGGTGCCCGACAACAATATCGCCCTGGCGCTGATGGAAACACTCGGCGAGCCACTGATGACCAGCTCTTTGATTCTGCCCGGTGACGATTTGCCGTTGACGGACCCCTACGATATTCGCGACACCCTCGAGCACCAGCTCGAGCTGGTGATCGACGGTGGTTTTTGCGGCATGGAGCCGACCACGGTGATCGACCTGACCGGTGACGAGCCGGTGCTGGTACGCCGCGGCTGCGGCCCGGTAGAAGACGACGAATTCGCCTAAATCTGCTTAGGCAAGGCCCTGGCTTTGCCGCTATAATGCGCGGCCATTGATAATGCCTGAGCAAAGGGAGAGCGATTTGTCCGAGGCAGAAGAACAAGCAAGTGCCTTAGTTGACGCACCCGAGGTTGACGCCCCAGAGGCTGACACTGCAGCGACGCAGGCTGCCGATTCAGAGTCTGCAGCCCACGCTGACGGGCAGCACGCCGCAGAAAGCAGGACACAGGCGAGTAGCCAGGACAGCGAACAGCCGTCTCAGGGCGAGATGCCGTTTGCGGTTGTGCAGGGCAAAGCGCTGACGGAGATGCCCAAAGACCTGTACATTCCTCCCGATGCGCTCGAAGTCATTCTTGAGGCCTTTGAAGGCCCGCTCGACTTACTGCTTTACCTCATCCGCAAACAGAATCTCGACATACTCGAAATTGACGTCAGTGAAATCACTCGCCAGTACGTCAGTTATGTTGAGATGATGCAAAATATGCAGTTTGAACTCGCCGCCGAATACCTGGTGATGGCGGCGATGCTGGCTGAAATTAAGTCGCGCATGCTGCTGCCGCGCGCGAACGAAGGCGAAGACGAGGATGAAGAGGACCCGCGCGCGCAATTGATACGCCGCTTGCAGGAGTACGAGCGCTTTAAAAAAGCCGCCGAAGATATCGACGAGATGCCGCGCATGCATCGCGATTTACATATTGCTAAAGCCAAAGAGCCCGATCGCACGCTGACCCGCCCGGACCCGGACGTCGATATGAAAGAGCTGCTGCTAGCGTTATCAGAGGTGATGCGCCGCGCGGATCTCTACGAGAGCCATCAGATCCAGAAAGAAAAACTCAGCACACGCGAGCGCATGACGCAGGTGCTCGATCAGTTGCGCGGCCGCCAGTTCACACCTTTTGTCAGCCTGTTTAAAGCCGAAGAGGGCAAGTTGGGTGTGGTGGTTACATTTTTGGCGGTCATGGAACTGGTCAAAGAAAGGCTCGCCGAATTGGTACAAACCGAGGCCTTTGGGCCGATACACGTTAAAGCAAAATCAGATTAGGCCGTGAGGCCGCAGTGATATGAGCGAAGAAAAAATAGACAAAAACAAACACTCAGACGAACTCGATGAGGCTCAAGCCGTCGAGCCTGCGATCGATGAGGGCGAAGACAACGACGCTATTGAAGAGCTCGATAGCAAGGCTCTGGCGGCGGCAGAAAAGCGAGCAAGTGCCTTAAGTGAAGAGGAAAAAAGCGAGCGAATTCAACAGCTTAAGCCGATCATTGAAGGTGCTTTATTAGCACTTGGTGACAGCATGTCGCTAAAGCGTATGCAGAGCTTATTTGACGAGCACGAGTTGCCGTCCAAGGGTTTGTTGCTGGAAGTGCTCGAGCAAATCCAGCGCGACTGCGACGGCCGCGGTTTTGCTCTGGTCGAAGTGGCATCGGGCTGGCGCTTTCAGGTGCGCGAAGACTACGCTACCTGGGTCAATCGCCTGTGGGATGAGAAACCGCAGAAATACAGCCGGGCCCTGCTCGAAACACTGGCGCTAATCGCCTATCGGCAACCGCTGACGCGCGGCGATATTGAAGAGGTTCGCGGTGTTGCGGTGAGCTCCCACATTATCAAAACCCTGAGCGAGCGCGAGTGGGTCAAAGTTGTTGGCCATCGCGATGTTCCGGGCCGGCCGGCGCTCTACGCAACCACGCGCCAGTTTCTTGATTATTTTGGTTTAAAAAGCCTCGAAGAATTACCGAGCCTCGGTGAGCTGAAAGATATCGATGGCCTCAATGAAGCGCTCGAGCTCGAATCGGCACCGGATACCAATATCAGCGCCGATGATCTGGCGCCAAAGCCGATCGATTACGAACAAGCCCAGCAGGCAGCCGATGAAAAAGAGGCGGCCGAAGGACTTGACCCCGAGTCGGGCGAGCAGCAGCCTGTTGCCGAAGCCGAAGCCGAAGCCGAAGCCGAAGCCGAAGCCGAAGCCGAAGCCGAAGCCGAAGCCGAAGCCGAAGCCGA